>JAAVDO010000019.1 GCA_014801735.1 Bacteroides sp. | reverse complement strand
TTGACTTCTCACGGGTGGAGCGATTATGTCGACATCTTTTGGATGCGCAAACGTGCGCAGGGGGGATCAGAGTATGATAAGGGAAATTAGATAAGGGAAATTAACTGAGCAAACTGAGCTGTATGAATGGTGTGTGGCATCGCTGGGACATATAGCGGCAGAGATAGCGGAATTGTGTGCCGGGATGCGCGTGTCGCTTTATCTGCGGGCGGATGGAGGGATTTTACCTCCGGGCATGTATCGTCGGATTACGGGCTTTATTCGGGGTGACAGGCGAACAGGAACGTGAGTAATATTGATCTGGAGGCGGTGTAACAATGGTGTAACGGTTTTAACTTTCATTAATGCGGGAAGGTGTTGTATGTAGTGAAAGTGATGTAATTTTGCAGTGTCGGAAGAGGAAAGGGCCGAGTCCCGATGATTCCGACGGACACACACGCAAATGATAGATTGGTATAATGATTGGTATAAATTGATAGATTGATTGGTTAAAAGACAAGAACCGGCTTCTGTGCGAGACGCATTGGAGCCGGTTCGATTTTTTTTGATGGTATTCGCAGACGTGAGCTGATGGGAGGTTTTTGTGAATGGAGTTGACGTTAGGGGCAGGTGCGCACCACGGGGAGTGGAGGTGTAAGTAACTTTGCAATGCAAACGGGCAAGCGGCCTGAGGGGCGCAATAAACGCTCGATAGTTCACGGGGAGATCAGCCCGTGGAGATAGATAGCAAATAGAGATCTTTGACATTCTGGATAATTGAGTTGGAGCAGTTAGAAGCTCAGAGCGATAAAGTATGGTGGATCAGTAGGTTGATCTGACGTGTAACAACGGTGTAATGGTTTTAACTTTCATTAATACATGGCGGTGTTGTATTTGATGAAAGTGATGTAATTTTGCAGTGTCGGAAGACGAAAGGGCTGAGCCCCGATATTCCGACAGACACACACGCAAAAGAAAAGATTGGTATAATGATTGGTATTAGATAGATTGATTGGTTAAAAGACAAGAACCGGCTTCTATGCGAGACGCATGGAAGCCGGTTCGATATTTGGAGGTAAACCAGTTGTCAGGATTCAGCCTTTAGGGCGTGATAAGAGTCGATAGTGTAGCGGAGGCCGGTAGCGAGGTCAACGCGCGGAGAGAAATTGAAATCGCGGACTGCATCGGAAATATCGCAGTTCCAGTTGCGCTGCTTCATTATACGAAATTTGTCGCGATTGAGAGTGGATGGCCTAAGGGTAGCCACGCCGTATTTCTCGGCGACGAACGATGCGACATACGTGATCCATAGCGGCAGCCTGAGGGGTATGACGCATTTCACCCCGAGCTGTCGGGCCACAATTTTACGAAATTCGGATTGTGTATATGCACGGGGTTCGGAGATGATATATTTCTTGCGCAAGGTGGCGGGAGATGTGACAGCATCGAAGACGGCACGGGCCAGATCTTCGACATAGATGAAAGTGAGCATCTGTTTACGGAAACCGACGCCAAAATCGAAGTGGTGCTCGATAGCCTTTATCATCATCAGATAGTCTTGCTCATGGGGCCCGTAGACGCCGGTGGGGCGCAGAATAGTCCAACGGAGCCAAGGCGTCATTTCGAGCAGCATCTCGGCTTTCACCTTGGACAGACCATAACGTGTGTCGGGGTCGGGCACCATAGAGCCCGACATGGGCGTGTAGCCTTTCTCGTCGCCCTTGCCGAGCGCAGAGAGGCTGCTCATATAGAGCAGACGCTCGGGGTGCATATCGTTGAGCTCAAGGGCGCGCACGAAGTTGCGGAGATAGCCGAAGTTGATACGGTTGAAATCGGCGAAGTTCGTACACTTTGTCGCTCCCAGATTGTAGACAATGTAGTCGAACCCCTGACCTTCGGGGAGGACGCTCCGCAGGGCCGCCGCTATGGCCTGATGCGATTCGAAATCGTCGAACACAATGAAGCGTAGCGCAGGGTCAGTAAGAAACCTGCGCGAAGTTGTGGGCCTGACGCCGGCCCATACTCTGAAACCGCGGGCAAGGGCCTCACGGGCAAGAAAGCCGCCGATGAAACCTCCGGCGCCCACTATCAGAACACTTTTTGGTGAAGAAATGGATTTCATGGGGCAAAGATAATGTGTTTTGGTGAAAAAAAGCCAGATAAAGACGGATAAAAGAGAATATTGGAGTCAATCAAGCGTATAAAGCCAAAAAATTGTGCTATATTTGCAAGCTGAAAAACCATGATTTACCGGACGCCGCCGTCAGGGTGGTGTTTTGGTGTTCGCGGAGCTCAAAACGAAACAAATATTTAACCATAACCCCATACCAATCTTTACATGCAAAGCAAAGGAAAATTAGGAAGCGTAGTGGCCGGTATCATTGCCATCTTCCTGGTGCTCATTTGCCTCTTCTACCTCTCGTTTACGCTGGTGACCAACCACCACGAGGCCAAGGCCGAGGCATACGCAGCTCAGGTGGCCGGTAGCGGCGACACGAAATCCGACGCGTATCGAATGGCCTATAAGAGTTATATCGACTCGATCGGCAAAGAGCCGGTGTATATGGGCTATACTTTCAATGAAGTTCAGAAACTGGGAGTAGGCCTGGGCCTCGACCTCAAGGGCGGTATGAACGTGACCCTTCAGGTGAGCGTTCCCGACATTCTCCGCTCAATGGCCAACGCCGACGGCAATCCCTATTTCGAGCGTGCCATCCAGGCTACCGACTCAGTAGTGAAGGTTACGAAGACCAACGACTATGTGTCGGTGTTCTGCCGTGAGTATAAGAAACTTGATCCGAGCGGCGACCTCACCGTGGTGTTCCGCGAACAGACCAAGCGCGGCGACTCGCAGGATGCTATCGAATCGGCTCTGAAGCAGGAAGTGAAAGACCGCGTGAGCAGCTCGACCAACGTGCTTCGCAACCGTATCGACCAGTTTGGCGTTGTGGCTCCCAACATTCAGGAACTCGAAAAGGATGGCCAGATCCTTCTGGAACTTCCCGGCGTGAAAGAGCACGACCGCGTGCGCGAGCTCCTCAAGTCGAGCGCAAATCTGGAATTCTATGAGACATACCCCCTGCAGGAATATGCCAACGCGCTCTCCGAGCTTGACCGCACCATTGCCACCGACTCAGTGAACGCCGGTCAGGGCCTGTTTGCCCATTTCCTTCAGGTAGGCGGCCAGAACAATCCCATCGTTGTCGGCATGGCCACCAACATACAGCGCGCCGCCATCGACTCGCTGCTTGCCTCGCCCGCTGCAAAGCGCATTCTTCCGAACAACCTGAAGCTCGCCTGGGAGGTTAAGCCCGAGACTGTGGAAATGACCGACACCGCTACCGGACGCACCCGCAAGGTGGATCTCTATACGCTGGTAGGTCTGCGCACCACCGCCGGCAAGGCAGCCCTGAGCGGCGACGTTGTAACCAACGCCACCGCCGAGTTTGACAACATGCAGGGCGGCAACTACGTTTCGATGACCATGAAGCCCGATGCCGCCAAGCAGTGGGGCCGCGTGACAGCAGCCAACATTCAGAAGCAGGTGGCTATCGTGCTCGACGACCAGGTTTACAGCGCACCCGTGGTTCAGAATGCTATCGAGGGCGGCCGTTCGTCGATCACCGGTAACTTCACCACCGACGAGGCAAAAGACCTTGCAAACGTGCTCAAGTCGGGTAAGATGGCAGCAAAGGTAGACATCATCAGCGACACCGTGATCGGTCCTTCGCTGGGTCAGCAGGCTATCGAAGACGGCGTGTGGTCGTTTATTGTGGCTCTCGTGCTCCTCATGATCTTCATGTGTGCCTTCTACGGCATCATTCCGGGCCTTATCGCCAACCTGGCCCTTATCTTCAACATCTTCTTCACGTTCGGTATTCTGGCATCGTTCCAGGCTGTGCTGACACTGTCGGGTATCGCCGGTATCGTGCTCGCGCTGGGTATGGCTGTTGACGCCAACGTGCTTATCTATGAGCGTGCCAAAGAAGAGCTTCGCGCCGGCAAGACCGTACGCACCGCTATCGACGAAGGCTACAGCAACGCATTCTCGGCGATCTTCGACTCTAACCTTACCTCGATCATCACGGGTGTGATTCTGCTGCTGTTCGGCACAGGACCTATCAAGGGTTTTGCCACAACGCTTATCATCGGTATCATCTGCTCGTTCTTTACTGCTGTATATCTGACCCGTCTGGTCTACATCCTCTGTGCCAACACCAAGGCCTTCAAAAACCTCACCTTCTCCACCTCGCTGTCGAAGAAGATGTTTACCAACACCCACTTTAACTTCCTGGGTGCCCGCAAGACCAGCTTCACTATCGCCGGCGTGTTCGTGCTGATCGTTATCGGATTCCTGCTGTTCCGCGGCCTGAATCAGGGTATCGACTTCTCGGGTGGCCGTAACTATGTGGTTCAGTTCGACCACAGCGTCAAGACTCACGAGCTCCAGCAGCAGCTCGCTCCGTTGTTCGAGGGAGCTCAGGTGAGCGTGATCACTATCGATGATGACACCAAGGTCCGTATCTCGACCAACTATAAGATCGATTCAGACGACGAGAATGTTGACAACGAGATCATGGAGATTCTCTATACGGGACTCAAGAGCGAGATCGGTGATATGCCGATGAGCGACTTCTCGACAACTAACGAGAATATCGGTATCATGTCGTCGCAGAAGGTAGGTCCTACCGTGGCCAACGATATGCGTACCGACGCCTACATAGCCGTTATCCTGGCTCTGGCAGCGATGTTCCTCTATATCCTGATCCGTTTCCATAACATTGCATTCTCTGTCGGTGCTCTCGCCGCCGTAGCTTTCACAGCGTTCTCGATCGTAGGTTTCTACAGCATCTTCTGGGGAGTATTCCCGTTTGCAATGGAGATTGACCAGTCGTTTATCGCCGCAATCCTTACCGTGATCGGTTATCAGATCAATGATACCGTGGTGGTGTTCGACCGCGTGCGTGAGAACGTAGCCCTGTATCCGAAGCAGGATTTCTTCACCAACATCAACAATTCGATCAACTCGACCCTGAGCCGTACGGTGATGACTTCCGCATCGACCCTGCTCGTGCTTCTCTGCATTTTCATTCTCGGTGGCGACGCTATCCGTTCGTTCACATTCGCCATGATCTTCGGCGTAGTTATCGGTACACTTGCTACCATATTCATCGCCGCACCGGTGGCTTATCTCACCGATTCGCGCCGCAACAGCAAGAATAAGAATGTGGTAAAGGGCAGAAAGCCCTCACGCGCATGATTGTAAAATCATAAACAGACAAATATACTTCTTCATCATACCGGAGTGGGCAGCGATTGTCCGCTCCGGTTTTTTCAATAATCAGTCACCCATGTCACAGATGAGAAAAGCCGGCGCCCCGAAAACAGACGCAATGAGCGGAATAATGGCTCTCTCGCCGGTCATAGTATTTCTGGGAATCTATCTGGCCGTGTCGCTTAGTGCCGGCGATTTCTACAGCATGCCAATCGCCGTGGCCCTGGTGTTTGCCGCAGTGTGGAGCGTAGTGGTGAGCCGCGAGGGCAACCTGCGTCAGCGTGTTGAGATTTTCTCGCGTTCGGCCGCCCACAGCGACATTCTCTACATGATCTGGATATTTATCCTTGCCGGAGCCTTCGCCGCAGTAGCAAAAGGTACGGGCGCAGTAGAGGCTACGGTTGCCCTGGCCCTTCAGCTTTTTCCCTCGTGGCTTATCCTGCCGGCCATCTTCACCGCCTCGTGTCTCGTGTCGCTGGCTATCGGGACTTCGGTAGGCACCGTTGTTGCCGTGACTCCACTCGCCGTAGAGATCGCCCGCAACATGGATGGCGGGTCGGGCGTGCCACTCATGGTGGCTGTGGTGCTCGGCGGAGCATTCTTCGGTGACAACCTGAGTTTCATTTCAGACACAACCATAGCCGCCACGCGCACACAGGGCTGCCGGATGGCCGACAAATTCCGAGCCAACGTGATGATAGTACTTCCCGCCGCGCTGCTCACCCTGGCCCTTTATGTTCTGATCGGCGCCGACGGAGGCAGTGCCGCAGTGAACGCCGCTGCTGACGGCGTAGCTCCCTGGTGGCTCACCCTTCCCTATCTGCTGATAATCCTACTTGCCGTGAGCGGCGTCAATGTGCTAACAGTACTTACAACGGGCATCGCAGCGGCCCTATGCACAGGTGTGATCCGCGGAATGGATCTCACGGCCATGTTCCGTCTGATGGGCGATGGCATCGCCGGCATGGGCGACCTGATAGTGATAACCCTGCTTTCGGCCGGCATTGTCGGTATGATCAAGGCTGCCGGAGGATTCAGCTTCCTGTTGCACGTAATGACACGCAGCATACGCGGCAGCCGCGGCGCCCAGGCCTGTATCGCAGCCCTGGCCGGCGCCGTCGATCTCTGCACCGCCAACAATACCGTCGCCATCATCACCGTGGGCGAGCTCGCCGCCGACATCAGCCACCGCTACGGCGTAGAGCCGCGCAAGAGCGCCAGCCTGCTCGACACAGCCTCGTGCATAGCCCAGTGCCTCATCCCCTACGGTGCGCAGACCCTCATGGCCACAGCCCTCGCCGGCATATCGCCCGCCGCCCCCTGGCCATACCTCTACTACCCCTGGATGCTCGCCGGCTGCACCCTCGTCTCAATCATCATAGTCCGCCGCCACAACCGCGCCACATCGCCCGCGCAATGATCCGCAGGCCCTGCCAGGCTGAGCCTCGCCTTGAGCGTGGAGCCGACGTCTTCCCAGTCAACGGAAACCATCATGTTTGCCCCCGCCAACGACCCGCCCGCCCCGGTATGGAATCGCCGGCTGTCCCCAGCCGGCGAGCGCCCGGATGGCCCTCCACCAAAGACCCCATCTCAAAAAGACCCGCGAAGCGCGGTCGTGCAACAATAGGCACGGCGTCGAAGACCCGTGCACATCAGCCCATCCCCTCGTAATTCAGACCCGCAAAGCGGGTCGTCACATAAACTCGCGGGTCCCAAGACCCGCATCCCACCGAAAAAGCACCCGACGCAGTCACCGCCGCGCCGGGGAATCCCTGTATCAGAAAGTATATCGTAATCCCAACTGCAGACGCCTGGGGCTGAAATCGAGCATGGCACGCCGCTTACCGATGCAGCCGCCGGGCGAGGAAAGCACTTTGTCTTTTCCGACCTCCAAGCCGGCATAGACGTAGTGAACCACAATCCCCAGATTGCGCGTCACATCATACTTGCCGCCGAGCGACACGCCTATTTCGCCGCCCTTTTTGCCGTAATAATGAACGTGGTAGAGCGATCCCTTTCCCTCAGCGAAGACGCTCCAGCGCTCGCCGCGCAGAAAGGCATACTGACCGTATAGAGTCGTGATGGTATATTTGGTGGTCAGCCAGTCGCCCCCTGTCTCAAACGTCATCCTGGCGCCTATCGCCCAGCGGTCGTCCAACTGCAGACCTACCGACGGCGACCACATCCCGTAGCTGCTCGTTTTGTTTATCTCACGGATTCCCTCCTGGCTAATGAAATATTTGACATAGTCCGTACCTACTCCGCCGGCCATCTCCACAAACACGCGCGGCTTTTCCTCGCCTCCGACCTCCGCCGTGCCCGTGGCAAGCAGAAGCATCAACACTAATCCGTAAACAAAAAGATTCTTTTTCATAGGTAATAGTTTATAAACAACAGCTTTAGTAAACGCCAAAAGTTTTTTCTTAATTTTCTCGTCTAAGGCTATTGCCACATCATGGAATAATAATTAAACTAACGTACTTCTTCGCCAAAAAAATCTGGCATCATTTCGGGTGGATGTCTATTAGTAACTTAACCTTACTACCTTTAAAAGTATAAGGTTTATTCTTTACCTCCCATTCTGTACCATAGTACCAGCCAACAGAAGAATCTCCCCAGGGCCATACAAAGTGAAGGGCAGGTGCCGATGTGGCAGTCTGGAAATCTGTTGTTATGTTTAATTGAAAGTGATGTGGGATATGACGTAGCTATAGTACCGCCTACAGTTTCGGTTCCGTCTTTAATATCCTTATCTGGAGTCCTGGATAACATGTACATATCAATACAGTCGCTGTGACTATCCTGATTGAAGAGTTTAACCAGCTCATTCTTATCATTGTTTGAAAAGGTTGAATAATTTAAGGAAAGGTTATTGTATCCTTTAAGCCAGAAACTGATCTTTGTGCCTGAAAAAGCCTTATTAAGGTCTTTTACAATCTGTTGTGCAGAGGCGAGAGATGAACCTGAAGTTGAACCCCCGTTTATATCTTTCATAAAGTGAACATAGACATTTACAACCAAAGGGGTTAAGCTACTGAAAGATGATCGGCTTGCCATAAGGGTTGGTTCTGCCAATGGTTCAAACTCTGCACAATCCTGTTTCATTTCCTGTGTTGTTCTTGATTTAAGATATCAGAGATCCTTACATAGTAGAAGAGGCTATCACCTTCTGTACGGAACGGATAAGGAACATATCCGGACAACTGAGCAGTAATCGACTTATTTATATCAAATTTACCCAATTCATCACTCTGAAGGAATATGTAATCCAAGCTATCTGCCCACCATTTTTTGTCGCACTCCGAAACGTGTAAAACCCGAATTCCGTGGTAATCACCTACCGTACCTTTTACTATAGCATTTATTGGCTCGAGCTTTACTGACTCGGTGATTAGATCATCAGAACTTTCCTGACAACTGACTATAGTTAACGAAATCATTGTCATGATTGTCATAAACCAAAAGAGTCTTCTCATAGTTATCGCCTTAAGTTAGAATGTTACACAGACGTTCATAAAAATTTTTTTGATATCCAAGGTCAATGTTTCAGATCACGGCGTAATAGGTCGTGCCGTTCATCTCCACCTCGATTCTCACAGCGCCCCGGTCTGCCGGAAGCATTATCATAATGCCCTCGCCGAGCATACCTGAGGCAGAGGCGATCAGCGAGCCGCTTTCGGCATCGGTCACTGTCACGACGCCCATTGCGTCATATTCGCAGTAGACAGTTACAATGCCCCCGGCCACAGTGCAATATAAGGGTATATATGCCGGCATTTGAGGCTCCTTTTTTGTCGTGCCTTCCTTTGGCTTCAATTGAATCTTTGAGGGCTTCTTATCCTCGGCCCAGGTAGCCGAAGGAAGTCCTGCCAATATGCCAAATGCTATAATCAGTGAGATGATAGTTTTCATTGCTTAAATGTATGTGGTTGGTTTCAAACGCAAAAATACATCCCTTTCTCAGATCCTTGTGCAGTTTCATAGACATTTAACATGTTTCCAGTCGTCTTGCAATATGCTGATTATCAACGTAAGAAACATGTTAATAAAACATAAATTGTTTCCAGTTGCTCTTATTGTTGGAAATCAATGGCTTAGGTGTGCGCTTTATGCTTGTCGCGTTCTATGTTTTTAACATTTGAAACAGGGAATCTGCTTATTAATCACCCAATCCCTGGCCTCGGTCGTATCACTTCCACTAATTCTCCCCGCCTTTACGCATGTTCAGAAAGCGGCAGAAATCCTGTCTTCGTTCCGGCGCTTTATTCAGCAGTCGCTTTCGTAACTTTGATTTTGCCGTGTTCACGTTCAGCGTATTTTTCTTCTCCATCAGCCGCGCTATGGCTTCCGGCGTCAGGCCGATATACAGATACGTTATCAGCTCTATCTCCGCCGGCTTCATATCCAGTTCGGTAAGTGTCTCCTTCAGCCAGTTGTTGTTCATCACATCCACTGCCCGCACGTATTTTTCCAGATACTCCTTGTCTTTCAGTTTATTTATTAACTCATCTACAGTCTGCGTCACTTTGTGCATCCCGCTGCTACCCTCCATTCTGCAAAGAGAATAAACGGTTTCCGACATCAGCCTGTCATGTTCCAGCAGCGGCTTGCAATCCTTTCTGGTCCTCTCAGGCATATCTCCAGCGTTGAAGCGCTCAATGATTTTTTCCATAACAGCCATCTTCTCGCATATCATCCGCAGCT
>JAAVDO010000018.1 GCA_014801735.1 Bacteroides sp. | reverse complement strand
GTATTGGTTCAGGCGACGTCGCCGTTTACGTCGGTCGAGGATTTCAGGCACCTGCAGCAGGAGATGGCCGTCGGGAAGCATGACAGCTATGTGGCTTGCCAGAGGGTGAAGAAATTCGCATGGAGCGACCGTGGCGAGCCGCTGAGCTATCGGCTTGACGCCAAACCGAGGCGTCAGGATTATTGCGGAATTCTGCTGGAGGCGGGAGCGTTTCACGCAACGCGGATAGAGGCACTGCGGCAGAGCGGGCTACTACTGTCGGGCCGCATCAAGCCGATAGAGACGAGCGCTCTGAGCGGCATGGAGATAGATGAAAAAGATGACTGGCTTCTTGCCGAGACCATTTGTCGAACCAGTGATAATCAACCATAATACTAATCATTAAAACCTTGTAAATATGAGTAAACAAGATTTTAACTTTATCGAACTCCCAACTTTGTACAACATGCTCAGTGAGCAGGAGCAGGACGCACTACTTGGAGGATTCAACTGTAAGGTTTACACTGTAGGTGGCCACTGTGAAGACTATTTGCCTAATAGTCCGTGTAAAGATAAAGGCGCATGTGGCGGTGACTTTTACTGCGGTTCTTTCAATCCATAATTTGGGAAGGTATATACGTAATCTCGTATCAAAATACTAAAAATAAATCATTTTAGGATACAGAATTTACGTATATTTTTTTGTGTCGTATAAGTACTATGAAATGGTCGAAATATAACTATCTCTTTGAAAGAGATGGGATGTATCTGTTTTATAATTCTCTGACGAACTCGTTTGTGAGTTTGTCGGAGAATCTGTATCGCTATCTTTCGGGATTCAAGGCGGGAGAAGAGGTAAGGATCGAGAATCCGGCTCTTGAAGAGAACCTGAAAAGGATGAAAGCAATAGTGGAGGATGACCGATTTGAGATAAGAAAGATAAGATATGCCAACACGGCAAGAAGATTTCAAAGCGGAGGGCTGCACCTGACGCTGAATCCGACGTTGGGGTGCAACTTCGCGTGTCCGTACTGCTTCGAGGAGGGGAAAAGAGCGGTGAGGATGGACGACGAGACGGAAGAGAGAATAATAGAGCTGATAAGGAAAAGCGAGCCAAAGCGGATAGGAGTGACATGGTTCGGAGGGGAGCCACTGCTTGAATTCAAGCGGATACGGTCGCTGACAAAGAGGATTCTCGATACGGGAATCGCATACAGCGCCAATATGATAAGCAACGGGTATCTGCTGACAGAAGGGGTCGCGCGACAGCTTGAAGAACTGAAGATAAAAAGCATACAGATAACCCTTGACGGCACGAAAGAGCGGCACGACAGCCGGCGGTATCTGAAAAACGGAGGCGGAACCTTCGACAGGATATACAGCAACATAGAGAAATGTGCCGAAGTGGCGCCGAATGTGGCTATCAGCATCAGAGTGAATATCGACAAGACGAATTTCGCGGCATTCATGGATGTGTATAGCCTGATGGGACGCAGATGGAAAAATGTGAGGGTCTATCCGGCATTCGTGCGCGATGTGGACGCCAGGGAGCAGGTGCCGTGTATGCTGAACATAGACGAGCGATTCGCATATATGAAAAACCTATCGAGGGAATACGGGCTTGACTATAACAGGTTTTATCCGGATGCGAGCAGAGCGGAGTGCTCGGTAAGAAGCAGGAGCACGGTGGTGATCGGCCCGGAAGGAGAGTTGTATAAATGCTGGAACGATGTGGGAAAACCGGAAATGGTCTACGGCACGTTGAAAGAGGGAGTCACAAACGAACGGGTGCTGTATGACTACCTTGCAGGAGCGGATCAGTTTGAAGACGAGACATGCAAGGAGTGCATCATGCTGCCGATATGTCCGGGGGGCTGCCCACACACTCGATTGGTAGATGAACGAAGCGGGACGCGGAACGCGTGTCCGCTTAACGTGAGAAACCTGAAAGATTATCTGTGGGAGCACTATAAAGTGATCCAGAAAAGGAACGAGAAGAGAGAGCCGGAAAAAATCAAAAAAATATAGAAAATCTGTAACAGATAGCGGGCGACTAACGTCTAATAAGAAAAGATCAGTATAAACCTTAAATTGAAATAGCGATGAAAAAAATTCTTGCTGTGATGTTCGTATTGATGCTGAGCGCGGTATTCCTTATGCCGGCCAATGCCAAGAACGAAGGAAAGATAGGTATAGAGGGCCATGTGAGGGATTCACTGCTGAATCTGCGACTGCAAGGAGCAATGGTGTATGTGCTCGACTCGGCAGGAGCGGTCATTGACTCGGCGAAGGCAGACGGGAAGATGTATCTCTTTAACAAGCCTACAGAGACGGCGAAGTTCACTCTGAAGCTGCCGCGCAGAAAAGCGCAATATACACTGGAAGTGACATATCCGGGCTATGAGACAGTGTACAGGATGCTGACGCTCGATAACATAGGGTCGAGAGAGGCAATCCGTCAGATACCAGATATCATAATGAGAAAGGAGCCGCGAAAACTGGGCGAGGTAACGGTAACGGCGACGAAGGTAAAGTTTTTCAACAAGGGAGACACGCTGGTGTATAACGCCGACGCATTTCAGCTCGCGGAGGGGTCGATGCTCGACGCGCTGATCGAGCAACTGCCTGGTGTTGAGCTGAAGGATGACGGGCGGATATTCGTGAACGGCAAATTCGTGGAGAGCCTGATGCTGAACGGCAAGGAATTCATGGGCGAAAACAATAAGCTTCTGCTTGAAAATTTAGGGGCATATACGGTGAAGAATGTCGCGGTGTATGACAAGCTGAGCGATCGCAGTGAGTTTCTGGGGCGTGATGATGGCGACAGCCAGTATGTGATGGACGTGAAGCTAAAGAAGGAGTATGACAACGGTTATGTAGGGAACTTAGAAGCGGGCTACGGCTCGAGAGGACGCTACATGGGACGTCTGTTCGGGATGAAATATAACAATACGTCGCAGGTAATGGTATATGGCAATATCAACAACCTGAACGACAAGCGGACACCGGGACGAAACTCGAGCTGGACGCCCGAGGACATGCAGTCGGGCACGCTGCGCGAGAAACTGGCAGGGGTAGACTATAGTTACTCGAAACCGGACAACAGTCTCAGGGGCCAGGGCAATGCTGCAATAAGGCACAGCAGTCTGGATGATGAGACGGTGACGAACCTGACGACGCTGATGCCGGCGAGCTACAACTATGCGTATAAAAGCATCCGGTCGAGGAACCTTCTGATGTCGACACGCCACAATGTGATAATACAGAAAAAGAGAGTGATGATAATCGGGGACGTGTATGGGTCGTACAGTAACCAGAACAACCGGAACGGGGTAGTATCGGCGACGTTCAACGAATCGCAGCAGAACGTGACGCGGGAGATGATAGAGGATATATATTCAACATCGAGCGCGCCGCTACGGGAACTGGTAAACAGAAATCTGCAGACAGACTCGACGTCGGGTAAGAACTATAACGTGGATGGTTCGATAGGAGTGATCTACAAGATGCCGAAGAGCAGCGACGATGCTTCTACATACGTGTCGGTCAGGTATGATAATTCAGAACCCGTGAGATATAACGACCAGGTAATCAACTACGGAAGAGATGCGGCACCGGCCTACCGGCTTTCGCAGTATGCGAAAAATAATCCGGCGCACAGCTTCAAACTGCATAATGAGAACCAATACTCCTTCGTGCTGACGTCGGGCAATATCACGCCACTGTATTTCTATGACCATGAGCACAGGGTTAAGAACTCGTATCTGTATGCGCTTGACCGGCTGGAGGACAACGGGATATTCGGTGTGTTGCCGGGAGACTATCAGAGCGCCTTTGACAGCGGCAACAGCTATGAGGGCACCCACAGGACAGATCAGCACAGAGGAGGCTTCAGGATGACCTTCAACGGTGAAAAATGGAGTATAGGATTCGGGCCCTCGGTGAAGTTCAGCCATCAGTCGCTTGACTACACCCAGGGGGGACAGCATTTCCATATCACGAGAAACTCGAGAAGCTATTATGATGACTGGACAACCTTCACGCTGTATATCGGAGAAACGAGCGGAAGCGGCTTCTTCAAGCAGGCACCGCACAAGATCAGTTTCAATTTTTATGCAAGCGAAAAGCTGCCGCAGATGGAGTATCTGATAGATATGCCGAACACGGCCGATCCGCTGTTCATATATGAGGGCGCACCGGATCTGAAGAACGAACAGACATGGAAATGGAATCTGCGTTACGACCGGAAACCGACCGGGAAGCGGTGGATGGAGAGCATAGTGGCCGACTACAATCTGACGACCAACGCTCTGGTGAGAGGCTACAGCTATGACGAGAGCACTGGCGTGAGACGGATAAGGAGCTACAACACGTCGGGGAACTGGGACGCGGGCGTTGCCAACATACTGTCGACGCCGATCGACAGGAAGGGCAGAGTGATGCTCAGCTCGAACACGGCAGCGCGTTACGGTCATGCCACCGACATGATAGGAGTGAACTCGCAGGCCCCGGCGCCGTTTACGGTGAAGAACCTGTTTCTGAGCGAGAACCTGAAGCTGAGCTGGAATGTGACAAGCAAGGTGACGCTCGGAGCGAAGGGCGACATACAGTGGCGCGAGACACGCTCGGAGCGAGAGAGTTTCGAGAATATCCACGCACTGACAGCGAACTACGGCGTGACGGCAACGGCGCAGCTGCCGCTGAACTTCGGTGTGTCGACCGACCTGACGCTGTATACGCGCAGCGGTTACTCGATAAAAGAGCTCAACACGACAGACTGCGTATGGAACGCGCGACTAAGCTATTCGGCCGACAAGGGGCGGTGGCTGTTCATGGTCGACGGGTTCGACATACTGCATCAGCTGAGCAACGTGAACTACAGCGTTACTCCACAGGGCCAAGTGGTGACTTATACAAACGTGCTGCCGAAGTTCTTCATGGTGCATGTGCAGTATAAGTTAAATATTATGCCTAAGAAGAGGTAGCCGGGGCGAGGCGCGGGGCGGTCGGTGATGGCCGCCCACCCTTGGCCGGAATAAGAGAATGAAAATAACAGACTGAAATGATAGTTTGAAGGCGCCCGGCCCTGCGCACGGAAGCGAGCTATGGACAACAAGGATTATCTGACGGAATTTCACAGCGACCTGACCGTAGCAGTGGAACGGGAGATATCTCGGCAGAGAGAAAAGATGCTCTGGGGAGAAACTGACCTCTCCAGAGCTATTTTCAATTACGAATGGTACAGGCATCTGAGGCTGAGAGAAGAATACAGGGAGCGCCGCAAAAGCGGGAGAAGCGGGGGCCTGGAGGAGCTGAGAATAGACTTCAAGGCTGACGGAGCGGGGCATGAGGAGGCGGTGAGAGCAGACGCGGCGGCGCATCCGTGGCGCCGGGCAATAGAGGGCGTCGGGGGGCGTGTGCTGATATTCGCCGACAACATGCGGCACCTGGAGTATCTGAAGCCGCTGACAGAGGCGCTGACGGAGAGGGGCAACAGGACGGTTGTATTGACCCGGAGCGCGATACTGCCGGAGATGAAGGGCCACGGGGCGCTGACGGTGATAAAATACAGGCACATAATGAGCAGGGCGGCGCTGACATCGGGGCTACTGGAGAGGTATAACGAACTGGCGCTGTTCGCCCACACGCTCTACTGCATGACGCAGTGGATGAGGCCGAGCGTGATGGTATGCTGCGACGGTTGCCAGACACAGTATCAGATGGCGGCGCTATATTGCGGGAGCCTGGGGATACCGAGTGTGTGCATGCAGTTCGGGTGGCCGGGGTATATACATGCGGGTTTCAGCAAGCTGCCATACAGCGATTTCCTGACGTGGGGGGACCGCTTCGGCAAAATCATGGGGAGGCACTCGGAGGGCACACGGTTCAGGAGCACGGGGCGCCTCGGGGAAGCAGACGGCTCAGGGAGCCACAGCAAGATCACATTCTTCATGCAGGCACCGGTGTTCGTATCGACGGAAGAGTACAGGCGGGAATTCGCGGAACT
>JAAVDO010000017.1 GCA_014801735.1 Bacteroides sp. | reverse complement strand
CGCACGCGCCGGCCGTCATGGCATCCAGCGCTTCCTGAGCTTCTTCCTCAAGAGCCCGATGCACGACTACACCAAGGGTGAAGTGCCCGTCAACCACCTCTTCCAGCAGTATGTTATGCTCAAGAACGCTATCCGCGAAATGGGTGGCTACGAGGCTGACGAAGAAATCGATTGATAACTTCCGCAAACTGACATCTTGAACGCTTGAACAGCGGGGAGCCTCCTTCAAGGTAGCTCTCCGCTGTTTTTTCGCCGCCACAGGTTCCATATTTCATTCTTTTTGATTAGTTTTGCAAAAAACAGATCTATGAAACGTATCATCTTAGCCAATCTTCTGCTTCTATCATTCCTCTCTGCGCTGGCATGGGGACAGAAAGGCCACGACGTGACCTGCTACATAGCCGAACAACACCTCACTCCCACGACCAAAGCCGCCGTCGACAGCCTGTTCGAGGGTAAATCGATGGTCTATTGGGCCAACTGGCTCGACAATGCCAGCCACACTGACGAATATGCCTACACCAAAACCTGGCATTATAAGAACGTTAACGCCGACGAGACCCTTGAGAACGCCTACATGAATCCCGCCGGCGACGTCCTGACAGCAATCCGGGCCCAGAGCGAGACCCTGGCTAACCCCGAAGCACCTTTCAGCGAGAAGCAGCTTGCGCTTAAGATACTGATCCATATTGTGGGCGATCTTCACCAGCCGATGCACATGGGCCATGCCTCCGACCTGGGTGGCAACCGCATAAAAGTGAAGTATTTCGGAAGCACCCGGAATCTGCACTCCGTGTGGGATTCCAACCTCCCCGAGTCTGCCCACAAGTGGAGCTACACCGAGTGGCAGCAACAGCTCGACCGACTGTCGCCCGAGAAGGCCAAGAGCGTTGTCAGCGGTTCGCTTGACGACTGGGCCCGTCAGAACCTGATAATAGCCGACCGCGTATACCGCGCCATGCCTCCCGAATGTGAGATAAGCTACGACGAAGTGGCCGCATGGACTCCGGTGATCGAGCAGCAACTGCTCAACGGTGGTCTGCGTCTGGCCCACCTGCTCAATCTCATCTTCGACCCCGCTTATTCGGCAAACCGATGAAACCTATATTCATAGTCGGCTACATGGGCTGCGGAAAGAGCACCCTGGGACGCAATGTAGCCAAGATGACCGACATTGCCTTCATCGATCTCGACAACTACATCGAGACGCGCTATCATGCCAACATCCGCGATATTTTCGCCAGCTACGGCGAGGCCGGTTTCCGACGCATGGAGCGCGCGATGCTCGAAGAGGTGGCCGACTTCGAGAACGTGATCATTGCCTGCGGCGGCGGCACACCATGTTTCGGCGATAATATGGAGCTGATGAACAGCAAAGGCACGACTGTACTTCTTGAAACATCGCTCGACAAGCTCCACACACGCTTGATGCGCGGCCGCCACAAGCGCCCGCTGATCGCCGACAAAACCGACGAGGAACTGCGCGAGTTCATAATCTCCGCTCTCGAAGCACGACGCCCCTTCTACAGCAAGGCTCAGATTGTGTTTCCCGGCGACCTGCTCGAAAACGAAGTCGAGGTGACCGACACCGCCCGCCGATTCATAAGCCGCTTTAATCTTCCCCAAAAAGCATGATCACAGCCAGCGAAGAGATACACGCCCCGCTCGAACAGCCCATGCCCGCAATGACGACACGGCAGCGCGTGACCATCGGTCTGCCTAAAAGCCATCATCCCAGTGAGCGCCGCTTCCCGCTCACGCCCGAAGGCGTGACTATCCTGTGCGACCGCGGATATGAGGTCAAGATGGAACATGGCGCCGCCGACTCCATCAGATATACCGACGCCCGATACGAGCGTTGTGGCGCTACCCTGACCGGACGCACCGAGGCACTTGCCTGCGACATCGTAGTCTCGATTTCGCCTCTCGACGCGGCCGATATAAGCCGGCTACGCCGCGGAGCGCTTCTGCTCACCCTGCTGCGTCCCGAACACCAGACACCTCAGGCCATTGCCGAACTGCTGAAAAGACACGTGATAGCCATCGCTCTCGATTTGGTGACTGATATCGACGGCAACACACCCTTCGCCGACATTCTGAGCGAGATCGATGGACGCGCCGCAATGACCGTAGCCGCCTCGATGCTCACCGATGCCGAGTGTGGCAAGGGTATTCTGCTCGGAGGAGTCGCCGGAATAGTCCCATGCGAGGTGACGGTGCTCGGTTCGGGAATAGCCGCCTGTGCCGCGGCCAGAGCCGCGTCGGGTGCGGGTGCGACAGTCAGGCTGTTCGACAACGATGTCTACTCCCTGCGCCGGGCCGCACGCCAGCTCGGCCCCTGGGCCATCACTTCGGCAATGCACCCCAACGTAGTGGGCCATGCCCTGCAGTCGGCCGATGTTGTCATTGTGACCGATATGAACGACCGCACCGAGGCCATCGGCACTGACCGGGCCGCAGTCATGAAGAGCGGTGTGCTCGTTTTCGACATCTCGGCTAATCCCGGCCGAATTTTTCCTTCGCTCCCTACCGTCGACTGCTGCGAGATGACCGCAGCCCTACGCGAGATGGTGGCCGGCCGCCGGATATGCTACATCAACGCTGGTGGCGTTGTGCCGCGCACTGCCGCCATGGCAATGACCAACTGCCTCACCACTATGCTGGCCGACTTTACGTGCTGTGACGGGGCTGTAAATGCCCTTAAACTGCTTCCCGGGCTCCAGCATGCCGCCTACACCTTCCTCGGTAAGGCCGTCAACAGGCGCATCGCCGAGATCGCCGGCGTCAGGCCCGTGGATATATCCATATTCCTCAATCTCTCATGAGCACTCCCCGCAAGAAATACTACGTGGTCTGGGAAGGCCGCGATACCGGTGTGTTCGATTCCTGGGAGGAGTGTCAGGAACAGATCGAAGGCTATCCCGGCGCCCGCTACAAGAGTTTCCCGACCCAGGAAGCCGCCATCGAGGCCTTCAGGGGCAAGCCTTCCGACCATACCGGAATCATAAAGAATATCGCTTCACACACCCGTCCCATCGTCAACCCTCAGGCCACCCCCGGCGTTGAGCCAAACGCCATAGCCGTCGATGCCGCTTGCTCCCGCAATCCCGGCCCCGTGGAGTATCGCGGCGTGGATCTGCGCACGGGGCGCCAGATCTTCCACGTCGGTCCCATGGATGGCGGTTCAAACAATATCGGCGAGTTTCTGGCTATAGTCCATGCCCTGGCCCTGCTCGACAAGGAAGGACGTCATGACGTGGCTATCTACTCCGACAGTCGGACCGCCCTTTCATGGGTCAGACGCCGCAAGGCCAACACCCAGATAAAGCCCTCGCCGAAGAATGCCTATATCATGGCTCTGCTCGCTCGCGCCGAACATTGGCTCCAGACCCATAGTCCACGCAACCGGCTGCTGAAGTGGCCCACCGAAGTCTGGGGCGAGATCCCTGCCGACTTCGGACGCAAATAGCCCTCCGGGCGATTCGTCCTCACGCTTTCCCATTCATCTGCAATCGCCCCGGCGCCCGGCTCCTACTTGTTTTTTCATCTTAATTTCCGGCCGCCGTGAGTTGCTTGATATTGAAAAATAGTGTATTTTTGCCGACGATTGGCAATCGGGCGCGCCGAGCGCCGTTTTTCTCTGAAATTTCCGGTTTATGACTCCGATATCGGCCACTATTCTTACCTTCAACGAGGAGCGCAGCATCGAGCAGTGCCTGCGCTCGCTTGAGGATGTTGCCGACGAGATTATCGTGGTCGACGCCTGTTCTACCGACCGCACGGCCGAGATTTGCCGTCAGTGGCCCCACTGCCGTGTCGCCGTCCGTCCAATGAACGGCTATGGTGCTCAGCGTCAGTATGCCACATCGCTGGCCAGCTACGACTATGTGCTTGCTATCGATGCCGACGAAGCCCTTTCGCCTTCACTGCGTAACGAAATCATTCGCCTGAAGAAACAGGGCCTCGATCATCGCGGCTACAGCTTCTCGCGTCTCAATTTCTACTGCGGAATTCCGGTGAAACACAGCGGCTGGTATCCCGACACCCAGATTCGGCTCTTCGACCGCAGATATGCCAACTGGAATCTCAACGACGTTGCCGAGAAGGTGATTTTCCGCGACTCCGTGACCCCATGCCCAATCGATGGCGATATCTTGCACTACCGCTGCAACTCGCCCCAGGAATATGAGCAGACCGAAATGGCCCATGCCGCCCTGCGCGCCCGCCTGATAGCTGCCTCCGGCAACCGCCCAGGCGCTCTCCGTCCTCTATGGGAAGGGATGAAAGCTTTCGTGGACTGCTACATCGGCTCACGCGCCATTCTCGATGGCGAGGCCGGGCGCCAGATCTCCGTCCGACGCTTCCGCTCAGCCCGTCATGCTTTCAATCTTGCACGCCGCATGATGGACGGTAAAAAATAGACATCTCTCCCCTGCCTGCGCTCTTTTCTCACCGCTCCCGAGCCTTTACCTCTTTCAGATTCCGATATTCCGCCGCAACCGAAACCTCCACCACAATCATATCAGCCCTGACCGATGAAAATTATCCAGACATTCAGCGATCCGCGCAATTCTTCACTCTCGCTGCTCACCGAAGAACGCACCGCCGCCCTGGCATCCCTCGGCAACGCCGTCGGCCTGCTCGCCCCCGCCGGGAGCCGTCTGGCCGAAAGGTTTGCCCGTCCCGATAGTGGTGTCCAGGTTCTCACCTCGCGCTTCTCCGTGGGCAGCAGCATGACGGTTCCTGTCAAGCTCCAGCGTCTTCTCGGCAAAGGCTCACGGGACGACATGGCCGTGTTCCATTGCCCGACTATATCACTTGCCGACCGTGCCCTGATGGCGTGCAAGGCCGCCGGACGCGGTAAGGTGGTGCTCGAACTCCCCGTCGGCACCCCACCTCCCGACAAACCGCTGACGCGCTACGTGCTCGAATCGGTCGACGCCGTGATCCTCCCCAGCCAGGCCGATGCCGATATGCTCCTCGGTTCTGGCGCGTGGATCAACCACCGGCGCCTACGGGTGGTGTCTCCGGGCGTAAGCCTGCCCCATCCCGAAACCACGGCCGCCTCATGCCCCCTCCCCGCCGACGCCGCAAAGGCCCGGCGACCCCATAAAGGGCCCGGCACCCTTACCCTGATATGGAGCGGAGAGATCCGTCCAGGATGCGGCCTCGACTCGCTCGTCGAGGCCCTGGGCACAAACCATCACCTCCGTATCGACCTCATCGTGGCCGGACAAGGCCCCGGCCGCTACGTCATGCCCATCATACGACGCACACGCGCCCTCGGCATCGACGCCCGCATCGAGTGGGCCGGCGACACTGCCCCCACTCCTCAGCTCATCGACCGGGCCGACGCCGGCATCATCACCGCCCCACATTCACCCGTGGCAATCTCGTCGGCAGCCATCTATATGGCCGCCGGTATTCCTGTGATCTGGGCCGACGGTCCACTGGCCCGCGACACCGTCATGTCCGACGTCGACGGCATAATCTGCGGCCACACCTCCGACGATTTCGCCGATGCTCTCCGGGCCCTCATCGACGATCCCGACTGGCGGCTGCAGCTCGGCCACGACGCCCGCGCCAAGGCCGAGGCGCAGTTCTCACTCAACCGTCACACCGACGCTCTTTCATCACTATACCTTTCGCTCACATGCTGAAGCCTGCCGCCACCACATTCCGCTGCGTCGTCAACCCCGCCTTCAGCTTTCTCGCCGACTTTGTCGAGCAGGTCACACGTTGCGGACTCCCCGCCGACGCCACCGAAGTCTATCAGGCCCGCAACCGCATTGTGGCCTGCGAGCGCTCCGGAGTTCTTGTCAACATCAAGGCCTTCCGACTTCCCAACGCCATAAACCGCTACGTCTACTCTGCCCTGCGCAAGTCGAAGGCCGAACGTAGCTACCTCAACGCCATGCGTCTCAACGCCCTCGGCTTCTCCACCCCGGCTCCGATAGCCTTCAGCGAGGTCCGTACTCCAGGCCGCCTGCACCAGAGCTACTATTTCTCTGTCCAGATTCCCGGCAGCGAACTTCGCCACATGGACAGCCGGGCCGACGCCCCCGCTGTCCTGTTCGCTCTGGGCCGCGAGATAGCCCTACTCCATCAGGCCCGCGTGTGGATGAAGGATTTCTCCCCGGGCAATGTCCTCGAAACCCACACTCCCGACGGCTCCTACACCTTCAGCCACGTCGACCTCAACCGCATTCAGTTCGGGTGCCGAAGCCGCTCCAGCCTCATGCGCATGTTCGGGGCTATGGTCTACACCCCCCGACACCTCCGCATGATCTCCGACGGCTATGCCGACGCTCTCGGCCTCGATCCCGACGCCGCTTTTGCCGACGCCTCCGCAGCCATGCGTGGCTACGAATACCGGGTGCGCCGCAAGAATTTCCTCAAAAATCTTTTCCGTAAATCACGCTGAATCATTATCCTCACGATATGGACCGTAATCTCACCGTCTACTGCACCAACATCAACGATTATATCGCCTTTCAGGGTGGCGACACCCTTTCCGATATCTACGCCCGCATTGCTCCGCGCCTCGGCTTCGAGCCCATCTGTGCCCGCGTCAACAACAAGACCGTAGGCATGAGTTTCCGCCTGTTCATGTCAAAGATGGTCGAATTCATGGATCCCGCTTCGCCCGATTCAACCCGCGCCTACATCCGATCTCTATGCATGATGCTCTATAAGGCTGTAAGCGAGGTCGTGCCAGGTGCACGACTCAAAATCGAGCACTCTCTGTCGCGCGGATACTTCTGCACCCTCCACGACCTCGGCGACCGGACCCTGACCCCTGACCTCGTCGAGTCACTGCGCACCACCATGCTCGATATCGTCGCCCGCGACCTCCCCTTCGAGCGCCACGAGTGCCTCACACGCCACGCCATCGAGATCTTCGAGCGCCAGAACCTCAACGACAAGGCTCTGCTCCTGCGCACTCTACACACACTCTACACAACCTACTACACCCTCGGCGATCTGGCCGACAACTACTACGCCGCTCTTGTGCCTCGCACCGGTCTCCTGCGCGTGTTCAACCTCATCCCCTATGAATCCGGTATGCTCCTGCTCGGACCCGATCCCGAAACCCCCTCCATGCCGCGCACACATATCGAGCAGCACAAGATGTATAACGCTTTCACCGACTATCTTCGCTTCAACGATATCGTCGGTGTCACCAATGTCGGCGAGCTCAACCGTGCCGTCGACCGAGGCGAGTCGGCAATGCTCATCAACGTCAGCGAGGCCCTCCATGCCAAGCGTATTTCTAACATTGCCGACGCAATTGCACGTCGCTTCCATCAGGGCGGAGCGCGTATAGTGCTCGTCGCCGGTCCTTCTTCGTCGGGCAAGACCACCTTCACCAAGCGACTCGCTATCGAGCTCCTCACCAACCTCCTCAAACCAAAGATGATCTCTCTCGACGACTACTTCGTCGACCGCGACCACACTCCCGTCGACGAAAACGGCGAGCTCGACTACGAATCCCTCTACTCCCTCGATCTCGACCTCTTCAACTCCCACCTCTCCACACTCATAGCCGGCGGCGAGGTCGAGCTCCCCTACTACAATTTCTCGACCGGCCTGCGCGAATATCGCGGCAAAACTCTCCGCCTCGATCCCGACAACGTCCTCATCATCGAGGGAATCCACGGACTAAATCCCGAGCTCACCGCTTCTATTCCCGCCCGGATGAAATTCAAGGTCTACGTCTCGGCCCTGACCACAATCAATATCGACGACCACAACTGGATCCCAACCACCGACAACCGACTCCTGCGCCGCATCATCCGCGACTACAAATATCGCGGCACCAGCGCCGTCGACACCATCCGCCGCTGGCCGAGCGTCCGCCGGGGCGAGGAGCGCTGGATTTTCCCCTACCAGGAAAACGCCGATGCCACCTTCAATTCCTCCCTCCTGTTCGAACTCGGAGTCATGAGGCGCCGTGGCGAGGAAATTCTCAGCCGAGTGCCACGCGACATCCCCGAATACGCCGAAGCCTATCGCCTCAGCCACTTCCTTGAATACTTCACCCCTATCTCCGAAGAATACGTCCCCTCAACCTCCCTCCTGCGCGAATTCCTCGGCGGATCCTCATTCAAATACTGACTCAGGAATCATCGCGTAAGGAGTCGCGGGACGTCCCCGGCCCGCGAGCACCCAGATGGCCAACACAAACCCGGCGAAAATATCCCCGACGCAGTCACCGCCGCGCCGGGGATATTAACTTCAGAAGGTCACTGCCGCCCCGATCTCAAGACTCCGCAGCCCAGCGTCTATTATCCAGTCGCCTTTTCTCAAGCGAGCATTTTCTACATCATAATGATAATCATTGAAACCGATAAAAAGGTATCTCAGCTTGAACTCAATGGGCAAAGATTTGAGTTTATATGCCACTCCTGGACGAACGCCTATTTCCCAATAATAATCTTTGGGGACAAAGTCTATATCAGTTCCCATGTCAGATGCAAAGATACACCCGATATCTCCATCAAGAAAAATGCGGAATGGACCTTTATGCTTAAAGCCAAATTCTCCATACACGCCAAGCCAGCTCAAATTCAGATCTCCATCGTGGTAATCTTGACGTATAAATGCTCCGGCCTCATAATCGGGAGTGATACGATATCCTACTCTTGTAGACCATAAAAAATGGTTCATATGCCAATGATACCTGCCCACGGGAGTTGGAAACGTGGAAGACTCATGCCAATGCCCGAACCCAACGCCGAGCGCGAACCCCTTCTCGTCATCGACTATGCGGCTGAAGCCCGGCAGACTCGCCGACAACAAAATCAGTAATAAAAGTAACTTTTTCATTGGCTGAATTTTGATTGATATTGAATTTTTGTTTAAAGGTCAGTGTGTAGTTTTACGATTGATATGGAGTAGCGTGTGTTCTATCTCGCAAAATTACAAACTATACGCCAACAACACAACTCAAAAAACCATGTTTTACAACACATTTCCGTCGGAGTTCCACTCACCCCCGGCGTGGGGAGTAGAGCACGAAACCGACACGCAAGGAATCACCACTTAAGGAGTCGCGGGACGTCCCCGGCCCGCGAGCGCCCGGATGGCCAACACAAACCCCACGAAAATATCCCCGACGCAGTCACCGCCGCGCCGGGGAATCCCTGTATCAGAAAGTATATCGTAATCCCAACTGCAGTCGCCTCGGGCTGAAATCAAGCATGGCGCGCCGCTTGCCGATGCACCCGGCAGGCGAGGAAAGCACCTTGTGTTTCCCGACTTCTACACCCGCATAAACGTAGTGAACCACTATCCCCAGATTGCGCGTCACATCATATTTGCCCCCGAGCGACACGCCTATCTCTCCACCACTCTCATTTCCCCAGTGACGATGATAATACGACCCCTTGCCCTCGGCAAACACGCTCCAGCTGTTGCCGCGCAGAAATGCATACTGTCCGTAGAGGCTTGTGATAGTATGCTTTGAGGTTAGCCAATTGCCTCCGGTCTCAAAAGTCATCCTCACACCTATCGCCCAGCGGTCAGTCAGCTTCAGACCCACCGAGGGCGACCACATGCCGTAAGTACTCGTACGATCTATCTCATGCACACCTGCTGCGTCATGCAAATAATTGACAAAGTCAGTTCCAACACCACCGATCATCTCCGCAAACACGCGAGGCCTCTCCTCACCTCTGGCCTCACCCGTGCCCCAGCCAAGCAGCAGAAACATCATCACTACTGAAACAAAAAGATTCTTTTTCATAGTTGACATTATTTTGATTGATAAAAATGAACGTGTATGCTACTTCGCAAAAATACCAACTAATTTCAATAGCCACAAGACCAAAACCATGTTATACAACACATTTCCGTCAGAAATCACCTAACCGTCAGCGTAGAGCCGACACGCAAGGAATCATCGCGCAAGGAGTCGCGGGACGTCCCCGGCCCGCGAGCGCCCGGATGGCCAACACAAACCCGGCGAAAACATCCCCGACGCAGCCATCGCCGCGCCGGGTGTATCATGTCAGAACGTCACTGCCGCCCCGATCTCGAGCCGTCGCAGGCCCATATCGAGAACCCATCGGCTGCCCCAGCACCACGGAGCATCCTTATAGTCCCAAGCGTCCGAATAATCCATATATCCGATGAAGATATAGTTGAGAGTCAATTCCACCGGTAGACTGCGCAACTTATACCTCAAACCCGGCGTAACGCCATACTCGTCGGTCGAGTGAGACTTTCCTCCGATAAAGTAAGATCCGTTCATCATATTACCAATATGCATCACTCTACCAGTTAAACTAAAGTT
>JAAVDO010000016.1 GCA_014801735.1 Bacteroides sp. | reverse complement strand
TGTATTCCTGAGCGTCTGCGTGATATCGATGGGTATCATGTTCGCAATGGTAAACTGGCTTGAAAGAGTCACCAAATAACGTAATATTTCCACCCCGAGTTATGTTTAAGAATCAACCGGCAGGCCTGTATGTGCTTGCGCTGGCCAACACAGGCGAGCGCTTCGGCTACTACACCATGCTTGCCATATTCCTGCTGTTCCTGCAGGCCAAGTTCGGATTCGACTCCACCGTTTCCGGACAGATCTATGCCATTTTCCTGGCCCTCGTTTACTTCATGCCGCTGATAGGCGGATGGGTTGCCGACAAATGGAACTTCAACAAATGTGTCGTGACAGGTCTGGCCGTCATGTTCGTAGGTTATCTTGTAATGTCGATACCTACCGACATCCGCTCTACTTCGTCGCTCGTGATCCTCTGCGCCGCTCTTGCCCTGATAGCAATCGGCACAGGTCTGTTCAAAGGCAACCTGCAGGTGATGGTAGGCGACCTATACAACGATCCGCAGTATTCGTCGCAGCGCGACACGGCCTTCTCGCTCTTCTATATGGCCATCAACATCGGTTCGCTTTTCGCTCCGTCGGTGGCCACATGGATGACCAACATCGCCATGCACTCTGCCGGACTCGAATATGTGGCTACTCTCCCCGCACTATGCAACGGATTCCTCGACGGACAGGAAAATGCCGCCGAGCTGATTGCCGTGATATCTGAAAACGGCATGTCGGCAGGAAACGATCTCACTGCTTTCGCACAGAACTATATCGCTACCCTTTCCACCGGCTACGGTTATGCCTTCGCCGTGGCTTGCGGTTCACTGATCATCAGCTTCCTCATCTACTTCCTCGGCCGTTCCACCTACCGCCACATACTCACAGATAACACAGCCGCTACAGGAGCCAAAGCCGCTCAAGCCAATACCGTTGAACTGACCCCCGCTCAGACCAAACAGCGTGTGGTTGCCTTGTTCCTTGTCTTTGCAGTGGTAATATTCTTCTGGATGGTATTCCACCAGAACGGTGCTACACTGACCGAGTTTGCCAAGAGCTGCACAAGCCCCGATTCTTATGGCTGGACGCGCATAGGCTTCAACGTATGGGCCCTTACGCTCATCATTGTAGGTGTTTACTCGCTCTTCAGTCTGTTTCAGTCGAAAAACCGCTTCACTCAGCTATTATGCGCATTCCTGATCGTAGGAGTCGCCGTGGGTCTGTACCTATTCTACGACTCTACTCCCGAACCTGTAAGCGGAATCCAGCCTCAGCAGTATCAGCAGTTCAATCCTTTCTATGTGGTAGCTCTGACTCCGGTGTCGCTGGCTCTGTTCGGTTGGCTCGCCAAGCGCAAGAAAGAACCTTCCGCACCCCGCAAGATCGGCTATGGTATGCTGATGGCAGGTCTGGCCTACTGCGTGATGATAGCAGGCTCGCTTTCGCTCACGGGCACTACAGGTGCCGTGTCGCCAAACTGGCTTATATCTACCTATCTCCTGCTGACCTTCGCCGAACTTCTCCTGTCGCCAATGGGAATCTCGTTTGTATCGAAGGTTGCCCCTCCCAAACTTAAGGGCGCTATGATGGGCGGATGGTTTGCCGCTACAGCCGTAGGCAACTACCTTGTTTCGATCCCCATGCTTCTCTGGGGCAATATGCCTGTATGGGTTATCTGGGCTATCCTCATCGCCCTGTGCCTGCTCTCGGCCGGATTTATCTTCTCGATCATGAAGAAGCTTGAGGCCGCTACAGGCGATACCCCTTCGCCCGAGGCCGAAGCCGATGCCCTCGAAACCATAGAGGACGACGCTATCTGACATTTTTTTCTCACATTTACGCATCCCGCAGGCGAACTAACGGCGTCTGCGGGATGTTGTTATTTCAGAAACAGAAAGAATCCATTTTTTACAAACTGATAAATATCCTCACACTATGTATCCTCCCCACGAACACGCATTCTACGCCTGGCTGATCATAATTTCCGCCGTTTGCATCGCTATACTTATCGGCGCTGTTGTCGACCGTTATATATTGGGACGCCATACCCATTCTTTTTCGCCGGTCAGAGTCAGGACAAACCGTTTTCTGAGGAAATTTGATAAATAAATTGAATATTTTAGGCTCAGATCTGGGATATTTCAAAAAATATATCTACCTTTGTGCCGCAATTGAGCTGCGGGGTGTAGCACAGTTGGCAGCGCGCCACGTTCGGGACGTGGAGGTCGGAAGTTCGAGTCTTCTCACCCCGACAGATATTTAGCTCTGGCTCCATGAGTCAGAGCTTTTTATGTCTTCATGTGGCGGACAAAACAAATAAAATGGAACGGAGGGGCTGTTTTTCGCCATTAAAGCATTAATTTTGCAAGAACATTCAGCGCCGCTGAGTTTCGACACTCTGCGGAAATGATCTCACAACATAGAATCTCATTTTGCCGTGCGCCCAGCCGTTAAACCAAAGAAAGCCCTTGGCCAGCATTTTCTGACCGATAGTAATATTGCCCGCCGAATAGCCGACACACTCAATGACTATGTAGGTGTGCCCGTGATCGAGGTAGGCCCCGGCATGGGAATGCTGACACGCCCATTGCTCGAAGCCGGCCATGACGTGACCGTGGCCGAAATCGACGTCGAGAGCGTTGAATATCTTCGGACACATTTTCCGGAGCTTGCAGCGAAGGGAGGAATACTTCAGGGCGATTTCCTTACCACCGACCTGAACACTCTATATCCCGACTCCAAAAATATATGCGTGATCGGCAACTACCCATATAATATTTCGTCACAGATATTTTTCCATGTGCTTGACTACCGCGACCGTGTGGTGTGCTGTTCAGGCATGTTGCAGCGTGAGGTTGCCGAGCGCCTGGCGGCACCTCCCGGAAGCCGCACACGCGGAATACTGAGTGTGCTCCTTCAAGTGTGGTACGATGTTGAATACCTTTTCACCGTCGACGAGCACGTGTTCTGCCCTCCACCGAAAGTGAAGAGCGGTGTGATCCGTATGACACGCAATTCGGTGACCGATCCGGGATGCGACGAACGTACGCTCAAGACCGTGGTCAAGACGGCTTTCGGTCAGCGCCGCAAGATGCTGCGCAGTTCTCTCAAGCCTCTGATCGGACCTAAAGGGCTCCCGGCCCACAGCGAAAGCCTGATGCAACTGCGCCCCGAAGCTTTGAGCGTTCAGCAGTTCATCGATCTAACCAACATGATAACCGCTTCTCACTCGACCGACTAAAACCCTATCGCATGAACGACTTCAACGACGAATATATTGACCGGATACGGAAAATTGTCGAGGCACATGATGATGAGGCAGCCCGACGCGAACTTTCCGAACTCCACCCCGCCGATATTGCCGAGCTCTATCAGGAGCTTAACCTGGCGGAGGCGGAATACCTGTATGAGCTGCTTGAGGACGACACTGCCGCCGACGTGCTCATGGAGCTCGACGAGGAAGACCGCCGCAAGCTCCTCAAGGATATGCCTGCCGAGGAGATCGCCCGTCAGGTGCTTGAGCATCTTGATACCGACGACGCCGTAGATATCATTCAGGAACTCGACGAGGAAGACCGCGAGGAGATTCTTTCTCACATCGACGACGTAGAACAGGCCGGCGATATTGTCGACCTTCTGAAATATGATGATGACACCGCCGGCGGCCTCATGGGCACCGAGATGATCGTTGTCAACGAGAACTGGAGTATGCCTGAGTGCATCAAGCAGATGAGAATGCAGGCCGAAGATATGGACGAGATCTACTACGTATATGTGGTAGACAACGACAACAAACTGCGTGGTGTGCTCCCGCTCAAGAAACTCATTACACATCCGAGCGTTTCGAAGATCAAGCACGTGATGGAGGAAGCTCCGGTCTCGGTTAAAGCCGACACGCCTATCGACGAGGTGGCTCTTGATTTCGAGAAATATGACCTTGTTGCGATGCCCGTCGTGGATTCTATCGGTCGTCTGCTCGGCCGTATAACCGTCGACGACGTAATGGACCGCGTGCGCGAGGCAACCGAGCGCGACTATCAGTTGGCCAGCGGTCTGTCGAGCGACGTAGAAAGCGACGACACTCTGTTCACACAGACCAAGGCACGACTGCCCTGGCTCCTTATAGGAATGGTTGGAGGCCTTTGCAATTCAATGATTCTCGGCAATTTCGAAGCCGGTTTTACTGTTGATCCCACCCTTGCCCTCTTCATCCCCCTGATCGGAGGTACAGGTGGTAATGTGGGTACCCAATCGTCGGCTATCGTAGTACAGGGCCTTGCAAACGGATCGATGGATCTGAGAAACTCCGCGCGCCAGCTCTTCAAGGAGCTTGGTGTAGGCCTCATCAACGGTTGCATCATCTCCCTGTTAGTTTTCCTTTACAATCTGTTCCGTCTGGGCAGCGCACATCAGGTCACCACGATTGCCGTGAGCCTTTCGCTGATGGCCGTGGTGCTATTCGCAAGTGTCTTCGGCACATTCGTACCCCTGACGCTCGAACGCTTCAAAATCGACCCTGCGCTGGCCACAGGCCCGTTTATTTCGATCACCAACGATATCATAGGCATGGTGATCTATATGAGCATCTCCAACACCCTGCTCAGCACTCTCGCCTGAACCGTCACAACAAAAAGCGTCCCGGAATATCGCTTTACTAACAAGCAGATATTCCGGGATGTTGTTTTATACTCCGATAGTAGCTTACTGATGGTTTTGCATCCGGACTGAGAGCTTTTTCTCGTTTTTCCCTACTCGGGCCGATAGATCAGGGTGCAGGATTTCGCGGGATCAAGAATTCTGCGGGCAGTGTCCTGCAGAGCTTCTGCCGTAATCGAACGGTAGCGCTCAACCTTTGTATTGATGTCCTCGCCCCTCATAACGTGAAGTGCCAGATCGGTCGCACAGTCACTATAGGCTATGCTTCCGAAGGTCTGCATACTCTCATAGCGGGCATGACAACGCAACAATTCCTTGTCGCTCACGCGTTCCTCGGTCATGCGTGTTATCTGACGCCAAAGCAGCTCCTCGGCACGCGCTATCGCCGCGTCGGTGTTCTCTCGCAGACGCGCATTGATCATTATATGACCCGGCTCCTCGCTTCCTACGATTGATGCATCGGCTTCGGTGATGACATCGCCGGTCATCACAACATCGCGGATCAGACGGGCAGAATTGCCGTTGGCAAGCACATCGGAAATCATATCACATTCCATAAACCCGCTTTCCATCGCACCGGGCATCTGGAAAGCTATGGTCAGCGACGTGCATGGCACCTTCCCCGTCACCTCTTTCCGTCGCGGTGCTGTTATGACCGGTTCGGGAAGGTAAAGCCTCGGAGCAATGTCGTGCCGCGGAATCTCGCCAAAATATTTCTCGGCAAGCCTGAAAGCTCGCTCTTCCTGAATATTGCCGGATATCACAAGCACGGCATTATTGGGAGCATAGTGAGTGTCGAAAAAACTTCTGACATCGGAAGCCGACACAACTTCGATATGCTCCGGCGTCAGACCGATGGTCGGATACCGATAGGGATGAGAGGTGTAGATCAACGAACGCAGATGATGGTCAAGGTCGCCGTAAGGACGGTTGAGGCACACCTGCTTGAATTCTTCAATCACCACTGCCCGCTGGACGTCGATCGCTCTATCGCTGAGGGCCGGCGAGAGCATTCTGTCGCTCTCGGCCCACAGAGCCGTCTCGATATTGACAGCCGGCAGAATATCGTAGAAGTTGGTGAAGTCGTTGCTTGTCCATGCATTATTGATGCCACCTGCATTGTCGAGAGCGGCATCATAATCGGGCACGTTGGCCGATCCGCCGAACATCAGGTGCTCGAACAGATGAGCCATGCCCGTGCGCTCGGGATTTTCATCCCGGGCACCGACATTGTAAAGAATATCAACGGCCACCATCGAGGTGTTGAGGTCCGGATGCCATACAACCCTCAGACCGTTGGCAAGAGTATGGGTCGAATATCTGATCATCGGAGCATCACTCCTTGACGACCTTCATCGATATAACGCGCACGTCTTCCTGAGGACGGTCGTTACGGTCGGTCTCGACTTTCTGAATCTTATCGACCACATCCATACCCTCGATGACTTCGCCAAACACGGTATAGCTACCGTCAAGATGTGGTGTGCCGCCGACGGTCGAATAGGCTTCGCGCTGCTCGTCGGTAAACTTCACGGGATTCTGCTTCACTATCGAGGCGCTCTGCTCGATCAGCTTCTCCTGAAGAGCGGCGAGGCCGGCCTGATCACGGTTGCGGCGCATCGACATGATGCTGTCGCGGTGTTGCGAGGCGAGTTCACCGAAAATGGTCTTCTGCTGTTCAAGCTGAAGGCGCTGTTCCATCTGGTCGAGCTGAGCCGGCGAATATGTTTTTCCGGTCACGATATAGAACTGCGAACCCGAAGAAGCCTTCGTAGGATTCGATGCGTCACCCTCGCGGGCGGCAGCCAAGGCACCGCGCTTATGGAAATGGCGGGGATATACGAATTCGGCCTCGATCTTATAGTCAGGACCGCCCATACCGAGCATCTTGCCGGCAGGAGCATCCTTCGAATCGGGATCTCCGGTCTGCACCATAAAATCATTGATCACTCTGTGAAACAGAACACCGTCATAGTAGCCTTCGTTAACGAGCTTGACGAAATTTTCGAGGTGCCGGGGCGTATCTCCGTAAAGCAGGATCTTGACCGCTCCCATCGTGGTGTTCATTTCTACTACTACATCCTTCTGAGGAATACCTGTTGTCTGCTGATCGTTCATAGCATTAACTGATTTTGATGAAATGGCATATGCAGCGGCGGCCATAGTGATAGCCATTATAACCGCTGCGAGAATTGAAAGTCTGCGCATATCTGTCTAACAAGCGGAGGATAAAAAAGTCAGATGCCGTTTTTCACGTACACACGTTTGTAAATGCGACGGAAATTGTCGTCGGAGGCACTGAGCTCACCTACTCTGTTGGCATAGTCGGCACCCCACACACTCGGAAGCAGATCGGCTATATACTTGCGTTCACGGTCGCGGTCGATGGCTGCGGAGACCAGACGGTATATCTCGTCGTGATAGGTTGTACGGTCGATCGCACACAGATAGCGGGCGGCACTCACCAGAAACTGTCCGGATTTGTCTACTTCAATCATATTGCTGACAAGCTCAGGCATCTGCTCACGGCAGCCTTCTATATGATTGGCTATATATTCGTAGGTCAGCAGTCCGTCGGCATCCTCTTTGAGATGTTTCAGTTCGTTGTCCATTATGGTTTTCATTATGGTTTGAATTGCAAAATTAACGTTTTTTGCCGACAAAACATTCCATGCGCGGTCAAAAAATCCCATTCTGCTAAAAATCAACAGCGAAAAGCTTATTCATAAACTAATACGGCCACAATGCGCCCGCACACCGATACGCACCGCATTGCCTGGCAGCTATCCGCCTGATTGCTTCGCCGGATTTCCAAACCGAATCATGAAAAAAACTGAAAAAAACAGGGAGAATCGCCCCGCGGATTTCGCTACTACCGAAACTTATGCTATCTTTGTATGAATATATCTGACAACAAAAAAACGAATATCAAAAACGAGTTTTCTGCTTTCGAATGATTGAAAGAATTGTGATAATCGACCGCGCCGATCCCGTCAGTTTCTATGGGGTGAACAATTGCAACATGCAGTTGATCCGCAACCTTTTCCCGAAACTGCGTATCGCAGCCCGCGGTCAGGTGATAAAAGTGATAGGCGAGGATGCCGAGACCGCCGATTTCGAGAAGAAGATACACCAGCTTGAAGAATACTGCATAAAGCATAACAGGCTGCCCGAAGATGTGATTCTCGACATAGTGAGGGGCGACGAACCCCGCTCGCCTAAAAGTGACGGTGTGATTATCTACGGCATAAACGGCAAGCCAATATCGCCACGCAACGCAAATCAGCAACGAATGGTCGATTCGTTCGTCAAAAATGATCTTACCTTTGCTCTGGGCCCTGCCGGAACAGGTAAGACATATATTGCGATAGCTCTGGCTGTGAAGGCGCTCAAGAACAAGGAGGCCCGCCGAATAATCCTTTCGCGCCCGGCTGTTGAGGCTGGCGAGAAACTCGGATTCCTGCCAGGCGACATGAAAGACAAAATAGATCCGTATCTGCAACCCCTCTATGATGCTCTTGAGGATATGATCCCTGCCGTGAAGCTGAAGGAGTATATGGAGACCGATGTCATTCAGATAGCCCCACTGGCATTCATGCGTGGCCGCACGCTCAACGATGCCATCATCGTGCTCGACGAGGCTCAGAACACTACCACCCACCAGATCAAAATGTTCCTGACACGTCTGGGCATGAACGGCAAGATGATAGTGACTGGCGACGTGACTCAGATCGACCTTCCGCGATCTGTCAGGAGCGGTCTGGTACACGTGCTTCGTGTGCTCCGGGATGTGAAGGGAATAGGCCGTGTGGAGTTCGACAAGAAAGATATCGTGCGCCATCCGCTGGTGCAGCGAATTGTCGAGGCTTACGACCGATTCGACCGTGAGGAACTTGCTGAAAGTAACGATACAGAAAAAATCATCGACGGGCAACAGGCTGATTGACAAATCATGGCATGAGGAACTTCAGAAAAACGAAATTTTTTTGAGGGAAAGTGTAACAGGTGACCATGTTATTTCGTCTTATGATAAAAGACCAGCGAATAAACATGGATCTCCGATCATTCACCAGGCTCGCCGAACGCCTGCTGCCCCGCCTGATTGACGCGACCAAGTCGGTCATGTCGTCGGTTGGTGCCCAGCAGGCCGAGGATGTAGCACAGGAGACTCTGATGAGGCTCTGGTCGATGCGCTCAACGCTCACGCATGTCAAGTCGGTTGATCATCTTGCATATACGATAGCCCGTCACATAGCTATCGACTATGCCAGGAAAGCCGGATTCGAAGCGGCGCCCTTCCCCGACAATCCCGACTGGGCGTGTGAGGCCGAAGCCGAATCGGTGCTCCGCGCTTCCGACAGCCAGATAACGGCCTCGATCATTCTCGCCTCGCTGCCTCCGAAGCAGGCACTCGTGATGAGGATGCGCCATATCGACGGTCTTGACGATGCCGAGATTTCCGCTCTGACAGGTATCAGCCGTTCAAACATAAGAGTCCTGGTCAGCAGAGCACGAACGGCTGCCCGAAATATCATTTCCTCTCATTCCAACCTTTTCTGATTCTCGATTATGACTATTAAGCATTTCCTCAACTACTTCGACAAATCGCGTCTGACCCACGAACAGGCCCGCATAATCATGAAGGACCTGATGGACGGATCCAGCACACCGGCCGAGGAAAAGCAGTTGTATGCCTACTTCCGCCAACGCAATCTGCCGCCCGACATGGAAGCTCAGCGCAGCTTCGTTGAATGGCTTGCCTCAGGCCTTGATGACGCAGCCATAACGGGACAGAAACGCTCGCATGCGGCAGCCCTGTGGCCGGCTGTGGCGAGTGTGGCTGCCGCAATAGCCGTAGTTGTCACGATCTGGATCAAAGCCGACACCCAGCCGGACTACAGCATCTATGCCGGAAGCTACACAATAGTCAACGGAGTGAAAAACGAAAACATAAAGGAGATATATCCGCAGTTGCTCGAAGCCCGGCGCCACGCTCATCAGGCCGAACAGGAAATTGAGCTGATCATGGCGAAACTGGAGGAACAGGAGCGGATAGTCGAGGAAATGGATCGACACTATCAACAGATAATGGAGCTGTCTGAACCTGAGAACGTTATCCGTCAATCAATTCTCGACGATATTGCCGACCCTGAGCAACGTGACTTTGTTGCCTATACTTTAGACCATGCCAACATCTGATATTTACTTTCTTTCAACCATCCGATCATGAAACTCAGAATCCTCCTTACCATCACATTCTGCCTGCTCGTTTCGGCTATCGCATCGGCCAACGATACATTAGATAAGCTGTTTTCCAAATTGGAGACCGAAAAAGGCGCAAAGGTCACCGTCTCTGAGGAGCGTGATCCTTCGACCGGAAACATGAAGACGCTCTACTGGTATATTTCGTTCCCGTCGACGCAGACTTCCAGTGAGGAGATCATAAAAGTGTTCATGTCTCAGCGGCCTAAAGCCATGAAGTTCAGGATAACCGACAACTTCTATTCCATCGAGTTCCTGGAAGACGGCAACAATACTCTTTACACGGCCACTATCGCTTCCGGTTCTAAACCCTCTTACGTTATCAAGCGCATGGAAAAGGCGAGAAACGTTCCCACCCACACTCAGAAAGTGATTAACACAACCACCTGGAAAAATCTGAAAGATCTCGAAAAACACGTAGACGAAACCAATCCCGACGTAATAGTCATAAACGGTGTCACCTTCCATAGGGTGAAAAAATAACTCGCAAGACCACACTTTTTCAAATCTCTGTAAAATTTCCCCTACCGGAACAGACTTGTATGAGTCTCTTCCGGTTTCTTTGCCATATTTAACTCCTCACAATCCCGAAGGTTATCCCTGAATACGCTTTCAACGACAATTAAGAATCAATCAAAAGGTATGAAAAAAAGTCTTATAGCTCTTGCTCTCGGCACCTTCGCCCTCGGCATCGCCGAATTTGGCATGATGGGCATTCTGGGCGATGTAGCCGGCGAATTGGGAGTTACGATCGTTCAGGCCGGCCATCTCATCTCGGCCTATTCTTTGGGCGTGGCCATAGGTGCTCCGGGTCTCATTTTCCTCCGGCGCATGCCCTTGCGCCGTGTGCTCCTCCTCCTGGCGGCCATTATCGCCGGGGGCAATGCCCTTACCGCCGTATCACCCGACTTCACCACAATGCTTATAGCCCGCTTTATCGCCGGACTGCCCCACGGTGCCTTCTTCGGCACCGGAGCCATTGTGTGCGCCGAGCTTGCCGATAAAGGCAAAGGTGCTACAGCCGTTGCTGTGATGGTCGGAGGCATGACGGTGGCAAATGTCGTCGGAGTCCCCTGCTCTACTTGGATCAGCAATGCCCTCACATGGCGTATAGCCTTTGGCATAGTCGCCCTCATCGGTGCACTCGCCTGGCTCGGCATCCGCCTGTGGGTTCCCGTGCTAAGGCCCTTGCCCGACAGCGGCGGAATGCGCGGCCAGTTCCGCTTCCTGCACAGCGCAGCCCCCTGGCTCATCTATGCCGGTGTGTTCTTCGGACAGGCGAGTGTATATTGCTGGCTGAGCTACATAGAGCCGATAATGACTCAGGTTACCGGCTTCGCCACATCCGACATGACATGGATCATGATGCTTGTAGGCGCGGGAATGGTAGTCGGCAATTTCGCTGCCGGCAAAGCCGCCGACCGCCACGGAGCCGCCCTTGTCTGCGGACTGATCGCTGCATCGGTTGTGATAATTATGCCAACCATCTACCTGCTGAGCACCGTCCGCTGGGCCTCCCTCATTCTCGCATTCGTCGCCCCGGCGGCTCTCTTCGGTATCGGCGGCCCCCTCCAGTATCTCATTGTCCGGTTTGCTAAAGGTGGCGAGATGCTTGGTGGCGCCGGCATCCAGATAGCCTTCAACGTATCCAACGCCCTGGCAGCATCTCTCGGCGGCATGGTGATCCACATGGGCTTCGGACTCGCTGCTCCCGCACTTGCAGGCGCTCCGCTTGCAGCCATCGGTGCCGCAGCGCTCCTAACCCTCAACCACAGATACCGCTGATCTGCCAAAACCTTCTTATTCACACCGTCTTTGCAGACTGACATCATCCCTGCAAAGACGGTTTTCATATATCCTGATATTAATAATTTTTCACTCTAAAAGTTAAAACACGAATATTCAGAACATTCATCTATTTCCCGATGTTTACATATCAGACAGTCCTACTAAGCAACTCCTCGTAATAATCTACCTGCAAGTTCTGATTCCGATACTGTCATAACACAATAACACAATAACAACACATTTAAAACTCAATATTATGAATACAGCTCCTTTACAAGGTATTAAAGTGGTCGACTTTACAGAAGTACAGTCCGGACCTTCCTGCACACAGATGCTCGCGTGGCTTGGTGCCGACGTGATCAAAATCGAACGTCCCGGCGTCGGCGACGCAACCAGAAAAGAACTTCAGTTTAACCCTGATCTCCCCTCCTATTATTTCCTTCAGCTCAACTCCGACAAGAAGTCGATAGCTCTCGACGCCAAGACTCCCGACGGCAAGGAAATCCTCACCAAACTTATAAAGGAAGCTGATATCTTCGTAGAAAACCTTCACCCGGGTGCTATGGATAAGCTCGGTTTCAGCTGGGAAGCTGTCCATGCCCTCAACCCCAAGTGTATCTATGGCACTATCAAGGGTTTCCCCTTATCTTCGAAGTACAAAGATCTTAAGGCTTACGAGCCTATCGCACAGGTAACAGCTGCAGCCGCCTCTACAACAGGATGGTATGACGGCGAATATAATATTCCTACTCAGTCGGGTGCCGCACTGGGCGACTCAAACACCGGTATGCACCTGCTGATCGGTCTACTTGCCGCTCTGTGCCAGCGTGAAAAGACCGGCGAAGGCGTCTACGTCTACCAGTCGATGCACAACGCATGTCTTAACCTCTGCCGTATCAAGACCCGCGACCAGCTCACCCTCGACAAGATCGGCTATCTGACCCAGTTCCCCCAGTATCCCGACGGAAAGTTCGGCGATTGCGTTCCACGTTCGGGCAATATCGAGGGTGGTGGCGTTCTCGGCTGGACCTACAAGTGTAAGCCCGCAGGCGATATGGACTCGGCTGTCGATGCCAACAACTACGTATATATCATCCTGCAGCGCGGTGCCAAGGACTTCGAAGCTGCCTGCAAGGCTATGGGATTCGAAGATTGGCTGACCAACCCCGATTTCAACACTGCCGACGCACGCGACCGTCACAAACAGGAGATCTACAAGCGTATCGGCGAGTGGACTGCCGACAAGACCAAGTTTGAGGTTACCGCTATCCTCGGCCCCGCCGGCGTTCCTGTTGGTCCTGTTCTTTCGACCAAGGAGATTATGACCGACGAAACCCTTTACGACGGCAACACACTTGTCCGCATCAATCAGGGTGGTGAGATCGGTGAGTTCGTAACTGTAGGTTGCCCCTTCACCATGTCCAACTACCAGCCTACCTACGGTCCTGCTCCTTCGCTCGGCGGAAACACCGACGAGATCCTGAAGTCACTCGGCTACAGCGAAACCGATATCCAATCGTTTGCCAAGAACGGCACAACTGCCCCTCTGGCCGACGGTGAGATGTGATTCCATCCCTTAATCATCACATAGATAATATTTAATCAAAAGCATAACAGACGGGAGACCTGTCACACCGACGATCTATCCATGCGACGGTCTCCCGCTTTTTTCTCCTAACTAAAATTCAAGATATAATGAACAATACAACCTCTCCCGCCGCTTCTACTCCAAAATTTCCGGAGCAGGTGACAGGTATGTATATACTTGCCGAATCACTTCGTCGTCTCGGTCTTATGGATGTTTACGGTCTTGTCGGCATACCTGTGACCGAGGTGGCTTATGCCATGCAGAAGATCGGTATGAACTACTACGGTTTCCGTTTCGAACAGCAGGCAGGTATGGCAGCCGCAACCCACGGTTTCCTCACCAAGCAGCCCGGTGTGCTGCTCACAGTTTCGTCGCTCGGTTTCCTCAACGGACTGACAGCCACGACCAACGCCACCGTCAACTGCTATCCTATGATTCAGATCTCCGGTGCCTCCGACCCCACTATGGTCGATATGGATATGGGTACCTACGAGCAGCTTGACCAGCTCAACACCGCCCGTCCTCTCGTGAAGGCAGCATTCCGTTGCTCTCACGCCAAGGATATTCCTTCGGCTGTGGCCCGCGCATATCGCGCCGCCGTCAGCGGCCGTCCCGGTGGTGTATATATCGATATGACCACTCCCGCTCTGTCCGAGATCATGGATGCATCTGAGGCCGAGAAGCTCTATTACACTCCCGTTGATGTAGCTTCGCCCGTTGCTCCCGCACAGTCGGCTGTCGACCGCGCTGTCGAAATCCTCACCTCGGCCAAGCGTCCGGCCATCCTGCTCGGCAAGGGTGCAGCCTACGCTCAGGTCGACGACAAGATCAAGACCCTCATCGAGACCTACAAGATTCCTTATCTCTCGATGTCGATGGCCAAGGGTCTTATGCCCGATGCCGGTGAGCTCAGCGCCCTGAGCTGCCGCTCGACCATCATGGAGAAGGCCGACGTTGTAATGGTGATCGGCGCCCGCATCAACTGGATGCTCTCTTTCGGACGTGGCAAGTGGAACCCCGACATGAAGTTTATCCAGCTCGATGTTCAGCCTACCGAGATCGACCGCAACGTTCCCATCGCCGCTCCTGTCGTAGGCGATATGGGCCAGTCGCTCGATATGATTCTCGCCGCCCTGAAGGGCAAGACGATGTCGACCGATCCCACCTGGATCCCTGCTCTGCAGGCCGAGAGCAAGGAAAAGAATGCCAAGTTCCGTCAGCGTCTCGACGATGCTTCGAAGGTTATGCCTATGACCCACTGGAGCGCTCTGTCGGCAATCAAGCCTATCCTTGAGTCCAACCCCGACGTTATCCTGATCAACGAGGGTGCAAATACCCTCGACGACACCCGCGATTCTGTCGACATGTCGCTCCCACGCCACCGCGTCGACTGCGCTACATGGTCGATCATGGGTATGGGTATGGGTTCGGCAATCGGCGCTGCCGTCGCTACCGGCAAGACAGTCGTAGCTGTCGAAGGCGACTCAGCTTTCGGTTTCTCCGGAATGGACTTCGCTACCGCTTGCCGCTACAAACTGCCTGTGACTGTAGTGATCTTCAACAACGGCGGTATCTACAACGGTATCGGTGTCAACCCCTCTGGCAAGGATGCTCCCGCTCCTACCACCCTTGATATTGACGCCAAATACAATCTGATCGGTGAGGCATTCGGTGCCGAGAACTACCGTGTCGACAACACTGCCGATCTCTCAGCTGCCCTCAAGGCCGCCATCGCATCCCGCAAGCCATGTATCATCGATGTTCAGCTTGCCGCCGACTCCGGTAAGGAAAGTGGTCACATCGGCTATTTGAACCCCACACCGATTATCGAATACACTGTCTGAACTTTCGTTATCTCTGTGATTCTTTCCATTCAATTTTTAACTCACTAAGATTACGAATATGGGTTTGCAACATGTAATTCTATACGCGATTGTCCCTATCATCGTCGTGATGCTTGCCGGTTTCATTGCCGGTAAGAAGGGGGCTTTCTCAGGCGACGACGCCAAGAAGTTCAATAAAGTTGTCCTCGACTTCGCACTTCCGGCCGCCCTGTTCGTCTCAATCGTCCAGGCTTCCCGCGAGGATCTTGTCCGCGATGCAAAGCTGACGATAGTTTCAGCCATAGGTATCATGGCCTGCTTCATGCTGGTGTATTTCGTCTTCAGATGTTTTAAGAAGAACACCGGCGCCGACGCCGCCATCTCGGCTCTTATCAGTGGTTCGCCTACTATCGGCTTCCTCGGCTTCGCCGTCCTCGAGCCTATCTTCGGCACCAGCCCCTCTGTAGCCCTCGTGGTTGCCATTGTGGGTATCGTGGTAAATGCTATCGGTATTCCTGTCGGCCTTTCGCTGATGAACGCTTCGCTCGAGAAGCAGAATCCCGGTTCGACAAAGAAAGAGAGCGCCTGGAAGCCTGTGCTCCACGCTCTTGCCCAGCCTGTCGCATGGGCCCCTATCCTCGCTGTGATCTGGGTGCTCGCCGGCATTCCCTGGCCTAAGGAGCTCAGTCCTTCGTTCGATCTTATCGCTAAGGCCAATGCTTCTATGGCAGTATTCTCGGCCGGTATCACTCTCTCGGCTATTAAGTTCAGCATGAACTGGCAGGTGATCCTCGGATCGATCATGAAGATGTTCGTTATGCCTGCAGCTGTTCTGATCCTCGGTCTTCTTTTCCACATGGATCCGCTGAACCTCAAGATGCTCGTTGTAGCCGCCGCTCTTCCGCCGGCATTCTCAGGCATCATCATCGCCGACGAATACAACACTTATGTTGCTACCGGCACATCGTCGCTCACGCTGTCGGTTATCCTGTTCATAGGATGCTGTCCGCTGTGGATATGGCTCACCGATGTCGCCATCAAAGCTTTCTAAGATCTTATCTACCCGGATATGACAATTCCTACGTAAGCTAAATAGTTGCAATGAGTCCGGGGCCGGATTTTCTGTGCGAGTCGGTCCCGGATTTTTCTTTCCTCCATCTATTATTGAGATATTTGAGGCATTTCCACCGCGAAGTGCCTCATTTTTTATGGAAAATTTGTAACTTTGACCCGGATATGGACGGTTTTACGCAAGACCCCTGTCTCTCTCGCCTCCAGTTTATTTCACCCGACACTCTACAATGAAAAGATTTATCACTCTGGCGATAGCCGCCTTCATTCTTCTGACCTGCGCCACAGGCGCCAGCGCTGAGTTCCGTTATGGCCCTACAGGGGGCGTTGCTTTCTGTCATCCCCGTTTCAAGCAGGTGCTTTTCCCGACTCAGGATCAGATCGGCGGTTCGGTCGGTATCATCGGCGAGAATATCTTCCCAGGTATCGGCATCGGCGTTTCCATAGGCCTCGAATATCAGCTCCGCCGCTCAGGCCTTGATATCGGCGACCGCGAGATGTGGGCATCACAGGGCTACGGCCACGTCGACATGAATATCCACTATGTCGCCATTCCGCTCCATCTTCGCTGGAAATGGACGCGCCTCAACGGTCTTGAGGATTTCGTCGCTCCATTCATATATGGAGGTCCGACTTTGGGAATAATGGCCGGCCACACCAGTCTGCGCCCATTCACTTTCTCGGGTGGTGATCTGAACATCGACTGCGGTCTGGGCTTCGAGCTGTTCCGCCACTTACAGATATCCGGAGGCTACTCTTTCGGCATGACCTACGCCTACAAAGCCAATATCCTGTCAAACTTCAGCGCGCGCACCAACTTCTGGACCGTCCGTCTGGCATATCTCTTCTGATCATGGAACCCAACTCACTTGCTTTCATTGCGCTCTGCAATGAATTTTGCTCACGCCTTGAGGCGCTTTGCACCGGCGAGACCGTCGACCGCGATGAGTTTGTTTCGTCTATGCTCAACTATATTCCCCGCCTCTATATATCGGCCACAGATCTGCATACGCTGCCGTCACTCGACGAGACCGACGACTTTATCTCCGACTCATGGGCCATCGAGAGTGCCCTCGACGAGGACTACTACGAGGCCGTGCGTCGTGCTATCGAGGCTGTGATGGGCGAAGACGACGTCTATCTCGAAGTCTTCGAGGAAGACATGAAATATTCCGACACGCCTATTTCAGCAAGTATTGCCGAAGGGTTGGCCGACATGTTTCAGGTGCTCTACAATTTCATCGAGACCGTGCGCGATGCTCCTAACGAGCGCATCTCTCCGGCTCTCTCTGCCATCAAAGACGACTTTGCCAACTATTGGAGCCGCATAGCCTGCAATCTCCTCCGCGCACTCAATCACATCCGTTACCGCGACCCCGAGTAACCACTTCTCCTACTGTCAGCAACGGCTTTAAATCCATTTCCCCACCGACCTTAAACCTCTAACCTCCCAGACCATTCCCCATGTCAGAAAATATCACCGGCCTGATGCACTTTCTCGATGCATCGCCCGTCAATTTCCTTGCCGTCGAAACTCTCCGCACCATTCTTGAAGACGCCGGTTTCTCCGAACTCAACCCCTCGGCTCACTGGGATCTTCAGCCCGGCGACAAACACTATATTGTCAAAAACGGCTCTGCACTGTTCGCCTTCATCGTCGGCGACGGTCCGGCCCACGCCGGATTCAAGATAATCTCCGCCCACAGCGACTCTCCCGGCTTCCGCATCAAGCCCCATGCCGAAATGCTATGCGAAGGCGGAGTTGTCAAGCTAAACACCGAAGTCTATGGCGGCCCGATCCTTTACACTTGGTTTGACCGTCCTCTCTCGATAGCCGGACGCGTGATTCTCCGCTCCGACAATCCCCTGCGTCCCGAGGCCCGCACAGTGTGCTTCCGTCGTCCGCTGCTCACCATTCCTCACCTGGCCATTCACTTCAACCGTGCCGTCAACGAGGGGAATCCCCTTTCAAAGCAGAAAGATATGCTCCCCGTGATCGGAATTATCAACGATAAGCTCTCCGCCAATAATCTTCTGCTCAATCTCGTGGCCGACGAACTCGCCGTCGACACTGCCGAGATTCTTGATTTCGATCTCTCGCTCTACGACACCACAAGGGCCTGTCTGGTCGGTCTCGACAACGAGTTTATAACCTCCGGACGCCTCGACGATCTCTCGATGGTTCATGCAGCCGCTACCGCCCTGCTCGACAGCGACGATATGTCGTCAACCCGCGTTGTTGCCGTGTTCGATAATGAGGAGACCGGAAGCGGCACCAAGCAGGGAGCGGCCTCGCCCGTGCTTGAGCATCTGCTCCGCCGCATCACCGCTGCCCGCGGTGGCAACGAGGAAGATTTCTTCCGCGCCATCGATCGCTCATTCATGGTTTCGGCCGACAACGCCCACGCCCTTCACCCCAATTATCCCGAGAAGCAGGATCCGACCAATCACCCCGTACTCGGTGGTGGCCCCGCTATCAAGATCAACGCCAACTGCAAGTATATGACCGATGCCGATTCGGCGGCCGTGTTCCGCACTATCTGCGAACAGGCCGACGTGCCCTATCAGTATTTCGTCAACCACAGCGACGTGGCCGGCGGTTCTACTCTCGGCAATATCCTGACATCTCAGATCGACCTCCGTGGCGTCGATATGGGAGCGGCCATCTGGGGAATGCACTCAGTGCGCGAGACAGCTTCCGCTGCCGACCACGACTATATCATCCGCGCCTTCACCCAGTTCTTTAATTCCTGATACGCCGTGACCGGACAGCGCCGCGTCTGCTTTGTTACCTCAACCCGTGCCGACTGGGGTCTGCTGAGTCCTGTCGCCGCCGCTCTAAGTAAGCGCTCCGACACATTGGTGAGCATCGTAGCCACCAACATGCACCTTGACCCGCGCTACGGCCATACCGTCGACGAGATTCGTGCCGACGGCTTCTCCTGCGTGGTCGAAGTCCCGGTTCACGAAGGCATAGCCGACGACTCCGGTGCGTCGCGTGCTCTGATCATGGGGCGCGTTTCCATTGGCATATCTCAGGCTTTCGCCGATATCGGGCCCGATCTTGTAGTGATCCTCGGCGACCGTTATGAAATGCTGTCCGTCGCATCTGTGGCTGCGGTCATGCGTATTCCTATCGTCCATATTGCCGGCGGAGAGATCACTGAAGGTGCCGTCGACGATAGCATCCGCCATGCTATCACAAAGCTCTCGTCGCTTCATCTCACGGCTACCGAGCCTTACCGTCACCGGGTGATCTCGATGGGCGAGGATCCGCGGTTTGTTGTAAATACCGGCTCGATCGGCGTCGACAATATCATGCGTCTCGCCCCTTTGTCGCGTGCCGAACTTGAGGAGTCGATAGGAATCCGTCTCGGATCCGATGCACTGCTTGTCACATGGCATCCCGTCACGATGGAGTCGCCCGATACCGTGGCTGTCGGTTGTCGTGCATTGCTCGACGCTCTCGACCGTTTCCCCGCCTCGCAGGTGATCATCACCTACCCCAACAATGATGCCTGCGGCCGCGTTATTATCGACATGATCGAGGCTTATGGCCGACGCAATCCTGACAGGGTGCGCGTTATTCCGAGTCTCGGTCGTGTGCGCTATATATCGGCGCTACGCTATGTTGCCGCCGTGGTGGGTAATAGTTCGAGCGGCATAGTCGAAGTTCCTTCGGCAGGCATTCCTACCGTTGATATCGGCAACCGTCAGAAAGGCCGAATTGCAGGCGACTCGGTGATTCACTGCGCTACCGACACCGGAAGCATCGCCGCCGCCATATCACGCGCTCTCTCCCCGCAGTTCCGCCGGCTGGCCCGCAAGGCCGCCAACCCCTACCATCGCCCTGCTACTCTCGACGCGATGGTTGCTGCCATAGCCCTCACCCCAATCGAACCCTTGCGTCACAAACGTTTTATCGACTGCGACCCCTCCAGTCATCATAATATTCAGGAACTATGAACCGACACCTCATCTCCGCAGGCTCGACCGTGCTCAGCGCACTCGAAATGCTCAACGACCTATCGGGTCAGGTCATGACGCTGTTCGTCATAGATTCCGACGGACGCATGACCGGCACTCTCACCGACGGCGATATCCGTCGAGGCCTTCTTGCCGGAGCTCTCCTGTCCGATCCTGTCGACAAGGTGATGCTACGCTCATTCCGCAGTCTTTCGGCCGACGGCATTGATCTGCGCAGGCTTAAGCAGCTTCGCCAGCAGGGTATCCGTCTCATACCCGTGCTCGATACCGATGGACGTCCCGTCGACATCATCGACACATCTGTCACTCCCACTCGTCTGCCGGTCAGTGCCATTCTAATGGCCGGTGGCAAGGGCGAGCGGCTCAGACCTCTCACTCTCGACACTCCAAAACCTCTTCTCGCCATAGGCGGCAAGGCGATAATCGACTATAACATCGACGCTATCCGCCGTGCCGGAATAACGCGCACTCGTGTCGCCGTCAACTATCTTGCCGAAAAGATCGAGGCTCATTTTGCCGGTACCGGCATTGAATGTGTGCGCGAGACCTCCCCTCTCGGCACTCTCGGCGCTGCCTCGCTGATGGATCATCAGCCCGGAGGCGATACACTGGTAATGAACGCCGATCTTCTCACCTCGCTCTCGCTCGAGGATATGTATCTCACTCACCGCGACTCTGCCAACGATATCACCATTGCCGCCATCCCCTACAATGTGGCTGTTCCCTACGCTATCCTGACCACCGACAGCGATGGCCGCGTCACCGAACTTCAGGAGAAACCCTCATATTCCTACTATGCCAATGCGGGTATCTATCTGATCTCAAACCGGCTTCTTTCCGGAATGCCGCGTGGCGAGCGGATGGATGCCACCGACCTTATCGAGCAGGTGATAGCTGCCGGCGGTCGCGTTGGCTATTTCCCCGTTTCAGGTATCTGGATCGACATCGGTTCGCCGGTTGATTTCGCTCATGCACGCGAGCTTATGCGTCAGCACCGTCTGCTCGCCGATGCCTGATTCCTGCACTCCGACCCTTTTGCTCTCCCGATTGTTTATCTTATGAGTCCGCTTGTGCGGGCCACGGTCACGGCGCGATGTTGCGTCCGACCTTAATATCATAATTTTCAGACTCATGGCCGATTCAAATTTTATTGACTACGTTAAGATACTTTGCCGTTCAGGAAAGGGAGGCGCAGGCTCCCGACACTTTCACAGAGCTAAATACGTGCCCAAAGGCGGTCCCGACGGTGGTGATGGCGGCCGTGGCGGCCACATCATCCTCCGCGGCAATCCCAATATGTGGACTCTGCTTCCTCTGAAATACAGAAGGCATATCTTTGCCGGCAACGGCGAGAGCGGTGGCGCCGGCCGCTCGTTCGGCAAGGATGGCAACGACGTCGTTGTCGATGTTCCATGCGGCACTGTGGTCTTTGATGCCGAATCTGGCGAGTTTCTCTGCGAGGTCACCTATCCCGGCGAGGAGATAAAGCTGCTACGCGGTGGCCGTGGCGGCCTCGGCAACTGGCATTTCAAGAGCCCTACCAACCGCACGCCCCGCTATGCCCAGCCTGGCGAACCGGCAATTGAACGCTCGGTGATTCTCGAGCTGAAGCTACTTGCCGATGTCGGTCTTGTCGGTCTGCCCAATGCGGGCAAGTCCACCCTGCTCTCTTCTATTTCTGCTGCCCGTCCGAAGATTGCCGACTATCCTTTCACCACGATGGAGCCCCAGCTTGGAATTGTGCCCTACCGCGACAACCGTTCTTTCGTGATGGCCGACATTCCGGGTATTATTGAGGGTGCCAGCGAGGGTCGCGGCCTTGGCCTGCGTTTCCTGCGCCATATCGAGCGCAATGCCGTGCTGCTGTTCATGGTGCCGGCCGATGCCGACGATATCCGCGCCCAGTACGAGATTTTGCTGCGCGAGCTTGAGCAGTTCAATCCTCAACTCATGGACAAGCAGCGAATCCTCGCCATAAGCAAGAGCGACATGCTCGACGACGAACTCATTGCCGAGATCGAGCCTACTCTGCCCGATGATATTCCTCACGTGTTTATCTCAGCAGTCACCGGCATGGGTCTCACCGAGCTTAAGGATATTCTGTGGGGTGCCGTCACCGACGAGGCGAACCGCATAGCCACCCCATCTATCACTCACCGTCCGCTTGACGGTCATCACCGCGTGCGCGAGGAAGACGAATTTATATTCGACAAGCCCGACACTCCCGACGATGACCTTGAGGATATCTACGACGACGAGGGCGAGCCTTGGGATGATTCCTACCTCGATCAGATAAATCCCGACGCAGAGGCCGACGACGCCGACGATACACAGATCACCACCATCTATGGCGATGACGACGATGACGAACCTATGCCCGAAACCGACGAGGAATGGGAAAAACGCAACTTTGAATTTGGTGCCGATGAGATCGACCCCGACAAACTTCCTGACTGAACTTGATCTGCCCGGCGCGTTGGCTTTCTCCTCGCGCCGCGGCTGCTCTGACCCGTCCGATCCCTACGACGGCCTCAACGCCTGTCACTATGTAGGCGACAACCCCGATAGCGTGGCTAAGGCGCGACGCACTGTCGCCGAAGCCGTCGGTCTGCCCCCTGAGGCTCTCATCATCCCTCGTCAGACACATTCTCTCAATATTGCCGTCATCACTGAATCGGGCCCCTATGACCTATCCTTTGATGATATTGACGGACTCGTGACCGATCGCCACGATATTGCCCTTTGTGTCAATACTGCCGATTGTGTGCCCGTGTTGCTTTGCGATCCTGTGGCGAGGGTCTGCGCCGCTGTCCATTCCGGATGGCGCGGCACTGTCGGGCGCATTGTTGCCCGTGCGGTCGAAGCGATGGGTTCGTTCGGCGCGGTTCCGGCCCACATCCACGCAGCGATGGGCCCCGCAATCTGTGCCGGCTGCTTCGAGGTCGGAGTGGAGGTGGCCGACCGCTTCCGCCAGGAATTCCCGTTTGTTCCCGCCATAGTTATCGAGAGAGACGGTAGTAAACCTCATGTTGATCTTGCCGAAGCCATCAGGGCTACCCTGATAGATGCCGGCCTCCCTACCGGCAACATTGCCATGCCCCCCGCCTGCTCGCGCTGCAATCCCGATCAATACTTCTCGGCGCGGCGCCTCGGGGTCAACTCCGGACGGACTCTCTCGGTTGTCCGTCTCCTACCCGGTGGTGCGGATCACTCCGATATTTACTGACCCGGCAGTCTGAGCCGTGGGAATGCATCGATAAAGCTCCCCGGCGTCACGTTGTAGATCTCCACTCCCCTTCGGCTGGCATAGTCCGCTATCGGATAATAACTCCTGAACGCTATCGCGAAACTCTCTACAATCTCGTGTAGCTTCACATCCTTGTATACCGATGCCACTCTTTCCTTTTCCTGGGCATTGTCATCATAGAAGTGGGGCTGCACCGATATGACTTCGTTGTCTTCGCTCACCCTTAGCGTCTTCATCCAGGAGTGATCGGCGCCTGCTATATAGATTCGTTGATACCCGAGCCATATTCCGACCATGATCGAAGGGATCAGGACATTTCTCGGTCGTGGCATTCCGGCCCGAAGATCGAACATCTTTCTTACGAATCCGCCCGGCCCCTCGATTCCCACAGGGTTGAATCCGCACACCTCTACTTTATCGCCCGACTTTGCCCTGGCGAGCTTCATTCGGTTGGTCGGAACAAAGAGCTTCACCCCCCAATCAACCCCCCTCAGAACCTCCCACAACCTACACACATTGGGGTCGGTTTCGGCCAAAAAGAAGTGAGGGTCGCAAAGTAGGTAATATCGGGGCTTAAGCCGCTGAAATGCAGGCGAATTTGCGAAAAAATTCACCGAAAACAGGTCATAGGGGTTGAAAAATTCCAATGGCTTGTCTATCAAATCTTTGAGCGAAGGGCCGTTTCCCATTATCAGAAGGTCGCGGGAAGGTTGGTCGCGGTTGAGTTTGCTCGTTTTTTTCGATTGTAATCCTATCTTTATCAAGCTCTTGACCATGGAGCAACCCTCTGTGGCAAGCCTCTGTAAATCGTTCGCGTTCATACTGTTTATCTCATCAATTCATCTGCAAATTTACACATAATCAACCATTTAAGCAAGTCGCCCCCCGGCCACCACATTCACCCATAACACCATCATTACCAGTCATTTACGCATTTTAATTTGGTAGTTTGAGCATGATTATTTATCTTTGCACTCCAAACACCAATAATTTTCGTCATGCGGATTGACCTCGACGCTGTTCTACATCAACGTATCCCTGCCTACAGGCGTTGGATCCCTGACTTTATAGTCAGGGGGCTCGAGAATTTCATCCGCCAAGACGCTCTTAACCAGCTTCTTGAAGAAAATAGTCAGTACAAGGATGCAGCGTTCTGCCGCGGTGTGCTCAAGAGTCTCAACACATCTTATGTCATCCGCAATCCCGAAAATCTTCCTTCGCCGGAACGCAAAAGAGCTATTTTCGTTTGCAATCATCCTCTTGGCGCACTCGACGGCATTATCATAATCGACATGCTGTCAAATATTTACGGCGAGGGAGTTAAGTTCGTTGTCAACGATTTGCTTTCTGTACTGTCACCGATGCGCGACACCTTCCTGCCTGTCAATAAGCATGGTCGGCAAAACCGTGATGCCTCAGCCGCTGTAGAACAGGCATTTGAGAGCGATACGCCGGTGATTGTGTTTCCCGCCGGACTCGTTTCCCGCCGGGGCAAGGGTGGCAAAATTGCCGATCTCAGATGGAACCGCATGTTCATTACCCGCGCCATCCGTCATCACCGTGACATCATTCCTCTCCATTTCAACGGCCAAAACTCAAACTTTTTTTATAATTTTGCAAACCTGCGCAAACGTCTTGGCATAAAGTTCAATGCCGAGATGATATGTCTACCCAGGGAAGTCTTTGGCTGCCGCGACCGTCAGTTTACCATTTCTGTCGGTAAACCCATTGAGTGGCAGTCGATTGATCCGGGTACCGACCGCAACCTTCTGGCAGAAAAGATTCGCTCGGCGGTCTATTTCCTGCAGTGATATGTTTCTTCAATCTACCTTACCGCAGATGAAAAACCAACCTATCATACCTCCCGCCGACATCGAAGAACTTGAGGCGGAACTCACTCCCGACAAGATGCTCCGCCACACCAATAAGGGCGGAAACCTGATATATGTCGGCGACTATAAAAGTACTCCCGCAGTAATGCGCGAGGTTGGACGCCTGCGTGAGATCGCATTCCGCTGTGCCGGAGGTGGAACCGGAAAAGATTGTGATATAGACCAGTACGACACAATGGATCCCCCTTGCCGCCAGCTTATAGTGTGGGATCCTGATTCCCGCCAGATTCTGGGCGGCTATCGGTATATTACAGGTAAGGATATCCGACTTGAGGCCGACGGCACTCCGCGTATAGCTACAAGCCACATGTTCGGCTTCAGCCCCCGGTTTATCAATGAATATCTGCCACATACTATCGAGCTTGGCCGTTCGTTTGTCCGCCTCGAGTATCAGTCGTCAAGAGTAGGCGCTAAAGCACTTTATGTTCTTGACAATTTGTGGGATGGTCTGGGCGCATTAACAGTGATTCATCCCGAGATAGAATACCTATTCGGTAAAGTGACAATGTATCCCAACTATTCTCACGAAGGCAGGAATATGATACTCTACTTCCTCAATAAGCATTTCCCTGATCCCGACCATCTTGTATGGCCGCTTAAACCTCTCGACACCGATATTGATACCAAGGCGATGGAGCGACTCTTTACCGGCGGAAGTTTCAAGGAAGATTATCGTATCCTAAACGGAGCTATCCGTGCGCTCGGATTCAATATTCCCCCGCTTGTCAACGCCTATATGAGTCTGTCTCCGACCATGAAGATGTTTGGTACGGCGATCAACGATGAGTTTGGCGATGTCGAGGAATCGGGAATATTCTTCGCCATATCCGAAATCTTTGAAGAGAAAAAGCGCCGGCACATAGGCACTTACAATCCCGGAAGCGAGATCTGAGGCAATCACCGTCCTCATCCTGGCCGTTGGGGCCAGATGCTATTCATCCGGATCCGCATTTTCATATTATTTTTCCGATCTGCATTATGTCGGTCTCGAAAGTAGCTCTCGAGATCGCCTTCGATCGCATTTTGTTGCGGTAAGTATAGATAGTGTTAAGCGACAGTCCGAGAAAACGGGCTATCTGGGCGGCGTCGTCAATACCAAGTCTTCCGAACGCCAGTATTCTCAGTTCCGTGGTAAGTTTACCGTCGGTCGGAAGCGGCACCTGTTTATCAGGTTGCAGCAGCTTATTCACCTCTGCCACAAAGTCGGGAAATATATGGTTGAACGCCATGTCAAACTTCTCATAGAATATGCGGCTCTGCTCATCCATAATTTTTCCCGAACGGATCATCTCGTAGAGATCATCTACTTGTCCGGCAGCTATTTTCCTCCGCGCCATACGGCTGAATTCATCAAGTTTCTCGAGATAGATTGAGCATAGATTCATAAAGTGACTTATATACGTCTCTTTCATCTGATTAGCCTCCATCACCTTCTCACGCATCATATTGATCGATCTCATTTCCTTTCTCAGGAATATCAGAATGGCTACAATAATCACCAGTAGCCCAACAAGAAAGCATGACAAGGTTATCAATAGTGTCATCTCGCGGTGATCCTGTTCGCGGAATGCGTCAGCTATCATCGGCACATGTTCTGCCGCTTCAACACTGTGCATCTTCGCCCCCGATTTCACAGAATTGTCCAGTGCCAACCTCATGCAGGCGTATGCCCGCCTCACGTCACCGCTGTCATACAGCACCTCTGCGAGCGTCATAAGGGATTGATTTCCACTGCTTCCTGTCATAAGCTCACTTATAACCGCCAGTGAGAGATAGAATATCGCATCTTCCGTCTTACCTTGCTGCCTGTAGAAGCGTCCGAGCATTCGGGCTGCCTCTCCGTATATCGGCGATGAAGGCGATACACCCGAAAGCACCGAAGTCAGCGAACCGACTACCATAGCTTTCTTACCCTCAGAATAATACCTATGGGCAAGAGCTATCTGGCGCACAGGATCGGTTTCACCGGCCATTTCTATCAGCGAATCGGTATATTCCAATGCTTGCGATATAAACAGATTCTTATCATTTTCAACCGGATAACTCATCCCTATCAATCCGAAGATCCGTGCCCCCGTTTCATAATATCTCACGAGTTGCTCCCTGCTGAAACCTTCCGTCGGAATAGTCTCGAAAACATCTATCGCGTGTGAGGCTACACCCATATCAGCCAGGCTCACACACGATCTGGCCTTCTGAAGATACCCTTCAGCACTGTCGCCAAGTTCAAAAGCTATTTGAGAGGCCCGTTTGCGATATGCAACCGCCGAGTCAAGTTGCACCGACTCATATAGTTGCGCCAAACTGTCGAATATCCGGAAGCGTCGTTCAGGTAAAGCTCCGGCAACTGCGTCTTTCAGCGAATCCACCCTCTGCATTCTGGTCTGACGATAGCTCCTGCTATCGTCCAGCAGATTGTCAAGCATGTGGTATGATCCTTGCCTGGTTGTAGGCAAGGATCTGACATCAACTGCCCTGACCCAAATCCACGTTAGTGTTGTCAGTAGCATGAACGCCGTAAGACGGTAATAACTCATCACTTTGCCGAGGTGGTGATTAATATTGATAACTGATATGAAAATTGTAGGATTTAATCCGCCGACTCTCTATGACGGCCCGGAACATCCACTCTGCAAAAGTAATGTTTTTTTATCTCCTCTCCAAACCCTACCAAACCGGAAAATTTATCACATTTACTCCATTTTTCGCTAATTTCTGTCTATATTATTTCTTTACCCGATCTATATTTCATGCTGAAACATGCAAAATTCATGCTCTATATTTCTCCTAATAATCAATATAATACTGATAATACCGGGATATATATTTAATCAAACCATCTATATTTTATTGTGTATGGAGGTTCCGGCATATTATCTTTGCTCCACGTTTTAAGATTGGTCGCGATGCCAGCCGTCGACTGACGGTAACACATCATAGAGCGACCATCAAAAAGTCGGATCAGACAGAACGCTTAATGTGTTTTATGTTAGGTTGATGTCTGCCAGCAAGAGACAGACATCGTAGGCAAGTGGCTTCGGGAGAAGCTGCTTGCTTATTTTTTTCAAGAATTATTTACTTTGTGACAGATCTCAGTTTTCGCTGTCGTTGGTCAGTATCGTCGCAAGTTTCTTTCGCGATACCACCCTTATCTCATCGCTTGAGTAATCAATCAGACCACGCTCTTTCAGCGATTCTAAGGTCGCCATAAACAGCGACCGGGGCACTCCGAACATCGAATATAGATCCCTCTGGCGACAACTCACCACTATATCAAGTCCCGACGGTCGACTGAGTGTCAGGATCCAGAATGCAATACGTTCTTCCAGCGAGCCTGATGTCAGGGCCAAAAGACCATCCACTCCCTTCTGGGCATTGGTGGCCAGGATATTGACATAATTAAACAGAATAATCTCGTCGCTCATCAGCAGATTCACGTACTCGGCTTTTTCAATCTGCATGATTCCGCATTCTGTATGGGCTACCACCGAGGAAGGATAACGGGTGTAGCGGCCGAACAGATTGTCGGGTGCTATGACATCCGGAGCTGCAAGCGTCTGCAACACTTTGAACCTACCCGTCGAATTGACGAGTGTAGCCCTCACCGACCCCTTGATTATAAATTTGATATGACTGCACAAGTCACCTGCCTCCACAACTGTCTCTCCGGGTAGATATTTCAGGAAATGAAACTTTGTGGTAGCCACGATCTGCTCCAGTCGCTGAGCACTCACGCCACCAAGCAATGGTAGCGACCTGAGTATATCATACATGCTATCCATATACACAAGAATTTTGTCGGACACAGAATGACTGGCCCGTAGGTTATATATTTTTAACCGAGCAGTTGCGTTATTTGTTCTCCTTACGCGATTTTACATATAGCTGCAGCGAATTGATAGTGTTCTGCCATGCTATGTATGCTGCCGGAGCTATAGATGCCAAAGGGTTAAGATAGGTCAGTGCCATCCATATAGCAAGCACGGTGTTCTTTTGCCCGAGACCTTGAGCACCGGCAATCTTATCGCCTGACTTCGCACCGATCTTTCTACCTATACAGAACTGAATCACACATGCGACTCCTGCCAGAAATGCCAGCAAGATCATCGGCATAATCATCGACGGCGGCTCTTTCATCACGAAACTCACCGCATTACCTACCACGATAATAAGGCTGACCGACCAGAGATAGAACGACGCACCCTGATGCGTAGCGACTGCATTACACATCTTTCCGGATACCTTGCGCAACAGCATGGCGCACAGCAGGGGTACTATGATCAGAGGAATTACGCTGCCCGCGATTCTCAGCGTGGCCCCAAGCAGGTCGACACCCTCTGCCCCGATGACCGAAAATACAGGCGGAGCCAATAGTGCCACTATGATATTACTTACAAGTGAATAAGTTGCGACTCTCTCTACGCTGCCGCCGAGCATTCCCGTGATAACCGGGGCTGCCGTAGCCGTAGGACAGAAAAAGCAAATCATAACTCCCTGTGCGATCTCATTTCCCAAAGGCAGACAGGCAAAATAGCTCAGTGCCGATCCGACAAGCTGCACGATCATGCACCACACCGACAGACGTCCCACATGAATATGTCTCGGATTGATACGGCAGAATGTCACAAACAGCATGACGAAAATCAGATAAGGTGCCAGAAACGACACATAGCCTATCACGTTATGACACACTATGCCTATCAACATCGCCAGTGGAAGCATAAACGGCTTAATGCGTGAAAGAAACTGAGAATACTTCATCTTGTGTTCATTAATCTGGATACAAAATTACTAAATATCATCTGCCCCCGGTTCATCAGATTGTAAAAAATGTATCCTGGATTGTGATTACAATTTATCAACTCAAGCTCTCTCAAGACAACATGACAGCAATCCGGAATTATCGTTTTAACACTTCCGGACTGCTGTTGCAGTAAAATCGTTATAATTTATCTTATTGAAATCCCCGTCTAAGCCACTGGTAATCCAAATGATGACACCGTCTTGCCGGCGCAGTCAAGTAATTGAGCGGCCACATCGGTATCACCAAACATATCGGCCACAGTGAGCCATATAAGCAACAGTGCTATGAGAACGAGCACACCGATAATGAGCCACGGAGCTACTTTTTTCTTGCCGTTATTTCTTGAGTCTGACATAATCTCTTTTAATTAAACAGGTGAAACATTTTGAATAAAGGGCCGACCGCTTGATCCGCTCTTTGTAATTCAAACACCTGGCAATCCGGGATTGTTGCGTTTCGTCACCAAGTATGATGATTTTTTTTGGATTTACTGTCTCACATACGCCGACAATTGATTATTTTTGCAGAACAATAGGGTCCACCACGGATCTACTACCATGCCAATTATTACTTCAACCATACATTTTCAATGCACCTATTCGAAAAGATTTCGCTGAAAGCTAAACAGCATCCTCAGCGCATAGTACTGCCTGAAGGCACTGAACCCCGCACTCTTACCGCTGCCGACAGTATCATAGCCGAAGGTCTCGCTCATCCGATTCTTATCGGTGTTCCCGCCGACATCAAGGCTAAAGCAGCAGAACTCGGTCTGACCCACATAGCCGAGGCCGAAATGGTCGATCCGACAGATGAGGCCGTCATCGACAAATACGCTCCCCTCTTCTTCGAACTCCGCAAAAGCAAAGGCATCTCGATGGAGGAAGCCCGCAAGACCACAGCCAATCCTCTGTATCTGGGCTGCCTGATGGTGAAGAACGGCGACGCCGACGGACAGGTTGCCGGAGCTATCAACACCACCGGCAATGTGCTCAGAGCTGCTTTCCAGGTTATCAAGACCGCTCCCGGAATCACCACAGTCTCCGGTGCTTTCCTCATGCTGCTTCCCGAAGATTCTCCCTATGGGGAGAACGGCATTCTGGTATTCGCCGACTGTGCTGTAGTTCCCGATCCCACAGCCGAAGAACTCGCTCAGATCGCAGTATGCTCCGCCCAGACAGCCCGCGACATAGCCTGCATTGAACCCCGCGTGGCTATTCTCTCGTTCTCTACCAAAGGCAGCGCCAAGCACGAGCGTGTCGACAAGGTTATAAAGGCGACCGAGATAGCCCACGAAATGGATCCCAACCTGAAACTCGACGGCGAGCTGCAGGCCGATGCCGCTCTCGTTCCCTCAGTCGCCTCGCTCAAGGCACCCAAGAGCGCCGTAGCCGGTAAGGCCGACGTTCTCGTGTTCCCGTCGCTCGAAGTGGGCAATATCGCCTACAAGCTCGTTCAGCGTCTGGGTGGCGTGCAGGCTGTAGGTCCTGTAATCCAAGGTCTCGCAGCCCCCTGCAACGATCTTTCGCGCGGTGCCTCGCCCGAAGATATTTTCAAAACTATCATCATGACCGCAAGCCAGGCCATAGGCCGCAAAGGTCTCTGATCATAACCTAATTCATATCCGACTGACCAAAATGAAGATATTAGTATTAAACTGCGGCAGCAGCAGTGTGAAATACAAGCTGATCGATACAACCGACAATAAAACACTCGCCGAGGGAGGCGTTGAGAAAATCGGACTCGAAGACGGTTTCCTGAAATTCAAGCGTCCCGACGGTTCGAAGCAGATTATCGAGTTGGGTCTGACCGACCATCAGGGAGCCGTTAAGGCTATCCTCAACCTCCTGACCGATCCCAAGGAAGGTTGCATCAAGAGCTTCGAAGAAATCGACGCCGTAGGCCACCGCGTAGTGCATGGTGCCGAGAAATTCAACAAGAGCATGCTTATCACCGACGAGGTTATTCAGCAGGTGAAAGACTGCTACGATCTCGCTCCTCTCCACAATCCCGCAAACATCACCGGTATCGAGGCAATCACCGCCCTCATGCCCGATGTACCTCAGGTTGGTGTGTTCGACACCGCGTTCCATCAGACTATGGAGCCGAAAGCATATATGTATGCCCTCCCCTACAAGTTCTATACAGAGGACGGAGTGCGCCGCTACGGCTTCCACGGCACCAGCCACCGCTACGTTTCGATGCGTGCCATCGAGTTCCTCGGTCTTGATCCCGACAACTGCAAGATTGTCACCTGCCATATCGGTAACGGCGGTTCGATCACTGCAGTGGTAAACGGCAAAAGCGTTGACACTTCGATGGGTCTCACCCCGACCGAAGGTCTTATGATGGGAACCCGCGTTGGCGACGTCGATCCCGGCGTTCTCACATACCTGATGCTCCGTCACAACTATACAGCCGATGATATCCAGCGCATCATCAACAAGGAGAGCGGTGTTGCCGGCGTGACCGAGCTCAGCAACGACATGCGCGAGATCGAGGCTGCCGACAATGCGGGCAACGAGCGCGCACATCTCGCCCTGCAGATGTACGAGCACCGCATCATCAAATACATAGGAGCATACGCTGCCGAAATGGGCGGCCTGGATGCCATAGTATTCACCGGAGGTGTAGGCGAGAATCAGACAGGCGTACGCAGCAATGTATGCAAGCCCCTTGCATTCATGGGTGTTGAACTGGACGAGGAACTCAACAACAAGACTCGCGGTACCGAAACCGTGATCTCGACCCCTGCTTCGCGCGTTAAAGTGGCCGTGATCCCCACCGACGAGGAACTCATGATTGCCCGCGACACCGAATTTATCGTAAGTGGCCTCAACTGATCACTCCGATCCGCGCTCGATCACGATCGACTCATTCGACTATCCGCTGGAGGAAAGCCGCATAGCGGCTCATCCTCTGGCTGAGCGCGATCAGTGTCTGCTGCTGGTCAGAACTCCCAAGGGCGAGCTTTCCACTCACCGTTTCACCGATCTGCCCGCTCTTCTGCCTGAAGGCAGCATGCTCGTATACAATGACACACGTGTTATCAACGCCCGTCTGCGTTTCAGAAAGGCTACCGGCGCTGCTATCGAGGTGTTTTGTCTCGAGCCCCACTCCCCTATCGACTATACTGTGGCATTTGCCGCGACCGCAACATGCGAGTGGGTTTGCTTCGTTGGCAACAGCAAGCGCTGGCGCGATGGAGAGCTCACGCTGACAGTCACTATCAACGGCACTCCACTGACGCTGACTGCCACCCGCACAGGCCGAGCAGGAAATGCGTCAATAGTGCGCTTCAGCTGGGATCCTGCCGCCGGAATTTCATTCTCGCAGATCATTGAGGCTGCCGGCGAGATACCGATCCCGCCCTACCTGAACCGACCCACCGAACAGGCTGATTCTTCCGATTACCAGACTGTGTATAGTGCTGTAGAAGGATCTGTTGCCGCACCGACCGCAGGATTACATTTCACCGACCGCGTTCTTGCCGATATCGACAGCCGAGGAATAAAGCGGCGCGCGCTGACGCTGCATGTTGGTGCCGGGACATTTCAGCCGGTCAAGACAGAGACAATAGCCGACCACGAGATGCATCGTGAATTCATTGCGGCCGACCGTTCACTGATCGCAGAAATAGCCACCGGAGCCGATAGAATCATAGCCGTTGGCACGACATCAGTCAGGACCCTCGAAAGCCTTTACCATCTCGGGTGTATGGTCGGCACAGGGCTTGAACCCGACTGCGTCGGACAGTGGTATCCTTACTCTCCTGATCATCCGGAACTGAGTGCGGAAGAAGCCTTCACCGCTTTGGGCGACTATATGGACCGTAAAGGCCTTAAACGCCTCATTGCATCGACACGGGTGATAATCGCACCGGGCTACAGATATAGGGTAGTGAAAGGCATGATCACCAATTTCCATCAGCCCAAATCTACACTCCTGCTGCTTGTGTCGGCATTTGTAGATGGCAGATGGCGTGAGATCTACGATTACGCGCTTGCCGGCGACTTCAGATTTCTGAGCTACGGTGACGCCTGTCTGTTACTCTGAAAAGCCTGAGATCAAGACATACGGACACATATTTCGGATGACCGTGGCATCGACGTCCCGGTTATCCGCTTTTTATTAACAAACACCCCCACTTATCTACAATTTCAGACGCTTTAACGCTTATATATGCGCGCGTGACGATTATTCTTCATACATTTGCACTGTAAACATTTACATGCTTATGGGTAAAATAATTGCGGTAGCAAACCAGAAAGGCGGTGTGGGCAAGACCACCACTACCATAAATCTGGCCGCTTCTCTCGCCGCCGAAGGCAAAAAAGTGCTGATAGTTGACGCCGATCCTCAGGCCAACGCTACATCAGGATATGGGATTAAACCGTCCCAGATGTCATCGTCGATATATGAATGTCTTGTTGATGATTATCCTCTGATAGGATCGCAGGTAGCCACCTGCGTAGAGGGGCTTGACCTGATAGGATCGCGCATAGATCTCGCCGGTGCTGAAATAGAACTTATCAGTCGTCCGGATCGCGAGAAGATCATGGCCCACGTGCTCGCACCGGCCACAGAGATCTACGATTTCATCCTGATCGACTGTTCCCCGTCGCTCGGGCTTATCACAGTCAACGCACTAACGGCAGCCAACTCCGTCATTATCCCCGTACAGGCTGAATATTTCGCTCTGGAGGGTATCACGAAACTCATCAACACTATCCGCATCATCAAGCCGCGCCTGAACCCCGGACTCGAGATAGAAGGATTTCTGCTGACAATGTATGACGCCCGTCTACGACTTGCCAACCAGATATACGAGGAGCTGAAAGGCCATTTCGGCGACATGGTGTTCAATACCGTGATACCACGCAACATACGTTTGAGCGAGGCTCCGTCGCACGGGCTGCCCGCACTACTTTATGATCCGGAAAGCCGCGGAGCTACGAGCCACACCGCGCTTGCCCGCGAAATCATCTCAAAACAAATCTCTCATCAATAAAATGGCTACCATCAAACGTTCGGCGCTCGGCCGCGGACTCGACTCACTGATATCAATGGACGATATACCCGCAACGGGCACCTCGGCTATAAGCGAGATACCACTGTCGCAGATATCAGCCAACCCCGACCAGCCGCGAACCAACTTCGATCAGGATGCGCTGAAAGAACTTGCCTCCTCAATAAGGGAGGTGGGTATAATCCAGCCGATCTCGCTGAGGAAGACCGGTCCTGACTCATACCAGATTCTTGCCGGAGAACGTCGTTTCCGTGCGGCCGGTATGGCAGGACTGACCACAGTACCTGCATATATCCGCACGGCCACCGAAGCAGAAGTCTCGGAAATAGCGCTTATCGAAAATATACAGCGCGAGGATCTCAACCCGATAGAAATAGCCCTATCCTTCCGCAAACTGATCAATCAGTACAACCTGACCCAGGAGCGCCTGAGTGAGCGTGTGGGCAAGAAGCGCACCACTATCGCCAATTTCATGCGTCTGCTGAAGCTGCCTGCCGAAATTCAGCTTGGTCTGCGCGACGGTCAGCTCAACATGGGTCATGCCAGAGCTCTCGTCACTCTCGATAATCCCCAGGATCAGCTTGCATTGTTCAAGCTGATTGTAAAACAGGGACTGTCGGTGCGCCGCGTCGAAGAACTCGTAAAAAAAATGCGTGAGGCATCAGAGAATCCCGACAACAAAGCTCAGGAACAAGCCGGCCGATTTGCCGCAAAAGATTTCGACCTGTTGCGCGACCACCTTTCCAAGCGATTCAATGCGCCTGTCAGCTTCGCCTGCGACCGTTCGGGCAAAGGAAAAATCACCTTCAGCTTCCGCACGGAGGATGAACTTGAGAGATTAATTACTATCTTTGACGAGCTAAAACCTGAGGAATAAACGCACAGCCTGGCGGCATGGGCGCCTCCCAATCATTAAATACCTAAGAGTCAGATACGTAGAGATGCATAGGCTTTTACAAAGCATTTTCACTAAAAAATGGCACACAGCGGCTGCAAGAGTCGCCGCCGTTCTGTTTTTAGCACTCTTAGAGCCTTTTAACATTTTTTCATCTCCTCTTTCTACCATCTTGCCGCCTGTGCCCACCGACCCGGTAGAACTACCCGACAGTTTTCCCATAAACGCCACTCCCGTTTCGCCGACAGATGTTGTTGTCGATAGTCTGAGCGTGACCCCGAAAGGTGTTGATCTGATGCCTGCCGACACCTTTGCAATCGTACCTGAAGGAAATATCGGTATTGGAAGCCGTACATTCAATCCTGACCCAACCAGAGCTGTATGGCTTGCCGCACTATGTCCGGGTCTTGGTCAGATATATAATCGCCGTTACTGGAAGCTTCCGATAGTAGTAGGTGCCTACATGGGTCTCGCCTACGGCATGACCTGGAACAACACCATGCTCAAAGACTACGCCAGGGCGTATAACGATATCTCTGACTCCGATCCAAATACCAACGGGTATATGGACATTTTTCCTCCTACCATGTCGGAATCGCAGATCGACAAGGAATATTGGACGTCAGTTTTCAAGAGCCGCAAAGACTATTTCCGCCGCAACCGCGATATGTGTGTAATCGCAATGATAGGCGTTTATCTCGTAGCTATTGTCGACGCATATGTCGATGCATCTCTTTCCCAGTTTGATATCAGTCCGGATCTGGCGTTAAGATGGTCGCCGGCCGTCATTCCCGACGCAAGAAACGGACTTCCAGGAGTAGGGCTCCAGTGGGCCCTGTGCTTCTGACCTCTCTTTTGATTTTCTCTTCTCACAAAACCAATCTTTCAGCCGCATGATGAAACGACTTTTAAATACTTTATTGACAGGGTGTCTGGCGCTAAGTGCGTCGGCGGCCCTGTCGATTCTCGACATCAAGTATTCGATAACCGATGACAACGTAATTCCTCCGGAAAGCTTCGAGACGCTCACACGCGCCATGGAAGAGAATTTCTACATAAAGAATTACACCGACCGATCGGCCACTCTGCCCGACACAGCATTTGCAAATGTAGGCACACCCGAGGAATATGCCGATCTGCTGTCACGTCTGCCGGCCGAGATAGAGCTACCTTACAATGCTATTGTCGGCCGCTTTATCGACATGTATCTCACAAAACGCCGCTCGCTTGTGTCGGATATGGTTGCACTTCACAATTACTACGGCAACATATTCGTAGAGGAACTGACCAAAGAGCGCATGCCTCTGGAACTGCAATACCTGCCGGTGATCGAATCGGCACTGAATCCTAACGCTGTGTCACGCGCAGGTGCCACCGGCCTGTGGCAGTTTATGCCCGCCACAGCCAACGGCCTCGGCATGGAGGTGAACTCGCTCGTCGACCAGCGCAGAGATCCGCGCAAATCGAGCGCAGCAGCCGCCAAATACCTGAAACAGCTTTACGAGGCTTACGGCGACTGGTCGCTTGCCATCGCTGCCTACAACTGCGGTCCGGGCAACGTGAACAAGGCTCTCCGCCGAGCAGGTGGCGGCAAGAAAGATTTCTGGGAAATTTACAACTATCTGCCGTCGGAAACCCGCGGCTACTTGCCCGCTTTCATCGCAGCCAACTTCGTGATGAACTATTTCGACCGCTACGGGGTGCGTCCTACCATTGTAAAGAAACAACTCGTGACGGATACCGTGCAGGTGAGCCAGCGAGTTCATTTCAACCAGATAGCGGAAGTACTCAATATTCCGGTCGAGGAGATCAGGATGCTCAATCCTCAGTTCCGCAAAGATATCATACCGGGCAACAACCATCCCTACGCTCTGGTGCTCCCCTCCCAGCAGTGTCTGAGCTACATCATGAGTCAGGATGCCATTCTGAGCCTTGATGCCGACCTGTATTCGCGCCGCGTATATGTTGAACCGGGCCAGCAGCGGATGCAGAAAGCGGATTCCACTCTGCTTACCGATCACATCGTAAAGACAACACACGTAGTGAAGCGCGGCGAGAATATCCGCGACATAGCCAAGAAATATGGCGTAAGCGCTACTGACATCAAGAAGTGGAACAATCTGACCCGTGGCAAGGTAAAAGTGGGCGATGAGCTGAAAATCGAATATATGGAGCAGGGAATCAGACCCGAGGCCCTCGCTGCCATAAACGCTGCTGAAAACAGAGCCGACACCACTGCCGCTGCAGCCCAATCGGCAAAACAGAAGGAAGCAACAGCAGTAGCAAAAACCCAGGAAACAGCAGCGACCCGAAAGAACACTGCATCGACAGCCGCAGCGACCGAGACTGCCAAAAAGAAAGCTGAACCTAAGAAAACAGAGACAAAGAAACAGACTCAGCCCAAAGCTGCCTCGACTTATACTATCGTTTCGGGCGACAACCTGTATCGCATATCAAAGAAAACAGGAGTCAGCGTTGCCGATCTTCAGAGCGCAAACGGCCTTACCGCCAGTTCAATCCTTCATCCGGGCCAAAAGATCAAAATTCCGGCAAAATCAGCGGCAAAATCTTCAACAGGCGGGGCTAAAACCACCAAAAAATCAACTAAGAGAAGAAGATAATAGCAAAGTGTAACTCACTATTATACACAATGCCATCGCGCCTATAAATTTTAACATAATTTATAGAGCGCGATGGTTTTCTTGTATCAAAGATTGTTGTTAAATTTGCCGCGGAGTTAGCGATGAACCGACTCTTTCGACTTAGACAACACGGGGCTCACGCACCCATGAGCCGAAATCTAATAACCATTCAAATGTAAGATCCAATCATGGATATAAACAAAGTGATCAGCTCTCTTGAGCAGAAGCACCCCGGCGAGAAGGAATATCTTCAGGCCGTTAAAGAAGTTCTCCTCTGCGTAGCAGACGTCTACAACCAGCATCCCGAATTCGAGAAGGCCCGCATCATCGAGCGTCTTGTTGAGCCGGACCGTATCTTCACTTTCCGTGTGACCTGGACCGACGACCGCGGCGACGTACAGACCAACCTTGGCTATCGCGTGCAGTTTAACAACGCCATCGGCCCGTATAAGGGAGGTATCCGCTTCCACGCATCAGTAAATCTGTCGATCCTGAAATTCCTCGGCTTTGAGCAGACCTTCAAAAATGCACTCACAACCCTTCCTATGGGTGGCGCCAAGGGCGGTAGCGACTTCTCGCCCCGTGGCAAGAGCGACGCTGAAATCATGCGTTTCTGCCAGGCATTCATGCTTGAGCTCTGGAAGAACATCGGCATCGACCGCGACGTTCCCGCCGGCGATATAGGCGTAGGCGGCCGCGAGGTAGGCTACATGTATGGCATGTATAAGAAACTCCGCAACGAGTGTGACGGCTCGATGACCGGCAAGGCACTTGAATTCGGCGGTTCACGCATCCGTCCCGAAGCTACCGGTTTCGGCGCTCTCTACTTCGTACAGAGCATGCTCGCCGAAAAGGGTCAGGACATCAAGGGCAAGACAGTTGCTATCAGCGGTTTCGGAAACGTTGCATGGGGCGCAGCTCTGAAAGCTAACGAACTCGGGGCAAAGGTTGTGACCATCTCAGGTCCCGACGGTTATATCTATGATCCCGACGGCATCTCTGGCGAAAAGGTTGACTACATGCTTGAGCTCCGCGCATCGGGCAACGATATCGTAGCTCCCTACGCAGAGAAATATCCTTCGGCAACATTCTTCCCCGGCCGTCGTCCGTGGGAGCAGAAGGTTGACATCGCACTCCCCTGCGCTACCCAGAATGAGGTGAGCGGTGAGGACGCACGCAATCTCGTTGAGAACGGTGTTGAGATGGTAGCCGAAGTTTCAAACATGGGCTGCACACCCGAAGCTATAGATACTTTCCTGGAGGCACGCGTCACCTACGCTCCCGGTAAGGCTGTGAATGCCGGCGGCGTTGCTACCTCGGGTCTGGAAATGACTCAGAACGCAATGCACCTGCAGTGGAGCGCCGAGGAAGTTGATGCAAAACTCCACACCATTATGCGCGACATCCACACACAGTGCGTTAAGTACGGTCGTGAGGAAGGCAACTACATCAACTACATGAAGGGCGCAAATATCGCCGGCTTCATGAAGGTTGCCAACGCTATGATGGGTCAGGGCGTGATCTGATAAATCATAACTCAAACCAGACGCCACACCGGCCGCTGAACATAAGGCTTCGGTGTGGCGTTTGCTTATTATCATATCAACCACTTATCTCACATCGAACGATATGAAACTCCCGACCAAAATTCAACGTATAGCGACAGTTGCGCTCTTTGCAGCTGCCAGTCTGCTCCCGGCAGCTGCCCAGGCCGAAGGCAGAGGCCAGAAGACTTTCGGAATCTACGGCGGATACAATACCCGCAACGAGTCGGCCCTCGCCGGAGTGAGATTCACATACCGGTTCGCCGAGCACCTGCGCCTTGCTCCTTCGATCGACTATACATTCCGAAACAACGGTAACGATGCCTACAATCTGAGCCTCGACTGCCATGTCCCCTTCGCACTGTCGCCATCAGGACGCTTGAATGTGTATCCACTTGCAGGCATAGGATATTCGGAGTGGAGCCGCCCGAGCCAGACCGACGACCGCGAACGCACGGGGCGACTCGGATTGAACGTAGGTGGCGGTGTTGAGTGTTTCGTCACGCCCACTCTGCGTCTGGCGGCCGAAGGTGCCTGGCGATGGAGGAAAGATTTTCCTGCCGGAGCTATAACTATGAGCATCGCTTATGTATTCTGATGCTGACGGAAAAACTGATCAGCACAATTCTGCCTGTGTTCAACGGTGAAAGGCTTCTCCGGCGGGCTATCGAGTCGGTGGTGGCTCAACGACTCCCGCAAGGATGGAAGTCTGAACTAATAATAATCAATGATGCCTCGAGCGACTCAACAGCTGAGGTGATAGAGTCGTGCCGAAAACGGTTTGCTCAGGAGAAAACGGAAACAGAGATAAGGGTAATATCCCACACAGTGAACCGGGGAGCGGCCGCTTCGCAAATCGATGGAATGAGAGCCGCCAAGGGAAACTGGTTAGCACGGATTGATCATGATGACGTTTTCCCAACCGGTTTCCTTGAATGCCTTCTTGACACAGCGATGAGTTCCGGGGCCGATATAGCCGTAGCTCCGCTGCTGATGGTTTCGGCTGATGGAAAGCTGATAAAACGTGCCATATTCACTCCTCAGGACCACAAGCCGAAAGGTCCCTATCTGAACAGAATGAGGCTGGACACGGCCTGCTTCTCGTTATGCAACAAGTTGATAAGGCGTGAGCTGACAGTTAAGACACAGCTGCCGGAAAATCTTGACGGGCTCAACTGCTGGGACGACGTGTATATTCTAACCGATATACTTCTGTCGAATCCCGATATAAGAATAAGCACACAATCAATTGCGCCATACATATATACAGTCAACAAAGCATCGACCTCACTCACTCATTCCGACCGTAGGATAATAATGGCCGACAGGATAAGATGCACTGAAGAAATACTAAAAGTTGCTGAAAGAAAGCACCTGACGAAGCTGCTTTCGCCATTTTTATGTCAGCTACAGCTCAGAGCAAAAGCGAATTACCTGAGAAGCAGACGCCCACGACCCGCCGAATGGAAAAGAATCTTTCCCATAAAAGCCGTTGAAATCCTTGCCGCACCACGCATAGCGCTCCACCATCGCATAGCCATGGCTCTGATTCAGATGCTTATGCCTGATCACCGATAACTCCCGGACACGATACAGGCGCAAACAGGCTTGTACTTGCCTGATCTGCGCCTGTATGTTAAACTAAAAAGGGTAATATTCAGGATGCGTGAAGAGTATCGGCTGTATAGAGAAAACGCTTGATTGAACGCTTCGGAGTCTTCTGAAACTCCTGGTCCATGAGGCGGAAATTCCTTACCTGCGAATAACCGGGAAGAGTTTTGTTGAGTAATTTGATATCTTCGGAAATCACATTAGAGATCTCATCGGCACTCTTACCCTCTGAAAATTCAGGATCGGGATAAACGAGCGCAAGCAAGCGGCCCTCGCCCTCGTCAATCACAAGTGATTCACCTACGCCATCCATATGGTTGAGCTTGGCCTCGATCTCCTCGGGATAGATATTCTGACCGCTCGGTCCAAGAATCATGTTCTTGTCGCGACCTTTGATCGAGATAAGTCCATCGGAGGAAACGGTTCCGATATCGCCTGTATTCATCCAACCGTCTTCGCCCATGACGGCCTCGGTTGCCTCGGGATTGTGAAAGTAGCCTTTCATCACATTGTCGCCCTTAACCCACATGACACCGGGAATTTTCGATGGATTTTCGGAATCAACGCGCAGCTGCATGCGATCGACCACATGACCACACGTGCCGGAACGCTGTTTAAACCAGGGAGCATATCCGATAAGCGGGCCACACTCGGTCATGCCGTAGCCGACAGTGAAGGGGAACTGAATACTGCGCAGGAATTTCTCGACCTCGGCACTGACACCGGCACCACCGAGTATGAGCTCCTGAAGTCTGCCTCCGAAAGCATCAATAATAGATTTACGGATCTTATGGCGGACAACGGCCCTCACAACCGGCAGACGGAGGAGCAACTTGGTCGGCATCTTCTGGATCACTGGGAATACCTTCTTCTTGATAATTTTCTCGATCACGAGAGGTACCGAAACCACAAGCTTAGGCCTGATCTCCTGGAAGGCACTCATCAGCACGGCAGGCGTGGGTGCATGCATCAGGAAATATATATGACACCCCTTCACAAAAGGATGGAGCAGGTCGACCGTCAGTCCGAACATGTGAGCGAGCGGCAGCATACTCAGGATTGTGTCGCCGGGAACAAGGAAGCGGAGACCGTCGATACTATATTGCACGTTGCTCCACATATTGCGTTCGGTGAGCATCACACCCTTCGGTGAGCCGGTAGAACCCGAAGTATAATTGATCACTATCGTATCGTCGGGGGCAATGGAAGCAAATTCGATCACGTCAGGATTCAGGCCCGAGGGATATGCCGCAGCGAAGTCAGCATCAAGAGTGTCAAGAGCCTTGCTGAGTTTTCCGGATTTGCCGTGCTGCCATACCGCTTCGGGTGCACCCGATTTGCCGGCATCAAAAACACCGAACACATCTTTAAGCTCGGAAGCATGATCCTTGAGCCCGCGCCACACTTTGGAATCAACGAACAAAAGTTTCGATTCGCTGTGATTCACGAGATTGACCACATCTTCAGGACGGAAGTCGGCAAGAATCGACACCGCTACGGCACCATAGGTGACAGCTGAAAGGAATGTCAATGCCCATTCGGCTGAGTTTGACGCGCATATCGCTATATGATCTCCGCGTTTAACATCCATACGGCGGAATATCAGGTGCATACGTACAATGTATTCACCTACCTCTCCATAGGTATAGCTATTAGAGTGGAGGTCGGTCAGCGCTGGATTATCCCAGTTCTCGCTGATCGCCTGTGCAAGATATTCGTTAAGGGTTTTCTGAGGTTGCATAATTGTATGAATCGGATGAATGTCAAGTCCGACAATAGTTTAACACGTTAGGAGGTTAGCTTGTTTTCCGGCCGGCCATAAACCGGCCGAAATCTGACAATCAGGCTGTAGGACGCTCTATCTTGGCATAAGCCTTGCGGCGGATGCGGAAATAAGCTATCAGGACCGCAGCTCCGGTAAGCACCCACGTGACCGGATAAACGGTCAGCAGTCCATCGAGTCCGGAAATCAGCCCGGTATGATGGAACATATAGACCCAGCCGATCCTGACGAGACATGTTCCCACAATGGTGATGACAGTAGGGGTCATAGAGTAGCCGAGGCCGCGCATACACGCGCCTGCGACCTCGTAGGAGCTTGCTATAAACTGAAATGCAAGCACATATTCAATCCTTATGCGGGCGAAGCCTATCACGTCGGGATCAACCGTGAAAATGCGTATGAAAAAGTCTTTCTGCCAGGCGATTCCGAGGTTAAGAGCCGCACATCCGACCGCAGCCATCGTCATGCATAGCAGGAACACCCGGCTGCAGCGGGCGGCCTTGCCGGCGCCGTAGTTCTGTCCTGTGAAGGCTACCGCAGCGCTTGCAAAGGCTGCGATCACGAAATAGCAGTAATACTCATAGTTGAGCGCGGCAGCCGATCCGGCCGATCCGGCCGACCCGAAAGTATTGATTCCCGACACGATAAAGACATTCGACAGCGGGAAGACCATGCTCTGAATTCCGGCCGGCAGGCCTATGCGGCAGATCTTGCCGAACTCCTGCCGGTTGAAGCTGAGCCGGCGGAAATCGACCCTGACAGGATCTTGCTCACGCGCCAGGATACCGACGAGCAACACCGAGGCTACGACATTGGATGCAACAGTGGCAATGGCAACGCCGGCAACACCCATGTTGAAACATATCACGAGAACGAGGTTGAGACACACATTCACGCATCCGCCGGCAACCAGACAGTAGAAGGGACGCTTGGTGTCGCCGACACTTCTCAACACGGCCGACCCGAAATTGTAGACGAGCATGAAAGGCATGCCGAGGAAGTAGATGCGCAGATAGACTGTGGCAAGATCGATCACATCGTCGGGCGTGGAGATCGCTTCGAGAAGCGGTCGGGCAACGCTCACACCCACCGCGATGAGCACCACACCAAGCACAAGCGAAAGGAGCATAGTGGTCGAGACGGCGGCACGTGCCGAGCGCAGATCCTTGCTGCCTATATGATGGGCTATAACAACGTTGGCACCTACGCTGATACCCATACACAAACCCACGATCAGACTGATGATCACACCGTTGCTGCCTACAGCCGCGAGCGACTGTGGATTGCACCAGCGGCCGACAACAGCCACATCGCACGAGTTGAACGATTGCTGGAGGATACCGCTGGCTATGAGCGGTACCGAAAACCAGACAAGTTTTCTGAGCAGCGGCCCGCTGAGCATATCGACCTTGCCGGCCGCCGCTTTTCCCGAATTATCTGCCATAGTTAGGACATTTACCGGTTAGAATTCATTCCGAGAGTGCAAAATTACATCATTTCCGCGAGTCGCGGAGTCTTTTTGCAAGTTATTGCGGCGGGGAGTTCAGAGTTAGGGGCATGTGCGCACCGTTCATGCATATTTTTTCGTACCTTTGCAGTCAATCTGTAAAACTCAAGAATATGCCAGCATCCCCCTATAAACGTGGAGCCGACGACGGCGTGACATTCGCCATCTATCTTACGGTTCTGTTTTTTGCCTCGATCTATTCGATCAACGTTCCGCTGCTCTCGTTCGTGGTTTTGCTCATGATGCTGGGCGTGCCTTTCCTCATCTACATGTATCTCCGGCGCGCCTATGTGGCCGACAAAGGCTTCACTCTACTGTCGGGACTGTGGATGCACGGAATCATGATATTCCTATGCGGCTCGGCGCTGTCGGCCGTGGTGCAGGTGATCTACCTGAAGTGGCTCAACCCCCATTATATCTCCGATATGGTGAACATGGCTATTGACCTATATTCGCAGCTTCCGGGCGAAAACGCCGAACGTATGACCGACATACTCCAGAAAATTATCGACAACAACATGGTTCCCTCGGCCATCTCGATAGTGATGGAGATGCTCTGGCTGTCGGTGTTCAGCGGCTCGCTGCTGTCGGTGCTGATGGCCCTGCTTGTGAGAGCTCGCCCCGTTAAAACACAAAACAACTGATTGATAACCCCAACTACTCAACCGATGGATATATCCGTCATAGTTCCGCTATATAACGAAGCCGAGTCGCTACCCGAACTTGAGGCGTGGATATCGCGCGTGATGCTTGCCAACGGCTTCAGCTATGAGATAATCTTCGTCAACGACGGCTCGACCGATAATTCGTGGGAAGTGATCACCGAACTGGCCAAAAAGAATCAGGCGGTGAAGGGTGTGTGCTTCCGACGCAACTACGGAAAATCGCCGGCGCTCAACACCGGTTTTCTCCGTGCGCAGGGCGACGTGGTCATAACCATGGACGCCGACCTACAGGACTCGCCCGACGAAATTCCGGAGCTATACAGGATGATCACCGAAGAGGGTTATGACCTGGTGAGCGGATGGAAGCAAAAACGCTACGACCCGCTGTCGAAAACTATCCCCACCAAACTCTTCAACGCAACGGCGCGCCGGGTGAGCGGAATCAAGAACCTGCATGACTTCAACTGCGGTCTGAAGGCTTACCGGAAGAAGGTTGTGAAGCATATCGAAGTGTATGGCGACATGCACCGCTACATTCCCTATCTGGCCAAAAACGCAGGGTTCTCGCGCATAGGCGAGAAGATAGTCCATCATCAGGCGCGAAAATACGGCAAGACAAAATTCGGGCTTGACCGCTTCGTGAACGGCTATCTCGATCTGGCCACACTGTGGTTCACCAACAAATTCGGCATAAAACCGATGCACTTCTTCGGACTGCTCGGATCGCTGATGTTCGTTATCGGATTTCTTGCCGCCGGAGCCGTCGGGGGAATAAAGCTCTATCAGATGCACCACGGCATGGCATATTCGCTCGTGACCGACAATCCGTATTTTTATCTCGCCCTGGTGACCATGATACTGGGTACACAGCTCTTCCTTGCCGGATTTATCGGCGAACTCATCGTGCGCAACGCCCCCGGACGCAACCACTATGAGATAGAAGAGGAAATAAAAACCTCGCAAAACTGAACCGTATGCAACCCACCGAATCCTACAACCAGTTTATGGAACTGGCCGCGCGGCGCCGTTCCTGCCGTCGCTTCCTGCCGCTACCCATAGACCGCAACGTAATAACCGATATAATCGAGGCCGCACGCATCGCACCATCGGCGGTCAATTTCCAGCCCTGGATCTTCCTGGCCGTAGACGGATCGGCCGAAATGGAGCCGCTGCGCAAAGCCATCTTCGAAGCCTACGACCGCCCCTGGATCGAAACGGCACAGGCTTTCATAGTGTGTTGCGCCGATCACTCCATCGCCTGGCACCGCGCCGACGGCAAAGACCATGCCGACATCGACATTGCTATCGCCACCGAACATATTTGCCTGGCAGCTACCGCACTGGGCATAGGTTCATGCTGGGTTTGCAACTTCGATGCCGGAAAGATATCGGCAGCATTCGGCCTGCCTGAAAATGTAGAGCCATGCGTGATAATTCCGCTGGGTTATCCCGACGGTTCGTCGGACATAGTTTACAGGCCTTTCGCCAGAAAGCCGCTCACCGAAATCATGAAATGGGGAAAATTCTGACATACGCCGTCGTAGCGCTCATGCTCGCCGCAATAGCCGCAGGATGCGCCTCGGAGGGATGCACCGATAACCAGACGTGTATTCCCCGTGCCGGTTTCTACAGCTATCCCTCGGGCAACAAGATTACGATCGACTCCATTCAGCTCGGAGGTGTCGGAGCTCCAAACGACTCGCTGCTTATCACACGGTCGGGTTCGCAGACACGGCTGCCGCTGCGCGCCAACCGTCCGTCGGCCTCGTTCTTCGTGCGCTACACCGCCCGCCATCTTGCCGAAATAGGACTGGTCGATACTATCACCGTCGATTACGAGACCATACCCTATTTCACCAACGAAGACTGCGGCCCGATGTACAGATATGCCATCAGGACCGTGACTCATACCCGCGAGGTCATCGACTCGATAGCCGTTGTCGATTCGGTAATCACCAATCTCGATGTGGAGCAGATCAAGATATTCTTCCGAACGAGCCAAGATTAGTCAACGCGCCATGAAACACCTGTTCCGCACTCTGATTGCAATGCTGATCATAGCCGCGATGGCCACAGCTACGGCCACGGCCCAGCGCAAGGTGACGCCGGTAGATCCCAATCCGCCCGTCAGGGTGAAGCGTCCCATCGACCCCAGCAAGCCTAAACCGCTCGACCGGACACACGTGGAAGAACGCCGCGATGCCAACGGAAACGTCATTCTGGTCGACACCTTGACCGGACTCGAAGTGATCGACTCGCTCGCTCTCGCCAACAGGCCCCGAAACCTCTACCCGAAACTGACTTCCGTCACTATCGGCGTGAATATCTGGGATCCGGTGATGCGCAGCTTCGGCCAGCAATACGGACTCGGTGACATCTGGGGGCGTCTGAGCCTTTACAACCGTTATATGCCCTTCATAGCTCTGGGTATAGGCAAAGCCGATGTAACGCACACAGAGCCCGACTACGTATGGCGCTCGAAAGCCGCTCCCTACGTAAAAGTCGGTATTGACTATAACGTGTTCTATAACAACTCGCCCGACTATCAGCTCCTTGTCGGCATTCACTACGGCCTGACGCGGTTCAGCTATGAGGTGAACGACGCCGTCGTGTCGCCCGGCTACTGGGGATCTGATGGCTATATGAACGTGCCCTCGCAGACATCCACCACGGGCTATTTTGAGATAGGCGCCGGCATCCGGGTGAAGATCTACAAGCAGATAGCCGCAGGATGGACAGTATATTTCCGGTCGATAATGCATGAAACCGACGCTCCTTACGGTTATCCCCTCTACGTGCCCGGTCTCGGCAAACGCAACGCGGGTCTCGGGGGCTCTCTTTCGATAATTTATACTATTCCCTTGAACAGCGGCAAGGCTACGAAGGTTGATAGGACAGAGGCGACTGCTACACAACCGGCCTCATAACACCTCATCAACATCTCGACTATGAAAAAAATAGTAATCATCGGAGCAAGTTCGGGCATAGGTCTTCAGACCGCCGCCGACTTCGCGGCAATGGGCTGGCGCGTCGGAATGGCTGCACGCCGCACAGAGCCCATGAAGGCTCTCAAAGAAGCTTATCCCCAGAACATAGAATATGCGGCCATCGACGTCGAGGCTGAAGACGCACCCCGCAGGCTTGGCGATCTGATCGAAGCCATCGACGGCATGGACGTGCTCCTCTTTGCCTCGGGCGTAGGTTTTTCCGACCCCGAGCTCAACGATGCCAAGCTCACCAACACGCTTCAAGTGAACGTTGTGGGCTTTGCGCGCATCCTTGCCTATGCCTACAAATACTTCCGAGACACGGCCAATGTGAGCGCCGGACAGATCGCCGCCATCACTTCGGTGGCCGGCACAAAAGGGCTGGGAGTAGCCGCCGGCTACAGTGCCTCGAAGCGCTTTCAGCAGCAATTTATCGACGCACTCGACCAACTTGCCCATATTCAGCACGTGAATGTGAAATTCACCGATATCCGTCCTGGCTTCGTTCGCACCGCCCTGTTGCGCGACGATCGCGACTATCCTATGATCATGAGCGTGGAGGAAGCTGCCCTGTGCGTGCGCCACGCTATTCTGAAGCAGAAGCGTGTGTCGACGGTCGATTCGCGCTGGCGCATCGTCAATGCCCTGTGGCGCATGATTCCACGCTGCGTCTGGACCCACCTCAACGTGGATCTCAACACCCAGAAACCAAATTAACGAACCTAACCAATATATGTCAACTGAAAAAAAGATTGCTGTATGCAGCGACCATGCCGGTTATGAACTCAAATGTATGATCGAGAATCACCTGACTCTCGGCGACCGTCCATACACCGACTTCGGAACCAACTCCGAGGAGAGCTGCGATTATCCTGATTTCGCCCACCCATGCGCACAGGCCGTTGAGAGCGGCGACTGCTACATGGGTATAGCCATGTGTGGCAGCGGCAACGGTATCGCCATGACCCTCAACAAGCATCAGGGCATACGCGCCGCCATCTGCTGGACCGTTGAACTCGCCCGCCTTGCCCGTGCCCACAACGACGCCAATGTACTGGTGCTCCCCGCCCGTTTCATCGACTCGGATCTCGCCATGAAGATCGTCGATGCCTTCCTGGCAACACCATTCGAAGGCGGTCGCCACGAGCGTCGTATCGCCAAGATACCCGTGAGCGCCGAATAAACGCCACCAATCTACCCCACAGCATCGTCCGCCGCCGACCATGCGCGAGGTCGGCGGCGGACGATGCTGTTTTCGACGTACCGGGCATTTTTCAGGAGCGGCTTAGCGTATATCGATAATTTTATATTACTGTCCGCTAAAAATTTTTGAGACAAAATAAAATTATGGCTGATTCCATTTGTGAACTGCACCCCAAAAGTTAGACAAAAAACTTTTGGAGTGCAGTTTGCTTATGAAACACTCAGCTAAAGAAAAACTAAAGTTAATCTATCGCATACAGTCAGGGGAGTCCCTCAAGC
>JAAVDO010000015.1 GCA_014801735.1 Bacteroides sp. | reverse complement strand
CTGCCGGGCTTCAGCCGCATAGTCGACGACGAGAAGGGCCTCACTGCCGGCATTGGGCTCGGGTTGGGACAGCTGTACGATGGCGATGACTCTTATGTGATGATTCAGCCTAAGATCGGTTACAGATTCAACCAAAGGGTTGAGGCTGGAGTGATGGCCCGAGTTGATGTAGCGTGCTTTCATCGCGCTTTCTATGATACGATAACTGCATTATCCTATGGTGGCTACATCAACTATAACTATCTTTTCACAGGTCCTTTTAGTTTCTTTGTGAGTGGACGGGCTATGCATATCGGTAATGAGATCAGTAAACATCTATTTGAAGGAGCACACAAGCCTCACTCGACCGGTGAATATGGCATAACGCCGGGTTTGAGGTATAAGTTGCGCAGTCTGCCGATCGAGCTGACACTCAACTATATCTTCATCGGATATATGGATTATAAGGATCCTTGGGACTATAAGGATGCTCCGGGGTGCTGGGGCAGCCGATGGGTTCTCGACATGGGTCTGCGGCGGCTCGAGATCGGGGCGGCAGTGACGTTCTGACATGATACACCCGGCGCGGCGGTGGCTGCGTCGGGTGTGTTTTCGGGTGGGGGCGGGTCTTGGGACCCGCGAGTTTATGTGACGACCCGCTTTGCGGGTCTGAATTACGAGGGGATGGGCTGATGTGCACGGGTCTTCGACGCCGTGCCTATTGTTGCACGACCGCGCTTCGCGGGTCTTTTTGAGATGGGGTCTTTGGTGGAGGGCCATCCGGGCGCTCGCCGGCTGGGGACAGCCGGCGATTCCATACCGGGGCGGGCGGGTCGTTGGCGGGGGCAAACATGATGGTTTCCGTTGACTGGGAAGACGTCGGCTCCACGCTCAAGGCGAGGCTCAGCCTGGCAGGGCCTGCGGATCATTGCGCGGGCGATGTGGCGCGGTTGTGGCGGCGGACTATGATGATTGAGACGAGGGTGCAGCCGGCGAGCATCCAGGGGTAGTAGAGGTATGGCCAGGGGGCGGCGGGCGATATGCCGGCCAGAGCTGTGGCCATGAGGGTCTGCGCGCCGTAGGGTATGAGGCACTGGGCTATGCACGAGGCTGTGTCGAGCAGGCTGGCGCTCTTGCGGGGAGCGACGCCGTAGCGGTGGCTGATGTCGGCGGCGAGCTCGCCCACGGTGATGATGGCGACGGTATTGTTGGCGGTGCAGAGATCGACGGCGCCGGCCAGGGCTGCGATACAGGCCTGGGCGCCGCGGCTGCCGCGTATGCTGCGTGTCATTACGTGCAACAGGAAGCTGAATCCTCCGGCAGCCTTGATCATACCGACAATGCCGGCCGAAAGCAGGGTTATCACTATCAGGTCGCCCATGCCGGCGATGCCATCGCCCATCAGACGGAACATGGCCGTGAGATCCATTCCGCGGATCACACCTGTGCATAGGGCCGCTGCGATGCCCGTTGTAAGTACTGTTAGCACATTGACGCCGCTCACGGCAAGTAGGATTATCAGCAGATAGGGAAGGGTGAGCCACCAGGGAGCTACGCCGTCAGCCGCGGCGTTCACTGCGGCACTGCCTCCGTCGGCGCCGATCAGAACATAAAGGGCCAGGGTGAGCAGCGCGGCGGGAAGTACTATCATCACGTTGGCTCGGAATTTGTCGGCCATCCGGCAGCCCTGTGTGCGCGTGGCGGCTATGGTTGTGTCTGAAATGAAACTCAGGTTGTCACCGAAGAATGCTCCGCCGAGCACCACAGCCACCATGAGTGGCACGCCCGACCCGCCATCCATGTTGCGGGCGATCTCTACGGCGAGTGGAGTCACGGCAACAACGGTGCCTACCGAAGTCCCGATAGCCAGCGACACGAGACACGAGGCGGTGAAGATGGCCGGCAGGATAAGCCACGAGGGAAAAAGCTGAAGGGCCAGGGCAACCGTAGCCTCTACTGCGCCCGTGCCCTTTGCCACGGCGGCGAAAGCTCCGGCAAGGATAAATATCCAGATCATGTAGAGAATGTCGCTGTGGGCGGCCGAACGCGAGAAAATCTCAACACGCTGACGCAGGTTGCCCTCGCGGCTCACCACTACGCTCCACACTGCGGCAAACACCAGGGCCACGGCGATTGGCATGCTGTAGAAATCGCCGGCACTAAGCGACACGGCCAGATAGATTCCCAGAAATACTATGACCGGCGAGAGAGCCATTATTCCGCTCATTGCGTCCGTTTTCGGGGCGCCGGCTTTTCTCATCTGTGACATGGGTGACTGATTATTGAAAAAACCGGAGCGGACAATCGCTGCCCACTCCGGTATGATGAAGAAGTATATTTGTCTGTTTATGATTTTACAATCATGCGCGTGAGGGCTTTCTGCCCTTTACCACATTCTTATTCTTGCTGTTGCGGCGCGAATCGGTGAGATAAGCCACCGGTGCGGCGATGAATATGGTAGCAAGTGTACCGATAACTACGCCGAAGATCATGGCGAATGTGAACGAACGGATAGCGTCGCCACCGAGAATGAAAATGCAGAGAAGCACGAGCAGGGTCGATGCGGAAGTCATCACCGTACGGCTCAGGGTCGAGTTGATCGAATTGTTGATGTTGGTGAAGAAATCCTGCTTCGGATACAGGGCTACGTTCTCACGCACGCGGTCGAACACCACCACGGTATCATTGATCTGATAACCGATCACGGTAAGGATTGCGGCGATAAACGACTGGTCAATCTCCATTGCAAACGGGAATACTCCCCAGAAGATGCTGTAGAAACCTACGATCGAGAACGCTGTGAAAGCTACGGCGGCGAGAGCACCGACAGAGAATGCAATGTTATGGAAACGGATCAGGATATAGAGGAACATCGCTGCCAGAGCCAGGATAACGGCTATGTAGGCGTCGGTACGCATATCGTTGGCCACGGTAGGACCTACCTTCTGCGACGACATGATACCGATATTCTCGTTAGTTGTCGAGAAGTCGCTCATCGGCATATCACCGATCTCGCTCTTGAGTCCCGTATAGAGAATCTCCATGATCTCGTTGTCAACATTCTCGTCGTCTGAATCGATCTTATAGTTGGTCGAGATACGGACCTTGGTGTCATCATCGATAGTGATAACGCTCACCTGAGCTCCCTCGAACAACGGAGCGAGCTGCTGCTGGAGCTCGTGAGTCTTGACGCTGTGGTCGAACTGAACCACATAGTTACGGCCACCCGAGAAGTCGATACCCTGATTCAGGCCGCGGAACAGCAGGAATCCGATAACGATCAGCACGAACACGCCGGCGATAGTGAAGCTGGTCTTGCGGGCACCCAGGAAGTTAAAGTGGGTGTTGGTAAACATCTTCTTCGACAGCGAGGTGGAGAAGGTGAGGTTTTTGAAGGCCTTGGTGTTGGCACAGAGGATGTAGACCAGACGGGTCAGATATACAGCAGTAAAGAACGAGCAGATGATACCGATGATAAGCGTTGTGGCAAAACCCTTGATAGGTCCTGTGCCGAACAGCAGCAGAATCACACCCGTGATGATCGAGGTAAGGTTAGAGTCGAAGATCGCCGAGAATGCGTTGCTGTAGCCTTCGTCGATAGCGGTGCGTACGGTCTTGCCGGCGCGAAGCTCTTCTTTGGCACGCTCATAGATAAGCACGTTGGCGTCAACAGCCATACCCAGCGCGAGCACGATACCGGCGATACCCGACAGTGTCAGCACAGCCTGGAACGATGCCAGAATACCGAACGTGAAGAAGATGTTGAAGATAAGGGCCAGGTTGGCGATAAGGCCCGGAATGATGCCGTAGAAGGCACACATGAAGATCATGAGGAGCACGAGAGCCACAATAAACGACCACACGCCGTCTTCGATAGCCTGCTGACCCAGCGAAGGACCGATCACGGTGTCGCTGATGATGTCTACCTTTGCTGCCATCTTACCCGACTTGAGCACGTTTGCAAGGTCTTTTGCCTCGTCGGTGGTGAAGTTACCGGTGATCGACGAACGGCCGCCCTCGATAGCATTCTGAACCACGGGTGCGCTGTAAACCTGGTCGTCGAGCACGATAGCCACCTGCTTCTGAATGTTGGCTGCTGTCACGCGGCCCCACTGCTTGGCGGCATCGGGCTTCATGGTCATCGAAACGTAGTTGCCGCCCTGCATGTTGTCAAACTCGGCGGTGGCGTTGGTTACAACGTCGCCGCTCAGGGCTGCCTTGCCGGCGGTGGTGCGCAGACCTACCAGCGTATAGAGATCCACCTTGCGGGTGCGTCCGGTGGCGGTGTCGGTCATTTCCACAGTCTCGGGCTTAACCTCCCAGGCGAGCTTCAGGTTGTTCGGAAGAATGCGCTTTGCTGCGGGCGAGGCAAGCAGCGAGTCGATGGCGGCGCGCTGTATGTTGGTGGCCATGCCGACAACGATGGGATTGTTCTGGCCGCCTACCTGAAGGAAATGGGCAAACAGGCCCTGACCGGCGTTCACCGAGTCGGTGGCAATGGTGCGGTCAAGCTCGGAGAGCGCGTTGGCATATTCCTGCAGGGGGTATGTCTCATAGAATTCCAGATTTGCGCTCGACTTGAGGAGCTCGCGCACGCGGTCGTGCTCTTTCACGCCGGGAAGTTCCAGAAGGATCTGGCCATCCTTTTCGAGTTCCTGAATGTTGGGAGCCACAACGCCAAACTGGTCGATACGGTTGCGAAGCACGTTGGTCGAGCTGCTCACGCGGTCTTTCACTTCCTGCTTCAGAGCCGATTCGATAGCATCCTGCGAGTCGCCGCGCTTGGTCTGTTCGCGGAACACCACGGTGAGGTCGCCGCTCGGATCAAGTTTCTTATACTCACGGCAGAACACCGACACATAGTCGTTGGTCTTCGTAACCTTCACTACTGAGTCGGTAGCCTGGATGGCACGCTCGAAATAGGGATTGCCGTCGGCGTTGGCCATTGAGCGGAGAATGTCGGGAACGCTCACCTGAAGGGTCACGTTCATACCGCCCTTGAGGTCGAGTCCCAGGCCTACTCCCAGTTTCTGAACTTCATTGAAAGTATAGCCCATATACACCGGCTCTTTGCCGATCGAGTCGATATAACTCTTATAGGCCATTCGATACGCGTCGGATTTCGTGTCGCCGCTACCGGCCACCTGAGCTGCGTATGCCTCGGCCTTGGCCTCGTGGTGGTTGGTCACCAGCGTAAACGAGAGGTAGAAGAGGCAAATGAGCACCAGGAAGATGGCAATGATACCGGCCACTACGCTTCCTAATTTTCCTTTGCTTTGCATGTAAAGATTGGTATGGGGTTATGGTTAAATATTTGTTTCGTTTTGAGCTCCGCGAACACCAAAACACCACCCTGACGGCGGCGTCCGGTAAATCATGGTTTTTCAGCTTGCAAATATAGCACAATTTTTTGGCTTTATACGCTTGATTGACTCCAATATTCTCTTTTATCCGTCTTTATCTGGCTTTTTTTCACCAAAACACATTATCTTTGCCCCATGAAATCCATTTCTTCACCAAAAAGTGTTCTGATAGTGGGCGCCGGAGGTTTCATCGGCGGCTTTCTTGCCCGTGAGGCCCTTGCCCGCGGCTTCAGAGTATGGGCCGGCGTCAGGCCCACAACTTCGCGCAGGTTTCTTACTGACCCTGCGCTACGCTTCATTGTGTTCGACGATTTCGAATCTCATCAGGCCATAGCGGCGGCCCTGCGGAGCGTCCTCCCCGAAGGTCAGGGGTTCGACTACATTGTCTACAATCTGGGAGCGACAAAGTGTACGAACTTCGCCGATTTCAACCGTATCAACTTCGGCTATCTCCGCAACTTCGTGCGCGCCCTTGAGCTCAACGATATGCACCCCGAGCGTCTGCTCTATATGAGCAGCCTCTCTGCGCTCGGCAAGGGCGACGAGAAAGGCTACACGCCCATGTCGGGCTCTATGGTGCCCGACCCCGACACACGTTATGGTCTGTCCAAGGTGAAAGCCGAGATGCTGCTCGAAATGACGCCTTGGCTCCGTTGGACTATTCTGCGCCCCACCGGCGTCTACGGGCCCCATGAGCAAGACTATCTGATGATGATAAAGGCTATCGAGCACCACTTCGATTTTGGCGTCGGTTTCCGTAAACAGATGCTCACTTTCATCTATGTCGAAGATCTGGCCCGTGCCGTCTTCGATGCTGTCACATCTCCCGCCACCTTGCGCAAGAAATATATCATCTCCGAACCCCGTGCATATACACAATCCGAATTTCGTAAAATTGTGGCCCGACAGCTCGGAGTGAAATGCGTCATACCCCTCAGGCTGCCGCTATGGATCACGTATGTCGCATCGTTCGTCGCCGAGAAATACGGCGTGGCTACCCTTAGGCCATCCACTCTCAATCGCGACAAATTTCGTATAATGAAGCAGCGCAACTGGAACTGCGATATTTCCGATGCAGTCCGCGATTTCAATTTCTCTCCGCGCGTTGACCTCGCTACCGGCCTCCGCTACACTATCGACTCTTATCACGCCCTAAAGGCTGAATCCTGACAACTGGTTTACCTCCAAATATCGAACCGGCTTCCATGCGTCTCGCATAGAAGCCGGTTCTTGTCTTTTAACCAATCAATCTATCTAATACCAATCATTATACCAATCTTCTCTTTGCGTGTGTGTCTGTCGGAATCTTCGGGACTCAGCCCTTTCCTCTTCCGACACTGCAAAATTACATCACTTTCATCAAATACAACACCGCGATGTATTAATGAAAGTTAAAACCATT
>JAAVDO010000014.1 GCA_014801735.1 Bacteroides sp. | reverse complement strand
TTATAATCTTCTCGGGACATATAACCGCGTTCTTCAAGCCAGTAGTCAAGACGCTCCGGAGACTCCTGGTAATCCACAAACTCAAAATTTTCCGTGATAACCTCCGGAAATATAGTTTTAAGTACTTGCCATTGTTTCATAAAGCAAAGTTAATTAACTTTGTCTTGATTTTAACAACCTTCTTTTTACATTGATCCGAGTAAACCAACATGCAAACCGTGTCTGTCGCAAAAGCCGTTGTTTATCACTTTCTTAAACCATGATGATGCGGTGAGTAACAGTGTGGCTGACGAAACATTACTGCTGGCATAATCCAACAGTCAAAATGTTCGCTTGCTACTGACTGTTATGCTATAGCAGTTTCGCCTCTCAGAGTTGGGGTTATGTGACTCATTATAGGCTTAATATGGAATAGTTTTCGTATCTTTGCAGTCTAAATGAGAGAAAATAGTTTATACGACAAGAAGTCTTTAAGAGCAATTCATGGTCCGAAAGCTAACTTCAAGGAAATTGCCAAGGATTGTGTTGGTTTTGCCAATGCACAGGGGGCGTGATTGATTTCGGGATTGAGGATAATGAAGAATTGCCGTATGCCGATCAACGTATTCCTGAAGATTTGGATGTCAAACTGTTGAATGAAATAGCCGGTAAAACCGTGAATGTCTCGGCTTATGCCGAGGTTATTGCGGCAGATAATGGTGGTGAGTTTCTTCGTCTCTCAATTCATCGTAATGCCTATTCATTGGCTTCCACAAGCGACGGTCGCTATTATCTGCGTGTCGGCGACTCCTCCAAGCCTGTTTTGGGTGATGAGTTTTTCCGTCTGGCAGGAGAGAAAGATTCCACCAAATCTGTTCGTCAGGCCACGATTTATCTCCCATTCGGTCGATGAGCTAAAGGTTCGCTATTGCTTCTTCTCTCCCGAGTGTCACCACTCGAAACTTGCAAGTTGCTCGGGGATTCGTCGCGCCCCACGTGGACTTTCACCACAGATGTATGACATGCCCGTCATACTACACGATTAAAATATGCTGCGCTGATTTCAATCGGTCTTTCAATAATACTTTTGTTGACAATGGCTTTCGGCTTTGTTGATTAAATAATACGACCGCGATAATATTTATGCGCGGTTGTGCCGGATTGTTTGCGCTAATATTTGTTGTTTTGGTTGCTATTATTGTATATCGCGTAAATGTTTCTTATTTTTACGACTGTAAGGTCGAAGCAAAATACACCTGACGAATAAATTAAAGATCATGGAATGGAATCCCTATATTTCTGGAGTGTTGACTGCAATTATATATCTTATGGCATATCATTTCTTGCCGAAAAAATTGAAGAGTTGGAAACGATATGTAATAGCCATAGTCATCACCGTGCCGTTCATGTTGCTTTTACGATTCATTTTCGATTGGTTTAACTCGTAGATAGTTACATTTGCATTGCTATGATTGTACTCGAAAACTACAACTCGTTAAAAGACTTCTAAAAGAAAACAGCTAATCATACATAGACAAAGACAGGCCCCCGGCAGCGATTGTCGGGGGTGTCTGTCTTTAAGTTAGCAGGGATTATTCGTAGCCGTCGGGTAATTCCGGCTTGGCAGCTTCGGGTATATGGGGATTTGCCCGCATATCCTTTATTGCTCGGACTTCTCCGGGTGTCAGGCGGGAACGTTGCTCATGTGGCAGAGGCTTCGGTTTTGTTTCTGCCGTTGGCTTTGATTGCTCTGTTTCTGCGGCTTTGGGTGGCTCCGGCGGTTCTGGCTTCCAGTCATCGACAGGACGGAAGTAGAGGAACTACGGGGCGCTACGCTCCATGTTGAAGATTTTGGTCTTCATGCCTTCCCGTTCCTCTTTCTTACCATCGAGCATACAGCGTTCAAAGTCCTGATATTCATAGGTATCTGTCCTCTCTATGCGGCTCCATCGGTAGAGCCATTCCACTCGTTTGAGGTGTTTTTCGTCTTTCTGCATATTGCTATTCGATGCTGTTGAAGCGTGATTGGGGAGCGTAGAGGCTGGCGATGATGTTATATCAGAAGCCATTTGTAAGCAGCACAAACATCAATGACTTGTCCTTGAACATCCAACACGCGCTCCTCAAAGGCTGTGACCAGAGTCAATTTGTCACATTTCAGCGATCTCCCGGCTTTCACCAGAGCAGAAGTTTCTCGGTTGAGAGTTTTTTCTGAGGATATGTCATAGGAGACCTGTACAAGTTCAACAACCGTTGCTCGATGACAGACTACGAAATCAACTTCGTAAGACTCCGTTTTGTGATAATAGACATCGTAGCCGGTTCCATATTTTCTGCATAGCGCCAAATAAGCCAGAGATTCAAGCCTCCACCCAAAATTGTCTTTTGCAAATGCATTCTTTCTGGCGTTCATAAGCGATACATCTATGGGATAGCATTTCGCATTACGAATCCGTTCGCTACTTTTGGTAGAATATTTGCGTAACTGTTTCAGTAGATAGGACTGATAAAGGTAGCCGACATAATTCTCAACGGTTTTGTCATTTTTGAAATTAAAAGTCTTCTGCAAAGCTGTATATGTAACTTCGCATGGGGCATTATTCATAAGATGATGAGACAGTGACTTAAAGGCATCTTTGTATCTTACCTTAAAACGCTGCACGATGTCTCTTTCCAGAATATTTGAAACCAGTGTGTCTATATATTCCTCAGCAGTTTCTTCACCACTGATTATCTCCGGGAAACCACCTGTTTCCATGTACGTGTCAAATGCTCTTCGAAGTAAGGCGTCAGTTTTTGTAGATAGATTCGTTGTTTCCACTTTCTCCATTTCGCAAAATTCACGGAACGAGAAAGGGAACAATTCGATTTCATTATAGCGTCCGGTGAGATATGTAGAAAGCTCGCTACTGAGTAGTTTTGCGTTGCTGCCGGTTATAATCAACTTCATTCCGTGCCGGAGCAATCTATTGACGAAAAGATGCCAGCCCTCTACATTCTGTGCCTCGTCAAGAAATAGGTGAGCGAAATCGCCATAAATCTGGTAAAGGCATTTTAAAACATCGTTAAGATCATCAGCTGACAAACGAACTAAACGCTCATCGTCAAAATTCACATAAGCAAATTTCACATGAGCCTTATTCAATACATTGAAACACAATGTTGATTTTCCACTACGGCGCACTCCTATTACTACCTGAGCCTTTTTACTCTCAAGTTTAACCATATCTTCTTCCTTTCGTTTGCAAAAGCATTGGGAACGAAGTGAGTCAAGCTCTTCTCGTTGGTCACGTAATATTTCAAGCAGTACTGAAGTCTCCATTGATGTCTTGTATTTATGGCGCAAAGATAACAAAACTTCGGTAAATCGGCAAATTTCCTCATTGTAAACTACGATAAGTTGGCATATTTGAGATATGCATACTACGATAAACCAATTTTTAATCGTGCGCTTATGCGATATATGTATTTTTTTATTCTTTTATAGAGTCTGATTTGCGGTCTAAAAAGGGGGTAGATATGTGGGCCATTTCGCCGTTTCGGTGTTCAATTATGAATCATAGGTTGGAATGAAGGGACTTATGAAGTTTGTTCTATATGCTGTTCCCTAACGGCTAATTGTATTGATATATTGCCGATGATTCACCTTAGTATTCTAAAACATGTTCAATGAATATTATCACTGATTTCTGAAAAGCCGAGACAGATTTAAGTGTTAAAAAATTCTTTTGATACACCCCCGTTTTGATTCCAGAAATAAATGGTGTAACTTTGTGTATCGAAATGGCTATAAGTTAGTTTTTGGTGGTGCTTATAATTGTTTATTTTATTATAATTAGCCAGGAACCATGTCGTTTGTATGCCACTATTTCTATAATCTTTAACTTGCGAAATTTAGATAACGTAAAATGAAAACCGGCTATAAAGAAATAGGTTTTGGAAAGCAAACCATAGCGGAGTTATTCGAAGAGTGGTACACCGTACCATCATATCAAAGGCACTACGTATGGGAAAGCGACAATGTTAATGATATGCTCGAAGATTTTACGTCGAATTATGCGGAACATGGCAATGAGGAATATTTTCTTGGCTCTTATATTATTCAAAATAAAGAGCAGAACAATGATTTACTGGATGGACAACAACGGATTACTACTTTGTTCCTTTTATTTGCTTTTCTTCGAGACTATAATAGATCCTCTGATGAGGTCAGAGAAAATTGCAAAGCTCTAATCGTCCAGAAAGAGAATAAGATACGTAAGATAGCACAACGAATCAGACTTTCCTATGAAATAAGAGGCAATGTCAAGAATTTCATTGAACAGTATATAATGCCGGATGGAAATATTTCTCAATATTGGTCTGATATTGTAAGAAAAGCTAATGACAAGAAAGAATCCACATCTATTCAAAGGATGTGCAATGCATTCTTGTGCTTCAAGGAGTATTTCGATGAGCATACAGAAATAGATCTTGACATATTACTGGGGTTTATTCTCAATAATGTGGTCATGATTTATATATCAGCAGACTCCCTTGAAGATGCATTTCGATTGTTTTCCGTTATGAATGATCGGGGGCAGAAATTAAGTAATGCAGACATTCTAAAATCATCAAATCTTGAAAAGATCAGTGATGACACGGATAGAAATAACTATGCTCGAGAATGGGAGGAGATGCAGGAAGATATGGGAAATGAATTCGACCGTTTCCTTGCGTATGTCAGAACAATGCTACTAAAGAAACGTCAGAAAACTAATCTTCTCGATGAGTATGACAAACTGATATTCAATGCGGGCAAGATACAACAAGGGAAGGAATTCTTTAACTATGTTTTTAAGGCGTACGAAGACTACAACAAACTCATCAATTTAAATGATAATGATGATGCTGAGTACTGTACACTAATTCGAATTCTCAATAACTCCATGCCATCAACCGATTGGATACCGGTAGTCCTATCGTATGGAAGAAAATTTGGCAATACCGGACTATTAAAGTTTACCCTTAAGGTGGCTTGCAAGAATATTGGCGATGCAGTATGCGGGAAATCTTCCTCATATCGTATTGATAATCTTAACAGTATCATAAATCTTATAGAAGATTCTGTGGATAGCCATGCCGTATTCGAGTCAACCAAATTCTACTCTTTCGATGAACAGGTGTTTATGGCAAACGTACAGTCGGAGATATATGGACGTAGGTATACTTATGCTTTGTTAATGTTACTTGAATATAAATACAAGGATAAGTCGGAGTGGAAGGAGTTTGGTACTATTTCTATAGAACATATCCTTCCACAAAATCCAAAATTGAATAGCAAATGGGTTAAAGACTTTACTGAGGAGCAAAGAAGTTTTTATACGAATAGAATAGGTAATCTCTGCCTTATCGGAAGAAGAAAGAATGCCTCATTAGGGAATCTGGATTACCAAGAGAAGCTGAAAAGGTATTTTGAAAAGAATATTGGTTCTTTTGCCTATACGCAAAAGATTTATAAAAACTATCCCACTGTTTGGACGCCAGAAACTGTTGAAGAGAATCAAAAACGTGTGATTGCTGACATAAAAGAAATTTTCGGAATAAACAGTTCTGGAACGGAGATGAATTCACTAACCTCAAATGATCCAAAAATGTCAACGGAGGAAAATCTCACTGATTCATATATGCAACGACAGAAAAGCATTTATGCCAATGCATACGAACGGTGGAGTGAAGATGATGACAAAAAACTTGTTGAATTATATAATTCTGGGGTAGATGTTAAAACACTTATGTCGATATTTAGGAGGAACGAAGGTTCTATAAAATCCAGAATCAAGAAACTAACCGGTTTATTCCTATAATAGGAATCACGAAATTTCTTTCTTGTCAAAGATCTAAGTAGACTTGTAGGCCATATAAAATTTAAAATTTCCTCAAATGATATTCTTAAAACAATCAACAATGCCAATTTACGATATAAAGGCATTGATTGAGACGGATGAGTCAAGAACTCTTGAGCTGAAGAAAACTACCGATTTCACAGGCTTTGGCTGGAATTGAACCCGCTTATGATATTCAATCCATCTATGTTGATGTTCCGGAACATCCCGGAAACAAAGTAATCTCAACTAATATCTATCCCTGCAAAAAATTGAGATTGGCTCGTTTCCTTAGTAACAATAAGCTTGAGTTTATCGGCAATCAACGTATGGAAGGTAATTTCTTTGACCTTCGATGCATAATTCGTAATGGCAGAAAGCCACCAGTATCTTATACTTATTATTTAGACCAAAGATAATGGCAAAAAAAGAAGATTGAAGATGTAGATTTACTCTTGTCTAAACTTGACAAGATCCAGCTTGCGGATTTTATACGTAAGGAATGTGTTAATGATAGACATCTGCAAGATTGATTTCTTGCATTGGGAGCCGGCACTTTATTTAAGCCCAATCCCGCCATCTATGCATCGCGTGTTGAAGATTTGATCGAAGTTTTGCTTGCTCGTTGAAGGTATGGCGCGCGGAGGCAACAAAGGGATGTTCGCCTCACGGCTTAAAAAATACGAGCTGACCATCGGGAAGTCTGGAGATTTTTTCAGCCGAAAGGCAAAGAATATCTCGTTACGGCACGTTCATCGCCACGAGCGAACACACTTTGAACTCCGCTTATAACCGGCATGAAAGTAGAGCCCGGCGCAGCCCCTTAGGGTGACACGGAACGGCAGACATATGAAAATGGGAAATGGCTATGAGAAAAAATGAAAATATGTACTTGCTGCACCCAAAAGGAGTAGTACCGCATGGCTCTGAGATATTACTATAGCTTCACATAGTTGCAAAATTTAATCAAGCGGGATTGACCGTTCATCATACGGATTCGTCCACTCATCAGAACTTCCTTGCAGTACGATGTAT
>JAAVDO010000013.1 GCA_014801735.1 Bacteroides sp. | reverse complement strand
TTATTGGGTGACGGGATAAATGGTATGGTGTCGTGGGGTGTCCTCGAACGACGTGTGCGGTCGTTTCTCGAGAAAGTTTCTTTGGGTGGGGGCCATCCGTGCGAGGGCCATCCGGTGGGGCCATCCGGGTGCTTGCCGGCCGGGGACGTCCGGCAACTCCTTACATAGTTGCATCTCATTGCACAGTTGCTACTCATTACACAGTTGCATCTCATTACACCGGGCTGGGGTCTTGTGTGGTTTTTTAACGGGCAAGTACATTTATTGGGTGACGGGATAAATGGTATGGTGTCGTGGGGTGTCCTCGAACGACGTGTGCGGTCGTTTCTCGAGAAAGTTTCTTTGGGTGGGGGCCATCCGGGCGGGGGCCATCCGGGTGCTTGCCGGCCGGGGACGTCCGGCAACTCCTTACACGGCGGCAACTCCTTACACGGCGGCAACGGCTTCTGCGACTGGAGCGCGGCGCCCTAATATTTAATCAGGTTAGGGGCAGGTGCGCAGGGGGTAGGGGCTAAAGGATTGTAATTTTGTGGTGGATTTCGGTCCGGGTTTGGTGTTCAACTATTTTGATGTATTGATTTATGAGACGTGAAATGACGGTAGTGAAGCGCGTGAATATGAGGCGCGGTGTGGATGGTATGCTTGCAGGTGTCGGACCCGGCATGCCGATAGGAGTCAGTAACGCCGAGGGAATGCGTGTGATATGCGCGGCTACGGCGGAGGGCCGAGAGTGGCTGATGGGGTGCGACGATGAAGGAAGGATATATGTGTGGATGGCCTCAGGGATGCCTGTGGCGGTTGCCGAGGCGGGATGTGAGGTGATGTGTGCCGTGGAGTCGGGACGGAACGAGGTTGTGGTTATGACCGGGCAGGGGCGCGTATTTCTGGACTACTCCCCTGCTACCGGGTGGACATCTCGCGGAAAGGCCACGAGGCTGCCGCAGGTGACTATCGAGGCAGAAGCGGCGGAGAAGCTGAGCGGAATGGCGGCAGGATTGTCGCTGGGAAGCGTGGACCTGCGGGAGGGGCTGACGGACAAGATGGTCCGGCAAATTGGAAACGCGGTTGTACCGGTGGTGAACAGCTTGCTCAACTCGGCCCGCCGGAGGGGAATGACAGTGAATCCGGTAACGGCGAGATGGCTCTTGGAGGACAGGGCAGGTAACGTAATAGCCGGAGGCGAGGAGACAACAGCGGGAGGCCTGCAGGAGGATATCAAGATCACAACGACTATCGACAGCACCGGACGCACTGGGGCAATGGAGGTGAGCATCGTGCCGATGGCACTGAGAGCGACGGTTGAGGCCAAGAATGGCGCAAACGGCAACTGGGCCGAATATATTGGCAATGTGAGGATAGAAGCAAGCGGGCAGGAGGAGTGGAGAGTGAGCCGCGAGGAGATGGAATGGCGGATAGAGCATCCGGCGAGCGGCGAGGCGACCCTGACATTAATATTCAGACGCCCGACGGCGACAAACGAGGGGAGGATGGCGCTGACAGAAGTAACGCTGATAGAGCCTGACGCAACCGAGGAAAGAACAGCGAGGGTGTGGCCGGCAAGGAAACCGAAGTGGCTCAGTCAGGATGATGAAACAATGACACGGAAGTTGATACAGAGACTGAACGAGCGGGGATTCACTGCACGACACGCGACGAAACATGGAGACACAATAGTGTGGAGCGGAATACGACCAAGCGACGGCAGCGATGAAATGAGAGGACTGGTAGGGACAAGCCGGGCCGGAAAGGGGCTGACCCTGACCGACGCACAGGATTGCAGGGAACCGGGAACAGCAGCCCTCGTGAGCGCTCAGCGCCGGGGAGGGAGCTGGGGATTCGGCTGCGGACACGTGTACGGACTGACACGCGACGGCATTCTCGGAATATCGGTGAGCGGAGCGAAACGTGCCCTGAGCATCAGCAAGCTAAGCAACGCAGGGCTATACGGCACAGCCATGAACTGTGCGGCGACAAAAGACGGAGTAGCTTTTGCAACAAGCGGCGGCAGAGAGATAGCTATAGCAGAGGGCACAATATGCCGACGGATCGCCACCAGAGAGAAAGAGCGGATAAGCTCGCTGGGATATGACGCGGTGCACAACGAACTGACGGCATGGTATGAGTCGGGCACACGGGAAACATTCGAACTCAACCATATAAATGGAATGGAGCCTGAAAGCCACATAAACACCAACATGCCGGAAGCCACGGGAATAGTGAGCACAGGAGCAATGATGGCGGTGAGCGCGAAAGACGGTAGCCTGACGGATCAGGCAGAGGAAAGAGCCGACCTGAACGGGACAGCCGCGATAGAAGCAGAAGCACGGGGCGAGAGGGGAGCAAAAGGGGTGATAGCAGAAATGAGCGCAGCCTATTGCGCAGGCAGCATAGAGATAGGGACATGCGGTGGAGACGACAGCGCCTACTCGCCTGCGGCGATATATAATATCTCGGGGGAAGTGAGGTCGGGATTCAGGCTGAACACTCCCCTACCCCCACGACAGAAAATCAAGGTGAAAATCGAAATGACAGAATGCAGAAATCTGAGAATAGACAAAATATGGATATACTGACATCAATAATGGATGAGAACCGCCGCCGGACCGAGAAAAGAGAGATAGCCCTGAAAGAATATGACCCGCTGACGGGCCTCGGAGCGATAGGCGAGCGAAAAGAGGTGATAATGTGGGGAATTCAGAGGCTATGGCTACCGACGAGCATCACCGGACATCCACGCTTCAGCCGCCGGATGAAAAAAGAGGAACTCGAAAGGATGAGGCTCGGCGAGGAATTCGAATACTGGTGCGCACGATGCGTCATGATAACGCACAAACTGACAGGCGAACAGGTGAACTTAGTGCTCAACCCGGCGCAGCGCAAGATTGCAGAACGGCTCGAAGCACAGCGACGCAGCGGCAAGCCGATCAGAATGATAATACTGAAGGCGAGACAATGGGGATGTTCGACACTGGTGCAGATGTATTTCGCATGGATACAGATAGTGAAAAAAGAGGGATGGAACTCGCTGATATGCGCACACGTGAAGGAAACCGCGGCCACGATAAGAGGAATGTATGAACAGATGCTCGATAGCTATCCGCGCGGACTGTGGCCCCACAAAGACGCACCCCGACTGAAGAGCGCGAACAGAGGCACAGGGTGTCAGCTCAGGATAGCGGGGCGCAAGGCAAAGATAGCCATAGGTAGCAGCATGGCTCCCGACTCACTGCGCGGCACGGCGTCGAGCCTGGCTCACCTGTCGGAAGTGGCATTCTGGAGCGACACCAGAAAACGCAAGCCACTGCAATTTCTGCGTACAGTGTGCGGCACCATTCCGAGCGAGCCCATGACGGCCATAGTGATAGAGAGCACCGCCAACGGCACGGGCAACTTCTTTCATCAGGCCTGGACGAAAGCTGAAAGAGGCATGTCGGCCTACGAGCCGGTGTTCGTGGCGTGGCACGAGATTCCGATATACTCGACAGCAGCCGACGAGCAGACACTCAGAAGCATAGCCACGAGTATGAGCGACTATGAAAGGGAACTGTGGGAAGAAAAAGGCGTCACACTGGAGCAACTGAACTGGTACAGAAACAAGCTGAAAGAGTATACCGACCACACGGCGATGAAAGCCGAGTTTCCGAGCAACCCTACCGAAGCCTTCCTGCACACAGGCAGCAACGTATTCGGGCAGATAGCGGTGGAGAAGCTGAGGGAGGGGTGCACGGAGGATGGAAAAACGTATAGCCTTGAGGGGGACAGGCTGACAGGACCAGCGGCCCTCCACAACCTGAGGCTGAGAGAAGATCCTAACGGGAAGCTGACCGTGTGGAGGCATCCCGCCAAAGAGGGGAACAATGGAATAAGCCGCTATGTGGCGGCCGTGGATATAGGAGGCAGAAGCGACGACAGCGACTGGTCGGTGATAGCCGTTTTCGACCGTCATGGACCGGACGGGAAGCCGGAAATAGCGGCCCAATGGCGTGGACATGCCGACCACGATATAGTGGCCTGGCAGGCGGCAATGATAGCAAAATGGTATGACAGGGCACTTCTGGTGATAGAGAGCAACACGCTCGAGACGAGCGGAGACGATGCGTCGCTATATCTGCTGAGCACACTGCGCCGGTATTACGGGCGGCTTTACGTCAGGCAGAAAACCGAGCTGAGCGACGGAGGCTATGACAGCCGCCCGGGATTTCACACCAACCGACGCAGCAAGCTAGCGGCCCTGACGGTGATGATAGCCGCCGTGAGAGACGGAGAGTATACCGAGCACGACGAGAATGCCTGCGACGAGATGTCGGCCTACGAGCGGAAGCCCAACGGCACTTACGGCGCCAAAGACGGCCATCACGATGATATAGTGATGACGCGCGCGATAGGACTGTATGTCATTTCGGAGACGCACCAGCAGCAGGAGAACCAGGAGTGCCGGCATCACGATACTCACCGCGTGTGGTGGTGACATAGATACAGGTGAAGATGCCGAGAATCACGAGCATAAGCGACTCGAAGCTCCACATGACCATGCTGAAAGCGGCAGCCTCGACCTTGCCGATACCGAAGAGCGTCAGGGCGAAGATCACAGCGAGATTCCATGCGCCGAGACCACCGTTTGACGGGACAGCCATGCTGAATGATCCAAAGACGAAGGCTACCAGACCGGGGATAAGGCCATAGCAGGTGCCGGGTGTGTGGATCAGCTCGCGGGTGAACGGGAAGGCGAAAAAGGCGAGGTAGGTCTGCAGGAAATAGCAGATCCAGATGCCGAGGGTGAGAACAAGGTAAAGCCCCTTGTGAGGCATGGTGGTGAAAAGACTATGGAAACCGTTCCAGAGATTGCGCAGGGAGCCGTCGATGCGCTGCACGAGCGCAGCAGTGCGGAAGCAATGGAGCAGGAAATAGAATCCGGCTATCAGCATCACCACGCCAATCCAGAGCCAGGGATTGTCGACAAGATCAACGAAATCGCGGCCAACGGCATAGTGGGTCATGAACTTATGAAGCTCGGGAGCCGCGACAATGAAGGCAAGGCCGGTGAGCAGGAACACAACAATTATATCAGAGGCGCGGTCGCCGACGAGGGTACCGACTACTGTGGAAAGCGGGACACGGTGGGTGCGCGAGATATAAACGCATCGCCATACCTCGCCGGCGCGAGGAAAAAGAAGATTGAGCGCATAGCAGCCGAAAATCGACACCGAGAGCTGCATCAGGCCGCAACGGGCACCGACGCCCTCGATCTGAAGCCCCCAGCGGGCACCGCGCACGACATGGCTGAGCGTTGTGACACACATCATCAGAATAAGAAATTCGTAGCGCACTCCCCCATTCCTGACCACATGCATCATGCTCTGGAAATGGATCTTATGGAAAAGCCACACAACGAGCAGCGCGGAGCAGGCAGCCGGGAGCAGATACTGAACAACGTCGGCAAGCACACGCCTGAACAGCGAACGGGTGTCGCGGCCGGAGGCCGACGAAGGAGAAGAGGAGGAAGACGATGTGGATGATGATGTAGTTGTCATAGCTTGAACGGAATTATGACGAAAGAACTGAAATCAACTTCGTGACGGAGTGTCGGGAGCGTCGGGGACACCGGAGCGAGTGGCACTCCGGGGATTTGCGGTAAGATCGGCTGGTAGCTCACGGGACATACGGGCGAAGAGCAAAGTCATGGCGGAAAGCACCAGAATGACCACCGCCGTTGAATGAAGCATGTCGCCCATGCCTACAAGCGGACTCACTGCGGCACCGAAAACGTAACCGGCCAGGCCGATCATAGCCGAAGCGTCGCCGGCACAAGCCCGGCCTTCGTTCATAGCCAGAGTATTGCCCGTGGTGAAGAGCATACCGAGGCAGAAAAGCATCGGAAGGTTAAGGGCCTCGTAGACCCAGACGCTATCTACACACCAGAAACATACGAACTGGGCCACAGCCACCAACAAGAGAGAACGGCCAGCTATCACGGCTGCCTTTTTGAGAGGTTTGAACCGGAGCGCAACCATGGCACCCGAAGCTACAAAGATGGCGTTGAAACCCATGAAGATACCAAACTGCAACTGCGAATAACCGTAGTGGGTCTGGATGATGAAGGGAGCGGAGGAGATATATGCGAAAAGCACACCGAGCGCAGTACCCTTAAGCATCATGTGGATCATGAAATGGCGGTTACGGGCAAGAACGGAGTAGTTTTTGAACGCCACACCGAAACGGCCATGAACGCGACGCGCCGGCGGGAGCGACTCCTTGAAAGCGGTAGTGACAAGGAGCAGCATAGCGCTGAAGCCGAAGAGGATCCAGAAAATACCCTGCCAACCCATAGTGCTGCCTACAAGGCCACCTATGACCGGGGCACTCGCCGGGGCAAAACCATTGATGGCACCGACAAGAGCCATCACCTTGGCAAGAGCGCGCCCACCATAGAGATCGGCCGGAATCGTACGGGCCAGGAAATAGCCTCCCGACGCTCCGAGACCCTGGACAAGACGCCACCACAGGAACACATGAATAGTGTGCGACCAGACGCTGCACATGGCTCCGATACAGAAAATTATCAGAGTGATGACAAGGATAGGCTTACGGCCAATGCGGTCGCTGACAGGGCCGAGGATTATCTCGCCGAAACCAAGTCCGATCATGCCGAAGGTGAGGCCAAGCTGAACCGTAGGTGCCGAACAGTGGAACGATTTAACCATCTCGGGGAGAGTGGGCAGATACATATCGTTGACAAACGACCCGAAAGCACTGAGAAGCACCAGATAGGTGATCAGAAAAACATAATATCCTCCGGAAGGAGAGGTCTGAGCGGCAGCGGACGAACCTGATGAGGGAGAAGTGTGAGTCATGGTGAACGCGAAATTAAATCCGGACACGCCGACCGGCAACGAGGCTCAGGCGGCAGTCCGTGAAAGCAACTCTGTCATGAATCGACAGAGCCTTACAAATTATGAACGCCTCCGACTCCGAATGAGTTCAGCGGGCCAGCGCGGCAAGAATATCGCGGGCAGCCGTCAGAGCGGCGGGAGAATCGCCCAGACGGCGGCGCATCTCGCGGTAGCCGTCGAGCTGATCAAAGCGGGCCTGAGAGTCGGCAGGTATCAGCGACAAAAGCTCGGCCCGAACCCACTCGGAGGTACAATTATGAAGCAGCAGTTCGGGAATAATGCTACGGCCGACAATAAGATTTGGAAGCGAAACAAAATCGACATGAAGCAACCGGCGCATGACCGAATATGAGAGCTTAGAACCATTGGCGCGGTAGCACACAACCTGAGGTGTGCCTGTCAGAGCGCATTCGAGCGTAGCCGTGCCGGAAGTCACGGCGGCAACGGTAGAAAGCCGCATGAGCTGGACGGAATCGCCAACGACAAGCGGAATCTCGCCCGATCCGAGCTCGCGGTAAAGCGAATCGGGCACAGCAGGAGCGGCCGCGATCACAGCACTGCAGCCCTCGGGAAGGGCCCGGAGCATCACCGGAAGATTCGCACGGATCTCGCCTATGCGACTGCCGGGCAACAGGGCAACGACAGGCTTAGTGCTGTCGACACCTATACGGTCGAAGTAATCAGTGCGCGAGGGAGTGGCGGCGATACGCTCATCGACCTCCTCAACCGACGGATTGCCGACATAAGTCACACGGTCGTAGCCTTCAGCACGGAAGAAATCGGGCTCGAAAGGAAGAATTGAATACAGATGACTGACAAGCCGGGAGATCGACTTGACACGCCATTTCTTCCAGGCCCACACCTTGGGCGAGATGTAATAGTAGACAGGAATGCCGAGCCGACGGGCTTCGGCCGCAAGCCGGAGATTGAAGCTCGGATAGTCGACAAGAATCACGGCATCGGGACGGAACACCGGAAGAGCCTTTTTGGCCGAGCCCATGATGGCCATGATGTCGGGCAGATGACGCGCTACCGACATAAATCCCATATAGGCCATGCGGGAATAGTGGACGATAGGACGCACACCGGCGGCCCGCTCCATCTCGTCGCCACCGAGAAACATGAATCGAGAATCGGGATCAAGCTCGCGCAATGCCCTTATGAGCCGAGCGGCGTGGATGTCGCCCGAAGCCTCACCTGCCGAAATAAAAAATCTCATATCACTCTCCGGGATTTGTGTCCAGATCCTCGTATGACTGGAAGAGAAGATCATTGTAGGGGAAACGCGACACATGGATCTCGCGCGCCTTCTCATAGAGCATCGCCTTGAGTTGGTCGATGCCTATCTGCTTTTTGGCCGAGATAAAGACTGCATCCGTTCCGAGACGGCTCATCCAGGTGTGTTTCAGCTCCTCGAGCGAGATATTCTCGCGGGTTGCCGGAGTGAGATCGTCGGGATCTTTGGGCGTATATGTAAAGGCGTCGATTTTGTTGAATACCATTATGGTCGGTTTTCCGGCAGCACCGAGCTCGGAGAGAGTCTTGTTGACCACCTCTATCTGCTCTTCGAAATTGGGATGGGAAATATCGACCACATGCAGCAGCAGATCGGCGTCGCGCACCTCGTCGAGCGTAGATTTGAACGATTCTACCAGATGGGTAGGCAGCTTGCGGATAAAACCCACGGTATCGGTGAGCAGGAAAGGCAGATTGTCGATAATCACCTTGCGCACAGTGGTGTCGAGCGTGGCAAACAGTTTGTTTTCGGCAAAGACGTCGCTCTTGCTCAGCAGATTCATGAGCGTTGATTTGCCGACGTTGGTATAACCAACGAGAGCCACGCGGGTGAGCTTGCCGCGATTTTTGCGTTGCATTGATTTCTGACGGTCGATCTGCCGGAGCTCCTGCTTCAGGCGAGAGATCTTGTCGAGAATTATTCGGCGGTCGGTCTCGATCTGGGTCTCACCGGGACCACGCATACCGATACCGCCTCGCTGACGCTCAAGGTGGGTCCACATTCGGGTCAGCCTGGGCAACAGATACTGATACTGCGCCAGCTCCACCTGAGCCTTGGCATTTGCCGTCTGAGCCCTGCGGGCAAAAATGTCGAGAATAAGACTGGTGCGGTCGAGCACCTTCACCTTAAGCTCGCGCTCGATGTTGAGCACCTGCTTGGAGGTGAGATCATCGTCGAAAATCGCCATGGCGATGTCGTTGTCCTCGACATACTGACGTATTTCCTCCAGCTTGCCTGATCCTACATAGGTACGGGCGTTCGGACCGCCGGCGCGCTGAAGAAAACGGTGCACGGTTACGGCCCCGGCCGTGTCGGCAAGGAAAGCAAGTTCGTCGAGATATTCTTTGGCCCTGGCTTCGTTCTGCTCGGGAGTTATCAGTCCCACGAGCACAGCACGCTCAAGGTTGTTTTCAGTGTTTGGAATTACGGGTGTATTCATATATGGTTATGAAGGAAACGGGAGAGTTATGCAAAGTTACAAAAAAATAACGCTAAACGCGGCAGTAAAGATTAGCGGAACCAGGAATTAGACCGGCAACCATAGCAACCGCCCCAAGTGAGCCACGGCAGATTTATTTCGGGCGTTATAGTAATTTAAACGAGTTGGTTAGGTAAATTCAGCAAAACTTACTAACTTTGTGAGGAAAAATCAACAAGCAGAACAAGAATGGCGTGTCACGACCGGCATCGCCTTTCAACACAACGACTTATGTTAAGACCAATAAAAAAAACCATCGCACTGCCCGATGGTCGTGAGATCACTCTCGAGACCGGCAAGCTGGCCAAGCAGGCGGATGGAGCGGTAGAGCTGCGCATGGGCAACACCATGCTTCTCGCCACTGTAGTAACGGCCAAGGAGGCCGGTGAAGGGGTTGATTTCATGCCCCTGCAGGTGGAGTATAAAGAAAAATTTTCAAGTTTCGGACGTTTCCCGGGCGGTTTCCTGAAGAGAGAAGGCCGCGCCTCTGATTATGAAATCCTGACCGCGCGTCTGGTAGACCGCGTATTGCGTCCGCTGTTCCCCGACAATTATCACGCCGACACCTTCGTAAACATAACCCTTTACTCGACCGACGGCGTTGACATACCCGATGCCCTTGCCGGTCTGGCCGCGTCGGCTGCTCTGGCCGTGAGCGATATCCCCTTCAACGGCCCCATTTCGGAAGTGCGTGTCGCCCGTATCGACGGCAAATTTGTCATCGACCCCACCTATGAGCAGCTTGAGAAAGCCGACATGGAGCTGATGGTAGGCGCCACCTACGACAACATCATGATGGTAGAGGGCGAGATGAACGAGGTGAGCGAAGCCGATCTGCTGGCTGCCCTCAAGGCCGCTCACGATGCTATCAAGGTACAATGTAAGGCTCAGCTCGAACTTGCCGAAGAGGTAGGCTCGACCGTGAAGCGCGAATACTGCCACGAAGTAAACGACGAAGAGCTCCGCAAGGATGTGCGCGAGAAATGCTACGACAAGGCCTATGCCATCGCCAAGACCGGAAGCGCCGACAAACACTGGCGCCAGGATAGCTTCGACGCTATCTGCCAGGAATATATCGACTCGCTGCCCGAAGAGGAGCGCGACGCAAAGGCTCCGCTGGTGAAGCGCTACTATCACGACGTAGAGAAAGAGGCCATGCGCCGCTGCGTGCTCGACGAAGGCATACGTCTCGACGGCCGCAAGACCACCGAGATCCGTCCTATCTGGTGTGAGGTAGACTACATCCCCGGACCTCACGGATCGGCTGTGTTCACCCGCGGCGAGACTCAGAGCCTTTCGACCGTGACCCTCGGCACAAAACTCGACGAAAAGATCGTGGACGACGTTATGAACCAGGGCCGCGAGCGCTTCCTGCTTCACTACAACTTCCCCCCGTTCTCTACAGGCGAAGCCCGTCCGACCCGTGGCGTAGGACGCCGCGAGATTGGCCACGGCAATCTTGCCCACCGTGCTCTTAAACGCATGTTCCCCGATGATTTCCCCTACGTATGCCGCATTGTGAGCGACATCCTGGAGTCAAACGGATCGTCGTCGATGGCAACTGTATGCGCAGGCACCCTTGCCCTTCTCGACGCAGGCGTTAAGATGAAGAAGCCCGTGAGCGGTATCGCTATGGGTCTTATCAGCGACGCCGACGGCAAATATGCTATCCTGAGCGACATCCTTGGCGATGAGGATCACCTGGGCGACATGGACTTCAAGGTGACCGGCACACGCGACGGTATTACAGCCACACAGATGGATATCAAGGTCGACGGTCTGAGCTACGAGATTCTTGAGCGCGCCCTCAACCAGGCACGCGACGGACGTATGCACATCCTCGACGTGATCAGCCAGACCATCTCTGCTCCCAGAGAAGACTACAAGCCCCACGTGCCCAGAATCGTGACAATGACTATCCCCAAAGACCTGATCGGCGCAGTTATCGGCCCGGGCGGAAAGGTTATACAGGGTATTCAGGAGGCCAGCGGTGCAACAGTGAGCATCGACGAGATCGACGACCACGGTTATATCGAGGTTGCAGCTCCCGGCAAGGAAGCTATCGACAAGGCTCTCTCGATGATCAATGCTATCGTTGAGCTGCCTGAAGAAGGAAAAGTCTACAAAGGCAAGGTGAGAAGCATTCTGGAGTTCGGCGCATTCGTTGAATTCATGCCCAACCGCGACGGTCTGCTTCACATCAGCGAGATATCATGGGACCGTCTGGCCGACATGGAAGCCAGCGGCCTGAAAGAAGGCGACGAGATCGAAGTGAAGCTTATAGAAATCGACAAGAAGAGCGGCAAATACCGTCTGTCGATGCGTGCGCTTCAGGCAAAACCCGAGGGCTATGTTGAGCGCGAGCGTGCACCCCGTGGTGAGCGTGGCGACCGTCCCCGACGCGAGGGTAACGACCGTCCCCGCCGTGAAAACGGCGACCGCGGACCCCGCCGTGACCGCGCACCTCGTCACGACTGATTCCGAAAATCATCACTGACATCATAACGTCAGGGTCACTTCAGTTTGGGGTGGCCCTGATTTTATTATCCGAGCATTCAGAGATATCAGCCTTCGGTATGAAAATTTGTAAACACCTTACGCTCCTGGGCCGGTAGGCCTCCCTCGGCCTCATTTGCCAAAGCTATAGCCTTGAGAATGAAAGCCATGTTCTTGCCGAGATTGCGCATGGTCTGCAGACCCTCAAGGTCGTCCTCTACATCCTGGGCCGTGAAACCGTGAACCTCGTTCCAATATGTGCTCGACACTATCGGCATAGCGCTGATAGTGAAATATTTGTTGATCTCATCAAAAGCAGAGGTCGAACCGGCGCGACGCGACGATACTACCGCTGCCCCGACTTTCATAGTCTTGTCCACCACCCCTGAGGTGCTGTAGAACAGACGGTCGAGAAATGCCAGCAGCTGACCGTTGGCTCCTGCATAATAAACCGGACTGCCCACAATCAGACCATCGGCCTCGGCAAACTTAGGAGCTGTCTCGTTGACAAGATCGTTGAACACGCAGCGCCCATGCTCGCGACAGAAATTACAGCCTATGCAGCCGCGGATATCTTTATTGCCAACGTTTACGCGCTCCGTCTCAATGCCGTTGGTACGCAGGGTCTCTTCTACCTCCCGCAGTCCGCGGTCGGTACAGCCTTTAAGATGTGGACTGCCGTTCACTACCAGTACTTTCATTATTTGTCTGTCTGTTGTTTGTAATCTGTGTCTCCCTTTCTAACGCCTTAGCAGCTCCGACAGTTTAATTTGTCCGGGAAAATTTACTGACAATCTTCCGAACAGATACTGCAATGTTAAATTCATTAAAAACCGGAATATTTGCGGACTATTTCGTCTCTTTCCTGATCTTGATATTGTATGGGCAGAAAACAGTATATAAAACAGATCACCGCGATAATGGAGAAGCACAAACAAAGTCTTTTCCGTTATGCCTGTTCACGCATGGGAAATGCGGAAGACGCTGAAGATATCCTGCAGGACGTTTACTTGCGGATGCTCGAGAAGTCTGGCGACGGGAAAGAGATCGACAATCTGGAAGCATACATATTCCGCACCGTGGTCAACACATGCAACGCCCGCATCAGCCCGGTGATCCAGACCGACCTGTCGGGGCAGGAGGTAGCACAGCTGACGGAAGAAACGGCAGATCTGGAGGAGGAAGCCCAACGCATAACACGCCTGATCGGCTCCATGCCCGCGGCATCGCGCGAGGTGGTGAGACTCAGGATATATGCTTCGCTGACGTTTGACGGAATCGCCTCTACACTCAACATCTCTACTACCACGGCAAAACGGCGCTATTATGAGGGCCTCGAATACTTACGCTTAAAACTGAAAGCCTTATGAATCTACCCGAAAATTGTGATGACAAGAGGTATGATGAAGTGCTTGAGCTGTTAAAGCTACGCCACGTTCCGGCAACTTCGATCAGTTTCACACCTCCCCGCCGCCACCATCCAATGCTACACCTGATTGACAGCATAGGCCGTACCGCCGCGATCCTGATTGTCGGCATCGGAATCGGATTGTTTTTTGCGTATCCCGATGTAACCTTCGCTACCGACAAGGTCATAGAACTCGGCATTGAAAAAATGTTTTCAGCCCGGGAATGCCGCATTAATTTCAACGTCAGAGGACTGCCCTCCGGAAAGGTCATTCCGGTCACCCTCTCGCGCGACGGAACAATGATGCCGCTCACGCTAAATTATCAGTCGGTTAGCGGAAAACCGGAAATAAGTCTCAGGTGGACAGACGGAAGGGTCAGACATAGCCTGACGGCCGACCCGGATAGCACCACACTCGACGGGAAAAGACTGCCGCTTGAAGGAATTCCTTCGGAGAATTTCAAAATCTTCTCCCGCTTGCTGTATTCCGGCCCCGATGAAGCCGGTAAGCATCTTGACAGCAGTAGAACCCGATTGACCAGAAGAGGCGATAGAATAACAATCGAGCAATATGCGCGCAACGGCGAAGTCCAGATAGAGATAATATTCTCCGATTCAACGGGCCGGATACTGTCGTTCAAGGCCTACGATACATCGCGCAAACCACATTTACTGATGTTGGAGACTACTGGAATCACTTATATCAAATAATCATCCACCCGTAATTATTTCATGAAATTTTCCTTATATGCACCGGTGATCATGCTGATGCTTCCGGCTCTTTCGGCGTGCGAGTCCAAGCCTTCGGGCAATAATTCGCACCTCTCATCAAATCCATCGGCGCGGGTATTCGCCGAAGCCCCGGTAGCAGCCTCACGGGTCATTATCGACGGCGACACGGTAGTGGTCGGCAAGCTGACCTCGAAGCCGGAAACGGTGACATTGCTCGCCTCCGAGATGTTCGACGACCTGAAATTTGTCAGACTCGAGAATTCAGACGAGGCCCTTGTTGGCGATGGCGCCACGTGGGTTACCGATAAGCGCATCATCATATACGACGGCAAGTCTATAAAGCAATTTGACCATACCGGAAAGTATCTTGGAGAAGTAGCAAGAAAGGGTCAGGGGCCAGGCGAATATGCTATCGCGCCCTATCATATCACTGCCGACGAAGAAGCGGGCAGCATATTCATGGCACAGTACAGCGCCGACAGGATCATGACCTACGACCTTGAGGGTAGATATACCGGCGACATACCTCTTGCCTATAAGACGCGTAAAAGCATCTTCACCGTCGATGCCGCCAGACGCCTGATTACTGTCGCGGCACTGCAGTTTACGGTCGACGGTGAGGTCCCGGTGGTATGGGAGCAGGATTTCGAGGGAAATGTGACCGACTCTGTTGTGCGGACATATCTTGCCGTGAATCCCGACTTCTCCAATGAAGTCAACGCTGGTATCACTCCGGCGGGAGATGGAATCACCTACTCGCTCTATCGCATCGAACCGGAACCGGATACCCTTTACACCTACATTGACTCCCGGTTCCGTCCGGACTTTACCTTTGATTTCGGCGATGATACGCCGGTTCACGGCCTGATGTCGCTACCGCAGTTTTATGTAGTCACCTCCTACGGCAGCCCGGTGCCTACGAGCGAACATTCCGCCTATCTTCCGCAACTCACACCTTTCGTAATCGACCGCACCACCCTTCGCGGGGCTCCTGCTGTGCTGATGTTCGACGACTTCGGTACCCTTACTATCAACCAGGGATGGTCTGACAGCCACACCCCGGGCTACTTCTCCATGTGTCTGGATCCGGGCGATCTGCTCGACTGCCTTACAGCCACGCCAGACACACATCCCCTGGCGACCGACGAGGGAATGAACCGTATGCATCAGCTTCGCGAGAGCATCGATCCCGACGACAACTGCTATGTGTTGATCGGCCGCTGGAAAACGGATCCCACCTCATCCCGGCCATAGGAATATGAGCAGCCAACACTCTGGCAATCGTTTTCTTTTTCGTAACTTTGCACTGATTGAATACTGCTTAAACATACGGAAGTATGCCGATGTGGAATCCGTGGCACGGCTGCCACAAAATCAGTGCCGGATGTATGCACTGCTATGTGTATCGCGAAGACGCAGCCTTCGGAACGGAGATTCCCGCGAGCCAGGTAAGGCGCACGGCGTCGTTCGACCTGCCGCTCCGCCGCAACCGCCGGCGGTTCTGGAAGTTTCCCGAAGGCACGGAGTTTGCCCTATGTTTCACCTCCGACTTTCTGATTGAGGAGGCCGACCCGTGGCGCGACGAAATATGGAGAATTATCCGCACTCGCCGCGACTGCCGCTTCTATTTCTTCACCAAACGCATCGACCGTCTGGAGCGCTGTCTTCCGCCCGACTGGGGCGATGGCTACGAGCATGTGGCCGTGGGGTGTACGGTCGAAAATCAGGATCGGGCCGACTTCCGGCTGCCGATATTCACAAGCCTGCCTATCAAGCACCGCCTCATCATAGCCGCCCCCTTGATTGAGAGCCTCGATCTGAGCCGGTGGCTCGACTGCCGCTCGATCGAGCAGGTGTCGGTCGGCGGCGAGTCAGGCAAGTACGCCCGGCCGCTCCACTTCAGTTGGGTCACCGATCTGCAGCGCCAGTGTCGTGAGGCCGAAGTGCCCTTCAGCTTTCATCAGACCGGCTCCTACCTCGTCAAAGACGGCCGCATGTACCGTATTCCCCGCGAGCATCAGCACTCTCAGGCCCGCAAAGCCGGCCTCGACGGCTGATCTCAGTGTCTTTTCCTGCGCAGTCGGTTAATCCAGATATAGTAGCCGGTCAGCGGAAGTGAGGCTCCGAGAAGTGCGCCGGCAACCCACAGCATCCGGCTTACCCATCCCCAGAAACGACCCGTATGGACGGCATACACCCAGCGTGAGAACGTCTGTGGGTGTTCAGCCTCTGCTTCGTTGATCACCTTTATCTCGCTATCGGCTTTTTTCTTTCCGGCGGAGCCATGCTTCCGGCCATCCTCACGTGCGAAATCGGGCTTCATGGCTGCTCCGGTATCGCTCTTGGTGGCCGATGTGACACTGGTCGGTGATGGAGCTCGCGGATCGTCTGCTCCGAAACATGTGTAGAATGCGGTGCGATACCACCCGAACGACCATGTGAGCCCCGTCAGGGCCATAACGAGCACAAGAATGAGCGAGTACACTCCTCCGGCCACATGTAGCCCCATCCAGAATCTGTGCCAACCCGAGGTGACCGGAATCGACAGGCTATGAGCCAGTCCGCGTCTGGCCCGCGGCCACCACAACACGACTCCCGTAATGAGTATCACTACAAGCATGAGTGTGGAGATTCCCACTATCAGTTTTCCCGGACGCATTCCTCCGTCTGCGGGTGTAGAGTTATCGAGAAGCCTGCGGTGAAGATGCAGCATGGTGGTGAAGAATCCGAAGCGCTCATAGCGTCCTGTTATTTTACCGGAATATTGGTCTATAAACAGAGCGGCGCTGTGACGCTTGGTGAAATTCACCTGATAGGTGCGTCGGGGGTCGTCAAACACCGTCACGTTAGCTATTGTCAGGCTATCGGGGCCTTCTGCTTTCACCGTTGCGATAAGCTCTTCCATAGGCTTCACGCTACCCGAGGCGTCGGCCACATAATATACCTCGCTGCGCAGGGCGCGGGTGATTTCCGGTTCAAGTACAAGTATTGCCCCCGTCAGGCATGTTATGGTGATTATTATTCCGAATGGCACTGAGAGCCATAGATGAATTTTGTGAAAGAGTTTCTGCATATACTGTTGATAACTATTATGAAATGCGGTGTTACTATTTATACGAACGTCAAAAAGGCCGTTTTATTATTCCCTCCTCCGATGAATTTTTTTCGCCCTGTCTACAAAATCATTACCTTTGCATGCGAAACCCGAACCATCATTACCTGTCATGAAATCCCCATCATCACGCCTCGCATCGCTCGACATTCTCCGAGGCCTCGATCTCTTCCTGCTGGTTTTTCTTCAGCCCGTTGTTGTGGCTATCGGCCGGGTGGCCAACCCCTCCTGGCTCGACCCGTTGCTCTATCAGCTCGATCATGAAGTGTGGGAGGGATTCAGGGCCTGGGATCTGATCATGCCTTTGTTTCTGTTCATGGTAGGCACATCAATGCCCTTCTCCTTCGCCCGCTACCGCGAGAGTCACGACCGCAGCGGTCTCTACCACCGGATAGGTCGCCGCGTCATTGTGCTCTTCTTTTTCGGAATGATAGTCCAGGGCAATCTGCTTGGCTTCGACCTCAGCCGTATCTACCTTTTCACCAACACTCTCCAGGCTATTGCCGTAGGCTATCTCATTGCATCGCTCATCACCCTCAACTTTTCGGCCCGTGGCCAGATACTGCTCACCGCCACCCTTCTTATCGTCTATTGGATTCCGATGCACTTTTTCGGCGACTACACCCTTCAGGGCAGTTTCGCATTTGCTGTCGATAGCCTCGTCATTGGCCGTTTTCACGGCGACCCGAGCTACACTTGGGTGTGGAGCAGCCTCACTTTCGCCGCCACCGTGATGACCGGATATTTCGCCGGCGAGATGATGAGGAGCACTTCTGCCCGGAAGTCGCTTACCGCCCTGCGCATGGCTATCCTTGGATTGGCCCTCATTGCCGCAGGCTTGCTCTGGAGTCTGGAAATGCCCATCATAAAGCGGATCTGGACCTCGAGCATGACTCTCTATTCAAGCGGCCTCTGCTTCCTGCTCATGGCCACGTTCTACTATCTGATCGACTGCCTGGGCTATTCACGAGGCCTCGGATGGCTGAAAATCTACGGCATGAACGCCATCACGGCCTATATCCTCGGTGAGGTCATCGACTTCCGTAGCATCGTCAGCTCCGTAAGCTACGGTCTCGCCCCGCGTCTTGGCGACTATTACCCCGCATGGCTCACATTCGGCAACTTCCTCATCCTCTTCTTCATCCTTCGATATATGTACCGCCAACGCATCTTCCTCAAAGTCTGAATCACGCTCATGCGGGATCACTCATTTCATCGCAAAATTACACCGTCTCCCTCCCCCGACACTGCGCACCTGCCCCTAACGACACAAAAAACTGGAAGCGTCGCGGAGTTTAACAACTCGGGCGACGCTTCCAGTCTGTAATTCTGCTGCTTTATCGGCGCAGACGGCTTATCAGCAGCCAGCCGCCGAATATCTGGAGCAACATTCCCGGAACACCCAGCCTCAGATCTTGACAAGCAAGCGTCAGGTCGCCCGTAAGCGCCCATTCGCCCAGCGTGCCTATCACCTGATAGGCAGCCACTATTGCCGCAAGTACGAAGACTGTGACTTTACCTCCGCGCTCGGCCGCCTTCCCGGCTATCACGGCCAGAAGCATCGATTTGAGCATAATGGCCGGTAGCACGGCTACGCCGGGCATACCGAACAGCGCTGAGTTTATCACAGGCGATGCGAGCGCTGTCAGTAGCCCTACTCTCCAGCCGAAAGCATAAGCGCCTGCAAGGGTGAAGAAATAGATCGGCAGCCACATCACTCCCCCTTGCGGCACGAGATGAAACAACTGTGGCAGCGCCACATTACCGGCCACAAAGAGTGCCGCCGTCAGATAAGTCCGTAGGTCGCTGAGCGTAAACCTCTGCAGTCTAAATGTTGTCTGCATATTCATTTATTCAGTCAAGATTCACTATCTTATACTTCTGGGTTCCAAGGCCTATCTGCTCGCCGTAGTCAAGGGTGTGCATACCGTGGCGCGAGTCTATGCGCTCTATCAGGTGAATCTTGCCGTGATCCTCCGACGAGCGCACCAGATCTGTACAGGCCTTGTCGAGTGCTATCGGATCGAGCGATGCCAGTACACCGATATCGTGCATCTGGGGATCGGCAGGATGCGAATCGCAGTCGCAGTCAACCGACAGATTATTGGCCACGCTGATATACAGAATCTTGTCACCGCAGTGGTCGGCAACGGCCTTGGCCGCCTCGGCCATTGATTCAAGAAACATATCCTGCTCAGCGATATTGTCCCACAGACCTGCGGTAGTATCAAGCTTTCCGGCGGAGTGGATATAGCTCTTACCGTTCGACGATGCTATGCCGATCGACATATTTTTCACGGCGCCACCGAATCCGCCCATGGCGTGACCTTTGAAGTGCGACAGCACTACCGTGAAATCATAGTCGGGATAATGCGAACCTACGATGTCATATTTCAGATGCTTTCCGCCTTCGAGCGGCAGTTTCACCTCGCCCTCGGCATCCATGATGTCTACCGGAGCTATCGCTGTGAAGCCGTGGTCTTCGGCAGCCTTCAGGTGATCGGCGGTCGAGAAGCGTTTTCCCTCGTATGCTGTGTTACACTCTACTATCGTTCCGTTGGTCAGTTTCACGAAATTCGATATGAGTTGCGGCTGCAGAAAGTTGTGGCCGCCGGGCTCGCCTGTCGAGATTTTGATTGCCACCTTGCCGGTTGCCTCGCGGCCGAGGGCTTTATAGAGTTTCACTATCGCTTCGGGCGAGATCTCGCGGGTCATATACACTATCGCAGTGTCTGGAGTTTCGGTTGCGGGGGTGGCCGCTTCCTCGGCCGGCTTGCTGTTGCCGCCGCAGCCTGTCATTGTCATCACTGCACCGATAAAAGTAAAGATAAGTTTTTTCATAATCTGTTGATTGGTATTATTCAAAAGTGCAAATTTACTACATTTTTCGCCGTTTATGTAATACTTTCTTCCCGTTTCCCTACCATGATCACTGATTTTCATACCTAAATCGCTGAGGCATGTGCGTTCCTACATGCTTTCGTCAGCTCACGACACTCTGAACACTATCGCGCCTTCCTCCTCGCTCTCTCCGCCAAGTGCCATTATCTCCTCAGGTGTCTTTATCGTTTCCGTAAGTATCTGACGCAGCAGTTCGCCGCGCAGTTTCTTAAGCATTCCTGCGTTCGGGGTGCGAGTGTGGCCCTCTGGTCCGGTCTCTCTGAAATCTATCTTCCATATCCTTGCCCTCTTTCCCACCGCTTTCTGGTCAATGCAAGCAGCCGCATCGCCGGGCAATAGGTTGATTATGTCGGTACACGCATTCTTGTCCAGATACTCTGCAAGCGCTCTGTTCACCCGTTCTTTCATATACGCCGAGAGACGGCCTCCGTCGGGTGCGAGCTTCATGCCGAAATCAAGCCTGTAAGGTCTCACTATATCGTCAGGCCGCAGCCACCCGTATAGCGAAGATATGATTCTCACATCGTTGCATGCCATCTCTCGCGCACTCTTATCCAGACTTCCGTAGTCAAGAGCTTTGAACACCACCCCCGTATATGCCTCTATAGCCTCTGTTCCGTGGCTATGGTCTGGAAACCTCGCCGCCATCTGCTGCAACCGTCTCACCATTGCCGTGCTGAGCCGCGTTTTCTCACTCAGTTCCTCAAACGTCATCGAGGCCACACCCGTCATTATTGCTTCGGCTGTGGCCTCGTATATCGGTGTATGCGAGCCGTATTCCGCGCTTGTCACCGGCGCGTCACACTCTCCCATCGTTTTAGATTCGGCTATCAGTATAAGCATCAGTCTTTGAATTTTGCCGTAAAAATACAAACAAATCTCCTCCCGGCAAAACTCAGGCCCTGATCGCTGCCTATTCGGCGTTAGCCTTTAGCCATTCGGTTCTCACCTTGTCCGGCAGATGCTTCACACTGAAGTTTGAGAAGCGCACGTTGAAGCCCTCGCCATCGGGAGTCTATTCTGCTCCAGTCCTATGCCACCGCACTTATTCCACATAGCAGACATATCGTCGTCAGAATTCCGAATTGGCAATATTGGCGGTATATTTTCATTAGGTAGACTGGAGTATGTTTTGCAAATTAACTATGTGTCACAAAATTACTCATAATTTTGCAATAACACAAACGCATTATCGTCCATTCTATTCATAGTTTATCAATCTAATACCCTATCTTTGCAGAAATTCTTACAAACCTTCATGCATACCGAACTCAAAGCGAAACACGCATTCTTCACCTGGCTGACCGCAACTCTCGCGGTTATGCTCCTTCTTCCCTGTCTGGCCGTTACCTTCGTTCCGGCCAGTTCAGGCATGGTCTGCGCCATGGTTCTGTTCTACGCTGTCAATCCTCTCTACTCCGTTTTGCTCGGAATAGCCTGTGCATGCAAGCCCAAAGCATTCTCGCTCCTGCCTGCTATTTCGGCATTAGCATTCCTATGCGGTTGCGGAACCTGTTTCGGCCTCAGCGATCCTATATTCTTTCTCTATGCGGTCATCTACCTGGCCCTGGGGTGGGGATCAATGCTGGTCACCCGGCTGCTGCACCGGCGTCGCTTCTGAAATCACATTCTTCACAACCACTGCATTGTTATGCTCATGATCGCGCGACGAGTATAGCAACGTCACTGTCGGCTTTCCTGCTATGGCGTCAAGCAAGCTCTTGAGCGACGGATTGCCGAGAAGCTCGTTCCGATAGCGTTTCTCGAACTCCGTCCATCGGTTATCCGGATCCTCATGAAACCACTCCCGCAGCTCTGTTGTCGGCGCGATTTCCTTGTCCCATAAATCATAATGAAACGTTTCGTGCGATAGACCGCGGGGCCATAGCCTGTCAATATACACACGGAAACCGTCGTCGGCGGCTGCAGGCTCATACGCACGCTTGATTGTGATCATCTGTTCCATAAACTTCTGTTTTTGAGTATAACAATCCACGTGTCATAATGCCTCATCCGCCTTTCTTCATCCCTTACATTTACCTACCGGGGGCTCAGTTAGCGTGATTCTGACCACAGTCGTACGATCGATGCTGCGACTCACGGCCTCGGCGAAATGATCCATTGCGTCAGGCAGAAAACGTTCGCACAGCAGTCGCAATGCCTCTTCTTTCTCTGCTATGTCCTCAACTTTCTCTGCTCTCCCGATTGCAATTGCCGAATGAAAATGCTCGGTGAAGTTGTTTTTATCCGCCTCATACTCCGGATGGCAGCGGCTCACGGCCGAAAGACTTACCACCGGATTCCCCGCTATGCAGTCGAGTTTCTCCCCCTCGTCGGCACAGTGAAAATAGTAGGTCATGCTGTCTTTGGCCACCAGCGACAGTGGCACTCCATAGGGGGTGCCGTCACTGCGCACCATGCTTACCGTCACGTATGGCGCCTTTTTCAGCACCTCGGTTGCCCATTGTGCATCCTTCTGCCGGGATGCTTTTCTCATCTGTCTCATCTCTATGTTGGATTTACTTTTTATCTTAACTCCGAAAGCAGGTGCCTTATAGCCGAAAACGGATTTATCAGAATCATGCGTGGTCCCACATATCTCATCACTTCCCTGATCTGTTCTCGGCTCGCGGGGTCATAGCAGTGAATTTCACATTTTCTGCAACTCGTCTTCAGTGTTCCTTTCGGACAGCGGTCAATGCGGCGACAGGCATACTCTGTGAGACGGCGGCAATCGTCACACAGGTCATCACCTACCGATCGGTGCCGCTTTTTGCAATACACAGCTATCATCTGTCCTACTACCTGCTTCTCACGTTCTGTTCTTGTCATCTGCTCATACTCGGTTTTCCGCTTGCGAATTTACGCAATATCCGCCGGATTCGTGTAATAGCAGCAGAAATATCCGCCCGGAAGGAGTTGCAGGGGCTCCTTCCGGGCGGACAAGCAGTGTGTAATCTATTTAATTATTCCTCTTCGGTTCCGTTTCCGAAAAGTTCTACATATCCGGGGTTCTGTGTAAGTTCGGGGTTCATGGTGATTTCGTAGGTGGGCACCATCGAGAGATAGTAGGTATCCAGCCAGCCCTTGCCTGAGGCAAGCGGGCTTGCATAGGTGTAGATCCAGCCCTTGCCGGGAGCCTTACCCATGCTCGTGGCATAACCCTTCGTCTTAACTTCGTTATAGTCAACGAACTCACCTGTATATGCGCCTGTTCCATAGGGGAAGTCGGTTGCGCTCACCCATGCGCCGCATGCCTGACGGTTCACGTAGTAGGGTGCCTTGTGCCAGCGGCGGATATCGTAGAATGCGAATCCCTGACCCATGAGCTCGAGCATACGCTCGCGACGGATCTCCCAGAGAACGGGGTCAACCTCGTAGTTGGTCTCCGGACCATAGCCGCGGGTCCAGGGTGCTGTGCCCTTGTCGCGGTCGGGGTCGAAGTTTGCGTCGATCTTGGCAACCTCCATGTGGCCCATATCCAGACGGTCGCGCAGCTTGTTGATGGTGATGTCGGCAACGCCCTGGTTGAAGCGGCCCAGCTCGTAGGCTGCCTCGGCATAGTTCAGAAGCACCTCTTCGATCAGGAAGATAGGCTTGTCGGATGTCTGGAAGTTACCGTTCGAGCCAACCTCCCACATCGTGAAGTTTTTCCAGAAGTAGTAGCCTGTCCAGCAGCGCATGTAGTTGTCTGTCTGCGAATACTGGGTGATGTTAGGCGAAGAGTGCGACATATCGCCGCCCCAGTTGTGACCCGGCAGACGCTTTACGCCCCACGACGGATCGCCCTCACCGTTCACGCAGTGGATGTTCGGTCCCAGATAGTCGATGAAGCGGCGGAATTTGATCGAGTCCTCTTCCGAAACGATGCGGTTGTTCATGCCGTTGAGCTTCTCGCCCACCTGATAGAATCTCCACTTGATGAAGGTGGTGACATTGTCAGGATCGGCTGTCCTTACGATGTTGCCCATGGCGGGGGGACAGAAGTTCACGATAAGGCGCGGGTCGCGGTTATTGAAGTAGTCATACAGGTCCTTGCCTTCTCCACCCTCGAAGCCCGAGTTAGGATTGTTGATAGGCAGACCGTTTTTCATCAGGAACATATCTACCGTGTGTTGCGGGCCATCGCAGCGGTGTGCCTCAACGTGGATAAGGTCGCTGAAACGGTGCATCAGCAACTCGCCGTATTCCTTGTACATGATCACGCCGGGCACTCCGCGCAGGCTCTCCGAGGTCAGCATCTCGTCGTAGCCGGCACCGGGATATTTGTTGTATCCGTTGCCCTTGAAGAGCGTGGGATACTTGTTCATGAGCTCCTCCGAGATCTTCAGGCACTTGTCAAGATACTGCTCCCAGGGTTCGTTCAGCTTGTGATACTTGGCCCATGTGCCTTCGCGCAGCAGGAAGCGGCTCAGAGCGGCACGGCAGGCATCGGCATTCAGCGGATTGGAGCCGTCCTTCGAGATATCACCGAGGTTGGCGATAGCATACTCCAGACGCGCTATGATGCTGTCGGCAACCTCCTGGCGGGGTGTGCGCGGACCGTAAGCCTCTTCCGACTCGTCGGTAAGCACGTCGGTGATATAAGGCACGTCGCCGAAACGGTTCACCAACTCCATATACCACCATGAGTGGAAGAAGTAGCCCACCGAACGCCAGTGGCGCTTTTCGGCCTCGGTCAGTTCGCCGTCATCAAGGTGCGAGAGCATTACGTTGATGCGGCGTATTTCACCGAAACTCCAGGGTGAATAGCTGTTTGACGAGGTCACCGGGCTGAAGCTCTGCCAGGCATAAGGGTTCAGGCCGTTCTCACGATTGGTCATGAGGCCCGACCAGTAGTCGCTCAGCCACTGCCCTCCCCAGTAATATGAGTTACCGCTGAAGTTGGTCAGTATGTTTGCGTTGGTAAACAGCGCGTAGCTGTTATACATGTAAGCCCGGAAATTCTCGTATGTCTGGAAAGCATTCTGCTCTGTTAGACTTGTCTGGGGATACTTTTCCAGATAGTCGTCGTTGCATGAGGTCATCGTGACCCCGGCAACTGCCAGACAAGCTGCTGCGAGCGCTTTGTATATTGGTTTCATTTGATTGCTTATCGGTAGGTTTGGTTAGAATGAGATTGTAGCTCCGATCGACCAGGTGCGGTAGAAAGGATATGCCCACGACAGGCTCTCCGGGTCATAGCCTTTGGGAAGCGATGTGCAGGTTGCGAGGTTCTCCACGCTGAAGTACACACGGAACTGATTTACGGATACCTTCTGTGTCAGAGCGGTCGGGAATGTGTAGCCCAGTGTCACGTTCTTGACACGCAGATATGCTGCGCTCTGCATATACTTGTCTGATGTGCGGGTATTGTAGCCCACGTTGTTTTCCTGATTGTAGATGCGGAAGAGTTTGGCATCGGGATTGGCGGCTACCATGTAGTCGGGGCTCGATGAGTCGTAGCTCTTGGCGGTCCAGTAGTCGGTCTGGTTGTAGTACAGGGGTTGGAACACACCGTCGGCTCCGCCTGCAGCAAACGGGAACATAGCCGCGCCGCTCAGCCAGTAGTTGCGCTTGCCTACTCCCTGCAGAAGAATGTCGAAATCAAAGCCCTTCCAGCTTACGCCTGCAGACGCACCGAACTGGAAGCGTGATGTCGAGTTACCGAGCACCTTGCGGTCGCCGGGATCGTCATATGTGTTAGCACCGGTTGTGATGATACCGTCGCCGTCCAGATCCTTGAATTTCATATCGCCAGGACGAACCTGCACACCCTGTACCGAGGTAATGCCATCTTTCAGCACCCATGTGCCGGTTTTTGCCTTCTCATAGTCGAAATCGTCGATCGAGTAGTAGCCGTCGGCCACGTAGCCCCATATCTGATTCAACTCTCGGCCTGCATACCACTGGTCCAGACTACCGGTGGCGTTGTTATACTTCGTCACCTTCGACATGTGGTCGTAGATATTGGCGCTCACGCGATAACTCCAGTCGCCTATGCGGTCCTGCCAGCGGATCGATGCCTCCCATCCGTCGGTGCGCATGTCGGCGATATTCTGCTGCGGCGCTGAGGCACCCACTACTCCCGGAATCTCCAGGCCTGCGGCAAGCATGCCCTTGGTAAAGCGCTTGTAGTAGTCGAATGTGCCGCTCAGTCGGTTGTTGAGCATGCTGAAATCAAAACCGAAGTCAAGTGTTCTTACGGTCTCCCATGTGTAGTTGGCACGAACCAGACCCGGCATACCGATCACCGTCACCTTCTGTCCGTCGTTCAGCCACACGGTGCTCTCGCCGATAGTCATGCCGGCTACATATCCGTAGGGGTCGATATTCTGGTTACCGATCGAACCGTATGATACACGGGGCTTGAGTTCGGTGAGCCAGCCGCGTGTGCCCTCCATGAAGCTTTCCTGAGCTATACGCCAGGCACCCGAGATCGAGGGGAAGAAGCCGAAACGGTTCTTCTTAGGGAATTTCGACGAACCGTCGTAGCGGGCGCTGAAGTTCAGCAGATAACGGTTGTCGAAGTTATAGCTGAGACGTCCGAAACCGCCGCGGATGGTGTATTCCGAATATGAGTCGGTAATGGTCTTTTCACCCGTACCGCCCTGGAAAGAGGGCACTGTGACCACGGCTTGTCCCAGAACCGTAGCGTTCACTCTCGAGAAGTTGTAGCTCTCCTGGTTGAAACCGAACATTGCCGCGATCTGGTTTTTGCCGATCTCAAACGAGTAGTTTGTATACAGGTTCAGCGCGTTATACTTCGTTACCGAGCTCTGGATCGTGTACGAGTCCTTGGTGGGATCGGTAGGTGCGGTCTTCTGTGCGAGCTGCACGTCGGCATAGTGAATCACACCCGTATAGTTCTTATACTGCCAGTTCGACTGATCATAGGTATACTCGGCCGTGATTGTCCAGTCTTTCAGCGGAGTGATAGTGGTCTTGGTCTGGATACGCGGTGTGGAGTATGTGGTATTCGAGGTCGCGCCAACCATCAGAGAGTTATAGGGCGAGTCGATGATCAGATCCTCTGTTGCGTTTGTGAGATATTCGGCCGGCATCGTGCCTTTAACCGGATACCACGAGATTAGGCGTGTGGCATACGGGTCTCTGATGTTGGTCGAAAGGTCGGTGATACGGCGGTGTGTATAGAACATGCTCAATTCCTGCGTGAACCACTTGGTGATGTCGGCAGAGATATACGACGATATAGCCTTGCGCACGAAAAGGTCTTTGTCGGTGACAAGCGGACCGTTGTTGCGCGAATAGTTGCCCGACATACGGAAACGGATGCGGTCAGTTCCGCCCGACATCGAGATATTGTGGTTTGTCAGTGCGCCGGTGCCAAGGATAGATCCCTGGATATCGCTTTCACTCAGGTAGTAGATTCTGCCGTCGGTGTGCTTGTATATACCGTTGTCGGTCACACCCGTAAGAGTGCCTGCACGATACTGGCCCAGCAGCTCCTCCCATGTGTCAAGGTTACCGTTACCGGCCCAATACTGACTTGAGTAATTGGCCTCGCGGTATGCGGCGATATAATCAAGCAGCGAGGTCTGCTGCGGACGGTTGATCGACTTCTCCCATGCCTGCGAGAATCCATACGTCACGTTCAGCTTGGTATCCTTGTTGGGCTTCTTAGTGGTGATGAGCACCACGCCGCCTGCCGCACGTGCTCCGTAGATAGCCGCCGACGATGCGTCCTTGAGCACGGTCACCGATTCGATGTCATCGGGGTTTAGCTGATTTATGTTACCTTCAACATTGTCAATGAGGATCAGCGGGCTGCCGCCGTTGAGCGAGAGATCACCACGGATGTTGATACTCTTGCTCTGCTGCTGGTTTGAGCCGCCTGAGATCATCAGGCCGGGCATTGCGCCCTGAAGAGCTGCCGCTGCATTGATGACGGGACGGTCGCCCAGCACCTCCGACATTTTCACCTGGTCGACCGGACCTGTGAGATCCACTTTCTTCTGCGTGCCGAAACCGATCACGACAACCTCGTCAAGGGAATTCATGTTCGACTCGAGCTTCACCAGCAGAGGTTCGCCCGTCCATACCACCGTCACCGGATTATAACCGATATACGAGATCCTGACTTTCGATCCAACAGCCACATTCGACAGGCTGAACTTACCGTCGATATTAGTCGACGTACCGTTGGAAGTTCCTTCGATAAGAACGGAAGCACCCGTCAGAGGCTCGTCCTCTTCATCCACGACTGTTCCCGAACATACGCCCGTCTTAGGCGCAGGGGCTGAAATGCTGGCCGGCACACCCGTTTGTGAGCCATTCGCCTTAAGAGTCGGCGAATAGACCGCAGAGGTTGCCAGAAGCAACATTACCGGAATGATTCTCTTTCTCATTTATTTTTAAGATTGGTAAGAATTATTTTGGCTGAGGATTAGGTTTTGGTAAATGCAAAGAAAGCTAAATATCCCTTACAAATAGCAACCTAAAGTGTTAAAAAAGGCCATTTATGTTGTATAACATATTTTCGTTAAAAACTATCAATAAGCTATAGGGGGGGGTAATATTTTATCACTCAATACATTACATTCATTATGGTTTTTAAATACGGAAAGCCCCTTGATGACCCACTTATATCAAATTGCTATACTCCGATCCCTATCACAATCTCGGTCCGGTCTTTTACCGAAAAAAGCGATCAACCGACGCATCGGTATGCTGCCGGCTGATCGATATTCACGCTTGTTTGTTGGATTTCGTCAGAATATATTGCCGCTGAGAGTGAATTTCAGCACCGGATAAACCGTCAGTTTGTCCATCCACTTCTGACAATCGTCATCATTGTCGGTAAGAATCTTGGACTGCTCCTCACCATCCGTATACACTTTCATCTTTCCCATGAACTGCACTCCGAGTTCCACTCCGAAATTCAGATGTCCCTTAGGTACCGGACGCCCGAAGCCAAGACCAAGATACGGACGGAAACCGGCAACCTTCAGGGCCCCGCTCACATTACTGTTTTGATCTACAGGGACTTTATAGTCACCCAGATCAATCGAAGCATTCTCGGCAAGCGACATCAGCTCATCACTATGGCCCGTTACTCCTACGATCTGGCTACCACCGAAATAACCTCCAGCGACAATATAAAAGGAACTGAAATTGGCAAGGGGGTATACATTGAATATCAGGCTTCCTTGGGTGCGTGACAGACTGCCCTTCACGTTCATAGTAAAATCCTGTGCAGTCCCTGCTGCCAAAGATGGAGTCCTGCTGTCAGCCGGAACCTGATATGTTCCGTCAACTTCCGTGTTGAAACTTATGCCAGGCATTATGGTAATACCTGCACGGGCCGTAACGAATTTTGTAATCGGGGTAGCGACTTCAAAACCGAAACCTGTTGTGCCGATATGTGCGCCCACACCAAGATGATTGAGATCACGCCATCGGGTCACACGGATGCCTACTGAACCAGGCCGAAAATCCGGGATGGTGAGGTGATCAGAAGTCGTTGCGGAAGGCTGCTAACAACCGATGTCGCACAAGGTCCTGATGCTCTGTATCGCCGTAGTTGGCGAAGGGATATATTGAGATACCGCCGCGAGGTGTGAACAGGCCGATCACCTCAAGATAGCGCGGATCCATCAGCCTGACAAGGTCTTTCATGATTATATTGACGCAATCTTCATGAAAATCACCGTGGTTGCGGAAACTGAACAGATAGAGTTTCAGCGATTTGCTCTCAACCATCCGGTCGCGCGGGATATAGTTGATCAGTATTTTGGCAAAATCAGGTTGTCCGGTCTTGGGACAGAGAGAGGTAAACTCAGGACACGTGAAAGTTACCAGATACTCGTTTTCGGGATGTTTGTTGGGAAACGTCTCGAGTATTTCCGGTGCGTAATCGGTCGGGTAATCGGTAGCCGAGCGGCCAAGCAGACTCACGCCCGACAATTCTTCATTGCTTCGCATAGTATGTTGAGTGTCACTCGTTCATTAATTCTTCGGGAATCTCGATTCCGATCTCTTCGACGGTACTCATCTCTACGCAGGCCATCTTATTGAATAGCGCAAGGATCGACTCGCCATAGCGCGCGTTGGCAGCCCACCGCAGACTGAGATCTTCCCAAGCGGGTGCGATGCCTCTCGACACCATCTTGAATCTCGGATCGATAAGCTGCTCACCGGGCGGCAGCGACTGTCGGCAGGCGTAGGCATACAGGTGCTGTATCTGGGCTGTGACGCCCTGCTCTATCGAGTCGAAGCTATGCCCCTTCATGCCGCGCTGAATCACCCCCATGCCGCAGTAGTTATGTTGATCGGCAGTGACGGCGGTTCCTCCCGTGAAACGAAACCACCCGGTCTCGACTATCGCCTGGCACAAAGCTATATCGCCTCTGACTCCATAGCGCATCCCGACGTCGTAATAGGCACGGGCTATCTCAATAGGGAAATCGGAGTTGACAGCACTCACAAATTCCCACATACGCTCGGGCGACACCTGCGGCTCACCCAGAATCGGTGTGCATACACCTGCGGCACGCGCTGAAGCTGCCGCTGCCGGAGCTTCCGATTTCGTACGGCATGCTGCAGGTACACCCGATAGCGTGATCAGGGCAGCTACAATGGCTGTCGTGCGGAGGGAAGTCTTCATTGTGCGATCGGCAGGTTGCGCTCCTCGATAGCAGCCTTAAGACTTTCAAGAGCCTTGATGACCTGAGCACGCGGATGACCAACATTCAGGCGCATGAATCCTGTACCTTCGGCTCCGAACATCGTGCCGTCGTTGAGAGCAAGGTGAGCGCCGTCGACAAACAGACTCACGAGATCGCTCTGCGTCAGGCCGAGACCACGGCAGTCGAGCCATATCAGGAATGACGATTGCGGGCGCAAAGGCTTAATTACCGGAAGATTGGCATCCATCCAGTTCTCAACCTCGCGTATGTTGTCCTCAACATAACTTATCATGCTGTCAAGCCAGGGTTCGGCGTAGGTATAGGCTGCCTCGGTTGCGATGACTGCGGGGAACGAAGGTGTTGAAAATTCGTTCACCTCCATCCAGTGATAGAATCCGCGACGCAGTTCCGGATTAGGAACAAGCATCCACGATGAAGCCAGACCGGCGATATTGAAGGTCTTGGAAGGTGCGCCGAACGACACGGAGACTTCTGCCGCTTCAGGACTTACCGATGCAAAGGGTATATGACGGGTGCCGAACATCATCAGGTCGCCATGGATTTCGTCGGACAACACTACGACGCCATACTTTTTCGCAAGCTCGGCAACCTTCCGGAGCGTAGCTTCATCCCACTGTATTCCACCGGGATTATGAGGATTGCAGAGAATTAGCATTTTCGGGCGCTGGTTCTTGAAAATCGTTTCCAGACCTTCAAGATCCATGCTGTAGTTACCATTCTCGTCGAGAATTAGAGGATTGTTTACAACAACGCGGCCATTCCCCTCGGTCACGAGACGGAAAGGATGATAAACCGGAGGTTGTATAACGATCTTATCGCCGGGCGAAGTGAAATAATTGACAGCGAAACCTATACCTCTGACAATACCGGGCACGAAAGCAAGCCACGATTCGTCGGCCTTAAGATTGTGACGGTGGGCTAACCAACCAACTATTGACTTCTTATATGATTCAGGCACGGTGCTATAGCCCAGGACGGGATGATCCAGACGACGGCGTAGTGCATCGATTATTTCGTGACAACACTCGAAATCCATATCGGCAATCCAAAAAGGAGTGAGGTCATCACGGCCGAAAAGCTCGGCAAGGCAATCATATTTCATGGCACCTGTGCCCTTGCGGTCAGCGCCCTTGTCAAAATTATAATCTTGCATAGGTAAACAAAAACAGTCTCTGTAATCGAAAAAGCACGCAAAATTAAGAATTTTTCAGGTTATAAAGGGTGCGTTTTCCTTAAAAATGAGCCGGAGTATTTCTTTTTTATGTAATTTTGTAGATGATGAGTAAACCAATTGTTCCACCAACCACAGTTGCCAGTCCGGGCACCGTCATGACACCCCAGGAAGAAGAGCGCCTGATCGAGGCTGAGTTTCAGGATGTCGTGCAGGGATATCTGCGCAGCAATCACAGGAAGAAAGTCGAGATCATAGAACACGCCTACCGGTTTGCCAAGAAAGCCCACAGCGGTATAAGACGGCGCTCGGGCGAGCCCTATATACTCCATCCTATAGCTGTCGCAAAGATTGTGAGTCAGGAGATTGGACTGGGTAGCACCTCGATATGCGCCGCACTGCTCCACGATGTGGTTGAAGACACGGAATATACCGTTGAGGACATCGAGCGTCAGTTCGGCAAGAAGATATCACAGATAGTCGACGGCCTGACAAAGATTTCGGGCGGAATATTCGGTGACAAGGCTTCGGTTCAGGCCGAGAATTTCAGGAAACTGCTGCTGACCATGAGCGAGGATATCAGGGTGGTACTCATCAAGATGGCCGACCGCCTGCACAACATGCGCACCCTCGGATCGATGGCACCCAACAAGCAGTATAAGATTGCAGGCGAGACACTTTACATCTATGCCCCGCTGGCTCACAGGCTGGGTCTTTTCGAGATCAAGACCGAACTCGAAGACCTTAGCTTCAAGTATGAGCATCCGGCGGAATACGAGCGCATATCTGATCTGATCAGCAAAAGCGAGGCGCGCCGGACAGCTGTGTATCAGGACTTTTCGGCCCCGATCAAAGAGCGGCTCAACAAGATGGGATTCAAATATGATGCCAAAGCGAGGTTGAAATCGGTGTATAGCATCTGGCGGAAAATGGAAAACAAGCATGTGCCCTTCGAAGAGGTTTATGACCTGTATGCCATGCGAATAATATTCGATTGCCAGGATCCGAGCATGGAGAAGACGCTGTGCTGGCAGATTTATTCGGCGATCACCGATCTATACAGGCTGCACCCCGACCGCACACGCGACTGGATAAGCGTTCCGAAGGCCAATGGCTATCAGGCTCTGCATCTGACCGTTATGGGACCGGATGGCAATTGGATAGAGGTGCAGATACGCTCGAAACGGATGGACGAAATAGCCGAGAAGGGATTTGCGGCACACTGGAGATATAAGATCGGTGAGGAGAGTGATGAGGAATCGGAGCTAAACGTCTGGCTCAGAACCATCAAGGATATTCTTGAAGATCCGACGCCGAATGCGATAGATTTTCTTGATACGCTGAAACTCAACCTGTTCTCCTCAGAAATCGTTGTATTCACCCCCAAGGGAGAACTGGTGACCCTACCGGCCGGAGCGACCGTGCTCGACCTTGCCTATGAGCTTCATAGTCACCTGGGTAACAAGTGTATAGCTGGCAAGGTGAATCATAAGCTCGTGCCACTCAGCCAGAAACTGAAGAGCGGCGACCAGGTGGAGGTTCTGACAAGTCAGAACCAAGTACCTAAGCCTGAATGGATTAGTTTTCTCGCAACAGCCAAAGCAAGGACACGACTAAGAGCCGCGATCAGAAGGCTTCAACAGCCTGATATAGAGAAAGGTAAGCGAATATTCGACCTCTATATGGCCGAAAAGGAGGTTTTACCGACTAACGAGGTGATTACCAAGATGATGGCTTACTATCACACCTCTACCCGCGATCAATTATTCATGAGACTTGGCACAGGGCAGATTTCGCTTGACAGATACATCCTGAAGCAGTCGCCCAAGACGGATAAGAGCCTGCTGGCCAAGCTACTGAGAATACGCCCCGGAAGCAAGAGCAAAATTCAGGAGACAAAATCAACACTCCCCTCACCCTCCCCTGCAATCAACATGAAAGAGACCTACATGCTCCACTGTGGGGAGGGGGGTCAGAACTTCGTTTTCGCGGGGTGCTGCCATCCGATTCCGGGCGACAACGTGATGGGTTTCGTGAACGACGACGGGCAGGTGGAAGTACACTCGCTGTCGTGTCCGCGCGCCCAGGTTCTTAAAGCCGGATATGGGAGCCGCATTGTCTCGACTAAATGGGAGACGGTAGAGCAGAGTTTCCGCACGGCCATACGCATAGAGGGCATCGACCGCCACGGTATCCTGCAGGAACTGTGTCAGACGATCTCGACACACCTGAACCTGAATATCCGCGCAATGGATATCGCGGCTGACCACGAGGTGTTTGAGTGTCATCTGACCGTGATGGTGCGCGACACGGCGGAAGTGACCGACCTATGCAACACACTGAAGAAAATAAACGGCGTGAAGAGTGCCGTCAGAATATCATAAACCAACCACATCACCAATGAGCAACCACTTGCGAATCACACCGAGCGGATCGTCGCTGTCGGCCTACGGCTGGCTGAAATGGGTCATACTCGTAGTATCGATAATCCTCGTGGCCTACTGCATGCCTCGCGAGAGCCGCCACAGCTACAGCTATGAGGTAAACCGTCCGTGGAACTACTCGCTGCTGACGGCACCCTTCGACATACCCATAACCCTTGACTCGATCAGCGCCCAGCAGGCGCGCGACAGCATAGACGCACGCTTTGAGCTGGTGTATAAGCGGAACGCGCTCACCGACAAGAACACGGTGAATATGGTAGCGTCGCTGATACAATCGCATACCGACATAAAGCTGTCGCCCGGCGAGCGCAACAAACTCATCAACGAGATACGCAACGTGTATGAGCGGGGCATTGTAGCTCCGGAGACCTACGCGGAGATCCGTGCGGGGAGGCTCAAGCACGTGAGGATGATTCACAACAACACGGCGGTGTCGATCCCGACAACCAACTATCTGTCGGCCCGCGCGGCATACGCCCGCCTCGACAGTGTGCTTGCCGATACGCGCTATCACGCGGCCATCGCGGCAATACGCCTGCCGGAGCTTCTGACGCCGAATGTGGTGATGGACACGCTGACGACGGAGCGGATGCTGATGGAGAGCTATCAGAAGGCCACGGCGGCCAGAGGCATAATACAGCAGGGACAGAGAATAATAGACCGCGGCGAGATAGTGACGCCGGAGACCTACAACGTGCTGCGCAACTACGACTCGATACTTGCCGAGCGAGGGCTTAACGACCGGACGGGCGACTACTACCCCGCCCTGGGCAAGCTGCTGTTTCTGACCCTGCTCTTCGGCGCTCTGTATGCCTTCCTGTTTTTCTTCAGAAGAGATTATTTCAGGTCGCCGCGCGTCATGGCGTTCATCATGCTGGTAATAGTAGGAATGACGCTGTTTGCATATGGCATGAGCGCGCTGTTCACCTCTGGGCTATATGTCGTACCATTCTCGATGATAGCGGTGATCACACTGGTATTTCTGGATTCGCGCACAGCGTTTTTCACCACTATAGTAGCCATTATCGGAAGCACGGTCGTTGCGGCTTTCCCATTTGAGTTCTTCTTCCTGCAATGGCTTGCGGCCGTGATGGCGATCAACTCGATCAAGAGCCTGACCAAACGTTCGGAGCTTATCCGCACGGCGGTGCTCGTGTTTCTGAGCTATGTGTTCGGTTTTGTAGCGATCGAGCTGATACAGGGCGTAGAGATCAACGGGAGCACACTGCGGATGATGGGTTATTTCGCGGTCAACTCGGTGCTGATCTCATTTGCCTACGTGCTGATGTTCCTGCTTGAGAAGATGTTCGGGTTCACATCGCGAGTGACGCTGGTCGAGCTGTCGGATATAAACCATCCACTTCTGAGGGAGCTTTCGGAAGAGTGTCCGGGCACATTCCAGCACTCGATGTCGGTGAGTAATCTGGCGACAGCTGCGGCCAACAGGATCGGGGCTAATGTGCAGCTGGTACGTGCGGGCGCACTGTATCACGATATAGGCAAGATAGCCAATCCGGCGTTTTTCACGGAGAATCAGCACGGAGTGAATCCGCACGACGCCCTCGACCCGCAGCAGAGCGCACGCATAGTGATAGGCCACGTGACCGAGGGCCTGAAGCGTGCCGAAAAGGCGAAGCTGCCGACAGTGTTACGCTCGTTTATCTCTGAACACCACGGACGGGGCAAGGCTAAATACTTCTACACGACATGGTGCAATAACCATCCGGGCGAGCAGCCCGACGAGGCGGCGTTTACGTATCCGGGGCCGAATCCCCAGTGCCGCGAGACGTCGATACTGATGATGGCCGACGCAGTAGAGGCGGCGTCGCGGTCGCTGACCGACCACTCGCCGGAGTCCATATCGGGTTTGGTGAACAAGATAATCGACTCGCAGATAGCCGACGGACTACACAACGAGTCGCCGATATCGTTCCGCGACGTACGCGACATCAAGGACACATTCTCAGCTCGGCTGCGCACCATGTTTCACGGGCGCATACCGTATCCCGAAATGAAGAAACGGGCGGAAGCGGCAAAAGCGGCACAGGAGCAGAAGCTTCAGACACCGACCCCGACACACACGCCGCAACCCGACTCGTCGAATTACAAAAACCTCAACGACCCACGCAAAGCATAATGATCAGAAGGCTCACCATACTGATAAACATAACAATAGCCGCAGCTCTGAACTTGGCGGCACAGATATCGTTTGACGAAATAAAACGAGAGGCACCGGATCTCGATTCGATATACACGGAGATCACGGACCGGACCTCGCCCTACTATTACCCACGGCTGATGGAGGAATTCGAGCGCAACGACACGACCATGACGCTCGACAAGTATCGCAGGCTGTATCTGGGGGCGATGCTTCAGGAGGATTATGATGCCTATCGCCCGTCGGCCTACCGCGAGCGGAGAAAGATGCCGCAGTTCAACGCCAGGAATCTGACGGGGGCCGAATGTGACACGATCATAAAGTATGCGGCAAAGGCGTTGGCCGACAATCCATTCGATCTGGGCGAGATGCTCAACATGAGCCGCGCACAGCGGAGCCGTGGGAATAATGCGCTGGCGGATATATGGAACTATAAGCTGCGCATGCTTCTGATGGCGATAATATCGACAGGAACGGGCGCTGACGAGGAAAACGCGTGGTATGTGATAGAAAACTCACACGAATACATATTGCTTGGAGCGCTGGGGCTGACGGTGAAAAATCACCTGTTTATCGAGCCGTGTTACGAGTATATCTCTGTGACTGATCCCGATGGGAACGCCCTTGGCGGCTTCTACTTCAACATCCAGACCAACCTGGAAGAATACTGGCGTAAGCACCCGGCGGAGTAGACCGGGCCACATTGCAGAAAGCATGAATATGATTCATGAATTACAACTGAATAATAAGTTTATTTCATTCATAGTCGCTTTTGCATAAATAATGGTCATTTCTACCCGGATACCCGATAAACCATCAGAGCTGAGTTGTCGAGAGGTTGCCTAACTGTGGTTGCGTGACTGGTACTTTACCCGATCGGCCTTTATGTCAGACATGTTATCTTTTGCCCACTTATAAAGCCCCACAACTATCGGAATCAAGGAAGCGCCACTTGCCGATAGGGTATATTCCACTTTCGGAGGAACTGTCGCGTAGGCTTTTCTTATGATCAAACCGTCATCCTCAATCACCTCCAGTTCTGCTTTGGCAGAAATATGGGAGGCAATTGACCCGCAAGCTTCTATAAGGAGCTGCGTTGAGGTTCTGATTAAGCGAGAGGTTCAGCGATGCGCGGGTGGGCGATAACGTGCAGATTGAGGCATGCGCCATGGTGGGGGCGGATGTTTCAGGGAACATCCTTACATTTTGGCGGAACATTATTTGGGGGGATGTGTGGGTGGGAGGATTTTTTAACAATTGTTGCGGATAGTGAGGGAAAAATGCGTAACTTTGCATCCTCGGAAGTGGCACGTGTCATTGCCGCTCCGTCAGTAAATATTTCTTAAACAATCATTATCAACAGCTATGGACTGGTTAATCGACCTCATCGGCCCCGGTCATACAGAGCTTGCTGCCACACTGGTACTCTATTCGTTTGTGATAGCGGCCGGCGTGTTTCTGGGTAAGCTAAAGATCGCAGGGGTATCGCTCGGCGTCACGTTTGTTCTGTTTGTCGGCATTCTGATGGGCCACTTCGGGTATATAGTCAATCCCGAGGTGCTGAAATTCATTCGTGAGTTCGGCCTGATTCTATTCATTTTCTCGATCGGCCTGCAGGTGGGCCCGGGCTTCTTCGCCTCGTTCAGGAAAGGTGGCATACGCCTTAACGGACTGGCGGTGCTTGGAATAGCGCTGAACGTAGCGATAGTGCTGATAATCTACTTTATCGACGGGGAGACGTCGATAAACGCGCTGGTCGGTGTGATGAGCGGTGCGGTGACCAATACACCGGGTCTTGCCGCAGCCCAGCAGACTGCCGGTTCACCCGAGGCAATCAATATAATGGCAATGGGATATGCTGCAGCCTATCCTCTGGGTGTAATAGGTATTATCGGAGCAATGTTTCTGATCAAGGCGATCTTCCGCATCAAGACCGAAGATGAGATCAAGGAGATTGAAAATCAGGCAGAAGATACTTCGCAGAAGCCTAACATCATCTCGATAGAGGTGACCAACCCGCTGATCTCGGGCAAGTCGCTGGTACAGCTCCACAAGATAATCCAGTGTGAATTCGTGATTTCGCGTCTGATAGGCGAGACAGGTCAGATCATCATTCCGACGAGCCAGACACAGGTGCGCGTGGGCGACAAGCTGATGGTGGTCATTGCCACAGACGATGTCGAGCGCTTCGAATCGGTTGTAGGCCCGCAGATAGAAATGGAATGGGAACTGGTGACTCCGAGCGACGTAGTCAGCCGCCGTATTGTCATCACACGCACTGAATATGACGGACGCACCCTGGGCTCTCTGCGTCTGCATACGGCCTATAAGCTCAATGCCACGAGGGTGAACCGCGCAGGCGTAGATCTGCTTGCCGGCGCCGACCTTCGCCTGCAGATGGGCGACCGTATCACCGTGGTCGGTGACCTGAACGACATCAACCGTCTGGCCGCACGACTGGGCAACTCCATGAAGCGACTGAATCATCCGAACGTGATCACGATCTTCGTAGGTATCATGTTCGGTATCATACTGGGCTCGATCAACGTAGGATTCGGCATGAAGCTGGGACTGGCAGGCGGTCCGCTCGTAGTGGCCATACTTCTGAGCCGCTTCGGCTACAAGCTGAAACTTGTCACCTATACCTCGACCTCAGCGTCGATGATGCTGCGCGAGCTTGGTATCTGCCTGTTCCTTGCGTCGGTAGGTATCAGCTCGGGTGCGGGCTTCGCAGAGACGGTGTTCAACATCACAGGTATGTGGTGGGTGATCTGGGGCTTCATTATCACTTTCCTGCCTCTTGTGATCGTAGGATGCATAGCGCGCGGAGTCTATAAGATCAACTATCTTACGATCATGGGTCTGTTTGCAGGCGGCTATACCGACCCCCCTGCCCTGGCCTACTCGACCGGCTCGACCAACAACGATGCACCGGCAGTAGCATATTCGACGGTTTACCCGCTGACGATGTTCCTGCGTGTGGTTGCGGCCCAGGGCCTGATACTGGCATTCCTGAACTGACAGCTATATAACTCATAAACTGACAGCCGGGCGACGTGATATGATTTACGTCGTCCGGCTGCTTTATATCTGTATTTTTTATCAGTTCTGAACGATTTCGCCATCGAATGAGCGCGAGGATACAGAGCCAAGCACCTCCTTGAAGTTGCCCAACGGACCGAAACGGAGACGGACACCGTCGGAAAGTGTGACGTCGACAGCCGAGGCCGAGCGCTCTATCCTGACCATCTTAAGTCGGGGATAGTTTTTGTCGACATATCGGCGCACGGCAGCCGGAGGAAGAGTTGCGGGCAAGGCGCGCTTGCCGCAGTCGACCATTGTCCAACGTCCTTTGTTGCTGAACTCGATGCGGGTGCCGTTGACAAGCCTGACGTCGTAGTCGGTCTTTTTAAGCAGATGGCGGTCGACCTTTATCATGCTCACCTTTGCTTTGGGAAAATAGTCGCTGAGCATGTTGCGGGCTTCCTCGGGCAAGTCATTGCGGTTTATGGAGTATTTATCGATCACGGCAAACGCCGAGGTGACCCCGAGCAAAATCATCATCAGCGAGAATATCAGTTTTTTCATAGATCAAGATCAAAAAATGAAACGTAGAGGGAGATTTCAGAAAAAAGCCTGTCCCTGTAGTTGCGGCCAGCGCAAACTGCAGGGACAGGGGTGTTCAAGCCTATAGTATCTTTAAGGAGAGGGAATGTCAGTTGAGGTTAACCGGCAGGCTTAACCGATATGCTCTTTCAGTTTGGCCTCGAGCTGGTCGGCCTGGTGCACACCGTAGCCGCGCCACAGGGCCTCGCCGCTCTTGAAAACAATCAGGGTAGGAACCGAGCGGATAGAATATCTCTCGGAAAGCTCGGGATTGCGGTCAACATCGATCTTGATGATATTGACACTGTCGCCAAGGGTTGCCTTAACCTGTTCAAGAATAGGAGACTGCATTTTACAAGGGCCACACCACGTGGCGAAGAAATCGACCAACGTGGGTTTGGAGTCGTTGATCATTTCGTTGAACTCATTCATAATCTTATCATTTACTTGTTAAAAATCTTGGTTGAGGGAGGCTCCTATCAGGGAGCTTTCGTAATTATAACAAGGTCAGACGCGAAATGGTTCAGCGAAAAAACGCGACTCAGGGATTAGCACGCAGCAGAGCATCGACCCAAGGAAGGATCACCTGATGCTTGAAGCCGTGGCTGGGAGAGTCGACGTTGGCCAGACGGAAAAACTCGTCGCGGTCAACACCCTGAGGCATAGCGTCGAGATAGACACGTGATGCCGGATCGGCATATTTAGGATAATGGTAGAAGGTGAAGGCCTCCGGGGCGCCGGCCTGTTGGAAAGCCTTGCCTATGGCTGCAAAATCGCGATCCATACCACCCTCGGTGCAGATGACGGGGCGCGGAGAGAGAGCGGCAACGATGTCGGGGAAGTCGAACTGGGTGAGGAATCCGGGAATCAGATGCTCGATATTGTTTGGGAAGGGACGCGAGCCGTCTTTCTGAGGCTTGTCCATCACGAGCGCCCTTTCGCGTGTGCGACAAAGGAAATCGTTGTAGACGAAAGCAAAGATATCGGGACGCTGTACGCCTATAGCCATCAGGGGCTCGGTTCCGAGCGAGAAGCCACTTACAATCACGCGGTCGGGACGAACGTCGGGACGCTTCATGATCTCGTCGAGAATCACCTCATCCTGCCATGCAGAGAGGCCCAGATAATTCCAGCCTTCTTCAAGCAGGAAGCGGGAAGTGGTGATATAGTCGGGATAACCGTTGTCGGAAAGCTCTCCGGCACAGGGATTGTCGACAGCCACGGCTATAAGGCCCTTACGGGCATACTGGAGCGCCTGACTGCGCTCAGGCACGGGATTATCGACCGGAGGCATCGAGAGGTCGAAGTTGCCTGCGGGCTCGCCGGCAAGCAGTTCCTTTGTCTGTCCGAAACCGGGAATACAGAGAACCGCCGGCGAAGGACTTCCATAGGCAAGCGAATCGGGCACGAGGACGAGATAAGCCACGGTGCTACCCTCAAGTGGGTAGCTCTCCCAACGCTCAAGGGTGTAGCCGTCGCGCCTTGCCGTAGCTACCTTGCGGGCAGGAGCGGCAACCTTAGCCGCGGGATGGCTCATAAGGCGCTTCATGGCGGCGCCAACGCTGTCGCGCCAGGCAGCCATGTCGGCGGGAGGATTGGCAGGATTATATTCGAGTCGCGGGGCCGGGCGCATGAGCGATGTGGCAAGCTGACGGCTCGATGTAGAACCGGGAGCGGGCTTGGCGGCTGAAGAAATATCCTGAGCCGATGCACTGACCGCCCCAGAAAGGAGCAGGGCCGCGCTGATAAGTAAACTAAGTTTCATGAATATGGAGTTAATGTTAAGATCAACTGTTGATCGACTGCATCTCGACCAGACGGGTATAGTAGCCGTTGAGGGCAAGGAGCTCCTCGTGGGTACCCTGCTCGACTATACGCCCCTCGTGTAGCACACAAATACGTGTGGCATTTCTGACCGTAGAGAGGCGGTGAGCAATGACAAGTGTAGTTCTGTCGGCCATAAGGCGGTCGAGGGCTTCCTGAACGAGCTTCTCGCTTTCGGAGTCGAGAGCTGATGTAGCCTCGTCGAGAATGAGCAGCGGAGGATTCTTGAGTATAGCCCGGGCTATGGACAGACGCTGGCGCTGACCACCCGACAGGCGGCAACCGCGGTCGCCGATGTTGGTGTCATAGCCCTGTTCGGTAGCCATGATGAAATCATGGGCATTAGCAATGCGGGCGGCGGTCTCGACCTGCTCGCGGGTAGCACCGCTCACTCCGAAGGTAATATTGTTGTAGATAGTGTCGTTGAACAGGATAGCCTCCTGATTGACATTTCCCATAAGGGCTCGCAGGTCGGCCACACGCATATCGCGGATATCGGTGCCGTCGATCGAGATCGTGCCTGCATCGACGTCGTAGAAGCGTGGGAGCAGATCGGCCAGAGTAGACTTGCCGCTGCCGCTCGCACCGACCAGAGCAAGAGTCTCGCCGGGATTGATGGTGAAAGTGACATCGCTCACCACCGGCACCGATTTTTCATATCCAAACGTGACGCCCGAATAGTCAATACGGCCATGCAAAGGCTCTACGCGCACCGGTTTATCGGGATCGGTGATCGGGTTACGGGCCGACAGGATACGGTCGACGCGCTCAAGCGAGGCCATACCCTTCTGAATGGAATAAACGGCCTTGGACAGCTCTTTGGCCGGATTGATGATACTGTAGAATATCACCATGTAGTAGATGAACGATCCGGCCTTGATGCCCGACACACCATTGAGGATAAGCGAGCCGCCAAACCACAGTACGATAGCAATGGTAAACGTGCCGAGGAACTCACTCATGGGATGGGCGAGGGCCTGGCGCCGGGCCACACGATTGCTGATGCGGTAGAAACGCTCGGTATCGGCCTCGAAACGACGCTGCATGCGGCTCTCGGCATTGAAAGCCTTAATGATGCGCAGACCGCCCAGAGTCTCCTCGATATCGGCCATGATACGGCCCCACTGCTGCTGACCTTCGAGCGAAGCGCGCTTCAGACGTTTGCCGATGCGGCCCATCGCAACTCCGGCTATAGGCAGAAGTACCAGGACGAACACTGTCAGCTGCCAGCTTATAGCTATCATCATAGCCAGGCAGACAATGATCATCACGGGATTCTTGAAAAGCATGTCGAGCGAGGCCATGATCGAGGTCTCGATCTCAGCGACATCGCTACTCATGCGGGCCATCACGTCGCCCTTGCTCTCCTGTGTGAAGAAACCTATCGGCAGCGCAAGAATCTTGCGGTAAAGGATATTGCGAATATCACGCACGACACCGTTACGTATCGGCACCATGAAGTGAGAGCTGAGATAGGTGGCGCCGGTCTTCAGGGCGGTCATGACCACGAGCGTAGCGGCAAGAAGTGCCAGCGCCCGTGAGGGGCCGAAGATCCGAATGGCTTCCTGAGTATAGTAGTAGAAATTGTTGACGGCAACCTCCTTGAGCGAGCCGTCGGCAAGCGACATATAGCTGTAGGTGGCTTCCTTCACCTGGAAAAGCATCTCCAGAATAGGAATCACCACAGCAAACGAGAACAGCGTCAGCACCGCAGCAAGGATATTGAAGAGGATGTTGAGCGCAAGATATTTCCTGTAAGGCGGCACAAAGCGCCTGAGAAGTCTGAAGAAGTCTCCCATAGGTCAGAATAAAACCAAAAACGGTCAAAAAATATTGACAAATTTAATGATAAAACCGCATAATCCGAAACCCACCGCACAATTTGTTTCAGCAAATCTGCCTCAGCAGCCAGGCAAGGATCAGCGCCACAATTATTTAACATTTTTTAATTGTTAACAATTATCTTATCCTTTAACCCATTTTTACATAAAAACGGCTATAAAGATCAGTCAGGGGTAAACAAATGCGGACAACTCGTAGCAACCTGCTCAGCCAAGCGGAAGTACGTTGAACGAGAGAGTTGTAAATTAGTAAGGAAGGTGCTAACTTTGCATCGATAAACATATCATAATCGCAGACTACGGATTCCGTGTCGAAGAATCCGGGATTGCTTTCAAGAAGCCAGAACACAAGTGTAATAAGGTTAGACTTTTTTTTGATAAACAATCCACTGACGTTAAGTACTATGTGTAACCGACAAAGGATGGTCGAGAGGCTCTCCTTTGTTTTTTTTATATCTTTGTAGCGAAATGAGAAGAATCGACCCTCAAACCGTACAGAGAATCCTCGACACCGCCGACATAGTCGAGGTAGTCAGCGACTTCGTGAGCCTGAAACGGCGCGGAACCGGCTACATAGGCCTGTGCCCGTTTCACAACGAGCGCACACCGTCGTTTTCGGTCAGCAAAGCCAAGAACATCTGCAAATGCTTCAGCTGCGGTCAGGGAGGCAGTCCTGTCAACTTCATAATGCTCCACGAGCAGATGTCGTATTACGAGGCGCTGCTATATCTGGCCAAGAAATACGGCATCGAAGTGAAGGAGCGCGAGATGACCGATGAAGAGCGCAAAGCAGAGGGCGAGCGCGAGAGCCTGATGGCAATAAACGAATTTGCGCTGGAATTCTTCAGACACACCCTGACCGACACCTCCGAGGGACGAAACGTAGGCGTGGCCTACTTTCGCGAGCGAGGAATCAACGATGCGATGATAGAGCGTTTCAAACTGGGATATTCGCCGGAGGAGAGAAACGCGCTGTCGCGCGAAGCCATAGCCAAGGGCTACAGCAAGGAGTATCTTGTGAAGGCAGGACTGAGTGTGGAGCGCGACCACGGAGAACTGCGCGACCGATTCCGCGCACGTGTCATCTATCCGGTGTTTTCGGTGTCGGGCAAAGTAGTGGCGTTCGGCGGACGCACCCTGCGCAAGGACAAAGATATCGCGAAATACGTGAATTCGCCCGAGAGCGTGGTCTACAGCAAGAGCCGCGAGCTTTACGGCCTATATCAGGCCAAGCGGGCAATAACGGCCAAGGACAAGTGTCTGCTGGTTGAAGGCTATATGGACGTGATATCGCTTCATCAGAGCGGGGTGGAGAATGTAGTGGCTTCGTCGGGCACATCGCTCACCGAGGGGCAGATAAGACTGATTCACAGATTCACTGAAAATGTGACGCTGGTGTATGATTCCGACCCCGCCGGCATAAAGGCATCGCTCAGAGGCATAGGAATGCTTCTGGCCGAGGGGCTGAACATATCAGTGCTACTGCTTCCGGACGGCGAAGACCCCGACAGTTTCGCTCAGCACCACAGTTCGAGCGAGGTAGAGAAATATTTCGCGGAGAACGAGACCGACTTTATCCGCTTCATGACCACCATTCTGCTGAAAGATGCCCAGGGCGACCCGATAAAGAGGTCGAAGGTGATAGCGGAGATCGTGAAGACGATAGCCCTGATACCCGACGACATCACACGCACGGTGTATACGGGAGAATGCAGCCGTATGCTCGAGATCGACGAGAATGTGCTCACGCTCCAGGTTGCCCGCGAACGGGCCGAACGCGCACACCGCAACGCCGAGACCGAGGCACGCCGCCGCGGAGCGGAATCACTCACCGAGACGCCGACGGGCCAAGCCGGAACCGCGCAAGCAGTTCAGCAGAGTTCAGCGGACACCCGGGCCCCGCAAGGCCCGGGAAACCTGACGGAGGCCCAACGCGAAGAGCGCACCTATCTGCTTCCTGCCGAACGGGAGCTGATGAGGTATGTGGTGAAATATGGCGCGGCACAACTTGCGGAGGTAGACGACGGGCAGGGAGGTCAGCAGAGCATACGCGTGCTCGACTATATCGATGCCATGCTTGCGGACGACGAGATAACACTCACCAATACTGCGCTTGCGAGGGTATATGAGGCAGCGATGACACTGCTGCAGGAAAGCTGGGAGCAGGATCTGGCCGAGCGGAGGCAGAAGCAGGCCGAGGCCGACAACAGAGCTATGTCAGAAGGGATAGCCCACATCAGGGAAACGGCACAGGATATGGCCGCAATAGAACGGGCCGAGCGCGCGCTTGACGAACGGATAGCGGCAGAATCGGATGCGGCAATCGACGAGTATGCCTGCAACTACATAGAGCGCGCGCTGGAAAGCGATCCGGACGACGTGACACGCCGAATTGCAACGGAACTGGCGACCGAGCGGCATCAGCTGAGCAAGATCCACACCAAGTTCGCCCATGTCGAGACCGAGCGCGAAAGACTGGCGGTGCTTGTTCCGCGCGCTGTGGCCGAACTGAAGTATGCCACAGTAGAACTGCGCCTTCACCAGTGCCGCAAGGAGATGATGTCGGCACAACAGCGCAATAATCCCGACGAGATCATATCCGCTATGAAAAGTATGCAGGAACTCAATCAGATAAAGATGGAACTCGCCCGCTTTCTGGGAGAACGGATCCTGTCACCACGGAAATAATTATGCTGATGCGAACGATAGACCTCGCTCTACTGATTGTCGGGCTTCTGCTGACGTCGCTCGCCTCCTATGCGGTGACTCCGGAACATAAGGTTATGGTCAGGGGATATATCTACGACGAAGATTATCAGCCTCTCGACTCGGTGAGCGTAAGGCTGGCGCTCAGCGACTCGGTCAATGTCCCATTCAAGATCTTAACCGACAATATCGACGGAAAGATAATCACGGGAAGTGAGCTCAGAATAATGTTTGATGCAGCAATCGGCACAGAATACCAACTCATACTCGACAAAGAGGGATTCGAGCCGCTCGTGAAAGAGGTGAAGGCCACATCCCGTAGCCATAACCTGATATATCTGAGCACACTGAAGATGACTGAGGAGCGTTTCCACGAACTCGATGAGGTGACGGTGACCGCCACACGGGTCAAGATGGTGATGAAAGGTGACACGGTGGTGTTTGATGCCGGTGCATTCCGTCTGGCAGAAGGATCGATGCTTGAGGAGCTCGTGAGGCAACTTCCGGGCGCAACTCTGTCGACCGACGGCGTGATTACCTACAATGGACACAAGATAAACGAACTGCTCGTCAACGGCAAAGACTTCTTCAAGGGCGACCCTAAAGTTGCGCTGCGCAATCTGCCGTCGTACACGGTGAAGGATCTGAAGATATACGACAAGACTGAAGACGATGACTATCTTACCCACGCCAAAGCCAAACTCGACACCGACGAGGCAAACCTTAATCTGGTGCTGGATGTGGAGCTCAAGAAAGAATACAACGTCGGACGGATGGCCAATGCCGAAGCCGGATACGGAAGCAATTCGCGCTATCAGGGGCGTGTGTTCATGATGGGCTATACCGACAATCTCAGGATAGCAGCGTTTGTCAACGCCAACAATATCGGCAGCAACGCCGGGGCCGATACGTCGGGCGAATGGAGCGGAGGCTGGGAACAGCCGGGACTGACGAGCTTCAGGACAGGCGGTATGGACTACAGCCTTGATGGCGGAAAGAAAGTGAAGCTCAACGGAAATGTCACGGTGACCCATGAAAACAACGACAATACGACGATACAATCGTCGACTTCCTTCTATCCGTCGGGCGATCTCTATAACCGCAACCGGACGCAGAGCCTATCGCGCACCAACCGCGTAGCGAGCAACCACACATTACGCCTGTCGGCCGACAATTTCTTCCTGCATCTCTCGCCATCGGTCGACTGGTCGCGCAACCGTACTGTGATGCAATCGCTGACGGCCACATTCGATGCTCCGGTGTCGGACCTATACCGCGGACAGGCTCTTGACTCAGTCTTCTCATCAGGCATTCTTTCGCCATCCAGCCGATACACCAGGCAACTGCTCACAAGTCTGCGGAAACTATCGGCAATGCAGCCGGACAATCTCAACGCAACGGTCTCGGCCAACGCCACCGTCAGTCCCAAAAACTGGAAAGGACGCATGAGCCTCTACACATCGGCCTCGCTGACCAACAGCGACTCGAAAACACGCACGATCTATGACCAACAGTTCGGCGAGGCCAACACATCGGCTGCAAGTCCGGAAAGATCAGACCGGTTCTCGCCCGTGACGTCAAGACGCAGGACCATGGGCCTCACGACGACCTACTATCAGAGCAACCGCAACTACGGCGAGAAATATACCAACACTCTAAGTTTCAACGGTAATATAAACTTCAGCTACTCATCGAACCACGGCGACACGGAACTGTATGTCAGCGATCCACTTCCCGAAACAGTGCTTGCCCCTTCAATCACCTGTCCGGAATATGCCGTGGCCGACCTGGCCAACAGCTTCTACTCGTCGACGATGAAAAATGCCGCATCGCTGTCGGGCATGATAATGTATCAACACGAACCCACCGCGCCAGCCGATTCGGCTCTGAACCCGGCATTCGCAGTGATGGCTCATCTGGAATATTCACACCAGCATAACCGTCTTGACTACGACAAGCCGGACGTGGCACGTCAGTTACTGTCGCGCGACAACAATTTCATCACCCCGAGAATCACCGTAAGTTTCCAGTCGTCGAACAAAAAGCGCAGTATGTCGGTAGTGATGATGTACGCATTGCAAAATTCGGCACCCGATCTGAATTACTACCTGACCGACAGAGCCAGCAGTAATCCGATGGAGGTGTATACAGGCGCCGGATCCGCACTAAGCAACAGCACCACACACTCGCTGAACCTGCTCTTCTCACGATACAGCCGTGCGCTAAACCACCGCTCGATAAACAGCTCGCTCAATTGGAGCGTGACACGCAACTCCATTGCAAATGCGCGCAGATATGATTATCAGACAGGAGTGACCACCAATATCCCAACCAACATTTCGGGCAACTGGAACCTGAACCACAATATCGGCTTCACGGGAACGGCGGGAAAACAAAGACAGATATCGTTTTCGACAAATCTCATGACAGGGCTAACCAACTCGGTAGACTATCTGACGCGCCACACCGATCCCGAGCGCAGTTCGGTGCTCACTCTATCAATCGGGCCATCGGCCACGGCAGAATATAAGCTCAGCAGCGGCACCTCGGTCACGGCAGGATTCAGCATGACAGCACTCATGCAAAGTGCAGATAACCAGACATCGTCGCACGCATATTACAGTTACACGCCGTTTGTAAGCGCTTTCGTGAAACTGCCGGCATCTTTCGAATTCATAACACGCCTGAACTGCACCATGAAACGCGGATTCGACAACAGGTCGATGGACACTAACGAATGGATCTGGAATGCCACACTCACCAAAAGTCTGCTAAAGGGCGCCATGACACTCAAACTCACGGCCGCCGATATTCTCGGTTCGGTTGACCGCATCCGCTATACAATCAACGCCCAGGGCCGTCAGGAAACATGGCAGAACACCTTGCCGCGATATATCATGCTTTCGTGCGGATACAGGTTTGATATGAAGCCGCAAACCACTGCGTCACACCGATAAGACAAGACTATTCAATTCTTTTCTGACAAATAATCAAAAAAAGCATTGCGCAATTACGGCTATTTCGTAAATTCGCATCGCAATCGTAAAACAACATTATGAAAAGACTGACTCCACAGGAAGAGGAACTGATGCTGTGTATCTGGCAGCTTGAATCGTGCACATTGAAGGAAGCTATGGAACTCATGACTACCACTCCACCGCCCTATACCACCGTCGCCTCCGTGGCCAAAAATCTTGAGCGCAAGGGATATGTGAAGGCCCGTAAGGTAGGCAACACATACCTCTATACTCCAGCTATCAGGCAGACCGACTACAAACGATCGTTCATGAGCGATTTCGTCAGCGGCTATTTCCGCAATTCCTACAAAGAGCTGGTGAGCTTCTTCGCCAAGGAAAAGAAGCTGAGCACAGACGATCTCAAGGAGATAATCGACCTCATAGAGCAAGGGAAGGAGAAAGAGAAATGACACCGACGGTATGGCTCTACCTACTGAAAGCCAACCTGATCATAGCCGCGGTGTGGCTGTTCTGCCGTGTGCTGCTCGCCCGCGACACGCGATTCGGCCGCAAACGCATGATAATCAACGGCGGCATATCGGTGGCACTTCTTCTGCCGCTCCTGGCCCTGATTCCGGCCCCGCAAACCACAGCAGTGCTGACTGCTCCGACAGTTCCCGTCATGATACTCCCTACCGTAGAGATCAGCGCCGGGGCCGTCAGGGAGCCGGCTGCAGATTATGCGTCGATCCTTCTCATGATCTATCTGGCGGTGACGGCGGTGTTGCTAATGCGCACCGCTCTGCGGGTAATGTCAGTAATGATACTCGACCGACGATGCCGTATCGACCAACGCAACGGATTTATCCTCAAGCTAATACCCGATTCATCAGCCGGTCCGTTCTCATTCTTCGGAAAGATTTATACCGGTGAGAACGTGGAGCTTACCGAATATATGCTCAACCATGAGGCGGCCCACATAAATCAGCACCATTCAGCCGATATACTTCTGACAGAGCTGATGACCGATCTGCTTTGGATCAACCCGGCCGCATGGCTGCTACGCCGCGAGGCGACCGACAATCTTGAGTTTCTGGCCGACGACGCGGCCATAGATAGCGGGAATCTACGCGCTTATCAGCTAAGTCTGCTCGACTTAAGCGTCCGGGCTGAGCGCGCCCCTCTGTGCGCAAGTTTCAATGTATCATCCATAAAGCGCAGAATCATAATGATAAACCGCATCTCAACCACATCGCGAGGCCGGTGGATATATGCCCTCATCCTTCCAATTCTGCTGCTTGCCACAGCCGTGGGTTGCGCCCGCCAGGCCTCAACAGATGCGGCACCCGATGCCAGTCTCATGGCCGAAGACAGTGCCGCACTCCAGACCGAACTTGACCCCAACACAGCCGTCAAGGCGCAGGAGGAGACAGCCGACAGCACCAGTCAGCCCGAACCGGTGGAACTTTATGCAAAAGCGGGTGAGCCGAGTTTTCCCGATGATGCTTTCATGATGTTCGTAACTCGCAACACCGAATTTCCAGAAAGTGCTGCCAACGATTCGGTCACGGGTACCGTGCAGATCACATTCACGATCGACAGCGAAGGCAATCTGACCGATGCCAAAGTGACCAAAAGCGTGCGGAAGGATGTCGACGAGGCCGCTCTCGAGGCCGTAAAGAGATCTCCCAGATGGCGTCCGGCACGCGACAGGCAGCCACGGTCGTATTCCATACCGATTACGTTCCGCCCACGCCCGATCACCAAGCCAGCGCCCCGCGGACAATAACAGCAAGCAACACCGAACGAAATATTGCGGCACTGTGAATCTTACAGCAGATTACCCTGTAGATTCGCAGTGCCGTTGCAGTGTAGCGATGAGCGCGTCGTTGCGACGTTAGGGGCAGGTGCGCAGTGAATGGGTAGCGACCGGTTGTAATTTTGTCGCGACTCAACAAAAGATCATTGACATGCGAGATACTAAACACCCGAATAACGCTAATCTCAGGAAGGTGCTAACACGTTGTCGGGTGTCAGCGTTCAGAAGTGGAGGATGAGTTCGGCGACGAGGCGGGAGCCCTGGTTAGCCTCCTTGTAGTCGTGGCGGAAGAAGATGTGCTCGTAGTCGAGGCGCAGGTCGAGGTGGCGCTGTCCGGCGATGTAGCTCAGGGTGCCTCCGAGGGTGACGCGGTTGCGGGCGGGATCGTCGGTCGTGAGCAAGCTGCCGTTGCCCGATGTACCGGCACTATGGTCGGTCATTCCATCGAAGCGTCCTTCAAGGGACCATTGGTTGAAGCGACAGTCACGCAACGGAGCTGTATATGCTGTGAAGAAGTTGTAGGCGTGACAGGTCTTATGAGCGCTGTGGGTGTAGTGTTTGTTCATGTACTCGCCTTCAACCGTCCAACGGCCGCAAGTCCACGTGGCCGCACCATCGAGCAGGTTAATTCGTACGGCCTGGGGCAACAGACTCTGGACACCGGTGGCGAGGGTTACGTTGCCGACGCGATATGTGAGCTTGCCGGCATAGGCCATGGAGCTGTGCCACTGGGCATGGTCGGCTATTCCGCCGGGATTGAACGCGGCGACTTTCACAGTGAGCGGAGTGGTGGGCAGAGTATAGCCTATCTCGGCACCGACGCCGCGGATGTTGCATACCTGTTTGCCGATATAGGAGCGATTGGAGAAGAAATATTTGTCGGGCGCCCGGAACGGATCAACACCAAAGGGCATACGGAACTGCCCTGCGCGCAGGGTGAAACCCCGGGCGGGAGTGATACGGCCCCAGTAGTCGAGCACTTTCATCTTGCCCTGATCGCAGAGATCGGAATTGAAGAAATAGTCAATCCATGAAGCTATCTTACCGTCGATCTGCAGGCGGGCGTTGCGCACCTCAAAGCGACTCTCACCATCGTCGGTGGTCATCTCCCAGCGGGCACGAACAGTGCCGTGGATATTGGGTAAATAGTTGACGTCGGGTTCGTCGGCAGCAGAAGCGGCGCCGAGACATGTGCAAAAGAGTGTGGCGACAAGTAATCGCTTGATATCCATGAGTAATATGATCGATTGAATGATTGGTGAAGGCCTGATGACAGACCAGCCGACAAAGTTACAAAAAAAACCTCAGACAGACGGCGGAGAATCAGAGAGCAGGCTGAATGCAAAATAAATTAAAAATATGGCTGACGGCCACGGAACATTTCAAACCCCTGATATGTTGAAACATATAAATATAAACGCGCCCAACGAGAATTAGCGCACGGTTTCAACTATATTCCATCCAAATTCCACACTATGAAAGTGTTAACAGTTTCGACGCTTTGCCGCCGTCGGGCAGTGGTTATCATCGCACTGCTCTATTCGTGCCTTATGTCGGGCATGCAGGCACAGACCCCGGAGACAATATCCGAAACGGCATCCACAATACCCGGACGCTGGATGTATGTGCCTGAAAAGGTGCAGAATCTTCCGCCAGAAGACGACTGGTGGAAAGGCTTCGGCGACCAGCTGCTCGACTCGCTGATAGGCATAGCCGTGGAGCGTAACCACGACCTGTCGATAGCACTGCGACGCGTAGAGATAGCACGGCGCGGAGTGGAAACGGCCAGAGCGGGTTATTATCCGACACTGAATCTCTCGGCAGGATGGAACACACAGCGCACTTCGGGAGCCATGACCCGCAACGTTGGGCCAGCAACAACATCGTCGTATATGACTGCTGGAGCCAGCGCTTCATGGGAAATTGACGTGTTCGGCCGCGTGACAGCGAAGGTGAAGCAGGCAAAAGCCGGTGTAGGAGTGAGCCGCGCCGACTATGCCGCCACGATGGTGACGGTGTGCGGTGATATAGCCAGCGCCTATATACGTCTGCGCATGTATCAGGCCGAACTCGCCCTGACCCGCGAACACCTTGCCAAGCAGGAAAGAGTGCTCAATATAGTGAAAGCGCGCCATGAGGCCGGCCTCGTCTCGGAACTCGACGAAGCACAAGCAGCCACCGTGTATGGCTCGACCAAGGCACAGCTGCCGACGATACTCAACGGAATAACAGGCGAAATCAACACCATTGCCACCCTGCTCGGAATGTATCCCGCCGAGGCGGCGAATTTTCTGAATCCGACGGGTCCGCTACCGGCCTACAACGGCGAGATACGGACGGTGGTTCCCGCCGAACTGTTGCGCCGCCGCCCTGACATAATCGAAGCAGAGCGCACACTGGCCGAACAGGCTGCAGCCCTGGGAGTGAGCAAGAAGGAGTTTCTGCCACGGCTGAGCATAGAAGGCTCCGTAGGATTTGCGGCTCATGATGCCGACGAGCTTTTCAAGGGCCACAGCATGACATATAGCGTGGCACCGACACTGAGCTGGACACTGTTTGACGGCTTCGGCCGACGCGCAGCCGTAGCCACTGCCCGCGAGCAGATGAACATAGCCTCGACACAGTATGAACAGACCGTTCTCGCGGCAGTGACCGATGTAGAAAACGCCCTGGCCACATATATCAACGCCACGCAACTCGTAGACGATCTGCGCGAGGTGGTAAATTCGGCTGCAACCTTCATGGGCGACGCCGTTGAGCAATACCGCTCAGGACTGACGAATTTCACCCCGGTAGCCGACGCCCAGATAAGCTTCCTGCAGTATGCCAACAACCTGATCCAGGCAAGAGCCCAGCGCCTCACCTCAATCATAGAGCTGTATAAGGCTCAGGGTGGAGGCGTCGATATAGAGTAACCCCACACAAAACAGTAATTCCCCCAAATGCTCCCCAATATGAAGCCCAGAAATATCCGCGCCGCCGTAATGGCCGCCGGCGCCCTCGCATTAACCGGAAGCGTAATTTCCGGATGTTCACAAAAAGACAAGCATGCCGCCGAGGCCGAGAGTGCACCGGTGATCGACGTGGCAGCCGTAGAACAGCGGCCAGTAGTGCTGTATCACACTTATCCAGGCTCGCTTCATGCGGTTCAGACTGTTGATCTGGTGGCCCGAGTAAACGGTTATCTGACGGGCCAGGGCTATGAGAACGGCCGTCTGGTGGAGAAAGGTCAGGTGCTGTTTACGATCGAAGATACGCAGTATGCCGACGCCGTGAACCAGGCAGCGGCATCGCTCGCCACGGCCAAGGCAGCTCTGGAATATAACACGAGCCGCTATCAGGCCATAATGAAAGCCGCCGAGGCCGACGCCGTGTCGAAAATGGAAATGGAGGAGGCACGGAGCAACATGGAGCAGAGCCGACAGCAGGTAAACGAGGCTGCCGCCACCCTGCGCACCGCCAGAACTAATCTGAGCTACTGCACCGTAAGAGCTCCTTTCCGCGGCCACGTGAACGCTTCGGTCATGGGAAGCGGCAACTATGTGAACGGAGCGGGAGCGCCTGTCACTCTGGCCACCATCTACGACGATATTCAGGTGAGGGCCGATTTTTATATCGACGATATGGCATATATAAACATGTTGCGCGACAAGAGCGCCCAGCAACTGGTTGATTTTTCGCGTATGCCGGTGAGCTTCAGCGAAAAGCTACCCCACGAATATACGGCCAAACTGATCTACATGTCGCCCGACGTAGATGTGTCGACGGGCACACTCGAACTTCGCGCCATGATCGACAATCCCTATGAGGAGCTGCGCGAGGGAATGTATGTGAACGTTTCGCTTCCCTACGATGTGGATTCGGCTGCAATAGTTGTGAAAGACGCCGCTATATCGACCGACCAGCTGGGCAAGTATCTATATACGCTGAACGACTCCAACAAGATAGTCTACACACCGGTCAAGGTGGGCGATGTGGTCGACGACACCCTGCGTGTGATCACTTCGGGAGTAGAGCCGGGAGTTCGCTATGTGACCAAGGCCATGCTCAAGGTTCGTCCAGACATGATAGTGAAGCCCCGCATGGAGCAACCGCTCCCGCCGGCTAAGGATCATGTGAAGAAGACCGATGGCGACAGTACCTTCAAACCGATCGAACCGCATCCCGCCACACCCCAGAGCAAATAACCAGAAGACGTCATCATTTCAACCAACGCTCCGATATGTTCAGCCGTTTTTTCATAGATCGCCCAATATTTGCGATCGTAATAGCCATAATGATGATTCTGGTGGGTGTCCTGACGATAGAGACTCTGCCCGTAGCCCAGTTTCCGGATATCACACCCCCAACAGTCCAGGTTTCGGCCAGCTATCCCGGCGCCGATGCCGAGACTGTGGCCTCGACCATAGCCGCTCCCATCGAGGAACAGGTGAACGGTCTTGAAAACATGATGTATATGAGCTCGTCGTGCGGATCTGACGGCAGCTACAGCCTCACTATCACCTTTGAGATAGGAACGGATGTCGATATGGCCGCCGTAAAGGTTCAGAACCGCCTGTCGCTCGCCGAGGCAACACTGCCTACGGCGGTGAAACAGCAGGGTGTTCAGGTGATGACCCGCTCCACCAACATGATCATGTTTGTGGCTATCGAGCCGGAAAAGGGTTATGAGAACATGTATGATGCCCTTTATCTGACCAACTACGCACAGCTCAATATCGTTGACGAACTTGCGCGCCTTGACGGCGTGGGAAGCGTAGGCGCTTTCGGAGCCGGTGAATACAGCATGCGCGTGTGGCTCGATCCGGAGAAGATGAGAGTGCGCGGACTCACGCCGTCAGATATCAGCTCGATGATCCAGAGCCAGAACATGCAGGTGTCGGCAGGAAGCGTGGGCACGGCGCCTCAGTCGGGCGACAATCCGTTTGAATTCACTCTGACAACGAAAGGACGCCTAACCACTCCTGAAGAATTCGGCAACATCGTGCTGCGCACCAGCGATGACGGCCAGATGCTGCGCCTGAAAGATGTGGCACGCATCGACCTCGGAAGCGCCACATACAGCACCGTGAGCCATGTGAACGGCAAGGACGCCGGACTGCTCGGCATAACGCAGCTACCGGGTGCCAACGCACTCGATGTCGCCAACCTGGCCAAGGCAAAGCTGGAGGAACTGTCGGAATATTTCCCGGAAGGCGTGACCTACAGGATAGTGATGAACACTACCGAGTTTGTCACGGCCTCGATCGACGAGGTGCTTGTCACGTTTGTCGAGACCACCCTGATCGTAATGGTCGTGATACTGCTGTTCCTGCAGAGCTGGCGCGCCGTCATCATCCCTATGATCACCATACCGGTATCGCTCATAGCCACCTTTGCGGTGATGAAGGTGATGGGCTTCACCATAAATACACTGACGCTGTTCGGCCTGGTGCTTGCGATAGCGATTGTGGTCGACGATGCGATAGTGGTGGTGGAAGACTGTTCGCGAATAGTCGACAAGGGACTTCTGTCGCCGCGTAAGGCTGCCGAAAAGGCCATGATGGAGCTTCAGGGGCCTGTTGTCGGCGAGGTGCTGGTGCTCTTGTCGGTGTTCATCCCCACGGCATTCGTCGCGGGTATCACCGGCCAGCTCTACAAACAGTTTGCGCTGACCATTGCTGTCTCGACAGCTTTCTCGGGTATCAACGCACTGACCCTCACCCCGGCGCTGTGCGCACTGTTCCTGCGAAAGAATAAACCCACCAAGTTTTTCCTTTATCGCTGGTTTGACAAAGGTTTCGGAGCCACAACCGAGGCTTATATGAAGATTGTAGGCAAGTTTCTCCAGAGACCGGCGGTGGCCATAGGTGTTTATTTCGCAATATGCTTCGTGGCATTCTGGGGCTTCATCAAGATGCCGACCAGCTATATTCCTCAGGAAGACCTGGGCTACTTCATGGGATCGGTGCAGCTTCCCACGGGCGCCTCGCTCGACCGCACTGACTCGGTGATGAAGCAGATCACCAGCAGAACGCTCACGATACCCGGTGTGAGAGACGTAATCAGCATGGCGGGCACCGGCGGTATGGGCGGAGGCTCGGGCAGCAACAAGGGTTCGCTGTTCGTGATGCTCGAACCGTGGAAAGACCGAAAGGCAAAGTCGCTGCGTGTAGATGCCGTGATCGACAGCCTGAACCGTCTCTGCGCCGATATTCAGGAAGCGGTAGTGTTCGCTCTGAATCCGCCTGCCATTCCGGGCCTGGGCGAGTCGTCTGGTCTGGAGATGCAGCTGCTCGATATCAACAACCATGGGCCGATGGAGATGGCCGACGCACTGAAAAACATTCAGGAGGTAGCAGCCAAAGATAAGCGCATCAAGTCGATCACGTCGATGTATGAGGGCGGAGTGCCGCAATACAGTCTTGAGATCGACCGCGACAAGGTGAAGATGTATGGCATAACCCTTGCCGACCTCTACAGCACTCTGAGCGGCTATATGAGCAGTACTTACGTCAACGACTTCAACGAGTTCGGACGTGTGTATCAGGTGATACTGACGGCCGATTCACACTCGCGCCAGATGATTGACGACGTGATGAAACTGAGCGTGAGAAACTCGAAGGGCGAGATGGTGCCGCTGTCGTCGTTCACGCGTCCTGTCGAGACACTCGGAAGTGCTTCGGTAGACCGCTACAATATGTATCAGACGGCTGCGCTGACAGCCTCGACTGCCGACGGCGTAAGCTCGTCGGAGGGCATAAAGGCCATGGAAGAGATCGTAAAGGAGGCCGTGGGCAACACCTACAGCTATGCCTGGACCGGCGAGGCATATCAGGAGAGCGAGGGAGGCACAACGGTGTCGATAGTAATGATATTCGCCGTGATAGTTACGCTGCTTGTGCTCGCCGCACAGTATGAAAGTCTGACCGACCCCGTGGCGGTGGTGATCTCGATGCCGACCGCGATACTGGGCACCGTGATAGGATGTCTGTTCATGGGCCAGAGCATCAATATCTACACTCAGATAGGTATTATCCTGCTGCTCGGTCTGTCGGCCAAGAATGCGATCCTGATTGTAGAGTATGCCCGCGATTTCCGCAAGTCGGGCATGGATATCCGCAAATCGGCCGAAATGGCGGGCCGCATACGTTTCCGTCCGATCATGATGACAGCACTCGCCTTTGTGTTCGGTGTGATGCCGATGCTGTTTGCCACAGGCGCCGGAGCCGCGAGCCGCATATCGCTCGGCACGGCAGTAGTGTTCGGTATGTTTGTGAATGCTATCGTAGGCACCCTGTTTGTTCCCAACTTCTGGGAGTTGCTTGAACGCTTCCGCGAGAAATATCTCGACAAGCTCTTCAACAGCGGCAACGATGCACCCGCTACGGCCCAGAGCAGCACTGACGAGGCCGCCGGAAATAGCGGCACCCAGGTGTGAATGGTCAGAGGTGTGAGAGTGTAGGCGCCGGCGAGGTGTTGCCGAATCTCCAGCCCAGGCCTATCATGAGGGTGCGCGGATGGGCGAAGTTGCGCAGACTGTAGCCCACGTTGAGGTAAGCCCGCGGCGTGATCATGGTTTTCAGCGCAAGGGTCTGATAAAACACGCGCTGATCGGGCGCCGCCGACCAGATGTTGCGGCCTATACCCACGTTTATGGCGAAATAAGGCAGCACAATCTCGCCTCGGGCGCTCACTCCCGCCGAAATCTGCCGCGACACGGGCGGACGGAGATAGTAGGGGTGAGGTCCGGGCAGGTCGCGGATCAGATAGCGCTCGATGTCGGCGCCCTCATCCCACTGCAGGTCGAATGTGCCGCCGATGCGGAGCACACCTCCGCGCAGGTCGCGCATAGGGCCGAAAGTCGCTCCGGCTACCGCGAAACATCCCGGCAGGGGTATCGGCTGATCGTCGCTGTCGCGGAAAAAGCGCTTGTGGGCGGCTCCATACAGCAGCAGATCCCACGACCATGCCGGAGCGGGCACTTCGTGGCGGAATGGGGTGGCCTGATCGTATGCAGGCCGCATGCCGGGATAGTAGGTCACACCGAGGCGCAATCCCGCCAGATTGGTGCCGGCGTTCGGCACGCGTGTGTTGCCGTTGCTGAAATGAGTGAGGTCGATAGCGGTCACCAGGTCGAGCGAGCGCGAAAGAGCATAGCGCAGGACAAGATTCAAGCCGAGGCGAGCCGTCACCGGCGAGCCGTTGACACCGGGCATCTCCATGCTCCACTGCTGCGTTTTCCAGCCGAAGGAGGCGCCGAATTCCCACTCGGCGAAAAGCGACAGGCGCCGCGACAGCGGGGCTATCGGGAAGCCCTGATAGACGAACAGCGATACCGGACGCCCGAGCAGATTGTGGCCGAAGAGGTCGGTGTAGCTCAGGGCCAGGCCCTGATAGGTGTCGCCATACAGCCTGCGGGCCTCGGAGCGCGGCCCGAACGAGAAGCCGCCCTTGACGGTGGCCGACATGGCACCGCCAAAGCGATTCTGAAGGGGGTTGTTGCCCCTGAACCACTCTGAGGTGGGGATTATCCATGCCGGACGGAGATCGGCGCTCAGAAAGCCACGGAAGCGGTTTTCCGTGATGGTGTCGCCGTCGGCGGCGCGGCAGGGGGCGGAGAGCGCGAGCATGGCTGCGCTCAGAGCAAGGCCGGCCAGAATCCGGATGAGCCTATAGGTCTTCATGGGAAATGATAAAGTCGGTGGGACGTTTCACGACGAGCTTGCCGCGTATGCTGAACTGCTGCTCGAGTTCGGGCGTGACGGCTGTGGCCACGTAAGTGGCGGCGACGGTGTGGAATGATGTGAATACGGTGTAGCGGCGTGTGGTCATTGGTGGCACCATTACTGTGGCAACCGTCGTCGGCAGCAGGCTGGAGGGTAACGGCTGGGTGCCTGCCACGTATGGCGCCAGGCCGTCGATCCATTCCACGCCCGAACCGTCGGCGCGTGGCACCGGGAGGCTCAGTGCCGGCGAGTGGTCGGCCAGCGGAAGCCGGGGCTGCGACGGGGCCGGAACGAAGATTATGCTTCCCTTTGCCTGACGGAACGGTTGGAGGATCACTCTGAGCGAGTCGGGCCCGGCATTTCTGACGGAGATACTCTCGGTCTCGTCGATCACGTCGCCCGAATCGGAGAAAACGAGATCGGAGCAACTGACGGCGGTCACTTCGAGCCAGGGGAAAGCCTTTATGATCAGCGGAATGAAATAGCTGTCGCGGCCATAGCTGAATTCCACCTGCCCCTCGACGCTGTAGGGCGACAGCGACTGGTCGACCCTGACCCATACCCCTTTGCCGTCGGCACGCACGGTCATGTCGAGATTCCAGTCGTGCGACGGGTCGTTGGCCTCTGTATCGTCGGCCATCACGCTGCGCCATGCCCTCAGGGTATAGGGCGGCTTGCCCCCGATGGATCTGAAAGTCGGGTCCTCGTCAGTGGCAGGGGCGCCGGGATCCTGCCGGGAGAGGCGGCCGAAATCATTAAGTGTCATCCACTCACAGCCTTTAAGCGGCGCGGCTATGAACACCGAGTCGCCCGGTGCTATAGTGACCGTCGGGAAATCGCCCGGAATCTCGTCGGGCGACAGAAACACCGAGTTGTTGCAGGCACTGAACAGGGTCAGCGCCGCAGGCAGAAGAAAGAGAAGATTGCGTCGTGGCATAGATAGGAAAACGGGCGCGGCACCGCCTTATGAGGGCATTCGCCGCGCCCGTTTAATGGGTTAGTGTTAGTCGGAAAATCAGTCGATCAGGGCGTGGCCTGTCATCTCGGCGGGCTGCTCCAGGCCCATAATCTTGAGCATGGTGGGAGCGACGTCGGCGAGCTTGCCGGGGCCAACGTGGGCATCCTTGCGCTCGGTCACGTAGATACAGGGCACGGGGTTGAGCGAGTGGGCCGTGTTGGGCGATCCGTCGGCATTGATAGCGTTGTCGGCGTTGCCGTGGTCGGCAATGATTATCACCTCATATCCGGCTTCCTTGGCAGCCTCGACGGTGTCTTTCACGCATTCGTCGACAGCCTTCACTGCCTTCTCGATAGCCTCGTAAACGCCAGTGTGGCCCACCATATCGCCGTTGGCATAGTTTACCACGATGAAGTCGTATTTCTCCGAGCGGATAGCCTCGACGAGCTTGTCTTTGACCTCGTAGGCGCTCATCTCGGGCTGAAGGTCGTAAGTCGCAACCTTGGGTGATGCAACCAGAATGCGCTCCTCGCCTTCGTAGGGAGCTTCGCGGCCGCCGTTGAAGAAGAATGTCACGTGAGCATACTTCTCGGTCTCGGCGATGTGGAGCTGCTTCTTGTCGAGCTTCGAAAGATATTCGCCCAGAGTGTTGCTGACGTTCTCCTTGTCGAAAAGAATGTGTACGCCGGTGAACGAAGCGTCGTAGGGAGTCATGCAGTAGTATTGCAGACCCGGTATGGTGTGCATACCTTCTTCAGGCATATCCTTCTGGGTGAGCACGGTTGTGATCTCCTTGGCGCGGTCGTTGCGGTAGTTGAAGAAAATCACGGCGTCGCCCTCCTTGATGGTGCCGTCGACGGCGGCATTGTTGATAGGCTTGATAAATTCGTCGGTCACGTCTTCGGCGTAGCTCTCGTCCATAGCCTGAATTAGATCGAGGGTCTGCTTGCCCTCACCCTTCACGAGCAGGTCGTAGGCCACTTTGACACGCTCCCAGCGCTTGTCGCGGTCCATGGCATAATAGCGGCCGATGATCGAAGCGATCGTGCCGGCGCTCTTCTTGCAGTGGGCCTGCAGCTCCTCGATGAAGCCTTTGCCGGAGTGGGGATCGGTGTCGCGGCCGTCCATGAAGCAGTGGATATACACCTTCTCCAGCCCATATTTCGCAGCGATGTCGCAGAGGGCATAGAGATGGTCGAGCGAGGAGTGAACGCCGCCGTCGCTGGTCAGGCCCATGAAGTGGATTGCCTTGCCCGATTCCTTGGCGTAGCTGAAAGCGCTCTTGATCTCGGGATTCTCCATGATGCTGCCCTCGCGGATAGCCTTGTTGATCTTCACCAGATCCTGATAAACGACGCGGCCGGCGCCGATATTCAGGTGGCCTACTTCGGAGTTGCCCATCTGGCCGTCGGGCAGACCGACGTTCTCACCGCTTGCCTGAAGCTGGGAGTTGGGATAGGTTGCCATCAGATAGTCCCAGTAGGGTGTGGGAGTCTGGAAAATAACGTCACCTTTCGAGTGGTTGCCTATGCCCCACCCGTCGAGAATCATTAAGAGAGCTTTCTTGGCCATGATCTTTTATATCGAGTTGGTTTTATCAGAAAAAAAGTAACTGAGCGGGCACTATGCCGCTTCAATCTGCAAAGTTACGCATTTCGCCTCATTAATCCTATGCTTTTCAAAATAACTTTCATTCCAGGCATGGGACTGATATCATAATTGCAGACCGCCCTCACGAGTGGGAACGGTCTGCCGGAAAGTATGCAATTATTCGGGAGGTGTTATTTGTAGCTGGTGTCGATGATCTTTTTCTTGGGCTGGAGGTGGAGCTTATACTGAACGTGGAACATCAGGTAGCGGGGCAACACGTTGGTATAGGTGATCACACGGCCCTGACGGTTGACGGCATAGTTCACGCTCTTGAGCTGATGGAGCATGTCGAAACCGTCGAGCATCAGCACCCACTTGCTGCGTGGCGGGGTGTAAGTCAGACGGGCGTTCCACACCGGGTCGGTCGAATCTATACCTTCGCCGTAGCCGCGGCGCATGTAGACGGTGAAGTCGGTCGAGATACCGAAGCCCTTGGGCAGTCTGAACTGACCGGTCATGGCCAGGGTGGTATTGGTGGCGTTGATGCTCTCGAAGTCTTTCTGGTCGGAACCGGTATAGCGGCCGTTGATCTCACCGCGGAAACCGAGTTGCTGCTTGCCCAGCTGCCAGTTGAAGTTGAGCGAGTGGACCTGCCACCAGGTGTAGACGCTCGACGGCGAGATGGCTTCCGTGTTCACGGCTATCATATCGGCGGCATGGATATAGTCGACACCACCGAAATAGTAGGCGGAGAACTGGCCGCGAGAACCGAACTGCAGTCTCGGAGTAACGTGGAGTTTGGCCACGTAGTTGCCCTGGCGCACGTTGTAGGTGCGGTTGTAGCGCACGCCGGTCGACTCCTGGAAGGTGTAGCCGTTGACCAGTGCGTTGTAGGTGTTGGAGTATTCTACCTCGGTATAGTTGCTGAAAGTGTAGATGCCTACGGGTGCGCGGAATTGCCAGACCAGTTTGCCGGTGTATTTATACGAGCATTTCAGATCGGGATTTCCGGCCCAGATATTCAGAGGATCGTTGGTATCGGTCACGTCGATCATCTTTACGGGGTCGGGCATGGTGGGTTCAATGACCACGCGGAAATTCAGGGTGTTTTTGTCTGTCTCGCGACCACCGATTTTTGTCTTGCCGAGACGTAGGTAGAGCTGGGTGCTGTAGTCGGCCATGTAGACAAGGGCATGGTGCTGGTCGACGTGATGATTAGTCCCGGCACGGAAGTAGTCGAAATTGCGGTCGAGAATCCTGATTGTCGGATCAATTCGTAACCAGAGATTCGGCCGGTCATAACCATAGCGGATATTTATTTCATGCATATTTTCGACTGTGTGCGAGCGGTAGGAGCGCGAAGCATCGAACGAAGCGAGGTAGCCTTCCGGCAGCTGTCCGATTATTCCGGACTCGCCCAGACGGTCAAGGGCATACATGTAGGAATCCTGATGTCTATCAGTATGCGTCAGCGTGTAGCGGGCATAGAGGCTCTGATTGGAGGAGAGGTTGTAGTGGTAGCTGATATTACCATCAAGGGATACCGATTTGTTGGGAGAGTTGTCGAAATACTGATTTTCTCTTACTGCCGGCTTCGGATCAGTGCCATAGTTGATCAGATAGTCGCGCCACACCTCGTGTTTGCTCTCCGACATCGAGGTTCCCACACCATAGCTGAAATTGTCCGGAGTACCCGGAATTTTCACAGAGCCGCTGTAGCTGAACGATCCGTTAGCCGAATGACCGGAGTTGCGCGTCTCGGTGCGGCTGCGGTTGATGATGTCGTCAAGAGCCGTGGGGTTGCCTTCATACAGGGTTTCGAGAAACTCGCGCGAGGGATTATCCTGCTCGTCGCGGAATGAGGCGGCAATGTTCGAAACGTCGGAGGTAGTCTTGTTATAGTTGCCCGAGAGCGAAAGTCGGTTGAACACGGCTTTGCTTTTTATCTGGGCTGAATGGTTGGTTGACAGCTCAAGATTGTGGATCTTGTTGGTTGAGTAGGAATAGTTGTAGTAGCTCGATCCGTTGTTCAGCAGGTTCTGAGCGTCGACATATCGCCAGTCGTTCTGCGAGGTATGGCGCACCATCGCCGAGCCGTTCACTTTCCACTTCTCAAGCTGATGTTGAGCGAAGTAGTCGATGCCGCCCAACTGGGTCTTCATGGTGCCGGTGGTGTTGGTGGCAGGCGTCCAGGTGGTCGATTCGCCAGGCTTGCGATTGTCGTTCAGATTGTTGATATTTCCTATCAGGCTGATGCGTGAATTGTTGGTGAAGCGGTTGATGAACGCCCGGGCCATATAGCGGTCGGCCGAACCATATCCGGCCTCGTAGTTCATCATCCAGCCTACGTTGTATTCATGCTTGAGCTTCACGTCCATCACCAGATCCTTCTTGCCGTTAGTTCCGGCCCATTTGTCGAAGTCGGTCTCTTTTCGGTAGACCTCGATATTTTTCACGGTGTATGAAGCGAGGTTGTCGAGCAGCAGCTCGTTGTTGCCCTTGAAAAAATCCTTGCCGTTGAGCAGCAGACTCTCTACATACTCGCCGTTGACGTATATCTGTCCTCCCTCCTTGAGCTCCACGCCTGGTAGCTGCTTGACAAGCGCGTCGAGCATCGATCCCTCGGCCAGCTCGAAGGCGTCGGCGTTGAACACCAGCGTGTCGCCCCTGTTGTAGAACTTCACCTTGGAGGCCACGACAGTCACTTCGCCCAATCGGCGGGGAGCGCGTGTGAGCACGAATTCGGGTAATGATCGCGAGAACTCGCGCCGTCCTATCTTGTCGATGTTCAGGGTGTAGTAGTATGGACTGTATTCGTCCATGAGCACCTCGAAGAGGTAGGTGCCTTTCTTGCGGGGAACATTCAGATTGAAAAATGCCCGCTGATACATCTTGCCCGAGCCGTCGCCATACCATGCACCGCCGCCGTCGGCTATCAGGGTGTCGGTCACGAGATTGCCAAGCGTATCGGTGACTATCACTTTGGCGTTAAGCAGATCCTTGTGTCCTAACGACTCGACTACGCGACCCGACAGTCGCAGTTTGCCGCCCTCGTCTTTTTCCTGAGCGGTGGCAGCCACCGTCCCACCTGCCAGAATGAAAGTGGTCAGCAACAGTGCTGTAATCAACCGGTAGGCATACCGGAATGGATTTGATGTAGAAATAATGACCATAGATAGTTGGTTAAAATTGATTAGGTCGGGATAACCCTTTTTAATAATGACGGTCAGAATTGTCGATCCGTTACAGCGCCCCCCGATTTTAAACTTTATTAACCTATAGTTATATAAATTTACATTTTCTATAAAAAAGAAAGAATATTTTTTAATAAATAAAGAATCGTTAATATCAATTAATAGAAAATGGTGGTATATTTGTAACTATATCAAGACTATCGTATCTGTTTTCTATGAGTAATGAAAGTGAGAAATAATTCACATTGAAGTATGGAGAAGAATTGCATCCTTTCATGGAAGTGATAGATGCGATCTACGTTGAGACTTCTGAGGATGATATTGTATTCAGAAGCACTCTTACAGACCCTCCGAGCTTGAAAGACTCTACTCCTCAGTCAAAGCGCGAGAATGAGGAAGGATTTGAAGAAGAAGCCATTATCCTGACAGAGGAGGAGGTTGCATGTCTTACTGAAAAGGAGAAAAAGGATTTCGTCGGAGCTCGTGCAATATCGGTATTTAAGTCAAGGGAGAAATGTCTCAAAGATATAAGAGATATAGTTAACTACATTGCCGACAAGTATTCTTCAGAGAACGCTGAGGCTTATCTGAATGAGAAAAGAGGTCCTTTTATGGTTAAACTCAAACTATCTGAGGAGGTAGGACTTATCGAAAGAAAATTCAACAAGAAGGGACATAAAAACGTTCTTCTGAATGAAGGAGTGGTTATCAATGATTATGTAATTGAGACTTATCCATCTATAGAATTGGGAGAGCTTCTAAATAATGATAAAGAACGTGGTCCATACAGCAATTCAGACATTGAGGCAAAGAATGATACACCAGAAAGATAATATGACCTTTGTCGGCACTATTCAGGATATCGGAAAGCCATACGCCGACCTTTATCATGACAAGAAGGAGAATGGACTCTTTCTGTTTGTCCGTGTCTCAGTTCCTTCTGCTTCTGATGCTAAATACGCCGCGATCGCTGTCACTCCCAATCAAATTATGGAGTATATGGATAGTAAGAAAGCTATTGGAGATATCTTCTCATCGCATCCTTTCAGATATGCCTTCATAAAAAACAAGAAAGTGAACATGGAAGACTGCGTCCACACTTCATCTGATTCCACATTCCCATACAATCAGCCTTTTGATCCTCGGTTTTGTCATGATAGCGTCAAACTTAAGGTCGCCTTGAAAAGAATGATTAAACAATAAAAATAGAACTCATAAATTATGGCCATGAAATTGTCTCAGATAGCATATAAAGAGGTGCTGTTTAATTTCAACAACAATGCCTTTAAAGCAGGTTCTCCGGTCTCGGTAAAAATGACCCCATTAATGAACAGAGTGGCTAAGAACGATAAGTTCGTGTCTCTCCAGCTCACTTTGGAATATCTTATAAATGATAAGACAATCCTCAAGTATGCCGGGGTGGCGCTATTCATGGCCGACGGATGGAAGGATCTTGACCCCGAGGGTGAGGAGTTCAGGGATTTTAAATTACATATCTGGACTCAGACTTTAGGGTTCTTCCGTGGAATTGTCTGCGAGAAAGTGAAAGGTACAGAAATTGAACGTTTTTTCTTACCCCAATTGCCTGATGACGATATTATCAACATACCTCTGAAATAATTATCGTCAAAACGAGTTTTGCATTTACGGATGGAGGGAGATAATAATTATCTACCTTTTCATTTCTGATGCTTGTCGGAGGGCAGAGTAAGCATCCGAAAAAGCCGGCCTGATTTGAAATTCAGGCCGGCTTTTTCGGATAGAAACGTTGCTTTTGCCAGGCCGATCGGACGGCGGGGGGGTATGCGGCTACCCGTGCCCATGCGGCTGTCAGTAGGGATGTGAAGAGGCCCGGCGCGGGTGCGTCGGGCCTCTGTCATATCAGGATTGATTCAGTGGAATCAATAGCCGGGGTTCTGTTTAACCTCAGGATCAGAGTTGAGTAGTGTCTGGTCAATAGGCCAAAGAAGTTTGTACTCCCATGCTGTAGTGAGCACAGGGGTTGCGGTCTCACAGACGGTTCCGTCGTTCTCTATCATCCAGGGCGACGATGCTACGGGCAGACCCCAACCTATACAGCCTTCAGGCTGGAACACAAGATGGTCAGTCTGCGAACCACCCTTAACAGTCGTAAGACGGCGCAGATTCCACCAACGACGACCTTCGAGATAGAACTCCTTGTCGCTCTCCTGAAGGATCGCAACCTCGTTATCCTTGAACGAACCGGCATTGTACCCATACTCGGCTACATTCCAGTCACTACCATAGGCACGCTGACGGAGCATATTGATATATGTCTCCACCTCAGCATTGTTACCCTCATAGTTTGCGCACTCGGCCAGACCGAGGATAGCGTCCGGGAGTCGGTAGATAGGCATGTCTACGCGGGCCTGCCAGTACTGATAATTCTCTACCTCGGAATAGCGGAACTTTATCACGAAGGTACCCATCATCTTGTAATCATTCGGATTGAAATCCGTCAGATGATTCATGCCCATCGCCTCCTGTTGTGCCGTACGCTCATATACGGGATAGAATGCATCACCACGGCTGTCCTTCGCATCAAACTGGAAGAAAAGCGAGTTCTTATACATGTAGCGGTGTACGCCCAGGCTGAAGTGCTGCCACATATTGCTGTAGCGCGTTGCTACCTTGCCCGACGGACTGTTCGGGTCTGTCGGCCAGTAACCCCACAGATTGGCCTGACCGTTGTCAAGCTTGCCATAGGTGTTATCATCCATAACCGACCAGTAAGAACCAGTTGCTGCACCAGTAGTACGGGCCCAGTTAAAGTTTGTCTGAAGTCCATAGAAGGTCTTGTCAGTCAGCGATGAATAACATACGCTGAAGATCGACTCCTTGTTGTGAGGAACAGTCCATATGCTGTAGAAGTCCTTTTGGAGCGCGAATCCGTAGTTGTTGAGGACGTTGGCAAAGTAAGTTTTTGCCACGGCAACATCAGCCGGATTTGCAGCATGGTCATCTGTCGTTACCTTACCGCTCCACAGATACACCTGACCGGCGAGCATTTCTGTCGCAGCCTTTGTCCAGTAGTAATCCTTTGTTCCGGACTGGAAAGTATAACCTGAGCTCTGGAAGAGAGATAGCGATTTATCGATATCGCTCTTGATCTGGTTCAGGGTTTCCTGAGCGGTTGAGCGTGCTTTATAAAGGTTTGTGGGCGTATAGTCACCGAGTATCACGTCAGGCTCCAGGCGCAAAACCAGGCCGCCATACATGCGATACATCTGGAAGTACGAGAAAGCTCTCATACCATACGCCATTGCAAGAAGACCATCGCGTGTCTTATCGTCAAGAATGCCTTCCGAATATCCTTCGGCACGGTAGATGAGTTCGTTAAGGTTGCCTATGAACCCGTACCATCCACCGAAAGTCGAAAACTGGCAGTGACTGGCATCATACAGATTCTGGATATAGTCGGCAGCGTCCGATCCCGATCCGTCGGCAAGCGTACCGACATAGAGTCCTCCGGCTCGTACATCTCCTGCAGTGAAGAGAATCTGGGTGGGATAGTTGGATCGGAACATATTGGAGATCGCATATATGAAGCCCTCATACTGTGATTTCTCCGTCCAGAATGTACCGTCCACGTACCAGTTTACCGGTGTGAGGTCAAGCTCGTTTGAGCATGAGCTGACCGAGAGTCCGGCTCCGGCAACTACAGTAGCAAGTGCTACTTTGGAAAATATGTTTTTCATAAGGAGTTATCTTTGTTGATTGGTTTAGAAAGTTACATTCAGACCAAAGATGACCTGACGCGGGAGGTTCCAGGTACCGCCGTGACCGGCACTACCCATACCCCAGGTATAAGTACGGTCAGGCAGAGGATTGGTGCAGCTCTTCAGGTAACCGAGATTCTGACCGGTAACTGACAGAGTAAGACCCTGGCTTGCGAACTTTTTGCAGATGTTCTGCGGGAGCTGGTAGCTGAGAGAGAGCTCACGTAATGCCAGATAGTTACCGTTCTGAGCGAACAGGTCACTGGTACGGGTATAGTTTGCTGTGCCATACTGCGAAGCCCATGCCATGCGGGGCCATTTTGCATTGGGGTTGTCAGGAGTCCAGGAATCCTTTGCCTGAGTCGGGAACGACATAGCACCCTGTCCTTCAGCAAGCCAGAAAGGCATATTGGAGTCATATACCTGGAAACCCCAGCCCATATCAAAACGAGCATAGAGGCTCAGACCTTTCCATGAGAAAGTAGTGTTGAAACCACCGCTCCACTTCACGTCGCCGTGACCTATGATCTTCTGGTCGTGATTGTCGATAGTATTGTCACCGTTGCGGTCCTCGAAGATGATATCACCGGGCTGCAGACGGCCTACGTTGGTCGTAGCGTAACCCATTGCGAGAAGGCGCTGACGGCCGCTTTCGTTTGCATAGATACCCATTGTCTGCGACACATCGACATAATCACCTAACGCGTCAATGTCAGCCTGTGTGCGGGCTATGCCATGGGTGCCGAAACCTACATGCTGATAAGGATTCTGTCCTTCCTGATATCCACCGATATACATTGTCTCGTTTCCGTTGCCGGTATAAACCTCTACGCCACCCTGACGATTGTTCTCCAAGCCGTTGTCGGGGAGCTTCACAATCTTGTTCGAGTTATAAGTAAGGTTGGCACCGAGTGTCCACGAGAAATCGCGCAGACGGAGGATAGTAGCATTCAGGTCGAACTCTACACCCTGGTTTCTGTAAGAACCATTGTTATAGGTAACGCTGCTGAAACCTGTAGTCTGAGGAAGCGTGAGCGGTGCATACTTGTCGACAGTAGTACGGTTGTAGTAAACAGCACTGAAGTTGAAACGATTCTGCAGGAAACCGAGGTCGAAACCTATTTCACCGGTTTTTGCAGTCTCCCATTTCAGGTCAGGATTGGGAAGAGCACTGATTCTGTAGCCGTAATTACCGTTATACATATATGCTCCATACTGACCTTGCAGGGTGTAATAACCGAGCTGACTGGGGTTAATTATGGCGTTCATACCATAAGAACCACGGATCTTGGCATAATTGATAAAGTTCAGACTCTCGTTCTCTTTCCAGAAATTCTCATTCGAAAGAACCCAACCTGCCGAAACTCCAGGGAAGAATCCCCAACGGTGATTGCGAAGACGAGAGTATCCGTCCTCACGGAAAGTAGCGGCGAGAAGATATTTCTCATCATAGTTATACTCAGCACGGGCGAAATACGACAGCAGCGCTTCTTCGTTTACCGCGGAACCCATTGCACGGGTTAGATTCTCCGCAGTGTTCTGGGTAAGACCCAAATTGGGGAAAGGAGCGGGAGCGCCCGATCCGCTAGCATTGAAAGCAGACACTCTGCTCTTGTAAAGCTCAGCACCGAGCATGGCATTTACATAATGCTTCTCGTTAAACTTGCGGCTGAAATTAGCCACCAGATTATAGGTCTGATCAAATGTCCTGCCAAAGTACGAATATGTGTAATACGTTCTGATTACACCGTTAGTTCCGTCAGGATTAACAGCACCTGCCTGATTCGTCACATATTTGCCGTAGTTCGTATTGTTGTAGTTCTCGTTATAGAACCATGACATAGTTCCCTTAAGGGTCAGTCCATCGATAATTTTTGCAGTAAAGCTCTGAGTCATCGAGAACTTGTCATTTCTCGGGCTTATGTGAACATTATCTTTGTTGTAATTAACGTTAAGGGTAGGATTGCCTGTACCAAAGAGGTTGTTACCATCCTCATCTTTATAACGTACATTGCAATAGAAGAGACCACGGCTCATGAAACCGACTGTTCCATACATACCATCAATATCAGGACCTTGTCCCAGCTGGAAGTTATAGTTCAGATTCTCGGCACGGGTATAATTGAATACCGAATTACTGGTCAACCAATCATTAATCTTCCATTCTCCGGTAAGGGCGAAATTATAACGCTTATAATATGTTCCGTAAAGCACACCGTCAGCATCATAATAACCCAGCGAAGCATAATACTTGCCACGGTCGTTACCGCCCGAGAAATTCAGGTTGTAATCCTGAGTAACTGCAGGGTTAGGTACATTGATATCAAGAATATCCTGATTCCAGTAAAGGATGGTATTGTCGCTGATAGGGTCTTTCATCTCACTCCAACCCTTATCGAGCACCCATGCATTTTCATCAGTTTTCTTCATGATATTGTAGTTCATGTCGTTCTGCCACTGGGTGCGGAAGATGGAGCCGGGCTGGTTACCGGTAAAGAGCATAGTGTTATAGTTACCGCTATATGTACCGCCGGGAAGCATCCACTCTGTGTTCTGACACAGTGTGCGGTAGATATAAAGGTAATCCTCACCGCTCACAGGAGTATAGCCGGGCGAATAATAGCTCAGACCTACCTTGCCGCTGAAAGTAACAGTACCTTTGCCGGCCTGACCCTGCTTGGTAGTGACGATGATAACACCGTTACCTGCACGGGCGCCGTAAAGAGCGGTAGCACCAGCGTCCTTCAGGACCTCCATCGATGCGATATCGTTGGGGTTGATATCCGACAGACTGTCACGGATATTGCCGTCAACAATCACGAGAGGAGAGTTTGAGCCACCGTCGTAGTTTGTACCGCCACGCATTGTGATCGAAGGTGTTGCCGAGGGGTCGCCGGACGTAACAGCGACCTTCACACCCGAGATAGCGCCTACGAGAGCCTGTGCCGGGTTGGCGTTTGTACCAACTGTGAGAGTTTTCTCACTCACCTTAGCAATCGAGTTGGTAACGTTAGCGCGCTTCTGCTCGACGCCATAACCCATAACAACCACTTCATCGAGAACATTCGAGTCCTCAGACAGAGTGACATTCAGCGGGGTACCATTCCAAACCACGGTTGTAGGTTTGCAGCCAATATAACTAATTGTTATTTTCGAACCAACCTTAACACCTTTCAGCGAAAATTCACCGTCAATGTTGGTGGCAGCGGCAAGAGTCGTTCCCTCTACTTTCACAGTTGCTCCGGGTAAAGGATCACCCTCAGAGTCAACTACAACTCCGGTACACTCCCCTACCTCAGGAGCCGCCGAAACCGGAGCTTGATTTTCGGCTGATGTAGCATAAGCCGCTACAGGTGCAGCAGTTGCCAGACCCAAAGCAATACACCAGCTTTTTATATTGTTTTTAGTCATAATGCACTATTTTTCTCTGTTGTTTATTACTTGGCAGGTGCAGCAGGTGTAGTGAATTCTATCATTCTCTGCTCTCCATTTGCATAGTCGCACATCGCATTCGGAGCTGTATACGACACTACAGTATATGTAGTAGCAGGACTCAGCTTTTCAATCGTAGCCGAATTCACTGCAGGATCGCTCACCACGGCTGAGCCGGCAGCTTGATTAGTGTGACTGGCTATTGTACCGGGATATACATTGATACGGTAACCGCCACAGTTGTTCTGAGAGATGGCAGGCCAGGTCAGGTTTACCCTATAATAGTCGGTCTTAACCAGCTCACCGTCTGAATTATATCCTTCCACCTGATAGAAATCAAAGCCAACAACGGACACCTCTACCAAAGGCGAGGTAGTGAACTCTCTGTAGTAGACCTCCGCTCCGGAAAAGCCGGAACCAGGTTTGCCTTGAGTCTTGATAACATAGCGGGTATTGGGCTGGAGACCTGTGAAAGTACCCTGACACGTACGGTTGTCAAAGCTCTGGCTAGCTACAACAGCTCCGTCACGGGAACCTTGCAGGATGGAAACCTCATAGCCTGCGCACTTGTCGTTAGGAACGATTGACCAGATAACAGTAACCGATGTGCCTGTTACACGCACTGAGTTGACGGGGACCGCTCCGAATGTCGAATCGTCGTCGTCGCTACACGCAACGAATACCGAGCTGACAAGAAGCATTCCCAACATCATCACCAATTTTCTGATACGGTTCATAAATACTTGGTTTAGGTTGATAGAATGAAGATTATTTAGTTTTTGATTAGTAGAAATACGAAAAAAGGCTCATAACTCCGCCCGGAGGGGAGCGGCGTCATGAGTGAGGAACGACGATGGCCGATGGCATGTCTGGGATGTAGGGCCGCATCCCGATGGGAGCGTGCAAAAGCCAAGGGTTGGCATAGTCTTCTGATAGATTTAAGATTAATGTTTGAGCTCATTGCCGATTCCACTCTATGCCGCCACGGCCCTCCGGCACGTAATCGAATATGATGGAAGCGGTTTGCAAATTTAAGGACATTTTCAATCATCTCCAAATTTTTTAACACAAAAACCTGTATCATTTTGGGGATGGACAAGGGAGGTCACATATATTATATATAAGGAGTTATGCAAAACAATGAAAAACGGGGCGGGAAGAAGAGGCTTAAATTATAGAGCGGGGAGGGTGGGAGGTTAACGGAAAATGTGTTATATTTGTAGAAAATAACCAACCGATCAATATGAACCGATTAGCAACCGCAATCGCATTGGCAGCAATAGCCTGCACTCCGGCATCGGCCCAGACCTTCAAGGAATGGCAGACGCAGAAGGTGAATCAGGTGAACCGACTGCCCATGCGCACGACCCATTTTGCCTATCCGAGCGCGGAGGCAGCCGAGGGGACTCCTGAAGAGTCGCCGAACTACATGACTCTCAACGGCATGTGGAAGTTCAACTGGGTAAGGAACGCCAACGAGCGTCCGACCGATTTCTTCAAACCCGGTTTCAACGACAAAGGCTGGGACTCGATACCCGTGCCGGGCGTCTGGGAGCTTCACGGCTACGGGGATCCGCAGTATGTGAACATAGGCTACGGCTGGCGCGAGGATTTCAAGAACCAGCCGCCGATCGTGCCGGAGAAGAATAATCACGTGGGCTCGTACCGCCGCACGGTGACGATTCCCGCCGACTGGAAGGGGAAGCAGGTGATAGCGCACCTTGGCTCGGTGACGAGCAACGTTTATCTGTGGGTGAACGGTAGGTTCGTGGGCTACAGCGAGGATTCGAAACTGGAGCCGGAATTTGACATCACGCCCTATCTGAAGCCGGGCGAGAACGAGATAGCGATGCAGGTGTTCCGCTGGAGCGACGGCAGCTATTTCGAGGATCAGGACTTCTGGCGGCTGAGTGGCACTGCCCGCGACAGCTATCTCTTCGCGAGAGAGAAGAACATAGGTCTGCGCGACATACGCGTGACTCCCGATCTGGATGCCAACTACAAGGATGGCACGCTCGATATAGTGATGAAGCTACAGGGCAGCCCCACCGTGGCCCTGAAACTATATGACCCGGAGGGGAAAGAGGTGGCATCGACCACCGTGAAGGGCTCTGGCGACCAGAAGGCCACGCTCAGCGTAGCCGATCCGCAGAAATGGACGGCCGAGACTCCGAACCTGTATAAACTCGTGGCTACCGTTGAGCAGGGAGGCAAGACGGTAGAGGTAGTGCCGGTAAACGTAGGCTTCCGCAAGGTTGAGCTGAAGAACGCACAGCTGCTGGTGAACGGTCAGCCGATACTGATAAAGGGCGTGAACCGCCACGAGCTTGACCCGGACGGGGGCTACGTGGTGAGCCGGGAGCGCATGGAGCAGGATATCAAGATCATGAAGGACAACAACATCAACGCCATACGCACATGTCACTATCCTGACGATCCGTATCTGTATGACCTGGCCGACAAATACGGCCTGTATGTAGTGGCCGAGGCCAATCTGGAGAGCCACGGCATGGGCTACGGCGAGAAGTCGCTGGCAAAGTTTCCGGAGTTCGAGCTGCCGCACCTGGAACGCAACAAGCGCAACGTGGCGCGCAACTTCAACCATCCGTCGGTGATCATCTGGTCGCTCGGCAACGAGGCTGGCGACGGTGTGAACTTCGCCGCAGCCTATAAGCTTGTGAAGAGCATGGATCCGAGCCGCCCGATACAGTATGAGCGCGCAGGACACAGAGATAACACCGACATCTACTGCCCGATGTATATGTCGCAGGCGGAATCGGCCGCCTATGCAAAGAGCGAGAAGGCCAACAAGCCGCTGATACAGTGTGAGTATGCCCACGCCATGGGCAACAGCGGGGGCGGCTTCAAGGAATATTGGGACACGATCCGCGCCTATCCCAAATATCAGGGAGGCTTTATCTGGGACTTCGTTGACCAGAGCCTGAGAAAGATCAAGGAGGACGGCACGATGATATATGCCTACGGCGGCGACTACAATCCGTATGACGCGAGCGACAATAACTTCTGTGACAACGGTCTGATAAGCCCCGACCGCGTGCCGAACCCGCACATGGACGAGACGGCATATTTCTACCAGAATATCTGGGCCACTCCCAACGATCTGAAGACGGGCAAAGTAGACGTGAAGAACGAGAACTTCTTCCGCAATCTTGACAACTACACGATGGACTGGGAGCTGGTGTGCGACGGACGCCCGACGCAAAGCGGCCGCATAAGCGAGCTTGACGTGCCGGCCGGCGAGACACGCATATTCACCCTGCCCTACAGCCTTGAAGGTGTCTCGCCCGAGACGGAGACATTCGTGAACATCTATTTCAAGACTAAGAATGCCGAGGGACCTGTTGAACCGGGCCACGTGAGCGCACGCGCCCAGCTTGCGATCAACACCCCGGCGCTGAAGCCTCTGGAGATAGCCAACGTGAAGATCAACAATGTGGCCACTGCACTGCCGACTATCGACGCAAGAAACACCAACCGACTGATAGTGAGCGGCCCGACATTCAAGATCGAATTTGACCGTCACAGCGGTTTCATGGCCGACTACCTGGTGAATGGCGTGGAAATGATAGAGGAAGGGAAGTCGCTGACACCCAACTTCTGGCGCGCCGGCAACGACAATGACTACGGCGCAGACGCTCCGGCAAAGCGCAAAGTGTGGCGCAATCCCGACCTGAATCTCAAGGAGCTGACCCACACGATGGAAAACGGTCTGGCCGTGGTGAAAGCCACCTACGACATGCCTCAGGTGAAGTCGACGCTGACCATGAGCTACGTGATCAACAACGTGGGACAAGTGTTGCTGACACAGGAGCTTACCCCGACAGCCGAGGCAGAGGCACCCGACATGTGGCGTTTCGGCATCCAGCTTCCGATGCCCGAGAGAATGGACATAAGCAACTATTACGGCCGCGGCCCGATAGAGAACTATGCTGACCGCAAGACCTCGGCTTTCGTAGGCCGCTACCGCCAGACGGCTGCCGAACAGGCTTATGCGTATATCCGCCCGCAGGAGACCGGCACCAAGAGTGACATGCGCTCGTGGCGCCAGACTGACTTAGGAGGCCGCGGACTTGAGATCACGGCAGCCGTGCCTTTCTACGCATCGGCAACGCACTATTCGATCGAGAGCCTGGATGATGGCGACAAGAAGGATCAGCGCCACTTCCAGGAGGTAGAGCCGGTGGACTACACCAATCTGCTGATCGACACTGAAAACGCGGGCGTAGGCGGCATCGACTCGTGGTCGTCGCTGGGTCTGGCCCTGAAGCCATATACCGTTCCGTTCGGTGAGAAGACAATGACGATACTTCTGACTCCGGTGAAGTAACCGGGACCGGGATAATGAAAATAAATAACCGCCGTCGGCATCGGGCTGACGGCGGTTATTTATTTTGCCGAGTTTCGGCAAACGGTGAAAAAAGAAGCCCGACAACCGGGAGGTTGCCGAGCATGGTAAGGTCAGATGATATTTCGTCAGAAAGACGACGGAGGTTCAATCCTCAACGGCACGCAGCTGCTGAACGTAGACTGCCTTCATCATCTTCTTACGGTTGACGACAGAAGGCTTCTGGAAAGCCTGACGGCTACGCAGCTCTTTAACGATGCCGGTCTTTTCAAATTTGCGCTTGAATTTCTTGAGCGCACGTTCGATGTTCTCGCCTTCTTTAACTGGTACGATGATCATTGTTAGTTGTTATTGTATTTTATTGTTATTTGTTTGCAGATGTAATTGCGGGGCAAAATTACACACATTTTTCGATATGACAAAACTTTAGAGATTTTTTTTGAGATAAACGGCAGATTAAGGGTGAAAGAGTGGGAATAAAAGGGCGTGAAGGTGTATTTTGGGGCATCAGAGTTGGAAATGTGGTATCTTTCCGCTATATTTGTGAAAGACAATGCAGCAATAAATCCATGAAATCATTACTGAACGCCCTGATAGGCAATCTACATAAAGAGCAGAAGCGAATAGAGCGGACGACCGGGCCGAGCCGGCCTCACCATCATACAGAGACGAACGAGGGAAGTCTGCTGAACCACGTATCGTCGACACCGCCGAAAATAGTGAGCGGCACGATAGCCGAGAAGGACGAGCTGGCCAGATGGCTTGTGGCCACACTCGTGAAATCGGGGTCGGTCAGCCTGCCGTTCATGCTGGAACGAATGCTTGACGTGAGAATATGCTCGATGGTAGCCTATTATCTCGCCACGGAGCTATTCAGCAGCTATGGAGCCACGTTTGCCGTAGAAAACGAGGCGGTTGTGAAGGCGCTGGGCCTTCACGTAGAAATTATGCCGTCGGGACGAATAGCCGACATAGGGCAGACGGCCTCGCCGATAATGCCGGCAAAATACAGGGGCTACGGCAACCCGATGAATTCGCCTGAGAGCCGAGGGCATCTGTTTCAGGTGAATATGTGCTCGTTTGCAGAGAAAAATCCGGTGATAGGCTATCAGGACTGGCTTGGATCGCCGATCATTCCATTCAAGGGCATGACCCCGTGCGGATCGAGCGGAGCGTGGAAGCTGTTTGAGCTCGACCAGATGAAGACCGACGATATGACGGCAGTGTTCCTATGTCCGTCGAAAGGAAACATACAGATAGAACTCTCACATTTCAAGTCGGACGAGGATACGCCAAGAATGTTCTACAGACAATCGACCCTGAGGGGCACAGCCATCGAGAAAATCACCAAAGAGTATGACGAAGAAGATGATGTGTGAGAATCAAGTGAAAGAGATATTGCTGGCGGATGTTGAGGAGGTGGCGCAGAATCTGCTGCCGCTGACATTCACACGCCCGACGGGAGCGCTGCGGACAGGGATATATACCGGCGCGGAGCGCTGGGAACGGCTGAGCGGACTGCCCGTGAAATACAAAACGCGGGAGCACCTGAGGGAAATATTCGGCGACGCGGAGGAGACAGCCGACAGCGTGACAGTCGGCGCCCACTTCATACCCACCGCCCTGCTGGCGGAGGCCGTGAAAACTTTGAAACCGGGAGAACGCCTGGTGACACCCGAGGGTGAAGAGATAGCGCGCCGGGGCAAAGAGGCGACAGAAGAGATGACATACACGGAGCCGCTGGCCGCGATCAGAAAGCTGTATCACATATTCGGGCTCAACGACGAGATACTGAGGGCTGACTTCAATCTCGCCACCGAAGGGCGGGAATCGCGCGCAGCATCGCCGACAAACCGGATAAACGGTCGAACAGATCAGCTGTTTATCGATCCGGAGGCCGGAGATGTCGAATGTGCGAACATCAACACCAATTGCGGACCGGTGTATATAGGGCCGGGTGCGGAGGTGATGGAGGGAGCATGCCTGAGAGGACCGATAGCCGTGCTCGACGGGGCAACCGTGAACATGGGCGCAAAAATATATGGAGCGACGACCATAGGACCGCACTCGAAAGTAGGCGGCGAGCTAAACAACGTGGTGATAACCGGTTACAGCAACAAGGCGCACGACGGATTCCTGGGGAACGCCGTGCTTGGCGAGTGGTGTAACATAGGGGGCGGCTGTACGGCGTCGAACCTTAAGAACGACTACACGGAGATAAAACTGTGGAACTACCCGACGCGGCGGTTCGAACGCACAGGACTGATACACTGCGGACTGATAATGGCCGACCACTCGAAAGCGGGTATCAACACCATGCTGAACACGGCGACGGTGATAGGAGTAGGGGTGAATATCCACGGCACGGGTTTCCCGAGGAATTTCATAGCGAGCTTCTCGGACGGGTCGGCGACGGGGTTCAGCGAGGTGCCGCTGAAGAAATTTCTGGATACGGCCCGCAGAGTCATGGCCCGCAGGAATATAGAGCTTGACGAGGCTCACATCAGGCTATACAGCTACCTGTATGAAGCGACTGACACTTACCGATGAAAAGACCAGTGAGAAGCAGTAAGATAGAAAGGATGGCTCCACTGGGGGCCGTCTTTTTTTTCAACATTAGGGGCAGGTGCGCAGTGGGCGGCCCGGGATGGAGTGTAACTTTGCAACGTCGGAGCCTCGGATAAGGCAATGGCGAGCGAACATTTACAAGACTGGAAAAGGGAAAAAGGAGAATCAAAGGTCGTAGCGGGAGGGGGTGTTCTCGCGGCCGGTGAAACGACGACGCAGACGGTCGGCGCTGCGAAGCATAGCGCGGAGCTTAACCCACAAAGGGGACGGGGCAATCTCGAGGTCGGTAGAGAGCGACTCGGCCATAGTGGCGAAGCTATTCTCGCGTCCGAACTGCTCGGGGAAGACGATCATCATGTTCTGGGCGGCCAGGTAGCGCTGCATGAAGCCTGTCATCTCGTCCATCTCGGGGGTGAAAGAGACGGCAGCACGACGTGAGCTGACCATGACAAACATATCGTCGGGCATCACCTTGCCGGCATAGATAATTATATCGTCGAAACGATCGATGATGCGATAGTCGCGGCGGATCTCATAACGGCCTACGCGAAGCACCGTCTCGACAGCACGCCGGGTATCGGCAAAACAGCAGAAGACCGTCTGACAACCGAGCTGTCGGCCAAGATTACCGATAGCACTCACCCAGCGGCTGAATCCGGTCTCGAACTGGGCCTTATCGGGGACAGCGACCACAAGGCGCTGAACGGTGTTGAGAGGAATGAACGAGCGGACAATGACGATCATCCTGTTTGTAGCGCGGAGCAACTGAGTGAGCTTGTCGCCGAAGAATGAATCGAGCACCACCTGATTGCGCCTGTGAAGGCCGATCACCACCTCGCTGATGTCGCGCTCCTCGATGGTGTTGATCACGCCGGTAACGAAATTGAGGTCGTAGCGTTCGAGTGGTGTTATTACGGTGTCGACGCTGGCACCGAGAGTCTCGGCGGCATCGAGAGAGTTGCGTCCGATAGCACGTGAGGAAGGACTATTGTCGTTGCGCACATGGAGGGCATAGACCTTGCCGCCACGGTGACGCTCGCCCCTCATCATCAGAGCGAGATCGACCAGCTCGGGAGCCATGAGGGGATTTGCGATAGGAATCAGAATATTGTCGGCATGGCGGCGTCGCGAGCCGGATTCATCGTCATGCTCAAGCTGATTCTGAGAGGCAAGCACCTTGAGACGTGCAGCCGCCCGGGCAGTTCCGACAGAAGAGACGGTGCACGTGACGAGGATCATGATGACGGTGCCGTTGAGGATCGACTCGCCGAATATACCCATATTGAAGCCGATCATCACCACAGCGAGAGCGACGGCAGTGTGGGCGTTGCTGAGCTGATAGATCACGGAGCGGTCGATAGGACGGAGGCGGAGGGTCTTCTGAGTGAGCCAGGCGGCTAACCACTTACTACCCATAGCAGCTGCCGACATAACGGCTGCGACATAGATAGTGGTGAGATCGGTGGTGACGACGCGGATATTTATCAACATTCCGACGCCGATCAGGAAGTATGGGATGAAGATGGCGTTGCCAACAAATTCCAGACGCCCCATGAGCGGCGAACGCGCCGGAACAAACCGGTTGAGGAGTATGCCGGCATAGAAAGCACCGAAGACACCCTCAAGACCGATCAGCACGGCAAGCTCGGCGCCGAGAAACACCATTGCCAGAACATAGATGAACTGGAGAATGCTGTCGCCATAGCGGCGGAAGAACCAACGCGTGATGCGGGGATAGATGTAGGCAAGGGCGAGGCAATAGAGAATCAGGCGGCCAAGGAGCATCAGGGTGGCCCCGATGTCAAACGTGTGGCGGCGATAGACCTCGGTGACGCCTGCAAGCACAATGAGAGAGCCTAAAACGGTGAAGATTGTTCCGGCAATGGCAATGACGACAGAAGGCGCCTTGGTCAGGCCGAAACGCGAGACGATGGGATAGGCGATAAGAGTGTGGGCCGCCAGCATAGAGGCGAGGAGCATGGAACTGAGCATGGTAGTGTGGAGGCAGGTGAACGCCACCACCATACCTATCAAAAGCGGAACCGCAAAGGTATAGAGCCCGAAGACCATACCTTTGCGGATATTGCGCTTTAGATTGAACATATCGATCTCGATGCCGGCCAAAAACATGAGGTAGAGAATACCTACCTGACCAAACACCTCGAAACTCATGTCGCGGGCAAGAATATTGAATCCGTAGGGACCGACAGCCACACCGGCCAGAATAAAGCCGATCACATGGGGAATCTTGAAGCGGCCCAGAAGCATAGGGGTGAGCAGAATGATCAGCAGCACCATCAGGAAGATGGGCACCGCTTCAGTCACCACCGGCCGGGCGGAATGGATTGCCAGCGAGAGTATCACGCCCGATTATTTACCGAACTTCTTGCCGTGGGCAAGCATATACTGGGCAATCTGGACGGCATTAAGAGCAGCGCCCTTCTTGATCTGGTCGCCGACGATCCACATAGAGAGACCGCGATCGTCGGTGATATCCTTGCGTATGCGACCGACATATACGGGATCGAGGTCGGCAGTAAACAGAGGCATGGGATATTTCTTATCGGCGGGTTCGTCGATCACCACCACACCCTCGGCGGCCTCGAGAGCGGCACGGGCCTGACCGACACTCACGGGTTGTTCGGTCTCGATCCAGACGGCCTCGCTATGGGCACGGATCACGGGGACACGGACGCAAGTGGCGCTCACCTGGAGATCGGGGGCATGCATGATCTTCTTTGTCTCGTGGTACATCTTCATCTCTTCCTTGGTGTAGTCGTTGTCGAGGAAGACGTCGATATGAGGGATGACATTGTAGGCGAGCTGGTAGGCGAATTTCTCGACAGTAGGCTCAACACCGCGCTCGATCTGCATATACTGGGTGCGGAGCTCGTCCATAGCGGCGGCACCGGCACCACTGGCAGCCTGGTAGGTAGCCACGTGGACACGGCGGATGGGGGATATATCGTTGATGGGCTTGAGGGCTACCACCATGAGAATAGTGGTGCAGTTGGGATTTGCAATGATATTGCGGGGAGTGTTGAAGGCATCGTCGCCATTGACCTCGGGCACAACCAGAGGCACATCGTCGTCCATGCGGAAAGCGCTGCTGTTGTCGATCATTATAGCGCCACCGCTGGTAATGGTCTCGGCAAACTCACGGCTGGTCCCGGCACCAGCCGAGGTAAAGGCAATGTCGACATCCTTGAAGTCGTCGGTGTTGTGAGTGAGCTCCTTAACCACATATTCAACCCCGCGGAAAGCATAAGAGCGCCCCGCACTGCGCTTGGAGCCGAAGAGCACAAGCTCGTCGATGGGGAAATTCTGCTGGTCGAGCACACGAAGGAACTCCTGTCCGACGGCGCCGCTGGCGCCCACAATTGCAACTTTCATCTTATATAATGTAGAAAAGTGTAATTAAATGATAGATTGAAGCCGCAAGGGCTTTTCAGAGTGCAAAAATACAAAAATGAACGGAGACGGTGAAACGGAAAGGGGTTGAAACTTGAACGAGTAAGCAAAAAATGGGCGTAACGGAGCATCCCCGGGAACCGTAGGCATGACAAAGGATGAATTTTGTCGGAGAAAGGATTCAACCAAAAGGGGCAAAAGTGTGTTATACATCAAAATCGACACAACACACACTCAATTTCCTAAAACCTATTTTATCATGATTCCCCTTGCTCAACTCAAGCGGCATGTGGCTCAGATGACTATCGTGATAAGTCTGCTGGGTGCACTGATAGTTCCGACAAGCGCCATGGCGTCGTCGCCGGCCAATTGTATGGCAGTGACAGCCGGAGCAGTATATGCAATCGGTATCGCGGGTGTTCCGGAATATGGCAAGCCATGGATGAGAAGCACGACGCGTCTTGCCAGGCTAATGCAAAGAGTGAGTGACAAATCGGGCTACCACACCTCCCCGACTAGCGAGGCCGAAAGGCTACTGCTCGGATCGCCGGCACTGGGCCGCATAGCGGAGTTCGTGCTCGATCCGGTAGGCGAGGTAAGCCAGTGTATCCGCAAAGTACAGACTCCCACCGTGCAGGAGTACGGTCAGGCAAGCCATGGTCCTAAGGGCAAATTCGCGAGCAATCTGTTTCTAAACATATCGCTGAGCAATCCCGGCGGAGGACTGTCGGTGAAATATCGTTTCTGAGCGGCCCGGGCCGAACGGAGCGGACTACATGAGTCCGTCCATCCAATTGTCGGGGTAATGCGCCTTGGGCTTCCTGTTGCGGCGGAACGCCATAAGCCATATCACAACAATGAGGAGCACACCGACAGCAACTACAAGTATGATAGTGACGGTCTTAAGACGAGAGATGGTCTTATCTCTCTCGTAGACGGCCTGGTTGAGTCGCGTGTCTTTGATATCGTTGATATCGAAAAACAGCTGCATATCCCTGAGCTTGCTTTTCAGCTGCTGGCGGATGTAAGACTCAAGATGTTTATTGTATTCGACAGTGGCTTCGTAGAGAGTCTGTTTGTCGCCTACTTTCTCGGCACTATTTATAAGCATCTTGAGCAACTTGCGACGCAGCTCCTTATTACGCGGATGAGCGATGGTGGTCTTCAAGACCGGAAGCGCCTTGGCATACTGACCTGAGGCATAGAGATAGTAGGCTTCGGCACGGGGATTTTCGATCATGTCGTTCCTGATGATAGGATTACTCCCGGCAATCCTCTGGATACTATCGTTGTATTTGCGGATGTTCTTGTCGCTCACAACGGGATAATTGCCAAGCATACGGCGGTAGGACGCATAGAGCTTGGAATCGTAGTCGTAGTAAGGACGTTCCCGGGCTTTGTGGCGACGCCTGAGAGCCTCGTAAATAGATATCAACTGACGATCGGCATTATAGGCCTTCTTGTATTCGTTGTTGAGAGAGTAGGCCGTAGCGGCATGGGTGTAGTACAACGATTTCAGAGTGCCGTTTCCCGACGGCAGATTCTCGATCAGAAGCTGCAGACGGTCGAGATAATCGCTGTAGAGATCGCCGCCGACCGAATAGCCGAGCGACATGGCAAGCTTGTAAAGCTTCAGGACGCGGTCGTAGATATTGTCGTTCTTGTTGTCGGCATAGCGTTCGATCAGCACCGGCAGACTATCTTGCTTAGCAGCGCCTGAAAGCTTAATGAAGTTTGCCATGTATTCCTGAAGTTTGATATACACTTCGGCTTCGTTCTTGGAAGGGGAATCGGGCAGAGCATTTATGCGTGACAGGCACTCGCTGTAGACCTTGGCCTGGGTCTCAGAAAGAGAGTCGCGGCTGGCATAAACGCTTGCTATGGTTTCGAGAATATCAATCTGAGTGTCGACGTCATTATTTCTTTCGGCCAGGTCGTAAAGTATACGCAGGTATTTCATACCACCTTTGCGCTTGGTGATATCGAAGAGATTGTAGAGCGCCTTGACACTGTCGGCAGGATTCCGGGCCTGACTGAGTTTCTGTTCCCACTGCCCGCGAAGTATCCTGACAGAATCAGACTCCTCGCGCCCATGACAAATAGCAGAAGTACAAACAACAAAGAGTAGGAAAAGTATATAACGACCGGTTGACATTTGATATATTCTTTAAAAAAAGAACAAAACCTGATTGGCAGAATGAGTAGTGATGATTGTGACTGCAAACGTACGGATTTTTTTTGAAAAAAACGCTAACTTTGTCACAAAAAGATATAGCTATGAGTCTACATTTCACGCGGTCACTCGACCGACGTCTCACTATAGAAAAGGCACGCTCCATGCCGACGGCGATGAAGCAGCTGTATGAGCGCTCGTTTCCGGCCGAAGAACGCCGGCCACAGGCAGCACTCGACGCGGCCATAGCTTCAGAAAGCATTGATCTATGGCTGATTCAGGCCGACGGAGCTGATATAGGATTTCTGACGATCCATGCCCTACCGTCGGGCGTGAACTATATCGAACATTTCGCCGTAGAAGATTCCATGCGCGGCAGCGGTGTCGGGAGCGCGGCCCTGAGTCTAATGAGTGCCATGAACCCGGGACCTATGGTGCTCGAGGCCGAGCCTGCGGGCACCAATCCAATGGCAGCCCGACGCATAGGTTTCTACCGCCGTCTGGGATTTGAACTGTGGGACCGGTATCCATATATTCAGCCGGCCTACGCACCAGGACTCGACTCGCCGGAACTCAGGCTGATGACGCGCGGAATTCCGGCCGACAGCGACATTCACGCACTGGCAACAGAGATAAGACGGGAGGTGTATGGCGCGCCGGAACAGGCGATTAACGACGCGGACGCATGAAAACGCTCGCTTTAGCAGCTACCGGGCTGGCGCTTCTTGCCGCCGCATCATGCGGAAGGAGCGGAAAGCCGGAGAAGCGGAACGACAGGATAGAGATAGTTGTGACCATCGAGCCGCAACGGACACTGGCCGAAGCTATAGCCGGCGACAAGGCAAGAGTGACGGCACTGCTGTCGTCGGGAGCAGATCCGGAAACATACGACCCGACAATAGCGGCACTGATGACGCTATCGCGGGCGAACGGGTATTTCAAGCTCGGCACTATGCCATTCGAAGACCAGCTGATAGAAAGGCTCGGAGGGAATCTGCCGCCGGTGTATGACTCTTCGGCGGGCATAGATCTGATAGAAGGATCGCACAAAGGAAGCAACGACCATGACGAGGAAGATGGCCATAAGCATAATCACGATCACGCCCATGACCACGATCATGCATTCGACCCGCATATATGGAGCTCGGTAGTAAACGCTCGCATCGCGGCACGCAACTATGCCGACGCGCTGGCTGAGATCGACCCTGAAAACGCGGCATACTATAACGCGCGATTCGACTCGGTAGCGGCGGCACTCGACTCGGTAGACCGGGCATTTGCCAGGGCTCTGAGCAACCACAAGGGGGAGGCCTTCATGGTGTGGCATCCGTCGCTGAGCTATTTCGCCCGCGACTACGGGCTGCGACAGGTGGCCATAAGCAGCGAGACGAAGGAAACCACCGTCAGAGGTCTGCAGCGCACCATTGACGACGCCATTGACCACGGAGTGACGCTGTTTTTCAATCAGCCGGGCTACGACCCGCGACTGTCGGGAACGGTGAGGAATCACGTCGGAGCACGGTGTGTAGAGATCAACCCGCTTGACGCCGACTGGATAGGCGAGCTCACAACAGCCGTAGAGGCGATAAGCGGAAGCCCGCTTCCACGCCCGGCCGATGAATGAATCGGTCAGGCGACAGATCCAAAAGACATACATAAAAAAACAGATCGCTTCCTGAGGGGCATTCCCGGGAAGCGATCTGCATGTTTTAATGGCAACTCTGTCGGACGATCAGAGCGAGAGGTCTTTGAAGGTACGCGGCGCCGGAATCTTGGGCATAGGCTTGCGGTCTTTCAGCTGTTCGAGGGCAACCTTTATGGCGGCTTCGAGCTGCTGGTCGTGACCGGCATTCTCGCTGACAGGATCGTTATCGATCAGTATATCGGGGTCAACACCGTGGTTTTCCACGATCCACTGCCCTGTCTTGGCGTCGTAGTTGGTGAAGAATGGCACGCGCACGTCGGTGCCGTCCATATAAGGCAGTGAGCCGCTGATGCCAACGATACCGCCCCAGGTGCGTGTACCGATCACGGTGCCGAGATTGTTGGCCTTGAAGCTCCAGGGGAACAAGTCGCCGTCGGATGCCGAATATTTGTTGATAAGCAGCACCTTGGGGCCTACATGCGTCGCATCGGGGATGGTACCGGTGCGAGTGGAGTTGCGGCGCATAGTCATGCGGTAGGGCTGACGCAGCAGACGCTCTATGATCATGGGCGACACATTACCGCCGCCGTTGGCACGGTCGTCGATGATCAGCGCCTCCTTGTCGAGCTGCGGATAGAAATAGCGGGCGAACTCGTTTAGGCCCTCGGGACCCATATCGGGGATGTAGATGTAACCCACCTTACCGCCGCTGAGACTGTCGACGAGATGGATGTTGCGCTGCACCCATGCGTAGTGACGCAGAGGATATTCGTTGGCTGTAGGAGTAACCACGATCTTGCGGGCGCCCTTATCGGAAGGAGCGGAATTAACGGTGAGCTCAGTGGCGCGTCCAGCCTTGCCCACAAGCAGCTTATAGATATTGTCGACTGTGGTGACGGGGGTTCCGTCGACTGCCACGATATAGTCGCCGCTCTTCACACCGAGCCCGTGCTGAGCAAGAGGTGCGCGCAGCTCACTGCTGTAGGGTGCACCCTCAAGTATGGCGTCGATGCGGAAGTAACCGCTCTTGTCGCGCGACAGATCGGCACCGAGCAGACCCATAGGGATACGTTCGGGCCTGGGCACAGGGCCGGGATTGACATAGGCGTGGCCGCAGGCAAGCTCAGAGATCATTGCACCGATCACATAGTTGAGATCGAGGCGCGTCTTGACGTAGGGAAGCAGAGCGGCATATTTGGTCTTCACGGCATTCCAGTCAACGCCGTGCATATTCTCGAGATAGAAACCGTCGCGGAAAGCGCGCCAGGTCTCGTCGAAGATCTGCGCCCACTCCCGGGGATAGTCAACGGTGGCTATCATACCCGACAGATCGACGGCATCGCCGGGCTTGCCGGGGAAATTGATCACGTAGTAATTGCCCTTTTCGGCCACGATGGCTTTCTTGCCGTCGGCAGTCAGAGCCTGCAGACGGGCCGATGTCACGTTGTCTTTCTTGCCGGTGGCAAAGTCGTATGTGTTGATACCCGGTTCGCCGCCGGTGAAGTAGACCTTTTTGCCGTCGGAGTATATCACGCGACGGTAGCCGTAGCCCAGCGGGAGCTTGACAATGCGGTCGGCCAGGCCTTCGGGAGTGACGCTGACGCTCACCGGAGCTTCCGATTTCTCGTCCTTCTGGTCGGGATAGGTCTCGCTGTCGCCGGGAAGCAGGGGCGAAGGTGTGTCAGCACTGAGCATCACCATATAAGGCGCATAGAGATCGTTGTAGACGTGGTTCCACTCAAGGCTGCCGTAGGTCGGGCTGAAATCGCGCGCGGAGTTGAAGAACAGATACTTTCCGTCGGCCGAGAACACAGGCGACATAGAGTTGTACCACTTCTCGGTCACCGGTATCTCGCGGCCTGTGGCAAGCTCCATGAGATATACGACCGCCATATCGTTTTCGGCCGGACGCGTGTAGGCTATCCAGCGCGAGTCGGGCGAGAAAGCCACACCGCGGAACTCACTCACAGAGTCCTGGGCAAGAAGTGTCTTCTTGCCGCTGACGGGATCGACGGATACCATTCTGTTCTTGCGATCGGTGTAGAGAATACGTTTGCTGTCGGGGCTCCATTCTATCGAGCGGATATAGGTGTCGCTGCCGTCGGTCAACTGACGCGGTTCGCCTCCGCCGGCAGGAATGGTCCACACTTCAGTCTCGCCGGTTATATCGCTGATATAAGCTATTGTCGATCCGTCGGGGCTCCATGTAGCCGAGCGGTCGTTTGAGCCGGGAGTGCGGGTGAGGTTGCGGGTCACACCCTTTCCGGCCGGAACGTCGAACACCTCACCGCGGGCCGTTGCCACCACCCGCTTGCCGTCGGGCGAGAGATCGATGGCAGTGATCAGATCGCTCACATCGATGCGCTCCTGACGGGCATACAGATTCTCGCCGTTTAGCGTCACGGGCACCTGCTGAGCCTTGCGTGTGGCAGGATCGAAACGGTAGATGTAGCCGCCGTTCTCGAACACGATGGTGTGTCCGTCGCTCGACGGGAATTTGATGTCATACTCTGTGAAGTCGGTCACCTTTTCAGTCTTGCCGGTCGCGGTGTTATAGGCGAACAGGTTCATCGTCATATCGCGGTCGGAAATGAAGAATATCTCGTCGCCTATCCACATCGGCACGATATCCTGAGCCGGATTGTCGGTGATGTTTGTCACGCTTCCGGCCTTAGGGTCGTAGATCCAGATATCATCGGCCATGCCGCCGCGATAATACTTCCAGTTTCTGAACTCGCGCATCACCCGGTTGTAGGCCAGCTTCGTGCCGTCGGGCGAATAGCTTGCGAAGCCGCCTTCGGGCAGGGGTAGCTTGTCGGGCATACCGCCATCGGGGCTCACGGTGTAGAGCGCACCTTGGAAGCCGTCGCCTATTCGGTTGCGGTAAAGGATCTTCTTGCCGTCGGGACTCCATGTCACCACGATATTGTTAGGGCCCATTCGGTCGCCTATGTCGTCGCGGCTGTTTGTCGGGCTGTAGGTCAGTCTCACGGGCTCACCGCCATGAGCGGGAATGCTGAACACCTCGGTATTGCCGTCATACTGTCCTGTGAAGGCTATAGTCTTGCCGTCGGGCGAGAAACGCGGGAAAATCTCATAGCCGACATGGCTCGTCAGCCTGCGGGCTTCGCCACCTGCGGCCGGAACAGTATAAAGGTCGCCGGCATAGCTGAACACAATCTCCTGGCCGTTGGTGGCAGGGAAACGCAGCAGACGCGCCTGATTGTCGGCAGGGGCGGCTACCGCAGTCATGGCCGCGCCGGTCAGGGCTGTCAGCAGTAAATTTCTTATCATTTTTATGTCTTTATCAAAAAGCCGGGAGACTCCCGGATGCAATTCCGGTGTCTCTCGGCCGTGTTACAGTTTATTCGGCTGCGCTCAGAGCTGTGAAGCCGGGTCTATATTGTCTTTCTCGATGTCGAGGAAATAGCGGTAGGTGTCAACCTTCAGTTCACCGCAGGCAGCGTCGTCGGCAACGATGATTGCCTTCGGGTGCATCTGCAGGGCCGAGATGGTCCACATCTGCGAGATACCGCCCTCTACGCCGTGGCGCAGGGCGCGGGCTTTGTTGTGACCGTTGACGATCAGCATCACGCTCTTGGCGCTCATCACGGTGCCTACGCCCACGGTCAGGGCTGTCTTCGGAACCAGGTCGACGTTGTTCTCGAAGAAACGCGAGTTGGCGATGATGGTGTCGCTCGTCAGGGTCTTCATGCGGGTGCGCGAGGTCAGGGCCGAGCCGGGCTCGTTGAAAGCGATGTGGCCGTCAGGACCCACGCCGCCCATGAAGAGGTCGATGCCGCCGTAGCTCTTGATCTTCTCTTCATAGCGCTTGCACTCTTCCTCGGGATTCTCGGCGTTGCCGTTGAGGATGTTGACGTTTTCCTCAAGGATGTCGATCTGATTGAAGAAATTCGTCCACATGAAGGTATAGTAGCTCTGCTCATGGTCGCGGGGTATGCCGCAGTATTCGTCCATATTGAAAGTAACCACGTGCTTGAACGAAACCTTTCCCTCCTTGTTCAGGCGGATAAGCTCCTTATACATACCCAGGGGCGAGCTGCCGGTGGGACAGCCCAGCACGAAAGGATGTTCTGCCGTAGGCTTGGCTTCGTTGATGCGAGCGGCTACGTAAGCGGCGGCCCATTTGGACACCTGCTCGTAGTTGGGTTCGATGATAAGTCTCATAATTTTGGTAATGATGGTGATTTTTCGCAAAAATAGCGAAACTTTCCGAAAATCCCCGAATTTCAGCCGACTTTTTTGCGAACTGAATGCTGTCGTTTCCGCATCGTTGTGATGTATCCCGCAGTCTTCAGGCTGACCGTTATTCGGTTTTCCGCAAAGTTACATCATCTGAATCAATCACCTCTGCTCACCCGCGACTGACACCCACTTACCAAAATAGAACCGCCGCATTCCTGAGCGGAACACGACGGTTCTATTTCTTTCTGAGTACGTTTTTCTATCTCGCGATAGCGCTGATCGATAGAATTATTCAGCGACGGGAGCCTCGGCAACTTCGCCCTCAACGACAACAACGGTGTCGGGAGTCTCAGAAGCAGCAGAATCGGGAACAACAGCCTCTACGGCCTCAACTGCCTCACCTGCAACTTCTACTGCGTTGTCGGTTGCCTCTGCGGCTGCTTCACCCTTGTTGCCACAAGCAACTACTGCCATCGATGCAGCTACAGCGAATAAAAGAACTAACTTTTTCATTTCTCTGTGATTTGATTGAATAACTATTTGAATTGTCTGGTAAAACGCCACAAAGGTAAAGCACAAATTTCAAACCACCAAAAAAATTTTATGATTTTTTGAAGTTAGGCCGAATGATTTGTGAAAATTACACAATTTTTGTACGATTGTGCCGCTTTTCCTTAACATTTTTCTTGATTTACGGTCATCTATCTCGACGCTTCGGTCTTGGCCACGATTTTGTTTGCCATCGCCACGGCCTTGGTGATGTGGTCGCACACGTGGTCGCTGCCCAGTCGCGACGTGATGCCCGCTGAATCAAGCGACTGACGCACTTTCTCCTGCACACCCGAGAGCACTACGTGAATGTCAAGCTCACGGCTCATGTTGATGAGTGTCTCAAGGTTATGCAGACCCGTGGCGTCGATGAATGGAACCTTGCGCATTCTTATGATTCTCACTATGGGTTTTTCGCCCATGGTGATTCGCATCATCTCGTCGAACTTCGTAGCGATACCGAAGAAGAACGGACCGTCGATCTCATACACCTCTACACCCTTGGCCACGTCGAGCAGCTCGCTGGTAGTAGTCTCGGTGCCCTCGGCTATATCAAGCTGACCGCTGTATGCGCGGATCTGAGTGTTCTCCATGACGCGGCGCAGAAACAGGATGATGGCAAGCAGAAGGCCGATCTCGATTGCAATCGTAAGGTCAAACACCACGGTGAGCAGGAACGTGACAACAAGCACCGAGATGTCGCTCTTAGGATTGTGGAATATCGACCTGACGGTGCGCCAGCCGCTCATGTTGTAGCTCACGCTTATAAGCACAGCCGCGAGGCAGGCCATAGGCACAAGATTGATCAGCGGCATCAGGAACAGGAATATCAGCACCAGCACGCCGGCGTGGATGATTCCGGCTACGGGTGTGCGGCCACCGTTGGAGATGTTGGTCATGGTGCGCGCGATGGCTCCCGTCACGGGAATACCTCCGAAAAACGGCACCACGATATTTGCAAGTCCCTGGCCGATGAGTTCGGTATTCGAGTTGGTGCGCGAGCCGGTCACACCATCGGCTACCGTTGCCGACAGCAGCGACTCGATAGCACCGAGGACTGCGATAGTGAATGCCGACGGCAGCAGAAGATTGATCGTCGCCATATTCAGTTCGAAACCATGCGGCTGGGGAATATCCGTAGGAAGCGACCCGAAACGGTCGCCGATGGTCTCAACGGCAAGCGCCGGGAAACTCTTAGAGAGCAGAGCCACTGCAGCAGTGACGATGATGATGGCGAGAAGTGCGCCGGGCAGTCGCTTGCTCACTTTAGGTGTGAACACTATGATCGCGAGCGATACGAGTCCTACACCGAGCGTTGGCAGGTTGATGTTGCCGAAATTGCGGAAATACATACCCCATTTCGGGATAAATTCGCTTGGGATATCTTTCAGCCCGAGGCCGAAGAAGTCGTTGATCTGTGTCGAGAAGATGGTCAGAGCGATACCCGCCGTAAATCCTACTACGATAGGATAGGGGATAAATTTGATGACGGTACCCAGATGAAACAATCCGAGCAACACCAGTATTACACCCGCCATCAGCGTGGCTATAGCCAGTCCTTGAAGACCGTAAGTCGCTATAATGCTATAGACTATTACGATAAAGGCACCTGTCGGGCCTCCTATCTGCACCGAGCAGCCACCGGCCGCCGAGACAATGAAACCGCCTATAATGGCAGTGATTAGGCCCACTGTGGGGCTCACTCCGCTCGCTATGCCGAAAGCTATTGCCAGCGGCAGAGCTACGATTCCTACTACGATTCCGGCTACGAGATCCGATTTGAACCGCTCCATGTTGTAGCCCCGCAGAGCTGTGAAGAGCTTCGGCTTGTAATCGATTGGTCCTGAGAAATTCATACCTTGCTAATTGCTTTACAGGCAACCGTTTGCCTGTCTTGGAAATGTGAAATACGCTTAACGAAGCGCAAAGTTAGTGAATTTTCTCCACTCCCCAATGCTTTCTTCCGCCTTTCGGTATTCACCGTTATCCGGCATCAGCGTTAGATCTTCACTTCCGCAACTATAGGCCGATGATCTGAAGCCGCCGGCTCATTGACCACCATGTAGCTGCTCTCGCTCACCGTACACCCGGCAGGTTCATAGACAATTATATAGTCGATTGTCTCGTTGGGGGTATCGGCAGGAAAGGTAAACTCGTCTTTCGATGATATTACCCTGAAAAGTTTCTCAAGTTCTTTCACTGTAGGCGAGTCGGGATAAGAATTGAAGTCGCCGGCCAGAAAGAACGGTTTCTGCAACCAGCGGGCTATATCGCAGATAATCTTTGCACTCTCATAGCTGTCGTCGGCTGTCAGCGACAGATGAGTGCATCCGAAATAATAGTCCTCGAATTCGGCCACGACCATCGCTCGCTCTTCCTCGCGTCCGGGCAGACTGTAGCGGGCGACCGACAGCGGCTCCTTGCGGCTCAATATCCCGACGCCATATTTGCCACCGTCATAGTCGATCGCCGGGGAAAATGTGGCCGTCATTCCTGTGAGCTCGGCAAGTTCGCCGAGCACGTAAGTTGTTCCGCTGCGTTGAGTCATGCTGTCGAGCTCCTGAAGCGCAACAACATCCGGATTCAGGTTCTTGATGACCGTGGCCGTGCGCTCCGTGTTGCGCACGTCGTCAAGGCCGCGGCCATTACGCACGTTATAACTCATGATCTTCACCTCTTTTCCGCAAGAGGTCAGCGCGAGCATCATTGCAGCCAGCAGCACCGGCAAGCCAATTTTCTTCAGCATAATGATTTAAGTTGTTATTTGATAGATATTGATTAAAGTTCTTCAGAATCCGGGCCGCATACGCCGGACCGAAAGCATCACAGGCCGCTCAATATGGCTTCCTGTATTTATCGGGAGTCGTGTCCTCAAGTATCGACAGATAGCTGGCATAGCGCGACTGGGCTATCCGGTATTCTTCGAGAGCATTGAGCACAGCGCAGCCCGGCTCATGCGTGTGAGTGCAGTCACCATAGCGGCAGTCGTGGGAAGCCTCGAATATCTCAGGAAAGAAATGCGACACCTCATGCGCATCAAAATCGATCGTTCCGAAACCTTTCACACCGGGGGTATCTATTATATATCCACCGCCCGGTATCGGAAACATCTCCGAAAAAGTAGTGGTGTGCATACCGGTGAGATGAGTGGCCGAGATGTCGGCTGTCTTCAGCTCCAGTCCGGGTATGAGAGCATTGATGATCGACGACTTTCCCACACCCGAGTTACCCGACAGAAGCGTCACCTTGTCGTGCAGCAGGTCTCTGAGGCTGTCAATTCCCTCGCCGCTCACAGCCGAACACTCCACTACCCTGTAGCCTATCGACCTGTAAAGGACTGCTACAGCTTTAAGCAGTTCTTCTCCGTCGGGCTCGCTACGGAGTATGTCTGTCTTGTTGATCACTATGGTTGCCGGAATTCTGTAGGCCTCGGCGGTGGCAAGAAATCTGTCGATGAAAGTGGTCGAGGTGACAGGATGCGACAGCGCAACAATCAGAAAGGCCTGATCGAGATTTGCGGCGATGATATGCGACTCTTTCGACAGATTGCTGGCTCGGCGGATTATATAGTTCCGGCGTGGTTCTATCTCGGTTATGAAAGCTGTGTTGTCGGTCAGAACGCTAAGTGTCACATGATCGCCCACGGCAACCGGATTGGTTGTGCGGATACCTTTCAGGCGGAAATTACCCTTCACCTTGCAGCTGTACTCCCTGCCGTTGTCGGCAAGCACAAGGTAGGCGCTTCCCGTGTTTTTTATCACCAGACCTTTCTCCATCTCTTGGTGTTTATATTAATTTCTGCACGAAAAAGCCCGGCGGTGTAGACTCCTGTTTTGCGCTACATCTGTCGGACTTCAGCTGTTCTATATTATTCCTGCACCAGATGCACAAGAATCTCCTTGCCGTCACCACTCTCCTCAAAGGCCACCTTGCCTTCGCGGGCCAGCCACCCCAGACCGTAGGCTATATCCTTTTCTTTGAGTTTGGTGATCTTCTTGATCTGCTTGATGCCGAGCACGTCGGCTTCGTTAAGGGCACTCCAGATCAATCCTGCCCAGTTTCCGATGAGTTCTGAGTTCATGATTTCCGTTTTTTAGGTTAGACAATCTCTTGATTTTGGTCTCACCGACTGCCGCCACCGCGTCCCGTTCACAGAGCAACGTTGCCGACCGTCGGCAAATTTACGAATTTATGTTTATTGTATCAATAATCTAACAAAAAAAACGCATGACAGGTTTAATCCTTGTCAATTACGCGACTCTGCATGGCCTCAGGCGATTGTCGGCCTCACTGGCATCACACAGGTTTTCGGATTCCCGGGTTTATCACTAACTTTGCATATCTTTTCTTTCATCAGTCAGCAAGTGAGTACCACAAACGATAACACCCCGATCACGGAAAAGCTTTGGAATCACCAGTATCTTAAGGTGATGACAAGCAATTTTCTTTTGTTTTTCGCCTTCTATCTCCTCACCCCGCTGCTGCCGATATATCTCGACAACCAGTTTCACGCCGACAAAAGCACGATAGGCATAGTGCTCTCGGGCTACGTTGTAGCCACGCTGCTGATCCGTCCGGTAAGTGGATTTATTGTCGACAGCTTCAACCGAAAGCGTGTGCTGTCGATATGTTTCTTCGTTTTCTTCATCCTTTTTGCCGGCTATGTCGGCGCCGGCACCCTGCTTATGTTCGCTATTGTCCGCACCCTCCATGGCATTCCCTTCGGAGCGTCGACAGTAGCCAATTCAACCGTGGCGATCGATGTGCTTCCGTCTTCACGCCGCAACGAGGGAATCGGCTTCTACGGTCTCAGCAACAACCTCGCGATGGCCATAGCGCCGTCGTCGGGATTATGGATATATAATGCGACCGGCAATTTCACGTTGCTGTTCTGGATCTCGTTCGCCCTTGCGCTGATCGGCTTCTGGGTCACTACCACTGTCCGCATTCCTACCCGCGAGATCCTTAAGGGGCGTCCGAAGTTCTCGCTCGACCATTTCTTTCTCGGCCGTGCATGGTTACTTGCAGTCAATATCCTGTTTTTCGGTCTCTGCTGGGGTGTGATGAGCAACTATGTGGCTATATACGGTCAGCAGCAACTCGGACTCTCCGACTCAACAGGTTTCTTCTTCGTGCTGCTTTCGGCCGGACTTGTGATCTCACGGCTACTTGGCACCCGCTCGCTCCGCAACGGCCGTATCACCGAAAGCTGCGCCCGTGGCGTCATCCTTTCGGCGGCCGGATACGCTCTCTTTGCACTCTCGCTCGGATCATGGTCATTTTTCCTCTCGGCGATGTTCATCGGACTCGGAAACGGCCTCATGTATCCTGCCTTTCTCAACATGTTTATCCACGTTGCACGTCATGATCAGCGCGGCACTGCCAACAGCTCCATCCTCGTCTCCTGGGATCTCGGCATGGGCTTCGGCATACTGTTCGGAGGTTTCATTGCAGACTATGTGAGCTACAACGCCGCCTTCATCTTCACGGCCTGTATGCAGCTATCAGGCACACTGCTCTTCCTGCTCGCCACGCGGCGTTTTTATCTGGAGCGCCGGTTGCACACTTCATAGCCCTCTGTCTTACAGCCGCCCCTCTTCGCGACGCCTGCGCTCTATAATCCTGGCAAACGACTCCGGTAGCCGCACATTATACAGATCGTATGCCTCATCAAACAGCGGAGCGATCTGCTCGTCGGTCATGCCGGCGATACCACAGCCTATGCGCGTCACATAGAATGTGTTCTGATCCCACTCCCTCGCCAGATTGATAAAATCGTCAACGTAAGGTTTGATCGTCTCAGGGCCTCCCTGCATCGTCGGTATGGCATAGCTCTGACCCTGCGGCCCTACACCCTGGCCCATTATGGCGCCGAATTTCCTTACTGCCGTTCGGGCAGCTCCGCCGCAGTGCATCCCTTCAAGATTGCTGCCAAACACAAATATGTCGTCCGGACCGAGTTCCGTGATGTTATCCGGGGTATAGTTTCTCATCTTTATTTTTACTTTTGATTTTCAACCTTATCAGGGTCCATCACCTTCACTTCATCAACTCCGGGTATCGCAGAGATATGACGTATTATCGACCGTAGCTCTTCGTAATCGTGAACCGCGAAAGTTATTGTTATCGTCGAGATCGAATCTACGGTGCGGGTGTTCACGCTTCCTATCGAAAGATTCAGATGGTTTGATATGCCGTCTACCAGATCGACAAACAGATGATATCTGTCGACAGCTTTTATCACGACAGCAACCGGATAGAGCGTTTTACCGTCCGAACGATAGTCTACCGAAACTATGTCGTCTCCCTGCTGCGAAGCGAGCCTGATAGCTTCGCGACAGTCGCGCTTGTGTATTGTTATGCCTCCGTCGGGCTCTCTGAAGCCTATCACCTCCTCGCCCGGAATCGGGCCGCATATCTCACACCGGTGAAACTCCGGTTTCGGCAGACTTTCGAGATAATTGGTTATCGCATTGCGGGCTTTGTAGCTCACGGCTGCATCGAGCCAGTCGGGCTGTGGCTCACATGCCGGGTCAGTAAAGATTTCAACAACGTCGCCGCGTCTCAGTGGAGCCTTGATCGAACTCAGAAAACCGTTTATACGCGCATATTTGGCATGCTCGCCAAGATCGGGTCGCACCTCATAGGCAAAGTCAATCACCGTCGACCGCTGAGGAAGCACCACAGGCATTCCCTTGGGTGTGAAAGTCATTATGTCGTCGTTGTAGAACGACATCGCCACCCGCTCTATGAAGTTTGCACCGTCACTGCCGTTTTCGGCTATGTCGCGTAATATCTTTTTGAACTTCTCGATCCAACGCCCTATGCCGTCGTCGCTGCGCTCCTCGGCCACGCAACCCAGGCGCGAGTCCCTGATCATTCTGCGCGAACTGATATGCACCTCCTGCCAGCGGCCGAAATCGGCGAGCAGTTTCACATGGAAACTCTGATAACCGTTCTCCTTCGGCGAATCTATATAGTTGGTGATGCCACCCGGTTTCTCCTTGAAGCGGTCGGTCAGCACGCTGTATATTTTCAGAGCCATATCTTTCTCCGACATTCCTTCCGGCGTGTCGAATATGATCTCGGTGAAATGACGGTATTTCAGGTGATTGAAATCGTCGCCATATTTCTTCATCTTGCGCCACACGCTGTATGGCTTTCTGTATTCGATGTAGACCGTCACATCGATTCCTACAGCTGCCAGCGTGCCCTTTATCTCATAGCAGAATGTCTGCAGTCGTTCCTGCTGAATCCGGTAGTCGCTCTCTATCATTGCAACGAGCTGCTCGTATTCGTGCGGACACCTGAACCGGAAGCTCAGATTCTCAAGCTCCGTCTTCACATGATACAGCCCCAGACGGTTGGCGAGCGGAGCATAGAAATAGTCGGTTTCTCCGGCTATTTTCATCTGCTTGTCGGGCCGCATCGACGAGAGGGTGCGCATATTGTGCAGTCGGTCGGCCAGTTTCACCAGTATAGCCCTTATGTCATAGGCCACCGATCCGAGCATCTGCTTGAAGTTGTCGAGCTGCTTCGACATTTCATAGCGGTCTTTCTTCTGCTTCGTAACCGCTCCGACAAGAAAAGCCACGTCATCACCGAATTCCTCGCGTATTTCCTCAAGACTGTGCGGAGTATCTTCGACCACGTCGTGCAGAAACGCTGCAATCACCGGATTAGGATCGAGCATCAGCTCTTCGGCCGCTATGGTGGCCACGGCGATGGGATGAAGGATGTAGGGCTCGCCCGTCTTGCGGCGCTGAGGCGCGTGGGCCTCCCGGGCAAGTTCAAATGCCCTGCGAAGTCTCTTCATATCTTCGTCCGACGTGCGGCTTCTCATCACGTCCATCACATGTTGGGCTCTCTGCTCTATCAGCGCGTCATAATTCTGTTCCATGGCTCCGTTCCCGTTGGTTTGCAGCGGGCAACTGCAAATTTATACATTTTTTTTGACTTTTCAACTTTTTTTCTTGTGCCCCTGAGAAACCGTAGCGATCAGAAGCCCGCGTGTGTCGAGCGGTTCACGTATCGGGCCGGAGAGCGGTCAGCCTCACCCTCATAGTTCCACTCTATCGAGTCTGTTTGCCGCCCGTCGGGCGAGGTTGCCGTTATCGTGTTCAGTCCGTCGTCAAGTGTGACGTTGTCAAATATCCAGTGCACCCGTGTGTAGCCCTGTCTCGGTGCCGGCAGAGCCTTCCCGTTCAATGTCACTTCGGGCATACCGCAGTTTGAATAAACTGTTATCGAGGTGCTGCGTCGTTCTCGCTCCCTGTTACGCCGCTGAGTGATGTACAACACCGGATTCTTGCTCCAGTTTGCCTTATACCAGTAGTAGGAGTCTTTCTTCTGCTTGCGGTCGAAGCTCACCAGTCCTTTCAGATTACGTGCCGCTACTCCACCGCGGCTCCACATCGGACAGGCGAAATCAAACAGATTCCATAGATAGGATGCTATGATATATGGATGTCGTTCTATCACACTCCAGTGATATTCATGCGTTTTGGTCTGAAATGTTTCGGGATAGTACGGAAGGGTCCAGTTCAGCGATTCTTCAAGAAGCTCGGTCTGGTGTTCCGGATTGCCATCGGCACCATACTCCGTGAGCATCAGCCGCTGCCATGGATATTCCTTTTCGAGTCCTTCTATCCACTGATCGATATCCGGAATCTCTTTCTCATACCATCCGAAGTATCGGTTCATACCCTGTATATCGGCCTGCTGGTTCACCGGATGCATCGCGATGCCATATCCGTTTACGGCGGCAGTCATTCTGCCCGGGTCCTCGGTTTTCGCCAGATCGTGTAGCGAAGCTGTGAGCCGCGCCGTGTAGTCAGTGGGCGAATACACTTCGTTATGCAGTCCCCACACGTAGATACTCGGATGGTTGTAGCTTTGCCTTATCAGTTCGCGCAGTTGCGAATGGGCGTTCTCCCACTCCTGCCCTGTCACACGGTTCACAAACGGTATCTCGGCCCATATTATGAGTCCGAGCGAATCGCAACGCGAGTATATGTAGTCCGACTGCTGGTAATGGGCGAATCTCACTGTTGTCGCCCCGATATCCATGATCATGTCAAGATCTTCGTCATGCTCCCGGTTAGTCAATGCGCTTCCTAATCCCTCACGGTCTTGATGCCTGGTCACTCCCCTCATTGGATAACGCTTCCCGTTGAGGAAGAATCCCTCGCCCGCACGTGCCTCGAAATGGCGCAGACCCAGCGGCTGCTCCACGCGGTCAGCTATGCTGTCGCCTTTCATCACGCTCGCCGTGACTTTGTATAGATACGGGTCCTCGATTCCCTGCCACAGATGCGGTTTGCTTATGGTAAATTCGGCTGTGTGGGTCTGTATGCCCTGGGGCGAAAGGTTGATGGGCTTCGACGAGCGGGCTACTCTCCGTCCGGCTGCATCGGTGATTTCGGTTATCAGTGTCACGTCGGCGGGACGGTCGCTGCCATTGTCGAGTTTAACTTTTACGTTCACCCGTGCGCTGCGATCCGAAACGTCGCTCTGGCTCACGTAAACTCCGCAGCCTGCGTGATCAGCAGGAGTGATATTGACTGCATCGGTCGATATCAGGCTGACCGGCCGGTAAATACCTCCGTACACGCCGAAAAGCTGATGATTCACCGGAATCACATCTGGACGCGAGGCATTGTCGGCTTTTACTATTATCTCGTTGCCACCATCGGGGCGCAGGGCTCCGGTTATCTCGGCCACGAATGCAGAGTAGGCGCCTTTGTGTGATGCGGTCAGGCGTCCGTTCACATACACCTCGGCACACGCTCCCACGCCCTCGAAACGCAGGAAGTGTCTGCGCCCGTCGGGTTTGAGTGTCAGATGGCGGCGGTAGTATGCCGGTCCTTCATAGAAGTTGTTTACCCGTTTCTGCATATCGTCGGCATTCCAGGTGTGCGGCAGGGTTACACGGGTCCACTCGCCGTTCCATTTGGCGCCGTCTGTGCGCACATCACCGCTGAAAGGTCCGCACAGAAATTCCCAGCCGTCGCAGAATGGTGTCACTGTTCTCTGGCCATGCGCAAAAGCGAAGACTGAAAGAATAAGCAATATCACTATCGACAGTCTCGACATCTCGATCTTCATTTTGTTGCGTTAAATCAGAAAATTACACCGTTCAGGGGCACGTGGGCGCCGAGCACTGTCAGCGAGCGCGTGGCAGCATACTGCAGTATGCGTCGGCGCGAAGCTATGGCCCCGGCGCGGTCTGCGTCGAAGTTGGCACAGATTGTCGGGTCGATAAGCTGCAGCGCGATCCCGTGCATCAGGTCGCCGGCAAACAGTAGCGTGCCGAGCTGATAGGCTGTATGTCCGGGTGTGTGGCCTTTCGCAGCGATCGGCAACACGTTTCCCGGCAGTATCTCGCCCGGCTCAAAGGTGACTATTCTGTCGGCATAGGCGTTCTCTATCTGTCGGCCTCCGTCGCCCATGCTTTCTCTGATATAGGCGAGCTCGGCTGTGGCTACATATACGGTGGCATTTCTGAATTCCGCCCTTCCTGCTTCGTCCACCAGTCCGCCTATGTGGTCAAAATGGCCGTGGGTCAGGTAAATGGCTTTTATGTCATCGGCTTGGATATTCAGTTCTTTCAGTCGCTGCTGTGTCTTGCCCCCGCGGGCTGTCGGCAGTCCTGTGTCAAACATAATATATCCCTCTGGTGTCTTCACCACGAAACAGTTCATCGCCGTGGGCACTTTCCCGTCAGGTGCCATACGGTCTACCTTGGCTTTATCCGTGTCGTTAGGACCGTAATACAATGAGGCGGGTTGAAAACCCTTGTCCGAGCTGCTCACTGTGATAACTTCATAGCCACCGTTTGTCATTCTGAATGTTCCCTCAGGAGTTTCGCCGCCTTCGCGTACGAAAATGGCTCCTACGGGATTTGTTGTCCAGTCGGTCTGTGCCATACATGTTATTGTATTAAGTGCGACTAATGCCGCGATAATTATCTTCTTCATTCTATAGATGATTTCAGGTGTATTTTATTCTTTATCAGGTGTCGGTCAACGATCGCTCCATCTCCCGACTCCCGGTCTTATCGTTTCAATTAATTACGCGGGTTATGAATCTGTCAGCAACTATCCGGACTATTCGTTCACTTGAGTATGATGCCGAGCGCGGCACCGCATCCCTGCATGCTTTCATCACCACATGCCGGCCCTCGCCGCCCTTTGCTATCTCAAGCACTCTTTCAGCAGTAACTCTCATAATCTCCGACTGATTCATATAGCCTTGCGCATCGCTCCGTCAGCCCGCAGCACACGACAACACAAAATTAATCAAAACCTCCCAACAATCCACCCCGCCCCACCACTTTTCCCTACTGAATTTTATTAAACAAAAAAAGCGTGGATCCACGGCCAATCCTATCTTTCTTTTTCAAAAGAAGTAAGACATATTGTAGACATTAAAAAATTGTACTACTTTTGCACCGTGAACGCCAAGAGAGGCTTCATATACATTTTGTAAACAAATAGCGTTTATTGCTATTGTGCTCGATTCAGAAAACTGCCAATTTTCAACACAACGAGGACAATGCACTAAACGCCCACAGTATCGCTGTACCCTTTCGAGGGTATGGCTATCTGGTGGGCTTAGTGTCTTTGTATGTTGTGTGGGTATGGCAGTACCTCTGAATCTACAAGATGCAAAAGCCCACCACTAATTTTATATTGGTGGTGGCGATAACAGAGACAATATTGCAACCCAACCAATAATCATTTATCTTTATGAGTGAAGATGTTAAAAAATCTGGTTACGAACTCGAAAAGGAAATAATCAAACAATCCAAACACGATTCAATTTTTGTAAACTTGCTCGAGATTGCAGCAGCAATTTTTGGAGTAATTGGTCTTATAGGTGGAATATGGCTTTGCGAATTGCTGGGAGGTTACTGCATTTTAATCGTATTATCCGGATTCTTTTTGGCCGTATTGTTCCACCTTTGTGCTTTAATAGCTAAGGCAGTTGAAAAGTACCTGAACAAAGAATGAGTTATTTCAATCATGTTATCGAGCATTCTTCACACAATATGGTTGCAATTCAGTCTCCTCCTCACTACCAAATCTCTAAGCCAAGATTAAGTGTTCCTCATCTCCATCCTCTCTTTTCGCTTAACGGATTCTTTAGCAACTCTCATCCATAATGAAGAAAAGAAAAAAATATATCCCCTCAGACCACTATAGACTGAGCATTAAGACCTTAAAAGATATTGCCAGACTAAAAAATCTCATATCACTTTACGGTTCTTTCTCTTCAAAAGATTACAATTACTTTATTGAACAAATCAAAAGGGATAAGGTAGCCCTTGAGATAATTCGGGAATACAAGAAACAAATCAAAAATTTAGTTACTGGAGATGCAACTAATATCAAAAGTAAACAGGATAATACTCCTGTTTATAAATCTGTTATTGCTCCTCCAGCCAAGAAGAATATCTTTGAAGAATTACATCCTGTATCAGACTTCAAGTTTAAAACAGGAGCATTATATTTAGGGTTATGGAAATTAGAGGATGAACGAATTAGAGCGGTTTCCTCAAATGTATTATCGAAGATAGAGTATAAATTCCAAATTAAGCCATATTCTTTCACTCAAAGAATATTTCAATTCTTCCCGACTTCGGATTTAAGTTATTTATTAGATTTGATCGAGAAAGTAGAAAACACACCGAGAATAAAACAATTCTTTGAGGATTACCGAAATATTTTGAGAGACAAAATCCGCATCTACATATCACAATATTCATCTCCACTAATTAAGACAGCAAACAATTTTCAGTGGATTATGAAGTATTTTTATAGAATGATAAGTTACTACAACTTATCAGTTCTCTCTGAAGAAATTTTTATAAATAGACTCTACGAGTGTAACTTATGTGTTCCTATAGAAAACCTTGAGATTTTTGACGGATACTTAAATATCTCAATGAAGGATGTGAGATTCAAAAATCCGCCTTCATGGGAGGCATGCAAAAGATTTTTGACGATCAGACGCTATTTTGATAACACTGATCTCCATTTCCTCCGATTATTTGAAGAAGAAATTATAGAAATATTTCAGGAATCTATTAGTGAACTACATTCGCTGTTGAATTCAAGGAATTCCATTCGTGTGAATACCTATATGACAAGGAATGGTTTTCAAGAAGATGTATTGGATGGAAATGTCAAAAAAAAATGTTTTGAATTCCCATTAGTATATCTGTACAATGCAGAAAACAGTGGATTTAGCATATTATTTAATAATTGGGATATTATTGAAAGATGTCTACATTTGTCTTCGGAGGCTTTCTGCTTTACACCACAAATTGATAAGAGTATCGCACGACGAATTGGAAAAATTAAGAATATAAATATAGACCAAGAAATTCTTAACATACTTCGAAAACCTCTTTCCTACAAAGTTAGATACGTCCCAAAATATTATCGGAATAGGATTAATCTTAATAAGCTCAGCTATATTCGAGACATCAACACAACTACTATTCTGTTGTTTACAGAAGATCGGTCTCATTATAGTGACAATTGGTGCGGACATAACGCGCACACTTCTTACATGACTATAGATCCAAGTTCTAAGGAAATCATAATTTATCCGTGTTTGGAGGATCTGGCCATTTACAAATTTTCTATCAACGACAGTGTCATTAGTATTAACGAGGCAGCCTGTATATTAATAAAATACTTTTCTTCAACCACTTGCAATAAACGTCAATATTTCAACATTAATATTCAGGCTGTTTTGCAGGCTTGTGGTATCAGCAATAGGCAACGCTTACCCAGACCATAACCACAAAAACTAGTTTTCAGAGCAAGAGAAAATATGAGATAAATTATAAGTATCCAGCATAATGAACCTGTGAAGGCACCTCACACTAACCTTAAATAAGTATCACTGTGATATAGGCTCACCTATACCATAATTATTGATTCATTCATTACACTTATATTTGTTGAAAATATTTATTATAATGAAAATTTACAACACCCCCAAAAACATTAACGAGATGCTCCATCTGTTAACCAAAATCGCCATAAGCACAGAGGCCTATGGCGCGTACTCCACTCTTAACTCAGAAGAAGATGCTTGGGTTGAGTTCCTCAGCTCTCGCAACTATGTAAAAATCTTTCCATCTGAAACAAACCATTCCGGCAAATATTGCGTTTGCCTTACTCCCGCTGGAAAAGCAATATTAGCTAATTTACAAGTCTGAAAATTCATAGCGATGCAGCTAGTTACTTTTGTGGGACTCTCTACTTACCGCCCTTACGGCCACTAAAGTCCTTAATCTCCTTCAAGCCCTACCGTCCCAGTATCCGCTCCAGCTCCGTCACGCTCATGCGCTCTTCGCCCGCGAACGCCGCTATCACCCGCAGCGTGCTGTCGGCCACGTAAGTTCGCGGTATCACCGACTCCGCGAATAGGTGGTATACGCGCCTGTCTGCTTGCGGCGAATAGCTCAGTGTCAGCCCGTTGGCGTGCCAATAGTCGGCTATCTCAGCGGCGCCCTCCTCGCGCGCTATGCACGCTATCATCAGCCCCTGGTTGCGATCCTGAAGCTCCTGAATCACGGGCAGCTCCCTGCGACAGTCCGAGCAGTCGGTGTTGAAAAGCACAATCACGCTCTCCCGGCCCCGCAGATCGGCCGTCGACAGCCGCGAGCCGTCGTTCATCACCACGCTGAATTCCGGCAGCCGATCGCCCGGTTTCACCCGGCTCTCCTCCGTCGGCTCATCCTCCGTCACGCACCCCGCCAACGCAAGCAGTAGCGCTCCCAGCCCTATGATAACGCGCCTATTCATAGCTTAATATCTCATCTATCTGCCTCAGCTCCTCGGCGCTGAAATCAGTGTTCTCCGTGGCCCGCAGCGTGTCGTCGAGTTGCGTCGTCGAGCTGCATCCTGCTATCACCGATGTCACCTCGTCGTGGCTCAATATCCACGCTATCGCCATTTGCGCCAGCGTCTGCCCTCGCTCGGCCGCCACGGCGTTCAGCTTCCTCAGCCGCGCCACCATCTCGGGCGTGATCTTCTCGGGCGTCAGATGGCTCCTGCGCGCCGCGCGCGAGTCGGCCGGTATTCCGTCGATATATCTGTTGCTCAGCACACCCTCGGCAAGCGGCGAGAAAGTCACCAGCCCCAGGCCCTCGTCACGGGCGGTCTGCATCAGTCCGTCAGTCTCTATGTGGCGGTCGGTCATGTTCAGCCGATCTTGCAGCATCAGGCAGGGCGTGTCGTGCTCTCTCAGATACTCTATCCCCTTCCGCAGCGCCTCCCGCGGCCAGCGCGAGATGGCCGCATAGAGCGCCTTTCCCTGGCGCACGATGTCGCTCAGCGCCTGCAGCGTCTCTTCGAGCGGCGTATTCGGGTCATAGCGGTGACTGTAGAACACATCTACGTATTCCAGCCCCGTGCGCCGCAGGCTCTGGTCTATCGACGCCATCAGCGACTTCCGCGATCCCCAGTTTCCGTAAGGTCCGGCCCACATCTCATATCCCGCCTTCGTGGCCACGAACAGCTCGTCGCGGTAAGGCCTCAGCGCCTCCCTCATCACCCGTCCGAAGGTCTCCTCCGCGGCTCCGGGTGGTGGCCCGTAGTTGTTGGCCAGGTCGATCGACACTACTCCCTTGTCGAACGCGTGCAGGATTATCTCCTTGCTCCGCGCGTAGGGGGTTGTCTCGCCGAAGTTCTGCCACATTCCCAGCGATATCCGCGGCAGCATTACCCCGCTCCGTCCGCAGCGCTTGTAGGTCATGCCGCCCGAATAGCGGTCCTCCCGCGCCTTATATCCTTCTCCAGTCATGTTCATTTTCCTCCGGCAGCAAGAAATTCTATCCACTCGTCCATGCCGTCACCCTTCGTGGCGCTCACCTCAAAGAATCTCAGGTCCTTGTTCACGCTCCGCGCGTTGGCCTTGATCCGCTCGGGGTCGCTGTCTACATATGGCAGCAGGTCTGTCTTGTTGATCACACATATCTGGCTCCCCGCAAACATATAGGGATATTTCAGCGGCTTGTCGTCGCCCTCGGTCACGCTTATCACAACCACACGCGCTTTCTCGCCCAGATCGAACATGGCCGGACACACCAGATTGCCCACGTTCTCTATCATCAGCAGCGAGTCTCGTTCAGGCTGTAGCTTCTCTACCGCGTGACCCACGCCATGCGCGTCCAGATGACATCCGGCCGCGGTATTGATCTGCACCACACGTGCTCCGGCTCTCTCTATCCGCCGCGCGTCGTTGTCGGTCTGCTGGTCTCCTTCTATCACGCTCACCTTCACTCCCCTTGCCAACAGCGCCTTGCATGTGGCTTCGAGTAGCGTCGTTTTCCCCGATCCAGGCGACGACACCAGGTTGAATGCCTTTATGTCGTTCTGATAAAACAACTTCCGGTTTTCAGCCGCAAAGCGGTTATTGCTGTCGAGTATATCCGTCTCGACTCTCACCGTCGTCTCATTCCCGTGACTATGATGTCTGTGGCTTTCGTGCTCATGATCATGATGGTGATGCTCGCCGCATCCGCAGCTCGTACACATTTTTTCGTCCTCCCTCTGTTTAGTTATTCTTACCGTTTAACACTCTCTTAGCCGGCTGTCGTTTCGGATTTGCCGGAAACCATCCTTTCTCCACACGTTTTTCCTGGTCGAATATCTCCTTTATCGTCCAGAACGACGAAAAGGCCACTACCCCCAGCACGGTCGACAGAAACAGGTCGTTCACCATGTAAGAGGCCGCCATACCTGCCAGGCCCAGAATCAGGAACCACCACCAGCACCCTACGCCGAAATGATAGTGGCATTTGATCACCACGGGATGAAATAGCCCGATGATCAGAAATGTCGACAGACCCGTTACGAGTCCGAATATATGATAGTCTGCTAAAAACATATTTCTCTTCGTTTTAGATTCTTTATGTTAGTCTCACCAGCCGCCTGAGGCTCCGCCGCCTGCGGTGCCGCCGCCTCCGAAACTTCCTCCTCCGAAGCCGCCGCCAAAACCGCCGCCGCGGCCCATGCCGCCGGGTATCACCACTATCGGCGCGGCGCTTGCCAGCTTCGGTATCGAGTATTCCTCCTCTTTTCTGTGTCCGCAGTTGCGGCAGGTATATATCCTCACGCCCTTGCCGTTGCGCGTCGTCGTCGGCTTCATCAGCGTGCGCGTAGCCGTCAGTGTCGAGGTCCTCGCTCCGCAGCGCTCACATGTCTGATAGCTCGACCGTTTGTTTATATAGGGTATCACGTCGGTCTCGCCGCACGTCGGACACAGCCACACGTCATAATCTATCGAGTTGATCCGTTCTTCCACATCCTCTGCCGGCGTCAGATATTTGTTGTCGGTCTCCTCGTCGAGTTTTTTCATTTTGGCCGAACAGTTCGGGCAGTTTCTCGGATGATTCCTGATCCGCTTCATCTTCCACACCACGAGCAGATAAGCCACGATCGGAAGGCCCAGACAGATGAAAGTCAGAAAGAGCAATATCGTTTTCATCGACTCAAGTTTGTCATACTGCTGCTGTTCCGGTAGCTTCCGACCTCCGACCAGCACGACCAGTACAGCCACCAGCGCTCCGCCTCCGACGAACATCGACACCTTCACCAGCCAGCTCCACAGATCCTCTTCCTCGCCCAGGTTGCTACGGCCGGCGCGGGCATCGTTGGCTATCGAGCTTCTGAGTTCCTCCGCATACTCCGGATCGGTCACTATCTTCGCCATTCTGCCGATCGCCGCCTCGGTGCCTCCGTCATAGTCCCCCTCGCGGAAGCGGGGAAACATATCCTCTCTCAGTATCCTGCCGCACACTATATCGGGCAACACCCCCTCTATACCGTCGCCGGTTCTTATCACAGCCTTCCTTTGATCCTTCACTATCAGCATCAGCACGCCGTTGTCCTTGTCCGATTTGCCGATACCCCACTCCTCGAACAGACGCGTAGCGAAGTCATCCGGATCACCGTCGATGTCGTCAACAGCCACCACAGCCACCTCGGCCGAAGTCTGCTGCCACACGTTGCCTATGGCCGCGTCCAGACGTTTCACCGCCTCCTGGCTCAGCACACCGTCAGGGTTCGACACATATCGTGTGCGGTCGGCCACATGAACATTGGCTATATCCTTCACCCCGTAGCCCGCTGCCGTGAGCACAAACCCCACAGCCATAAACACCGCAGTCATTACCACGCGGCATAATATATTTTCGATTCTTGTTCTGCTCATATTTCCGGTCTTGTTTACAGTTACCGAAGTCCGTCCGGACCCATTCAAGACTGCAAAGATACGAAATTGATTTAGCTTCTCCACTGCGCACCTGCCCCTAACTTCACCAGATTTTTTACCCACAACTGCAAAAAAACTTAAAAAAATTACCTCCAACCCTTGCACATCAAAAAAAAACACCCTACCTTTGCACCCGCAAACCCTCCATGGAAAGATGCCGGAGTGGTCGATCGGGACGGTCTCGAAAACCGTTGTACCCTTACGGGTACCCAGGGTTCGAATCCCTGTCTTTCCGCTGATAAAACGCTGCAAGTCAACGACTTGCAGCGTTTTTCGTAGAAAGGCAGGGATGAGAACCCGTGGGTTCGCCACCACCCTGGCGGTACTTTTTCTCCACGAGTCGCCTCCCGACGCCACAGCGCTATCGGATGACGACGTCCGCATCCTCTACCCCGAGGATGTAATATTGCTTCTCTCCTGATCGCCTAATATTCAATTGTATCTCCTCTCCCGGACCTCAATCCTTTCCCTGTTTCCGATTATTCGTTATCTTTGCACTGACAATTAATCTATACAGCCATGAATGTTCCCCTCACCATCTTTCTCCCCCTCGTAGGTACCATCATCGGAACCATTGTCGGTGCACGCCTTCACAAAAAATACAACAGCAGCCACAGAAAATAGTCCTACTGCTTATCCCTCCGGATAAGTCTTTTTCCTACACCTCATAAACGGCGAGAAATACTCAGGAATTTTTCGCTGTATTATATTACTGCATCCTGACTAATTACGGGTGATTGATGTTTCTGCCTTGCATCGCTTGAAACACATGTGCATTGTTATTCTTTCCCCCGACTGCCTAATCTATCCGGTATCTCATCTCCCTACCATAGCATCGAGCACATAAAATTTGTTAAAAAGAGGGTATTGTGGACTTTTTTGCCTTTAGCTTCGTCTTTGTCTGTGAATGGAAACTAATAATTTCACCCAACGGCTGACGCGATTGATGGAGAAGCACAAACAGAGGCTTTTCCGCTATGCATGCTATCGCACCGGTTCAATCACCGAGGCTGAAGATGTTCTGCAGGACGTTTATCTGAAGACTTTAGAGAAAAGGTCCGAAAGTGAGGGCATCAGGAATTTGGAGGCATATATTGTGCGCTCAGTTATAAACGAGTGCGCCTCACGTTGCCGTATGCCGGAAATGATTGGTCTTGATGAGATGGCGCCATCCATAGCACATTGCGAGCCGGCCGATTTTCAGGAGGAATACCAACTCATTAATTCGTTACTGAGGGAGTTACCTCCGGATGCCCGTGAGATTGTGCGCCTCCGCATCTATGCCTCTATGACATTCGACGACATTGCTGCAGTCATGATGTTATCGAAGTCAACGGCTAAACGGCGTTATTATGCTGCGCTCGACACTTTACGTTCCAAATACCACAATAACAACGATCAGCCATGAAGCCATCCTATAACGATCCCGATTACGGAGACATTCTCCGGCTCCTGAAACCCCGCCATGCTCCCCGCACCTCGATGCGCTTCGTGCCGCCCGATGCTTTTCCGACTCACCAAAATCCCTTCCGTAATCTTGCGAAACGGGTTCTCCGGGTCGCGGCCTTGCTCATAGTGGGAATAGGAATAGGTATAGGCCTGCTCCTGATACATCCCGACAACACTCTGGCTGCCTCAAAAGTGGTTGAGTTAGGTATTTCCCGAATGATGGCTTCTCAGGAGTGCCGTATCGACTTCTCGGCACGCATTCTTCCGCCTACGCCCCGGCGTCCTTTCCGCATATCCCCTTCAGGCGAGATGCATGCCGCTACTTTGGTCTACCGCTCTGACGATCCGCGGCAGATGATCTCTCTCGTCTGGAGCGATGCAGCAGGAAATCACACTCTTATCTCCGACTCCGATGGCAATGTGACTTTCGATGGCTTTCTCCGCGGTCGCGAATTCTCTACCGAGGACCTGTCCATCCTGAAAGACATCCTCTACAAGGGCGCGAAGGCTTTCACCGGTCTAAACGACAGTAGCTATGACATAGCCATGAATAGAAAGGGCGATGATATTACCGTGATTCTTAAAGGCAAAAATGCGCGCTTCATTCTTAATCTTTCCGACGACTCAGGCCGGATCCTGTCGCTTAAGGCCTACGACGAATCCAAAGGCCCGTTACTAATGTTTGAAACCAATTCCATTTCTTATTTATGAGACTTACTTTTATCCCGCTTCTTCTGCCGCTGCTTTACTCCTGTTCCGGCAAGCCGCTAAACGTTAGGGTGGTAGATTCCGACGCATCTGAACTCATGATAGTCGACGAAAGCAAGGTCAACGAAACCCGCGACATAAAGCTCAGCGATATTGCCTCCGATTTCCGCATTGTCAGGTTTGACAACCGCGACGAGGCTCTCTTCAAACCCGGCATGATCTCCTTTTCCGACAACTATATCGCGGCGGGCAAGAAACCCGTGAAGTTGTTCGACCGCAACGGAAAGTACCTGTGCGACGTTGGTGCGGTCGGTAACGGCCCCGGCGAATACAGTGTCGGAGCCTACGATGTCCTGATCGACGAACCTGCAGGAAAGATCTACGTCGCCGGTTTCAACAACAAGATCAACAGTTACGACCTTCAGGGCAACTTCACCGGCGAAATAAAGATTGGCCGTAGGCTCAACAAAGCCAAGCTCTTCAGAAATGCCGATGAAACTCTCTCGGCTGTTCAGCTCTGCTTCAGGGAGGAGGACGACAATCAATTTGTAGCGGCGACATTCCCGGTCTCGATGACCGACAGCGACACCGTCAGATACGCCTTCGCACCCCAGCTGTTGTCCGCTATGGTGGATGGTGAGGGTAAAACCGTAGGGTTTAACAACGAGATATTCTCCTTCCGATGCAACGATCGGCCGACATTCCACACTACTTACAACGACACTTTGTATCACTACGATACCGAAATCAACCGTCTGCACGCCATATTCACCCTCGACATGGAGAGCGAGCGCAAGGATGGAGCGTTCTTCGTTTACTATGATCTTCCTCATCATATCATGGCCAACATTGTGGGTGGTGACCTCAATGGTACAATCATGCTCGATAAAAACACCCTTGAAGCCTGGCGCGTCGGCAAAAAGATCAACGACTATTTCTTCGACCTCGACGGATGTGGTTGGAGTGTACATGATGGACATGTCTACGGATGTTTTGAGCCCTCCGAGCTGCAAGCAGGGCTTGAAAAGGCCATTGATGAAGGTAAGATTTCAGCCCAACACCTTGATGCCGTACGTAGTTTTATGGCCACTCTCCATGAAAACGACAACGACATCATGATCGTTGCTCGTCTCAACCGTTAACTCTTCACACTGCTTTGCGACAATCTTCGGCCTATCACCGGTCTGGTGGTAGCCCGTTTTTTCATATCATGTTCTTGATTTTTTTGCCGGAAAATTTGGTTTATATTATAAACCTTATTACCTTTGCTGCCGGAATAAGAGCGGAATCGCGCGACCGCTCTTTTTTCAAAGCTAAATGGTTTATAAAATAAACCAAGCGTAAAACCCTCAAAAACCTGTGAAATGGAAGATAAAAAACTAACTGAAAAAGAGAGCATGGAGCTGATAGCGGCCATGATCTCTAACACGAAGCGACACCTCACCCTCGGCGCAGGAAATATGCTTCTGTTTTGGGGCTACCTCAGTGTATCCGTGGCTGTCGTCGCCAGCATACTGTCCTATCTCAATGGCGTCGCGGGGCTACGCATACCGGTGTCCGCAAACCTGGTCTGGTGGCTGATCCCGCTCATAGGAATTCCCTGCACTCTTGTACGGAACAAAAAAAATATGGGTCGACGCAAAGTGTTGACCTACACCGACAAGCTGACTGTTTCCTTGTGGAACTATGTGCTCTGGCTCGCCATGGCTACTATCCTTCTCGGTGCAATCTTCTTCATATCAGGCCTGAGCGTATGGTATGTGATGCTCATATTCACCTATTTCGTCGTAGGCATGGCGGTTTCCGTCCAAGGCATGATAATCAAGGAGAAGTCAATGATATGGGGCGGTGCTTTCAGCGTTCTCTGCGGTGGCTTCATAGTCGTTGGGATGATCACCGGCACCCATTGGCTGGGCGGATTCAATGGTCTGCTGTTCATCATCTCGTTCATTGTGATGATGATCATACCCGGACACATTCTTAACCGTAAAGCCTCGCTGGAATGAAAGAACTTAATCCGCTTCTGCATTCGCAACTCCGGCTTGCAATAATGTCCATTCTGATGAATGTAGAGGAAGCTGATTTCGTTTATCTCAAGGAGAAAACCGAATCCACTGCCGGAAACCTCAGCGTGCAGCTCGACAAACTCTCTTCAGCCGGATACATCTCGGTCATCAAAGGCATGTCGGGCAAACGTCCCCGCACTACCTGCTCCGTCACTCCCGTAGGCCGCGACGCCTTCATCGAATATGTCGAGGCTCTCCGCACCTACCTCAACCTCTGAACCCTGATACCCGCACCTCGTCTGAAAAGCAAGGTGCGGGTATCCGGCCTTCCTCACTGCACCGTGCCGAAGCGCGAGGTGTCTATCTCCCGTTCCTTAGGCTTAAACCCGTTGAACCTCCATACCATCGTCAGCTTCACATTTCTGCTCATATCCCTCACCTTCATCCTGTAGTGCTGACCTGCATTATTGATTGTCAGTGTAGGCGAGCTGCTGTTGAATATGTCGTCGGCTTTCAGATTCAGTTCCAGGCAACGTTCCTTTCCGAACTGCCATTTGGCCCCGGCGTCTACCCACCACAGTCCCGACAGATCGCCCGCACCCTGCAGCGACGGCGAGATATAGCTCACATCTATTGTCAGCGACACGGCGCTCCCTCGCCCTGGCCTGAAAGTGTTGCTCACTCCGCCATAGAAAATCCATTTCCGGTTGTCAAAGCTTATGTCGTGAAATCTGTCGGCTTTCTCCCGCTGGTTAAACACGTTGGCCGTCACATCCGCCTCCCAAACATCTCCCGCGCTGAAAGGCGCATACAGATTCAGGCCCGCGGTCCGTTTGTAGTCCATGTTTATCGTCTGAAACACCAGCCTGAGCGCGTCGGCCGACTGATACGGCAACTGCACTGTCGCTTTATCCGCATAGTTGAAATAGAGCGTCACCACATATTTCTGCCCCAGAATGTAATTAAGCTGCGCATCATACTTCATATAAGGCTGTAGCTCAGGATTGCCGATCACTGTCGAATAATCGTTTATATAGTTCGCGCCTCCGTGTAGTTGCCAGTATTGCGGATAAACTCGCCGGCTGCTCAGGTTTAGCTGAAAGATGCTCTTGGGAGTCGTGTAGTATGTGGCTCCTATCTGCGGTATGCAATTCCAGTTGTGCTGATACCTGTTATGGAAATACTCACCCTTTACCGAAACATTTAACGATAATCCCCCCTCTGACGACCGTTGCGTTCCGGCATAAACGCTCACCACCTCCTCGCTCAGAATATCATCGAAATCCGGTTTGTCAGAGAAAACTCCATAGTGTTGTGAACTGTGGTCTTTTGAGTGTTGATATTCCGCGCCATAGTTCATTTGCCACTTGCCCGTCTGATGTTGTCGGTCGATATATATATGCCCGCGGTTAATGTCCTGCTTGTTTTCAGAACCAAGCAGATACTCATCCTCCTTGAACAACGACTGTGAACGATTCTCGGAATAACGTGTATAGTCACCGCCTATAGTCATACCGAACGGAGCTGTGTAACGTATGGCTATATTATGATACCCGACAGGCGACAGCATATTATGTGCATTCACATAGTTTCCGAGCGTCCCCGTCGACATCCCCCAGCTCTTTGAATCCGAGGTTATCTGCCCGTTATATGTCAGCATCAGTGTTTTCCATGCGGCAGAAGCATATATGATATTATTCCAGTCCCGGCTTATGTGGCGCATCCGGTCCTCGATCATGATGCGCCGCCCGTCGTATAGATGATTCGACCATGTCTGCTCCTGGCTCCACGATTTGCTCCGCGAGAGTCCGTAGTTCAGGTCAAAACTCCACTCCCTTATGGCGTATGTGGCCGCAAAGGCGCCCCCCGCCGACCCGTAGTGTGCCTGATTGAAACCAGCTCTTACCTGACCCTGCAGGCCGTCGATAGGTCTGGGCGTTTTCAGCACCACGTTTATCACCGCACCGTTCGCGTGATACTTCGCCGGAGCCGAATACATAATCTCGACTTTCCTGAGCCTGTCGACCGGTGTGTTGTTGAGCAGCTGATACAGATTCTCTGTCGGTATATTCGTCACCTCGCCGTTGATTATTATGGTTACGTCCGATGCCCCTGCCAGCCCGATCGATCCGTCGGCGTTCTTCACCCCCGGCAGATACCCCAGAGCCTCAAGTATGTTGCTCACCGGTTTATCCTTCACAATCTCGGGAAGATCAACAACCATCACGCCATCTTCCGCTCTCACCGCCGGTTTTGTTCCTTTGACTACGACTTCCTCCAGTTGCCGCTCTTTGATGGTATCGGCCGTTTCAGTCTGGGCATAGACGCCTGCGCTGTGCATTAATGCGATTATCAGTACTATCCGTTTCATTGCTTTTACAGATTTCTTCCGCAAAATTACCGTCACACGGTGGTCTGCGCCCCCTGCCTTCCCTTATTTAGTCTTGAATGCTCCCTTATTTAGTCTTAAATCTTCTATTCCCCTGCCTCGGTGAGTCATTTTATCCGTAATTTTGTATCATGACTCGCTTTAAGACCATATCAATCATCTTCATTCTCGTCATCGTCCTGATTTTCGGCTGCAATATCTTCTATCTTGTCAGTCTGTATAGGTCGATCAGGGCCGGTGTGGAGCGCGATGTGATGACCGCTCTTGCCGATGCCGACATCGACGACATGTGGGAGCGGGCCGACATCGCCAATCGCCTCGCAACTGCCCGCCGGCAGCCTTACGATGAAAACGGTGATTCTGTTGTCAATGATTCATTTTATGTGTCAGGCGTCACTGACAATGAGGGCAACTTCGTCACAACCACCGATCAGGATGGCAAGAAAGAAGTCAACAAAAAGCCGCTGCGTCGCGACAGATCATACACCAACCAGATGGTCAACGAAATGAGCCGGCAGATGCACGCGGCCATGGATACCTACGTCGATTTCAATGTTGCCATTATGGATAGCATTCTGATCGAGCGCCTCGCCGACCGTCATATCTATCCCGGTTTCGTTGCGGTCGATGTCGTCGGTCCCGACGGTGAGATCCGTAGGGGCAACAGCCACACTCCGCGCGATCCTTCCGGCTACGACATGTTCTCATTATGCTTCAATTCCGACACCGGGATGCAATATCGGGTATTTATGACGCCGCTCACGCGCCATATTCTTTCAGAGATGGCCGGAGTGATCGTCACCATCTTCCTGCTGATACTCTCTTTCTCGCTGGCTTTCGTCTATCTCTTCCGCTCGGTTTCGCGCCTGCGCACCATCGAGGAGATGAAAGACGATTTCGTCAGCAACATGACCCACGAGCTGAAAACCCCCATCGCCATCGCCTATTCCGCCAATGATGCCCTGCTCAACTACGGCGCCGCTGTCGACCACGCTAAGACCGAATCCTACCTCCGCATAGCCAACAAGCAGCTGCGCCGCCTGGGCGAGCTCGTCGAAAACATCCTCGCCATGAGCATGGAGCGCCGTAAGGCCATGCAGCTTCACCCTGAGCCGATACAGCTCCTGCCCTTCCTCGAGGAGATTGCCGCCTCACAGCGCATGCGCGGCGAGAAGCCCGTCATCATCTCGGTCACTCCTTCCGGCGGCGATGTGACTGTCATGGCCGACCGCACCCACCTCGCCAACGTCGTCGGCAATCTTATCGACAACGCCATCAAATATTCCGGCGAAAGCGTCCGCATTGCCGTCAACTTCGACTCACGCACTCTCTCGGTGGCCGACAACGGCATCGGCATACCCTCCTCATCCCTTCCCTATATCTTCAACCGGTTCTACCGCGTGCCCCACGGGTCGCGTCACGACGTCCGCGGCTACGGCATCGGCCTCTACTACGTCCGCAGCATCCTCGCCCGTATGGGATGGACCGTCAGCGTCAGCAGCCACGAGGGCGTCGGCTCTGTATTCACCATCAATTTCGCCAGCGATGAGCAGAATCCTCTTTGTTGAAGACGAGGCCGATCTCACTCTGATCGTGTCCGACACCCTCCGCTCCCAGGGCTATGAAGTGATCACCGCTTCCAATGGTCTCGAAGGTCTGGAGAAGTTCCGCACCGGCGGAGCCGACTTGGTCGTGGCCGACGTCATGATGCCACTGTTAGATGGTTTTTCCATGGCCTCGCATATTCGCCGGCTCTCTCCTGCTGTTCCGATTCTTTTTCTCACCGCTCGGAACACCGTCGACGATGTTGAGCGTGGATTTGACATCGGAGCCAACGACTATCTCCGCAAGCCCTTCGAACTGCGCGAGCTGCTTGTGCGCATCCGGGCCCTCCTCCGCCGTAACTGTCCCGTACCCACCGACGATATTATCTTACCGATAGGTGAATACACTTTCAATGTCACTACCCAGACTCTTGTCTTCCGCGACAGGCAGACTGTCCTCTCCTATTTCGAAGCCCGTATCCTCCGTGCTCTTGCCGAGGCTGTCGGCCACACCGTCGATGCCTCCCGACTCATGATCGCTGTCTGGCAGCGTGACGATCCTTCCAACCGCAACTCTCTCCACGGCTACATCCACAAACTGCGCCGCGCGCTCCGCCACGACCCATCCATCGCTATAATCAATCAGCGTGGCTTTGGCTATATGCTGACCCTTACACACTGAATCCATGCCTAATCGTTTCATCTCTTTTATCCTCATCTCCCTGTTTTCATCTTTGGCTGTCCGGGCCCAGACAGAAGCCGCCGATTCTCTGTGGCTGCATCCCGATAGCTCGCTGACCGTCAATGCACCCCGCTCCGTCCACATTCCCGTTGGCTCCCGGTCCGCGCTCCTGTCGCCCCCACCCTTTAGCCCCCTTTCGTCAGCAGCGTCCGTCCCTGTTCTCTCCCTTTCCGATCCGTCGTTCACTCCGGCGATGGCTCTCCCCGTGGCATGGTCAGGCGGATATATGGCCGCAACCGGCACTGTCTCCGTTTTTCCCGGCCTTATGCTCATGAATTCCGGCGATCTCTCTCTACATCAGCAAATTGGCAGTTTCATGATTTCTGCGGGCGCATCCGCCAACAAATACGGCTACTTTATGGGAGTCCATACCCAATATGGCATCCACGGTGACATCACCTACCGTTTGTCACCCTTTGTCTCGATATCCGCCTTCGCGTCCCATTATTTCGGCGCTCCACCTCTCGTCTCGGGTGGGCTCCCTATGCCTCCCGCTATGCTCGGCTATTATGCTGTTCCTACAATCGGCGCCGTTGTCAACTATCAGCCTGCCGACAGATTTGGTGTTGAGTTAGGCGTTCAGGCCGTTCAGCATGTCGGTTCTGTCCGCTATGAACCCGAACCGGTCATCACACCCTACTTCACCACCGGCCGTGGCAAAAACCGTGTGCAGATCGGTCTTCCTGTCGGTCAGATCCTTTATGGTATCATCCGCCGCCGTCACCGATAACGGCAATCCCGCCGCTCCGTTTCAACACTGATTGGCGGGATTGAGCCATAATTGCAGGGACTTTGTTCCGAACTGGCCGGTGGCGTTCAGATATTATGCTTCCGACCGCATTAACATCCCGTAAGCGGCCACATAGGCATCCTGTTCCTGCTTGTTCAGTGTCCGGCCGTCGGGCTGGTCGGTCTCCGTTTGGTCTGATTATCCTGACATTTCAAACATTCCGCTGCGTTTTTTTGATTAGTACTCCGACCGTTATGTTTACCCCTGTTGTGTTTCATACCTTATCCTCTCTGCCCGCATTTTTTTCGCCTCGCGTTATGTAATTTTGCACCGCGATACGATTTCCGCTCATTACCCGCATAACAATCTTCAATAGAAACATGAAAAGAAAATTTCTTGTCATCCTCACCTGTCTCGCTGGCTTCACCGTTGTCCTCATTCTGACCTGCTACCTCCTTGTTGTCGCAAACGCCTCCGGACGCACCTTCTATAGCGTTACCGATATTCCACGCAACCGTGTGGCTCTGCTGTTGGCAACATCTCCCGTCACTCCCCGGGGTGCTCACAATTTCTATTTTGACAACCGCATCATCGCCGCCGACAGTCTCTATAAAGCCGGAAAGATCGACTGCATCATCTCCAGCGGAGGCGACTACACCCGCTCTCACCGCTACGGTTGCGACGAGCCGGCTGCTATTCGCGATTCTCTTGTTGCCCGCGGTGTTCCAGCAAAAAAAATTATCCTCGACTACGAAGGCACTCGCACCCTCAATTCCATAGCCAAGGTCGCTCAGGTCTATGGCGTCGACAGCATAACCCTGATCTCACAGAAATATCACAATGAGCGCGCTATATGGCTCGCCGATCGCTACGGCATCCATACCGTCGGCTACAACGCCCCTCATTCTCCCATTCTGAGAAACCGCGTCAAAAACATCTTGCGCGAATTTCTGGCCCGCGTCAAGATGTTTCTCGACATCGCAACCGGCTGTCAGCCCGACATCGCCCCTCAGTAACCACCACCCTTCAACGCCGGTCCACCGCCAAATCTACAGTGAACCCGATTTCTCCATCATGTCAAAGATCGCCTGCAGCATGCCCGCTCTCACACTGCAGTGCAAAATTACCACACCGTTTCCCCTCCCCCCTGCGAACCTGCCCCTAACGTAACACTCACCCTCCCGAAATTGAAAGAGGCGGATGCCATGTGCATCCGCCTCTTCAGCGTCGTAAGTTTCTATAGTTCTGTCTGATTGCTCCTGAGATCTCTTATTACCAACCCGGATTCTGCGCCCACAGACCCTCGGTCAGCGAGATCATGCGTTCCTGCAGCGGCAGCAGATAGTCGCGGTTCGGATTAAACTGCCAGCCGCTCTCATAGCCTGCTGGATTGGTCGGGATGATATAGCGCAGGGCATCGCCCGGATTTCCTGTCAGGAATATCGTGTTGTTGCTCGGCTGATCATATTTGAGTGTGGCGTAAGCAGGCTCTGTTTCAAGCGAGCTGCCGGTGAAGAGGGCGCCTCTGTGCCATTTGCCTACGAATATCTCCTCGGCGGCGGCCCAGCGCAGTATGTCTTCGAAGCGACGGCCCTCGCACGCTTTTTCTATGCGGCGTTCGCGGCGAACGGCCTGAATATACTTGTTGAGACCTCTGAAGGGATATTCCGGATCATTGTTGAACTCGCGGTCGAAATCCACGTCGGGCATACCGACACGGGCACGCAGCGGATGCAGCGCCTCCTTGATGGCGTTGGCGTTGGCCGATCCGTTGAGCTCGGCAAGTGCTTCGGCATAGTTCAGGAGCACGTCAGCATAGCGGAACTGGATTGCCGGTGTAGCGCCCTTATACTCGGCGTCAAGGCTGCCTGTATAGTCGATCTGCACATGCTTCAGCAGCGAATAACCGCTGATATTGTTGTTATACGCCGACGTACCGATCAGCGGCGGTATGGTGTAAGGATCCATATCCGGACGCATTATCTGGCCGGGGGTCGCTACGGTCTGGGACAGACGCGGGTCGCGAACGGTCGGAAGCAGCTCGTTGCCCCACACCTTCTTTGCCTGGAGCTTCTCTTCTCCTACAAACGGACGGCCGTCTATCGTCAGATAGTCGTCTACCAGCGAGGCGGTCACGCCCAGGCTGCCGCCGCCCTGATTCAGATAGCGGTCTACGTTGTTGCCTATCTCGTCACCGTCATACTTCTTATACCACAGTATCTCGGGATTGCTGCCCAGATCAGTCGTCTGGAAGATGACACGGTAGTCGTTGGTGGGATTGCCGGTCGAATAGATCTTCCACACATTCCGGTCCATCACCTGCTTGGCGGCGGCTGCGGCCTGATTCAGATAGTCGGTGATCTTGGCGTCGGTCACGGTCGGATCAAAGAATGGATCGTTCTTTGCCTTGTGATATTTCTCCCATGTGCCTTCAAACAGTGCTACTTCGCTCTTCAGTGCGCGGGCAACGTCGCGGTGCACTCTCATCGTCGAACTGTTCGAACGCTCGTTCAGGTTCTGGATCGCCATATCGAGATCCGCCAGTATGTGATCGGCTATCACGGTGCGGTTCTCTCTCGGAAGCTTCATCTGCTCCATATCCGGATCGAGCGGTGTCTCTACCCACGCTACCGGACCGTAATTCAGCAACAGGCTGTAGTAGTACCAGGCTCGGAAATAATAACCCTCGCCCACTGCCTGCTGATAGGCGGCTGTGGTCTGCTGGTCACAGTTGTCCAGGTTGTTCAGGAAAAAGTTGATGCGGCGTATGTAGGTATACGCGCTCAGCGAACTCGCTCCCGACACCGATGAGCGGCCGGCTATTCGCTGGTTCACCGAAGGCGAGGCCATGTTGTCGCTGTTGCAGTCACCACCGGCTATACCCGAGCCGCCGCCGGCCTGCAGATCCTGTGTACGCACGGCGGTCTGGTAAAACTGGTCGAGATAACTGCTCATCTCACCCGTGGTGGTGAAAGGATTTGAAGAGGACAGCACGCCCTCCGGATCGCGGTCAAGGTCGTAGCACGAGGTCATCGTGAGCCCCAGGCCGATCGCCGCTGCTATGATATATTTATTCATTGTTTCAGGGATGTTAAGATTAGAGAGTTATGTTGAGACCGAACGACACTACCTTGTTCATCGGGTAGTTCTTGCCGGCTTCGCCGCCATACGATGCTCCGGTGAACACGCCTTCCGGATCATACATCTTGGCAAGTTTGGTTGAGGTCCAGAGGTTTTCGCCGGTGAAGAACACCTGTATCTTCTGCAGTCCGATCTGACCAAGCACCTGCTTCGGAAGATCATAGCTCAGGGTGATGTTTTTCAGACGGATATAAGCTGCGTTCTGGATATATCTCGAGCTGGTCTGCATATTGCGGTTCTGATATACACCTATGCCGCCTGCGGTGTGCAGATAGGGTTTCGGATAGTAAGCGCCGGGATTATCCTCGGTCCAGTAGTCCAGATGCTCCTTGAAGAAGGTTGCCTGTGCATACGAGCCCCAGCCCCAGAAGTATGGCTGTGTGCCCGGATTCCAGTCGCGCTTGCCTACGCCCTGCATCATCACGCTCAGGTTCAGTCCTTTCCAGCCGATCGAGCCGTTGATGGTATACTGATAGCGCGGAGTAGTGTTACCGATGATGGTATAGTCGCCGGTATCACCAAGCACGTTGCTGCCCCTGTCGATCTTGCCGTCGCCGTTCAGGTCCTCATACATCACGTCGCCCGGGGTCCATACGCCGCCGTTCAGGTATTTCAGGTCGAGCTTGTTATACTCGTCGGCCTGAGCCTGGGTCTGGATAAGGCCCGACGATTTCAGACCCCAGATCTCGCCTACCATGCGGCCCTCATACCAGTTGCCGGCCGGATTGGTGAAAGTCGGATTCTCATATTTGGTGACCTTGGCTGTTGCGTCGGCTATCTGACCGCCTATGCTGTAGTTGATGTCACGGCCTATGCGTCCGTTCCAGTTCAGGGTCAGCTCCCAGCCGCGGTTGCGCATGTTGGCGTTGTTGGCCTGGGGTGCCGATGCGCCGAAGAAGTCCGGGAAGTCATAGCCCGGGCCGAGCATATCCTTCGTGTCGCGCTGGAAAATCTCGAATGTACCTGTGATAGCGTTGTTGAGCAGTGCGAAGTCCAGACCCAGGTTCTTGCTCTCAACCTTTTCCCATGTCACGGTCGGGTCGATCACGCCCGGCGCGTTGATATAGCCGTGGCGCCCGTCCGAGAAGATATAGTTGCCCTTGGCGGTCACGCCCATTGTCGATGCGAAGGTATAGAGTCCGGCACCGGCCTGGTTACCGAGCTTACCGTACGACAGACGCAGTTTCAGCAGATTCAGTGTCGGTTGGATCGACTCCATGAATTTCTCGCGGGCGATGTTCCAGCCTGCCGATACCGAGGGGAAGAAGCCCCAGCGGTTGTCTTTCGAGAAGCGCGATGTGCCGTCGTAGCGCATGTCAACCTCAAGCAGATACCTGCCGTCATAGTCGTAATTGATACGGCCGTAGAAGCCGCGGGTGCTCCAGCTGTTGCGGGTATCCACGGCGGTTATGTCGCTTGTGCCCAGATTCAGACCCGGATTGGTGGTCGAATACAGACCCGTCACGTAGTTCGACAGATAGCTGTAGCGGCTCTCTTCCGACTGATAGCCGGCCATCACCGTGAAGTTGTTCACGTCGTCTATGGTGATTGTATAGTTGGTATAGGCGCTGAAGTTCTGATAGCGGGTGTTGGCGTTATAGCGGGTATATTTGCCGTCGCTCTGTATGCCCAGCTCCGATCTTACGCCCTTCGAGGTTGTCACGCCGTCTGCCGCATAGATATCGGGGGCCACGTTGAGTGCCTCATACTGACGGCCGAGATACCGGTAAGTATAGTCGCCGAAAACCTTCCAGTTCTTGACCGGCTCGACCTCTACTCCGAATGTCACATTCATTCTGTCGAGCTTCGTGTTCGTATATGTCCCGCTCTGCAGATAGGGTATCATCGTCAGCTCCGTGAAGTGTCCGTTTGGATCCAGATAGTGAACCGTCGGGCGGAAACGTGCCAGCGAGTGATAGAAGCCCTCGCTCAGACCGCCGTCACCGAAAGGTGTGTCCGTGTCCGAGTGCATGAACTTCGTGTTGGCATGTATGCGGAGCCAGTCGGTGATCTGCGACGAGATCGTCGAGGCGAAGTTATAGCGCTTGTAGCCCATATCGGCATAACGCAGAATGCCGTCTTCGCCATAGTAACCCAGCGACACGTAATACTGTGCACGCTTGCCGCCGCCGCTGGCGCTTATGTTGTGGTTCTGTTTGAATGCCCAGTCCTTATAGTGCAGATCGAAATAGTCCGTGTTGCCTATACCCGATTCCGAGTTCTCGAAAGCAGGGTTCATGTTGGCATTGGGCGAGAGCTCCTGCCACGGATCCACACTCGAAGGATTGTCGCGGAACTGGCGCAGCAGCTCCAGCTTCTCGTCAGAGTAGAAACGCGACACTCCCGCGTTGCCTACAGCATGGTTCCACATCTTCGCAAACTCATAGCCGTCGAGCATGTCGGGCAGACGGGTGGGGGCGTTCCAGCCTACCGTACCCTGATAGCTCACGCGCATCTTGCCCTCCTGGCCGCGCTTCGTGGTCACCAGCACTACGCCGTAGGCCGCACGCGCACCGTAGATAGCGCTGGCGCCGGCATCCTTCAGCACCGAGATGCTCTCGATATCCGTGGGATTGACCTCAGAGAGATCCATCTCCACACCGTCAACCAGCACGTAAGGTGTGCCTGTGCCCGACAGGTTGCCCTGACCGCGAAGCTGCAGCGTCGCGCTGCCGCCGGGACGGCCCGAATTTCCGTTCGTCACCGTCAGGCCCGGTATCATGCCCTGAAGCATCTGGGCGGCGTCGCCTACAGGTCGCTTCGCGAGCTCCTCGCCCTTCACCTGCGACACGGCGCCCGTCAGGTTCACCTTCTTCTGAACACCGTAGCCCACTACTACGACCTCATCCAGAGCGTTTGTCTGGTCGGCCATCACGATCTGGAGCGGTTTCCCGTTCCACACCACATTCATAGGATTATAACCTATATAGGTGACAATTAGAGTCGCTCCTTTCTTCACCCCTGCAAGGCTGAATTTACCGTCAAGGTCAGTCGATGTGGCAAGCGAGGTGCCCTCCACTCTCACGGTAGCGCCGAGCATTGGTTCGCCGTCATTGTCGACGATCGTGCCGGTGCACATAATTGCCTGCTGGGCTTGGGGCGCTACGCTTGCGTAACTACCCCTCACCTCGGTTGGTTGCGCAGCAACCACACCCGAGGCGGCCAGAACGGCAGCCGCCGTTGCGACTGAAATATACGTTCTTTTCATGGTAGATTATGGTTAGATAGATTGATAGATTAATTCGGTAATGATTGGTAGATTCGCCATCGGAGGGCCTCGCCCCTTAGGGAAAAAAGCCGGATTATCAGTCCGACGGCTTACAAAGATACAACCTTAATTCCTTTTTTCAAAATTTTTAAACATTCTTTCTAAAATTTCTTAAATTCCACTCTTGTTAATATGGAGCTTAGCCTCCGGGCGCCCGAAAGTGCTCACATTCTACCAGAGATTACACTCATAGCTTTATACCCTGCAACTTGGTGCATATTTGATTATCATCTCTAAGTGATGTATTAATTATCGTGAGCGACGCAGGACGGTTAAATCGCCCATAAGTTATATTTTTCCCACCGATTGCAACAATAGTTTTTTCAGGAATGGTTGATATTTGTTTAGCAAATTTCCTTTCTGTTAAATTTTTGGCAGTGAGAGATGAGAAAATATTAGGAAAAATGTTAATGATTGGTTGATTTAGCGAAAAATCTGGCAATTTGCGTAACTTTGTATCTGAACTGTTATGTTTACCGACAATTTCAATAGCTTGTTGCGTCTTGTGCGCGGATTTTTAGCCCTGGTCCTGGTGTTTATCGTGGCCAAATGCCTTTTTGTGGCCTGCTATCCGGCGGTCTACGGTCCTCTCGGCGGCATTGATGCGCTCCCGGCTGTGATAGCCCACGGTCTGGCAATGGATTGCTCTATGTCGGCCTATCTCTGTGGGCTGCCCGCACTGCTGTTTCTTGTCGGGATATGGGTGAGATGGCAGAAATTCGCCCTTATTCTGCGCGTCTATACCGTAATAATTTCCATCATAATCTCGGCTGCACTGATCGCCGACGTGGCTCTTTACGGCTACTGGCACTTCAAGCTCGACACTACCGCTCTGTTCTATCTCTCAACTTCTCCCTCGGCGGCCATGGCCTCGGTCGACTGGTGGATGCCTCTGGCCGGTTTAGTAGCTGTGGGACTCCTTGCTTGGGGGATTTTCTCGCTGCTCTGGCGTATGTGGCGACCCAGATCGGCTGACGCCACTATCTGCAGGCGGCGCGGCGCCGCAACCACCCTGATGGTCATCGCTATCGCCGCTATGGTTATAGCAATCCGTGGCGGACTGACCGTCAGCACCATGAACCTCAGCTCGGCCTATTTCAGCCATCATGCCGAGCTCAACCACGCCGCAGTCAATCCACTCTTCTCATTCATGTATTCGGCTACCCATCAGAGCCGTTTCTCCGATCAGTTCCGTTTCTTCGATGAAAACGGGGCGACCGGTCGCTACCTGTCGCTGCTCACGCCCGATGCTGCCATGACCGACACCACTGCGACCGCCATGCGCCCGCAGCTCGCCACACAGCGTCCCGATATCTACCTCATCATCCTCGAAAGCTTCTCGAGCTACCTGATGCCCTCGCTCGGAGGCGACAGCGTGGCAACCTCGCTCGACTCGATAGCCGGTACCGGCATACTCTTCACCGATTTCTATGCCTCGAGCTTCCGCACCGACCGCTCGCTTCCGGCCATTCTGAGCGGTTATCCGGCCCAGCCCACAACGTCGATCATGAAGTATGCCGACAAGACCGACCATCTTCCCTCGCTGCCCCGCACTCTCCGCGACAACGGCTATGAGCTGGAGTACTACTATGGCGGCGATGCCAACTTCACCAATATGAAGGCATTTCTGGTGTCGGCAGGCTTCGGCACGATAATCTCCGATGTCGACTTTCCCGTGTCCGAGCGTCTGAGCAAATGGGGTGTTCACGACGACCGCCTTTTCACCTTTGCTGCCGACCGCTTCACCTCGCGCCCCGACTCCCTCGCGCCGCTTTTCGCCGTGATACAGACCTCAAGCTCTCACGAGCCTTTCGAAGTACCCTATAATTCAGGGTTCGACGATCCGCGCCTCAACGCGTTTGCCTACACTGACCATTGGCTCGGCCGCTTCACCGACACGCTGCGCGCCGATTCGGCCCGGTGGGCCCGCTCGCTTGTGCTGATGGTACCCGACCACTGGGCCGTGTGGCCTGATGGAACGGAGCCGGGGCCGGACCGCCACAGAATACCGCTCGTCATGACCGGCGGCGCCATATCGTCACCGCTCCCTGCACGTATTCCGCTCATAGCCTCGCAGACCGATATTGCCGCAACGTTGCTCGCCATGCTCGGAATAAATTCCGGCAACATGACTTTCAGCCACGACATATTCGATCCGACCGTTCCACGCCACGCCTGGTTCAGCGAGCCCGATGTTGCCGGTATTGTCACTCCACAGGCAACCTCGGTGATCAGCATAGCCACCGGCGAGACCCTTTCAGGCCCTGAAGAACTCGCCTCGCAGGTGCGCGCCTATCTTCAGACCCTATACTCCGACTTAGACAACCGATAAATCAATCTCTCGACTCAATCCAGCCATGCTACAGTTTCTCTCTGACCTCGACACACAAATATTTTTGGCCATCAACGGATTCCACACCGCCGCCATCGACCAGTTCATGTGGCTCATCTCAAACAAGCTCATCTGGGTGCCGCTATATGCCGTGACCCTCGCTTTGCTGATCCACCGCTACGGCTGGCGGGCCGGACTGATGGTCACCGCCGGAGCGATAGTAGCCGTTACCATCGCCGATCAGACCTGCGCGTCGCTCATCCGTCCCGTTGTGGAGCGCATGCGTCCTTCCAACACCGACAATCCTCTGTCAGCCTTAGTCCATATAGTCAACGATTACCACGGAGGCCGATACGGCTTCCCGTCGTGTCACGCCGCCAACACCTTCGCCTTCGCCACATTCATGTCGCGACTTTTCCGCATGCGTGGCATCGTGTTTGTCACACTCTTCGGCTGGGCTCTGATCAACTGCTGGTCGCGCATGTATCTCGGAGTGCACTATCCCGGCGACCTGATCGTAGGTGCCATCATAGGCTCCGCTTCGGGCTATGCCACCTACCGCATGTTCATCATTCTGGTCAACCGCATGGTGCGTACCCGCATGCGCCGCGACATGGTCAAGTTCCGATTCAACTTCTCGTCGCTTCCCGAAATCCGCATCGAGAGCACCTTGATTCTGGCAACGGTCGGGCTCGGGACCTCTGTCATAGCCCTTGTCGTATCTGTGGTCACCTATGCCCTCTCCTGACCGTCGGGCTTCCCTTGTCATAACGGCAATCCGCCCCAATTTTATCGGGATCTATTACGAATAAGGCCGCAACCTTTGGCCGTTTGAAAATTTGTCGTACCTTTGCGGCACGTTAGGGTTCGCGTCAACGCGATCAAAAGGGAATCCGGTGTGAATCCGGAACAGACCCGCTACTGTAATTCCTACTAAATTCACCGGCATTGCGCCACTGTCGGCCTGACCGATGGGAAGGCGCCGGTGAAAGGATAAGTCAGGAGACCTGCCCCGACAACATATTGTTTTGTAGTTTTCGGGTTATATTACCACAAAACGGCTCATCGGCCTGTGCCCCAGGCGCTTTCCGTATGGGTTTGCTGTGTAGAATATATCCTGTGCTATCCACCAGTAACAGCAAACCGCGATGAGGTCAAGCATGCTCTTTCTAATGATTCTTATATGCCACCTTCTGCCGAAGGCGGCAGAGCCTATTTACAGCCTCTCTGGCGCAATCACCGACCTTTCCGGCACTCCCATACCCTACGCGACAATAAGTCTCGACAAGGGCCGTTTCCGTGCGTCTGGCGACGTGTCCGGCTGCTTCGTCCTGAATCTACCCGCCGGAACCCACCGCGGCAAGGTCACGGCCACGGGCTACAGAAGCTCGGACTTCACCGTCGATCTACGCCGCGACACAACCATAACCCTGACCCTGAAGCCCGAGGCCGTGAAGCTCGGCGATGTCAGCGTCTATGCGAAGACAGGTGCCGGAAAAGTGCGCGACGGGGAGTTCGCCGTCAATGCCATCGACATTTCCAAGAGTCTCAACAAGATGGTCACGCTGACCGACCTTGTCGACCGCACCGCCGGAGTCAGAGTGAGACGTGAGGGAGGCGTAGGATCCGATTTCGACCTCACGATCAACGGCATGTCGGGCAACTCGATCCGTTATTTCATCGACGGCATTCCGCTTGAGACCAAAGGTTCAGGTCTTACTCTCGACAATCTGCCCCTCAACACCGTGGAGCGAGTGGAACTCTACAAAGGTGTGGTTCCCGCATCATTCAGCTCCGACGCTCTGGGCGGAGCTGTCAATATCGTCACCCGCCGCAAACAGCGGAATTATCTCGATGCATCCTATGGTGTGGCCTCATTCCATACCCAGTCGGGCGACCTGACCGGACAATACATAATCCCCGGCACGGCACTGGCAATCAGACCCACCTTCAGCATCAGTCATTCGAAAAACGACTACATAATGAAAGGGGTTGAAGTGTGGAGCGAAGAAGACGACCGTTATATCTTCACCGACAAACGCCGTTTCCACGACGATTATTTCTCGATCTTCACTCAGCTTGAGGCTGGTGTGAACGATGTGAGCTGGGCCGACCGCTTTTTCGTCGGAATATCTTACAACAAGCTCAACAAAGACATACAGACCGGCGCTATGCAGAATAAGGTCTACGGCGAGGCCGCACGCCATTCCAACTCGCTCAATCTATCGGCCCGCTACAACAAACGCTTCGGCGCTTTCGACACCCGCCTCTCGCTGTCGCACACACACGACCGCAGCGAGACTGTCGACACCGCCTACCGAAAGTATTCGTGGGACGGCACTTTCCTTCCGTCATCAGGCAACGAGATGACCAACAAAGCCCGAACTATCCGCGTTTACCGCCGCCCGCTCACTGTTGTCAGCGCTGGAACAGACTACACCCTGAATCCCGATCACATCTTTTCGCTCAACTACATGCTGAACCGGCGCGGCAACGACCGCAGCGACGAGATCGATAAATATTTCGAGCCGTCCAACGACGTAGTGACAAAACAGATCCTCTCGGCCACATACACCCAGTCGTTTTTCGGGCGACGCTGGCAGACTTCATATTTCGTCAAGGACTACATCAACACCCTGTCGATAAAGCAGACCGATAATTCGACTGTTACCGGTACCGACCGTATCGAGGGCAAGTCGACCAAAAGCTACTGGGGAGCCGGCCTGGGCACCCGCTACACCGTGACAGGCGCCCTGGCCCTGAAGGGCTCCTACGAGCATAGCGTGCGCCTACCGCTGTCGCGCGAGCTTCTCGGCAACGGAACAACTGTATATCCCAATCTGACCCTGACTCCCGAGAAGAGCAACAACTATAACATCGGAATCTTCGGCAACTGGTATCCGGCTGACGAAAGTCAGTTCAGCTACGAACTCAACGGATTCCTGCGCCACGTGCAGAACTACATACGCGCCACCATATCGGAGCGCGACGGAATGATGCAATACGTCAACGAACCCGCCATCGACATAAAGGGTCTCGACTTCCAGATCTCGTATTTCTGGGACAACCGCCTGCAGCTGTCGCTCAACGGCAGCTGGAACGACGCCCGCGACCTGAAGCAATTCAAGACCGACGGCAATCCTTCGGCAACCTACAAGAACCGCGTGCCCAACCGGCCCTGGATGTTCGGCAACGCCGAGGCCTACTACACCTTCCGCAACGTCATAGCACAGGCCGATCGCCTGCGCATCGGCGCAGCCCTGCAATACATACACTGGTACTACCTCAACTGGGAAGCCTACGGCGCCGCGTCGTCCAAGGCCCGCATCCCCACCCAGAACATCACCTCGCTTTCCCTCACCTACTCCTGGAAAAAAGATCGCTACAATATCTCCCTCGACTGCGACAATCTGTTCGACCGTCTGGCCTACGACAACTATATGCTCCAGAAGCCGGGACGCAGCTTTGCCGCAAAGTTCAGATTATCATTCTACTAACCAATCACTTTACCAATTATGAAAACATTCAAGTTCCTTCTTTCAGCATTTATGGCCCTGTTTCTGGCCTTCGGCATGGCAGGGTGCTCGGGCAACGACGAACCCGACGAGCCCGACGATCCGACGCTGATCCAGGACTACCACTTCGACCTGTGGGTGGCTCTCGACCGCCACGGAGGCATGGGCCGCGACGTGCAGACCCTTGTCAAGAGCGTAAGCTCGCTCGAGGCCGACCAGCCCGAGATCACCTTCCAGGGCACCGGCACTGAGGTCAACTCACTGCTATCGCTCGAGACCATCCTGAAAGGCGCCTACTACTATCAGGTGCCCGTGTCGGGCGACCGTTTCGCAAAATACCTTATCCGTGACAACAAAGTGACAGTAGTCAAGGAGCGCCGCTTCCAGACCAACACTTACGCAACCCGCAAATACACCCACGCCTGGATTAATGACAATACACTCGTCATCATGGCTTCTAACGGTGACGGCGACAAGATCGTATGGACAAAGCTTAACGCCGACGACATGACAATAATAAGCGAAGGCACACTCGACATTAAGATGCCTGCAGGCGGTGAGATATACACAACCTCGGGAATACTCACCTATCGTGCCTCCGACAACAAGCTTTTCTATTTCTACTACGCTAAGAAAGGAGGAACGAGAGGCTCACGCGTTACTCCCATGATGACTGCCGTAATCAATCCTTCAACGATGGCTGTCGAGAGCGACACTCAATGTTTCATTGATTGCGAGATGGTAGGCACTGCCTATGGCGAACTGCTTCAGACAACTACCTTTATCGACGGAAACAACAACCTCTATATTGCTTGCGTCACCGACGACGCCGCCGGCAACGAACACAGCCACCTGCTGAAGATTCCCGCCGGCTCTACCGAGTTCGACCGCAGCTATGACGGCTTCACCGCCCCGGGCAAACTGATCTCGGTGATGTATATCGGCGACGACAAGGTAATGGCCTACGCCCGCGAAGACCAGCTCGGAACGGGCATCGACGCCTTCAGCCACTACTACACCGTGCTCGATGTAGTGAGCCGCACGAGCACCCCGGTAGCATTCGGCGGACAGCGCCTGCCATACAGCAGTGGCCGCTTCTCGTCGCGTATGGCCTACGTCAATCACAAGGCATATATCGGGGTCGACGCCGAGGGCCGCAAGCCTCAGATCTACATCTACGACGTAGCCACCGGCCAGACCACGCAGGGCGCCACCATGGCGTCGGGCTACTATTTCGAACAGATCCGAGTGGTTGAAGACACGAAATAATCTCAAATACCGACTTTTTTAATCGACTCTTTTTTTATTCTGCCAGTTCTCCCGAAGCAGGGATTGCTTCGGGGGAATTTTTAAGAAACGATCATGAGATACCTGTTACCCCTGATTCTGTTGCTCCTGTCGGCACTCCCGGCCGGGGCCACCGGCTTCGGCGACCGCCCGGGCGAAAAGACCGCGATCCTGATGGTGCATTTCGGCACCACCTACGACGACACGCGAGCTACCACTATCGACGCCCTCAACGACCGCGTCCGCACCGCCTTCCCCGACACCGATGTATTCGAGGCCTATACCTCGCGCATCATAATCAGCCGCCTCCGCAAGAGGGGCATCTCCAAGCCTACACCCCAGGAAGCTCTGCTCCGCCTGGCCGCCGACGGCTATACCCACGTTGTTGTTCAGGGTTCTAACGTGATCGACGGCATCGAGGCTGAAGTGCTCCGCGGCGAGGCTTCACTGATGGCACCGTTCTTCAAGGAGATCCGCGTAGGCCGCCCGCTGCTTTATTCCGTCGACGACTGCCAGAACGTGGTTTCCATTCTGCGCGACCGCTTTGCGCCACGCACAGCCCGCAACGGTGCGGTGGTATTGATCGGTCACGGTACCTCGACCCCTGCCACGGCCATCTACTCGCAGATCGACTATATGTTCACGGCCGCTGGAGCGCCTGCATTCCATGTCGCTACCGTCGAGGGCTATCCCGACTACGAAACCACCCTGGCCAAGCTCAAGGCATCGCGGGCTAAGAATGTGACACTGGTTCCGTTCATGCTCGTTGCCGGCGACCATGCCCGCAACGACATCGGCGGCGAGTGGCGCGAGAACCTCGAGAGCGAAGGTTTCAGCGTGACGCCCCTGCTCGAGAGCCTCGGCAGCATCCCCGGAATACGCGAGATCTATATCGACCACATCCGCGCCGCCCTCCAGGCCCCGGTGCTCGACGCCGCAGCCACCAAGGCAGCCACCATCAACGCAACCCTCTGAGCCATGTCGGGAGTCAGGCAAATCAGTCTTATCATCGCCGTGGCAATCTGTATCGGATTTGCCACGCTGGCCATCTATGACACATGGTTCCGTCCCACACGCATCCTCGTCGTGAATCCACTGCCGGCCCAGGCGGCCGAGATCGTGCTCAACAACGACAGCCGCCATATCAAAGTGGAGTGCAGGGAAATGGCGGAGGCATCCGGATTCGACGACTATGACGCCGTGGTGATGTTTGGCCGTGGGCTGTATCTTGACTCCATGCAGATGGTCTCGCTCGACAAAGCCATCCGCAAGGGCGTGCCGGTGTTTACTAACACCCTCCGCAATTTCAGTTACGTGGTGACCGGCAACCTCGACTCGCTCCAGTGCGCCCGCATGCAGGAATACTTTTCCAATCCCTGCAGCGCTAACTACCGCAATATGCTGCGCTATATCAGCGCCATAGCCACACCCAACCGCATAGGCGAACGCTCCTTCGCCCCTCCGGTCGTGCTGCCATCCGACATGTTTTATCATCTCGAGGCCGGTCGCTACTTCGGGAAAGCCGAGGAGCTTACTGAGCATCTGCGCGAAAGCTCCCTCTACAACCCCGGCGGAAAAAACATCGCTTTCGTCTCGGGAGTAAATTTCCCGGTCGAAAACAACCGCGCCCATATCGACACACTCGTCAGCCGGCTGACCCGCGCCGGCTACAATGTCTATCCCATCACAGCCACCGGCAAGCGGCGCGCCGATATGATACTCTCGACCGATCCCGACGCGATAGTCTATCTGCCTATGGGGCGTCTGGGCAACGATTCGCTTATCAACCGTCTGTATGACCTGAACGTGCCCCTGTTCATGCCATTTCCGCTTATCCAGTCGCGCCAGGATTGGCTCGACGTAAGCAATCCCCTTGGCGGAGGCACCCTCAATGCCCGTATCGTAGTGCCCGAGATCGACGGCGCCATGACCCCCCTGTGCATCTCCACCCAGAATCCGTCGCCCGACGGCTATCTGCTCTACACTCCCGAGCAGGAACGGGTCGATGCGTTTATGGAACAGTTCACCAGGTTCATGGCTCTGCGCGACAAACCCAATTCCCGGAAGAAGATTGCCATAGGATATTTCAAATCGCTAGGCAAGGATGCGCTTCTCGCCTCGGGTATGGAAGTAGTGCCTTCGCTCTACAACTTCCTTAAGCGTCTGCGCAGCGAAGGCTATGATGTATCCGGACTTCCCCCGACACTCAGCGAGTTTCGCAGCGAGATCATGGCTAAAGGAAGCGTGATGGGTTCCTATGCACCCGCCGCTCAGGAGAAATTCATGGCCGACGGCGACCCCGTCTGGATATCCGCCACGGAATATGAGAAATGGGCCCGCGAGGTGTTGTTGCCCGAAAAGTATGCCCAGGTCGAAGAGCGTTATGGCAAGGCTCCCGGAAGTCTGCTGGCGCGTGGCGACAGTATGGCTGTTGCAGCAATCCGCTACGGCAATATCCTTCTCTTTCCGCAACCACGTCCGGCGCTGGGCGACGACGATTTCAAGCTCGTTCATGGTGCCGAAGTCGCCCCTCCCCACAGCTATCTCGCCCCATATCTCTACATGCAGAAAGCCTTCGATGCCGATGCCCTGATTCATTTCGGCACCCACGGCAACCTCGAATTCACGCCCGGCAAGAACGCCGGACTTTCGCAGGCCGACTGGGCGGAGGTGCTTACGGGTAATCGTCCTCACTTCTATTTCTACACCACGGGCAATGTAGGCGAGGCGATAATTGCCAAACGACGCAGTCACGCCGTGATCGTCACCCACCTCACCCCGCCCTATGTGGAGAGCGGAATGAGGCAGAAATATAGCGCTCTGATCGAGGAGCTGCATCAGGCTATAGCCGATCCCTCGGCAAATACTCCTGAGCTGAAAAAGAAGATTATCGGGTTCGGTCTCCACAGGGATCTGTCGCTCGACTCGCTCGCGGCAGGAGCCTATACGGCCGACGAGCTGAAAAAAGTTGATTCATTTGTCGAGGAGCTGTCAAACGAAAAGATTACCGGTGCATATTATGTGATGGGCGTGCCCTATTCCGACAAGGATATGACCTCCACCGTTTTGGCAATCGCGGCCGACCCTCTCGCCTATACCCGCGCCAGGGCCGACTTCGAGAAGGGAAAGATCGCCGAATCTCAACTCAAGGATTTCAACTATATCACCCACCATTATCTTCCTGCCGCCCGTAGGGATATTGCAGCTGTGCTTTCGTCAGGCAATCAGGCGTCAGGGCATACGGATGCCGGTGATGCCATCGAATACCGCCGGCTGCTGACCGAATCGGCCGGAGCCGAGGTCAATGCTATGGTCAGCGCGCTCAGCGGCAAGCCGGTCCGACCCGCTCCCGGGGGCGACCCTGTGCTCAACCCCAATGTGCTCCCTATGGGACGCAACATGTATAGTGTCAATGCCGAGGCCACTCCCGGCACTAAGGCCTGGACCGACGGCGTGGCTCTGGCCGAGAAAACCCTCACCGACTATTATGAGCATCACGGCGAGTATCCCCGCAAAGTCAGCTACACCTTCTGGGCCGGAGAGTTCATATCATCGCAGGGTGCCACGGTTGCCCAGGCGATGAGGATGCTCGGAGTGGAGCCTGTCAGAGATGAGCAGGGACGCGTGATGGATCTCAGGCTTACCCCCTCCGAAGAGCTCGGGCGCCCGCGCATCAACATTCTCGTGCAGGTATCCGGACAGTTGCGCGACATCGCCTCATCGCGCCTCAAGATGCTTACCGACGCTGTCCGTCTGGCCGCCGGCGCCACCGACGATATCTATCCCAACTACGTTGCAGAGGGGTCGCTTGCCCAGGAAAAGGAGCTCATGGAGAAAGGCGAATCGCCTGTCAGGGCGCGTGAACTGTCGGCAATGAGGATCTTCGGTCCCGTCAACTCCGGCTACAGCACCGGGATGTTGCGTTTCACCGAAAATTCAGGCGAATGGGATTCTTCCGCCGAACTTGCCGAGGGCTACCTCAACAACATGTGCGCCGCCTATGGCGACGACGACAACTGGGGTGTGGCCGACCGCAATCTCTTCACTTCGGCCATAAACAATACAGACATAATTGTGCAGCCGCGTCAGAGCAACACGTGGGGTCCTGTCTCGCTCGACCATGTGTATGAATTCACCGGAGCTCTTTCGCTCGCTGCCACCGCGATCACCGGCAAGGAACCCGACGCCGTATTGGCCGACTACCGCAACGCTTATCTGCCCCGGCTGCAGGATACCCGCGAGGCTATAGCCATCGAGACCAGAGCCACCATCCTGAATCCACAATACATCAGCGAGCGCATGAAGGGTGACGCTACTACCGCACAGATGTTCGGCGAGATTTTCCGCAATATCTTCGGCTGGAGCGCTACAAGGCCGGGAGCGTTGTCGCCTACTGTCTACGACGACCTCTATGCTATATACATCTCTGACGTCAATGGCCTTGGCATAGAAGACTATTTCGACCGTATCAACCCTGCCGCTATGCAGGAAATGACCGCCACGATGCTCGAGAGCGCGCGTAAAGGCTATTGGAAGGCTTCTGAAGAACAACTGACAGCCACCGCGCGGCTCCACTCGCGCATGACCGAGAAACATGGAGCGCCATGCACCGAGTTTGTATGTGCAAACCGAAAGCTGCAGCAGTTTGTCGCTTCTCACCTCGATGCCGACGGCGCTGATGCATATACAGCCCGGATCAACGAGGCGATAACCGAAAATCCGCAGGCAAAGGTGCTGAAAGAACAGCAGCGCACTGTACTTTCCAATCTGTCGGCTGACTCCCCGTCAGCCTTCCTACTGCCTGTTGTCATAATTTTGCTTATCGCCGCCGGAGTGATCATAGCTCTGCGCAGAAAGCCTAAAGACAAATCATGATGCTGATTCTGCTGCTTATTGTCCTGACCGCTGCCGATATGACGCGTCTTGCCATGATACCTGTGCGTGTCGCCCTTCTCATCGACCTCCTTTGGGGAGTGGTAGCTGGTCTGGCCGCCATCACATTGTCAGGCATGTCGCAGGACCAGGTAGCCGCTCTGACCGACCTTCAGTCAATTCTCATCCTCGCTGTCATCGAGAGTCTGCTCTTCATCGCCTCCCTCCTCGTCCGTCGGCCGGTGGCGTCTGTCCTGAGATTCTATCCGGGTGTCATGCTCGCTGTTCCGGTGGTCATGCTCGCTTCTGTAGCCGTCAGATCGTTTCCCGGAATCAGTTTCTCGCTCATAGCGCTCCTTACCGGTATTATCGTCGCCCTATCGCTGATCGCTCTCCTGTTCTTTTTCCGTCGTATCGGTCCTGACGCCAACACTCTCTGGGTTGTATCTCTGATCAGTCTTTCTATCAGTATCATAATATTTGGAATGACATGAAAACCCTTTCCGACATTCTTTTTATCATATCCAATGGGCTGCTGATTCCGGTAGTTCTGCTGCTGCTCTGCCTGCTCATGCGGGCACTCTGCATCGCTCTGCGCTTCTACAGCGTCTACCGCACTCAGAAACGCATTTCTGCCGCTTTCCGCAAAGTGATAGCCGGATATTCAGAGGAAGCTCTCTGCGATTCGCTGGCTACTCTTGCCGATATTGGTGGCGATCCTGTCGTAAGCTGTTTGACTGACATCGTGACCCACCGATCTGATTCCGCTTATTGCGAACATGCACTGGCCGACTTCCAGGTCGAGGTCAGCCGGCAGCTTGCTCCCGCCCGGATGTTGATCAGATTCGGGCCGATGCTCGGCCTGATGGGCACGCTCATACCGATGGGGCCCGCACTCGTCGGTCTCGCTACCGGCGACATCTCATCCATGGCCTACAACATGCAGGTTGCCTTTGCGACTACCGTCGTCGGTATGCTTGTTGCGGCTATCGGGCTCGCGACTCTTCAGGTGAGCCGCCGATTCTACGCCCGATCGCTCAATGATCTCGAGTTTTTCTACTCTAAACTGATCGGCAAATGAGACGCAATCCCCTACTCGACGAAGACGAAACCGACGACAACCCCATGAGTATGCTGACCAACCTCTTTGATGTGGCGATGGTGTTTGCTGTTGCTCTCATGGTTGCTTTTGTCGCCCACTTCAATATGAATGAGTTTTTTACCGACGAGGATTTCACCATCGTGAAAAATCCAGGCACCGACAATATGGAGATCATCACCAAAGAGGGCGATAAGATCAGGAAATACACCCCGGCCGACAACGATTCACCCACCTCGGGTAGCCGCGGCCGGCGTGTCGGCACAGCCTACCAGCTTGAAAACGGCGAGATTATCTACGTGCCCGAATGATTCGCCCGAGCCTTCAGCTCACTACCTTGCCGAAGGGAAACAGCGCGAGCCTCATCAGCTTGAAGTGCTGAAGCCCGAAGGGTATCCCGATTATCGTGATACAGAACAGCAACCCCCACCCCAGATGGGTCACGGCTATCACCAGTCCGCCAAGAAACCACCATATCACGTTCATGATACCCGCAAGGCATCCCGATGGCCAGCCGTCGCTGCTGATCTCCGTGCCAAACGGCCAGAGGGCCACCATCGCCAGTTTCATAGTCTGAAGCCCGAAAGGTATCCCGACTATCGTAACCATCATCAGCACACTCGAAATGGCATACTCGATCGCTACCATCAGTCCGCCGAACACTACCCAGATTATATTCAATATTGCATTCATACCGCAAATCTACAAACATTTTTCGAATCTGCCCGTTGGTTGAATCAAATTAGAGAATATTCTATCTGTCCAACCCGACGATAATCAGTGTAATTGGTTTCTGGATGCATGTCATAGCAGTATTTTTGGGCGCCAATGGAGTGAAAAACCTTGCTGATACCGAGGATTCTGACGATATTTGCCATGAAGTTGCGCTTATGTTGGCCAATGGTAGATTCTGGCGTAATCGCGCTTCAACCGACGAATATTTTCCGCATGAAACCTTCTCATATTCTTACGTCTGTCTACGCTTCGCCCTGCGGCGGTATGCTTCTTGGCGAGTTCGAAGGGTGTCTGTGCATGGCCGACTGGCTTGACTCGCGACGTCACGATGCCAACCTCCGGTCAATATCCACCCGCTTATCGGCCACTCCGCTGTCAGCATCCTCAGCGGTTCTTACCCAGGCCGCAGCATGGCTCGATGCCTATTTCATCGGCATTGATGACGCTGAGATGCCTCCCGTTCCGTCCCTGATGCCCGTTGGATCTCCGTTCAGGCTCGCGGTGTGGAGTCTACTGCTCACCGTTCCCTACGGCCATACATGTTCCTATGCGTCGCTGGCCTTGAAACTTGGGCGCCCGTCGGCCTCGCGCGCTGTTGCGTCTGCTGTTGGCGACAATCCTCTGTCAATATACATCCCGTGCCACAGAGTCATCGGTGCCGACGGGTCGCTGACCGGCTATGCCGGTGGCATAAGAGCCAAACGCTATCTGCTCGACCTCGAATCCGCCGCCGGCCGCTGATTTTCCCAGCCGTTTGAACGAACCGCTGCTGAAACGAGTGTGTTTCAGCAGAAATATTCACTCTTTCAACTCCACACACTCTCTTTAGCTATGAGCACACCCGCTACACCTTCACCCTCCCGGCTGAAACTTTTTTTCCATGTCGTTTCAAATATTCGTCCCATAGTCTGGATTGGATTCTACGTCTGTCTCGTACCTGTCTTCGCTCTGATCTATTGGGCTCTTCCCGACGGCCAATTCCGCATTCCCGATGGTGCCGGCACCGATTTCGGTTCCTGGCTGTATTACAGCATAGTGACCATCACAACCCTGGGATTCGGTGACTACACTCCGGCCCACGGTATCGCCCAGGCTGTTACGGCAATCGAAGTCATGTGCGGTCTGCTCTTCCTTGGCTTTTTCCTCAATGCTGTCGGTTCGATGAAATCGGAAATCGATGTGCAGTCTGAAATCGAAAAACAGCGGCTGGTCCACGATGCCGCCGAGAAGCAGAAACTCATAGCCGGCATTCCGTCCATCATCCACAATATCAATTTGTTTCTTGCCTATTGCTACGCGGTGACCACCCCTGTGACCCGACGTACGGGCGAAAGCACCTTCAATCCCGGTTTCACTCTTGCCGATATGGCCGACTTGTATCAACCCTCCGGTCTGCCATCCGACCGCACCAGTCGCCCGGCTGTCTCCGGATTGTTGTCGAGTGCTTCACGGCTCAGTCTATGCCTTGACTCTCTCCAGTCGCGCGTCGATCTGTCGATATGGCCCCAACTGATGGAAAACTGTTTTACATTCGTTGCCGACTCTCAGATATTCTCGGCCGACGATGTGATTGCCTCGGCTCATAGTTCCGACTCTTCGGCACGCAAGGAAATTGCTGCGCGTCTTGCCTCGGTAACCACAACCGACACCTCCGATCCTCAGCTTACACCCTACGTAGAACTCGCCAGTTTTATCCGCACCTCGGCCAAACTTGCCGAAAGCATCGAAACCGACCTCACCGCCATCAGCACCACCGCTCAGCAATAATCTCTGCCGATCCTGATAAATTTCCCGGACTATTATGAAGCTCGGGATATTTGTCTCATTTTCTCCCCTTGAGGAAATACCGTGGAGCTTCCGGTCCGTGGCAGAATATCAGGTCAAGCACGCTCAGGGCGCCGATAAACCCCAGTTCCCGCTCCCGGTGTTGAGGATACACGATCTCGGGCTCAGCCAGATTGTCGGTCTCACGACACTCAACGTCATACGTCACCTCGCTGTCAACGCCGAGTATATCTAATATCTCCTCGTCCATTTTCCGGCAAAGTTCCGTAAGTCGCATACCCGTTGCCGCACTGCCCAGATAGGGCAGAAATCTGTCGATATAAAACTCGAAATATGGTGTCCGCCCATAGGCCGATTCCAGAGCTGTGACTGTCATATTCCACCACTGCCCGTGCCCGCTTACGGTCAGATCACACACCGATGTCCCCGATATATGCTCCGGCTTGTTGATCGGCACGGTCAGTTGAAGCCGTCCGGTTGCATCTGCTATGTCAAGCCTTCTTATACTTTTGTCGCGCTTGTTCCACCGTGCCCCGCAGGCTATTCGCGTCTTCCCGTTTTCAGCTATAAGGGCGTAGCGCCCTGCATTTCCGCAAAGCGCTACACCGAGTCTTATCTCCCTGTCGGGATATTTCATCAAGGGTGAACCCATCGCCATTACCCCGTTTATTCGAATCCAGGATTGGCGTTTTTCAGCACTCGGTTCCACCTTATGCCGCCGTTAAGCAATCCCTTGTCCTTATCGAACGAGATCAGCACTCGCTCCGGTCTCCCCACGATATGATCTTCCGGAACGAATCCCCAGTAGCGCGAGTCCAGCGAATTATCTCGGTTGTCGCCCATCATGAAGTAATAGTCCATTTCAAATGTATAGGTCCGGGCCGGCTTCCCGTCGATATAAACCATTCCGGTTTTATCATCCATATATGCTTCCGGATGATGCTCATAGTTTCGGATAGCGCGGTTATATATCGTCCAGTTTTCGGGAGTCAGCTCTATGGTAGCTCCCTTTTTGGGAATCCACAGCGGCCCATATTCCGCACGGGTCCACTCGTCGGCTATACCCTTCGGAAACAGATATTCGCCGTTCGGAGCCTCGTCGGGCAATATCCTGCCTATCTCCGGATTCGAGCGCATCGCCGAGAGCATTGCCGATGTGAGCGGCGCATGATATATCGGAGGCACCTGTCCCTGCGGAGTCACCGTGAAGCCCAGGGCCAGCACACTCTCATGCTCCGTCAGCGATGGTTCCGGCAGCAGACGCAGGTCGTCGTATGCTATGCCGAGCGCTTCTCTTTCTTCTTCGGTCAGATAGCGCGTGTTTTTCATCTGGAAGAAATAATCATGCTGAGCTTCGGCCGGTGTGGGCTGCACCTTGCCGTTGATGAACACCTGTCCGGCCACTATCTTCAGGCTGTCGCCCGGCAGACCAACTGCGCGTTTCACATAGTTTTCGCGTCTGTCAACGGGGCGGTATATCACCTCACCGAATGTCTGCGGATTATTCAATATGGCGTCGCGGCCATAGTGCTCCACAAGCGTGTAATAATCCGGATTTTGCATTTTGGTGGCTACCGTATCGCCTGCCGGGAAGTTAAACACCACGATATCGCCGTATTTCACGTTGCCAAGACCTTTCAGACGATGATATTTCCATTCAGGCCACTCCAGATAGCTCTTTGTCTCGAGCACCGGCAGTGTGTTCTGAACCAGCGGAAAGTGAATTGGAGTCATTGGCACTCGCGGTCCGTATGCCATCTTGTTTACCCACAGATAGTCGCCCACCAGCAGCGACTTTTCGAGCGACGACGAGGGTATTTGATAATTCTGGCCTATGAAAGCGAATATGAAATATACCAGGATCAGTGCATATACTATAGCGTCGATCCAGCTCATTATCTGCCTCAGTACTGCGTTTTTGCTACGCTTCCACCACGTGAAGGGAATATATCCCGTGATGTATATATCGAATAGCAGGATCAGAAACAGGGCTACCCACCAGTTGCCGAGCCACGCCACCCACGCTATGAATATTATAGCCACGATGGCGAATCTTATCCAGCGGGTGGTTTTGGTAGCCTTGATGCGCTCCTTGAATGTATGTGGAACCGGTGTGGTATTCTCGTCGTTCGGTGTTGTGGTCGACATTGATTGTTTTGTGACTGGTTTTATGATTCTGTAAATAGAGCGCCCGGCGGAGTCTGCTTGTTGCTCTCCGCCCGGCGCTCTTATGTGCTTTTATTCTGCTTTATTAAGCAGATCGGCCATCAGCATATCCATGCTCAGCATGCCTTTGCGGCCCTGAGCCCATTCTGCGGCCACAACAGCTCCGAGTGCGAAACCCTCGCGGCTTTTGGCGCTGTGGGTTATTGAGATCGAATCTACAGGCGAGTCCCAGGTCACGGTGTGTATTCCCGCTACCTCACCGCGACGTTCGTGGCTCACTATCAGGGCATCATCCGCCGCCGGAACATCCTCGGTCCAGTTGCCGACTCTCGGCGAGTTCTCCACTATTCCCTCTGCGATCGTAACGGCCGTACCGCTCGGATGGTCCAGTTTGTGGATATGGTGGGTCTCCGTCAGATAAGGTCTGTACTGCGGAAATGGTGCCATCATGCGACTCAGTTGTTTCGACAATTCGAAGAATATGTTTACTCCGAGCGAGAAGTTGCTGCTCCACATCAGGCCGAGATCTCCGCTGTTTTCTACCAGTGCCTTTACCTCATTCATTCTTTCAGTCCAGCCGGTAGTGCCCGACACAACGCTCACTCCCTGCTCCAGGGCACGGCGATAATTGTCTACGGCTGTTGCCGGTGTTGTGAACTCTATGGCTATGTCAGCCGAGCGGAAGGCATCCGAATCGAAGTCCGCCTGATTGTCCATATCTATCACACTCACGATCTCATGGCCGCGTTCTTTGGCTATTCTCTCTATCGTGCGGCCCATTTTTCCGTGGCCTATCAGTGCTATTTTCATCGTCCTTCTGATCAGTCGTTACCTCTGCCGAAGAAGCGCAGCAGATACAGGAACAGGTTGATGAAATCAAGATACAGACTCAGTGCACCCAGTGTGGCGAGCTTGCCTGTGCTCTCTGCCGGAGCTGATTCTGCCCAGCGCTTGATGGTCTGCGTGTCCCATGCAGTCAGACCGATGAATATCAGCACACCTACGCCCGAGATGATCCATTCAAGCGAGCTGCTCTTGGCGAATATGTTGACTATCGACACTATGATCAGGCCGAAGAGTGCCATGATCAGATATGTTCCGAATTTGGTCAGGTCCTGCTTGGTGGTATAGCCGAATATACTCATCGCACCGAATGTTCCGGCGGTGATAAAGAATGTCTTCGCAATCGAAGTATGGGTATATCCCATGAAGATCGGGAAGAGCATCAGTCCATTGACCACGGCAAACAGATAGAAAAGACCGGTGGCCACCGACGAGCTCAGCTTGTTGATGCCGCCCGAGATACCGAACACCAGGCCGAACTCGACTATGATCAGGACCCACATCATGAAACTGTGGGTGGCGAAGAAGCTCATCACTGCCGGTGTGCTTGCACACCACAGGCTCACCAGAGCTGTTACTATCAGACCGAGCGTCATCTTCACATAGACGCGCTTCATCACGCTCGACACTCTCACGTCAAGCGACGTGGTGTTCATGCTGTCGGGGAGATTGTAAGGATTATATGCCATAATTTCAGTTGTTTTATACGTTTGGTGTAGTTATTATCTAATGCTTTTGCCCTCTCGTTTGTTTGCTTTCATTTACATCCGTTCGGGCATCTCTATACCGAGCAGTCCCATCGCTGTCTTCACGGTCCTTGCGGTAGCGTCGCTCAGCACCAGTCTCAGCGATCTCTGCGCCTCATTCTCCTCCTTCAGAATTGAGCAGTCGTGATAGAACTGATTGTATTCTTTCACCAGATCGTAGGCATAGTTGGCTATCAGCGCCGGGCTGTAGCTCCTGCCTGCCTCGGCCACAACCTGAGGGAAATCGGCCAGACGCTGTATGACGGTGATCTCTCTTTCGCCGGGCTCAGCCTCGCCATAGGCAGTGATCTTCATTCCTGTTTCCTCCGCCTTTCTCAGCAGCGACCGTATGCGTGCGTAGGTATACTGTATGAAGGGCCCTGTGTTGCCGTTGAAGTCTATCGACTCCTTCGGGTTGAAAGTCATGTTCTTGCGCGGATCCACTTTCAGCAGGAAATATTTCAGGGCGCCCAGACCTATCTTCTCGGTGATGGCATCTTTCTCGGCCTCGCTGCATCCGTCGAGCTTGCCAAGCTCCTCGCTCACGCTCTTGGCCGTGTTCACCATTTCATCCATCAGGTCGTCGGCATCTACCACTGTACCCTCACGGCTCTTCATCTTTCCTTCCGGAAGCTCGACCATACCATAGCTGAAGTGAACCAGATCCTTGCCCCACTTGAAGCCCAGACGGTCAAGTAGCAGCGACAGAACCTGGAAATGATAATTCTGCTCGTTGCCCACTACGTAGATCATCTTGTCGATCGGATAATCCTGATAGCGTAGCTTGGCCGTGCCGATATCCTGTGTCATATACACCGATGTGCCGTCGGAGCGCAGAAGCAGTTTCTCATCCAGTCCTGCATCGCTCAGGTCAGCCCACACCGAACCGTCTTCTCTGCGGTAGGTTACACCTTTTTCGAGTCCTTCCAGCACCTTTGCCTTACCTTCCAGATAAGTGTCGCTCTCATAGTAGATTTTGTCGAAACCTACTCCCATACGCTCGTATGTCGAGTCAAAACCGGCATAAACCCACTGGTTCATCATCTCCCAGAGCTTTCTCACTTCCGGATCCTTGGCTTCCCAGGCACGGAGCATCGCGCGGGCCTCCTGCATCAGCGGCGAAGCGGCCTCGGCCTCCTCCTTGCTCATACCCTGAGCCATCAGTGCCTTCACTTCCTCGGCATACTTCGAGCTGAACAGCACGTAGAAGTCGCCTATCAGGTGATCGCCTTTCTTACCGGCCTTCTCCGGCGTGATGCCTTCGCCCCACTTCTGCCAGGCCAGCATCGACTTGCATATATGGATACCGCGGTCATTCACGATGTTAGTCCTGACAACACGGTTGCCGCATGCTGCCAGTATGCGGCTCAGGCTGTTGCCCAGCAGTATGTTTCTCACGTGGCCAAGGTGCAGAGGCTTGTTGGTGTTGGGCGACGAGTATTCCACCATCACCAGGGGTGAATTTTCGTCGGCATTCTTTAAGCCCCAGTCCTCCTCGCGTTCTATGTGGCTCAGTACCGAGCTCCAGAACGACGGTTCGATCACTATGTTCAGGAATCCTTTCACGGCATTGAAGCGCGCTACGGCGGGCTCGTTATCCTCAAGCCATTTTCCGATCTCCGTGGCTACTGCCTCCGGACTTTTACGGGCTGTCTTTACCCAGGGGAATACCACGATGGTCAGATTACCCTCAAATTCCTTACGGGTGGCCTGAGGTACGATGCTCTCGGGGGTTGCTTCGATCCCGTAGAGCGCTTTCAGCGCTTTGGCTACTGCTTGCGATATGATGTTGTCAATCGACATGTGTTTGATTATTTCTGTTATGTTTCCGCAAATTTACTACTTTTTTTGCTTTCTGCACTGCGCACCTGCCCCTAACCTGCCCCCTTTTGAAATCTTTAAGAGATTTGACAACGGAAAAGCCTGTCGCCGCGACACAAACGCATCGCTGCGACAGGCTTTTGATCATATCCTGTTTCCGAAGAGATCTATCAGCGCAGTGCCATTGCGGGCATCACCTGCTCCTGATAGGCCATCACTCCGGCTTTCGATACTTCTACCAGCACGCTCTTGTCGCCTCCGGCGGGCAGCATCACGTGGGTGTCGTCAACGAAAGTCATCAGTCTGTAGGTCTCACCCTCGTTCACGGTGCAGTCCCACGAACGGGTCTCCTTGTCGAAGTCAAGTCTCACTACCTGCTTGTCGCTTTCGCCGGTGATGGTATAGCCGTTCTCGTCTACCTCTACCAGATACTTCTGGCCATCCTGACCCTTGATGGTACGGCTGCTGCTGGTCACGGGATTGTTGCCGCTCCAGAATTCTATGCTGTTCAGAACCAGTATGTCGGCAAGGGCCGATACCTCATATACGGGAAGGATCCAGAAGGCGAAGAACACGAGTTCGTTCACGAACTTGTTGTCGATCTGACGGTTCCACGACAGTAGGTTGTTGGTCAGCGAGAAAGTGCCGATACACGACGACTGGCTCAGAAGCAGGCCACTCAGTGCGAAAATGGTGGCCACTTTCATTACTCTCTTTTTCATTGCTTTGAATGATTATGGTGGTTGATTGTTTATTCTTCTCCGTCAAACTCGACCTTCTCAAGATCACTCGGCATATTCGGTTTCTCCAGACCGTAGTGATGTTTTCCGTCGAGTATTTTTAGCCAGATACCGAACACAAGCGCCAGACCACCCAGTCCGGCAAACATCAGCATCGGCCATGTGTAGTTGTAATCCATCGGATCTGCGACACCCTTGTTGGTGGCTGTCAGGACCTGACCGATCAGTATGGGGAACAGTGCCAGACCGATGTTCTGCACCCAGAATATCAGCGAGTAGGCCGATCCCAGGAATCTCTCGTCCATGATCTTGGGTACCGACGGCCACAGCGCTGCGGGCACCAGCGAGAAGCTCACGCCGAGTATCACGATGGCCGAGAATGCTATTGCCTCCGAAGGCACTGCAGGCAGTACAAGGGCGAATGTCAGATGACACACTATCATCAGTATCGCTCCGATTATCAACATCGTGGCTCCTTTACCTTTTCTGTCGAGATAATAGCCCAGCAGCGGGGTCAGCACCATTGCGCCCATCGGGAACCAGCGGAAAATGTCCGATGCCGTGGTTGCATCGATATGCAGCGTGCACTGAAGCATGTTGGCGGCATAACGCTGGAACGGGAAGATGGCCGAGTAATAGAGCACGCACAGCAGGGCCACGATCCAGAACAGATTGCTCTTGAATATGATACCCACGTCGCTCATCTTGAATTCCTCCTCGGGTTCTTCCGACTTGGCAGCGCGCTCTGCGGCCAATTCATGGTCGAGTTTTGTGTCGAATATACAGAAAACCAGGAAGTTCAGCAGACCGATTACGAGCAGTGCTCCGCAGAAACCCACGGGGATCACGACCGTCGGATCTACAGCACCGAACCATCCGCTCGTTGCCAGACGCGGCGACAGCGAGAATATCGCGAACACACCCAGACGGGCTATTGCCATCTCCAGACCCATCGCAAGCGCCATCTCTTTTCCGGCAAACCATTTGGCGATCGCCTTGCTCACGGTGATGCCGGCCATCTCACAGCCACAGCCGAATATCATGAAGCCCAGAGCCGCCAGCTTGGCCGAGCCGGGCATTGCCGTCCACCAGCTGCTCAACCATGCGTCCAGACCCGTGCCTTCAAACCATGTACTTACGGCATAGAATTTTATGGCTGCGCCTGCAACCATCAGGCTTGCGCTCAGCGTACCGGTGAATCTGACGCCCATTTTGTCCAGAATAATACCGGCAACTATCAGGAAACCAAACACATTCAATATATACTCCGCTCCGGCATAATAACCGAATGCGTCCGGCGACCAGCCTCGGGTCGTCTCGATAAGTGCCTGCAACGGCGACATTACGTCTACAAACATGTAGGCGAAAAACATCATTGACGCTATCAGCAATAGCGCCGTCCAGCGTGCCCAGAATTTGTCATTGAGCAACTGCCTCGTGGTGGTTACTAAAGTCATTTGGCAAGAAATGTGATTTTTTTAGACTGCAAATATACGGATTCTTTACGCATTTTTGTAACTTCGCACTATTCTATTTTTTATCTCATGCCATATCGTCCTTTCACATTCGACCGTGTGGTCCGGATTGTCTTCTCGTTTGCGGGTTTGGTGGCCTCAATCTGGCTAATCAACACGCTCAAAAGTGTGCTTCTGCCTTTTTGCGTCGCTTGCCTACTCGCATACATGATGGAGCCGTTTGTTCAATACAATCGCCACCTGCTCCACCTCAAGGGTCGTGTCATCGCAATCTTTGTAACACTCTTCGAGGCTCTGTTCTTTTTCTCCGTGCTCTGCTACTTCACCATCCCCACGCTGATCAGCGAACTCGACCGTATGGCCGGTGTGTTCCGTGAGTTCGCCGCCAACCGCGTCACCATACACTTCCTTCCCGATCAGGTGCAGGAGTTCATCCGCCGCCATATCGACTTTCAGAAGCTCGGCGATATGCTCACCTACGAACAGATCTCGCAACTCATCGAAACCACCGTCAGCGCCTCCTGGAGCATAATCACGGGTTCCATTGAATTGATGGTTGCTCTCGCAGGTTGGTGCATAGTGGCCCTCTATCTCGTCTTTATCATGATCGACTACGACCGCCTCAACAAGGGTTGCCGCCACATGGTTCCCCCGAAATACCGCGCCAGCGTCTTCTCGATTGCAAACGATATCAAGAACAGCATGAACCACTATTTCCGCGGTCAGGCGCTCATCGCCGCCTGTGTCGGTGTGCTCTTCGCTATCGGTTTCGCCATCATCGGCCTGCCTATGGCTGTGATCCTCGGCCTCTTCATCGGATTGCTCAACATGGTGCCCTATCTGCAGCTCATTTCTATAGTGCCCACTTTACTGCTTTGCCTCGTATATAGCCTGGGAGGCAACGGCGATTTCTGGACCATTTTCTGGCAGTGTGTCGCCGTCTATGCCATTGTACAGATCATTCAGGACCTCATCCTGACCCCTCGTATTATGGGCAAGGCTATGGGCCTGAATCCTGCCATAATTCTCCTCTCGCTCTCCGTGTGGGGTTCACTGCTCGGCCTCATAGGCCTTATTATAGCTCTGCCTCTCACCACATTGTTGCTTTCCTACTACGACCGCTACATAATTCGTCGCGACCGGTCTGACGGCGAAGATCCGGGCGAAATCGAATCCGACCTGAAAGCTATCGACAATGCCACCCGCTTCCCCTTCGACTGACTTTTATTACATTCTCTCCATATTTTTCGCAAATTCCTAAAATACTTGAATATTTCCATGTAAAATATTTTGCAGTTTATCATTTAACTGTTACCTTTGCAATACGAAGAAATCAACCTTTCTTCGTGTATGTAACTCAAACCCTCATTTTGAAAATTAAACATCCCTGTATACACTTTACAACAAGAATTATGGTTCTGTCGTGAGACAGGGCCATATTTTTTTATCCTCTATACCCTTTTTCGCCACACAATCGCGGGCTTGTTAAGCTCTTTTACACTTCTTTCCACCGTCCTTCGGAGTTTTTTTAGTAATTTTGTGGCGCAACCCATATTGTTCTATTCATGACCAACCTTATTAAGCGTGCCCTCACGGGCGCCATATATGTTGCCCTGATAGTATGCTCACTGCTTTTCGGCGGTGTATGGGCATTCCCGCTCCTGTGCTGCCTGCTTGCCGCCGGCGCTATCACCGAATTCTGTAAACTCGGATCTCCCGAGGGTTCTTCTCCCCTGACCCTATTCCTCGATATTCTTCTCTCAGTCGGAATCTTCGTCACACCCCTTGCATTTTATGCATCAGGTCTCTCGGCGATACTCCTGCTCGCAGCCCTGTGCCTGATTTTTGTAGCCCGCTGCGTTGTTTCGGTAAGCACTTCACGTCCTGACCCTTTCGGCAGCCTCGTTTCATCACTGGCGTCGATATTTTATATCGTCATGCCACTCGCCCTTGCCGTGGTGATGGTTACGATGAATGCTCCCTGCACGGTTCTGGCTCTCTTCATCATGTTGTGGCTCAACGACACAGGCGCCTATCTGATCGGTTCCTCGTTCGGACGCCATAAGATGAGCCCGCGCATCTCGCCCAAAAAGTCTTGGGAAGGTTTCTTCGGCGGCCTCTTCTTCAGTGCTGCCGGCGCCGTCGCCATGGCCCCCTGGATTCTCGATTCCGGTTGGAATCCCTCCGCCATGATCACAGCTGCTGTAATCGGAATTGTGATTGGCGTTGTCGGTACGTGGGGCGACCTTGTCGAGTCGATGATCAAGCGCTCCAAGGGTGTCAAGGATGCAGGCAATATTCTACCGGGCCACGGCGGTATCCTCGACCGCATCGATTCCTTTCTGTTGGCATCACCCGTCATGTTTACCATCTGGTTGCTGACGTGGCTATGCTGACGCGGCCATCTCTCACGTATAAACTTTTTAACACTATATCACGTTATTACAGACGTAATCCCATTACAATATGAGTGACCAACGCTATAATCTACGCGGTGTTTCCGCTTCCAAAGAAGATGTGCATGCAGCCATCAAAAATGTCGACAAAGGCATTTTCCCAAAGGCGTTCTGCAAGATTATACCCGATATTCTCGGTGGTGATCCCCTCTACTGCAACATCATGCATGCCGACGGAGCCGGAACCAAATCATCGCTCGCTTATGCCTACTGGCGCGAGACCGGCGACCTGAGTGTCTGGAAAGGTATCGCACAGGATGCGCTCATAATGAACATCGACGACCTTCTCTGTGTCGGAGCGACCGACAATATCCTTGTCAGCTCCACTATCGGCCGCAATAAGATGCTGATTCCCGGCGAAGTCATTTCGGCCATCATTAACGGCACCGAGGAGCTACTTGCCGATCTCCGCAAAATGGGGGTTTCAGTCTGGGCTACCGGTGGCGAGACTGCCGACGTCGGCGATCTCGTGCGGACAATAATTGTCGACTCGACCGTTACATGCCGTATGAAGCGTGCCGACGTGATCAACAACGCCAACATCAAGGCCGGCGATGTCATAGTGGGTCTTGCTTCCTTCGGTCAGGCTACCTACGAGTCTGAATACAACGGCGGTATGGGTTCAAACGGCCTCACATCCGCCCGCCACGACGTCTTCGCCAAATATATAGCCGAGAAATATCCCGAGACTTTCGACAGCAAGGTGCCCGACGAACTCGTTTACAGCGGTAGCGTCCGCCTCACCGATCCGGTCGAGGGAACTCCTCTTGATGCCGGAAAGCTCGTCCTCTCGCCCACTCGCACCTATGCTCCCGTGATCAAGCGTATCCTCGACGAGATGCGTCCAAAGATACACGGCATGGTCCACTGCTCGGGTGGCGCCCAGACCAAGGTGATGCACTTCGTCGAGAACAAACACGTGATCAAGGACAATCTTTTCCCCGTTCCACCGCTTTTCGACCTGATCCGTCGCGAAAGCGGCACAGAATGGGCCGAAATGTATAAAGTTTTCAATATGGGCCATCGCATGGAGATATATCTCTCGCCGGAAGATGCTCCCCGCGTGATGGAAATAGCAGCCTCGATGGGTATCGAGAGCCGTATCGTCGGCCACGTCGACGAGGCTCCCGAAAATCTCCTTACCATAATCACCCCTCACGGTACTTTCACCTATCCGGGCTGATACCTTTTTTAAACAACACTCTCTGCTCACAGACATGCATCGTAAATCAACTATAGTTTTATCGCTTTTGCTCAGTTGGCTGATTGCCGTTGCGCTTTCAGCTTCACTCGGCAGTTGTCGCAGCAACACATCTGGAAAGACTCTCCGGGTCGACTCCGTCCCAGGACTTTCCGACACTCTCCGCGTCGTGACTCTCTATAGCCCGCAGTCATATTTCATTTACCGCGGCGAGAAGATGGGTTTCGACTATGAAATGGTCCGTAGCCTTGTCGACGATGAAGGCTGGACTATGGACCTCTGTGTTGCCGACTCGCTTGAGCAGGCTGTTGCCATGCTCGATTCAGGCATCGTCGACCTTATTGCCTACGAAGTTCCGCTCGACGGCAAATATAAAGGCAAAATACTTCCCGCCGGTGTCGAGACTATGACTACTCAGGTTCTTCTTCAGCCGGTCGGAGCCCAACAGCGAATCACCGACATAAGTTCGCTTGCCGGTAAGACTGTCTATGCCCGCGAAGGAAGCCGCTACATGCAACGCCTGAAGGAAATCAACGAGCAGCTTGGCGGCACCATCGACATTCGCGCAGTCGACAACGACCATTCCGACGACGAGTCCATAATGGCAGCCGTCAACGATGGTGAGATTCCGCTTGCTGTCATCGACTCCGACATCGCAGCAATGAATGCCTCTACTTTTCCCGGAGTCGATGCCTCGGTAGAACTCGGTGCCCCGCGTCGTGCCGCATGGGCTGTGGCTCTCGGCAATACTCAGCTCGCCGATGCTATCAATATCTGGGCCCACCGTTCACGCCGGCTCCAGGAACAGGCGCTGCTTCTTGACCGATATTTCGCCAGGGCCGCAATCGATCCTACCGACGATGGTATCGGCGAAACCCGCCAGCTTTCGCCATACGATGATCTGTTCCGCAAATACGCTGCGGAGATCGGATGGGACTGGCGTCTACTCGCCGCGCAGGCTCACACCGAAAGCAAATTCAAGCCCTCGGCAGTCTCATGGGCCGGCGCCCGCGGACTAATGCAGATAATGCCAGCCACCGCCCGTGGCTACGGTGTCAGTCCTTCACAGCTCGATGATCCCGAGACGAGCATACGCGTCGCCGTACGCCTCATCGCTGACCTCGACAAGTGGCTGAAATCGCGCATTCCCGACGACCGGGAGCGAATCAAGTTTATCCTGGCCGCCTACAATGGCGGTATCGCCCACGTCTACGATGCTATCGCCCTTGCCCGAAAATACAAGATGGATCCGACCACCTGGTCCGGCAACGTCGAGAAAGGCATTCTGATGAAGACTCAGCGCAAGTACTACCGCGACCCGGTCGTAAAATACGGATATTCACGTGGGCGCGAGACTTACGACTACGTGCGCCGCATCTACAACTACTATAACGACGCCGTATCAAAAGTGCCGGCCTGACACTATCTCACCGTTCAAGCCCGACGATAAAAAATGAGCCGTGAATTTTCTCACAGCTCATTTTTATTTCATACTCATTTACTATGCTTCCCCTCACTGATCTTTCTTACCTCTGAACACCATCAGTGGCGAGGGCGTGAAGCGTGGAAGCGCCATCATCTGGAGCGGCGCACCCACAGTTTCGAGCGATCCGCTGCAGTCGCCCACCGGCCCAAGTCCGGCCGAGTTCAGGGCATCGCTTACCGTACTCAGCGCCAGCTCCGGCTGGTTGTTTTCACGGCTCAGATGGCATAGGAACACGTACTCCAGCTTCCCTTCTCGGGCAAGCTCAGTTACGAACTGAGCTGTCTCCACATTGTCGAGATGGCCGTTAGCTGCAGCGATTCTACTCTTCAGGAAAGCCGAATATGGCCCGTTTCGCAGCATCTGCGCGTCATAGTTGGCCTCGATCACTATGTAACGCGCCTGTTTCATGTAGTAGTCCACGCGGTCGGTGATCGATCCCAGATCGGTCGCTATCGCAAATGTATGCTCCCCTCTTTCTATGAAGAACCCCACATTGTCCGTACCGTCATGGCGGACATCGAAAGGCGTCACTGTCATTCCGGCAAGCTTGAAAGGAAATTCCTTATACACCGGATGATGATAGTCCTTGATGCGGCGCGAGATGCTGTGCCGTCTCAGAAGTCCCGACAACACTTTCGGTGTGCAGTAGACTCCTACATTTTTCTTTAGCCTCACGAATTGATACACATATCTCACGTGGTCGCTGTGATCATGTGTCAGACACACACCCTTCACGCAGTCGCTCATCAGTCCGTTGGCAAGCATCGCCTCCTCCACCTTGCGCGGATCCACCCCCGCATCGATCAGTATGCCTTCACGGCGCGTCCCAATATAGGCGCAGTTGCCGCTGCTGCCGCTGCCAAAACTCAGAAACAGCAAGGATTCCGTAGCCACTGACTCCGGCATTGGATCGACTGGAGAGTCTGCCTCCCGACGCTTATTACCGCTGTCTCCACCGCTGTTCGTCCTCGTCTTCACCACGAAGTCCATGATCGAGGGATGCACCGACATAGCGCTCTCCTCGTTCTGGTCTATCAGATCAAAAAGAGTGGGCTGCGCCGGTGACTTGTCGATTTTAATTTTCTTTCGCATGAAGGATTTTCCTTTCGTTGTTCCCTGACGGTGGACAGATATTAGGGAGAGATGATTTATTAGTTGAACAGTAGGAATATAGCCGGAATCCTGTCAAGATATTGAGTGTCAGCCTTGCTCCACTTTGACAGCGGTTGGGTCACTATTTTCTGCTCCTTGCCTGTGAGATCCGAAGCCACGCACAGCAGCATTCGTCCCGGCATTTGGCGGCAGAGTTCGTCTATCATCCGGCGGTTGCGGTAAGGAGTCTCGATAAAGATCTGCGTCTGACGCTCGCGCTCTATCCGGCGTTCCATCTCGCGCAGCTTGCGCGTGCGCTCCTCGTTGCCCGCCGGCAGATAACCGGCGAAACAGAAACTCTGGCCGTTGAAACCCGAACCCATAAGCGCCAGCAGAATACTCGACGGCCCGACAAGCGGACAAACCTTGTAACCGCGCCGCTGGGCGGCCGCTACGATATCCGAACCCGGATCAGCGACTGCCGGACATCCGGCCTCGCTCACTACCGCCATATCTTCGCCCCGCTCCAGCGGTGCAAGCATTGCTGGCACCTCGGATGCCGGAGTATGTTCGTCAAGAACGGTCATGCTCAGAGCGGATATGTCGATCGATGGATCACAGCGTTTCAGGAATCTGCGCGCCGACCGCATATTTTCAACGACAAAATGCTTCACCCTGCGCGCTATCTCGATATTCCGCTCCGGCATGACATCGGCCGGGGATCCTGCGCTCAGAGTGACCGGCAGCAGATAGAGAGTGGCTTCGCGGGGAGCCGTCAATGGCTGGCTCTCTGCAACGATCGGTGCGTGTGCACACGCCTTGGACGGGTTCTCTGGTTTCATTTTGCAAATATAGTCTTTTTTTCGGCCTCTATCAAGTCCGCATCCCTCTTTTCCTTTTTTATTTATGTGAAAATTTGCTAACTACGTTGCACGTCTCCGAAAGAATCGCTAACTTTGCCCCTGTCCGAACCGCTATCCGGATCCGGATTCTACATAATTATCTCACCTGTGTGTGACAATCGGGGACTCGCCTGCCTGAAGTGGGCCGAGTTTCTTTCTTTTTATGTTTAACCATTATCGAAACTATCATAATTATGGCTATAACTTACATGACCAAAGAGGGTTACAACCGTAAGATGGAGGAAATTGCATACCTCGAATCGGTGAAGCGACCCGAAATCTCACGCGCCATTGCCGAAGCCCGCGACAAAGGTGACCTCTCTGAGAACTCCGAATACGATGCTGCAAAGGAGGCTCAGGGTCTGCTCGAAATGAAGATTGCCCAGCTGAAGGATCTCGTAGCCAATTCGCGCATCATCGACGAAGGCAACCTCAACACCGAGGAAGTTCAGATACTCAACCGCGTCAAGATCCGCAATAAGGCCAACGGTGCCGTGATGGAATACACCATCGTTGCCGACAGCGAGGCAAACCTACGCGAGAAAAAGATAGGATCGTCGACACCGATCGCCCAGGGTCTGCTCGGCCACAAACACGGCGAGACTGTCGAGATCAAGGTGCCCGCCGGCATCATGCAGTTCGAAATTGTCGAAATCTCTTTCTGATATTCCGATGGCTTCGATCTTCTCTCGTATCATCGCCGGCGAGATCCCCTGCTACAAGATCGCCGAAGACGAGAAGCATTTCGCTTTTCTTGACATAAATCCCGTGGCTCCGGGCCATGTCCTGGTCGTGCCAAAACACGAAGTCAGCTACCTGTTCGATTTGCCCGACGACGAATATCTCGCCCTTGAGCTCTTTGCCAAGCGTGTTGCCGAGGGGCTACGCGAGGCTGTGCCATGCAAGCGCGTCGGCGTGACTGTGATAGGCCTGGAAGTGCCCCACGCTCATATCCACCTCATCCCCATCACCACCGAACAGGATATGAACTTCAGCCACAAGCAGACTCTCGAGCCTGAGCGCATGCAGCAGCTCTGCAATGACATTTCGGCTGCGGTGGCCCGCAAGCTCGCCTGACATCTATCCTCAGTTTCATAATCCATGGAAAATTTCACCTATTCCGCTCCAACCCGCTACGTTTTCGGCCGCGATGCCGAGCTTCAGGCCGGTCAGCAGGCCCTGATGTCAGATATGAAGCGTGTGCTCGTGGTTTTCGGTCATGAGTCGGCCCGCAAGAGCGGTCTGCTCGACCGTGTGGAAAAATCCCTTTCTGATGCCGGCGTCTTTTTTATGGAGCTCGGCGGCATCGATCCCAACCCGACCGATCCGAAAGTGCGCGAAGGCATTGCGATCTGCCGTGCCAACAATCTCGACGGTCTTGTGGCCGTTGGCGGCGGATCTGTTATCGATACGGCCAAGGCCATTGCTGCCGGTGTGCCCTACGATGGCGACTTCTGGGATTTCTGGGCCGGTAAAGCCACGATCCGTACGGCTCTGCCCGTTGGAGTGGTTCTTACAATTCCTGCTGCTGGCAGCGAGGGTTCGGGCAATTCGGTCATCACCCTGCTCGACGGCAACCGTAAGATCTCACTGCGCACCGATTTCGCCCTGCGTCCCAAATGGTCGCTCCTCAATCCGGTACTGACCTTCACGTTGCCGCCCTATCAGACGGCAAGCGGCATAGCCGATATGATGGCCCACATCATGGAGCGGTATTTCACCAACTCGACCGGCGTCCAGACCACCGACCGTATCTCCGAAGGGCTGCTTAAAGCCATAATCGAGGAGGCGCCGAAAGTGATGGCCGACCCCGACGACTACGATGCCCGCGCCAACATAATGTGGGCCGGCACACTTGCCCACAACGGAATCTGCGGCACGGGCCGCGTCGAAGACTGGAGCAGCCACGCTCTTGAGCATGAGATCTCGGCCCTTTACGGCGTGACTCACGGTGCCGGTCTCGCGGTGATCTTCCCTGCATGGATGACATTTATGTCACGCCGCCATCCCGAAAAGATCGCCCAGTTCGCCCGCCGTGTGTTCGGCGTGATGAGCCACGACGATTCGACAGCAGCCATGGAGGGTATCATGAGCCTCAAAGCCTTCTTCGGAAGCCTCGGACTCCCCGTGACGTTCCCTGCCCTTGGCGTTCCCAAGCCCGATATCGACCGTCTTGTCGAGAACCTGCACAAGAACAAAGGCCCGAAACTCGGCAGCTATCTGCCTCTCGGCCCTGAGGAGACGGCTCAGATTTATCGGCTTGCCCTCTGACCACCTTTCCGATTCCCCCGAGGAATGATCACCATAACACGCTACAACCCCGACATGGCTTCCCGATGGGACAGCTTTGTCGGGGTTTCGCGTACTCCCCTGCTGATACATCTGCGCCCTTACATGGACTATCACGCCGATCGATTCGCCGACCATTCGCTGCTCGCCTTCCGAGGCTCCAGGCTGATAGCCATCCTTCCCGCTTGCGAACAGGGTTCGGTGCTCGCGTCTCACCCGGGCCTGACCTACGGCGGATGGATCACCCCGAGGCGTCATATCGATGCCGCAATAATGATGCGCATATTCGAGGCAAGTCTGAACTACATGCGCGCCTGCGGCTTCTCCTCCCTGCGCTATTGCCCCGCGCCCTGGATCTACTCGCTCTATCCCGCCGACGACGACCGCTATGCTCTGTTCCGCTTCGGAGCACGCATCACCGGAGTACTCGCCTCAACCGCCCTGCCCCTCGACCGACCACCACTGCTGTCACTCTCCACGTCGCAGGCTATCTCCCGCGCCAGGCGGTCGGGCGTCTCGATCACCGAGAGCTCCGATCTCGCCGCCTTCCATGCTATTCTCACCGACACCCTGATGAGCCGCCACGGTGTTGCCCCGGTACACACTCTTTCCGAGCTGTCGCTTCTTCACTCGCGGTTCCCCGACAGGATACGTCTCCTGATGGCCTGCGATTCTCTCTGTCGACCGATCGCCGGATCGGTGATCTATTTGTCACCCAACGTCGCCCACACTCAATATATGGCAGCTACCGAAGCCGGACGTGCTCTTGGGGCGCTCCCCTTGCTGGTATCCGCAGCTCCGGCAGTGCTCGGACTTCCCCGAAGCGGGTTCCTCGATTTCGGCTCTTCATGCGAAAATGGAGGTTCCTACCTTAACGAGGGACTCACCATGCAGAAAAACGGACTCGGTGGTCGCACCGTAGCCTATTCATCCTATACCATAGATCTGTGACGACTCTTCGCCGGAAAGCCAAAAAATGTTACTGGTTCGCACTTTCGGCCTGCTCCCGCCGTTTATCTCCTGAATCCTTTGTATGGCTTTTCAGGACCTGCCACAAGTTAAAAATTCTTTAATACGGAAATATTTCTTTATTCATTGGCTATGTTTGTCAAAAAAGTGACTAACTTTGCCGTGAATATAAGTGGTAGAAGGCTCTTTTCTGCCGCAGATCATTTCGAAAACATTCTTATACATCAATAATTCAAGTCATTAACAGCATGAGCACAATCGACTTATCGCAGTATGGCATCACCGGTGCAAAGGTGATCCACAATCCCAGCTGGGATCAGCTCTTCATCGACGAGACCAACCCTGCTCTCACCGGCTTCGAAAAGGGCCAGGAGACCGAACTTGGTGCAGTCAACGTAATGACCGGCATCTACACCGGACGTTCGCCCAAAGACAAGTTCTTCGTGATGGACGATACCTCCAAAGACACTATCTGGTGGACTTCCGACGAATACAAGAACGACAACAAGCCCATCTCCGTTCAGACTTGGGACGCTCTCAAAAAGATCGCTGACACCGAGCTCAGCGACAAGACCCTCTACGTAGTCGACGCTTTCTGCGGAACTAACCCCGACACCCGTCTGGCTGTTCGTTTCATCATGGAAGTTGCATGGCAGGCTCACTTCGTGACCAACATGTTTATCCGTCCCACCGAGGAGGAACTCAACAACTTCAAGCCCGACTTCGTAGTCCTCAACGCTTCGAAAGCTAAGGTTGAAAACTGGAAGGAACTCGGTATCAACTCCGAGACCTGCGTTGCTTTCAACCTCACCGAGCGCATGCAGCTCATCATCAACACCTGGTATGGTGGCGAGATGAAGAAGGGTATGTTCTCGATCATGAACTACTACAACCCCCGTCGTGGTATCGCCTCGATGCACTGCTCGGCCAACACCGACAAGCAGGGTGAAAACACCGCTATCTTCTTCGGCCTCTCCGGCACAGGTAAGACCACCCTTTCTACCGACCCGAAGCGTCTGCTGATCGGCGACGACGAGCACGGTTGGGACGACAATGGCGTGTTCAACTACGAAGGCGGCTGCTACGCTAAGGTTATCAACCTCGACAAGGAGAGCGAGCCCGATATCTACAATGCTATCACTCGCGACGCACTTCTGGAGAACGTGACCGTTGACGAAAATGGCAAGATCGACTTCGCCGACAAGAGCGTGACCGAGAACACCCGCGTTAGCTACCCCATCGACCACATCAAGAACATCGTTAAGCCTTCTCGCGGTCCTGCCGCCAAGAATGTGATCTTCCTGTCGGCCGACGCCTACGGAGTTCTGCCCCCCGTTTCGATCCTCGATCCCGAGCAGACAAAGTACTACTTCCTCTCGGGCTACACCTCGAAACTCGCCGGCACCGAGCGCGGCATCACCGAGCCCACCCCCACTTTCTCGGCTTGCTTCGGCGCTGCATTCCTCAGCCTCCACCCCACCAAGTATGCTGAAGAGCTCGTTAAGCGCATGCAACAGAGCGGTGCTAAGGCTTATCTCGTGAACACCGGCTGGAACGGCACCGGAAAGCGTATCTCGATCCGCGACACCCGCGGCATCATCGACGCTATCCTCGACGGCGCTATCCTCTCGGCTCCCACCAAGACCCTGCCTATCTTCAACTTCGTGATCCCCACCGAGCTCCCCGGTGTTGATCCCGCTATCCTCGATCCCCGCGACACCTACGCAAATCCCGAGGAATGGACAAAGAAGGCTACAGCTCTGGCCGAGAAGTTCATCAACAACTTCAAGAAGTTTGAGAACAACCCCGCCGGTAAGGCTCTCGTAGCTGCCGGTCCCCAGCTCTGATAACATCCCCTTTGCGCCTATAGCGCATATAAACACTCAGTCGGGAGGCAAGCCAATTGCCTCCCGACTTATTTATCAATATTGACCAGTCTCGGTGCTCGGCGGAACACCGGCTCATCCGAGGCCTAATTCACGATACCCGACGAGGTAGATTGTCCTCTTTCTATCTGTTCCATCTTCACTTTCCGACCGTATCTCACGGTATAGACTACGTTAACCCACACGTTCCGCCGGTAAGCAGCTCCATACATTATTTCCTCGCTCGTGAAGTTATCGTATGCCATGTAATCGCTCCCTTTCTGGTATGATGAGCGGAACGCGTTTCTCAGATTCAACGATATATTCCAGCCTGATTTCAACCAGCCGCAACGTAACGAGTAATATGCCGGTCGATCCACTGTCTGATAGATCTATGTGGCACTCTTTTCCTGGAATTTATAATATCCCGTGAAGTAGAAGTCACCCAGGTAGTAGAAACCCGACAGTGTACCGTTCATCACATTGCGGTCATAAGTGCGTCGGCCCCCACGCCTGTAGGCCGAGAACGAGCCGGTGCCGCGCACCACAAGCGAATTATCGAGGACCCGTGCTACGGCCGATACACCCCCCGAAATCTTCTGGACAATGTTACTTTTGTTCGTCATATACTACACAGACACAAAAATCACAAAAAAACTAACCTCCATCACCAAAAAAATCACTTCCACATCCGGAAATACACCATTCAACCACGCCCCTCCCCCATCTCATACCTCCGGCACAAGTCAACCACCGTCTCCATATCGAACTCAATCCGTTTCATACCGTCAAAATTAGCAAATCCTATCTAAACCATCCTGCGCACCTGCCCCTAACAAACAGCCGACGGCGATTAGGATTTCTCCTCTCGCCGTCGGCCGGTTTAGTTTGCTGTTGCTCTTGGGTCAGCTATGTGTTGCTCGGGCAGTCTTCCTGCGAGTCACCGATTTGCTAATTGCCGCTCAAGCCGAAAATCCGGTAACTATTTAGCCAAAGCAGAGGGCGTGAAGAGTTGTCCCGTCATTTTAGACGAGAACCATTAAAGCGTCAAGTGGAGATTGACCGTTTTTCCATGCGGTGTCTGCAATTGAATGTAGCGCGTGGAAGGCATCGGCACCGGTTTCGGAGCGGAAGCATCCGGATATTTTCTGTTTGACCTTGAGTTTTCGGATTCCACGTTCCGACCCGTTGTTGTCTGATGGAATCGCGGGATTGTCAAGGAAGTTGAAGATGTAGTCCCTGCATTTGATTATTCCTCTCTTAAGCTCATTGAACTCTTTCCGGAGATTGTCAAGGTTCTGTTTGAGCAGATTGTCAAGTCGTGTCAGCCAATTCTCTTTTGGGATAATACCTGAGGGCTTTTCGTTCCTCAGATGGATGGCTTCGCGTAATAGTGTCTGCACCTCCTTTGCCCACGTCTGTTCCTTATCAATCTCATTAAGGTATTCCAGATTTCTGAGCAAATGGGCAAGGCATATCTGATTGTTCAGAAAGTTGATGGCGAAGTAGGCACTGTGTTGGTCGGTTACGGCCACCATATTTTTCAATGAGTCGCCGAACCGTTCTTCAAGTACTTTTGAGCCACGTCCTGCCCCACGGAACACCAGGGTGAGATAGGTCGTCTGCGCTATCCATGAC
>JAAVDO010000012.1 GCA_014801735.1 Bacteroides sp. | reverse complement strand
TTTTCCCTATGAAGAATCTTTTGTCGCTGTCTGCTCTTGGGGGCGGACTCGCCCGCCCCCGCCGCTCGGGCATCCCCCTGCGAGGAGAGAGGAATACCTCTGGCATGCGAATTTAGAACCAAAACTGTGCATTTCTAAGTGGATTCTTCAGGTTGTTAGAATCTTGGCAATTAGGCTAATGGAATTGCAATAACGGTACAAAGGGGGAAATTTGCCCATTTTTATGGTACGACACCGCGTCCTCGCGTCCGGTTTATATCCTTGATAACAGAAGGGAGATTGGAGGTCAGGCGGTCTAACTCTTTGCTACCTTTCTCAAACTGTCGGTTATCAAGGTGTGGTCGGGCAAAGACTTTGAGAGTATGAGCTGCATCTTGAACGTTGGGCGAATCGGCAAGATACTCGGCTATCGTTTCTCGTTGAGACATTGTAAACTCTTTGAATACGGATCTTGAAAATTCGATAAGGGCTGTTATCGCCTCGCGTAATCTTCGCTCAAGCATTTCAAGCATGGCTTTTATTCGGGCGAGAAGGTCGGCTTTCTCAAATTCAAGTCATTCAATCCGGGTGTTTGAGGTGATTTCAAGATTGCGGTAAGCTTTTGAGACTTCAATGTATTTAGTCTGAACGGCATTGAGTTCATCGCTATGCTGTTTTCCTATCTTCTGTTTCTCAACTTCGTGTTGAGCCTCTTTCTTCTCAATGATAGTAAGGGCTTTCTGTTCTGCGAGGATTGGGAGTTGAGCCACCTGAGCCTGCATCTCTGCAACCTGCTCCTGAGCTTTGTCGCGCTCACTGTTGACGGTTTCAATCTCTGACTGCAACCGTGAGTTCTCACGCTCAATGTCGGCATATTTAACGTGAGTTCGATATAAGGAATCCCACGTTCATTAAGTTCAAGGAGAGCTGCCTTGAAAATCTGGCGAAGGCATATTGGGTACTTTTCCTTTGCCCGATTGGTCAGGGACATTGTTTCAATCCACTTCTTTAGGACATTGGATGAGAGGTGGGCAAACAATATCTGATTGGTCCCAAGGTATCTTTCCAAATGCTGTAACGCATACATATAGTCTTTTGCATTCCTCCCATTACCAGACTTTATCATTCTATCGATGTGAAGTCTGGCGTAATCGCTGAAACTCTCGACACCGCTGTCACGGGTGAGATATTCTATAACCTCGGCAACCGAATAAGCCGACAGATCTTTTCTGTTCAGCATATCGGTATACTTGAGTATCATCCGACCGCAATACTCATTTACAACCGGGTCTTTTAGATCCCCATTGGCCGTAACGTTTTTAGGAATGATGATTTTATCAGTCTTGATGTAGCCCATTCTACTACGGTGAACAATGCGTATATACACCGCATAGAAACCGTCGGCTCTCTGTTTTCTTACAACTGCTTTAAGTGTTGCCATTTACATAAGAATTTTGAGGTGTATGTATTGGTGTATGTCCGGTGTATGCGACCTATTTTAAGGGTGTATGCAGAAGTGTATGCAAATGCCGTTCATTTGGCTCGATTTCTGTTTCCAAGTGTACGAACCCCCTAAGAACAGGTTAGGCTGTAACCTCCTTTTTATCGGAGCATTACAGCCTAACGTCTTTATGTGTTAGAAGTATGTCTTAGTCTTCTATCGCTGCCTGCGCCGCTGCTACGCGTGCGATGGGCACACGATAGGGTGAGCAGCTCACATAGTTCATGCCAAGTTTGGCGCAGAACTTAACAGATGAGGGTTCGCCACCATGCTCACCGCAGATACCAACCTTGAGGTCGGGATTGGTTGCACGACCCTTTTCTACACCCATCTTCACGAGCTGACCTACGCCTTCCTGATCGAGAACTTCGAACGGATCGGTCTTGATGATGCCGTGTTCCTTGTAGAACTTGAGGAACTTGGGAGCATCGTCGCGCGAGAAGCCGAACGTCATCTGGGTAAGGTCGTTGGTACCGAACGAGAAGAACTCAGCCACGGTAGCAATCTGATTGGCAACGAGAGCTGCACGGGGAACCTCGATCATGGTACCAACCTTATAGGGCACGCTTGTACCCTTCTCCTCAAATACTTTGGCTGCGGTGATATTGATCACATCTGCCTGGTTCTGGATTTCCTTGAGTGATCCAACCAGAGGTATCATGATTTCGGGGTGTACGTCAATGCCACGAGCTTTCACTGCAAGAGCAGCTTCGATGATGGCACGGGTCTGCATCTCGGTGATTTCGGGATATGTGATACCGAGACGACAACCACGGTGTCCAAGCATGGGGTTGAATTCCTCGAGAGAGTCAACCTTAGCCTTGACCTCTTCAAGAGAAATGCCCATTTCCTCGGCCATAACCTTCTGAGTCGAGGTCTGGTGAGGAACGAATTCGTGCAACGGGGGATCGAGAAGGCGGATTGTAACGCCGAAACCATCCATAGCCTCGAAGATACCTTCGAAGTCGCCGCGCTGCATGGGGAGCAGTTTTGCGAGGGCATGACGACGACCTTCTACATCAGATGCAAGAATCATCTCGCGAACAGCCTTGATACGGTCGCCTTCAAAGAACATGTGCTCTGTACGGCAGAGACCGATACCCTGTGCGCCGAAGTGGCGAGCCTGCTTAGCATCACGGGGAGAATCTGCATTGGTACGTACAAGGGTCTTGGTGTATTTAGCAGCGAGCTTCATGATAGCGCCGAAGTCGCCGTCAAGCTCGGGTTCAACAGTGGGAACCTGACCTTCGTAAACTTCGCCGGTCGATCCGTTGAGAGAAATCCAGTCGCCTTCCTTAAATACCTTGCCACCCATTTCAAGAGTCTTGGCCTTATAGTCGATACGGATTTCACCCGCACCGCTGACGCAGCACTTACCCATACCACGGGCAACAACGGCGGCATGGCTGGTCATACCGCCACGCATTGTCAGGATACCCTGAGCAACCGCCATACCACGGAGGTCTTCGGGAGATGTCTCGATACGAACAAGAACAACCTTGCGCTTCTTGTCGGACCAAGCTTCGGCATCGTCGGCAGAGAATACGATCTGGCCGGTCGCAGCGCCGGGAGACGCGGGCAGACCCTTAGCCATTACTTTGGCACGCTTGAGGGCAGCCTTGTCGAAAACGGGGTGGAGAAGCTCATCGAGTTTCTGGGGCTCCATACGGAGAAGAGTAGTCTTTTCGTCAATTTCACCGGCACGGAGAAGATCCATAGCGATCTTAACCATAGCTGCACCTGTGCGCTTTCCGTTGCGGGTCTGGAGCATCCAGAGCTTGCCGTCCTGAATGGTGAATTCCATATCCTGCATATCCTTATAGTGATCTTCAAGGCGGTGTGCGATATTGATAAGCTCGGCAGCACAAACGGGCATCGACTCCTCAAGTGAGGGATATTTGGCAACACGCTCCTCTTCGCTTATGCCCTGAAGAGCGGCCCAGCGGCGAGAACCCTCGATTGTGATCTGCTGAGGGGTGCGAATACCGGCAACAACGTCTTCACCCTGTGCGTTGATGAGATATTCTCCGTTAAAGATATTTTCACCGGTAGCGGCGTCACGCGAGAAAGCAACACCGGTAGCACTGTTATTGCCCATGTTGCCATAAACCATAGCCTGCACGTTTACTGCAGTACCCCACTCTTCGGGGATCTGGTTCATGCGGCGATAGATGATAGCGCGCTCATTCATCCAGCTGTCGAACACAGCGCAGATACCACCCCAAAGCTGCTCCCAAGCGTCCTCAGGGAAATCTTTTCCAGTGAAGTCCTTTACGGCAACCTTAAATTCCTTTACGAGTTGCTTGAGATCTTCAACGTCGAGCTCGGTATCGAGTTTCACACCTTTGGCAGCCTTCATCTTTTCCATGATCTCCTCGAAGGGATCGATGTCGGTCTTCGACTTGGGCTTCATACCAAGCACAACGTCGCCATACATCTGCACGAAACGACGGTAGCTGTCCCATGCGAAACGGGGATTACCGCTCTTCTTGGCGAGAGACTCAACTGTTGCGTCGTTCATACCGAGGTTGAGGACGGTGTCCATCATACCGGGCATAGATGCGCGGGCACCCGAACGCACTGAAACCAGCAGAGGATTCTCTGGATCGTTGAATTTCTTGCCGGTGAGCTGCTCTACATGTTCAATAGCTTTGTGAACATCTTTGTCAAGACGCTTAACGACTTCGTCACGACCATACTGAGTATATTCAGTACATACCTCGGTAGTGATGGTGAAGCCGGGAGGCACGGGCATGCCAAGGAGGTTCATCTCAGCGAGATTGGCACCCTTACCGCCCAGAAGGTTGCGGTCGGAAGCTTTACCTTCAGCCTTGCCATCGCCAAATGTGTAGACTCTTTTCATTCAGATAGAATTTAATATGGAAAATTTGTTGAATTCGGATTATGTAGGTTCAACGGGCTGAAAACACCCGTCGGCTCTGCAAATTTAGAAAAAAACCACGAAACAGCAATATGATTCAGTTGAAAATCGTAAGTAAAAAGAGCATTAAAAGGGTGAATATTCCATAATTTTTCTACTACTCCCCTACTCTGTAAATGATTAAGTGTTGTCAGGACTATTAGCGGAACAGGTACGACCTACAGATTCATTTGATTTTTACAATGAGAAGGGTTAACTTTGCGACAAAATAATCAAAAGATCTCACACGTGGGACGCAAACGCAAAGAACTTCCATTGCTGACCGATGTCAGCATCACAGCAGTAGCCGCCGAGGGCAATGCCCTGGCAAAATGGCCAGACAGCGATATGATTGTCTTCGTTCCTTTCGGAGCCCCGGGCGATGTAGCCGACATAAAGATCGACCGTCGGAAGCGTCGATATGCCGAGGGACACATAGAGAGACTAATAACGCCCTCGCCTATCCGCCGGGAGCCGAGATGCAGTCACTTCACCATCTGTGGAGGCTGCCGCTGGCAACATCTGCCTTACAGCTTCCAGCTTGAACAGAAACAGCAGCAGGTAGTAGATGCCCTGGAGAGGATCGGGAAAGTAGAATTCCCAGCGATCCGGCCTATTCTCGGCAGCCAGGATATTTGGGAGTACCGCAATAAACTCGAGTACACGTTCAGCAACAAATGCTGGCTCACTTACGAGCAGATGGCGAGCGGACAGGTGTTTCCTGATCGTGATGCCGCCGGCTTCCATATACCCGGAGCGTTCGATAAAGTACTCGATATAGATCGCTGCTATCTGCAGGAGGATTTCTCAAACCGGCTTCGCAAATTCATCAAGCAGTTCGGCAAAGAGAACGGTTATACATTCTACGATCTCAGAGCACAGACGGGCCTGCTTCGCACGCTTATGGTCAGGACAGCCTCAACAGGCCAAAAGATGGCGGTGATGGTTTTCGGCGAGGCTGACCAACCTAAGATCGACCTTCTGATGGAAGCGGTAGCAAGGGAATTTCCTGAGATAACGTCGCTGATGTATGTCGTGAATCTCAAGGCAAACGACACTATTTCCGATCAGGAAATAATCACATACGACGGTCTGCCATATATTGAAGAAGAGATGGAAGGTCTGCGTTTCAGAGTTGGACCGAAATCCTTCTATCAGACAAATTCGCGACAGGCCTACGAGTTGTATAAAGTTGCAAGAGATTTTGCCGGACTGACAGGTAAAGAACTGGTATATGACCTCTATACCGGAACGGGGACTATTGCGAATTTCGTTGCTCGCCAAGCATCGAGGGTGATAGGCATAGAATATGTGGCGGACGCCATTGAAGACGCCAAAATTAATTCTGCAATCAACGGTATCAGTAACACTACATTCTTCTCCGGCGACATGAAAGACGTGCTCACCGATGAATTTATCGGTAAGCATGGTCGTCCTGACGTAATGATCATCGATCCACCGAGAGCCGGTATGCATCAGGACGTGATCGACGTGATTTTGCGTACGCTTCCGGAGCGCATAGTTTATGTGAGCTGCAATCCTGCCACCCAGGCCCGCGACCTTGCTCTTCTTTCTCAGAAATACAAAATCGAGGCTGTGCAGCCCGTGGATATGTTTCCTCACACCCATCACGTCGAGAATGTCGTGAAACTTTCTCTAAAAACCGATTGACCGACATGGGCAAAGAGATAGAGCGTAAATTTCTGGTCAAGCCGGATACTGACATGAGCCAACAGGCCGACCGAAGCGTGAAAATTATTCAGGGTTATCTTTCCACCGATCCAGCAGCAACCGTTAGAATAAGAGTCGTTGGCAACAAAGGTGTCATAACCGTGAAAGGCAAAACGAACGGAATAGAACGCAGCGAATGGGAGTATGAGATACCAGCCGTCGATGCAGAAGAAATGCTCGAACAGTGCTCGAACAAAGAGGTGACCGTGATCAAAAAGACACGGTATTACTGCGGCCGTTGGGAAATAGATGAGTACCACGGTGATCTTAACGGGCTTGTAACTGCAGAAATTGAACTATCCAGCCCGGAAGAAAAGATTGATCTTCCGGACTGGATAGAAAAAGAGGTCAGCGACGATCCGCGTTACTTCAACAGCATGCTCGCCCGCTTCGGTCTGCCCGACAAGCAGATCAGCTGACTGCAAGGGGCTCCCCTACGATCTCGTCAGTAAGAGCAATATCGAGCACCTTGCTCACATCCTTTACATATTCAAATGTGAGTCCATCGAGATAGTTGGCAGGTATTTCCTCGATATTCTTTCGGTTTTCTTCTGAAAGGATGATAGTGCGGACTCCGGCACGCTTGGCGGCCAAAATCTTTTCCTTGATGCCACCGACGGGCAATACAAGTCCACGCAACGTCAGTTCTCCAGTCATGGCTATGCGTGGTGCAACCTTGCGACGAGTCAGAGCCGAAGCAATCGAGGTGGCAAGGGTTATGCCAGCCGACGGACCATCCTTCGGTATAGCACCCTCGGGGACATGTATATGAATCTGATATTGCTCGAACACTCTCGGGTCGATTCCAAGGGAATGTGCATGGCTTCGCACATATTGCAGCGCGATGGCGGCAGATTCCTTCATAACGTCGCCAAGCTGTCCGGTTATTGTGATTTTCTCACCTTTGCCCGGAGCAACCGAAGTTTCAACATATAGGATCTCGCCTCCAGCCGGTGTCCACGCCAGACCTGTCACTACTCCCGCATAATCATTACCTTGATAACGGTCGCGACTATACGGGGCTACACCAATGAGATCACGCAACATTTCAGGGGTAACTACCGTCGGGAAATCTCGTTTCTCAACTTTAGCTATCACCGCCTTTCTGACGATCGCAGCAAGTTTCTTGTCGAGCTGACGCACACCACTTTCCCCAGTATAACCTTCAATGACTGCGATAATCGCTTCGTCGGAAATAATGAGCTGAGACGGTTCGAATTCATGCTGAGCCAAAAGACGCGGTATAAGATGACGTCGCGCTATCTCAACTTTTTCTTCAAGCAGATAACCTGAGATATCAATCACCTCCATTCTGTCGAGCAGGGGTTGCTGAATGGTTGAAAGTGAATTTGCCGTCGCTACGAACAGAACATGGGACAGATCGAAATCGACATCAAGATAGTTGTCATGGAAACGACAGTTCTGTTCAGGATCGAGCACCTCAAGCAGAGCGGCAGCGGGATCGCCTTTGAAATCCGCACCTATCTTGTCGATCTCATCAAGAAGAAGAACCGGGTTGGAAGAACGAGCTCTCCGCAGAGCGTCGATTATGCGGCCCGGCATCGCACCTATATAAGTACGCCTATGTCCCCGCAGCTCAGCTTCGTCGTGAAGACCACCGAGCGACACCCGCTGATATTTACGCCCGAGAGCAGCCGCAATCGATTTGCCGAGTGAAGTCTTACCGACGCCAGGAGCCCCGACAAGACAGAGAATAGGAGCATGGGAATCTGGCGTATTCATAAGTACGGCAAGCTGCTCTACTATCCGTTCTTTCACCTTCTCAAGACCGAAATGATCGGCATCGAGAATGCGCCGTGCTTCGGCAAGGTCGGTCGATAAAGGATCGTAGACTGTCCACGGCAATTCGAGCATAAGCTCAAGATAGCTATATAGTACCGAGTAATCCGGACTCTGAGGATTGAGCCGCGAAAGTTTGGAAATCTCACGGTCGAATACACGCCTGGCATCTTCGGAAAGAGCTACCTGATCAGCACGATCCTTAAGTTGCTTAGCCTCATCATCTCCGCCATAAAGCTCTGAGCGGATTGCCTCCATCTGCTGCTGAAGGAAAGCCTGACGCTGCTGCTCACTTATATTATTGCTGGTGCGCCGCTTTATATCGTCGACTATCATCGCCATCTCATAAAGGTGTGACAGCTTTGAGAGCAGTTTGAAAGCACGCTCCTTAAGCATATTGCAACGCAGCAGTTCGATCTTGTCGGACGGAGAGAGAGGTGAATGGGTAGCAATGAGATTAACGAGCATAGTCGACTCGCTGTTGTTCTCTATATTAAAGAGCAACTCGTTGGGCTCGTCTGCCGATGATGTTTTCTTAATGAGGGAGCGAGCCGTCTGTCTGATAGAATTGGCAAGACACTCAAACTCCAGATCGTTCTGTACGGCCTTCTCGCTGACCGTCTTAACATGAGCTGCAAGACGATCATCCACAGCCGTATCGGCAGGGCCGAGAATCTTTATTTTATCACGTCCGCGCACAATAGCGGTCTTCGTACCGTCGGGCAACGTAAACACCTTCAGGACATCGGCCATGACTCCCAGATCGTAGAGTTGATCAAGAGAATCGATATTTTCCTGCTCGGGGTCACGCTGACATACAATGCCTACCGGCACCGACTCCTCAGAAGCTGATGTTGCTGTCGCAATAGAAACTTCGCGGCCTAACTGTATAGGGAAAGTCACACCCGGGAAGAGAACCATACCGCGGGTTGCAAGTATCGGCAGGGATTCGCAATCGGGTTCCTTACCGAATTTGGAAGAATCAATGTCGATCTGTCCGAAAGAAATGATTTTTGAGGAATCGTGATCTGCCATATATTTGTCTGGAATGGTCTGTTATTATAATAGAGGTTGCCCCAAACATATTGCTCTTTATTACCGCATCAATTTCCGGATGATAGAGGCTGGGCAAAACGGGGTGCAAAGTTACAAAAAATTTGCGAGAAAAGGAGCAGAACAATAGCGGTGTCATAAAAGCATGTTTTCTAACATAGTTTAAAATGATGCGTGAATGAAAGAATGTTACTATATTTCGGCGTCAAATCGAAACGGAGAGACTGATAAAAGCCTCCGAACGACATAACGAAACCCCAACCTTACACCATAAACTTCTAATAACATGAAAGTTTATCAGACTAACGAAATCAAAAACATAGCCCTGCTCGGAAGTAAGGGCTCCGGTAAGACCACACTCGCCGAGTCGATGCTCTACGAGTGTGGAGTGATAAAACGTCGCGGAACCATAGAGGGAAAGAACACAGTGAGCGATTATAACACTAAAAAAAAAGAATATGGATATTCAGTCTTCTCAACTATCTTCTATGCTGAATTCCTTGGCAAGAAGCTGAATGTTATCGACTGCCCCGGAGCCGATGACTTCGTTGGCAATGCCATCACAGCCCTCAACGTAACCGATACCGGCGTAATACTCGTCGATGCGCAATATGGTGTAGAGGTTGGCACACAGAACATATTCCGCACATGTGCGTCAGTAAAGAAACCCGTTATTTTCGCAATCAACCAGCTTGATGGCGAAAAGGCTGACTATGAGAACGTGATCGAACAGATGAAGGAGATTTTCGGTAAGAAAGTCACCCCGATCCAGTATCCTTTAAACTGCGGTCCCGACTTTAACGCCATGATCGACGTACTTCTCATGAAAAAGTATTCATGGGGTCCGGACGGCGGTGTACCCACTATCGAAGAAGTGCCGGAAGATCAGATGGAACGCGCTCTTGAACTGCACCAGCAACTCGTAGAGGCCGCAGCTGAAAACGACGAGACTCTGATGGAAAAATTCTTCGATCAGGGACACCTGACAGAAGATGAGATGCGCGAAGGCATCCGCAAAGGCCTTATAGACCGTTCAATCTATCCGGTGTTCTGTGTGAGCGCGCTCAAGGATATGGGTGTTCGTCGCATGATGGAATTCCTCGGCAATGTAGTTCCGTTCGTGGAAGAGATGCCTGCACCTCACAACACTGCAGGTGAGGCCGTGAAGCCTGATTCAAACGGCCCGCTGAGCCTGTTCGTTTTCAAGACCACCATAGAGCCGCATATCGGCGAAGTAAGCTACTTCAAAGTTATGTCGGGAACACTGACAACCGGCGCTGATCTCGAAAACATAGACAGAGGTTCAAAAGAGCGTCTGGCACAGATATACTGCGTATGTGGTCAGATCAAGACTCCTGTCGACAAATTGTGTGCCGGCGATATAGGTGCAACCGTTAAACTCAAAGATGTCCGCACCGGCAATACTCTCGATGCGAAAGGATGTGACTGGGCATTTGATTTCATCAAGTATCCCGCACCCAAATATCAGCGTGCAATCCGGCCCGTTACTGAAAGTGACGCTGAAAAGCTGTCGGCTATCCTGACAAGAATGCACGAGGAGGATCCTACCTGGATCGTAGAACAATCGAAGGAGCTCAAGCAGACAATTCTGAAGGGCCAGGGTGAATTCCACCTGCGCACCCTGAAATGGCGTGTTGAAAACAACGACAAGCTGCCTATTGCTTTCGATGAACCCAAGATTCCATACCGCGAGACCATAACCAAAGCCTCGCGAGCAGACTACCGCCATAAGAAACAATCGGGCGGATCGGGTCAGTTCGGTGAAGTACACCTGATCATAGAACCGTATACCGAAGGTATGCCAGCTCCTACAAGCTATCGTTTCGGCAATCAGGAATACGTGATGAAAGTGCGCGACACACAGGAGATACCTCTGGACTGGGGTGGCAAACTGGTAGTGTGCGACTGTATAGTTGGTGGTGCGATCGACTCACGCTTTATCCCGGCTATCGTGAAAGGCCTCATGGACCGCATGGAACAGGGCCCGCTGACAGGCTCATACGCCCGCGACGTGAGAGTATGCATATATGACGGCAAGATGCACCCGGTAGACTCCAATGAAATATCGTTCCGTCTGGCAGGCCGCAATGCGTTCAGCGAGGCTTTCCGCAACGCAAACCCGAAGATTCTCGAACCGGTGTATGACGTAGAAGTTATGGTTCCGAGCGATGCTATGGGCGACGTGATGGGCGATCTGCAGGGACGTCGTGCCATGATCATGGGTATGTCGAGCGAAAACGGATTTGAGAAGATTCAGGCCCGCGTGCCCCTGAAAGAGATGTCGAGTTACTCAACTGCTCTGAGCTCAATCACCGGTGGCCGCAGCTCGTTCACTATGAAGTTCTCCGACTACGAGCTCGTTCCGGGCGACGTACAGGAGAAGCTGCTTAAAGAATACGCAGAAAAGAACGCCGGCAACGAGGACTGATAGACGCCTAATCAAGATAAGAGAGGAGGAGCGAATTCGCTCCTCCTCTCTTATCTTGATTAAAACTAACTATAGGAAGTCAGGATCACATGTTCATGCCGCCATCGACCTGAATAACCTGGCCGGTAACGTAGCTCGACATATCGCTGGCAAGGAAGGTAGCAACCTCGGCGATATCCTCTACCTTACCGCCGCGACGCAGAGGTATCTTCTGAATCCACTCTTTACGGATCTCATCGGGAAGAGCTGCGGTCATTGCAGTCTCGATAAATCCGGGTGCGATCGCATTAGCACGGATGCCACGCGAACCAACCTCCTGAGCGATGCTCTTTGCAAGAGCAATAAGGCCGGCCTTCGAGGCGGCGTAGTTTGCCTGACCGGCGTTGCCATGAACACCGACAACCGAAGCCATGTTGATGATGCTGCCGCTGCGCTGACGCATCATGATGGGGAGAACAGCATTGATGAAGTTGAAAGCGCTCTTAAGGTTGACAGCAATAACAGCATCCCACTGCTGCTCAGTCATGCGAAGCATGAGGCCATCTTTGGTGATACCGGCGTTGTTAACCAGGATATCAATACGACCAAAATCTTTCTTAACCTGATCGACAACTTCCTTGGTCTGATTGAAATCGGCAGCGTTAGAAGCGTAACCCTTAACCTGAACACCGAGAGCAGCAATTTCCTCTTCGGTCTGCTTACCGCTTTCGTCAATCACGAGATCGGTGAAAGCGATGTTAGCACCTTCCTGAGCGAACTTCAGGGCAAGGGCCTTTCCGATACCGCGAGCAGCACCAGTGATGAGCGCGGTCTTTCCTTCGAGTAATTTCATCGTTATAAACTGATTGTTAATTGGTTGTTTCGAGATTATTAGGAGCAGGCGCAATAAGCAGCCCCTTGATCATGAAGCGAATGACATCGTCGCGGATAGCAGTGACGCTGATATCATGTTCCTGGAAAAAACCGCGCAGATTGCAATAGTCAATACCCTGGAAAACCATTGACTCGACATAAGGCAATCTCGCAGCCTGGTCAGGATCGAACTCACCTGTTTCCACACCTTCGGCAATGACGTTCTTGAACATATCCATTTCCTTGACAAGAGCAAGACGACGGATACGATCCATTTTTCTGAAATCACGGCCGAGAATCTGAAGAAGACCGTCGTGTCGCGGTACAGCCTCCATCAGGAAATCAAATCTCACACGCAGATAGTCGGTCAGTTTCTCAACAGGAGGCATGTCGGCCTCTTTAATTACACGCAGACGACTTATCAGCTGTTCGCTCTCACGCTCGATCACTGCATTGAAAATGTCACGTTTGTTCTTGAAATAAGTATAGATAGTGCGCCGCCCCTTGTCGGAGGCAGCAGCAATATCGTTCATAGTGGTATTCTCAATGCCCTTGTGAGCGAAGAGCTGACGTGCCACTTCGATAAGCTTATCTCGAGTCTTGCTGACCATGTGGAAAACACAAAAGGTGAAAATTCTTGTCAAAATTACCAAAATTCCTTTGAATTACGGCAATTTCTGAGGAAAAAACCTAAATTTCTTAAAACTCACGGAATACAACCGCCAAAGATGGACTGAAATAATGCAGCTGATTTAATACTAAATGCTAACTTTGCTGTTCCATTTTCAAAGGGGAGCTAAATATGCCCAACGATCCGAACAAGAATACACTACAATGCGCATAAGATATAGTCTGTTGAATATATTCAGCCTGATGGCTACAACCGTCGCGGCAACCACATTCACCCCAACCACAGAAACGAAGACACAGAACGAGATAAATGCTTCGGAATTTGAGCAACCGGCCGGAATAGAGATGGGTATCTATGTGGCTGACATATTAAGCGGCGAAGTTCTGGCTGACTCAAGAGCCGACGAAGCTTTTATTCCGGCAAGTGTTATGAAGAGCATAACGGCAGCATCAGTCGTAACACTTTTCGACCCATATACACGTTTTTCAACCAAGGTGACCGCGAGAGGTGCGATCAATAATGAAGGTGTGCTGGAGGGAGATCTGGTCATCAGAGCTACGGGAGATCCGACGCTGGAATCATCGCGTTTCCCTGACTACACCGGAATCTGCGACAGCATAGCGGATGGTCTGCGTAACGCAGGTATTGACAGTATAGCAGGAACGATCGTTACGGATTATTCGGCGATGCCCGACTGCGGCTTTCCAGCAGGATGGCTACAATCGGATAGGCGCTACCGATACGGAGCAGGACATTTTCCGATAAACTGGCGAGACAATACCTTCACCATCACTCCCCCGGAGACAGTAACTGTTCCGGAAGTGCCCGGACTGGAGGTGAAATACATCAAGAAACGCAGCGGAGGAATACGCTACACATTTGATCCGGATGCGAAAACACTGACGATCACGGGCAGGATTCCTAACAAAGGAGCACAAAACAGCTTCGGAATGCCTGATCCACCAAGTGCCATGTGCCTCGAAGTAACGCGGGGACTACAGGCAAGAGGAATAGGCGTAGGCCTCCACAGCCTTCCTCTCCAAAATGAAAATCTCGTGGTGTATGATCATCACTCTCCCACGCTCGACGAAATACTGATGGCAATGATGTATTGGAGTGACAATCTGATAGCAGAATCAATGCTGAGAATAGTTGCCCCGACAGAATCACGCGATGTAGCCGCCGAGAGAGAGCTGGCGCTGTGGAGGCTCAAGGGGGCAGACACAGATGGAGTGAAGATCATAGACGGAAGCGGACTATCGCGAAACGACCGCCTTACACCCCTGTTCATTGCCGACGTGCTGCAACTAATGGCCCTGAGTCCGCGCGGCATGACATATGCACGGCTGTTCCCTATAGCGGGCAAAAGCGGCACAGTAAGAAACCTGCTCGCAGGGACAAAGCTCGCCGGCAAACTTGCTCTGAAAAGCGGAACAATGACGGGTGTGAGATGTGTGGCCGGCTACAAGATCGATAATGAAGGCTATCCGACACATGTGGTTGTAGTGCTGACAAACAGCAATAAAGTATCGGCAGCACGATTAAATAATTCGATTGAGCAAGCATTATTGAAAATTTTTGAGTAAGTTTGCAAAGATTATTCAAAACAAGAGAATATTATGACCCGTACCCCGGAAAAACTTCTCTCACTCAGCTTTGAGATCGAAGGACTACTGATGCTGATAGAACGCCGTGACGACCGTACCCCGGCCGACATCTATGATCTGCTGCTTGCAAAAGCCGATGAACTGGCTAACGGAGTGAAAGTGCTGGCATCCGAGAAACTGAAACAGACAACGGGAGAAACCGAGACCGCACAGATACCAGCTGTTGCACAGGCACCTGAAATCAATGAGCAGCCGATTGCAGAAGCGGTGACAGAAGCAGAAGAGGCACGAGTTGAAAACGAACAGGCACAGATAGCAGAAAGCGTTGAATATGAAGATGAGGCTGATGCTAATATAGCAGAAGCAACGGTTGCTCCGCCAAAAATTATGGAAATGGCGGACGAGAAACCCGAGGCAGTACATGAACCGGAAAAACAAGCTGAAGAGCTGACCCTGACGATCAATGATAAGTTCAGGTTCAGTCGGGCACTCTTTGCAGGGTCGATCGAAGAACTAAAGGAATGCGTACAGACAGTATCGACATTAGGGAACATGGACGAGGTAAAGGATTACCTGATCAACGACATGTGTATGAATCCTGATGATGAGGATGTCGCTGCGTTCATAGAACTGATAGAAAATCACCGGAAATAAAACCGTTATCCGATATGCTCTACATAGTTCCGACGCCGGTAGGCAATCTGGGCGACATGACCCCGCGGGCACTTGAAGTGCTTAGGATGTGTTCGGCAATCTATGCCGAAGATACCCGTACAAGCGGTGTGCTCATGAAGCACTTCGGGATCACTACACCCCTGATGAGCTTTCACAAATTCAACGAACATGAAGCTTTGGATGCCGTTGCAGAACGTCTTGAAACAGGAGAGGATATCGCACTGATAAGCGACGCCGGCACTCCCGGAATATCTGATCCGGGATTTCTGCTGGCGAGAGAGTGCCGGAGAAAAGATATCCCGGTGATAACACTTCCGGGGCCAACCGCATTTGTGCCGGCGCTTGTCAGCTCAGGACTACCGTGCGAGAGATTCGTGTTTGAAGGTTTCCTGCCACCCAAAAAAGGAAGAGCAACGCGCATCGAGGAGATAGCAGCCCGAACCATGACGAGCATCATTTATGAATCACCGCTAAGGCTCGTTAAAACTCTTCAGCAGCTAAGCGAAGCATGCGGCCCGGAACGACAGGCCTCGGTGAGCAGAGAGATCTCGAAACTTCACGAGGAGACAAAACGCGCCACACTCGGTGAACTCGTGGAATATTTCTTGCAGAATAATCCGAGAGGAGAGATCGTTATAGTGTTAGGCGGTAAAGAGGTAGTTACCCGCGCAGACAGTCACAAAAACAAGTACCGCCAAACTAACGAAGAGGAAGAATAACCGAAAATCTAACAACCATAAAGAATACCAACCACCTTAACCCGCATAAGAATATGAAACGAATAGCAACCGTGCTGCTTGGCACTGCATTAGCCTCGATCGTGGGTATTGGCTTCACATCGTGTCAGGATAAACAGAAACTGGAACAGACAGAAACAGAGAATACCGAGCTGACCGACAAATTGCGCCAGACTCTTGATACACAAGACTCGCTCTTCGCGCTTATCAACGATATCTCGCAGGGAATGACCCAGATAAAGGAGATAGAGAGGATCGTAACGACCCCCGGATCGCTTACAGGCGAATCGCCGTCGAGAAAGGAGCAACTGCGCAACGACATGATAGCACTGCAGCAGGCCCTTCAGGAGCGCAGAAACCGTCTGGAACAGCTTGAGAAGCAACTGAACCAGTCGTCCGGCAAAAACGCCACACTCCTGACCACTATCGAGAATCTGAAAGCACAAATAGCTGAACAGCAGACCGACATCACAACGCTGACAAATCAGCTCGCAGAGGCCAACATAAAGATCACCGCACTCGGCAGTCAGGTTGATTCTCTCACAACGGTTGCTAATACCGAGCAGCAAGGACGTCAGGAAGCGGAGCAACAGGCCGTGGAACTGAACAACGAGCTCAACATGTGTTTCTATGCTATCGGATCGAAGAGCGAGCTGAAAAAGAACAATATAATTCAAACAGGCTTCCTGAGAAAGACCAAGATTCTACCTTCGGACTTCGATGCCAACTACTTCACCAAGGGAGACAAACGCACTCTGACCACAATTCCCCTGCACTCGAGAAAAGCACAAATTGTGACGAACCAGCCCAAGGACAGTTACACTATCCAAGATGACGGTACAGGACAGAAAGTTCTGAAAATCACCAATCCGGAACGATTCTGGAGTCTCAGCAACTTCCTTGTGATTCAAGTTGACTGAACGACATAAATCACTAAGAGACAGACCTGCCACGGCGGGTCTGTCTCTTTTCTGACCGCAAGAACCGGGAAGTGGTGAAGTTTAGGGGCAGGTGCGCACCCATGAAGTCAAAAAAATTGCTATCTTTGCACCTGAATGAAGACCATCATGCACGACTCACATTTCATCAACAAAAAAGACCGCTTGCTAAGAATCATGACGATTGCCGCCGTGAGTGCAGCGGCAACCTCATGCTCTGACGACAAAATCAATGTCGGCACAGGCTCCGGCAGTCTGAATCCGGTTGTAAATGTTGATCCTACGATCATTCCGGCCGTTGATCCACAGCATCCGATAGAATGTGAGATCGCCCCCGAGGGAACTGATATGCTGCTCCGTCTCACGGATGTCCTAACCGGAGCGGAAACAACATGGGAAAATCAGAATCATCTGCTGCAGACCGAGGTATTCCTACCCGGCGACTACATTATCGAAGCCAGTTACGGAAACGGCGAGCAGGAGGGTTTTGATCATCCCTACTATTACGGCACAACAAGCTTCAAACTGGCCAATGGCGAGACAGCACGGCCGGAGATTGTGGCCAGTGTGAAAAGTACGGTTATCAAGATAGATTATGACGACACTTACCGACGCCTTCTGAAAAACTATACCACCGTGCTTCACAGCGACGGGGGCATCTACCTGAATTATCCTGCTACGGAACGCCGATATGCCTATCTTCTCCCGGGAGAAATAAGCTTCACACTTCAGATAGAAATGAACGATGGCCGCAAAGCAACCTTCCAACCGGTGAAGGTTTCGGATGCAAAACGTGGCTATCTGTATCGCGCAACCCTGAGTGCTATAGAGGGTGAGAACGGAAGCGCGCCCAAAATCGTGATTTCGTTCGACGACAAGATTCTGACTGATGACGTGACCGTAACATTGTCAGACGCGTTCTTCAATTCGGAAGCACCCGCAGTGAAACCCTACGGTTTTACCAACGGCGACGAGATGATTCTGTGTGAAGGCGCATTGCCCGACGAACCAGTAGGATTCGAAGTGACAAGCGATGATCTGAACGCACTTATGCTTACAACCACGGCTAATTCACTGATCGAAAAAGGTTGGCCGGCCGAGATTGATCTGCTGAACATGAACACAGCGGATGCAGCGAAGCTGGAAAGTTTCGGAGTAAAACTTAACGGAATAAAAGCCGGGCTGAACAACGGATCGACGGTAGATCTGACAGAAGCCATGAGAGCCCTGAGATATGATGAAGAACAGCCCGTGGTGACATTCACCTTACAGGCCAGAAACAGATCATCGAAGGTTTCGGACCCCGTGACGCTGAAAGTTGAAGTTGAACCGGTTGATCTGACAGTCACTAACTGGACGCCCGCTATAGTAGGCGTAAACAAGGCCGAGATCAGAGTCAAATGCCCGTCGTCGGCCATCAAGGATAATGTGGTAATCGAGGCGATGGACGCAAGAGGCCACTGGACAACGCTCAAGATAACAGAGATCGAGGCCAAAGAGGGTTCAATATATGCTGTCAGATTCAATGTGCCGGCAGGAAACGAAGACTCTATCAACCTGAGAGTGATATACTGCGGAGAAGTCAAACAGACCTTTGCCATAAAGCGTGAAAGTCCGAATTTCACAATCGAAGTTGATGCGTTCGCACTATCGGCCAAAGTAAGAATAGTCCCGGAGAATCCGGAGCTACGAAGCGTGATCACATCGTGTATGTCGGTTTACGTGTCAGACCGGAAGATACTTAATCTGGAACGCGACACAGAGGAGGGAACAATACTGGTGAGCGGTCTGGCCCAAAGCACGAAATACAGTTTCCGAGGCACCGTCATGGATACGCCTACCGAGGCTCAGTTTACACCGGCAGTAGAGGTGACCACAGAGACCTGTGTGCAGCTTCCAAACTCCGACTTCGAGGATGTTAAGAACACGATAGACTATCCCGATATGTTGAGCGGCGGAAGATATTCTCAGACAGTAGTAGGAATATTCAATCTGCAGAACCACACAACATTCACCCTGTCGGCCCCAAAGAGCTGGGCAAATGTCAATGATAAGACATTCTGTACAGGCGCAAAAAACCATAACACTTGGTATATGGCTCCGTCGACCTACACTGTTACAGATGCCTACCAGGGAGCGTACGCCGTGAGACTTGACAACGTAGGCTGGGATATTGACGGCGCTGAGATACCGGATTACCGTCAGCCGGCACCGCCCTACACCACTTACAGTATGGAGATTCCGGAAATTGCCAACCGGTCGACCGGCCGTCTGTTTCTTGGCAGCTACAGTTTCGATCCGATTACTGGAGCGGAGACCTATAGCGAGGGAACGAAAATCAACTCGCGCCCGGCAGCCGTGAGCGGATTCTATAAATATACCCCAGGCCCAAATAATCCTACAGACAAAGGAATAGTAACCGTAGAAGTAACAGGACTGATAAACGGTGTAGAGACCGTGATCGCCAAGGGCCGCTCGGAACTGGAGACGTCGCTAAGCTACAAAACATTCTCCGTTGAACTTCAATATGAGCTTTTCGGAGTAAAAGCCAACCAGCTGAAAGTGATGTTTGCAAGTTCGACCTCGATGGGCGACATCAAGACTGAATCGGCCGATGTGGTGACTTACGACGATCCGGTGACATCGACATCAAGAGGTAGCTCACTCTGGATAGATGCCATAAGCTTAAGTTACTAACAGATTCATAACCAAGGACTCGGCAGTAAGGCAACAGTAAATACCCCCCAAAGCGACAAAGAGTTCCATATAATTCAACTAATGTCAAAAATCATAAACAGGATTCTTGCGGCCCTGGTAATCGCGGCAAGTATTGCCGGACCAGTCAAGCTGAAAGCCCAAGAGACATTCAGACGCGGACTTGAAAGAATCACGTTCGTACCAAAAGGACAATGGATCACCGGACTGTCGGTGAACTATGACCAAAGCAATCAGAAAAATTATCAGTTTCTGATAGTTGAAGGGCTGGACGCTGATACTTATTCGTTTAAAATCAGCCCTATGCTTATGTATGCTGTGGCCGACAATCTTGCCGTTGGCGGCAGATTCGCCTATCAGCGGTCGATGAACAAAGTTGAATCGGGTAAAGTGATGATAGATTCAGAGACAACAAACGATATAGATCATCTGAACACACTAAGCAGCAACTATTTCGGTATGGCTGCTGCACGCTATTACATATCGCTCGGAAACAACACGAGATTCGCGCTCTTCAATGAGCTGCAGCTGCAACTTGGCGGAGGCGAGAGCAGACTGCTGAACGGTTCGGGCGACGACCTGACAGGAACATTCGAACGCAACTTTCAAGCGAAAGTAGGTCTCGCTCCCGGATTCGTGATGTTTCTCAACAACTACTCGGCGATCGAAGTAAATGTTGGAGTATTAGGCTTCGGCTACACACATACTAAAGCCACGACTGACAGAGTGTATGTGTCACACCGCAAAACCAAAGATGCCAATTTCAAAGTCAACCTGTTTTCAATAACCTTCGGCGTAGCCTTCTATCTGTAATATCATGAGACGCATAATACTGAATATAATACTGATAGCCGGCGCAGCAATGTCGCTGAAGGCAGTTGAATCACGGCCAGACAGCCTGAAACGCATAGGACAGCCCATTGATCCGGCTATCGCCAACGAGAAGGTGATCATCGGCAATGACACGGTGAGCATCATTCTTCCTCAGAAGAATTACGGAAGATATGACAGAGGTCTCTACAACTTCCTGTTTATACCCAAAGGCCAGTGGTCGTTCGGACTGACAGCAAGCTATGGCGAATTTGACGCCAAGGACGTGCAGATGCTGAGCGTGATCAAGGATTTCAATTTTCACGGAAAGATGTATTCTATCCGCCCAACAATCAGTTATTTCATACGCAACAACCAGTCGCTCGGCGTAAAACTGTCGTATGTGAACCGCGACGGAGCTCTGGGTAGTCTGGCTATGGATCTGGGCGACGATCTAAACTTCAATCTGCGCAACGTGAGCTACAGTTCGACTTCATATGCCATAGGGATATGCTACCGAAATTATGTAGGTCTGAGTAATATGAAACGCTTCGCAGTGTTCAATGAAGTAGATCTGTCGTTTGCAAGCGGAACATCGAGATTCATCAGAAGCTATAACGAGATACCGCGCGACACGAAGACAAACAGTTCGGAAGTGTCGCTGAATTTCTCGCCCGGATTATGTGTGTTTGTGATGGATAATGTGAACTTCAACGTTTCGTTCGGAGTGTTTGGCCTACATCTGCGTCATGAACGGCAATACACCGATCAGGTGGATGAGGGAACACGGCTGAGTTCAGGCGCGAATTTCAAATTCAATATCTTCAACATAAACTTCGGTTTAGGAATCAGTATATGAACCGGGCCGCCCACAGCAAACAGAAACAAACGATGAAATCCATAAGAAAAAACATACTGCGCACGGCAACCGGAATAGGAATAATGACCACGGTGCTACCGATGAATTCATGTCTGAACGATGATGACATCCCCTATCCCCGGATCAGAGCCAACATACTGGAGATGGAGGTTGATGGCCAGAGCAGAGAAACAATCATCGACACAATAGCCGGAACAGTGACAATATTTCTGAATGATTCGGCCGACATAAGCGCGCTGAAGCTAAAGAAATTTGTGGTGACCAAGAACGCTACCGTGATCGACACCACCCTGCTCTGCCGTCCTCTTGATCTTGCCGACACTATGCATCTGACACTGCACATTTATCAGGACTGGCCCTGGGCGATAGCCGCACGTCAGGAGATTGTCAGGACATTCAGCATTGCAGGACAGATTGGGCCGGCTGAAATCGATCCACAGACGCACACGGTGAAAGCGTATGTAAGCAAGAAACAGGATCTGAGCAGTGTGACCGTCAACGCTATCAAGCTCGGCGGCGCCACGGCAACCATAGTTCCAGATCTGGTTGGGAAGCAGGTAGATTTCACTCAGCCGGTAAAGGTAGAGGTAAATGAATTCGGGCGTACCCTAACCTGGGCCGTTACAGTTGAAACGAGGGACGCAGCCGTAGAGCTGACCGAACTCGACGCATGGTCGCAGGTAGTATGGGCAACCGCCAACGTGGAAGAAGGCCGAAGAATAGAATTCGAGTACAGAGTTGAAGGTACCGAGACATGGAAGGTTGTGCCACAGGAATGGGTACATCAGGAAGGTACCGGAACATATAAGGCGAGAATCATACATCTGGAACCGTTGACAGAATATGAGGTGAGAGCCTTGAGCGACGATCAGAATACACCTGCAGAGCGAGTACGCACAGGCTCCATAGTGCAGACCCCGAACAATACCTTCACCAACTGGTGGCAAGACGGAAAGGTGTGGTGCCCATGGAGTGAGAACGGAACACCATACTGGGGTACCGGAAACAGAGGTGCGACAACACTCGGCGACAGCAACACGACACCAATTGCCGACGCAGCTTCAGCAACGGGTTATGCAGGAGCGTCGCTTCTTACAAAGTTTGTCGGAATCGGCATACTCGGTAAACTTGCAGCCGGAAATCTGTTCGTAGGATCGTATGTGAGAACCGACGGCACTAACGGCGTGCTATCATTCGGCCGCGAATTCAAAGAGAGGCCAACCGCCCTGGTTGCGACATTAAAGTATAACGGCACGGATATCTCACATTCGAATTCGGAATACTCATCCCTGAAAGGCCAACCGGATACTTGCACAGTATGGATGGCTCTGACAGATGCTAACGAGCCACTTGAAATAAGGACAAAGCCGTCAGACCGCCAGCTTTTCGATAAGAATGCGTCAGACGTGCTTGCATACGGAGAGTACTTCTTCAGCGGAAGCATGGACGACTATGTCACCGTGACTATTCCGCTCGATTACAGATCGACCTCGCGTGTTCCGAACTACATAATGATTGTGGCCTCGGCCAGCAAATACGGAGATTTCTTCACGGGTGGAGCCGGATCAACACTACTCGTAAAGAAACTGGAACTGATTTATGACTATAAAGACTGATTTGGCGTCAAACCAAAACCGTCATAAAACGTCTAACATATAAAAAGGCATTATCAAAATGAGAAAACACATAATCATTTCACTGCTTCTGCTGCTTACTATCGCAGCGGGAAGCCTCTACGCCAAGGAGAAAGCAGAAATAGCGTTCTCGACAACCACTCACGACTTCGGCAGAATATCGGCTGAAGGCGGAAAAGTGAGCTGCAAATATGAATTCACCAACAAAGGCAAGGAACAACTGGTGATAATCCACGTGACAAACGGGGGCTGCGGCTGCACTACACCAACGTTTACCCGCGAGCCTATCGCTCCCGGCAAAACGGGTTATGTGATGATCACTTTCGATCCCAAGAGATTCAAGGGAGAATTCAACCGCACCGTGACCGTCACTACCAACGCGTCGAACAGCAAGACCCGTCTGAAGTTTTCGGGATATATAACAGACTGAGCACACGAGCTTATGAAAAGGAATCAACTGGCAGCAGCACTGACGCTTATCGGACTCGGAATGATTCCGGTCATGGCCGAGACAAATATCCGGTGGGCCGACCGGCATCATAACTTCGGCACGTTCAACGAGGATCTGGGAAATGTGACCTGCACGTTCACAGGAGTAAACGAGGGTAACGACACAGTGTATGTGACAGCGACAAGATCAACTTGCGGCTGCACCACACCTACTGTTAACTCCCGCACAATAGCACCCGGCGACACTTTGAAAGTGAATGTGACTTATAACGCTGAGCGCCGGCCTGGTCCGTTCGACAAGCGTATCACCATAGTGTGCGGCGATGCTGGCCAGGAAATACTGACAATAGCCGGAAAAGTGAAAGGCAGCGCAAGCAGCCTGGCTGTGAACTTTCCACAACAAGGACCTCACTTCAGACTTCAGAACGCCTTTGTCGGAATAGGCAATATCATCAAGGGCCACACAGGCAGCGGAAGTCTGTTCGGAATAAACGATCAGGACTTCACGATCACACCGGTGATTGAAGGCGTACCTCCATACGTGACCACCATCTGCTATCCCGATTCGTCGCAGGAAGGAGAGAATCTGCTGATATCGCTGACCGTAGACACTAACCATCCTGAAATACCCTACGGACTGAATGTAGACTCCATAAAGCTTTCGATTAAGGAATTTCCAGATGACAAGATGACTATTCCACTGACCTATATCGTGAGCGAGGATTTCTCGAAACTTACGAAAGAGGAAAGAGCATCAGCTCCGTTTATGGGTGTTGAGACACGGTCTATCGATTTCGGACGCATTGACCTCGGCAAAACTAAAAAACTGGAAAAGAAATTCAATGTGACCAACAGCGGAGAAAGTCCGTTGATACTACGCAGAGTTTATACCTACGATCCGTGCATAACGGTAAAAACCGACAAAAACGAAATAGCAGCCGGAAAATCGGCCACGATAACCGTGACAGTCGATCCGGCCCGACTGAAAGGGATCGATATGCTCAACGGGCGTATCACCTTAATCAGTAATTCACCCGACAACCCCACTGAAAACGTGAGAGTGGTTGGCGAAACAGTAGATTCTTCCACAAAATAACTCTTCTTAGCATGGAGCATCCAGAAAATGACGAGCGCTATGCCGGTCTGACAGTGAACAGCGGTGTTGCCCAGCCCCCGGTAGTAAATCCATATCTGAAACGCCACAAACGCAAACGCATGCCGACGGTTGCTGAAATGGTAGAAGGTATACTGAAAGGCGACGTGTCGATGCTCAGCCGTGCAGTGACGCTGGTTGAAAGCCTGTCGCCCGAACATCAGGCGCTGGCGCAGGAGGTGATAGAGAAATGTCTGCCCTATTCAGGGAACTCGCGCCGTATCGGCATAACTGGAGTGCCCGGAGCAGGAAAAAGCACTTCGATCGACGTGTTCGGTCTGCACGTGCTGAAAAATGGCGGTAAGCTGGCCGTGCTTGCCATTGATCCATCGAGCGAACGAACCAAGGGCAGCATTCTCGGCGACAAAACCAGAATGGAAAAGCTATCAGTGCATCCAGATGCGTTTATACGTCCCAGCCCGTCGGCAGGCTCGCTCGGTGGTGTTGCAAGAAAAACACGCGAGACGATAGTGTTGTGTGAAGCGGCCGGCTATAACAATATATTCGTTGAAACGGTAGGCGTTGGCCAAAGCGAGACAGCCGTCCACTCGATGGTGGATTTCTTTCTGCTGATTCAGCTCGCGGGTACCGGTGACGAGCTACAGGGCATAAAGCGCGGCATCATGGAGATGGCCGACGGCATCGTGATCAATAAGGCCGACGGCGACAACATTGACCGCGCACGCTTGGCGCAGGCCCAATTCAGAAGCGCCCTTCACCTGTTTCCGCCGACAGAATCAGGCTGGAAACCTGAAGTACTCACCTACTCAGGATATTTCGAACTCGGTATTCCCGAAGTGTGGGATATGATTGACCGCTACTTTGAATTCGTCGACGCCAACGGATATTTCGAGCGCAAGCGCAGCGAACAGGCAAGATACTGGATGTATGAAACTATCGACGATCGTCTGCGTTCGGCTTTCTACAGCGATCCAGCCATCGCTGCTTTGCTCGCCGAGAAAGAGGCGAGAGTGCTTGCCAACCGTCAGAGCTCGTTCACGGCAGCCCGCGACGTACTTGACAAATACTTCTCAACTTTCGGTAAGAAAGACTGAAGACTGTATCAATCCTACATGAAGACCCCGGCTCCTACATCTCGTGGAGCCGGGGTCTTCATGTGTGTTATATCTGAACGTCAGTCGAGAGAATCGGCAGCCTCCACCTGAGCTGCAGTTGGAGCCGGTGAAGCAGGATTGACATCGAAAACGTAGTAATTCCGCTTTATCAGAGCCCATACGAGCAGCACAATAACAACTGCACCACTGAATACGAACTCGAAGCCGGGAGCCGAAGAATGAAACAGCTTGCGAGCGAAGCTGTCGACAAACGGAACCATCATAATGGCAACATAGTTTGACGACAGGACGTAGCCGAAATATTGCGTTCCGAGTTTGCGGTTGGGAGCAATATATGTAGTCTTGTTGTAGATTATTGGCTGAATGACTCCATATCCGAAACCGGTCACGAAAGAAGCTGCCGCCATAACCCAGAAATTGTGAGTGAGACCGATGACGATCAGACCGGCCGCGCAGAGGGCGAGGCAGATGAACATGACGGGACGGCCGAAGAACCGCTTCAGACTTCCGACAACGGCGCCGGCAAAGGAGCACATGAGATAGTACATTGCCGTGACGACACCGACCTCGGTGGTGCTCATTCCGAAATGATCCATCAGGAACGGGCTATAGTAGGAAATCGAAGTCGTAGCGTAGGTGAGAATCATATAGAGCATGATAAGGCTGATAAGCATCCAGAGCGACGTGCGCCCCTGGAAGTGATCGTCATCATTATCCGAAGTTGTCGGGCCGATAGCGACAGTAGTCTGATCGACGGTCCTGTGGCGGTTGACGAACCTCTGGGTCATGAACGGGATGAGGCTGAGAGGTATGATAGGAATAAGATAGACAGCAAACGCGGCATGCCAATTGTAGACCACTACCCAGCCTACAAAGAGGTTGGCGATAATGACCATGGCATTTGAAGTGGTCGATTTAAGACCGAGGTCGCGCTGACGCGGAGAGGCCGTGAACCACTCGGAGATGCATCCTGCTGCAATAGGAACGACAAGACCGCAACCAATACCGGCCGTGCAACCGTAGATGATCAGTTCGGTCATGCTGTGAGCAAAGAAGCAGGCGATACCGCTCAGAAGGAAAATCAGCAGACCCGTGATAAGCACTGCTGTCTGTCGCCGGGGCGTTGCCAGGCGTCCGGCGATAATCACCATGGGAATCATGAATAGATTAGGTAGACTCGTGAGCAACTGAGACTCCAGCTCGGAGGAGTGGAAAATGTGATGCAGCTTGCCGAGCATCGGTGAAACGGCCAGACCGGGAAGATTGATCGTCAGAGAGATCGACAAAACAGCCAATAGAGTGATGAGTGGCATCTTGCCGCCTCCGGAGTTAACATACTTCATGGCGCTTGCTGTTTAGGTGGGAATTAAAAGAAACGGAGCCGGTTTCCAACGGGTAGAAACCGGTCCCAGGAAAATTATTGAGGAAGTTCAGAATTCAGATGTCACTCGGCGTGGCGGGCAAGATCAGTGTATGAACCGGGAGTGACCGGGGCGATTCGCGGAAGCTTGGTCGAATCGGCCACTACCGTCAGAGGAACCAGAAGATAGTATGTTCCGGGTTCACGGTTTACCTCAAGGACTGTCATATCGAGACGCAGTGTGTGCTTGCCGACAGGAAGATTTTCAGTCAGGAAACCCATCGAGAAAGGTGCGATTGGTGAATAGCTCACCATGCGCTGGTCAAGGAAATAAGTGACATTGGCCACCAATGCACGGGAATTGGGATTAACGGGTGTCACATATACGCTGTCGATAGTAACGGTGTCGCCCTGCACTATATAGAGGGAACCGTCAAGACTTGTTGCACCTGTATAAGTTATGCCTACATTGACGTCGGGAAGATCGTTTTCGTCGTGGCAGGATGCGAGAATAAGCATCGGAAGGGCGAGCAGGAGATAAAGCAGTTTTTTCATAATTGTGTGAGTGTGTAAGTGTGTTGTGTGTTGTTTACTTAGAAAACCGGAAGCCGGCCGGAAATGTTCCGGTCGGCTTCCAATTTAATATTACTTAAGACCTGTGTCAGATGTTACAGTCCGACTATCAGTTTGTGAAGATTAGCTCACCGTTTTCATCAACGTCAATCACGATCGGCTTGGTCCGGTCAACCTTCTGAGCAAGAATATCTTTTGACAGACGGTTGAGAACGAGACGATGGATCACGCGCTTAACGGGACGTGCACCGAACTCAGGATCATATCCCTCTTCGGCAAGCAGATGCAGTGCTTTAGGAGTTACCTCAAGCATAACACCGTTCTTGGCAAGCATCTTCTTGACAGAGCTGATCTGCAGACCAACAATCTCTTCAATTTCCTTCTCGTTGAGCGGCGTAAACATGATAGTCTCGTCGATACGGTTGAGGAACTCGGGACGGATGGTCTTCTTGAGCATGTCGATCACCTCGCCCTTGGTCTTTTCAATTGTCTCATCACGGTTCTCAGGAGTCATCTTGGCAAAGTTGTCACGGATCACATTTGAACCCATGTTGCTCGTCATGATGATTATAGTGTTCTTGAAGTTGACAAGACGACCTTTGTTGTCGGTCAGACGGCCATCGTCAAGAACCTGCAGCAGGATATTGAACACATCCGGATTTGCCTTCTCGATCTCATCGAAAAGCACAACGCTGTAAGGTTTGCGACGCACGGCCTCGGTAAGCTGACCGCCTTCATCATAGCCTACGTAACCCGGAGGCGCTCCGACGAGACGAGACACGGTGTGCTTCTCCTGATATTCCGACATATCGATACGGGTCATCATGTTTTCATCGTCGAACAGATATTCGGCCAATGCCTTTGCAAGCTCGGTCTTACCTACACCTGTCGTACCGAGGAAAATGAACGAACCGATAGGACGGCGCGGATCATTAAGACCGGCACGGCTACGGCGAACTGCATCGGCGATAGCGCGGATAGCTTCCTCCTGACCGACAACACGGCTGTGAAGCTCTTCCTCGAGATGGAGCAGTTTTTCTTTCTCGCTCTTGGCCATCTTGTTGACGGGAATACCGGTCCACCGGCTCACAACATCGGCGATATCATCACTGTCTACCTCCTCCTTGATGAGAGCTTTTTCGCCCTGCATCATCTTGAGCTGCTCCTGGATTGTAGCATTCTCGTTTTCCTTTTCCTTGATCTTCGAATAGCGGATTTCAGCCACTTTACCGTAGTCGCCCTCACGCTCAGCCTTGTCGGCCTCGAAGTTCAGTTGTTCTATGTCGACCTTATTCTGCTGAATACGGTTGATCAGGTCTTTTTCAGCCTTCCATTTGGCCATATACTCGGCCTCTTCCTCGCGCATGGTGGCAAGCTCTTTCTCTATGTCGCGCACCTTAGGCTCGTCGCCCTCACGCTTGATAGCCTCGCGCTCGATCTCTTTCTGAGCTATGCGTCGGCTGATATCATCAAGGGCCTGAGGCACCGAATCAATCTCAAGTTTCAGCTTCGAGGCTGCCTCGTCGATAAGGTCGATAGCCTTGTCAGGAAGGAAACGGTCGGTGATATATCGTTCGCTCAGTGTAACTGCCGAGATAATTGCCTCATCGCGGATTCTCACGTGGTGGTGATTCTCGTAACGCTCCTTCAGACCGCGCAGGATTGCTATTGCACTGGCCTCGTCAGGCTCGTTTACCATCACCTTCTGAAAACGGCGCTCAAGAGCCTTATCCTTTTCGAAATATTTCTGATACTCGTCGAGAGTGGTCGCACCTATACTGCGCAACTCGCCTCTGGCCAAAGCGGGCTTAAGAATATTGGCGGCATCCATAGCTCCTTCGCCCTTACCGGCACCGACAAGTGTGTGGATCTCATCGATGAAGAGTATTATCTCGCCATCGCTCTGAGTGACCTCGTTAACGATAGCTTTCAGGCGCTCTTCAAACTCGCCTTTATATTTCGCACCTGCGACCAGTGCACCCATATCGAGCGAGAAAATCTGTTTGGTACGGAGATTTTCAGGGACGTCGCCTCTCACAATACGCTGGGCAAGGCCCTCAGCAATAGCAGTCTTACCGGTACCCGGCTCACCAATAAGCATGGGATTGTTCTTCGTTCGGCGGCTCAGAATCTGAAGCACACGGCGTATTTCCTCGTCACGACCGATCACGGGGTCAAGCTTGCCCTGACGCGCACGTTCGTTCAGATTGATTGCATATTTGCTCAGAGCGTTATATGTTTCTTCAGCGCTCTGGTCGGTTACTTTCTTTCCCTTGCGCAGCTCGGCTATGGCACTTTCAAGATCGCGGCTGCTCAGGCCAGCGTCTTTAAGAATGGTCGATGCTTTCGATTTGATTTCGAACAGAGCCAGAAGGAGAGACTCCAAAGTCACATATTCATCGCCCTGTTTCTTGGCGATATCGAGTGCCTTCTGGAGCACATCGTTGCTTTCGCGGCTAAGATAAGGTTCGCCGCCCGACACTTTGGGCAGGGTTGAAATTTCCTTGTCAATCTGGCTTGTCACAGCTGGAAGTGAAGCCCCGACTTTAGCGAAGATAAACTTCATCAGCGACTCACCTTCTTCAAGTACTGCCTTGAGCATATGAACAGGCTCGATTGACTGCTGTCCGGCGCTGCGGGTGATCTCGACAGCTTTCTGGATAGCTTCCTGCGACTTGATGGTGAAATTATTGAAATTCATATTCAAATAAATAAACAGTTATCTGTGTGTTTAATAATTAGATCTCCCCGCTATAAAGGTGGGAAGCGGGAAAGAAAAAACGGTTAATTCCGTTCTGTTCTTTCTTATACCTTTAACAATAATCATGCCAAATAGGTTTGCAGAAAATCTGCCACAACGGCTTTATACCTCACTTTCCAATGCTTAAAATTGATTTTTAAACATCGTTTGCAACTTGATTCAGTAATATTTCATATCTTTGCGTAAATATACAGACAAAGTGTCATGCCACTATGACATGTTTTTGAATCAACCTGTCAAAACTATTTCATTCCTATGACCAATCGCCTTCTTTTCCCGATACTGCTTTTGTTCTCGTTACTCACAGCTAACGCTCAGACCGAACAGCGATATTTTCCTTATCCGGAGATCCCCGACGAACTGATAACACTGCAGGAGCGCAGCGACTATCTGCTTGATCACTTCTGGGACAAGTGCAATCTGGAGTCGGCTTTCTCAAACAAGGCGGAAATGGCTACCGCTTTCGATCACTACTGCACTTTCATTCCACTGGGATCGCGTGAGAAGGCTATCGCTTCAATCACCTCGTTGCTCAAGAAACTTGAGAAACAGCCTGCCGACCTGGTTTTTGTAGCCCAGCTTGCTGAAAAGAATTTCTACAGCGACAGTACCAACGTTGTTTCCGACGAGGCATTCCTTCCCTTTGCCACCGCGGTCGCAATTAACAAAAAAGCCGATAAAGCAAACAAACTGCGGTTTGCCCGTCTTGCCAACATACTCCGGAACAATCTTGAAGGTGAGACGGTAAACGACCTTCCATATACTACTTCCGACGGACGTGCATCTTCGTTGGCTGCCGACTCGGCCACTATCACACTGATTTATTTCAATGATCCCGATTGTGAAGACTGCCGTCTGGCCAGGGCTCGTCTCGATGCCAACCTTACGGCAAACAAACTTATTGAAAGCGGTGATCTGAAAATCATAGCAATAACACCTGACGAAGCTACCCCTGAATGGGTTGAAGCCGTTAAGTCGTATCCTGAGAAATGGGACGTGACTGCCATGCCAAATGCCTATGATCTTCTCGATATCCGCCACGTTCCCTCTTTCTACATACTTGATAACGAACACCGCATCCGCTACAAAAACGTCGGGATCGACTACATAATCAATCTTCTTTCAAGAATTTAATAAAGGGTTATGAGCAGTATCAATACATTCTTCACCGATCTGTTTCTTAGATGTACCGGCTACACCTATAGCAATATGGGGCGCCTGTTCATTCGTCTTTTTGTCGGAGTGATGTTTATGCAATTCGGAATCAGACATCTCGTGAACTTCTCTCTTATAAGCGCTGAATTCCCGACATTACTCGGCCTGTCATCTGAGACCTGCCTGATACTCATGATCATTAACGAACTCGTCTGTTCGCTTTTCATCATGGCCGGATTTCTGACTCGTCTTGCCACAATACCCCCGATTATTTCAATGATAGTAGCTGAATATTATATACTTCATGATCTGTTGCCCAACGCTTCGATCTACGGACTCGAATCGACCGATCCCGGCTATCTGCCCATCATGTTCATAGGCATCTACTTCTTTATCATCCTTGCCGGGCCCGGAAAAATCTCTCTCGATTATTTTATATCGCTTTTCCTGATTTCACGCCGGGGCGACCGCGAGGAAGACCTGCTTGAGGAAGTATAAAAAGATTGTCAAAATCAACCCACCGAATCAGATGAAGATTGCAGCTTTGATTTCAGGAGGAGTCGACAGCGCCGTAGCTGTTCATCAACTTGTAGGAGAAGGCCATGACCTCCACCTGTTTTATATCAGAATCGGCCTTGACACCGACGAGGGTGATTGTTCGGCTGACGAAGATATCGAGATGTGCCAGTTTATCGCCGCCCGCTATAGATTGCCCTTTGAAGTAGTGTCACTGCACCAGGAATATTGGGACAACGTTATGGAATACGCCCTTGCCACCGTGCAGAAAGGTCTGACTCCCAATCCCGACATCATGTGTAACCGCGTGATCAAATTCGGGTATTTCGAAGAACGTTGGGGGCACGAATTTGACAAGACAGCTACCGGCCACTACGCCACTACCATTGTTGATCAGAACGATGGTCTGACTTACCTCGGCACCGCCGTTGATCCCGTGAAAGATCAGACCGACTTCCTTGCCCGGATAACATATCCCCAGCTTGCCCACGCCATGTTTCCACTCGGAAACATGCCAAAATCCAGGGTCAGGGAGATTGCCGTTGCTTCGGGTCTTCCCAACGCGTTCCGCCGCGACAGCCAGGGTATCTGCTTTCTTGGAAACATTAACTATAACGACTTCATACGTCGTCATCTCGGCACCCGTCAGGGGCCTATAGTTGAAATCGAGACCGGGCGCATACTCGGTTCGCACAACGGTTTCTGGTTTCATACTATAGGCCAGCGCAAAGGACTCGGACTCAGCGGAGGCCCCTGGTATGTAGTCGGGAAGAATGTTGAAGAGAATATCATTTACGTATCCGGTGGTTATGACACCCGACGCCAGTTCGGTCGGGAATTACCTCTCACTGAGATGCAGTGGATCACGCGCGATCCCTGGCCTGACGATTGTCATGAAGTAGAGATAACTTTCAAAAACCGTCATACTCCGGAGTTTTCTGCCGGCACACTGACTCGGGTTGCTCCCGGCACCTATATCGTCAAGAGTAAAACCGATATTCAGGGAATCGCTCCCGGTCAGTTTACAGTAATCTACACACCCGACCGCAGAATCTGTCTGGGTTCGGGTATAATCACCATCCCTCAATTGCTGGAAAAAGCATAAATATAAGTCATGGAAAACCGTGTTCGTCTTCGTGTGATGGGTCTTTCCTACAATCAGCTTCAGTCGGGCGCTTATGCTCTCATTCTCGCCCAGGTGGGAGGGCCCTACAGAATTCCCGTTGTCATCGGTCCGGCAGAAGCTCAGTCGATAGCGATGAAAATTGAAGGAGTGACACCGCCCCGACCCCTCACCCACGACCTTTTCGTAAGTCTTGCACAGGGATTCGGTGTGAGGTTGCGCGAAATTTATATCTACAACTTTGAAGACGGTATTTTTTCGAGTGAGCTGACATTCACCGACGGCACCCGCGAGATAGTGCTCGATGCCCGTACGTCTGATGCCATCGCTATAGCAGTCAGAACAGGTTGTCCCATCTATACAACTCCGGCCATACTGAGCGAAACAGGTTTTGTTTTTGAGGAAACGGGTCCGGATCCGGACGGAAATCAGGTGGAGAACCCGGAGAACGAACTCAATGAAGAGCGCGACACATTCCGCACTCCCCGCCTGGAACAGTACACGGTTGAAGAGCTTGAGAAAACACTCGAAGAACTGATCCGCGATGAGAAGTATGAGGAAGCTGCCAAGGTTACTCAGATCATCCGTCAGAAGAAAGCAAACCATCACTGAAAATTCAAGAAGCGTTCATTAACCAATCCGCCAATCTTAACATCCATGAACGATATAAAAATAAAGCTCGCAGCCCTAAATTTCCTGAATTTTGCCGTGTGGGGATCCTATCTCATTTCACTCGGCATCTACCTCTCGGGCATTGGCCTCGGCAGTAATATTTTTTGGTTCTACACCGTACAGGGTCTCGTTTCAATTGTAATGCCTGCTCTGATCGGTATTGCTGCCGACCGCTGGATACAGGCACAGAAACTATTAAGCATCTGTCATCTTCTGGCCGGATTATTCATGGCCGCAGCTGCCACCTATTGTGCGCTTTCGCCCGAGGTTCAGTTTGCTCCGCTTTTCACGCTATATACCGCATCTGTCGCCTTTTTCATGCCTACGATCGGACTTGCCAATTCCGTTGCATATTCAGCCTTGAACAAGGCAGGTCTCGATACTGTGAAGCATTTCCCGCCGATTCGCGTATTCGGTACAGTAGGATTCATCGTTGCGATGCTTATGGTGAATTTCATATCGGTAGATGGTATGAGAATGCAGGACAGTTATTGGCAGCTCTACCTGAGTGCTGCATTCTCGTTTGTCATGTGTGTTTATTCGCTTGCCATGCCATCTTGTCCGGTAGCCGGCTCGTCGAAAGCGGCCTCTCTATCCGAGAGTCTCGGTCTGAAGGCGTTCTCACTGTTCAAGAACAGATCGATGGCGATATTCTTCATATTTTCGCTGCTGCTCGGCGTCTCGCTCCAGATCACCAACAGCTATGGCTCGGCTTTTATCAACAGCTTCGGATCGCTGCCTGAATATGCTTCATCATGGGGCGCACGCAACGCCACGGCCCTGATTTCCTTGTCGCAGATATCCGAAACGCTGTGTATCCTTCTCATCCCTTTCTGCCTGAAACGTTTCGGAATCAAGGGTGTAATGCTTATGGCAATGTTCGCCTGGGTCGCCCGCTTCGGTCTATTCGCAACAGGCGATCCCGGTAGCGGAGTCTGGATGTTTATTCTCTCCATGATTGTCTATGGCATTGCGTTCGACTTCTTTAATATCTCTGGCTCGCTGTACGTGGATCAGCAGACCGATCCCTCGATGCGCTCGAGTGCTCAGGGACTGTTCATGTTAATGACAAATGGCGTTGGAGCCACATTCGGCACTATGGCTGCCGGAGCGGTTGCCAACAACTTTGTTTTCTCGCAGCCCGAAGGTCTGAATCAGGTAGAGGGCTGGCACACTACCTGGATGATCTTCGCCGCCTATGCCCTTGCAGTTGCCGTCCTGTTCTGGATATTCTTCCGCGAAGGTAAAGCTTCACGTCCGGTAATTTCACCCACAGTTGCGGCAGACATTGATGGTGATGCGCCCGAAGGCTTTGTCGGCAATCACAATGAACTCTGAAATCTCTGACCGGATATGATTCAGTTTTACGCACCCGAAATAGCAACCACCCTTACACTACCTGAGAGCGATTCGGCCCATGCGGTAAAGGTGCTTCGCATGAACGCTGGCGACGAACTTCAGGCTATTGACGGAAAAGGTAACTGCTATACCTGCCGAATAGTCGTTCCCGACCGCAAAAAAACATTGATAGAAATAGTCGACAGACGTCCTATGCCATTGCCCTGGACCCACAAAATCATTCTTGCCGTTGCCCCGACAAAGCATATCGACAGAATGGAATGGGCAGTAGAGAAACTCACCGAGATCGGAATAAACAGGTTTATTCCCGTGTTGTGTGAACACTCCGAGAGGCGCGATCTCAAGCCCGAACGCCTTGAACGCATAGCTGTTTCTGCGATGAAGCAAAGTCTTAAAAGCGTATTGCTTGAAATCGATCCCCTGACACCCGTCACCGATGTTATCAATTCCTTTAAAGATTGCAACCGGTTTATAGCCTACTGCGACCGCACCATTCCAAGGCTACTGCTCGCACAGGAATATCGGCCGCAAAGCGATACTGTGATACTGATAGGTCCTGAAGGCGATTTCTCACCTCAGGAAATCAGGCGCGCCCTCGACGAAGGGTGGATTCCTGTTTCGCTTGGACCCTGCCGCCTGCGCACCGAGACTGCCGCGATAGTCGCCGCCGACACTTGTCACATACTTGATCATGCAAACGAATAATTGAAACTCCTGACCAATGAAATATCTTCAGCCCACCAATTCAGGCATATTCTATCTTATAGCCGGTCCCTGCGTGATCGAAGGGGAAAAAATGGCACTTGATATAGCAACGGAAATCGCCGGCATCTGCATGAAGCTGGGAATTCCGTATATGTTCAAAGGTTCATACCGGAAAGCTAATCGTTCGCGCCTTGACTCCTTCACAGGTATAGGCGATGAAAAAGCACTGAAGGTGCTTGCCAAAGTTAGAGATGAGATAGGCATCCCCGTCGTTACCGACATTCATTCAGCAGCCGAAGCTGAAATGGCGGCCGAATACGTCAATGTGCTTCAGATTCCGGCATTCCTTTGCCGGCAGACCGATCTGCTTGTAGCTGCCGCCAAAACCGGCCGTAGCATCAACATCAAGAAAGGACAGTTCCTCTCGCCCGAATCCATGCGCTTTGCCGTTGAAAAAGTTACCGAAGCCGGAGGTACCGACATAGCTTTGACTGAACGCGGAACCACTTTCGGCTATCAGGACCTGATCGTTGACTATCGCGGACTGCCCGTGATGCGTCAATATGCCCCTGTTGTGCTCGACTGCACCCATTCGCTCCAACAACCCAATCAAACCGCGGGTGTCACCGGCGGTCGCCCCGAGCTGATCGAGACTATTGCCAAAGCCGGAGTCGCAGCCGGTCTCGACGGTATTTTTCTTGAAACGCATCCCGATCCGTCGATCGCAAAAAGCGATGGTGCGAATATGCTTCGCCTTGACCTCCTCGAACCAATGCTTCGCCGCCTCGTCAGGCTGAGTGAATGTGTAAACTCTTTCGGAAAATGATTCGCCGTGCCCTCCTCTGCTCAATGGTCGTATTCGCTGCCGGTATGAGCGCCCAGACCCATCGCGGCATTTCGTCGGATATCATCGACACATATACCGAAATGATCGCGAACAATCCCGAGAGTGCCGATCTCTATCTCAGTCGTGCCGGTGAATACCAGTCATCGGGCAGATTCAGCCTCGCTCTCGACGATCTGACCAAAGCCCTTTCGCTTGACAAAAATTCCGACAAAGGAATGCGGCATGCCATTCTGAGCCGTAGGGCCGCCGTGCGCGAGATCACCGGTGATATCGACGGTGCTATTGAGGATCTCACAGAGGCAATCACGCTGTTCCCCGATCAGCCTTCCTCATTGTCTTCGCGTGCCCGTCTTCACATTAAGCAGGGCAATCTCGATGCTGCGCGTGCCGATTATCTCAAGATACGACGCCAGATACCTCGCGATCCGCAGGCTATTTTCGGCCTCGCAAAAGTTGAGGCTCTCGCCGGCGATGCCGACAAGGCGATAGGACTTGCAAATGAAGCTGTTGATCTCTATCCCAAAAAAGGAAGCTCATATAGCGGAAAGGCAGAGATATTAAAGACACTTCACCGACCGGAAGCCGCCATCGATCAATATCTGCAGGCCGTTTTCTGCGATGATGCAGCATCAGGCGAAGCTATCCAGAAACTCGTCGATCTGTCCTATGAGGATTTTCCTGCGGTGCTTAACGGCTTTAATCGTGCCCTCGACGAAAAGCCTACCTCCGGAATTCTTTATTATCTGAGAGCATCTGTCTGTTCGGCGCACAACCATCATCTGCAGGCACTCGAAGATCTCGATCATATCAATGGTTCGGGTCCATTCATCAACGGCGTTCTCGACGTGCCGAGAGCTGAATCGATGGTGTCGCTCGGTCGTTATCAGGATGCCGAATCACTGCTCGAATCTACGCCGGCAACTCGCAAAACGGCCACCTATTACCTTATACTCTCCAAACTACAACACGCTGTTGGCAACAATGAGGCCGCTCTTCAGAGTGCGTCGTCAGCGCTCATGCTCGCTCCTGAGTCTGCCGATGCTATGGCTGCCCAGGCCGGGATACTATTAGCGCTGAATCGCAATCAGGAGGCCTCTGCACTACTTGCCGAAGCAATAATGACTCAGTCCGATCGCCCCCTGTACTATCTTCAGCGTACAGCAGCTACCGGCTCGCCTGAATTTGCCCGGGTAGCACTTGATCTGCCCTACGAACCCGACGATCCCAATTCTCTGCGGGGGTTTCTTCTGCTTGTTGACGGAAAGCCGGAGCAGGCTGATGCTTGGATGTCGGCTGTGATGCGGCTTGCGCCCGACACAGATGGCTCTGCCTCTTATATAGCAGCCTGCTATTATGCCTACAGAGAGAAGTACGACAAAGCTTTCGAATATATGGAAAAGGCGCTGGACAAAGGATATGCCAACGCCTACAACTGGCTGACCGATGACACACCTTATGTGTCAGTCGCTCCACTACGCACCCAGCAGAGGTTCGCCGACATTCTCGATAAAAATGCATCAAAATTCCTGAAACAGTAATCCTGATCAGCACTTCCTTCTAACAATGACTATCTGTGCGTGCATAGCTGCGGGAGTTTTGCTCGCTTTTATGCCTAAGCCAGCAGTTCCCGCTTCTACTGAAATTTCCGACCGGCAACTCTCGCAGATACTCACGACGCTTGATGATGAACTTGAACTCCGGGATAAATACATCGCTCGGCGTATCGGCAGCATCGACTCGCTTAAATCGCTTGTCCGGGCAAATGGATCAACGCCCGAGTTGCTGATGCAGGTCGGATGTGAATATATCGCCTTCAACAATGACTCGGCTATCCATTATCTTTCGGAAGGACTCCGGCTTTCCGAAGATGAGGGCGATTCCAGAAAATCCCTCGAGTTCATTCTTCGTCGCGCTCCACTGCTGCCTCAGGCGGGGTTTATCAGTGAAGGAATTGCCGAATTCTCTTCAGTCGATACAACCGGTCTCACACCCGAGTTAAAGCGTCTTTATTTCGCATCGGGAAAGAACCTGTATAAGTATGTCGCCTCGCTATATCCTAATTACCCCGATGTGCGACAGAGCTATGATTCAGTTGCTATCGCCTGTCAGCGGCAAATTGCCGAGATAATGAAAAACGATCCCGAGTTGCCTGTTGAGATGAGGGCTATGCAACTCGGTGAGTTTTATTTCATGACCGGCGATAAACACAAGGCTCGGGCCTTTCTGCACGAAGTGCTCGATCTCACCGAACCTACCGATAATTCTTACGCCATATCCGCAAGTCTTCTCTCGCAGCTCGCTATGAGAGATTCACTGACTAACGATGCGCTTTACTATCTCGCGTTGTCGGCTATTGCCGACACACGCCGTGCAACTCTTGAGGTTACCTCCCTTCAGAATCTCGGACAACAGCTTGCATCGCTCGGTCAAATCGAACGGGCACACAACTATCTTTACAATGCACTGCTGAGTGCTATTGAGTGCCGATCAACGTCGCGCATACTTCAGACCTCTCAGTCGCTGCCGGTGATCGAGAGTGTCCACCGCCGGGAGCTGAGCAGAACCTTGCGTTGCATGAACTGGCTCTTGATCTTTATGGGCCTGTTCATAATCGGTCTCTGCATCGCGCTTTGCAGGCTACGAATCCATATTAAGCGTCAACAGAAACTTCGTCGCAACCTTGAGGAGAGCAACCGCATGAAAGAGATATATATCAGCAGGGTTCTTGATCTTTGCTCGGTGTATATGGACAAGATTCACCAGTTCTGCCACATAGTATCCAGCATGATTTCAGCAGGACAGGTCGACGAGCTCTACCGACTCACAACTTCCGGCAAATTTGTCGAGAACCAGAGTGCTGACTTCTACAATATCTTCGACGAGGCTTTCCTTCATATCTATCCCGGTTTCATTGAAAATGTCAATAGGTTGCTCAAGCCTGAGTGCAGATTTGAACTCCGTAAGGATGAGAAACTTAACACTGATCTTAGGATCCTTGCCTTCATGAGGCTCGGTATAGATGATTCAGCTCGTATCTCCCACATTCTCAACTACTCTATCAACACCATCTATACCTACCGCAACAAAATTCGCAACCGGGCAATAAACCGCGACACCTTTGAGCAGGACATACTTACGCTATGACAATCATGCCATTAGCAATAATGATCGATTCCTGCCATCTGCCCTTTTGTAAGTCGACAGCGGAATTACAGACTTAGGGATGATTAGAAGAAATCGGGAGGCCACGCCTTCCGACGCAGCCTCCCGATTTCTTATTTCATCCTGATCCTCACTATTGCCGGATTTGAATCTTCATCTCCGGTCAGCTCGCCCATACGCTCTGCCGTGACAAAAACAAAGAATCCGGAATCATAGGCGACTGAAACCGGTACGCCATAGGTTTCCTTTCCGTTTATCGTAACCGGTAGCCCCGGATTTTCATTATCTGACCGCCGTGAATATACAAGCTTACCATCCGGACGGCTATAGATCTGCACGTAATCCTTACCGTCGTTAGTGAAACCGACCATCACATACGACGGATTGACAACAGCCCTGTATATATAGAGTCTGGATTTGCGCTGCTCACGTTCTTCTTCGAATGTCGACACACGCTTCGTCATATTGGGAGCCGAAATTGCCACTTCGGGCACCAACTTTGAATCGACGACTGAATAAATCGTATCTCTATCCCTCATAAACGAACGGTCGTCACTGACAGATATATCCATCGGTAAATAAACCTGCCCGTCGTCGACCATATAGAAAGTCAGACCCGAGTTGATCGAATCTTTCAGTTGCCAGGACTGGTCATAAAGGTAAAACACGATCTCTTTATTGACTCCCACGGTGTTGGTAGCTATCCACCCGTCGCCGTTAGGCATCAGCTCACTTATGGTGTCGTTTTCAAATGCTCCCAGAAAAGTACCGTCAGCAGTATACGACATGATTCTGTGCGTGCGGTAATCTCTGATGGTCCACCCGTCAGAACCGGGAGTACGCCACGCAGTCCATGGAGCGATATATTCGCCCGGGCCATTACCTTTCTTATTGAAAGAATACAGGCAGTCGCCGTTCGACATATCGAACACCATCATCACCTCTTCGGCGTGAAGATACAGATTCTTCCCATCGTAGCCACCCACTTCCGGCCAACGCAACATGGTCGAATCGGTGACAGCAGGACAAAGCACGTCAGCTATCTCAAATACTTCTGAAATATCTTCGGTATTCTCGGCGCCAAGATTCGCTCCCAGGTCAATAACCGTGACAGGTGATCCGCCGGCACCGCCGTTGCCTCCACAGCCTGTAATTCCCGTAGCTATTACACCGAGTGCTAAGCCAAAAGACAGACATGAAGTTGATTTTCTCAGTTTCATCCTTATTCCCTTATTCTGATTTTTACGATAGCGGGATTAGTATCATCATCGTCGTTGATTTCCGCCATATTTTCCGAAGTCACGAGAAGATAAAAACATTCTGCGCCGGCATATTCCATAGGAAAGCCTACAGTGGTCTTACCGTCAAGAGTGAGCGGGAATCCGACAGCATCCCTGTTTTTCTCAAGAGACATCGTAGTCGAGAAGAGCAATTTGCCATCACTCAGACGATAGATCTGAAAACTACAGAGTTTCTCATCTTGAACAACAGAAGTGACCATTGCATAATTGCTGCTGAATACCGGTTTATAGAACATGCGGTTTTTCTTATCCGCCTCGTCTATATCGGGACCCTTATACTCGTTTCCCGACTCAAAAGCCAGCACGCTTTTCAGCGTCTCTTCCGAAAAGTCGTAGACCGTATCGTTCTCTACCAGATATGTGCGTGCGTCGCAGACAACTCTTGTAGGTACTATGCCCGAGTAATCATTTCTTTTATATCTCAGCACAGTGTCAAGCCTTCCCTTTTTCGCCCAGTCGGCGGAATAAAACCAATACACCTGATAATTATTTGTCAGACCACTGTTGGCTGCCAGCCAGCCATCGCCACAGGGATACAGACTACTGATACTGTCGTTCTGAATCTCATACTTGAACTTGCCGTCATAAGTGTATCCGAAGATTTTCTTACCGCTCAGGTCGAACACTGTCCAGCCGTCGCTCTCGGGTGATTTCCATGCATCGCCGATATAAATATACTCGCCGGGACCCTCTCCTTCGTGATTGAACGACGACACACATCTGTTTTCCATCATATCGAAAACCATCAGACCACCTTGGGGATCATGAAGATAGATCATGTTGCCGTCGACGCCTGCTATCTGTGGGTGACTAAGTAGCGTAGAGTCGGTCACAGCCGGACACAGAGCGGCCACCACTTCAAAGAGTCCGTTTGGATCTCCTGTGTCAGGGCAGGCGAAATTTGCTTTAAGATCGATCACGGGAACCTCCGCAGATCCGTCTCCCACAGAGCTGCACCCGGCAGTTAAAGCGCCAATGCCAAGCATGATCAGTCCGGAAAATTTTTTCATTTTCTGAAATATTTATAGTTGATATGCAAAGATAAATCTTTTTCAATTCAAGACATAACATCCATCTATAAAATCCACATTTTCATAATATTTTTATTCAACAAATATTCTCTGCATCACAAATGCATCATACCATTGATCGCCATCTCTTATCCATGACTCGAGCCTGCACGATTGCCTGAAGCCGGATTTCGTGAAAAGACCGATACTCTCAGTATTATATGACGCACATAATGCCCATAATTGTCGGAGACCCAGCCGCCGGTACACGTAATCACAAAGCAGTGTGAGCGCTCTCAACGCTATGCCATTGCGTCTATATTGTTCGTCGATCAGTATTCCTACTGCCGACCGTCTGTTTATCGCATCAAAATTATAAAGGTCGACAGCACCGAGCGCACTCCCGCTGTCAACGCTCTCGACAATAAGTCTGAGTTGTCCTGCCGAGAATATGTCGCCGTCGTATGTTGCCACATACTCCTCGATCTGTCTGCGCGAAAACGGAGCCTTTGTATCGCCGAGATGCCATAGCCGTGAATCGTTCTCCCATTTCAGGGTGATATCAACATCCGAAGGCTCAAGCGCACGTAGCAGAATCACACCGTCACAAAGCAACGGCAGGCCGAATCGTCCGCTCATCTGAGTGTGTCGCTGAAAAGTGTTCTCTGCATGAGCGACCGTCCGAGCGTGATCTCGTCGGTGTATTCAAGATCATTGCCCACGGCCACACCGCGTGCAAGCTGCGTTATCCTCACGTTGTCAAACTTACTCAGTTTGCGGTAGATATAGAAACAGGTCGTGTCACCTTCCATGGTAGCCCCGAGGGCAAGAATAACTTCATCGACACCGCCGGCGGCCACTCTGTCGACAAGCGAGGCGATCTCGATCATGTCGGGACTTATACCGTCGATAGGCGAGATTATTCCCCCCAGCACGTGATACAGACCCCGATACTGCCCTGTCGACTCGATTATCATCACATCACGAACCGACTCGACCACACACACCGTTCGCTTGTCGCGTGAATCAGAGCTGCATATCCTACACACCTCCTCATCGGAAATATTATGACAAACCTTGCAGTATTTCACGTCGTGACGCATACGCACGATTGCCTCGCCAAGAGCATCGCTCTCGGCAGCATCACGCCTGAGCAGGTGTAGGGCAAGGCGCAAAGCAGTCTTCCGGCCGATTCCGGGAAGACGCGACAGTTCTGTGACCGCCGCTTCAAGCAGCGGTGATTGAAATTCTTCGTTCATATTGGTTGAATTTCCGACTCCGGCCATTTTCCCGCGCCACGTAAGGCGCCTGATGTGAATCCGGCGACAGATTAGTTATGTCAAAGTTACGGGTTTTGGCACTTTTATCCAAACTCTGCACAATTTTTCGTCTGCATTTTAGTGAATATTAGTTTTGATACACAAATAAGATTGTGTAATTTTGCACTGTTAATATTCCGTCCCATCGCGGGCGGCCAATATACATCAATCATATTTTCCACTATTTCAATAAGTTTTGGAAATAATTCGTAAAGTGAGCCAGCTGAATGAGCTCACGCTCGGCGCCCGCGCCGAAGGTAAATCGGTAGGTCTTGTTCCCACCATGGGGGCCTTACACGACGGTCATCTTTCGCTTGTTGAGCGTGCACGGCGCGACAACGATGTTGTTGTTGTCAGCATCTTCGTCAATCCCACCCAGTTCAACAATCCAGACGACCTGCGAACCTATCCCCGCACCGAAGAAGCCGATTGTGCGCTTCTCCAGAAAGCCGGTGTCGACTTCGCTTTCATACCCGAGGTAAGCGAGATCTATCCCGAACCCGACACTCGTGTGTTCGATCTCGGCCCGGTGGCCGAAGTTATGGAGGGACCGATGCGTCCCGGCCACTTTAACGGTGTAGCTCAAATTGTCAGCAAACTTTTTGCCTGGAGCCATCCTACCCGCGCATATTTCGGCGAAAAAGACTTCCAGCAGATTGCCGTCATCCGCCGAATGGCTCAGATAGCCGGCTTCGAGAATATCGAGATAGTAGCCTGCCCTATACGGCGAGCACCTGACGGACTGGCGCTTTCGAGCAGAAATGTCCGCCTCACCCCCGAACAACGCAATCTCGCACCCTCAATCCACCGTGTTCTTTCCGACAGCGTCGCTATGAGCCGTGAGGCCTCGGTGGCCGAGACCGAAAAGGCAGTTGTGACTTCAATCAACGAGATTCCTCAGATGAAGGTGGAATATTTCTCGATAGTCAACGGCCACGACATGCAGCCAATCGCCAACTGGGACGATACCGATTATGCCGTAGGCTGCATCACTGTCTATCTTGGCGACGTGCGTCTGATCGACAACATCACATACCGCACCCCGAACAATTAAATTTGCCTTAAAGTGCTGTTACAGATTCTCAAATCAAAAATACACCGCGTCACCGTGACCGAGGCCAATCTCGATTACATCGGCAGCATAACCATCGATCTTGATCTTATGGATGCAGCAGGAATTTTTCCGGGTGAGCGCGTTTTCATAGTCGACAACAACAATGGCGAGCGTTTCGATACCTACGCTATCGCCGGCCCGCGCAACAGCGGCGTGATATGCCTTAACGGCGCCGCCGCCCGTCGCGTACACACCGGCGATGTTGTCATAATCATGGCCTACGCCATGATGACACCCGAGGAGGCCCGCGATTATCGTCCGGCTGTAATATTCCCCGATACGGCCACCAATCGCCTTCCTCAGAACTAATCTGTTTTTCCCTCCCCTACTATCATGTTTGAAAATCTAAGCGAACGGCTTGAACGCAGCTTCAAGCTCATCAAAGGTCAGGGCAAGATCACCGAGATCAATGTTGCCGAGACCCTTAAAGACGTGCGCCGCGCCCTGCTCGATGCCGACGTCAACTATAAGGTTGCAAAAAACTTTACCGACACCGTCAAGGCCAAAGCCCTCGGTCAGAACGTGATCAACGCCCTCAAGCCCAGCGAGCTGATGGTCAAGATCGTGCACGACGAACTTGCCTCGCTTATGGGAGGCGAGACCGCCCAGATCAACCTTTCGGGCAATCCGACGGTGATATTGATGTCAGGTCTTCAGGGTTCCGGTAAGACCACTTTCTCCGGCAAGCTTGCCAAAAAGCTCAAGAGCGAGAAAGCTAAGCGTCCGCTGCTGGTTGCATGCGACGTCTATCGCCCTGCCGCTATCGAACAGCTCAAGGTGCTCGGCTCGCAGATCGACGTGCCCGTCTACAGCGAGGAGGGAAACAACGATCCCGTTTCGATTGCACGCAATGCTATCAGATATGCCCGCGACAATCATTTCGATCTGGTAATTGTCGACACCGCCGGCCGTCTGGCTGTCGACGAGCAGATGATGCGCGAGATTGCTGCTATCAAAGATGCCATCAAGCCTCAGGAAACACTGTTCGTTGTCGACTCTATGACCGGTCAGGACGCTGTGAATACAGCCAAGGAGTTCAACGACCGCCTCGATTTCGACGGTGTTGTACTGACTAAACTCGACGGTGATACCCGTGGTGGTGCCGCTCTTTCGATCCGCACTGTCGTTACAAAACCTATCAAGTTTGTAGGTACCGGTGAGAAACTTGATGCCATCGACCCTTTCCACCCCGCACGTATGGCCGACCGTATCCTCGGCATGGGCGACGTGGTGACCCTGGTCGAACGCGCCCAGAAAGCCTACGATGAGGAAGAAGCCCGCCGTCTGGAGAAAAAGATCGCGAAAAATCAGTTCAACTTCGACGACTTCATGAGCCAGATCCAGCAGATCAAGAAGATGGGCAATCTCAAAGAGCTTGCATCTATGATCCCCGGCGTAGGAAAGGCAATTAAAGACGTTGACATCGACGACAACGCGTTCAAGTCGATTGAGGCAATCATTCGCTCGATGACTCCCGCCGAAAGAGCCAAACCCGAAATCATCAACAGCTCACGCCGCCAACGTATCGCAAAGGGTTCGGGTACTTCTATCCAGGAGGTCAACCGTCTGTTGAAGCAGTTTGCCGACACCCGCAAGATGATGCACGCCGCCACTGCGCTCAAGGGCAACCCGATGAAGCTCAAAAGAGCCATGAGCGAGATGAAGAACATGCGTAGAAAATAATACATTCTTCCACTAAATCTGATATTTTTATGCTGATTGATGGAAAGAAGGTCGCCGACCTTATCAAACAGGAAATCGCTGCCGAAGTTGAAGCCATCGTGGCTGCCGGGGGCAAGCGTCCGCACCTCGCCGCTATTCTCGTAGGCCACGACGGCGGTTCAGAAACCTATGTAGGCCACAAAGTGAAAGCCTGCGGACAGTGCGGTTTCAAGTCAACCCTTATCCGTTTTGAAGACGACTGCACCGAGCAGCAGCTCCTCGAAGCCATATCTGGACTCAATGCCGATCCCGATGTCGACGGTTTCATTGTCCAGCTTCCCTTACCCGCCCATATCGACGAACAGCGTGTGATCGAGGCCATCGACCCCCGCAAGGACGTCGACGGCTTCCATCCCGTCAATGTAGGCCGCATGTCAATTGGTCTCCCCTGCTTTGTCAGCGCCACTCCCGCTGGCATTATGCAGTTGCTCGAACGATATGAGATCCCGACCCGTGGCAAACGCTGCGTGATTCTTGGCCGAAGCAATATCGTCGGCAAGCCTATGGCAACTCTGATGATGCAGAAACATGAACCCGGCGACTCGACAGTGACCGTTGTTCACAGCCATAGCGAGAACATTCCCGAGATATGCCGCGAAGCCGATATCCTCATTGCTGCGATGGGCCGTCCTGGCACAGTTACAGCCGATATGGTCAAGGAGGGTGCTACAGTGATTGACGTCGGCACCACCCGTGTGCCCGATCCCTCCAAAAAGAGCGGTTTCCGTCTGTCGGGCGACGTAGATTTCGCCAATGTCGAGCCAAAATGTGCGTTCATCACACCCGTGCCCGGTGGCGTCGGACCAATGACGATCGTATCGCTCATGCGCAACACTCTTCTTGCGGCAAAGGGTGTTGTCTACCCGAAAAACTGATAGACACTGAATCCCGCCGACAATATTTTTTATCCCGGACATAGGGGTTTCGGGCATATTTATCCTCTTTAAGGCGATATGACCCACTCAGACTTCCATAAACTTTTCGACAAGACGTACATGCCTCTGTGCATGTACGCCTTGCGTATTGTTGGCGATACCTTGCTTGCCGACGAAGCCGTGCAGCAGTCCTTTGTCGCAGCGTGGCAGCATTTCGGAAATTCCGCGTCTGTCGACAATCCCAAAGCCTATCTTTTCCGGATCGTCCGCAACGAGGCCCTGCGCATTGCCGCTGATGCGTCACTGTCTGTTCCTCTCGACCGGTATAACGACCTCGAAGTGAGTTCCGAGACAATGGATACTGCCGAGCGCGACGCTGCTCTCTGGAATGCCATTGCCGCCCTTCCGCCCAGATGTCGTGAGGTTTTTCTGGCTGCAAAGCGTGATGGCCTGACCTATAATGAAATTGCCGCAGAACTGAAAATCTCGGTTAAGACTGTTGAAAACCACATGTCAAAGGCCCTCTCGAGCCTCCGCGATGCCCTCCGGCCATATTCTTATCGCCGTAGTCGCCCGTTCTTCCTACCCTTTCTTTGACCGCAGTTTCTCAACCCGATGAAATCCAAAACCCTTTCCGGTGTGTATATATTGATATACTATCATTCTATCCCGAAAGGATCTTCACGTTCAACACATTTATGAAAAAAGAAATATTGCTTGTCGCACTACTGATGGGAGCTACTGGTGTGATTCCCGCAAGTGCACAGCGCGACAACCGGCATCACGAAAAGAATGTTGTTTCAGCATTCTCCCACGAAGACACCGATCACTCTAAAGTTGAAAAAATCATAAAGAGCAACGCACCCGCTTCGCCCAACGACAATGGTCTTCCGCGCTTCATCATCGTCGGCAAAGATCATCAGTTCTACCTCGGTCTCGGCGCCCAGTTCCTCGGCGAGGGAGTCTTCGACTGGGGCGATGATATGCCCTCCCCAATCCTGATGACCCCTTCATCAATTGTTCCGTCGACTCCTGGCAATGGTGCATCTACCCGATTCGCCTGGCAGACCTCATCCATCTATATGAACTTTGTAGCCCTGCCCGGCACCCACAATCAGATAGGTCTGTTTTTCAAGGGCAATTTCAAGGGCGCGAACAACACCTTCCATTGTCACCACTTTTACGCCCGCTTCCGCGGCCTGACAGCCGGCTACACTACCAGCCCGTTTACCGATGCCTCCGCCGAATCCTTTACAATTGACAATGAAGGGCCCAACGGCTACCCTTACCTCACTCTCTTCACCGCTTACTGGAAACAGAATTTCACACCTGACTTTTCGGGTGCGATAGGCATCGACGCTCCGTCGGCATCTATCACGACCGGCACGCGGACCTCAACCGTCAATCAACGCATACCTGCCCTGCCTGCATATCTCCAGTATGCCTGGGACGGCGGAAATTCCCACATCCGTCTCTCCGGCATTATCCGCCCGCTTCAATACCGCGATCTGGTCCGTAGCGAGAACAAGACCATTGTCGGTACGGGTGTCCAGCTCTCAGGCATGGCCGGTCTTGTCGGCAATCTTTCGGTGCAATATAGCGGCGCCTATGGCTCTGGCATCGGCAATTATCTTCAGGATGATACGGGCATAGGTCTTGATGCCGTGCCCACTGCTGTCGATGGCACACTGAAAGCTGTCAGGTCGATGGGTCTCACGGGCGGACTGTCATACAGTTTCTCGCCTAAAGTGTCCTCCAATCTCGTCTACAGTCACCTTTCAAACTGGTTCGGCGAAAACACAGCTCTATCCGACGACACCTACCGCCATGGCGACTATGTGGTGGCAAACATAATCTATGCCGTCAACAAATTCGTCTCTGCCGGAATTGAATACGACTACGGAAACCGCAGAAACATCAGCGGATCTTCGCTTCACACCAACCGTATTCAGTGTCAGTTCGCCGTCACTTTCTGAAATCCGCATCCCACATTTTTCAGGGCAGGAAACCTCCACAGGCTTTTCTGCCCTGATTTTTTTCATCTTCGCATAGGGGTTTTCTCATAAATAACGCTCTTGATAGTAAATCGGGTCCGATTAAGGTTCATCATTTCACTATTATGGAAAAAATCAATTCCACAGAAAACATCTCTTTCGTCGCTCATCATTTCAGCACCGACGCTTTCTCGCCGGCAAAAGCCTGGCGAAACATATCGGCTACTATCCTTCGCCCTTGGTGGCGCAGACGCTGGGCTGCCGCCGCTGCTGCAGTTGCTGTCGTCATTTCAGCCGCAGCCGCAGTGGTTATTCTCAATCAGCCCGCTGCGCAGATTCCCCCTATTTCACAGCCTGTTGTTCAAACTTCTGCCGATCCGCTTTCCCGGTACCACAGTTTCTCATTCTCCTCCGTTCCTCTGTCAGAAGTCGTCGCCGAAATCCAGAAAACATGCTCTGTGACTCTCAGCAATCTTCCCGACGGCGATCCTGTCATAACACTCAGCTTCGATGGCACCGTCACCGAACTGATCGACTTAATCAACGAGTCGCTCGACTCCGAAATCCGTGTTTCGAAATGAAGCGTTTCATTCTCCTGACCATAGCGCTTGCTCTTTCGGCCTCGGCGCTATTCGCCCGCAAGATCACCTATTCTGCCGTCAATACTCCGGCCGAAAAAGTTTTTGCCGACCTGATGAAGATCACCGGCTACAACTTTTCTTACGATTCCTCTGTCTTGCGGGGATTGAAGATCTCTGTCAATGCCAGCGATGCCTCGCTCGACTCTGTTCTGTCGCGTATCTTTGCCGATACCCCGGTCACCTACTCTATCCGCGGACGCAATGTGGTGCTCAAACGTAAACCTTTGCCTCCACGCGAATTTCTTCTGAGCGGCACCGTCACCGAACAGTCATCGGGCGAAACTCTCATTGGCGCTCTCGTCAGGTCCTCGTCCGGTAAAGTAGCCGTTACTAATTCAGCCGGTCATTATTCCCTGAGCCTCTCCCCTGGCAAAAACACTGTCACTGTAACATATCCCGGCTATGCGCCCTCTACGGCAGTAATCACTCTCGCCGCGCCGATGTCTCTCGATTTCACCCTCTTGCCTTTGGGCATAGCCGACCGTAGCCTCGGCGAAGTCACCGTCACTGCCGACCGCAAGGCCCACATTGCCATGCATAGCTCCGACATCGGGCGTCTCACCCTGTCCTCCGCCGAGATTGCAGCAACACCGGTGCTCTTCGGCGAGACCGATGTAATCAAATCGCTCCATTTTCAGCCCGGTGTGACTTCCGGTGTCGAGGGACTTGCAGCCATGTATGTGCACGGTGGAGCTAACGACGAAAACCTCTATATGCTCGACAACGTGCCGGTCTACCAGATCAACCACTTCGGCGGTCTGTTCTCGGCTTTCAATACCGAGGCCATCAAGAATGTCGACTTCTATAAGACCTCTTTCCCTGCTCGCTACAACGGACGTCTGTCAAGCATACTCTCCGTCAACACCCGCGATGGCAACTCAGCCCGGCGCCAAGGCTCGCTACGGCTCGGTCTGACCTCAGGTGCGTTCAACATCGAGGGCCCACTGTTTTCATCCTCTACTACTTACTCCCTCGCTCTGCGCCGTTCCTGGTTCGACGCCCTGACCGTCCCGGCTCTCGCAATCTACAATTCCCGCCGCTCCGACAAGGAGAACACCACCATTGCCCGTTACGCCTTCACCGACATCAACGCCAAGATCACCCACCGCTTCTCCGACCGGAGCCGTGTCCATGCCATGTTCTATTTCGGCGACGATTATCTCCGAGGCGGCGACCGCAACGAGTGGCACGGTGTCGGACTGATCTGCGAGCGCCGCAAGGCCGATATCTCCAGGCTGAAATGGGGTAATATCATCGGATCGCTCGGCTGGAATCTGCAGCTTTCTTCTCTGCTCTCCGGCGAGTTAACCGCATCCGTCTCCCGCTACAGAGCCTCCCTGCGCAATTTCACTTCCCTCTATACCGAATATTCCGGCGATATATCCACTTCCTCACGCGAGCGTACATACGAGAACCGCAATCGCATCACCGACCTCAGCCTCCGGGCCGATTTCAGCTTCAACCCCGCCTCTGCCGGCCGTTTTACTTTCGGCGCAGCTCTCACTTCCCACGACTTCATACCTCAGGACGAAACTTCACGCCTCATCAATGCCGACACTCTCTTCTCCGCTCAGTCGGTCTTCCGCCGCATACACGCCCTCGAAGGAGCCGCATATCTCGGCTATGATACCGACCTCTCACGTTCGCTCCGGCTCTCCGTTGGCGTCAACACCGGTTTCTTCCATACCGGTTCACCTGTCCGCTCCCATGTCGACCCGCGTGCTTCCGTTCGTTGGGCTGTCAACGATCTCACATCGCTCAAATTCGCCTACTCCCGCTCATCGCAATACGTTCATCAGCTCACGGAGAGCTCTCTCTCCCTCCCTACCGACCGCTGGGTCCCTGTTTCCGAATCTCTCCGACCGCAGCGTGCCGACAAGATCGCTGCCGGTTTCTACCGCCGTCTCAACAAAGGTTTCATTCTCTCGGCCGAAATCTATTATAAGTGGTTTCACAATCTCATCGACTACCGCGACGATTATTTCCTCCTGCCCCAGCAGGCTCCATGGCAACAGCTCGTTTGCACCGGTTCCGGCCGCGCACGCGGCTTCGACCTCATGGTGGCCCGCGAATACGGTCGCATCTCTGGCCACATTGCATATTCCTATCTCCTCACCGACCGCATTTTTCCTCAGAAGAACGGTGGTCTCCGCTTTCCCGCCCGCTTCGACAACCGTCACAAGATCAATATTCTGCTCTCCTGGAAAATCAATTCACGTTGGGAAGTCAACGCCGGATGGACCGGTATGAGCGGCAACCGGATCACCCTCTCTCTTCAGGACTATCAGCTTCTCTCCGCCCCTGGCATGCCTCATATCGGCTCTCCCGGCTTCTCAGGCGTGATCGATGTAAACCCGTCTACCAACAATTTCCGCCTTCCTTTCTACCACCGCCTTGATATCGGCGTCAACCGCCACACAGCCCGTGGTATGTGGAACTTCTCGCTCTACAACGCCTATAGCTACATGAACGTGATTTCTGTCCGCAAGGTCAGATATTTCGACTCAAATCTCTTTTTCCCTATCTCTTCCGGTTACGAGAAATACCGTCTCATCCCCGTCATTCCTTCCGTTTCATACACCTGGTTTTTCTGATTTCCGCCATGCGACATTTCCTACCCGCCATATTGCTCCATCTTCTCCTTCCCCTCTCCTCTTGCGTTGAGTACTGCGATATTGAGTCGCAGGATCCCGAGCTCCTTGTCATCAATATGCTCGCCTCGCCCGACTCCGTGCTGAGCCTATCGCTCACTCATTCCTGGCCCCATAGCTTCACTACCGTGCCCGACGTGACAGTCTCCGACGCCGTTGTCACCGTCTCGCTCAATTCCGGTCCAGATATGCCCATGTCTTTCGACCCCGCTACTCGCCGCTACATCCTCCGTCACCCAGTCGCCGAGGGCGATTCGATCTATGTCTCTGCCTCCTCCGTACAATACGGCCAAGCTTCAGCATCAACGCGCATCCCCCGCAGCGTCAAAATCGACCGTTGGTCCTTCACCCCCGTCGAGATCACCGACCCCGATGGTATAGTTGAGGACGGACAGTCGTGGAGCTACCTCCGCCGTCTCGAGTTCGAATACTCCATCACCTTCACCGACCCCGCCGACGAGGAAAACTACTACCTGCTCGCCTGTCGCCCATATTACGACTTTGGCGGTGGCACATCCGACGATCCCATCCTCAGCGAAAACGACACCCCTCTTGAGGCAGTTTTCACAAAAAACAAAAGCTTCATCGTCTTCTCCGACCGCAACATCAGCGGTCATACCTACACCCTCACCTGCACTACCTCCTACATCCCCTTCATCCCGGTCGACGAACTTTCCAGTGGCCGCATTACAGATCGGATCTCCCTATGCTCCATCTCGCGCGACTACTACCTGTATCTACTCTCTCTCTACAAAAAATATGGCGAACTGAACGGTAACCTCGAAGACCTCGGCCTCACCGAGCCAAAAGCAATCTACACGAATGTCCACTCCGGTATCGGTATTTTCGCCTCACAGTCAGCCGATACCATCGCCAACGATGTTCACGACCTTGTTCTACGCTTCGCAGGTCTCATCCCCTGACCGACATCCCACGATACTTTTTTTTCATTTTTTCGCCCAAAAATTTGCTCAATTCAAATATAACCCCTACCTTTGCACCGTCAATCAGAAACAACCCTACGGCAGCGGCCTAAGGATCTGAGAGACCAACATGGTGAGTATAGTTCAGTTGGTTAGAACGTCGGATTGTGGTTCCGAAGGTCTAGGGTTCGAATCCCCATACTCACCCCAGGAGAGGATCATGTGATCCTCTCTTTTGTTTTATAGACCCGCAGCATTCATCTACCTTGGGCCGGGAACGTAAGTGTATTCCCCACGATACTGATGCATTGATATAGATCTCTATTCGTTCCTGAGTCCAGTTGGTTTTCCTGCTTTTGAACCAGCTTCAAACATATAACTTTAATGAGCGACAAGACATTCTACACCAGCGAAATTATGACTGGAGCTCCGAAGGAGTTCCGGACCGAGACTCAGAAAATGATTTACACACGTCTCGATGAGTCCGGTATTGCATATACAAGAATCGAGAGTGATCCCGGCATATCAATGGACGATTGTCTGAATATTGACAAAGCTTTCGGAATCCTTACCGTCAAGACAATCCTGTTGACCAACCGACAGAAAAACAAATTCTGGCTGTACGTGACACATGCCCGCAAACCTTTTATCACCAAGGAATTCGGAGCATCTCTGCAAATACCCCGCGTCTCGTTTGCCGACGAGGACCTGATGATGCAGCTGCTTGGAACAAAACATGGAGCGGCCACACCATTTGGTCTTTTGCGTTCCCAGGCATCCGACGTAACATTTGTCATGGACCGCGACGTCGCTGCCAGAGAAAAAATTGTCATTACCGACGGCGACCCCTGTGGATTCATTGCAATTTCAAACAATGATCTCTTCCGCTTGCTGGGACGCGAACCTATCCTGATTGAAAATCCCGCCGAAATAATCTCGTGACATCGAGGCTCTCCTCCATCGCATTGCGATCAGCACCCGCCCCTTCCCCATCAACATCCACCCGACCGCATAAGCGCTCGCCGGATCTCCATGCCCGGCGAGCGCTCTGATGGTCCATCGAAAACGGATTCTAACTGTTGATAAGACACAATCTCGAGCCGATTTTTTAGAATAGCGCTTATTTATAGTGCGATAAATGATTTGTTGTAAAGCGAAATAAATTTGTTTTTCTTTGGTTGAATTGTTTTTTGTATGGATAATATTACGGCACCGAATGTCCTCAGATTCCGAGCTTTTCCCCTTCTTTTGCGGTAAAGTGGTCAATAATCGGTCTATATCCTTGTCGAACAAGGTCTTTAATTTAGCTGTCAAGTATGTCAGATTCAAGTCTGAAGCCGAACCAATGCTCCTTGTTCATATGCCATGCGGGAAATACCCATCATATTTCGATTGCATCTCTGCGATTACTTCAGGTGAACATTTTACATTGATAAACCTTTTATCGGGGGCAAGGAGACAAAACCATTTTCCTCCGACCTTAAATGTAACCAACATCTGGTATTGAGGTTCAGTCCAAGGCTGATTCTCCACTGCATTCGGCAGTGAGAGACAGTAATCCCTTAATTCTTCTGTATTCATAATTATTTTTATTGATAAACAAGCGTTATTCCACATAGTTGACGTTATTACGAAATTGTCACGATTTGTGACATCATTATCCTGTTTTATGCTATTGATAGTTTTCTGAATATGGTTAATGGGATCTCCATTATAAGAATGATTTTGTATTGGCATGCTCATTCCCCATGCCGTCCTTCATAGGATACATTTCCGATGGTTCTGACGTCGAAGCATCCTATGAATATTCTAGGAGGTACACCGGATCGGCACTTTGAGATAACCATTGAAGTAGGCATTTCCTTTTTCAATCATCTGTTTGTGTAGAGTCATATCAACTTTGGTATTTATTTATTTCTTTCTTCATAGACACGTTATGTGATAATTATAGTAATAGGTTATCTGGTAATTGCATTATCCCATATTTTGGCTGATAGTGTATAGCGTCCCCGAAAGGCCGCACCGTTAGGGTCATCTGCCCACCCCCTCAGCCGCAAGATCCGTTATCTTTGCCGCTGAACAAAATATTGATGAGACTTATCCGGTTACCACAGCTCAACTATGCGCGCGACTTCGCGCGGTTCCTGCGCCTCCCTCTTAGCGGGGCGCAGACCCGCCTTATCCGCGACCTTGAGCATCAGCGCCAGTCCAGACACTGCGTGCGCGCATTCATCAGCGACAGCCCGGCATTATCCACCCCGTGGATGTCGCTGCATGCCTTGCTCGCACACTATCTGCGCTGGCTCGGTTGCCGCATCCATCCCGGCCACCGCACAGCCGTCGTAGCCCGTTCGCGCCGCGATGCCCGTGCCCTGGCTGCGATAATCCACCCGCAGCGCACACTCACCGGAGCCTCATCGCGCGTCGACTATCCGCGTGGAACCACCTTCCACCC
>JAAVDO010000011.1 GCA_014801735.1 Bacteroides sp. | reverse complement strand
CCTCTTCAGGCAATACAATTACAGTGTCAAACAATTATCAGCCCCGACAGAATGTCAAAGGCAACCGGATGGGGCTTCGCAATCTACGCCAACAGTATTTCCTGAAAGGTAAAGCCATTAATATTGACCAGTCAGAATCGACCTTTGCCGTGACATTGCAATTCATAAACTAAGATAACACCGGGTCGAATCAAAGAATTATCAATATCCAACCATATGCCTATGTCATTATGGCCGTCGCCACTCTTCCCGTCGCTTTGTTATTGCTATAATCGCATTTATTTGTCATTTCTTCGGCTATAATCGCAAAAATTTATACCTGAGGGGACTCTAAATTGCGGATTTTTGTATAGTAGAAAAACCTCCCACCCGTTAGGCTCTCATAGAGACATTGATTTACATGTCTATTCAAAAAGAATAACAGAAGAAAGCAGTTTTGCTATTATGGCTCAAATAGCTAAACTACCGGATGTAACCGAAATTAAATGTATCAATGGACTCCATACGGAAGAATACTGCATGACTTGGCACATCTTCTATAAATATGAGGAAGAGATTTGGCAGTTTGATGTGATTCATATAGAGGATGGAACTGAGTATGATGGCTATTTCGAGAGAATGGCTGACAGGATATTGGAAATAATGACTCCAAATCAGAAAGATACCATTCTTAAACTAAAATTTGAGATCCCTTCTGACAAAGACTATCATGGCGTAGAATATTATGAGGCAGTGATTGCTGATAGAATATCAAATATGATAGAATTTGATGAATGGGTTACTGACCACAGAAAGAAACCAATGTATTACTGGATTCCCTAAAAAATGGTACCGTCCAGTCCCGGAAAAGCGAGACAGTGATAAACGGAGAGTGACGCAACGGTTCTGAAAGAAATTGAAATGGAGAGGGCGTTATGAACCCGGAGTGGCTGAAAGGCTCAGGCTGGTACAGAGAAGTTCGCGGAGCAACCTGCAAAAGCCGGCAGTCACTCGGTGTTTAGCTCTCCCTTAAACTATGATGATGCGGTCTGTGATAGTGTAGTCNTGCGNAACGNTACTGACGGCATCATTCATNAATCNAAGTGTTCGCNTGCGATTGTTATGCAATAGCCGTTGCNCCTCTNGGAGTTCGAGGATAGGGGTTGTAGAAACCAATGATGCAAANACAAGAGGCGTTGAATATCGCGTCAATCCCCAACTACTGCGCGACAGCGACTTCAAAGGCAAGACCACGCTGAAACGGATTGAGCCCCATAGGCTTCGTGAGCTTATCTTGGAAGACCTCAAACTCTACGGACCGACATCCATAAAGGATATTAATGTCCGAATTCGAGAGGAAATATCTTATAAATCAATTCAAAGAATATTGATGACTTTGGTTGAAAGCCATTTAGTTATATCGGAGGGTGCAACTAATAATGTTAGGTATTGCTTAACTTAGGACAAAAGTAGTCTAATAGAGCTCAAAACTTAGGACAAATTAAACACTCTTTGACCATTTTCATCTTACTTCTTGACTTAATAAATTTCATACAAATAAATTAACTTAGGACAAATTTAGGCCTAATAAATTGCAAAACTAGCGACAGTGGCGAGATTCCGTCCTAATTATTACTCTAACAGGTTCATTTTAAGGATCGTTAAGCCGGTGACTATTGCATTTACGAGAAAAATAGCAAAATTGCCAAAACCAAGCAGTTACAGCAATGTGCTGCTTTTTTCTTTATCAATACACCTCAGTTTACACACTGTGAGTAAACCAACGCACAAACAGAACAGTAGAAAACTATCCCACTACTGTTAAATCACACCACAGAAGCTATCCCGTGAGCGGACAACTCTATTCATAGAAAGATTGCCGGGAAACGGCGCCCGGAAATTTCAAGGCGAAAATCTTGATAAAGGAGAGAAATTTACTAACTTTGTACCCGGCTGCATCTCTCAAGGCGTAAGAGCATTGAAATCGAATGGCGTAGTTATCGGAGACTATCCGGTTTTTAGCCGTTCCCAAACATCTTCCTATCCGGCTCCACGGATTCACTTACGCCTCCTCTGGGCTGCCCACATTTTTAAGCGCCTGATTCTTAGACCTCCCGTCTTATAGTCAGGGTTAACAACTTTTTACCGATCAATTCTATGGATTTTGCCGAAAAGTGTAACCGTATATTCTGGAACACTACCGTTCTTTACCATCAGACCGACGACGTCGACGCCCCCATCAATAATCCCTACCAGCCCGGCACGATCGAGCACACGCTTTTCCACAAAAACTGGATTGATGCCGTTCAGTGGCATCTCGAAGACCTAATCCGCGATCCTGAGATCGATCCGGTCGAAGCGCTTGCCCTCAAGCGTCGTATCGACAAGTCCAATCAGGACCGCACAGATATGGTTGAGCAGATCGACTCTTATTTCCTTGACAAATACAGCGGTGTCACCGTGCTACCCGATGCGGCGATCAATACCGAGAGCCCTGCGTGGGCCCTTGACCGCCTTTCGATCCTTGCCCTCAAGATCTATCACATGGATGTCGAGGTCAACCGCCAGGACGCATCTCCCGACCATATCGAAAAGTGCCGCAACAAACTCCGCACTCTCCTCGTCCAGCGCGAGGATCTCACCACTGCTATCGACACCCTGCTTGCCGATATCGAGGCCGGCAGAAAATACATGAAGGTCTACCGCCAGATGAAAATGTACAACGACCCGGCCACGAACCCGGTTCTCTATGGCGCTGCGCGATAATAAATCATCCGCCCGCACGCCCGTTGTCGTTGCCATCCGTTTCTCGGCTATGGGCGATGTGCTCATTGCCGTGCCGGTGATCTGTGCTGTCTGCCGGGAGTATCCCGACACAAAGTTTGTATTTGTGACCCGCACAGGTTTCGGACGCCTTTTTCTCGATCCACCTTCCAATCTCACCATTGTCGAGTGGGATCTGAAGAAAGAAGCCAGTAATGTTGTCGGTGTCGTCAGGCTTGCCTTGCGGCTCTTCGCCAACTACCGCCCCACGGCCTTTGCCGATCTTCACGACGTGATCCGCTCGCGTGCTGTTGGTCTTGTCGCGGCTTTACGCCATGTGCCCTCGGCCGTGATTCAGAAAGACCGCCGTCTGAAGAAGCTGCTTGTCAGCAAGGGAGCCGATGCTTTCGGCAAGCCACTGCTCACCACTGTCGAACGCTATGCCCGGGTTTTCGCCCGCCTCGGCTACAACCTCTCGGGCGAGATCATTTCGCCGGAGACTCGCGCTTCCGGGCCCGGAGCAGTACCCGCCATAGGTATAGCCCCGTTTGCCGCTCATCCCGGTAAGATCTACCCCACCGGGCTAATGGAGAAGGTTGTCGACAGCCTCATCAGCAAAGGTTACAGGATCTTTCTGTTCGGCGCGCCAGGCAATGAGCAGGCCCTCCTCGACAGTTGGGCGGCCAAAGACCCGGCACATGTCGTGTCGATGCCATCTCTCGGTCTTGGTCTTGACGGCGAACTCAAGTTCATGCGCTCGCTCGACCTTATGGTTGCCATGGATTCCGGCAACATGCACATGGCCTCCCTTGCCGGGGTGCCCGTGGTGAGTGTCTGGGGCGCTACCCATCCCTATGCCGGTTTTGCCGCGCCTATGGCCCGCGAAGATCTCCGTGTCCAGGTCGACCTGCCGTGCCGTCCCTGTTCGGTGTTCGGCAACCGTCCGTGCCGTCAGCCCGGCGAGCCTTACGGCTGCCTGACCCACATCACTCCGGCCATGATCCTCCGGAAGATTGATCTCGCTCTGGCCCGGACAAATTAATCAGTCAGTTTTATCCACAGCAATCTGTTTCCCTAAACAACACTCTCATACTGCCGATGCAGGAAGGATATGACATTCGTGAGGCCGGTCGCTCCGACCGCGATCAGGACCGTGCCCTGCGCCCGGGACGCTTCGAGGCGTTTCGAGGTCAGGACAAGGTTGTCGAAAACCTCAAGGTATTCGTCGCCGCCGCCCGCATGCGCGGCGAGCCGCTCGACCACACTCTCCTTTTCGGACCTCCGGGTCTCGGGAAGACCACTCTGAGCAATATCATTGCCAACGAACTCGGTGTAGGATTTAAAGTCACGAGTGGCCCCGTGCTTGACAAGCCGGGCGATCTGGCCGGTATTCTCACCTCGCTCGAAGCCAACGATGTGCTTTTCATCGACGAGATCCACCGACTCAGTCCCGTGGTCGAGGAATACCTTTACCCCGCCATGGAAGACTACCGTATCGACATAATGATCGACAAAGGGCCCGGTGCTCGATCAGTCCAGCTGTCGCTGTCACCATTCACCCTGATCGGTGCAACAACCCGCAGCGGCCTTCTCACCAAGCCGATGAGGGCTCGCTTCGGCATCAACTGTTCCCTCGAATACTACGACCACGAGCAACTTGAGCGCATCATTCTCCGATCGGCGGCGCTGCTCGGGGTGAAATGCAGCGGTGAGGCTGCCCACGAGATTGCGATGCGCTCCAGAGGTACCCCCCGAATCAGCAACTCCCTGCTGCGCCGTGTGCGCGATTTCGCCCAGGTAAAAGGCTCCGGCGACATCGACATCGAGATTGCCCGCTATGCCCTCGAGGCACTCAAGATCGACCGCTACGGCCTCGACGAGGTCGACAACAAGATTCTCCGCACCATTATCACCAAGTTTCACGGCGGTCCGGTCGGAATCTCGACCATCGCCACTGCCCTTGGCGAAGATCCCGGCACAGTCGAGGAGGTCTACGAACCTTATCTCATCAAGGAAGGCTTCATCAACCGAACTCCCCGTGGCCGCGAGGTGACCGAACTTGCCTATCGTCATCTCGGCCAGAGGATGATCCCCGACTCCGACTCTCTTTTCTGACATTCACTCCCCTTCTAACCCCGACATAACTCTATGGGCGCTATCAAGAGCTTGGCCAAAGACACTATGGTCTACGGTCTCAGCAGCATCGTGGGCCGGTTCCTCAACTGGCTCCTTGTGCCGCTCTACACCAACATTTTCTCCGAGTCACAGTATGGCGTGGTGACCTACATCTATGCCATCACGGCCCTTGTGCTCCTGATCCTGATCTACGGCATGGAGACGGGCTTCTTCCGCTTCGCCAATCACGACCGCTACAAGGATCCGCTCGAAGTCTACTCCACCACTCTTATCTCGCTGGCTGTCACATCGTCGGTGTTCTTCATCGGTGTGATGTGCTTTCTACCCCAGGTCAGCGACGCCCTTCATTGTGCCGGCCACCCCAGCTACATCTGGCTGATGGCCGCCGTGCTTGCCCTCGATGCATTCACGGCCATTCCGTTCTGCTACCTCCGCTATCGTCACCGCCCGTTGCGGTTCGCCTCGCTCAAGCTTGTCAGCATAGCCCTCAACATAGGTTCCAACCTCTTCTTCCTGCTTCTATGTCCCTGGCTTCAGAAACAGTTTCCCGATATGATGACCTGGTTCGACATGAGCTACGGCGTGGGCTACGTCTTCCTGTCCAATTTCATCAGCTCTGTGGTCGTGATGCTCCTGCTCATTCCCGATCTCCGTGGCTTCCGTTGGCGCTTCAATCTCCAGCTGTGGCGCGAGATGGTAGTCTATAGTTTCCCGCTCCTCATCCTCGGCATCGCAGGTATCATGAACCAGACTATCGACAAGATTCTGTTGCCTCAGCTTGTTGCCGACAAGGCCGAGGCCATGGCCGAGGTCGGTATCTATGGTGCCAACCAGAAGATTGCCATCGTGATGGTGATGTTCATCCAGGCGTTCCGCTTTGCCTACGAACCCTTCATCTTTGCCCAGAACAAACAGAAAGGAGCCTCAAAACTCCATGCCTACAGCGAGGCTATGAAATACTTCGTGATATTCTCGATGATCATTTTCCTCGCTGTGATGTTCTATCTCCCGATTATCAGGCATCTCATCGCCCCCGACTATTATTCTGGCCTCAAAGTGGTACCGATAGTCATGATTGCCGAATTTTTCTTTGGGGTCTTCTTCAATCTCTCGCTCTGGTACAAGATCACCGACAAAACCGTCTGGGGCACGTGGTTCTCGCTGCTTGGTCTCGTGGTCACTCTCTCGCTCAACTTCCTCCTCGTTCCACGCATGGGTTATATGGGTTGTGCTATCGCCTCGCTCTGTTGCTACGGCGTCATGATGGTTGCGTCGTGGGCCGTCGGTCGAGTGAAGCATCCCATTCCCTACCCTACCGCACGCCTCGTAGCCTACTTCATCTCAACCATGCTGCTCTATGGTCTGAGTCTGCTCATCGCCACCGGCAATGAATGGATCGACATGGGTATCCGCACCGTCATCCTCGTCATCTTCCTCTTCGCCGTAGCCCGCATTGAGCATCTGTCGATCCGGACTTTCATCCCGCGCCGCTGATCCGCTGCCCGGCGCTGAGACGTCGCCCCTCAGAGAGATACCCGTTGCTTCATTCGGTTTTCACCACAAAATTACTGCTCCTTGCGCCCCCGATACTGCGCACATGCCCCTAAAGTGCATAAAATGTTAATTTCTTTATTCATTCATTTGCACATTTCATTTTTTCTTACGAAATTAGCGACATAGTTGTCGGAACTACGTTCCCTGATCAGTAATATGGATTCTAATTTCGCCAATCGACTCTCAGGTTTCTTTGTCAACTACTTTTCTCTTTCCGGTCAGCTCATTCCCCAGCAGGAAGCCGAGCATTCTATCCGCGAGGGAGTTTCTTTCAAAGGAACCAACATTGTCATTCTCATTCTTGCCATTCTCATAGCCTCGCTTGGACTCAACGTCAATTCGACGGCGGTAATTATTGGTGCCATGCTCATTTCCCCGCTAATGGGGCCGATCATCGGCATAGGGCTCGGTGTGGGTATCCACGACTTCGATCTCATCAAACGCAGCCTGCGCAATCTCCTGATGGCATCCGCCTTCTCGGTGATCGCCTCGACTATCTATTTCCTTATCTCTCCCGTCAACGAACAGCACTCCGAGCTTCTGGCCCGCACATCCCCGACCATCTACGATGTTCTGATCGGCTTCGTTGGCGGAGGCGCAGGCATTGTCGCCATTGCCTCGTCCAACAAGGGCAACGTGATTCCGGGCGTCGCAATCGCCACCGCCCTCATGCCCCCTCTCTGCACCGCCGGCTATGGAATCGCTACTTGGCAGCTAAACTTCTTTTTCGGTGCCGGATATCTGTTCGTCATCAATTCAATCTACATAGCTTTTGCAACGTTCATCGGAGTCAAGCTTCTCAAATTCAAGCCTGCCGTTACCGAACAATCCGACCGTGCCGGCAAAGTCATGAAGATTGTCTATTCGCTGGCTATCCTCACTATGCTCCCCGCAGTATATCTTACCTACAATATGTTGCGGGAAAACAAACTGAATGTCGAGATCGACCGGTTTGTGAACACCGAGTGTCATTTCAACGGAACTCAGGTGCTCTCCCGCCAACTGTTCGAGCGCGATGGTGAGCGTTTTCTCCAGTTGACTCTGATAGGCAAAGTCCTTCCCACCGACTCTCTTGAGTCGGCTCTCGAATCACGGCTTCGCTTCTACGGTATCGAGAACACGCGCATCCTTATCCTTCAGGGCGAGGCTGCTGCCCATGAGACCGCCGTACAGCGCACCGACGACAGCAATCTGCGCGAGATCTACCAGATCACCGGAGCCACTATCAGCCGCCAGCAGCACACCATCGACTCTCTCAAATCCGTAATCACCCTTTGGAAAAAGCACCAGAGCGGCGGCATCGAGCTGGCACCCGAAATAAAAGTGCTCTTCCCTCACGTACGTGATCTTTCCGTGGGTCCGGCTATTTTCGCCGACATTCATTCCCTTTCCGGCAAACACAATCTCCGTTCCGACACTGTCAGCGTTGCGCTCGTCAGTCTCACCAAACCGATGGATAAAGAAGAATCCGAACGTTTTGCCGAGTATCTGAAAGCTCGCCTCGGCCTACAGAAAATTGAAATTATCGAAACTTCAAAGAAACTATCTCACTGATCTGAGCCCTATGTCAACCGACCGTCCCCTCAAAGTTGTATTCATCAGCCACAGCGACGTCCTCGGCGGTGCCGGGGTGGTGACCTATCGTCTTATGCATGCCCTCCGCCGTGCTGGCATCGATGCCCGGATGATTGTCTACACACGCCTGACCGACGATCCAAATGTGGCCTCGGCCGGAACCCGTTTTATCCGGGGTGCCAACTTCCTTTCCGAACGATTGGGCATCTGGCTCAGAAACGGCATGAGACGTGAGAATCTTTTCAAAGTTTCGACAGCGACCACCGGATTGCCTCTGCACCGTCATCCGTGGGTGAAAGAAGCCGATATAATCGCTCTCGGATGGATCAATCAGGGACTCCTGTCGCTGAAAGGGCTCGACCGTCTTGGCCGCCTCGGCAAACCTATCGTGTGGACTATGCACGACATGTGGTGTCTCACCGGAATCTGCCACCATAGCTACGAATGCCGTGGCTATCGCCACAATTGCGGCAACTGCCAGTGGTTGCTTGGCCGCGAAAAAGACCTCTCATCCAAGATCTGGAAACGCAAGATGGAGCTCTTCTCGCGCATTCCCATCACCTTCGTGGCCGTGAGCAACTGGCTTGCCGAGAGATGCCACGAGAGTCGCCTCCTGTCGTCAAAACAAATCGAGGTGATCCACAATCCTTTCCCCGCCGACTACTTCGCGCCCGACGCTTTGGGGCGTGTCCGCTACATCGACACCGGAAACCGTCCCAACAAGATCGTCATGTGTGCCGCCCGCCTCGACGATCCTATCAAGGGTCTTCACTATGCCATCGATGCCCTCAACTACATTGCCAGCAACAAGCCCGAACTGGCCAAAACAATAACAGTTCTGTTTGTTGGTGCTCTTGCCGATCCACATGCCCTCGACAATCTCAAAATCGACTACTATCGGCTGGGCCGGGTGAACGATCCAAACATGATGCGCGACATCTACACCTCAGCCAAAGTGGTGCTCTCGACATCGCTCTACGAGACCCTGCCTACGACTCTTGCCGAAGGACAGGCCACAGGTTGCCTGCCGGTGACGTTCGGTCGCGGAGGTCAGTCAGATATTGTCACCCACCTGAAAGACGGCTACATTGCCCGCTACAAAGATCCCGAAAGCATAGCCGAGGGCATTGAATGGGCTTTGCAGCAGGACGTTGATCGTCAGGCGCTGAACGAAAGCGTGCGCGAGCGCTTCAGCTCGTCAGCTATCGCAGGCCAGTATATCGACCTTTTCAAGAGTCTGCTCGACAACACCGGTGAAAAATAACCGGCCCGGCCGATACCCCTTACCCCTCAGGCTGTTCCGTAATTCTGTATTTGCTTTCTTCCGGGCGGAAACTTCCGTCTTTCAGACTTTTATATATGTCAAGACAGGCCTTGGCATCGAGTGCTGCGTATGCCTGCTGACCGCTGCCGAGCTCATCTGCCTCCCAGTTCGACAGGCGCTGTCCCTTGCTTATTCGCTGGCCGAAAACTATTCCGTAGATTTTCTGTAGACTCGAATCCGCTATGTGATATTCCTTCACAAGGCTCTGCAGTTCAACGAATCCCCGAGGCTCAAACTCCTTGATCTTGTGCAGACCATGGAAATCATCTTTCAGCGACAGTCCAACCTTCTGGCAGTTTTCATCGCCGAGCCACTCCAGGAGCTCGTCTGTCAACCCGATGCGGTTTATCCTGAACAGATAGCATCTCTGGCCGCCTGACACCTGCATCAGTGCCACATTGTGCGTCTGCCCCTTCTTGAACGATGGTTTGGTCTCGGTGTCGAATCCCACCAGCGGCTCACGCCTCAGGTACTCAAGCGCCTCAGCGATATTCTCCGCATGATCCACTACCCTGATCTCGCCCTCATACACCATCGTAGGCATCTTGGCAAGCTCATCCTTGCTCAGCGAGATCACATATTCCTCCTCACTTACCCCCATCTCTGTCGCTGTTTTGGTTCCACTTCAGTGTGTCGGCGTCCAGCGTCGGCACTATGACCATACTGGTCTCAGGAAAATGCTTTGCCAGATATCTGGCTATGAATCCCTTCGTATCGTCAGGTATTTTCCTGTCGTCCGGATCGTCGAAGTGACTGTTATACATTACAAGACTCACCTCTATGCCCCTTGCGGCCAGCGCCTCAAGCGACAGTATGGTATGATTGATCGATCCGAGTATACCGTTTGTGACCAGCACCACCGGTAGCTTTCTGGTCGATATATAGTCGATGGTCAGAAAATCATCCGTGAGCGGTACCATCAGGCCTCCGGCACCCTCGATTATCACGTTGTCATATTCTTCCGACAGGATTGCCGTCGAGCGGTCGATAGCCTCCACGTCAATCTCCCGGCCCGCAAGCCTGGCCGCAAGCTGGGCCGATGCCGGATATGCGAATATCACGGGGGCGGTAGTGCCGTCAAGGTCGCGCGGTTCCGGTAACTTTCCGGTGAGCCTGCGGTGCGCCTCTATATCCTCCGAACTGCCCGTGCATCCGGTCTGTACGAATTTCTGTGAAATAGCTCTCCGCCCTGCCCGTTCAAGCTCGTTCAGAAGCCACGCTGTCATATATGTTTTGCCGGCATCAGTATCTATTCCGCTCAGGAACACGACGCGAGGCATATTTTCTACCTCAAATTCATTCATCTGCATAGCGGTTCGGGAAATTGAATTTCTGCCTCGGACGGAGCATCGCGTAAATCACGAGTCCCACGCCCAAAAGTATAAACGGTATGCTCAGAAGCTGACCCATATTCAGCACCATATCAGCCTCGAAAGCCACCTGGTCGTTCTTTATGAACTCGATGATGAAGCGCGGAAGGAAAATTCCGATAAAGAACACCCCGAGTATCAGCCCCGGCCGCTCCTCGGCATTCTTCTTCCAATACATCCACATCAGTAGTGCGAACAGACCGAAATAGCACAGGGCCTCGTAGATCTGCGTCGGATGAACCGGTTGACCCTCGTATAGCTGATGCCACTCACGCGAACGGATAAACATGAATCCCCACGGCAGGTCTGTGGCGCAGCCATATATCTCGCTGTTCATCAGATTACCGAGCCTTATCAGACCGCCCACAAGTGCTATCGCTATCACAAGCTTGTCAAACGTCCACAGCGGTGATTTTTTGGTGACGAATATCGAATATAGTATCACAGCCAGTATGATGGCTATAGTGCCGCCGTGGCTTGCAAGGCCGCCTTCCCATATCTTCAGAATTTCAAGCGGGTGCTGACTGTAATACTCCCATTCGTAGAAGAACACGTGCCCCAGACGGGCTCCGACTATGGTTGCAATAACCACATATATCAGCAGGACAGGTAGCCACTTTTCTGGGGCTCCCTCATGCTTGTACATTCTCGACACAAGCTCGTAGCCCACAAGGAATCCTATGGCGAACATCAGGCCATACCATCTCACTGTGATCGGTCCCGCCGTAAACAGCACCGGGTCTACGTTCCAAACTATAGTGCTTAACATTTTTGATTACCTGGCTTAAAAACAAGCGGCTCCCGGTTATCCGGTTGCCGCTACAAAGTTACAAACAAATGCTCACTATTCAAACCCGCCGCACGCTTTTTCAGGCTTCCTCACTCATCAATCGAATAGTTGAGAAAGTCAACGAGCGGTTTGGTCACGCTCATGGCGTCCGATGCCCGCAGGGGCCAGTCTGGGTTCTTGAACCATTCCGGAGTGCATTTCATGTATTTCCCATAATCCTTCCGCTTGAGCAGTTCAGCCTGCGGATGGTCGCGCTCCCAGCCCTTGGGAATAGTTTTAAGTTCCTCGCCGACCCAGCCCGGAAAGAGTTTATTGAGCTTCTTGTCGGCAAGAATCTCCTCGAACTCCTCGATATTGTCGACTATGGCATGGCGCAGCTTGCGTAAAACTGGTGCCGACGGACACCATACCCCGGCATAGAGTCCCGAGTCGTAGAGCGCGGGCAGTCCGGTGTCTAAATAATATCCCGCATGCTCCGATTTCTTTCCGAAAGGACCGAAAGCAGCCGAAAAAAACAACTTGTAAGGTGATTTGTCGGGCGAGAATCTAATGTCACGGTGAAATCTGTAGGCGGCCTCGCGAGCTGTTGTCCCCTTCAGGGCCGGTTCCCATTGCGACGCCGCTTCTATCAGCCTGTCAACATCAGCAAGCCACAGATCTCGCAGACGGTGGTATCGGTCGCGGTTTTTGTCGAGCCAATCTTTGCAGTTGTTATGCGACAGCTCCTCGAAGAACTCGAAAAGTTCCGGCATATAGCTCATGAGCGAACCTCCTCCCATTCTGCATCGGTCACCTGCTCCTCCACTTCGCCGGTATAGGGCGAATAGGTGCGGCTCTCGGCAGTCACTTCAATATCTTCCCACTCAACATACTCCCCCACATCGGCGCCGATGCGCTTTTTGCGTGCGGGTTGTGTGCGATTATCACGTTGGCCTCCGTATGCGCCGGCCGCTTGGCCGTAAGCCTGACGGGCGCGCGAAGCCATTTCGTTCATCTGGTTTCTGAACGCATTGATACGGCGCGCCGCGCGTAGTGCGGGCAGCCCGATCAATATGAACAATATCACGAGGATAAAGAGGAAAAACAGCATCAGTCAGTGTGTTTTAAAGATTAAACTTCCGGGCCTCGCGCTGTTTCGTGCGCTATCTTTGGCCCCGTTAGGCATGTGTGTGGAGCCGGGCTCACTCCTTCCGTCCAGTCGACGAAATCAGGATATAGAGCAGTATCGTCCATGCCAGGCCCGACACCCCGTTTGTTATCACAAACAGTATCGCAGCAACTATGATCAGGTATCGTCTGAAATTCTCGCGCCAGTCGAAATTGGCGAATTTTAGCGAGAACATTCTTATACTGCTCACCATCAGCAGTGCCTCCAGTGCTATGATCACGGCCAGTACCCACTGCGGCGGATAGCCGTAGCTGGTGACCCATCCGGTCAGACCTATGCAAAAAATGGCGTTGGCCGGAATAGGCAGACCAATGAACGATTTTGTCTGTCGCGTGTCGATATTGAATTTTCCGAGCCTTATGGCACCGCACACCAAAATGATAAGAGGCACGAAGCACCACACGTTCAGATGGCCCGTTGCATTCATCATCACACTGAACATCAACAGTGTCGGTGCCAGTCCGAAGCTCACCAGATCCGACAGCGAGTCGAGTTGCTTGCCCAGTTCGCTGTAGGCATGCAGCAGACGCGCCATTGCGCCGTCGGCGAAATCAAAAACCGCTGCAGCCGCGATAGCGATAAAAGCCCACTCCCATCCGGTGAGTCCGCACGCAAGCTGCGACGGGCCGGAAAGTGCCAGCACGCTCGCGCACGCTCCGCTGATCAGGTTCAGACAGGTAATTGTGTTGGGTATATGCGATTTTATGTTGATCATCTTCGATTTTTAGTCAAATCTTTTCAGGCGTGCCACCGGCGTTATGCCGCCAGTAGTCTTGTCGCCTATTTTCACGAGTATTTCCGTATCAAGAGGAAGATATATGTCCACACGCGACCCGAACTTTATGAAGCCGAGATGGTCGGCTATCGACGCATCGTCGCCCGGAGCCGCATAGGTCACGATTCTCCGTGCAACTGCTCCTGCTATCTGCCTGACGAGTATCTCCTGACCGTTTTCGGCGCGGATCAGTATGGTGCTCCGCTCGTTCTCAGTGCTCGATTTAGGCAGGTAGGCGCCCATGAAGCGACCGCGGTGATGCCTCACCATCAGCACTTTGCCATCTACAGGAAACCAGTTGGCGTGCACATTCAGTATCGACATGAACACCGAAAGCTGTATGACCCTGCGTTTCAGACACTCCTCCTCATAGGTCTCCTCGAGAGCGACCACGGTTCCATCGACCGACGATAGAACCATATCCTTGGTCGGACCGGTGTAATGACGACGTGGCGAGCGGAAAAAGTTCACGACCAGAAAGTAGACCACGCCCGACACAAGCGAGAACGCAACAGGCACCTCGACCGGACGTATGAACATCCAGGCCGATGCATTGATCACACCCAGAATCATAAAGAGTATGATCAGTATGTTGGTTCCTTCTCTATGGATTTTTACTCTCATGCGGCGACTCGTGTCGGTAAGAACAGGATATGAGTTCCCGTAAATTATCTCGCAAATATAGCTGAAATATTTTAATTAGCCAAAAAGGGGCGGCATACTTGGCCAAAACAGCCTGTTGCCACCCCTTTTTTATAAAATTTTGTATGTTTTTGCCTCAGCGTTTCGATGTCTTGCCGGGGCGTCGCTTCATCCTGAGCACCTGTGCCGACCGTGCGGGCAGATACAGATTGAGCCATGCCACTCCGTGAGGGGTGTATAGTGGATCGGGCTTAGTGAAGTGGCTCACGCTGTCATCAACGTTGCCATATCCGCCGAAGTGCGGATCGTCGGTGTCGAGCACAACCGAATATTCGCCCGGAGGAGTCAGGATACCGTAATCCGAATAACTGTGGGTCGGACTGAAGTTGAACACGAACACGAGATCTCCGCGGCCGAATGCAAGCACCTGATCGTCATCTTTTTCCCACAGTTTGTGCACCGGCAGGGCCTGAAAGTCATACACACTCGAGATCAGCGAGATCATTGCATTATCGAAATCGTTGAGCCACACGTATTTCAGTGTTGGGCTGTCAACAAGGCTCCACTGCCTGCGCGCATATTTATAGCTCCAGCCGTTGCCCTCGCGGGGAAAGTCGATCCACTCCGGATGGCCGAACTCGTTACCCATGAAGTTTAAATAACCGCCGTTGATGGTCGAAGCCGTCACGAGGCGTATCATCTTGTGAAGGGCTATGCCGCGGGCAACGGCCATGTTGTCGTCTTCCTTCATCATGTGCCAGTACATCTGGTCATCTATCAATCGGAATATCACAGTCTTGTCACCCACAAGCGCCTGATCGTGACTCTCCACATAGCTAACGGTCTTCTCATCCGAGCGGCGGTTTGTCAGCTCCCAGAATATGCTTGTCGGATGCCAGTCTTCATCCTTGCGCTCCTTCAGTGTTTTGATCCAGTAGTCAGGTATGCCCATCGCCATGCGGTAGTCGAATCCTATACCGCCATATTTGAACGGAACGGCCAGACCGGGCATACCGCTCATCTCCTCAGCTATGGTGATGGCCGAGGAATTTATCTGGTGTATCAGCTTGTTGGCAAGTGTCAGATACACTATCGCATCAAGGTTCTGGTTGCCATTATAATAGTCACCGTAGCTCCCGAAATCCTGGCCGAGACCGTGATTCCAGTATAGCATCGATGTCACGCCGTCAAATCTGAAGCCGTCAAAGTGGTATTCATCAAGCCAGTATTTGCAGTTCGACAGCAGGAAATGAAGCACCTCGGTCTTTCCATAATCGAAGCAGAGTGAATCCCATGCCGGGTGTTCGCGACGTCCGTCGCCGTAGAAATACAGGTCGGTCGAACCGTCAAGACGCCCGAGACCCTCCACTTCGTTCTTCACGGCATGGCTGTGCACTATATCCATTATCACGGCTATTCCCAGTTCATGAGCAGCGTCGACCAGTCGCTTCAGTTCCTCGGGTGTACCGAAGCGGCTCGATGCCGCAAAGAAGCTCGACACGTGATAGCCGAACGAACCATAGTAAGGATGCTCCTGTATAGCCATGATCTGAATGGCGTTATAGCCGTCGGCGGCAATACGCGGAAGCACCTTTTCGCGGAATTCGTCATACGACCCTACGCCCTCTTTCTCCTGAGCCATACCTATATGGCACTCATATATAAGCAACGGACGCGTGTCCGGGCGGAACTTCTCTATCTCCCATTTATACGGTTGTTCAGGTTCCCAGACCTGAGCCGAGAACAGGTAAGTCTCCGGATCCTGCACCACTCTCTGGGCGTAGGCGGGCAGACGTTCTCCCTCACCGCCGTTCCAGCGCACCATCATCTTGTAATACTGCCCGTGCGAAATGGCATCAGCCGGAAGATTCAGCTCCCAGACTCCGCCTCCTATTGGCTTAAGCTCGTAGCGTTCCTGCTCCTGCCAACCCGAAAAATCGCCTTTAAGGGTGATCTGCGTGGCATTGGGGGCCCATTCCCTGAAAGTCCACGAGCCGTCGGGCTGACGGTGAAGACCGAAATACTGGTGTGCGTTTGCAAAGTCGCGCAGGCTCTTTGCCGAGCCGCGCAGCAACTGCTTTTCGCGGTTTATCGCATCCTGATGGCGTCCCTCTATGGCACCGGCATATGGAGCCAGCCAGGGATCATTGCGCACTATACCCAACTTGCTCACGGGCTTGGCAGCCTTTTTTTTGACTGCGACAGTTTTAGCCGGGATTTTGGTCGCATCCTTGGTTTCGGTCGGAGCTGTCTTTTTGGTGGCCGTTTTGGTGGCCGTGCTCTTCTTGGCCGCTGTCTCCGTCTTCTTGTCGGCTGCGGCAGTCTGTTTCTTCACCGTGGAGGTCGTTTTTTTCTTGGCGGTCGTCTCTTCCGACTTCGCTGTTGTCTTCCGGGCTCTCGTGGCCTTGGGCTTATCGTTTGACTTGGATGTTGGCATGATCATGAATCTGAGGGATTACACTACTGCAAACATACTCAAAAAATATGAGTTCACCAAATACATCAGAAAGTTATTGCACCATCTTTTTTACGCAACTTCGGCCGAGGCGTCTTATCTTTGCAGCCCGAAGGGAAAAAATCCCTTTGCCATTGTTTACCCTACAGATTATTCACCAACCTACAAACTATATTCTATGTCTGAGACAAAAAAGCCCGTACTGGTCGTATCGACAGGTGCGGGGATAAGCGCCGAAAGCGGCGTTACTACTTTCCGCGATGCCGGTGGCCTGTGGGAGCAGTATCCCGTTATGGATGTGGCTTCAGCCGACGGTTTCCGCCGTAATCCTGCCCTGATCCACCGGTTCTACAATGAGCGCCGGGCCCAGCTTGCCACAGTAAGGCCCAACGCCGCCCATCTGGGACTGGTTGAATTGGAGAAATATTTTGAAGTCTATGTGATCACCCAGAATGTAGACGATCTTCACGAGCGTGCCGGTAGCAGCCACATTCTACACCTTCACGGCGAGCTCACCAAGGTGCGCTCCATCAATCACCCCGAGCGTGTTTATAAGCTGAAAGACTACACTTCGCAGACCGACGTAAACACCCGCGATGAATACGGCGATCCTGTCCGACCACACATAGTGTTCTTTCAGGAAGCCGTGCCGATGCTCGAACCGGCAGCCGAACTTGTTGAAAAAGCGGATGTTTTCGTGGTGATAGGCACGAGTCTCAACGTCTATCCCGCCGCAGGCCTGATGAACTATGTCCGCCCCGGAGTACCCATCTACTACATCGACCCCCGCCCCGCTCCCGTGCCTCGCTATGTGCATGTCATTGCCCAACCTGCCACCAAGGGTGTTGCCGAACTGACACGTATCCTCACAGCTGACAAAAATGAGTGATTTCAGTGTTAATTATTTGCATTTGTAAACGTAATGAGCCATACGTCAACTTTCATCATCACCCCTTTTTCGACATAAGTCTGTAGACAACTATTTTCGCTATTCATTCCCGTCATCCGAATTGCACCGATTTCTGATAGTGGCGCATATTCTACTGATAGGCAACATGCAATTCATCGACCAGCTATTAGGCTTCCGACAATACCCTCATGGAATTGTCGGAAGCCTTTCTATGGATGTATACATTTCTGTCGATTAGATGTTGATAACTTTTTATAACTTCTTTCCCAAATTCTGAAAAAAGCAGAGTTTATATTTGCAAACCAACTTCAAATATTGTAATTTTACACCCTGAAAATATCCGGCTGCCCGGACGCTTTTTTTCGTTGTTTTCAATTATGGATCAGCATAACGACACAGTTTATCACATTCCGGCTCTGTTGCCGCAGGCACTCGAAGGTCTTGATATTAAGCCAGGTGGGATCTATGTTGACGCTACTTACGGTGGCGGCGGCCATTCCCGTGCGATTATCGACCGGTTGAATCTCGACATGGGCGGTCATCTATATTCGTTCGATCAGGACGAGGATGCCGTGGCCGGAGCTGTGAGCGATCCACGCTTCACTATGGTATATGGCAACTTCCGCTATCTGTCGAATTTCCTTCGCTATTACGGAGTTACCGGTGTCGATGGCATTCTTGCGGATCTCGGGGTGTCGTTTCATCATTTCGACACAGCCGAGCGCGGCTTCTCTTTCCGCTATGAAGGGCCGCTGGATATGCGCATGAACCGCAAAGCTATTCACACTGCCGCATGGGTGCTTGCCAACGAAACTCCCGAGCGTCTTGCCGAAATATTCAGGCTCTACGGCGAGCTTCCCAACGGCCGTCAGATTGCAAATGCAATCGTGACCGCCCGTGAGCAGGGTAAAGCGCCACAGACCATCGGCGATCTGATGGAGATCACCGAACGCTACATTCCCGCACAGGCCCGCAAGAAATATCTCGCGATGATGTTTCAGGCCCTGCGGATAGAAGTCAACGGTGAGCTCGACGCCCTCACCTCTTTCCTCGGCCAGACGCTCAAAGTGCTCAGGCCGGGCGGACGCCTCGCCATCATTACGTATCATTCGCTCGAAGATCGCCTGGTGAAAAATTTCCTGCGATACGGCAATGTCGAGGGTGAGCGTAAAGCCGACTTCTTCGGACGCTTCGACCCTCCGCTCAAGCTGATCACACGGCGCCCTATCACTCCCGACGACGCCGAGATTCTCGCCAACCCGCGGTCGCGTAGCGCCAAGTTGCGCATAGCCGAGAGAATCGCCGGAAACTCTGACGACGATTCCGCCTCATAATCTCTCCTCCTTCTCTCCAACACACATTCTCTCCGCACGTCTTTCCTGATACTCCATTCTATTCTATCTATTGTCTTACATTCTTTCCGAACAAACTGCCCTCTCCAATGCGAACCACCATTTTCAGCCGCATTCTTCACGGTCAGCTCATTAGCCTGGAACTTTTCGCCAGAAACTGGTTGCTTGTACTCACAGGAGTAGTACTTTTGCTGATGTATATAACCAATAAATACAATACTCAGACAAAAATGGAGGAGATACGCGCCCTGAACCGTGAACTCCAGATTGTAAAAACCGAACGCATACGTATCCGATCAGCCTACATGAGCCGTATCCGCGAGAGCGGAATGCAGGAACTTGTCGACTCGCTCGGTCTCGGGCTGACAATAAGAGAACGCCCCCCTTATAGTGTGACTCACGACTGACTGTCAGAATCATGAAGAAAGAGAACCGCAGATACATTCTTTTCCGCTACACGCTTATCACCATAATGATCCTGCTGGCGTGTGCGGTTGTGGTGTGGAAACTTGTCGACACCACAGTGCTTTCAGCCGACAAATGGAATGAACTGGCAAACAAGGAGCTTTCGAAAGTGGAGACCATCCTGCCCGAACGCGGCAACATTCTTGCCACCGACGGCAGCATTCTTGCTACCAACCTGACCTACTATACCGTACGCCTTGACTACCGCAGCGAACGTTTCATGACCGACTCACTGCGCAATGCCATCGACGACGCGGCCGACAGTCTGGCTCTGTACTTCGGTCGGCGCACTCCCGGCGAATGGAAGCAATATATTCTGTCTCCGCTCGAAAAACCGTTCAACAAACGTCCACGAGCATTCCCGCTGCTCACCAATATATCTTATTCCGACCTGCAACGACTCCGCACGTTCCCGTTTTTCAGCATCAAGAATCCCAACCGAAACGGAATGACGGTGGAAAGTCGCCTCAGGCGCGTGAACCCCTACGGCGATATGGCTCGCCGAAGTGTGGGTGGTGTTGGCGAGACAAAAGAATGCCGCGAGATCCATGGAATCTCCGGACTTGAACGCGCACTCGACACACTGCTCTACGGCGTGCCGGGTATCGCTAAGAAGATACCTCTCACCCGCGGTATCGTGCCCTGGACCGACGTTCCGGCCATGAGAGGCTACGACATAACCACCACAATCGATATCAAGATGCAGGACATCGTCGAAAACGAACTCAACAATGTGCTGCAATACGTTGATGCGGAATGGGGTGTGGCCGTACTGATGGAGGTGGCGACCGGCGATATCAAGGCCATAAGCAATCTTGAGGCCAATCCGCGCCGTCCGGGCCACTACATCGAGGGCATGAACAGAGCCGTGCTCGGCTTCGAGCCTGGTTCTGTTGTAAAGACCCTGTCGATGATGATAGCTATCGAAGACGGCATTGTGCGTCCCGACGAGATCATATCCACCGGCGCACATTATGCGTATGCGGGAGGCCGACCGATAAGCGACAGCCATTTCTCGAGCGCTCTGACCGCACGCCAGGTGATCGAGCAGTCAAGCAACATCGGCATGACCCGAATCATCACCCGCAAATACGACCGCGATCCCGGAGGCTTCTACTCACGGGTGAAGTCGCTCGGCTTCCTGGAACCCTTCAACACAGGTATCGCCGGCGAGCGTACGCCGAGATTCGATTCTGTTCCCAACGACCGCGGTGGCCGCATAACGCTTTCACGTCAGTGCTACGGTTATGCCACTGAGATTCCACCCCTCTACACTCTCTCGATATACAACGCAATTGCTAACGGAGGAAAATACGTCAGACCTCGCCTTGTGTCGGGAATGAAGAACGAAACTACCGACACGATATTCCCCGTGACTTATATCCGCGACCGCGTGTGTTCCGAGCGCACGGCCCGGATCATGACCGAGATGCTTACTTCGGTTGTCTGGGGCGATCACGGCACGGGCCGCAGTCTGCGCGACGAGCGCGTACGCATAGCCGGAAAGACCGGAACATGCTATATGACTTCACCGAACGGCGGCTATGACTCGCGCAAGCGCCTTGCTTTCTGCGGATTTTTCCCTGCCGAAAACCCCAAATACAGCTGCGTGGTACTCACCTGCAATCCGCGTCAGAATGCTTTCGGCGCTGCCCGTACCAGCGGAGAGGTACTCAAGAATATAGCCTTGAAAATGTATTCGCGCGGAATGCTCGACAACCGTTCGGACTACCGTGCCGCCGAGGCGGTTGAGAGCACCCCAACATTCTATGCCACTATCGACAAAAAGTGTCAGGCAGGAGTACAGAAAGGACTGATGCTCGGCGAGAAACGCAAGGAGATACCCTCACCGGTAACTGTCGATAAAGGCGTGCCCGACGTAAAGGGCTACGGTGTTCGTGATGCCGTGGCTGCCCTTGAGGCCGCCGGCTACAATGTCGGCCTCAAGGGTGTGGGATACGTCAGCACCCAGTCGGTGGCTCCCGGCACACTCGCTCCCCGCGGCTCGAAAATCGACCTTACACTAATTGAATAATATATCCCCTGAAATATGAGATCCCTCGCAGAACTGCTCTCGGCCATAGCAGTAGAAGAGATAATCGGAGTTGAGGACAAGCCGATAAACTCGCTCCAGTGTGATTCACGCAAAGTGAGCCGCAACGACCTCTTTGTCGCAGTGCGCGGCGTGAGTGTCGACGCGCATAAGTTCATCCCGCTGGTGACTCTGGCGGGTGCAACTGCAATAGTTTGCGAGGAGCTTCCCGAACGTCTTGAGCCTACCGTGACCTACATCCGCGTGGCTAATTCGGCAGTGGCGCTCGGCTTTCTTGCCTCTCAGTGGTGGGGCAACCCCTCGCGCAAACTCAAGCTCGTGGGTGTAACCGGCACAAACGGAAAGACCACCACAGCCACACTGATTTACGAGATGGCCCGTCTGGGAGGTGCCAAAGCCGGACTTCTTTCAACCGTGTGCAATTATATCGACGACGAAGCGATACCTACCAACCAGACAACACCCGATCCACTCACCATCAACGAACTGCTTCACCGGATGGTAGTGGCCGGCTGCACATATGCCTCGATGGAGGTCAGCAGCCACGCTGCCCATCAGCACCGCATAGCCGGACTGACATTTGCCGGCGGCATCTTCTCAAATCTGACCCGCGACCACCTCGACTATCACAAGACTTTCGAAAACTATCTGAAAGCCAAGCAGGCGTTCTTCGACCTTCTACCCAAAGAAGCTTTTGCCCTGACGAATATCGATGACAAATGCGGCGAGGTCATGATTCAGAACACCCGCGCTGCCCGCTACACCTACTCGCTCCGCTCGGAGGCCGACTTCATGGGCCGCATCATCGAAAGCCGCCTTGACGGCACTCTGCTGTCGCTCAACGGCAACGAAGTCGAGGNGCTGTTCACAGGCCGCTTCAATGCCTACAACCTGACCGCAGTCTACGGTGCCTCGATCCTGCTCGGATGGGACAAGGAGGAAGTGCTCGTCAGAATGAGCAAGCTCGTTCCCGTGGCCGGTCGATTCCAGACCTACCATTCGGCAAACGGCGTGACAGGTATCGTCGACTACGCCCATACTCCCGACGCAGTTGTCAATGTGCTCAACGCTATCCGCGACGTGGTTGGCGACAAGGGAAACATCATCACCGTGGTCGGTGCCGGAGGCAACCGCGACAAGGGCAAGCGCCCAATAATGGCTGCCGAGGCCGCACGCCTGAGCGACCGCGTGATCCTCACCAGCGACAATCCCCGCGACGAGGTGCCCGAAGAGATCATCCGCGATATGGAAGCCGGTCTTGACGACAACGGACGTCGCATAACTCTCAGCATCACCGACCGCCGCGAGGCTATCCGCACAGCCGCCGCACTCGCACAACCGGGCGACGTGATCCTCGTTGCCGGAAAGGGCCACGAAGACTATCAGGAAGTGCATGGCGTGAAACATCATTTCGACGACCGCGAGGAAATAATAGCCGCTTTATCATAACCTATGCCGCGCCGTCCTGTCGGCGCCTCACCATCAGAAAAAATAATACTCAGCAGAAATGCTCTACTATCTTTTCCAGCTTCTTCAGGATTCAGGACTGCCCGGAGCGCGTCTCATGACCTACATCACGTTTCGCGCGGGAATCGCCCTCATGCTCGCTCTGTTCATAGCCATCTTTGCCGGACGCCGCATCATCGACCATCTTCAGAAAATGCAGGTGGGCGAGATAATTCGCAACCTTGGCCTCGAAGGACAGATGCGCAAGGAAGGCACCCCGACAATGGGCGGTATCATCATCATCGTGAGCGTGCTGATTCCTTGCCTTCTTATTGGTAACCTCGGCAGCATCTACATGCTCCTGATGCTGTTTGCAACCCTTTGGCTCGGAACACTCGGATTCCTTGACGACTACCTGAAGATGAAACGCCACAACAAAGACGGCATGAGCGGCAAATTCAAGATCATCGGTCAGGTAGGACTCGGATTGCTCGTTGCCGGAACGATGTATCTCAGCCCCGATATCGTGATGCGCTCCAACATCGAGAGGGTAAACACTTCTACCAACGAGACCGAGATCGTATATTCTTCTGCCAACGAGAAGGTTGCTCAGACAACCATCCCATTCGTCAAGAACAACAACTTCGACTATACCTATCTCACTGACTGGATGGGCGACTTCGCCGAGACAGGCGGATGGATAGCATTCGGCATCGTGGCGATAATTGCCATTTCGGCTACCAGCAACGGAGCTAATCTGACCGACGGTCTCGACGGACTGTGTGCCGGAACATCGGCTGTGATATGCCTTGCCCTCGCAATAATGGCTTATCTCGGTGGCTCGGTGATCTACTCCTCCTATCTCGACATAATGTATATCCCGGGCAGTGAGGAACTTGTGGTGTTCATGGCAGCATTCATGGGCGCTCTGATCGGATTNCTGTGGTATAATGCGTTTCCGGCTCAGGTCTTCATGGGCGACACCGGCTCGCTGACCATCGGCGGTATCATCGCCGTATTCGCGCTGCTGATCCGCAAGGAACTTCTCATACCACTGCTCTGTGCCATTTTCTTCGTCGAAGACCTTTCCGTTATGCTCCAGGTTGCCTACTTCAAAATATCAAAACGCCGCACCGGCCAGGGCAAGCGCATCTTCAAGATGACACCCCTTCATCATCACTATCAGAAGCCCGGCAACGCCGGCATCGACGCCCTGATTCAGCAACCCCTCACGGCCATACCTGAACCCAAGATCGTGGTGAGGTTCTGGATCATTGGTATATTCCTGGCAGCCATCACTTTTGCCACTCTAAAGATAAGATAACGACAATCAACTTTAAACAGCTATACATCAACAGGATATATGTATAATCCAGATGAATACCGCAAACACAGACTAATAGTTCTCGGCGGTGGAGAAAGTGGTGTCGGCGCCGCTATTCTGGGCCATACCAAGGGAATGGACGTTTTTCTGTCAGATATGGGGCAAATAGCTCCACAATATGCCGATATGCTCCGAGAGGAAGGCATTCCTTTCGAGCAGGGACAGCACTCGATGGACAGAATCCTTGCTGCCGACGAGGTGGTGAAGAGTCCCGGCATCGCTCCGACCTTGCCGGTCATTAAGGCCATCACCGAAAAAGGTATCCCCGTGATCAGCGAGATTGAATTTGCCGGGAGATATACCGACGCCAAGATGATCTGTATCACAGGCTCAAACGGTAAGACCACCACTACCCTGCTCACATATCATATCCTGAAGAATGCAGGAGTAAATGTNGGGCTCGCAGGAAACGTCGGCCAGAGTCTGGCACTCCAGGTTGCCCGCGAACACCACGACGTGTATGTGATCGAGCTTTCGAGTTTCCAGCTTGAAAACATGTATGAGTTCAAAGCCAATATAGCCGTGATGCTCAATATCACACCCGACCATCTTGACCGTTACGAATACAAGATGCAAAACTATATCAACGCTAAGTTCCGCATACTCAACAACCTTACCACCTCCGATGCCTTCATCTTCTGGCAGGATGACCCGGTGATCGAGGCTCAGCTGCGTCAGATTGCCACCGAAGCCCAACTGTATCCCTTCGCCCGTCACGAAGAGATCAACACCCGTGCCTACGTAGACAGCGACGATGAGCTGGTGTTCGACACCGCAGAGACCTCGCTGCGCATGCCCCGTGCCGACCTCTCGCTCAATGGTCTCCATAATCTCTACAACTCGATGGCTGCCGGCCTGTCGGCCTGCCTGATGGATGTGAAGAAAGAGGATGTCCGCAAGGCCCTGAGCGATTTTGAGGGCGTGGAACACCGTCTGGAGTATGTGGCTACAATCGATNGCGTCCGCTATATCAACGATTCGAAAGCTACCAACGTAAANTCCTGCTGGTATGCGCTCGAAAGCATGCCCGATAATGTGGTGCTCATTCTCGGTGGCAAAGATAAAGGCAACGACTATAGCGAGATAGCCGATCTTGTCGACAAAAAGGTAAAAGCCATCGTATGCATGGGTAAAGACAATACCAAGCTGCTTGATTTCTTCACCGGCAAGGTTGCGGAGATACGCGACACCCATTCGCTCCAAGATGCAGTGAATGCCTGCCGCGAGCTGGCAAACCCCGGCGACACCGTGCTCCTCTCGCCCTGCTGCGCAAGTTTCGACCTATTCAGAAGTTACGAAGACCGCGGACGTCAGTTCAAGGACTATGTCCGCTCATTTGAATCCAAATAAACCCTCTCAATATCTTTCTCTTCATGCAGGATATTTCATTAGACGCCAGCATCGACACGACGGATAAAACCACCGAACAGCACCCCCAGACCCTCAGCGAGCCTCTGGCCAATGGTGACCGCCATATATGGGGCATCTACATAGCCCTTTGTCTCATCTCGGTGATCGAGCTCTACAGCGCCTCATCGCGCGAGGTTGCAAGTTCGGCCATGGGTGTTTTCGGACCGATAATCCGCCATGTGGCCATGCTGATCGCCGGCCTGTTCATAGTGCTCGGTCTGCAGCGTTCACACTACCGATACTTCTATTCAAGCTCCGTTCTGTTTGTCATGATAAGCATTGCGCTGATGGTGTGGTGTCTGATAGGCGGCGAGATCGTAAACGGAGCGCGACGTAACGTAAATCTACTGATTCTCAAACTACAGCCGTCAGAATTCATAAAAATGTCTGCAGTGCTGCTTATAGCGATAATCGCACAGCGCACTCAGATGAAAGGAGGTGGTGTGAGCAATAAAGGCGTTGCCTGGATGGCCGGATGCGTAATGTTGTTCGGCGCTCTGCTCATCAAGCAAGGTCTCACCAACACTCTGCTGCTCATGGGTATCAGCGGAGCCATGTTCCTGATAGGAGGCGTACAGTGGCGCAAACTCACAATTGTAGCTTTTGTCTATCTGGCATGTTTCGGTGTGTTCTTCCTCATAAGCACTCTGGCCAAAGGTGGAGACGACGACAAGGAGACAGCCGCCATCGAACAGACCCTTGACGGCTCGGATATCGACCGCGCGAATGCCACCGCAGGCGAACGCCATCATACGTGGCTGGCCCGTGTGGAACGTTACCGCGGTGACGGACGTCCGAAATACGAACACGAGATCACAGCCAACAACCGTCAGGAAATGTATGCTTTCATGGCGCAGGCCAACGGCGGCATATTCGGCGTAGGTCCCGGCAACTCCCGCGAGGCAGCCCGCCTCCCCCTTGCATTCAGCGATTACATCTACTCGATCATTGTTGAAGACACCGGTCTGGTCGGCGGACTCGTAGTCCTGATCCTCTACCTGTGGCTGCTTGCCCGGGCAGCAACCATAGCATCGCGCTGCACACGCGCTTTCCCGGCTCTGCTTGTGCTCGGAATGGCCGTGATGATCGTGATGCAGGCGCTGATCCACATTGCAATCGTCACCGGTGCCGCCCCCGTGTCCGGTCAGCCGCTGCCGCTGATCTCCAAAGGTGGCACGTCGATCCTCATAACGTCGATAGCTTTCGGAGTAATGCTGAGCGTGAGCCGACACACTGCCCGTACCGGCAAACGCCAGGAGATCAAGCGTGAACTTGAGTCGCTGCCCGAAGATCTTCGCACAGCCAACCCGACCCAGCTCTGACAATCCGTCCAAACGTAAATACATCCCGGAATATGAATATACTGATAAGTGGCGGTGGTACTGGAGGCCACATTTTCCCCGCGCTCTCAATAGCCAACGCCATAAAGCGCAGAATGCCTGATGCCGACATACGGTTTGTCGGCGCGGAGGGTCGTATGGAGATGGAGCGAGTGCCTGCCGCCGGCTATCCGATCATCGGTCTGCCGGTAGCCGGTTTCGACCGCAAACATCTATGGCACAACATTCCCGTGCTGTTCAAACTGTGGCGTAGCCTGCGCATGGCCCGCAGAATAGTGCGCGAGTTCAAGCCCGATATCGCAGTGGGTGTGGGCGGCTACGCAAGCGGTCCGACACTCAAGGCCGCTCAGCGCAAGCACATACCCACCCTTCTTCAGGAGCAGAATTCCTATGCCGGTGTGACCAACAAACTGTTGGCGGCCCATGCCGGAAAGATATGCGTGGCATACGACGGGATGGAACGGTTTTTCCCGGCCGACAAGATTGTGAAGACAGGCAATCCGGTGCGCGACAATCTGTTGCATTGCACTCTATCTCGCCGAGAGGCCAAGCAGCGTCTCGGCTTCGATCCTGATAGACCCTTGGTAGTGAGCTTCGGAGGTAGTCTGGGCGCCCAGTCGGTCAACGAAAGCATCACCCTTGCCCTGCCGATGCTGGCCCAGCACGACATTCAGCTTCTCTGGCAGACCGGGAAGCTCTATTTCGACCGCTGTCATCCCGTAGCCGAAAAATATTCCGGGGCGAAGGCTATGGCATTCGTCACCGACATGGATGTGGCATATCGCGCCGCCGATCTGGTGATAGCCCGTGCCGGTGCCGGCACGATCAGCGAGNTGCAGCTCCTCGGCGTTCCGGCAGTGCTCATCCCCTCGCCAAACGTGGCCGAAGATCATCAGCGAAAGAATGCACTGGCTCTCGCAAGCGTAGGGGCTGCCGTGATGCTTCCCGACGACGAAGCTCCCGAGGCCCTCGGCCGGACAATAGTAAGACTGATAAACGACCCTGANCTTCTCGCGCGTCTGGGCGANAACGTAGCTTCGATGGCGTTGCGCGACAGCGACGAAAAAATAGTTGACGAAATCATAAAGCTTGCCCGAAATGAATAGCAGAAGCACTGACGATTTCACCTCTCACCTTCCCCGCAAAGTGTATTTCGTCGGGGCCGGCGGCATAGGAATGGCCGCACTCGAACGCTATTTCCTGAGCCGCGGATGCTTGGTGGCCGGCTACGACCGCACTCCTTCCGAACTGACCGACGCACTTCGCGCCGAGGGTGTCGATATGGTGTTCGACGACGATCCCGCTCTGATTCCCGACGAGATCCGCAACGACAAATCGACACTCGTGGTTTATACTCCCGCAGTTCCGGCCTCTCACCGCGGACTCCGGTTCTTCCGCGACAACGGTTTCACCGTGATGAAGCGGGCCGAGGTGCTTGGCCTTCTCACGCGCCATCTGCAGGGTATATGCTTCAGCGGTACGCATGGTAAGACCACGACCTCATCGATGGCCGCCCATATTCTTCACAATTCCCCTTGCGGCTGCACCGCCTTTCTCGGCGGAATATTACGCAACTATTCTACCAACTGTATTCTCGACAAGGATGCCGACCTGTGTGTGATAGAGGCCGACGAATACGACCGCTCATTCCATCACCTGACACCCCGGGTAGCCGTCGTGACCGCTACTGATCCCGACCATCTCGACATCTACGGCACCGAGGAAGCCTATCTGGAGAGCTTCGCCCACTTCACGGAACTGATACAGCCCGGAGGCGGACTGCTGCTCCACACAGGACTGAAACTGAAACCGAGACCGGGCAAAGACGTGACTGTGCGGACCTACTCGCGCGACAACGGCGACTATCATGCCGAAAATATACGCCACGGCGAGGGCCGCATAATCTTCGACATAGTTACGCCCGCCGGTGTGATCCGCGACGTGGAGCTTGGCGTACCGGTTGAAATAAATATCGAGAATGCCATCGCCGCCGTAGGTGCCATCGACATGGCCGGAGCTCTCGNTCCCGAAGCCGCACGCAGAGCGCTTGCCTCATTTGCCGGGCCGAAACGCCGCTTCGAGTTCTGGTTGCGCGAACCTTCAAGAGCGATAATCGACGACTACGCACACCACCCCGACGAACTGAAAGCATCGATCAGCTCCGTGCGCTCGCTTTATCCCGGAAAGAAACTGACAGTAGCTTTCCAGCCCCATCTGTTCACCCGCACCCGCGATTTCGCCGACCAGTTTGCCGAGGCACTCTCTATGGCCGATCAGGTNATTCTTCTGCCGATTTATCCTGCCCGCGAACTGCCGATAGAGGGTGTCGACGCCTCCATTATCCTTAAAAAAATCACTGCTTCCGACAAAAAATTGCTTCAATCGAGAAAAGATTTGCCTATGGAAGTAAAAAGCAGTAACTTTGAAGTACTTCTTACGGTAGGGGCCGGAGATATCTGCTTGGAACTCCCCGAAATCATCAAAGAAGCAACAAATTCCTGATATGATCAAACGTCTGCTGCCCATAATCGCATCCGTGCTGCTCACCATCTATCTGGTGATAGCCCTATCTATGACCTATCGGTCGTCGGGCGCTCAGCCATGTGCCGGTATGCAGATTGTGGTACGCGACAGCATAGCCCGCGGATTCGTCACGTCGGCCGAACTTGCCCGTGAACTCGGTGACCTGCCCGACAGAGTGAAAAAGATGCGTCTGCGCGACATCAACACCGATAGCATCGAGCAGCTCCTGACCGATATCGACAAGATCGAACGTAGTTGTGTCACAGTCCTGACCGACGGGCGGATCCTGATCACCGTCGATCCGATGGAGCCCGTGGCTCGCGTGTTCGATGCCGACGGCAGCAGCTATTACATCAACCGTGCCGGCAAGCGTATCGGTGCCACTGCCCGCTATCATCTCGATGTGCCGGTAGTGATGGGAAACTTCGGAAAAGACACTACCTTCACTCCGAGAAACGTGATTCCGCTAATCGACTGGCTCGACCAGCATCCCGTGTGGAACAAGCTCGTAACAGCGATAAAGGTCGATTCGCCGCGCGACATCCTCATTGTCCCCATCGTTCGCGGTCATCTCGTCAATCTCGGCTCGCTCGACAATCTCGACTCCAAGTTCAGCCGGCTCGGGGTGATGTATCGAAAGGTACTTCCCGCAAGAGGCTGGGAAACCTACGACACCATCTCGCTCAAATGGGGCGGTCAGGCCGTAGCCACACGGCGCCGCAAAGATCTCAAGCGNCCCGTAAGGATCGAGGAGTTCGAGGAAGAAGTCGATCTCAACACCATGCTTGCTGACTCGACGACAAACCCAATATCANTATCCAACACGACAACCACGTCCGGTCCGTCAACTCACCAATAACCGATTCTACACTCCCAACCAACAATGGAAGACAAACATATAGTAGCCCTCGAAATAGGAAGCTCTAAAATCAGGGCCGTGCTCGGCAAAATCGACAATACCAACCTCACCGTCGTATCGGTCGACCAGGAGAACCTGATCGACGGTGTGCGTCATGGAATGATCAGGAATGTGGAAAAAGTAGCCAACACTATCGACCGCATTCTTGAGCGAATCAACAACCGCATTGCGCCTCGCGTGGTGACCGGTGTTTATGTCGCAATAGGAGGCCGCTCTATGTGTTCGGTTGCACGGGATGTCGACCGCCAGCTTCCAGAAGAGATGGAGATCACCCACCTGCTGATCGACGAACTAAAACTCGAGGCACTCTCAATGGCTCCCAGAGACAAGGACGTGATCACCGCCGTGCCGAAGCAGTTTACCATCGACCGCGTGACGGTTGTCCACCCTGTAGGCGAGTTCGGACGCTCGGTTGCGGCATGCTTCAACCTGATCTGCTGTCAGGACAAGCTCCGCAAGAATATCGAGCGCGTGATCTGCGAAAAGCTCGGTCTGAACGTTGTCGACTATATCGTGCGCCCCATCGCCGAAGCCGACTTCGTTGTGAGCCCTGACGAAAAGCGCCTCGGATGTATGTTTGTCGACCTTGGTGCCGAGACTACCTCGGTGAGCATCTACCGCCACGGTCAGCTACAATATCTTGTCACCCTGCCTCTTGGATCACGCCTCATCACCCGCGACATCATGTCGCTCAACTATCTCGAGGAATATGCCGAGACCCTGAAGAAGACCGGCGGCAACGCAAAGCCTCAGGGAGCCGATAACACAAACAACATGGTTGCAGGAGTCGACTTCACCCAGATCAACAACTATGTCAGCGCCCGCGCTTCCGAAATAATACTCAACATCAAGGAGCAGATCCGCCTGGCCGACCTATCGGCCCAGGAACTTCCTGCGGGTATCATAATCACCGGCGGCGGTTCGCGTCTCGGTGGCTTCAGTGAGCGTCTGGAGCAGCTTACCGGCATGAGAGTCCGCACCGGCATGCCAAACATGACACTGCGTATCAGCGACGGCCGAATCAGCCCCGTCGATATGCTCGATATCCTGTCGGTGCTCCGCATGGCCTCGGCCAATCCCAAGGAATGCCTCTCGGCCAAGACCGTTCCCGCAACACCGGCTGCCGCCGATATCGACGATACCCCGGCTGCTGCGGATCCTTATGAAATCCCTGCCAAGAATACCGGTAAGAAGCCAAAGAAAAACGGCTTCTTCTCACGACTGAAAGATAAGATGTCGGGAATGCTCGTCGATCCCGAAGAAAATGACGATGAATTCCGCGATGACGAGTGATCAACTACCCCCAAATTAATCACCACCTTCCACCCCCGAATATAACCGACCACAATGGACGCAAATCTCGATATGGATTCGATGGCCGAGCAGTTCAGCCCGTCATCAGAAAACACCGACATCTCCGAAGCCAACCAGACCAACATCATCAAGGTTATCGGTGTTGGCGGAGGCGGCAACAATGCCGTGAGCCACATGTATAAGCAAAACATCAAGGATGTTTCGTTCGTGGTGCTTAACACCGACCTTCAGGCGCTTAAGAATTCACCCGTTCCCACCAAACTGCAGATAGGCAGCGGTCTGGGTGCTGGCAATAAGCCCGAAGTGGCGCGCGAGGCTGCCGAAAACGATGTGGAGAAAATTCGCGAGCTTCTTGACACCCGCACCAAGATGGTGTTTATAACCGCAGGTATGGGTGGCGGTACCGGCACCGGTGCCGCTCCGGTGGTAGCGCGCGAGGCCAAGGCCAGAAGTATTCTCACGGTCGGAATCGTCACAATCCCCTTCCGTTTCGAAGGCGACAGGAAGATCCTTAAAGCTCTCGAAGGTGTGGATGAGATGGCCAAGCATGTCGATGCGCTTCTCGTGATCAACAACGAGCGCCTGACCGAAATCTACGGTGACCTCGACTTCCTCAATGCGTTTGGCAAGGCCGACGACACCCTATCGACAGCCGCAAGCTCTATCTCCGAGCTTATCACAGCCGACGGTTACATGAACCTTGACTTCAACGACGTCGATACTACCCTGCGCGACGGTGGCGCCGCTATCATTTCGTCGGGCTATGGCGAGGGTGAGAACCGCGTGACCAAGGCTATTCAGGATGCTCTCCACTCTCCCCTGCTCAAAAACCGTGACATCCTCACCTCTAAACGTCTGCTCTTCAACATATATTATTCCCGTCAGGCCCAGCAACAGTTCAAGATGAGCGAGGCACAGGAAATCACCGACTTCGTCAACGATATCAATGCCGATGTCGATGTGATCTGGGGTGTGGCTTTCGACGATTCTCTGGGTGAGAAAGTCAGAATCACCATTCTGGCTGCCGGCTTTGAACTTACAGTGCGCGATGACGACCCCGACGAAAAGAAGATGACCTCTTCCAGCGCCGCAAGCAAGCGAGCTATAAAATGGGGTAGTGAAAACGATTCGCCCACTATCGTCAANCCCGCCGCGGCTACAAAAACCGGTGGTACGAAATCGAAAATCACCGACGAATACGGCGAAAAACGCCATAACTATATTATCCTGACCAATGTTGAGCAGATGGACAATGATCTGGTGATCGAACGTCTGGAGCAGACGCCCACCCTCACCCGTACACGTAAGGACACAGAACTGACCGGAGGCAAACCCGAGGCAAACCGTGATTCTACCCCTGCGTCGGGCAACAAGATCTCATTCTGACAATACTCCCGAGAGATTTATCATATAAGGCGTTCCGACCGAGCTGCATGGCTGTCGGAACGCCTGCTTCTTTCTTAAAATTTCATAATGCCGTTATTCCGGATTAAACCTTTATCCACTTGTCGGGTCATAGAAACAGAAACTTGAAAGTGATGATTCAACTCATCAACTCATAATAGTGACTGTTAGAAAAAATGCTCCCGCCAAGTCCCGGGAAAGGAAAGGTCCCGGGACTTTAAAACGCCTTTCCGCGAAGGACGCTGTTTAGACTCTTTTTAAACAAAATGCAAAAATAAATTAAAGTCNACCAGTCGGTTAAACCTTCATGAGTTTCTAAAGTCATATAATCAGTAACAAACAATATCAATAACAAATAAACTTATCAGCATTATGAAAAAATCTCTCATCTCATTTGCAATTGCTGCTTTCGCACTCCTCGCTCCCGCTGCCATGATGGCACAGACCACCACCGAAAATACCAAGACCGAAAACCGTCAGGGCAATAAGAAAAGCCGTGGCGAAGCCCGTCCCAAATACAATCCCTTCGAGGGCCTTAACCTCACCGATGCCCAGCAGTCCAAACTCAAGGATCTCGGCTGTCCCTTCGCCAAAGGCGACAGGAAAGCTTGTCCCGACGGACAGCAGTGCAAGCCCGGTGATAAGAAAGATCAGAACGGCAAGGCCGCCCGTCCGAGCCGTGAGGAAATGGCAAAGAAAATGCTCGATGCCCGCAAGGATTACCTCGCAAAGGTAAAGCAGATCCTCACTCCCGAGCAGTACCTTCAGTTCCTTGAGAACAGCTACACCAACCGCCCCGCTATGGACGGNCGTATGAAGCCTCACCACAAGGACTCTAAGAAGCACCACAAAGGCGGCAAGATGAAAGGTCAGAAGGGNGANAAGCCGGGTCGCGGCAACAACACCGCCGCTACCCAGACTCTCTGAGATTAAGATCTGAGTTAGATATAGGATAGATTGATAGTTATAAAGATGGCCATCCCTCAAACCGGAGTGGCCATCTTTATTGTTCTATAATACCGTCACTTTCTGATCTGCNGGGANCTCAGTCAAGCATCAGGCTGATATGCGGGCGCTCGGCCGGTAGCCCTGTCACTCCTCCGATCTTGGGTGAACTGAACACGAGCTTTGTGAATGTAGTGATATCCACATCAAGGTCGAGCTGACGTCCGGCTACGTTCCCTAAATCATCGTCGGCAGTCACTTTTCCATCTTTCACTCGGTAAATTCTGTTGTTATCTTTCAGGATCGGATCATAGACNCGTATGGTCTGGCTCATGCCGGGATTGGCAGCCGCGATTATTTCCAGACAAAGCCCTGCGTTGACTATGCGCCCCATTCCGCGTGAATAAAGCTTTCTGCCCTCGCCGCGGGCCTCGGCAAGGAGTTTGAACGGCCTGCCGGGGAAAAATACCCTGAGTGCACGCAAAGCCCCTTTACGCGCCTCCCCATCATCGCCAAGCAGCTCCTTGACAGTCACCACTCCGTCGGCAGCCGATTCGTCGGCGGTAGCCCAGGCCATAGCCCTCACGTCGCCCTGCTCGTCGGACACNGCCACGAAACGCCCGTGGTCCATTCTCAGATCATCGAGTATATTCAGGAAATCACGCTGTGAATGCAGCACCATACCCTCCCGGTTGTGCTGCATGCGGTCGAAAGCCGGCCAGAGCCTGCTGTCGAAAATATCGTCGATAAGTTCATATTTCTCTATGCCGTCGTCGGGAGCGAAAGTGTGGAGCGACGTGTAACGCTGCGGATCGACATAAAACACAGTGGCAAATCCCAGTCTGTCGTAGAAAAAATACAGAGGATCGTTTGCAGGTATAAGCGCCGTCAGCATGTCGCCCCTGTCGCGCGAAGCCTGAAGTGCCTTGCATATCAGGTCGGTCATGAGCCCCTTGCCACGCATCTGCCTGCGTGTGGCGGCGCCGGCTATATATGCGCACCCCGCCTCGACGCCGTGAAATAGTATGCGGTAGTGCTGCAGCAGCAGACTGCTCACGGGATGTCCCGAAACTGATGTGGCTATCACATCGGCATCGTTATACACTCTGTCGAAATACATGTCAACGTATTCCCGGGGATCACTGAATGCCTCGGTCCAAATTTTCTTTATATCGTCGCGAAGTGCCATATAATAACTCGTTAATGTCTACTATATCTAACGTCCGGCCCACGCGGTTGGTTGCATGACGACTCCCGGAAAACCAGTCGGTCAGATGCCGGCTGATTTTCCGGGAGTCGCAGTGTCGTTGTCTATGCCTTATCAGCCCTGATGAGCCGGACGCAGCAGATCGTTGACAGTCTTTACGGGGTTGAACGTTTCGGCAGGAACCTCGACAAATGCGGTGTTCCAGTCGCTCATAGCTCCGTTCCACAGACCGGGCAGCTCAAGAGCGCGGAGCTCCTTGCCGTGGCTCGATTTGCTCGAGATAAAGCCGGTGGCGCTGTCAACATATTTGCGCAGGTCGAAGTGCTCNCCGTGACTGTCNCTCAACCAGCATACCAGGTCGACCGGATTGAAGTGAGTGGCCTGACTTAGCATATCGGTGTATGCCTTGTTGGAAGGATCAATCTGATGGCTCTCCAGTATCTGGGGCGATGTGGAGCCGTCAGCACCCTCCACGATAAACGGACCACCTCCGGGCTCACCTTCGTTGCGCACCATACCGCACACACGGATCGGACGGTCAAGCTTGCCGCGCAGCCAGGCTGCCAGAGCTTCGTCGCTCTCCTTCACCGAATCAGGCGGACAGGTGGCGAGCACGTTGGCCATGAATGCAACCATCTCGTCGAGCTTCTCGCGGTCATAGCTGCCGGTGGCCAGAGTGCGCTGATAAGCGGCAATCTTATCGTGGATTTCCACCAGATAGCCTGCAAGCACNTTTTTATAGAGTATAGTGGGCTGACGCAAAGTGTCGGGCACTACATTGTCGATATTCTTCACAAACACCACAGCCGAGTCTATATCATTCAGATTCTCGATCAGAGCGCCGTGACCGCCCGGCCTGAACAGCAGTTTGCCATCTTCTACGAAAGGCGTATTGTCGGGATTGGCGGCTACGGTATCGGTCGAAGCTTTCTGCTCGCTGAACGAAACCTCGAATTTCTTACCGGTCTTCGCCTCCATGGCCGGAACGGCTTCGGCCACTTTCTTTTCGAAAAGCTCTCTGTGGTCAGGCGATACGGTGAAGTGGAGTTTCACAACGCCGTTGGCGTCGGCGGCTGTCTGTGCGCCCTCCATCAGATGTTCCTCAAGCGGAGTGCGGGCGCCGTCGCCGTATGTATGGAATTTCAGCAGACCCTTGGGCAGATAACCGTATCCCAGTCCCTCGGGCTTGATTATGGCGGCTATCACTTCCTTCTTCTTGCCATCGGCCAGCAGTGCGCTGACATCGGCTCCGTAGAGCTTCACGCACACCTCGTCGAGATCTTTACGGAAAGGNAGCTTGTCGGCCTGGGCGAGCAGCTTGTCGACAGCCGATCCGGGAGCAGGTTCGCTATCCGGGCCGTCGACAAATTCAAACAGAGCCTTGAACATGCGCGATGCAGCTCCGGAAGCAGGCACGAACTTCACAACCTCGCCGCCGTCGGCCAGATATTCGTCCCAACGCTTGCACGCACCCTCACGCTCTCCTTCGGATAGCACCGAAATACCGTGGCCCGCACGTGCCGTGCTGTCGATTTTTAGAAATGGGAATCCTGTGCGGAAGCGCTCGAGCTGGGCATCGACCTGCTCTGCCGTCACTCCTTTGTCGCGCAGTTGCTGAAGTTGAATATCCGTTAGCATGGTATAGAGTTTTTAGGGATTATTTTTCGCAAATCTAACAATTTTTTCTCAAAGAACCACCACCCGCTCCTGCTTAACCCGAATAAAAGAGTTAATTTTGTGTTATGAAGCCGTCACGATCATCGCTGATCCGAATTGCCGCAGCCGCTGTGCTCACCGTAGCGGCCTCTGTTGCTGTAGGTTGGTGGCTTTATTGGAGCGAAGATCCCCTGATAGGCCCCGATGTGAGCGGCTTTCCAGTGAAGGGGGTCGATGTGTCGGCCCACAACGGCGAGATCGATTTCCGCCTCCTGCGCGATGCCGAGGGGATCGGGTTTGTGATCATCAAGGCCACCGAGGGCGCGCAGTGGCAGGACCGCCGTTTCCTGCGCAATTTCCGCAAAGCCCGCGAGGCGGGAATGAAGGTGGGAATCTACCACTTCTTCCGCTTCGACGTCGATCCCGAGCTACAGGCGCTCAATGTCCTGGCAACCCTGCGCGGTCTTGAGCCCGATATGCCGGTGGCTATCGACGTCGAGGAGTGGACCAACCCCGACACCCACCCCGACACAGTGGCTTCGCGTGTGAGCCGGATGATGGATCTGCTGCGCGAGCGCGGTATCAATTCGCTCGTCTATACCAACAAACAGGGTCATAGCCGCATTGTCAGCCGCATCCCGTCGGAGAAGCCGCTCGTACTGTGGCTCTGCTCGCTCACAAGCGATATCCCGCCCCACCGCCTTTCCATCTGGCAATACAGTCATCGCGGCAGGCTGCAGGGCGTCGATGGCAGGATCGACCTGAACGTGTTTGCAGGCGACTCGGCGGGCTGGCGCACATGGCTCACCGACAACACATTCCGAATCAAATAATCACTCTCTCCGTTTTGCGCCCGAAATTTCGTCTACTCGCATCACTGATACTGGCCATAGTGGCAATGCCCGGCGCGATGCCGGTGGCTGCTTTCACGGCCGACACCTACACGGGTCGGTCGGTTCTGGCCGACGGACGCTGGGTCAGCATCGAGATAAGCGAATCGGGGCCCGTGCTTTTAACTTCAGCCAACCTCGCGCGCTGGGGTTTCGCCGATCCGTCGCGCATACGTGTGTTCGGAGCGGGTGGCCATAAGATCAGCGATCATCTTTCTGCAGCCAACTATGCCGACAATCTGCCTCAGGTTGCCACGGCGCTCACTCCCGCGGGAGTAGTGTTCTATGCCGTCGGACCTGAACAGTGGAGCGAGAGCGCGTCAGGGCGTTTCACCCACTCTCTTAATCCGTTCTCGACAGTTGCACGCTATTTCATCACCGACCGCGATGACCTGCCCCTGCTTGAGCCGGCCGCATCGGGGATGCNGCCTGGATCNGCCGAACCTGTCACCACCTTCACCGAACGAATATTTCACGAGCTTGAACAGAAAAGTCCGGGAGAATCGGGCTATATGCTCGTAGGCGAGGATATCAGCCGCAACAAGCGCTCATTCACCTTCGCGTTGCCAGGAGCCGTTGCCGGGAGCGACGGATGGGTACAGCTACGCACCGTGACCGATCTCGCCGCTCAGGGCCGTCTTCATCTCTCGGCNGGGGGCAGTTCGGTCGGTGGAACNGACGGCGTGAGGATCGGTGCCACTTCGTCGACTGCATATGCCACTCTCACCACTGTTTCAGGCACGTTTCCCGTTTCTGATTCGAAACCGGTTGAGGTCACGGTATCGCTGACTGCCGAAGGACTGGTGAGGAGTGCCAATATCGATTGTATCGATCTGAACTATACCCGCCGCCTCTCGATGGCCGACACCGGCGGCATACTCGAATTCACATCTGCCGGCTCCGAGTGTGCACTCGACGGCATATCCCCGGGCCTCACGATATGGGATATCACCGACCATCTGAACATAACCCGCATTGAGTATCAGACCGAGGGCACACGTGCCCGCTGGAGATCATCGTTCGGCCCCTCGCGCCGCTATCTGGCCTGGAGCGGCACTTCGGGTATGACCACACCGGCCGAGGCCCGGTCAGTGAGCAACAGCAATCTCTCATACTTGTGCGAAGTCTCGCCCCAGATGGTGATTCTTGTCCCCGGAGCCTGGAAGCAGCAGGCCGAACGGATTGCAGAAATACATCGGTCATCGACGGTCGAGCCTCTCGCTGTCGAAGTGGTGGAGGTGGAGCAGATCTACAATGAATTCGGCTCCGGACTACCCGACATCGGCGCAATGAGGNGTTTTCTCAAGATGATTTACGACAACGGCAACCGCTCCGGCCGGCCTCTTCGGTTCGCACTCTTGCTCGGCGATGCGACCTTCGACAATCGAGGTCTGACCGGTTTTGCCTGGGCACCCGAGGAGATCACCCTGCCGACATGGCAGACCGACGAGAGCCTGCGGAAATACGATTCGTTTGCAAGCGATGATATTCTTGCGCTGCTTGACGATGATTCCGGTCTGCGACTCGGTTCCGACCGTCACTGCATTGCCGTGGGACGGATTCCCGCAGCCACTCTCGACGAACTGCGCGGCTATGTCGACAAGCTGATGCGCTACACCGCCGACTGCGGCGACCCCTCGGGCCGCGAGTGGAAAAACAGGGTGCTTCTGGTGGCCGACGACGGTAATGCCGGCAAACATATAATACAGACCGAGACTATGGCGGCCAACATGATGGCCACNGCCGGCGGTAGCCGCATGTTCTACACCAAGGCCTACGTTGATGCTTTCGATATTGTGGGAGGGACATGCACTGGTGCCCGCGAACGCATGATGCGTGCCCTTGACAACGGCAGCATGTGGTGGACTTTCACAGGCCACGCCGGTATCAATTTCCTGACCGGCGACAATATGCTGACCTATGGCGACGTGACGACCCTTTCCCCTGCCAGACTGCCGATTTTTTTCGGCGCTACCTGCTCCTTTGCCCGCTACGACGGCTCGCAGCGGTCCGGATCAGAGATCATGCTGCTGAATCCATCGGGTGGAGTGATAGCGGCAATTTCTGCCACACGCGAGGTATTTATCGACGAAAACGGCCTATTCTCAGCGGCTATTGGCAGCGAGGCTTTCGCCACTGGTTCCGACGGGCTTCTGCCTACGCTCGGCGAGGCCGTCATGAGGGCCAAGAACCGCCTTGCCTCCCCCGCCGGACAAAGCAATGAAAATAAACTGCGCTACACGCTCCTCGGCGATCCGGCCATGCGCTATGCTATGCCCGACGCTATGATCCGCATAGACAGTATCAACGGCATGTCGGCAGCCGATTCAGTCGAGGTCAGGCCTGAGATTCAGGCAGGAGGTACCGCTGTGATTTCCGGCACGGTACTGAGCCCTCTAGGCACGCGTCTCAACGATTTCAACGGAGCCGTGAGCGCCACGCTCTATGATGCCGAGCGTTCGGTGACCACATCCGGACGCATGACCGCGCTCGACGGCGAGGGTGAGCGAATCACATTCGAGGAGCAGGGCGAGATGCTGTTCACCGGCCGCGACTCCGTCTCATCGGGTCGCTTCACCCTGCGCATCCCCATGCCGGCCGATATAGCCGACAACTACCGCCCCGCAGCACTCACCACATATGCCCGCTCGGCCGACGGAATGGAAGCCGCAGGATGCGACAGGAGCTTCTATGTGTTCGGCCATGACGACAGCTCCGACAGCGACACGACTCCCCCGACTATCGACTACATTTATCTGAATCACGAGACGTTCACCGAAGGTAGCGCCGTTAATCCCGACCCTATGCTGATAGCGGGCGTGAGCGACAACGTGAGCCTGAATCTCTCGTCGGCCGGAATAGGCAACCTGATGGTGCTTACGCTCGATGCCGACACTCGCGACAGCCGCACTTTCAACGANGTGGCCCGCTACTACCTTCCATCCTCCGACGGATCGCCCTCAGGCATGATACGCTACCAGCTGTCGGGTCTCGCGCCTGGTCCTCACACGATTCAGCTGAAGGTGTGGGACACGGCCGGCAACTCTGCCCTGCGNGCCATCGACTTCNCCGTCGACGAGCGTATAGCTCCGCGGATATTCGACGTNTGGACCGACGCCAATCCGGCCTCATCGGTCACCAACTTCTATCTGAGCCACAACCGTCCCGATGCCGTTCTTGCAGTTACCATCGCCGTCTACGATCTTGCCGGACACATTGTCTGGACTTCGACCGTCACCGACCGCAGCGACATGTTCTCGACAGTACCGGTGCGTTGGGATCTCCGCGACATGGGAGGAAGGCGCGTGGCCCGCGGCATCTACATCTACCGCGCCACTGTCAGCGAACCGGGCGCAGCTTCCGCACCACGAAGCATTTCGGGTAAAATCGCCGTGACGGCCCGCTGACCGATCCTTTTCTACCGAAACACATCACCCCGCGGCGATTGCCGCGGGGTGATGTGTTTCGGTAGTCTATGTCAGGNTTCAGAGCCGGCCGAGATTGTTGATAGCGGTTGCAGTGGTAATACTGTTCACCGGCAGTTCGCGCTCTATGCTGTGGTCGAGCGAAATCATTGTCTCCGTTCCGGTGACTCCTGGAATATTCTGGATCTTGTCGTTCAGAAGCTTCATCAGATGTTCATTGTCGCGTGCAAACACCTTCAGGAGAATAGTATATGGTCCTGTCGTAAAATGGCAGTCAATCACTTCCGGAATCTTTTCGAGCTCGGGCACGACATCGCGGTACAGCGCGCCTCGTTCAAGATTGACACCTACGAAGGTGCATGTTGCATAGCCAAGAGTCTTGGGGTTCACTCGGTAGCCCGAGCCAATGATCACTCCCATTTCGATCATGCGCTGAATACGCTGATGGATGGCTGCCCGGCTTACGTTGCATACTGCCGCAATATCTTTCGAGGCAATACGTGCATTTGACATTATGATCTCAAGGATCTTTCTGTCGAGACGGTCGATTCGTGTAAGCATAATGTGTAGTATTGAGGTAGAAGCATATATACACTCCTGTAATCACCTATGTCTAATGTGATTATGTGGTTAAATGATTGGTAAACGACGGATGCTGCATACTTGGGTGCAGTCACTGGGAAGTAGTAAGGCGGAAAAGGTAGATGGCCTTCCAAATTGCTAAGTCTCTCCACAAAAGTAATAATTTTTATTCATAAAGCCCACTTTTTGAGACAAAAAAGAGGAAATTGCCTCAATTTTATTATCATTTCCTATATTTAAGCCCATCATACTGATGCTTTCAGNGACTGAAATACCATTGTCGATAATTTTCGGTGCCGGTATATGAATGGACGGGATTAATTTGTATTTTTGCAAAGTAAACCGATCATTTCACTATCAAGCATCNGTATCGACGATGGAGCAGACCGACATAAATGCAGCCGTTGCGGCGCTGAGAAACGGAGACGTGATTCTTTACCCCACCGATACGGTGTGGGGGCTTGGTTGCGACGCTACCGATCCGGCCGCTGTCAGAGAGATTTTCAGGCTGAAACAGCGCGACGACTCCAAGGCGCTCATCACCCTGGTAAGCAGCGTTGCGATGCTCGAGCGCTGGGTCGACAATGTGCCCGAGGTGGCTTTCGAGCTTATCGAGGCGGCGGTAAGGCCGATCACGATAGTGTTCGATTCGCCGCGTGGTCTCGCGCCCGAGCTTCTCGCACCCGACGGCAGCGCCGCCGTGCGTNTGACTTCCGATCCGTTNTGCCGGGCGGTGATGCGCGCGCTGAGGCGTCCGTTAGTCTCCACGTCGGCCAATATAAGCGGACATCCGACTCCGCGCTGTTTCGCTGAGATCAACCCCTCGCTGATAAACGGGGTGGGTTACGTTGTCCGCGACCGCCGGGATGCTCCGGCCGGCGACGGCCGCCCTTCGACGGTGATAAAGCTCGGCAACGACTCAACATTCAAAATCATCCGCCCTTGACTCAAGCCCCCTCACGCCGACGGCACCACACCGTCAAACGCCTGTGCGACCTGACCGTCGCCTCGGGAGGATTGCTTCTGCTGCTCCCGCTGATAGGAGCACTCGCGGCGGCCGTGGCTGTCGATTCGCCCGGACCGGCTTTCTACCGGCAGGAACGTCTCGGCCGTGACCGCAAACCGTTTCTCATGGTGAAGCTGCGCACGATGCATGCCAAGGCCGAACCCGACGGCGCCAGNCTGACGGTTGAAAACGATCCGAGAATCACACGCGTGGGGCGATTCCTGCGCAGATATCATCTCGATGAGTTGCCGCAGCTTTGGAATGTTGTCAGGGGTGAGATGTCGCTGGTAGGGCCACGGCCTGANCGACGGGTGTTCGCCGACCGCATATCGGCNCAGGCGCCGGAATATGAGCGGCTATTCGGACTCCGCCCCGGATTGACCTCGCTCGGCATGGTGTGCTTCGGATATGCTTCGACCACCGACGAGATGATCGAACGAATGAAATTTGACCTTCACTATCTCGATAACACCGGCTTCGGTCAGGACATGAAGATCCTCATCCAGACACTGAAGACCGTAGTCACCGGAAAAGGATTATGACACGACAGAATCAGAACACAGACGAGGCAGCCCAACCCACGCTCGCCCAAAAGATACACAAAGCCTGGCACACAGGCTTCCTGTCGCTCGTGCTATGGAGAGAAAAGCATGTGCGCGAGCGCACTTTCGTGATACTCCTGAGTGTGCTCGTGGGCATACTCGGCGGTCTGGCGGCCATGCTGCTCCGCTCGCTCATCCACGCTATCTCTACCTTTCTCACATCGTTTATCAACATCACCGAGGGCAACTGGCTGTATCTGATCTATCCGGTGATAGGCATAATACTGACTACACTTTTCGTGCGCTACGTTGTCAGAGACAACATTAGCCACGGCGTGACGCGGGTGCTCTATGCCATCAGCCAGAACAAGAGCCGCCTGAAGAAGAAAAACATGTGGGCGTCGCTGGTTGCCAGCTCGATCACTATAGGTTTCGGCGGCAGTGTCGGCGCCGAGGGTCCGATAGTGTTCACCGGGTCGGCTATAGGTTCGACGCTCGGGTCGGCCTTCCGCATGTCGCCCCGCGTGCTGATGATCATGGTCGGCTGCGGTGCCGCGGCCGGTATTGCCGGCATCTTCAAAGCTCCGATAGCGGGTATGCTGTTCACGATCGAGGTTCTGATGATCGACCTCACTACGGTGAGCGTGATGCCGTTGCTGCTGTCGTCGGTGACGGGTGCCACCGTAGCCTATATATTCACGGGCTACGATGCCGAATTTTTCTTCGTCCAGAGCGAGGCCTTCGTGGCCGAACGCATACCCTTCGCCATTCTGCTCGGGGTTTTCTGCGGGCTGGTGTCGCTCTACTTCACAAAGGTGCTCAACATGATGGAGAACGTCTTCAGCCGCCTTCGCACACCGGTGCTCAAGTTCGCGCTTGGCGGAAGCATCCTGGCCCTGCTCATCTTCATCTTCCCGCCGCTCTACGGCGAGGGCTACACCACCATCATCAGTCTGCTGAGCGGCAATGTGTCGTCGATCGTCGACGGCTCTCTGTTCTACGACGAGGGTAGCGATGTGTGGTTCATCCTTCTGTTCATAGCACTGATAATACTGATGAAAGGGTTTGCGACGTCGGCCACCAACGGCGGTGGCGGCGTGGGTGGCACGTTCGCTCCGTCGCTCTACGTGGGTTGCCTGACAGGCTTCTTCTTCGCCTTTCTGCTCAATTATCTGTTCGGTCTCGACCTGTCGGTGAAAAACTTCGCCCTGATGGGCATGGCCGGAGTGATGTCGGGGGTGATGCACGCCCCGCTGATGGGCATCTTCCTCACCGCCGAACTCACCGGAGGCTACGAACTCTTCTTGCCGCTGCTCATAGTATCGGGCCTGAGCTACGTTACCATCAAGCTGTTCCTGCCCTACAGCATCTATGCTATGCGTCTTGCCCAGCGCGGCGAGCTTCTGACCCACCATAAAGACAAGGCTGTGCTCACCCTGCTGAAGATAGGCAATGTGATCGAGACCGACTGCATACCCGTAAGTCCCGAGATGTCGCTAAACGAGATGGTGAAGGTGATAGCCCGCAGCAACCGCAACATCTTTCCTGTGCTCGATGCCGACCGCAAGCTGCTCGGGCTTGTGTTGCTCGACGATATCCGCAACATCATGTTCCGCCCAGATCTATACAGACGCATGTTTGTCAACCAGTTCATGGCCATGCCTCCGGGCCGCATCGTGATAGGCCAGAGCATGGACGCCGTGATGAAGACCTTCGACGACACCGGAGCATGGAATCTCCCTGTCGTCGACGAAAATGGCACCTATGTGGGCCTCGTCAGCAAATCGAAGATCTTCAACAGCTACCGCCGGGTGCTCCGCCACTACAGCGAGGACTGATCTCTCCGGGAGCAGCCCCCGGATAAGTGAGAAACACCTGCCCCATGAGTCGGACAGAAGCGATCAGAGGCCGCATGAAAGGTGGTGAGCACTGCTGTTGCCGGACGACCTCTGCGGCGAGAGCCAATGGTGGGGGTAACTTACCGACATTTAGAGGCCGAGGGGGAATGTAGCTTTTGGGCAGTGGTGTTGGGGAAATGAAATAATTTGAGTAAATTTGCGGAAATTTGACTAATCCGCACCTATACATGGCTATCAATACGCTTGAAATGAGTGAGCAGGAGCTCGTGCGCCGCGCAAGTCTCGAGGAGATGCGTGCCCGCGGCATCGACCCCTATCCTGCAGCAGAATATAAGGTTACTTCATTCACCGACGAAATCAAGGATTCATTCACCGACGAGGGCGAGACTCCCGAAGTGAGCATCGCGGGCCGCGTGATGAGCCGTCGCGTGATGGGAAAAGCCACTTTCCTGGAGCTCCAGGATTCGAGAGGCAGAATCCAGGTCTACGTGAGCCGCGACGACATCTGTCCCGGCGACGACAAGGATCTCTATAACGTGGTGATCAAGAAGTTGCTCGACATTGGCGACTTTATCGGCGTAGAGGGCTTTGTCTTCCGCACCCGCACGGGCGAGATCACTGTTCATGCCCGTAAGATCACGGTATTGAGCAAGTCGCTGCGCCCCCTGCCTATTGTGAAGCAGAAAGACGGCGTGACATACGACGCCTTCGACGATCCTGAGCTGAGATACAGACGCCGTTATGTCGACCTGATCGTCAACGACGGCGTGAAGGAGATCTTCATCAAGCGCACCAAGGTGCTCAACGCCATGCGCCGCTTCTTCAACGACCACGGCTATATGGAGGTCGAGACCCCAATCCTTCAGTCGATCGCCGGTGGTGCGAGCGCTCGCCCGTTTATCACACACCACAATTCGCTCAACATCGACCTGTATCTGCGAATAGCCACCGAACTCTATCTGAAGCGCCTGATAGTTGGTGGATTCGACGGCGTGTATGAAATCGGCAAGAACTTCCGCAACGAGGGCATGGACCGCACTCACAATCCGGAATTCACATGCATGGAGATCTACGTCGCCTATAAGGATTACAACTGGATGATGGAGTTCACCGAGAAGCTGCTCGAAACGATAGCTTTGGAGGTGAACGGCACGACCGAGATCAAGGTTGGCGACAATGTGATTTCGTTCAAGGCCCCGTTCCGCCGCGTGTCGATCATCGAGGCTATCAAGGAAAACACCGGTATCGACATTGCCGGTATGGACGAGGAGCAGCTTCGCGACGTGTGCCGCAAGCTCGAGATTGAGATCGACGGGACAATGGGCAAGGGCAAACTGATCGACGAGATCTTCGGCGAGACCAGCGAGGGAAAATATATCCAGCCCACGTTCATCACCGATTATCCCATAGAGATGTCGCCGCTGACCAAGAAACACCGCGCCAATCCCGAACTTACAGAACGATTCGAGCTGATGGTGAACGGCAAGGAACTCTGCAACGCTTATTCGGAGCTTAACGACCCCATCGACCAGTATGAGCGCTTCGTTGAGCAGATGCGTCTGGGCGAAAAGGGCGACGACGAGGCGATGATAATCGACGGCGACTTCGTGCGCGCCCTGGAATACGGCATGCCCCCGACATCGGGCATGGGTATGGGTATCGACCGCCTCGTGATGCTCATGACTGGCCAGACCACCATTCAGGAGGTGCTCTTCTTCCCGCAGATGCGCCCGGAAAAGACACAGCGCCGCGACAAAGCAGAAGCCTACATAGCTCTGGGAATACCCGAAGAATGGGTGCCCGCCCTGCAGAAGGCCGGTGCCATGACCATTGAGGCCCTTGCTGCCACAGAGAGTCACGGCAAGCTTCACCAGAGCCTGTGCGACCTCAACAAGAAATACCGGCTGGAGCTCAAAGCCCCCTCTCAGGACGAGGTTAAGGGCTGGATCGAAGCGGCCTCGGCTGCTGTTGCCGACCGTTGAACAGGCACCGCGGATAAACGAACCGGCACTTAGAAACGTTATATCTATCGGAGGGTGCAAGAAGTGTACCCGCGATAACCTCATAACCCTCAAAAATCCAGAGTATTGGGCTTTCCAGGAAAAATAGCGGTGATGGGCGGCGGAAGCTGGGCCACGGCGTTGGCCAAGCTACTGCTGCAGAATTGCCCCACGATATACTGGTATATGCGGCGCGACGACCGCATTGCCGACTTCAAGCGGCTCGGTCATAATCCGGCCTATCTGTCTGACGTGACTTTTGATACCGACAGGATAATCTTTTCGAGCGACATCAACTATGTGTGCTCGCAGGCCGACACTCTCCTGTTGGCCATGCCGAGCCCTTATTTCAAGGCCCACCTCGACAAACTCGACACCGACCTGAGCGAAAAGTTTGTGGTGACCGCCGTGAAAGGAATGGTGCCCGACTACAACGAGATTATCTCCACATTCATGACCACGCGCTACGGCATTCGCCGCGACAGGATGCTGGTGGTCAGTGGCCCGTGCCATGCCGAGGAGATTGCTCTGGGGCGCATGAGCTATCTGACTGTGGGGTGCAACGACACATTCCATGCCAGCCAGTTTGCCGACTGCCTGAAAGGAAAATTCCTGCGTACCATCACGTCGAGCGATGTCGACGGCATCGAGTATGCGGCCGTGCTCAAGAATGTCTACAGCATTGCTTCGGGAATTGTGCATGGCCTGAAATCGGGCGACAATTTCCAGGCCATGCTCGTGAGCAACGCTATCCGCGAGATGGAGCGGTTTGTCGACACTGTGTGTCCGCGCCCTCGCAGCATCTGCGACTCTGTTTATCTTGGCGACCTGCTCGTGACCTCCTACTCACGCTTCAGCCGCAACCACAACTTCGGTTCGATGATTGGCAAAGGCTATAGTGTGAAGGCTGCTCGGATGGAGATGGAGCAGACTGCCGAAGGTTATTACGGCACCAAATGCATCCACGAGATCAATCAGCAGTATGGCGTTGACATGCCGATTCTCGAAGCTGTCTACGATATCCTTTACCGCGACGCCCGCCCGGCTATCGCCATACGTCAGCTGGCCGAATCCTTTACGTGATACCCGCGTCATCTCTCATAACTGAAATTTCCTCATACAATAATCTACTCTCTACACTATGCAACAGATCAAAGTAGACATTTCGGGCACCGCTTCCTTTATCAGCGATGCCGACCTCTCAAATCTGAAACCCGAAGCTCAGAAAGCTCTTCAGACCCTTGATAATGGCACAGGCGCCGGCAACGACTTCCTGGGCTGGAACACACTCCCTTCTGAAATTACCACCGCACAGATCGACGAAATCAACGCCACCGCCGCCAAGCTCCGCAACGAATGTAAGGTTGTTGTTTGCATCGGCATCGGCGGCTCATATCTCGGCGCAAAAGCCGTGATCGAAGCCCTGAGCGACACCTTCGCCGAAGAGCGCAACGACGGCGGCCATTGCAAGGTCGTTTTCGCCGGACAGAACATCGGCGAAGACTATCTCTTCGAACTCATGCGCTATCTTCAGGGCAAGAAGTTCGGCATCATCGTGATATCCAAGTCGGGCACCACAACAGAGCCCGCGATAGCTTTCCGTCTGCTCAAGGATATGCTCGAGCGTCAGGAGGGCAAGAAACACGCTTCGGAGCACATCGTGGCTATCACCGACGCCAAGAAAGGTGCCCTTCGCTCTATGGCCGACACCGAGGGCTATAAGACTTTCGTGATTCCCGACAACGTTGGCGGACGCTTCTCCGTGCTCACACCCGTGGGTCTGCTCCCCATCGCCACCGCCGGCTACGACATCAAGGCCCTCGTCGACGGCGCCGTGTCGATGGAAAAAGGCGACCAGGCCGACGCCCTGCTCTATGCAACCACCCGCAACGCCCTCTACCGCGACGGAAAGAAGATCGAGATCCTCGTCAACTACAACCCCAAGCTCCACTACTTCGGCGAATGGTGGAAGCAGCTCTATGGCGAGAGCGAGGGCAAAGACGGCAAGGGTATCTTCCCCGCAAGCGTCGACAACTCCACCGATCTCCACTCGATGGGCCAGTGGATTCAGGATGGCGAGCGCACAATCTTCGAGACCGTGATGAGCGTTGAGGCCCCTCAGCACACCACCCTCATCCCAACCGACAACGACAACCTTGACGGCATCAACTTCATCGCCGGAAAGCGCATCGACCATGTCAACAAGATGGCCGAACTCGGCACCCGCATTGCCCACATCGACGGCGGCGTGCCCAACCTCACCATCACCATCCCGGCCCTGACCGAGACATATCTCGGCCAGCTCATCTACTTCTTCGAGAAAGCCTGTGGCATCAGCGGCTACATGCTCGGCGTCAACCCCTTTAACCAGCCCGGCGTTGAAGCCTACAAGAAAAACATGTTCGCCCTTCTCGCCAAACCCGGCTACGAGAAGGAGACAGCAGCCATCCAGGCCCGCATAGCAAAATAAACTCATTCCCCCTATACAGNGNAAGGGCGGTGTCGGCACTCAGCGTGCCTTCACCGCCCTTCCTCTGTTAACCCCCAAAAAGGATCNCCCCCTCCCCCACTATCGCCTACATTATTAAGTTTGTGAAGTATACTTCACAAAACCGCCAAAACACCAGTTTTACGTAACATACTTCACAAATACCCGCAGTCCTATTCCATTCCCGCCAATATCTATCTTAAACAACCATCTCAAAACTAAAAAAAATAATTANTCTTATTACTTGCTCTATCGCTTATTTTCGTTACATTTGCAAAAATCTAAATTCAATCTGCCATGNCACGTTTCAGCTTACCTGCTCTTGTCATGCTCGCTCTGACGCTCTCGGCTTTCCTCCCTGCCGACAGGTCGGCTGAAAAGTTTGACACCGATAGTCTGGACTATTCCTCCATACCCTGAACGGAAGTTATCCGTGTCAACAACAGTCTGCTCATCTACTCCCCCGGAAATGATTACATTACTGTCATCGACACCATTCCGTGTGCATCCGCAGGATTAACCGAATCGTTCAATGTATTTNGCCATTCTTATATCGATTGCAGCACTTGCAAACCGGTTCGCGGCAAGGCCGATCCGAGGTCTGTCGGTAAATGCTCTAATGTTCGCCGGATTCCCGGTCAAGGGTCTGCATCATCATCCGAAATCAACTGATATTTAACTCTCTGAGCCATGTTTCAATTCCGTCAATTTCTTTTCCGCCTTCTGCCGGTTACTCTGCTTACTCTTGCCTCCTGTGCCGAAAAGGAGCTACCTTTTGAACTCCTCGTCGAGAAATTCCCTATCGAAGAAACCCTGCCGGGCGAAAGAATCGACCTTCCTTTAGCCGAACACCTTTCCAACGGTTTCTACACCGTCGGCGATTTCTATGTCGACCAAGCCATACGCGCTCCATTCTTCTTCATTACCTACGATCGTGAATTCAACCTTTGCGACACCATCATACGCAATGGTCAGGGTCCCGACGAACTTACATCGGCGTCATTCTTCGGCCAGTGGAGCGGCGAGCCATCCAATCCCGACTTACTTTTGTTCGACGATAATTCCAACCGCATTTTTGGCGCGCATATCAATCCGTTCGACCACCTTACTCCACTGGCCGCTCTGTCCGTGTCCGAATATCTGAGTCCGAGCAGACTCTATCGGCTGCCCGGCGATTCGGTCTTTGTCGGCATCAATCTCGAGATGACCCGGGCCTCGGAAATCATAAAATATAACACGCTCACAAACACACTGACCACCTATCCTCAGCCTTTCAGCTTCGACTCAAAATATGCGTTCTACACCTCTCAGTGTTCGTTCTGCGTAAATGGCGCCGCCGACCGTTTCTGCTCTTTCTTCCTGAGCATGCCCTGGTTTGTGATCTNCGACAAATCGTTTGAACCCNTNCGCAAGGTCGCGCTTTACGATGCCGTCAATTCCGAAAGCCTCACCATGAACTCACCCGCGAAAGGATTCATATCGCCCGCCTTCATTGGCGATAAAATTGTCGCCCTCTACAAAAATGAGGCCGAGGAAGGTGCCGACACACAGCTCACTGTTTTCGACTCCATGGGCANNCCCCTTGCAATGTATCTCGTGGGCGACGCGATAGGATATACGATTGACATCGACCGCCGCAACATTCTCACCATCCACTACGATCAGGAGGCCGACGTGATCTATCTCATGAAGCGTCCCATCCCCGACATCCTGAAATAATTCCCACCGTNCTTCTCTGACCCGGAATCAAACTTCAACTCGCCTCAGATAGGTCTGAAATGTCAGACAGGTCCGACAACTCCGACAACTCACTCCCTCTCCTNCCATCAAAAACTTTCAGTCAGCAGAAAATGCATCTATCAGATTTTCAACGANAATATGCTTACTTTACTGGAATGTCAGGAACGGNTGAAAAATAATCTGCCCTATATTCAAAAAGAAAACGGGGTTACCGGTTTATGCCTTTTCGGTTCCGTTGCCCGCGGCGACAATCGTTCTGACAGCGATGTTGACATTTTGGTAGACATGCATCCGAAACTATTGCTGATGAGTGGATTGAAAAGATTTCTCGAAGAACTGCTCGGCGCCTCCGTANATCTTATACGCCGTCATGCCCATCTTTCTGCAAGATTCCTGAACCAAATCTCCAGTGATGCCATCATCCTTCTCTGACCCGGAAAAACAAAAAGATTCTGCATACTCTTGAGTCAATCGAAGAAACTATCGAGCGTTTGACATTCCTCCCCTTCTTTCCGTAATAAGAAAAGCGATTTCCCTCTGCCGGCTACAAAAACCACAAAATTCCCTACCGCTGCCTGATCCGCCCCCTCACCCCTTTCCGCCGCCCATCCGCCGCGAAAACCACCGGTATATGAAATAATACCCGGCAAACATCACACAACCCAACACATACCTGCTTGCCTTCGACTCCAGCCCGTGATCTCTCAGATACAGCCGGCACACAACTATCATCGCCCCAAACACTCCTGCCATCAGCAGAAAAACCAGAAACGCACGCACCGCCCTCCTCGTCGACTCCCTCATCTTCATAACTTTGCTATTATTTCGTTTCAGACAAAATTTCTTTTGGCAAATGTAGCCAAAAACTCGAAATTTCCCAATTATTCGTTTCTCCCGCGATGTCAATGTTCTCCTGTCGGGCCGCTCCCGCCCATCGTTCCGACGCTTTGCAAAGTTACTGCCGTTTCCTATCCGGGGGGTGCGCACCTGCCCCTAATCTTCACCTCCCCCTCTCACGCCGATGTTTTTTCCGCAGGATTTTAGTAACTTTGTGCTTCCAAAATTTCTATCTGCTATGCGACGAATCACTGTTGTAGGCCTCGGGCCCGGCAATCAGGCCGACATGACAGCCGCTGCTGTCGAAGCCATCAGCCGCGCCGATGCCATCGTGGGCTACAAACCCTATATGCGCTTCGTGGAGCCCCTCAGAAAAAGCTCTTCGATGATTATCGACACCGGTATGCGTGCCGAGGTCGAGAGGGCGGCCAAAGCCGTCGAACTCGCAGCCTCAGGCCTCGATGTGGTGGTGGTCAGCTCCGGCGACGCATGCATCTACGGCATGGCCCCCCTCATCTACGAGCTCGCCGACCGCTCCGGTTCATCAGACATCGAGATCACCACCGTCCCCGGCATCAGCGCCTTTCAGAAAGCTTCGTCGCTGCTCGGTGCCCCGATGGGCCACGACTTCTGCGTCATTTCCCTGAGCGACCTCCTCACACCATGGAGCCTGATCGAACGCCGCATTCGTGCCGCTGCCGCTGCCGATTTCGTCACCGCCGTCTACAATCCCCGAAGCCATGGCCGCTACTGGCAGCTCGACCGCCTGCGCGAGATCTTCCTGCAGGAAGGCCGCTCGCCGTCCACTCCTGTCGGCTACGTGCGCCAGGCCGGTCGCCCCGACCAGCAGATTAAGGTCACGACCCTCGGCCGGCTCGACACCGACGATATCGACATGCTCACCATCGTGATCATCGGCAACTCGCTCACGCGCTTCGGCCTCGGCGAACGCATGATCACGCCACGCGGCTACTTCCGCGACGACTCCGCCGACGATGGCCGCAACCCCGGCCAGGCTATCATGAACGAGAGTTTCGCCACCATCCGCCGCGAGCTTCAGGCCGCTGGCCACGACGTGATAGACACCGACGCGCTCTGGCCCCTGCTCCATGCAATCCACACCACTGCCGACTTCGATATGACCCGTCTGCTCCGCGTCGACTCCGGTGCCGTCCGCGCCATCTACGAATCTCTTCTCTCGGCGCCCGACAAGACCATCGTCACCGACGTCAGCATGGCCGCCGCCGGCATCCGTAAGGGCGCCCTCGAGCGACTCGGTCTCAGCGTCGTCTGCTATATCAACGATCCCCGTGCCACAGCCATGGCTCGCGATAAAGGCATCACCCGCTCCCAGGCCGCCATGCGCCTCGCCGCCGAAGAACACCCCTCTGCCCTCTATGCCATCGGCAATGCCCCGACGGCCCTTATCGAGCTCTGCGACCTCGTGCGCCACGGCAAGGCCCGGCCCTGCGGCATCGTGGCTGCTCCCGTGGGCTTCGTCCATGTCGAGGAGAGCAAACACATGGCAAAGACCCTCCGCGACATTCCAAAACTGATTGTCGACGGCCGCAAGGGAGGCAGCAATCTCGCCGCAACCCTTGTCAACAGCATTCTCTGCTATCCCGATTCAGCCACCATCAATCCCGGCCGCGATGTCTGATCGTTTTCTTGTTATCGGAATCTCCGATGGCACCGACCCTGTTTTTGAGCCCTCCCTTGTCAGGCGCATTGCCGCTGCCCCGGTGGCCTCGGGCGGTGTTCGGCATCACGCCATTGTCAGTAGCCTCCTGAGCCCTGACGTATGCTGGATCGACATCACCGTTCCCCTCGAGAACGTCTTTAGCCGCTATCGTGATATCGACGGCGAGATAATCGTCTTCGCCTCAGGCGACCCGCTTTTCTACGGCTTCGCCGCCACGCTCAAAAATCACTTCCCCGATGCGTCCATCGAGGTCATACCGGCCTTCAACAGCCTCCAGATGCTCGCACATCGCCTCGCCGAGCCTTATGGCAACATGATCTGCGTCTCGCTCACCGGCCGTCCCTGGCGCGGTTTCTATGCTGCCCTGATCTCTCAGCCGCCTCTCATGGGCGTCCTGACCGACCGTCGCCACACTCCCGGTGCGATAGCACGGCAGATGCTCAGGTTCGGCTACGACAACTATCTCATGGCCGTCGGCGAGCGGCTCGGCAATCGCGATGAGCGTGTCGCATGGTATCAGCTCTCCGAAGCCGTTGACAGGGAGTTTGAAATGCCGTGTAGTGTCATGCTCCGCCGCACACACAACCGCAACCTGCCATTCGGCATCCCCGACCGACTTTTCGCCCATCTCGACGGACGTCCGGGCATGATGACTAAGATGCCGATCCGCCTCCTCTCCATCTCGATGCTTGGTCTCGAACACCGAACTGAGTTGTGGGACATAGGATTCTGCACCGGCAGCATCTCGATCGAAGCGCGACTCCGTTTTCCGATGCTCGGCATAACCGCATTCGAGCGTCGCAAGGAGTGCCATGCTATCCTCGAGGAAAACTGCTGCCGCTTCGGTGCACCCGGTATCGAGGATGTGATTGGCGACTTCATGGAATGTGATCTGTCGGCCCTCCCGCGTCCCGATGCTGTGTTTATCGGCGGCCATGGTGGCCGTCTACGCGAGATGCTGGCTCGCATCACCGGCGTCATGCTCCCCGGATGTTGTATCGTCTTCAATTCCGTCTCCGCTCAGAGCCGCGAGGATTTTGCCGGAGCATGCGCCGCCCTCGGTCTGCGCATCACCACGACCCACACCGTCAGTCTCGACTCCTACAATCCCGTCACCATAATGCGCGCCGAGAGATGATTCTCCACAGCGCCGATATCCTCGTCATCTGCGACGGCATGGCCGATGCTCCCGGCCCTCCCGGTTTTCTGCCCCACGCACTCCGTAGGCTTGCGCGCATGGGTCATACTGCGCTTGTCGACAATGTTCCCTCTGCCCTCGACGTTACCAGCGAGAATGCCATCCCCACAATTCTCGGCGGCGATCCCTCGCTGTTGCCCGGTCGTGGCGCCCTCGAGGCCCTGGGTCTCGGTGTCGGTCCCGCTCCGGGGCTTATGGCTGCACGCCTCGACTTCCCCGACAGGAATATGACTCCGGCTCGCGGCCACATAGCTCTTGACGCGCTCCGCCGGGAGCTGCCCGACTATGTTCGTCTGATCGAAGGCCGGGGCTTCCGCCACCTCTTGCTCCGTCCCGTCTCCTGTCCGCTACCCACTCTCGCCGGCGTCAGGATTTGGGGGGAATCCCTTTTGCCTGAAAAAATCCCTGCCGCCGGAACCGATACCCTAATCGCCGCCGCGCCCGTTGTCCGGGGCATCGCCCGCATNCTCGGCTTCCGCCCGCTCACTCCACCCGGCGCCACCGGCGATGTTGACACATCTCTTCCTGCGAAAACCGAGGCCGCTATCCGCCTCCTCACCCGGGGCAACCGCGTATGCGTCCACATCGAGGCGCCCGATGAAGCTGCCCATCGCCGTGATCCCGCGCTGAAACGTTCTGTCATCTCTGCCATCGACCGCCTGGTCATCTCCCCCCTTCTCGATTTCGCCCTTTCCGCAGGCCGGTCGTTGACCGTATTGTCCGACCACGCCACCGACCCGATCACGGGTCTTCACGTCCGCGGTCCTGTCCCGGCCTTCACCCTCTCTGCTCCAGGTGGTCGATAAGGGCCTCTATGCTGCCGCAGGGTATTGAGTCGATCGAAAGCTCTGTGTCTGTGGCTATTATATACGGGCCTGTTTCACCTTCCGTAAATCCAGTCCTGCGCAATGCCTTGGCTGTCATGGCATACCGTCGGCCATTCCCCCTCAAGCGCACCGGCCTCGTCGACTTCCTCGCTATCCTGAACAGCCCTGCGTAGGGGTCGAATTCCACCCCCTCTCGCTCGAAATAAGTGGCTAAGCTCCCGTTTAGGGCCAGATCTTCCGAAACGCCCGAAGTCAGTCCCAGCTTCTTGTCTATCAGCCATATCCTGTCGGCTATCTGCAGCGCAAGCTCCAGATCGTGAGTCGAGAGTAGCACCGCAATTCCCTTGCTGTGAGCCAGTTGATGCAGCAGCCTCATGATCTCTACCTTACTCGGGTAATCCAGGAAGGCTGTAGGCTCGTCAAGGAGTATCACCGGGGTCTCCTGTGCCAATGCCTTAGCTATCATCACCTTCTGGCGCTCGCCGTCGCTCAGGGTCGCTACAGCCCGCTTCGCCAGATGCTCCACTCCTACCAACTCGATCGCATGTCTCGTCACCGCACGGTCCCGGGCCGTCAGCCGTCCCATAAAGCCGGTATATGGGGCACGCCCCATTCCTACCAACTCTTCCGCCGTCATGTTCGCGACGCTCAGTCTGTCAGTCAGTACCACGCTTATCACTCTTGCCAGGTCGCCGGGCGAATATTTATCCACCGGCTTCCCGAGTGCCTCTACAACCCCCTCTATTGCAGGCAGGAAGCCGCAAAGCGTGCGTAGCAGCGTCGATTTTCCCGCGCCATTGGGCCCGAGTAGACAGGTCAGTTCGCCGGCGTGCAGCTGCGCGTCCATATTCCGGGCAATCACAATCTTCTCGCGCTTCGCCCGGTAGCCTGTCGAAAGTCCGATTGTTTTCAGGGGTGCTTCTGCCATATCATGCTCTGATTTTGTGTTTTCCGTAAAGCACCCACATCACCACCGGAGCGCCAACAAGTGCCGTGACCGAGTTCACCGGCAGCGCCCCCTCCATACCCGGCAAGCGTGCTATCAGGTTGCATATCAAGGCCAGTGCGGCGCCGGCGAGCATCGTCGCAGGAAGTAGAACGGCGTGATCGCCTGTCCTGAATATTCCGCGGCACAGGTGTGGCACGGCCAGACCGAGAAACACTATGGGCCCGCAATAGGCTGTCACTACGGCGGTAAGGACTCCGGCACACACAATCACCTGAAGCCTGGCACGTTCTACGTCCAGACCGAGATTACGTGCGTAGGCATCGCCGAGCAGCATCAGGTTAAGCGATTTCACGAGCAACATGCTGATCGGAAGCAGACAACACATTATCGTTACGAAAACCATTGTCTGGCCGCCGCTCACTCGGGCAAAACTTCCCAGACCCCACACTACGTAGGCACGGATGTCCTCCTCAGCGCTGAAAAATTTCAGAACACCGATTATCGCGTTTGCCATATATCCTATCATCACGCCGATTATCAGCAGCGTTACATTGCCTCTCACTTTCTTCGACGTAAACACTATCAGCGCCATTACCCCCATGGCTCCGGCTACTGCGGCAAGCGTGGTAGCTACCTCACCCACCAGCCCCATACGGCTGAGCGACAGACCGGCCACTCCTCCCGACAGCAGAACCACGAAAGCCACTCCCAGCGCCGAACCCGAACTGATTCCGAGCACCGATGGTCCGGCAAGCGGATTGCGGAACACCGTCTGCATCAGCAGACCGCTCACCGCCAGTCCGGCCCCCGCCACCATCGCCGTCAGAGCCTGCGGTAGCCGCGACGACAACACTATAGTCTGCCACACTTCATAATCGGCAGGATCGGCCATCACCGATGCTCCCTGCCCGAACAGTATCCTCATCACCTCGCCNGCCGGCACGGTGATCGACCCCAGGAGCAGATTCACCAGAAACAGCCCTCCGAGCGCGAGTAGCAGCAGCGTTATGCGTATCAGCGTCTTCACTTCANCAGATGATAATATCCCGGTTTGTGGTCAGGCAGCAGCGACGGATGAAACACCGCTACGAAGTCGGCCAGCACCCTGTCAGGCTCCATAGGCATCGACTCGTAGAATGGCACCTCCTTCATGTTGCAGTATATCACTCCCTTGTCTTTGAAGGCCTTGAACCCTGTATAGCGTTCGTCCTGTGCCCGCAGCACGTCGTATGAATACTTTCCGTCATGACTGTTCACAATTCGCCAGTAATCGGCGTTCGATGCCTGGCGGAAAATACTCTCATAGTCAAGCGTTACGCCTCCCGTGGCCTCGTTGTCGACCAGGAAATACTCGCCGCCCGCATCGTTTATCAGTTGCGCCAGGAAGCTCTTGCCTCCTACCGCATACCAGTTGCCGCCGCGCATCTCGCCGCTCATCACGCTCGGCCTCTTTCCGTCGGCCGCTGCCTCCGCAGCCATATCGCGCAGACGGTTGTAGCGCTCGGCTATGCTGTCAAACTTCTCAACGGCCTCATCATAGTTGCCCGTGAGTAGCCCCGCTACCTTTATCCACTCGGCTTGCCCCAGCGGCGTAGGCTCCTTATAGCCCAGATGCGGCATCAGNGGAGCGTCGGCGTCNCGNAGCGCCTCATATCCCCCACGTTTGAAGGGCGATATCAGTATCACGTCGGGCCGCAGCGCCATCACCACTTCATGGTCGAAATTTCCTTCTATGCCGATCTTCTTGGTCTTGCCAGTCTTTAGCTGACTGTTTACCTCGGGGTTAAACAGATGTCTTGTCGATGTCACTCCCGCTATCCTCTCCGTCTCGCCCAGCGCAATGAAATTGGAAAGCTGCAGCGAGGTCATGCAGATAGCCCGCTCCACCGGCACATCGATTCTGGTATATCCCTCCGGTGTAGACGCGGCCGACCCACGGGGCATCAGTGCGAACCGCCATTCCTGGGCGGCGTGCTTCGATCCCTCTTCCGGATCGCTTATTGTCAGTAGGGTCGATCCTTCCGGTCCGGCCGCCATAGTGAAGCCTCTTGCATAATCCGGCCTCACTGTCGAATCNGCGNCAACTGTCTGGTTGTCTGTTGTGTNACCGGCCTTTTGCGCTCCTCCGCACGACGTCAGAATGCACAGCGCTGCTACAATCACGGTTGCTATCTTCATCCTCTTTAGCATTATGGTTAATGCGCGATCTTCCATCCATGACTGCCGGTTGTCGGCAGGCTCTTGCCCGTCGCTTCGCCATGCACTACTGAACAGCTACTGCTTTAAAACCCGAAAGCCGTGGCCGGAAGAAATACGCTCGAATGGCAGGTCTTCTGACTCGTCCCTTCGATTGCTCTGCCTTCCCGCCCGTAGGCAGTGGCATGCAGGTCGTTGACCTGCGGTGGCAACCGAAACAGTATCGCGGGACTCACAGCAGCGGGTCTGTACGGGATTCTCACCCGTTTCCCTTTTGAGCCGACTCTTAGAGTCATGCACCATTTCGTTCCGCAAATATACGCAATTCCCTCAATCCTGCAAAATTCATTTCGCTTTTTCTTCTGATTACCATGACTCTAAATCCATCGCTAAATCTATCATTAGCATGTATTAATCATTTTTTAACAAGTTACTTTGCCCGCACTCCGACTTTATCGCTTACTTTTGTATTAAATAGCCCGCAGAAAGCCATGCGGCCAACTTTTATACCCATGAACCGACCCTTACCACTGCTGATAATCCACGTTACCTCTCCCGCCCGTCAGATAGCCGTAACAATTGCCGATGCTATCGAAGGTTGCGAGATTATTTCCCACGCTTCACTCAAGCCTGAAGATCTCGCAGGCCGCAGTGCCATCATCTTTATCGGCGCTATGGGTATATGTGTTCGCACTATTGCTCCGATCCTTTCCGATAAACTCACCGATCCGGCAATTGTCTGTGTCGACACGACCGCNACTTTTGCTATCTCCGTAGCTTCCGGACACGTCGGTGGCGCCAACGAACTCACCGGTCGCGTCGCTGCCATTCTTGGTGCCACACCCGTGATCACCACCCGAAGCGACCGCACAGGCACCTGGCCTCTTGACACCCTCGCCCGTCAGTATGGCTGGAAAACTCCCGTAAGCGGCAAGCGTATGAGCGCCGCCGTGATGAGCTTTGTGGGCGGGGCGCCCACGGCCTATGTGGTCGAGACTCCATGCTGCGGCACCGACATGCTCGACCGCTCAATACCATCCAACGTCACTCGCTTCACCAGCCTCNNCCAGGTCGATCCTTCCCTTTTCCGGCTCATAATCGTCGTTACGGCCCGAATCCTCCCCGAAAAATTGGGCACCACCCCGCTTCTCCCTTTCTATCCTCCCGTACTGTCGCTTGGCGTAGGCTGTCGCAAGAATTGCGATCCTGAGGGCATCGCCTCTTTCATCATATCTCAGATCGAGAATAGCGGATTGTCGTCACTGGCCATCGGTCATATAGCAACCATCGACATAAAGAAAGACGAACGGCTCATCAAATCGCTCGCCGAAACTCTCGGAATTGCATCGGCCGACATCTACACTGCTGCCGATCTTGCCGACGTCCCCGTGCCCAATCCCTCCCCGCGCGTAGCCCGGGCCACAGGTGTCCCGTCGGTAGCCGAAGCCTCCGCCCTGCTCTGTGCTTCAAGGGGACCGCTCCTTATCGAAAAACAGAAAGGACGCCTCGGCGAAGGCTCCGATTTTACCTTTGCCCTTGCGCTCGACCGTCATGCCGCCCGCAAGGCTCACGTCGAGATTGTCGGTGCCGGCCCTGGCGATCCCGAACTTGTCTCGGTGCGTGGTCGCCGCTTCCTTGAGCAGGCCGACTTGATTCTTTATGCCGGCAGCCTCGTGCCACGCGCTCTGACGCTCTGCGCCAAAGAGGGTGCCGAAGTCTGGAGTTCGGCCGGAATGAATCTTCAGCAGCAGTTCGAGCTGATGAAGCGCCACTACGATCTCGGCCACCTGATAGTTCGCCTCCACACCGGCGATCCCTGCATCTACGGAGCCATTCAGGAGCAGATGAATCTTTTCGACGAGGCAGGAATGAGCTATCACATCACACCCGGCATTTCATCGTTCCAGGCTGCTGCTGCCGAACTGCGTTCGCAGTTCACCATCCCCGAGCGTGTGCAGTCGATCATTCTCACCCGTGGCGAGGGTCGCACGCCGATGCCTGAAAAAGAACAGCTGTCCAAACTCGCCCGCTCGCAGTCTACCATGTGCATCTATCTCAGTGCCGACATAGTCGAGAAAGTCCAGGAAGAGCTGCTCACCTCATATCCGCCAGAGACCCCCGTTGCGGCTTGCTACAAGCTCACGTGGCCCGAACAGCGCATCTACCGCGGCCGTCTCGACCAGCTTACATCGCTCGTTCGCGACAACAACCTCTCGCTCACGACTCTCCTTGTAGTCGGCGAGGCCATTGACAACCGCCATGGCCTGTCGCGTCTTTACGACCACTCGTTCACTCACCTCTTCCGCAAAGGCGACGCCTGAGCAATCCGTCAAGCATTTCCGCCGCCTTCAGCCCGTTGTGGGGATGCCTCCACTCGGGCATAAGTTCTGCCATAGGCCTGAGCACAAATTCCCGTTCCGTCATGCGCGGATGCGGTAGTGTGAGCCGTGGTGTCGAACACACGCTGTCGCCCAGCGCTATCAGATCGATATCTATCTTCCTGTCTATATATTCCCCGTCGACGTTGCGGTGACTGTCGCTGCATATCGACTGCTGTATCCGTAGCAGGAAATCCAGAAGTTCCTCCCCCGTCCCATCCCATTCAAAAATGATTCCGAGATTTAGGAAACGGTTGGCGCTCTCAAATCCCCATGCTTCCGATTCGAAATACTCGGATCGGCGCACTCCGGATTCCGCCGCCAGACCGCCACGTATGGCAGCGACCGCCCGCTCTATATGAGCGCGGCGGTCGCCTATGTTTGAACCTATGTTTACGTGGGCCTCGGCCATAGCCTCGACCGCATCAAAGGGTCTTCTTAACCTCTACTTCCTCGAAGGCCTCGATCAGGTCACCTTCGTGGATATCGTTATATCCGGCTATGTTCAGACCGCAGTCGTAGCCCGACACAACCTCTTTCACGTCATCTTTGAAGCGCTTCAGCGAGCCCAGATCGCCGGTATATTTCACGATACCGTCGCGTATCAGGCGCACCTTGCAGTTGCGCTTGATGCGGCCTTCGCGCACGATACATCCGGCAACAGTGCCGACCTTCGATATGTGATAGGTCTGCAGCACTTCCGCTGTTCCGATCACCTCCTCCTTGATTTCGGGAGCAAGCATACCTTCCATAGCGTCCTTCACCTCCTCGATAGCCTGATAGATCACGCTGTAAAGGCGGATCTCCACGCCATCGCGTTCGGCGGCTCGGCGGGCTGCTATGCTCGGACGCACCTGGAAGCCTATGATGATGGCATCCGAGGCGGCGGCAAGCGTCACATCGCTCTCCGATATCTGGCCTACAGCCTTGTGGAGAACGTTCACCTGTATCTCCGGTGTCGACAGCTTGATGAGCGAATCGCTCAGTGCCTCGATCGAACCGTCAACGTCACCCTTCACAATCAGGTTCAGTTCCTGGAAGTTGCCTATGGCGCGGCGACGGCCTATATCGTCAAGGGTCAGGATCTTCTTGGTGCGCAGTCCCAGTTCGCGCTGAAGCTGCTCGCGCTTGTTGGCTATTTCACGGGCCTCGCTCTCGCTCTCCATCACGTTGAACGTATCGCCTGCGGTCGGTGCTCCGTTCAGACCCAGTACCAGTGCCGGCTCGGCGGGACCTGCCTCCTTGATGCGCTGGTTGCGCTCGTTAAACATAGCCTTGATCTTGCCGTAGTGTGTACCGGCCAGTATCACGTCACCAACGCGCAGTGTACCGTTCTGCACCAGCACTGTGGCCACATATCCGCGGCCCTTGTCAAGACTCGACTCGATGATCGAGCCCGTGGCGCGGCGGTTGGGATTAGCTTTCAGGTCAAGCATTTCTGCCTCCAGAAGCACTTTCTCCATCAGCTCCTCTACGCCTATGCCCTTCTTGGCCGAGATATCCTGGCTCTGATATTTACCGCCCCAGTCCTCTACGAGATAGTTCATGTTGGCAAGCTCCTCCTTGATCTTCTCGGGATTGGCCGTAGGCTTATCGATCTTGTTGATGGCAAATACGATAGGCACGCCCGCAGCCGATGCATGGTTGATAGCCTCGATGGTCTGCGGCATCACGTTGTCGTCAGCGGCCACGATGATGATACAGAGGTCGGTCACCTTGGCACCGCGGGCACGCATCGCCGTAAACGCCTCGTGACCCGGGGTATCGAGGAAGGTGATATGGCGCCCGTCATGCAGTTTCACGTTATATGCGCCTATATGCTGTGTGATACCACCGGCCTCGCCGGCTATCACGTTTGCGTTGCGGATATAGTCGAGCAGCGAGGTCTTACCGTGGTCCACGTGACCCATCACTGTGACGATTGGCGGACGCGAAACGAGATCTTCCTCATCGTCTGCCTCGTTGCTTATGGCCTCTACTACCTCGGCCGATACATATTCGGTTGTGAAACCGAACTCCTCGGCAACGATATTGATTGTCTCGGCATCAAGACGCTGGTTGATCGACACCATCACACCGAGATTCATGCAGGTGGCGATTACGTTGTTCACCGGCACGTCCATCATCGAGGCAAGATCGTTGGCCGTCACAAATTCCGTCAGCTTGAGCGTCTTGCTCTCTGCCTCCTCGAGTTCGTGAGCCTCACGTTCGCGCGATGCGAAGGCCTCGCGCTTCTCCTTGCGCCACTTCACTGCCTTCTTCTGGCCCTTGTCTTTCTGGGTCAGGCGCGCAAGTGTCTCCTTCACCTGCTTCTGAACATCTTCTTCGCTCACCTCCACGTGCTGAGGCTGCTCCTTGTTGCGGCGGCGTTCCTTGTTGGCGCCTCCGCGCTGTTGGTCGCGGTTTCCGCGGCCCTGACCTTCACCCTGACGGCGCGGTCCGCGGCCTTCACCCTGGTTGCCGCCCTGGTTCTGCTGACGCTCGTGGCCTATCTGCGACGATGTCTTCTCGATGTCTACCTTCTCTTTTCCTATGCGCTTGCGCTTCTTGCGGTCGCCCGATGCACCTTGGGTTGCATTGCCGGCGGCACCGTTCTGCTGCTGTGAGCGCGCGTTGGCTATGCGCTCGCTGCGCTTTTCCTCCTTGCTCTTCTTCTTGGGACGGGTCGACTGGTTGATGGTCGACAGGTCGATCTTACCGATGATGTTGAGCTGCGGACGGTCAGGATTCGTCGGAAGTTTGAATACTTCATTTTCGACGGGAGCCGTAGCGGCTTCTGCCGGCTGCGGCTTCTCCGCGCCTTTGTCGGCGGAAGCGCCCTTAGGTGTCTCTTGCTTGTTGGTGGCCATTGTAGGTCTTGACGTTTCTTTTGCTGGTTCCTTCGGTGTCTCCTTGGCTACCTCTTTCGTGCTCTGGGGTGCCTGAGTCGTAGGCTTAGGGGTGGGTTTGGATTCCTGAACCGGTGCGGCCTNCTCGACCGGCGTAGCCGGTTTTTCGGGAGCCGGTACGGCAGCGGNGGCTTTCGGCTTCTCGGNGGTTGTCGGTTTCACNGGCGAGGGCGCGGGAGCGGGAGCAGCTGTTGCTGCNGCGTTCGNCTTCTGTTCAGGCTTGCGGACAGGTGNGGCAGTTACCTTNGGNTCGGTCTTGTGGGCCGGACGCGAGATCGGGTTGCCCTTCCTGTCAAGCTCTATCTTGCCTACTATGCGCGGGCCTCGGTTCACTGCTGCCGATGCCTGGGCCTCGGGGCGCGTCGCCACGGGCTCCCGTGTTTCGGAAGTCGCAGCGTGGGGCTCGGTCGGTGCCGGTGCGGATTTCGGAGCCCCTTTTCCGGCGTTATCACCGGCGATGGTCTTGCCTTCAGGCTTGAACTCTTTCGTCAGCAGCTTGATGGCTTGGTCATCGATGCGGGTGTTGGGATTCCCGTCAATCTCGATTCCTTTCTTGCCCAAAAAATCAATCACTGTCTGCAGAGAGATGTTCAGGTCTTTGGCTACTTTGCTTATCTTTAGTCCAGGCATATTTTAATTTGGTGGTTTTTACTTATTTGTTCATAAAGAGAGAGGAGTGCGGCTATGGAGCGGCAGTTCAGNCTTCGGGAGTCTCCTTGGTGTCGTCCTCTTCCGGTTCGGNTGCGTCCTGTTCCTCGGCCTCATCTTCAGCTTCGGCTTCAGTCTCGTCCTCGAATTCGGCGCTGAGCACTTCGATCACGTGGTCTACGGTATCATCCTCAAGNTCGGCGCGGTCGGCCAGTTCCTGGCGCGGTGTGTTCAGNACGCTCTTAGCTGTCAGACAGCCTATGTTCTTCAGTGCGTCGATCACCCATTCGTCGATTTCATCCTTGAATTCGTCGAGATANATATCCTCCTCATATGCTTCCTCCGTATCGCGGTACACGTCGATCACATATCCGGTCANCATCGAAGCGAGCTTGATGTTCAGACCGCCCTTGCCTATGGCGAGCGAAACCTCCTCGGGGCGCAGGAACACCTCTGCCTTCTTCTCTTCCTCGTCCAGGCGGATCGAGCTGATGCGTGCAGGACTCAGAGCTCGCTCTATGAAGAGNGCCGGATTTGTCGTATAGCTTATTACGTCGATATTCTCGTTGTGAAGCTCTCTCACGATGCCATGAATACGCGATCCNTTCGGNCCTACGCAGGCGCCTATCGGATCGATGCGGTCGTCGAAAGTCTCTACGGCTATCTTTGCACGTTCACCCGGTATACGGGCAACCGCCTTGATGTTGATCAGGCCCTCGGCTATCTCNGGNACCTCAAGCTCGAACAGGCGGCGCAGGAAATTCTCGTTCGTACGCGACACCGTGATCTTCGGGTTATTGTTCTTGTTGTCAACATTGGCCACAACGGCTCTCACCATCTCGCCCTTGCGGAAATAGTCGCCTGGTATGGCCTCGCTCTTCGGTAGAAGAAGCTCGTTCTTGTCATCATCGAGCAGAAGGGTCTCGCGCGACCAGGTCTGATATACCTCACCGGTCACCAGCTCGCCCTCCATTTCCTTGAATTTATCGTAGATAGCCTCTTTCTGCAGATCAAGTATCTTCGATTGAAGAGTCTGGCGCAGGTTCAGAATAGCGCGGCGTCCGAAGTTGGCGAAGATGATTTCCTTAGTGTGTTCCTCGCCGATCTCTACATCCGGATCTCCGTCGGCGCGGGCGTCCGTAAGGCTTATCTGAAGATTCGGATCAGTAACNGTGCCGTCTTCTACAACCTCCAGATTCTGAAATATCTGTACGTCACCCTTGTCGGGATTCATGATCACGTCGAGATTCTCGTCCGTGCCAAACATCTTGGCAAGCACATTGCGGAACGACTCNTCCAGAACACTTATCATCGTGGTCTTGTCGATGTTCTTCAGCTCCTTGAACTCGGCGAAGCGCTCCACCATATTGGGCGCATCATCTTTTCTGGCCATAGGTATTTATGCGGTTGATGTAGTTTTATTCTCTTTTCGGTCACTTAAACTCAATNAGATAGCAGGCGCTTTTCACGTTTGCAGTGTCAAGTTTCACCGGCGTGTCTACAAGTTCGGGGCGTTTCTTTCCCTCTTTCTTCACCTTCTCGGCAACGACGATCGTAAACTCGAATCCACCGTCCTCGCGTTCCGGGCCAACTTCCGTGAGCTCGCCGCGAAGCTTGCGGCCGTCGCGNGTGAGCACCTCTATGCGGTTGCCGAGATTCTTTTCATACTGNCCTCTTACCTTGAAGGGCGATGTGAGGCCGGCCGATCCGACCTCAAGCTCGTAGTCCTCCACGTCGCGGTCAAAGCGGGCCTCGATTGCGCGGGTCACGGCGACACACGTGTCGATGTCTATTCCAGTAGGNCTGTCGATCTCCACGTTGATCATATTGTCGGGTGTCACCCGTATCTCGACTATGAAGGCATCAGTCATCTGGATGGCTTCTGCCACGGTTTCGGTTAGCTCTTTGCGGTCAATCATTGGTGTCTAAGNAAATAAAAGGGAGGAAGCGCTTGCCCCCTCCGTGACTTGTCTGCAAAGTTACAACATTTTGAGCCCAAATGCAAGTATCATCCCTTGCAGACCCCACTCAGTGCCCCCTCAGCCACGNCTCGTTAACATTATATAATTATATTTAACTATCCAACCGCTGCCTGAGCCGCACCGCCGCAGTTCGTTCATCCTTTTTCTGCTCCCAAGGCTTTTCCGAAGTTTCTGTCATCCGAGAAGCACATCGAGAGCCATCATAAGCAGAAATCCCGCCGCAAAACCGATGGTACCCATGTTTGAATGTTTGCCCTCCTGAGTCTCGGGAATAAGTTCCTCGACTACCACATACATCATCGCTCCTGCCGCAAATGCCAGCAGATAAGGCAGAATCGGAAGTACAACCGAAGCGAGCAATATNGTCAGAATCGCCCCGATCGGCTCGACCACTCCGCTTAGCGNCCCCATCATGAACGATTTNTTCCGCGAGTTGCCTGCACTCCTCAATGGCATCGACACGATAGCACCTTCCGGAAAGTTCTGGATAGCGATACCGATCGACAGTGCCAGAGCGCCNGCCAGAGGCNTATACGAATTGTTTTCCATGGCGCCGGCGAGTGCGACCCCCACGGCCATTCCTTCGGGAATATTGTGCAGCGTTATGGCAAACACGAGCTTTGCCGTTTTCGACAGATGCGATTTCGGACCCTCGCTCTGGTTACTGTCGATATGCTGATGTGGAACCACGCTGTCGAGCAGAAGCAGAAAAAGGATTCCCACCGTAAATCCAGTAGCAGCTGGAATTATACTCATTATTCCTGTTTTCCCGCTCATTTCAATCGATGGAATAAGCAACGACCACACCGATGCCGCCACCATAACTCCGGCGGCGAATCCGGTGAGAGTCTTCTGCAACCGTCGGGGTATTTTGTTCTTCATCAGAAAAACACAGGCGGCTCCCGCAACAGTACCCGCAAAAGGCAACAGTATTCCTAAAGTCAATCCGTTCATACAACCACAACATTTTTCCACTCGCCGTGGTTTTGGCTATTNTGTTGCGATTCCGGCAGAAAGACGCTATCTTTGCTGAAAAATAGCGTCTTCAACTATGGATCTACTCAATACCGTNAACGACATAATCTGGACNTANCTGCTGATCGGAGCTCTCATTCTATCGGCGATTTATTTCACAGTCCGCACCCGCGGCGTTCAGTTCATGATGTTCGGCGAGATGCTGCGNCTGCTCCGCGACAGCGGACAGAAGCACGACGATCCGCGCGAAAGCGGCATCAGCGATTCGCGNAAGGTCAGTTCCTTTCAGGCATTGTCGATGTCGATAGCAAGCCGCGTCGGTACCGGCAATCTGGCCGGTGTGGCCACTGCGATAGCCCTCGGAGGTCCCGGTGCCGTATTCTGGATGTGGGTCATAACGCTGNTCGGCAGCGTGAACGCCTTTGTCGAATCCACTCTTGCCCAGCTCTANAAAATCAAGGGGCCGAAATCGTTCATCGGTGGCCCGGCCTACTACATAAGCCGCGGCATAGGTCAGCGCTGGTGGGCCGTTCTGTTTGCCATACTCATCACGGTGACATTCGGTTTCGCCTACAATTCGGTGCAAGCCAACACTATCACGGCTGCCGTGTCTGTCTTCGGCTGGGATGCGGCTACCGTGGGGGNCATCATCACCCTGCTTGCGCTGGTGATAATATGCGGCGGCGTGCATCGCATATCGAGGTTCAGCGAGGTTGTGGTGCCGGTCATGGCTATAGGCTATGTTTTGCTTGCTGTGATCATCATCGCGATCAACATAACCCGTTTCCCCGAAATNATCTNNCACATAGTCNGTTGCGCATTCACCGGCGAAGCAGCCGTAGGCGGTGGTGTTGGCATGGCCGTGATGATGGGTGTGAAGCGCGGACTCTTCAGCAACGAGGCGGGCGAAGGTTCCGCNCCAAACGCTGCTGCCACGGCTGCGGTAAGTCATCCCGTGAAGCAGGGACTAATCCAGACGCTGGCCGTTTATATCGACACACTGCTGATCTGTACCTGTACGGCCTTCATCATCCTATGTTCCGATGTTTTCAATACCGGCCTATCGGGCATTTCTCTCACCCAGGCCGCTATCGACAATGCACTCGGCTTCAATGCCGGATCGGCTTTTGTGGCGATTGCCGTATTTTTCTTCGCCTTCACGAGCATAATAGCCAATTACTATTACGGAGAGATAAACCTTTGGTTCATAACTCCTGGCCGCGGTTGGCTTTATCTCTACCGCTTCAGTGTCGGCGCGATGGTGATGATCGGCTCAGTATCTTCGCTCGATTTCGTCTGGGCGTTCGCCGACCTCACGATGGCTCTCATGACAATCTGCAACCTNTCGGCGATAATAGTGCTCGGCAAATACGCCCTGATCCTGCTTTCCGACTACCGACANCAGCTTTCCTCAGGACTCGATCCAGAATATCATTCATCGACTATCCCCTCGATAGCCGATGTCACCACCTGTTGGAAATAGCCGTCAGGAATTTATCTTCAGGCTGAAACCGTTCAGACGCCGGTACAGATCGAGTGCATACACATCGGTCATGGCCGAAACATGGTCGACCACGGCCTGAAGCCGTGTGAAAAGCTCTTGAGCATGTACGTCATACTGATCCGGGACCTTGCTCAGCAACAATCGTGAATAGTTGAGATGGGGATTCTTGACAGCATCGACAAGCGACTCAAGCAGAAACGAGATGATTCTGTTACCGGCCAGTTCGATATCTACTACGTCGGGGGCCTGATAGATCTTGTCACACGACAGCTCACAGCATGCGCGGTAGGCATTCATAAGCCGATCGGGAATATTTTTGAGCAGCGTGCCGCTGAAAGTGCCGTCGAGAATTGCCTCCTCGTTGGCTACGAAGGTTGCCGAACTCGCCGCTACCAACTCGCCGATCACCGCCGAACGCAGATAGCCTATCTTCTCGTTGGGATCAGCCACGCGGTTCATCCGCTCCAGTTTGTGGTCGCGTTCGGCTGGGTCGAAAAATGCCAGCATGTGCTCTATCACTCTCTCGGTCGGAATAATGCCAAGTTTGTGGGCATCCTCTATGTCCATCACCTCATAGCAGATATCATCGGCTGCCTCAACAAGATACACCAGCGGATGACGCACATACCGTGTGCTTCCTTCCGGCGTATCCAGACGCTTGATACCCAGATCTTCGGCAACTTTTACGAATGAGTCGCGCTCGGTGGTGAAAAAACCGAATTTATTCTTGTTGCCTGCCAGAGTGGAGTCGTATGGATATTTCACTATCGACGCCAGCGTTGAATAGGTCATGGCGAAACCTCCGGCACGCCGTCCGTGAAACTGATGGGTCAGCAGACGGAAAGCGTTGGCGTTGCCGTCAAAACAGGTCAGATCGGCCCACTGCCCNGGCGAAAGCAGACCGCGGAACTGGGCACCGGGCCCTTCGCTGAAGAATGTAGAAATAGCTTTCTCTCCGCTGTGGCCGAATGGCGGATTGCCGAGATCGTGGGCCAGGCAGGCGGCACCGACTATCTCGCCGAGCGATTCAATGGCCGGCGCTGCCTCGGTGTCGGCATATTTAGGGCGAAGCGCGATCGAGGCCTCCGTGGCAAGCGAACGACCTACGGATGCAACTTCGATCGAATGGGTCAGGCGGTTGTGCACGAAGATGCTTCCCGGCANCGGGAACACCTGCGTCTTGTTCTGCAGCCGGCGGAACGGCGACGAGAACACCAGGCGGTCGAAATCACGCTGAAAGTCGCTGCGGGCCCTGAGTCCGCGTAGCGGATCATGATAATCCTCCAGACCGAAGCGCTTGTCGGAGATGAGCTTTTCCCAGCGCATCAGAGCAGTTCTCTCATGCGGGCTATGTATTTGCCCAGGATGTCGAACTCCAGGTTGACAACCGTTCCCGGCTCAATCCGGCAGAAATTGGTATGCTCGAAGGTATAGGGTATAATAGCCACACGGAAGGAGTCGGCTTCGGAATCACACACGGTCAGGCTCACACCATTTACGGTGACCGATCCTTTCTCTACCGTCATATAGCCTTTGCCGATCAGTTCGGGACTCACTTTGTAGCGGAACTTGAAATAGCGGCTGCCGTCTACCTCCTCGACACTCTCGCATACTGCAGTGCAGTCTACATGACCCTGCACTATATGGCCGTCAAGACGGCCGTCGAGCTTCATCGAGCGCTCCAGATTGACAAGATCGCCCGGTTTCAGACCGCCGAGATTACTGCGGTCAAGGGTCTCCTGGATAGCGGTTACGGTATACGTTCCGTTGCCCGGAAGCGATACCACGGTCAGACACACACCGTTGTGCGACACCGACTGGTCGATCTTCAGTTCGTCGACAAAACCGCACTCCATTGTCAGGTTCAGGTTGCCGCCATCACGCTCGGCGCTGACTACTCTGGCGGCATCTTCTACTATTCCGGAAAACATATCTTAAATCTTATTTAACTTCAACTTTCTGTGTGGGAGGAAGATCACTGTTGCGGCGGTCGATTGCATCGATCACTTCATGNGCAAGATGGATGAAGGCATGCGAGGCAACGGTGTCGCGNGCGGCGATAGGTTCGCCGTTGTCGGCCTGCTCGCGNATNGANCCNACNAGCGGNATCTGGGCCAGNAGNTTCACTCCGAGTTCACGGGCAAGATTTACGCCTCCCTCCCGACCGAAAATGTAATACTGCTCGTCGGGATGCTTCTCGGGAGTAAACCAGGCCATATTCTCGACAAGGCCAAGAATAGGCACAGCGACTTTCTCGCCCATAAACATGCTGATACCTTTGCGGGCATCGGCAAGNGCAACCTCCTGAGGAGTAGTCACGATTACCACACCGGTTATCGGCAGGGTCTGGACAAGTGTCAGGTGAATATCGCTCGTGCCGGGAGGCATATCTATCAGGAAATAATCAAGTTCACCCCAGTCTGTATCCTCAATAAGCTGTTTCAGGGCATTCGAGGCCATACCTCCGCGCCACAGCACGGCAGAATTCTTATCGACCATAAGTCCTATCGACAGCAACTTTACTCCATAGCGCTCGATAGGCACAATCAGCGAGCGGCCATCCTTGTCGGTCAGATATACNGGCTCATCCTCAATTCCGAACATCTTGGGTACCGACGGACCGAAAATATCGGCATCGAGCAATCCGACCTTATAGCCTTCGCGGGCCAGTGCCACAGCCAGATTGGCCGCTACGGTCGACTTGCCTACTCCACCTTTGCCCGACGATATACCGATTATGTTTTTCACGCCGGGCAATGGATTGGCCTTTTTAGGCTGTGCCGGAACGGCATAGGCAATCTCTACCACTGGTTCGACATCAGGCGATATATACGTTTTCAGAGCCGTCTCGGCAGCTTTTGCCACCGACTTGGCAAACGGATCGGGCTGCTTGGGAAATACAAGNGTNAGGTTGACGCGGGGCGAATCGATGCGAAGATGGTCGGCATCAGCAATGCCGAGGTCAACGATATCACGCCCGTTGCCAGGATAGCGCACATTGCGAAGGGCATCGAGCACAAGATTAGGATATAACGTAACCATATCAGTTTTCAGGGGCTGGAATATTATGTTGGATCACTCCGCGCGAATAGCTACGGTAGGTATCGGGGGCTATCTCTACATCTGGTTCGGTCAGCTCTGTGGCATGTTCGAGCGGGAAAGCTATGTATTTAATAGTCAATCCACGATCGAGCCACTGCTGCTCATANTGTGTACGGATACCAAGAATGTCGCTCAGACAGTCGGAGTGATATAGATCGTCGGTGATTTCGCTGAAAGGCAACGAATTGTGTTCGGCCATCAGTCGGGTGTAGGTGAAAAGGAAGGGGCTGTCGGTCTTCAGGCGCACCATACCGCCATCGCGCAACGACTTCCGGTAAAGATCGAGGAAGCGGGTGGATGTAAGGCGTTTCCTGACCTTCTGCATCTGCGGATCGGGAAANGTGATCCATATCTCGTCGACCTCGCCGGGCGCGAAAAACTCCGGNAGCAGCTCGATGCTCGTGCGCAGGAAAGCCACATTCTTAAGACCTTCACGTTTAGCCTGAGTGGCGCCGGTCCACATTCGTGCGCCCTTAATGTCGATTCCTATGAAATTGCGATCGGGGAAACGGCGTGCCAGGCCAACCGTATATTCGCCTTTGCCGCAGCCGAGCTCAAGGGTAATCGGATTGTCATTTCCGAAAAACTCCTTGTGCCACTGCCCTTTATAAGGAAAGCCCTCCTGACGCAGAACGTAGAAAGGATATTGCAGCACGAAGTCGATCTCGGCCATCTCGCTGAATTTGCGCAACTTATTTTTACCCATCGGTCAATGCTTTGTAATAGTGACCACAAAGTTAGCAAAAAGATTTCACAAAATCGGATTTGACTTGTGACTCAGAGCGAGAAGATCTTATCCATCGTCTTCCACTTGCCCGACGAGGTATCGCCGGGATTGCACTGCTGGCAACGGCCCACGTGCTCCTCCCATTCCTGCTGGCGCGGCAGNCGCGATAGAGTGTCGAAAACCTCATCATAGTCAAGCTCCTCGGGCATCTCGAGCACCATCACCAGGCGAGTGCCGCGGCGGTAGATATCCATGCGTGTTATGCCAACCTGCCTTATACCCTCAACCACCTCGGGCCAGATACGATCACTGCGGTGGGCATCTACATAAAAGTATATCAGTTCCTTGTCGTCGACAAGATCAAGTGTCTGTATATATGTCTTGGTCATTACAGTTCAGAATTTTCTCACCGATCGGTAGCCGTAGATAGCCACTACGATGAAGCATACAAGAGGAAGAATGAATGAAAAGTTAACGGCCGGCAGCGAGCCAACAGAGCCGAGATCAATGATCATGCCCTGAAGCGGAGGCATAAGCGCGCCGCCTACGATTGCCATGACAAGGAAAGCNGCTCCGAGCGAGCAGTCAGCCTCATCTACCTTGTCAAGAGCTATTCCATAGATACTCGGAAACATAATCGACATGAAGGCGCTGATTCCGACAAGGCAATAGAGTCCTACATGACCGACAATGAAGATCGTGCCGAGGGTACAGAGTGTAGCCCCTATCCCGAAGATACTCAGCAGCATACCGGGACGGATGAATTTCATAAGATATGTACCAATGAAGCGGAAGGCCAGAAACATCAGCATTGCCACTATGTTATAGCGCTGGGCCACAGCCTTGTTTATACCGAGATTATCGGCATACTGGATGATGAAGGTCCAGACCATGATCTGTGCCGCCACATAAAAAACCTGGGTCACANNGCCTTCCCTATACTCAGGATTATTCCAGATACGGCGCAGGGTGCCCTTGTTGCTGACCTTCTCGCCGGTATGCCCGGTCACAGGCATCTTTGTGACGGCGATAATGATGAACATAGCAACAACTATCAGACCGATAGCCACATAGGGATCGCGTATCACGGCAAGATCATGCAGACGTATCACAGCTTGTTCTGAAGCGTCGAGCGTCGGGAAGATAATCTCGCCGGCCGCATTTCGGGCGTCGCTCAGAAGGTTGGGCAGTACGATGAACGAAGCCACAGCCATTCCGCACAACGAACCTACAGGATTGAACGACTGCGCGAGGTTAAGGCGGCGCGTAGCGCTCTGCTTGCTGCCTAACGATAGGATGAAGGGGTTGGCCGTCGTCTCAAGAAAAGCAAGCCCGAAAGTCAGCACGTAGAGCGACAGGCAGAAAAACGAGAACTCCTGATAGGAGGCCGCCGGGATAAACATGAAAGCGCCTATAGCATAGAGTCCCAGGCCAAGCAATATAGCTTTCTTATAGCTGTAGCGGCGTATGAACAGAGCCGCCGGAACAGCCATAGTGGCATAACCGCCGTAGAAAGCNAACTGNACCATTGATGCTTTTGCGGCCGACAGATTCATAACCGTCTGGAACGCAGCGACCATCGGGTTGGTAATATCGTTAGCGAAACCCCAAAGAGCGAAAAGTGAGGTGATCAAAATGAAAGTGACAAGGTAGCGGCGTTCCACTAAAGGNGGTCTGGAACCGGGCCGCAGGCGGGAGTCTGTCATGGTATAAATCGTTAGGTATTAATCAATTTTAATAGACGCCGGATCGGCTATCATTCCGGTTGCCACACCCTGCANGAGGATGTTGCCGATGGCGGTAGCTTCGGCAGGTCCGGCCTCTACTTCAAGACCTGTNGCCTTGGCAGTCAGCTCGTTAAGCAGCGTGTTGCGCGAGCCTCCACCTATGATGCGGAGTTTCGTAACAGGCTGAGGCAGAAGATCGTTCAGGGTATTGATACCCCGACGATAGCGATCGGCCAGCGAGAGCATTACGCAACGGGCCATATCACCCTTGGTCACAGGCACATGNAGCGAATGCGAAAGGNAATAGGATCGTAACGCACCCTCCATATCGACTGCGGTTGCAAACAGGGGGTCATCAACGTCTATTATCGTGTCACACTGACTGTTGCGGGCCATTTCAACCAACTCGGGATAAGGGATGTCGACCCCTGCAGCCTTCCAGCCTGACGTGAGCTGCTGAAGAATCCATAAACCGGTGATATTCTGGAGGAGGCGGATGCGACCACCAACCCCGCCTTCATTGGTGAACCCTCCGAGCCTTGCCTGCTCGGTCAGCACAGGGGTTTTGGATAGCACACCCAGCAACGACCAGGTGCCGGAACTGAGATAGGCTGTGGTCGCCTCACCACGGCCATCGCGTAGAGCAGCATAGACGGCNCTGGCAGTGTCGTGCGACCCCACGGCTATAACTTCGACGTCGTAGTCAACACCTATTTCGGCAGCAACCGAAGGAAGGATATTGCCACGGCTCGTGCCGGGCATGATCACNGGCGGGAAGATAGCCGGATCAAGGCCGAGCGACTCAATGAGGGGATAATTCCAGATACCTGCACGGGCATCGAGCAGTTCGGAGGTTGAAGCAATACTGTATTCGCAGTTGATCTGCCCCGTGAGGTAGAAACTGAAGAGATCGGGCATGAAGAGCAGATGACGTGCAACCGACAGCATGCCGGGACGGGAGCGCTTCATAGCTATCAGCCTGAACATGGTGTTGATATCCATCACCTGAATTCCGGCCACAGCATAGTGGNCGGAAACCGAATTGGCAGAGAAATACTCGTCGGCAAGGCCGGTCACAGCCGGATCACGATAGCTCACAGGATTGGAAATCAGATTACCACCCTCGTCGATAAGTCCGAAATCAACACCCCATGTGTCGACAGCCACAGAGCGCAGACGATAGGTCACCGCCGCCCTGCGCAGACCCTCGATCATGTCGGCATATAGTGCGGGNAAATCCCAATAGACAGTGCCGGCAAGCGTAACGCGCCGGTTAGGAAAACGGTAAACCTCGTCGAGGACCAGACGGTCCCCGGCGAGAGTTCCCGCGATGACCCGGCCGCTTCCGCCGCCGAAGTCAACCGCTATGAGGGCATCTTTCATTTTTTCTTTCCGAGAATATATTCGTCGAGATTGGCGATCTCAGCTTCGGTAAGAGTAGTGTGCTGCTTGCCGGTATTGATGATAATACGGCAGGCCATCTCAAAGAACATGGCACGCTCGAAAGCCTGGTCGAAGTCTTTGCCACACACGACCTGGCCATGCTTGAGAAGGAAGATGGAATTATGGTCTTTCATGGCCTCGATCACAGCCTTGGCGAGTTCGGGAGATCCGGGCCGGTAGTAGGGAACAGCAGGGATCTCACGACCTACGTGGATAGGAATCTCGGCAGTCACGTTGAAATCAGCAGGACGTTCCTTCATGCAGGCCACGGCGGTAGCATAGGGACTCTGGAAATGGAGCACGACATTCACGTCGGGGCGCTCGCGCATGATACCCAGATGGAATGTGCTTTCCATAGAGGGCTTCACGCCATTGAGAACCTCGCCGGTGGAGATGCGGCATAAAGCCACCTGATCGGGACGAAGCTGTGGCACCCATGAGCCGGTGCCCGAAACGAGAGCCTCGTCGCCACCGTTCACACGCCACGACAGATTTCCGGAGGAACAGATGGTTAGACCCGCGTCGCCCACCCGGTGAGCCTGACGTACGAATTCCTCGATCTGATATTTCTGTACCATGCCGGAATTATTTGTAGATAGGTCCGTAATTCTTGCAGGCGCGATAGTCGGCACCCTCCTTGTCCATACCGAAGGCATTCCAAGCGGCAGGACGGAAGATCTTGTCTTCAGGGACATTGTGCATACAAACAGGGATGCGGAGCATCGAAGCGAGAGTGATCAGATCGGCACCGATGTGGCCATAGCTGATGGCACCGTGGTTGGCGCCCCAGTTGTTCATCACATCGTAGACGGTGCGGAATGCGGGCGAATCGGTCAGACGGGGAACAAACCAGGTGGAAGGCCAGGTAGGATCGGTGCGCATGTTGAGTTTGTCGAAGATCTCGGGATCGATGTCAGCCGACCAGCCTTCAGCGATCTGGAGCACGGGACCGAGACCTTTAACGAGGTTGAGTCGGCTCATAGTGAGGGGCATTCCACCCTTTGTGAGGAAGTGGGTTGAGAAGCCACCGCCACGGAAGTAGTCGCGGTCGGCGGGATACCATGTGGTATTCTTGCATATAGCCTCGACATCGGCTTCGGTGAGCTCCCAGGGGCATTTGATCACGGGATTGCCCTCGGCATCGGTAGCCTGACCGGTAGCATCCATAGTGGTAGCACCCGAGTTGATCAGGTGAATCATACCGCCGGCAGCACGTCCGGTAAGTTCCTTACCCGTAACACGCTTCACAGCCTCGGGGCTCCAGTAGGTGCGCACGTCGGAGAAAAGCTGCGGACGGTTGGAAAGCAGGTGACCGAAGAGCATTGCCACACCGTTGCAGGCATCGTTCTCGGTAGCGAGCACGAAAGCCTCGCGGATACCGTTCCAATCGAATGAAGTGTTGAGAAGAGTCTCGGTATAGTCGCCGTTGGGATAGAAGTCGGTCCACTGACGCTGTCCCTGGAAACCGGCAGCGATAGCATTGTGGCCCAAAGACTCCTCCTTGAAGCCCATCTCCTTGAGCTTGGGATTGCCGATCATCAGATCGCGCATGATTATGGTCATCTTGACAACAAATTNCCAGTCGCTATCTTTCTGCTCGCGGGTCTTGCGCTTTTCGGGACGGTTCTTGAAATCATCGCCTTCGTTGATCTTAGTGTTTTTCTCGGTCCAAGCCATGGCACGCTCATATTCCTCATGGTCGTAAATGCCTTCGTCCATGCGGCGGATGATCTCGGTGAGGTCGACCGATTCATTACGCATTCCGAGGTATTCCTGGAAGAAATCAGGATCTACAATAGAACCGGCGATACCCATGCAGACACTGCCCATCTGGAGATATGAACGGCCGCGCATCTCGGCAACGGCCACAGCACCGCGGGCAAAGCGGAGAATCTTCTCGGCAACGTCGTCGGGGATGGTGTTGTCGTCGAGATCCTGCACATCATGTCCGTAGATACCGAATGCGGGCAATCCCTTCTGAGCGTGAGCGGCGAGCACAGCAGCAAGGTAAACGGCGCCGGGACGCTCCGTTCCGTTAAAGCCCCACACAGCTTTCGGCCAGTAGGGATTCATGTCCATAGTCTCGCTGCCATAGCACCANCAGGAAGTCACNGTGATGGTAGCGCCCACCCCCTCGCGTTCGAACNTCTCGGCACAAGCAGCGCTCTCGGCCACGCGACCGATGGTTGAATCGGCGATTACGCACTCGACAGGAGTNCCATCGCCATGACGCAAATTGTCGGATATTAGTTTTGCAACGGCCTTAGCAAGGCTCATTGTCTTGTCTTCAAGGCTTTCACGAACGCCACCCTGACGTCCGTCGATGGTCGGTCTGATGCCGATTTTGGGATGTTTTGCCATAATGACTTTAGGAATCAAGTTCTGTGGTATAGATTGATGGTAAGGCGCTCATCAACGGAACGCCGAGAGCTCAGAGGCTCGCTTTGCAAAGATAAAATTAATCCACGAAACTGCCAACAACAAAGTTTTGAAAAAAAGAAATAAAACCCCGCTTCCGGTACCAACCCGAAACGAGGCAACCAATGTGATCATAAATACGCCTATAAGCCGTATTTATCTATANCAAACACTTTTCTTGTATGAGTAGAGATAAAGTTGTTTTCTTTCAGATGCTTCATGACATTTGTCAAATCCCTATCATTAAGACATCCTCTCTTCTCGGCATTCTTTGATTTGATCTTGGCAACCTTCAATTCCCTTCACAAGAGAGTCCTGGCGCATCTGTTCGCGCAAACGNGCGAGGGGTTCATTCGACTTCAGGTCCATCAAGAGAATTCGGTTGCGATCAATTCCTTTTCACGAATATATGCCACCATCCTGTCGGTCNCGCCGCCAGCCCTGACAATCTCGATATTTGTCATGGTTCCCAACTGAGGATCCTCNCGATACCTTGCAAAGGCCTTATCGTAGGCTTCATCATGCGATTCGGGCGACAACTCAGACTTGGAATCTTTGTCTTTGCAGTATTCATACCACTTGTCGAGATACTGACATTCCTTTTTCGACAGATAGTCCATATCGGNCGCTTCCAAAGCATATACCANCTGATTNTCAACNCGTATAGAGCTGAAGAAATTTTTCAGATCAGGATAAGACTCAATATCCTCCGCATTAAGCTCAACCAGCTTCATAACCTTATCGGACAGTGCAGGAACCGGCCCATAAGTACGTGCCTTGAATGTGTCAGGACACAGCACTTTACCATAGTTAGCAAGATACTCCCTCTGTGCAAAATAGATAATCTTGAAGAGTTTGATATAATCAATACCTTCAGGAAAATTGCGAAGGACATACAGGACTACGGATTCAATTTTCTTTACTTGCTCAAGAGTCTTCATTATTTCAATCGATAATCGTTGTACAAAGTCAGCAAATTAATTCAGTATTCTGATTTTAAGGATATTAACCACAGAGGTCTTTAAATTTTTACTATGAAACACATTAAAATATGTTAAAAATTGGGTGGAGATGTAATTATCGGGGGGGTGACGTATCTATATGATGAGACGGGAATGTTCCCGGAATGAAAATCTTATTTGCAATGAAGAAACTACTTTTTTTCTGCATAGCGATGATGGGCGCCGTATCAGCATTGACGGCGCAGAACGAGCCGGAACGCTACACTATCAAGGGGCAGATCGCTGATATGGCTGACAGCTCGGTGGTGGCGCTAAAAGTTTCCATACCCAGAGGGTATCTGACGCTTGCGCTCGACACGGTGACTGACGGAAAGTTTGAGTTCGGCGACACACTTTCGGCCCCGTCGGCTTCATTTTACGTTTCGGTAGAGACGCGAGGATATGCCCCGAGACCGCTGCATGTGTGGGTGGCACCAGGACAGACGAGCCGGATAGAAGGANGCGGCAAGATATTGCAGGAGTGGAAGGTAGAGAGCCCGCAGCCGGAGCAGGAAAGCTACCGGCAAATGTATGAGGCACAGATGCCGGAAATTGCCGAGGTNATAAAAGCGGGTATTCAGGAGTCGCGCCTGTTTGACTCGCTTTTCATTGACCTGAAAGGGGATGATAAGGCTTTCGGTCCTATTTTCAAGCAGGTAGACTCGATAAGAGCAGCGACCAAACCACTTGAGTCGATAGCAACCAGCAAGAAGATCGCATATATGCAGACCGCTAAGGTTGACGATGTGTGGCTGGACGAGTATCTGTATCTGGTTTACAGTCTGGAACGGAACAAAGATCCCGAATATCAAAAGACCGTAAGAGCTCTTGCGGAACGGATGAAAGGTAACACAAAGGACAAGGCCAGGGCTATAGCCGACAGGCTGTCGGTGGAAAAGATCGCCCGAAAAGGAGACAAGATGGTAGACGGCGAGCTGTGGGACAAAAACGGCAACCGCAGGACACTGTCGGAATTCGCCGGAAAAGGGAAATATATCCTGCTGGATTTCTGGACAANCACCTGCGGGCCATGCATTCAGTCGATCCCGGAGATGGAGGAAGTGATAAAGCGGCATGGCGACAAACTGACNGTTGTCGGCATAAGTCTCGATGACAAAACCAGATGGAAGGAAGCGCTCAAGAAATATCAGATGAACGGCGAGCAGCTTAACGAGCTACTGCCGGAAGGCATGGGCCTATCGGCGCGATATGGCGTGACCGGAATTCCCCACTACTTCATGATCAATCCGGAGGGGGTGATNATCGACCAATGGGGCGGATATGGCGAAGGGCATCTGATAAAGAATGTCGAGAGAAACTTTTAATTGAATATCACGAAGGTATGAAACATACCGGAGGCCNCAACAGANCGTTGCGGCCTCCGGTATTATTCTAACTCCAAACTATTGTAGCGGATGGTAAAACTCCTGTAACCCAGTGTTCATGCGTAGTCGGCGAAGCGCTCCTGCAGCGNCTGNCGTGCGAAGAAGATNCGGCTCTTCACGGTGCCCAGAGGCAGGTCCATCTTCTCGGCGATCTCGTTATACTTGTANCCTGCCACGTGCATAGCGAAAGGCTCGCCGTATTTGGGATCGAACTCAGCGATTGCGTCGCGGATCTCGCGCTCGGTGTACGAGCCTTCGGGCGAAGTGATGCCAGAGTCCTGGCAGAGGTTCAGGTGATAGCAATCCTCCGTAGTGTCAACGACAGCCTGCGAACGGCTTGCGCGGCGGTAGTTGTTGATGAAGAGGTTGCGCATGATTGTGAATACCCAGCCCTTGAAGTTTGTGCCCTCGGCATACTTCTCACTGTTGGTGAGCACCTTTACGGTGGTGTCCTGGAGCAGATCGTAAGCGTCGTCGCGGTTGTTGGTGAGCGTGTAGGCGAAGTTGAGAAGGTTAGCCTGGAGGCTCATGAGTTGCTGCTGGAATGCTGAGGTTGTCATAGCTGAGATATTTAGTGGAGTTTTGAGTACAGTTGAAAAGTGATTGTCGAAGAGGATCATTTGTCTTTCGACAATGCAAAGGTATAGAGAAATCGAGATATGCAAGAGCGGGGTGAGTTAACGAAAGTTAAATCCGTTACGACGTTGTTACACGATTTGTGACAACCTTAATTTTCAACTGTTTGCATCCTACTGTAAACCTCGCCGGAATCGGTGATGAGCATGACTTCGAGAGAGCCATGCGGGAAAATAGACCGGCAAACATCCATGCACCGGCGCACGAGAGCACCGGCGAAAAGCCCCATATCGGCCTGAGAGAGAAGCGTCCACAACTCCCGGGCCATATTGAGGGACCCGACAGCCTCAACCGCAGCAGCGGAACAGCCGGCAGCGGAAGCGAGAGAAGAGAGGAAAGAGCGATTCATGGTGACAGTATGACTATGCGTGTCAAACTGACCCTCGGCCAGTTTGACAGCCTTTCCGATCATCATGCCGATAGTGAGGCAGGGGATGGAGAGGTCGGAGGCAATCCGGAGAGTCTCGCCGACAGCATTGCCGTAGTGGACGAAGGCATGTGGAGGTAAGTCGGGGTAAACCAGGCGGATAGCGTTCTCGCTGCGGCCACCTGAATTGATCACCACCCTTTCGGCACCTGAGCGCACAGCCACCTGAAGCTCACGGCGGATAGCCTCGACGAAAGCCTCGTGGCTGAAAGGGCGGACAATCCCCGTGGTGCCTATCACCGACAGACCACCGACAATGCCGATACGGGGATTGAAGGTCTTGAGCGCCAGTTCAGCGCCTCCGGGAATACTTATCGTGACCGTAACAGCGGCATCGGGAATCATCTCGCGCACCACCGAGGTCATAACCGCCCGCGGGACAGGATTGATGGCGGGCTCGCCGACGTCGAGCCCGGTGCCGGGCAGAGTGACGGTACCGATCCCGTCGCCCCTGACAAAGGTTACGGGTCCGGGGGCGGAGGAGACCGAGACACGTGCCACGACAGAAGATCCGTCGGTCACGTCGGGATCGTCGCCGGCATCCTTTACCACGACAGCCTCGGCCACCGAGGGAGAAATGACACTGACGGAGGCCACGGGAACGGGGAGATGCTCGGGGAAACCATCGGACGGAGCGGGAAGCGGAACAGTGACCTCGCTAACCACGCGACCACCGAGCGCAAGGAGGGCAGCCCTGACAGCAGCCACAGCACAGGTGCCGGTAGTGAACCCGCTGCGGAGGGGAAAGAAACCGGGGAGGAACTTCTCGACGGCACGACGGAGACCGGCGGGACCATCGACAACGGCGCTGAACCCATCGGGCAACTGAGGGCGGCGGACAACAAAAAGAGTCGCCCCGGCCATACGGGCCCCCTCGGCCTTTGCCATGAATCCACCCGAAACGCCGCTCTCCTTGGTGATGACCGCGTCGGCTCGAAGGGAGCGGATGAGACCGGCCACGGCCCCGGGGGTATCGTCGTCGGGAGAATAGTAGATCAGGCGGGAGGAATCGACACCGCAACGGAGAGCCAAGGCACGGGAACTGTCACGATCGAGCACGCGATAGACCGTCTGAGGCCGGGAAGCGGTATAGGGAAGGAGTGCGGAAATGGTCTGCACGCCAGTGAGCACAAGAAGCCGCTCAGGCTCACGGCATTCAAGTTCACGGCAGGCATGAGCATAATCATCGCATAAAACCACATCCTGACCGAGGGGAGGGAAAATACGCTCCAGCCGAACGGCAGGAATACCGAGCGCAGCGGCAGCCTGAACCACTGTGGCATGGAGCCTGACGGCAAAGGGATGGGCGGCATCGACGATCAGCCCGACATGCCCATCACGACACAGGGCGATCATGGCATCGAGATCGAGCGCACCGGAACGCCGGACAACGGCAGAACCCGCAACCTCCTGACCGGGACTGCGAGTAGAATAGATCACACGGCCCGCGCCCTGATCGAGCGTCTGGAGAGCCAAACGGCCCTCGGTGGTGCCGCCGCACACAAGAATTGAGCTAATAGATTCCATTTTCGGCAAAGATACGATTTTTTTTCGCCGAAGGGGTGATTTTAGGGGCAGGTGCGCAGTTGCGCTTCTCTTTTTTGTGTACTTTTGTAGAAACAAACAGAACCGAGCACACCAATCACTTCACTGATGATGAAATGCCATAAGATATTAGTCGGCGCTCTTCTTGCCGCAGCCGCGCTCACAGCGTGGACCACGAATGCGCGTGAGCTGAACTCACCGGAAGCACCGGGGTATATCTCCCGCGGACGCACCATGCTTGCAGATCTCAACTGCTTAGGAACCCTGCAGCAGACCAACGAGGCACTGAGGCTGCCCCGCGACGGGCAGACCACCGAAGAGGCCACATATCTGCGCGCCCTGGCGTCACTTCACCGCGGTGAGGCGCAGGCCAACAAACTGCTCCAGGAATGGATAGACACCTATCCGGAATCGCCAAAGCGATATAACGCCGTGCTGGCCTTAGGCGACTACTATTTCGCCCGCAAGGACTATGCGGAGGCCCGCAGGGTGTATTACGGATTCCAGAGCAACATACTCGACCGCTCGCTCGAGGAGGACCGCGAATACCGCCTGGGCTACTGCAATCTGCTGCTGGGTCTGGACAAAGAAGCGAGGACATGGTTCAACATGCTCGTGAACACAGGGAGCGACACATACAGCACCGCAGCACGGTTCTACTTAGGCTACCTCGACTACAAGGAGGGAGACTACAACACGGCAGCCCCGATGCTTGAACAGGTAGCGCGAAGCGGCGACAAGGAACTGACCCCGGTAGCGAGGATGTATCTGGCGCAGATCTTCTTCAAACAAGGCAACAACGAGCGCGCCCTTGACGAAGGCAGAAAAGTGCTGGCAAGCGGCATGACTGACTTCTATCCTGAGGCCAACCGCATCTGTGGCGAAGCGCTCTACAACATGGGACGCACAAGCGAGGCAATACCGATGCTATGGCTCTATGCCGACGCAGTGGAGAATCCGGCACCCTCGGCGCTGTATATCCTCGGCACCGACGAATATTCGAAAGGTGAATATCTGAACGCGATAAGCCTGCTGAAGCGTGTGGTTTCGGGAGAAGGAAGCCAACAGCCCGAAAACGGAGCGATGAAACAGAGCGCATGGCTCTTCCTGGGACAGGCCTACGCAGCCACCGACAAGACAGACAACGCCCTGATGGCATTTGACTCGGCCCGCAGAAGCGACTATGACCAGGCAATCACCGAAACAGCATTCTACAACTATGCCGTTGCAACGATAGACGGCGGACGAGTTCCGTTCGGCAGCTCGGTCAGGACACTGGAGGAATTCCTTTCGAAATATCCCAACTCGACCTACGCACCACAGGTGGAAGAATACATAATATCGGGATATCTGGCCGACAACAACTATGCCGGTGCCCTGGCCTCGATAGACAGAATCAAAAATCCGTCGGACAGAATCAGGGCAGCGCGCCAGAACGTGATATTCGCTCTAGGCACCCGCGAGTATGCCGACGGCCAGTTTGCCCAGGCGCTGCCCCGCTTCAAGCAGGCAGCATCGCAGACGCGGGCACCCTACAGCCGGAGCATAGCGCAGCAGGCGGAACTATGGAGCGGCATGACACTGTATGAGCTCGGACGCTACAAAGAAGCGGCAACAGCATTCCAGACCTATCTGCGCAACGCATCGGGCAACGACAACCGCGCGCTGGCACAATACAACCTCGGCTATGCGGAATATCAGCAGGAGAATTTCCCGGCAGCGTATTCGGCATTCGCAAGATCGGCCGCAGAAACCAAAGCGGGTACAGACACTGACCGACTGGCCGACACCTACTGCCGTATGGGCGACTGCCTGTATTATCAGAGCAACTTCGAAGGAGCCGCCGCCGACTATGCCCGTGCATACGAACTGAATCCGTCGTCGGGCGACTACGCCCTGTATCAGAACGCAGTGATGAGGGGCTTGCAGCGCGACAACAAGGGTAAGATCGAGGCGCTTGACATCTTCATGGAGCGCTTCCCGACCTCGGCCCTCGTGGCTGACGCTCTTCTGGAGAAGGCTGAGACACAGGTAGCGATGGGCAACAACAGCGGCGCCCTGCTGACATACCGGACACTGACCGACTCATATTCGAGCACAGCGACCGGACGCAAGGGTTATCTGCAGATGGCGATAACCCTGATGAGCGAAGGACGCACCAACGAAGGCGAACGTGCATACAAGGAGATAATCACGACCTACCCCACCAGCGAGGAGGCAAGAATGGCCACCGACGACCTGAAACGCTATTATGCGGAACACGGCGGACTTGACAGCTTCGCCGACTGGATAAGCCGCATATCGAACGCACCTCAACTGAATACCTCGGAGATGGACCGCCTGACATTCGAGGCCGCAGAGAAAGAGTATGTGAGCAAGGACTCCACCGCCAAACTCGCCAGCTATCTGGAACGCTACCCACAGGGAGCTTATCGTGCAAAGGCCCTCTATTATCTGGCTGAAGCCGCTTCGCTGGCAGACGAACAGGAGAAAGCACATAAATACGCCTCGGAACTGCTGGCACACCATCCGGATGCAGAGACAGTGGAAGACGTGCTGCTGATAAAAGCCGATGCCGAGGTGTCGGGCGGACGCACAGAAGCAGCATTCGCAACATTCGGCCAGCTCGAAACACGCGCCGTCAGCGCCACCCACCTGTATGAAGCACGATTAGGACAACTCCGCACCGCTTCGGAACTCGGATATGCGGAAGCGGCCATCAGTGCCGCAGACAAACTGCTCGCATCGACAGCTGCCGGCGCCGAAGCCACCCCCGAGATACGCTCGCTCCGCGCCGAAGCTCTTGACAAAGCGGGACGCAGCATAGAAGCCGAGGAGGAATGGAGCCGACTGACCGGCAACGGCCAGACTGACGTGTACAGCGCCAAGGCAGCAGTGCTGATGAGCAACTCGCTGCTGAAACGTGGCGAGACAGAACGGGCCCACAAGATGATAGACGACTTCATCAACAGCAATCCGTCGCAGCAATACTGGCTCGCAAGAGGCTTCATAGTGCTGAGCGATATACTCCGCGCCGAGGGCGACGACTTCGAGGCGGACCAGTATCTGCAGTCGCTCCGCACCAACTATCCCGGCAACGAGGCCGACATCACCCGCATGATAGACGAGCGCTTAAAGTAATCCCAAACTCCAGAACAGCACAGCAATGAAAAGCCGTATAATCATAGCCGCCGCAGGATGCATAGCCCTCTGCACACAGGCACAGACCACCAGCAAGACGCAGGCCGACAACGGCGACCAGACCCGTCTGAAGAAAGAGATAACCGTGGACCGCAGCATAGTGCCTCAACTGCGCGAGGCCAAACGTCTGAATATGTCGCCGATCGTTGAACTTCCGACCACCACGGCCACAAAACTCGACTATAGCCCCAGAACCGTGACAGCAAGAGTTCCGGCTCTGTTCACGACCCTCAACCCGGCCGCCTACGGCGACTCGATAGCCACCGACCATACGCGCGGGTATCTGACCCTGGGCTACGGGCCGACTTTCGACGCAATGGCTTCGGGAGGCTTCCAGCTGATCGACACGAAGGGAACGAAGCTCGGGGCGTGGCTACAGTATGACGGGTATATGTTTCATGACAATGTCTATTACGGTACGCGAAACCTATCCTCGACATCGGAACAGAAGGCGCTCTTCCGCAACAACAACTTCAAAGGAGGGCTTAGCCTTTCGCAGGCCACGGGAAAGAATTCGGTTCTTGACATAGACCTTGTATATGGATTCGGTAAGGTGAATTGTCCTGACTTGCATACAGACCTATTAAGCTCATATTATGATCCCAACGACCCGCGTTTTGTGTTGGAAACCAACCGTCATCACATAAACCGCTTCGATGGCAAAGCCGCCCTAAAAGGCTCGACCGCAAGCCTGGTATATTCGATCGGAGCGAAATATGAAATTTTTGCATTCGGGAATACGGGATCAAGTCGTAAAAGCGACAAAGAGAACATATTTGGCGTAGAGGCCTCGATACAGTCGAATCCCGAAAATGAGTCGCAGGGACTGGTGAGCGTGAGCTACACATCAATGCACGACACCCACACACCCTGGGAATACAGAGAGGGGGAAGATAAAAGCTATACGCAGGGGCTGGCGACCATCATGCCTACTTACCGCTACAAGAGCGAGCAGTTCACGGCAGATCTTGGTCTGCGGCTGGATATAAGCCATAACTCGGGGAAAACCGTGCACGTGGCACCCAACATCAAGCTGGCGTGGCTTCCGACAGAGCAGGTGACAGTATGGGCAAAAGCAGGAGGCGGAGAGGTTCAGAACACCCTCGCTTCCATCTACAGCTTCACTCCATATATTACACCTCTTGATTCTTACGGCAACAGCAATGTGCCGGTGACGATAGACGGAGGTATTACAGTAGGCCCGTTCAGCGGCGCATACGTGAAGCTGTATGGCGGTTGGGCCAAGGCCAAAAACTGGCTTGTGCCTGGCAGTTATTCATGGCTCTGCGACGGATATTCCATGGATATGATCGATATCTCCGGCTACCATGCGGGAATCACCGCGGGCTACAGCTACCGCCGCCTTGCCGAAATAGAGGTGAGCGCAGAAATCGCACCGCAGGGAGAGGACAAGGGTTATTACCTGTGGCGCGACAGAGCGAAGCAAGTAATAAGTGCGACCCTCACCGTGCATCCGCTTGAACAGCTTGACGTGAACGCCGGATGGGAACTGCGCAGCGGCAGGATAACGAACGAGAAATATGGCGTGGATCCAGGATTTGACATAGACCGAATCAGCAACTGGCTCACCGCCGACTACCCGACGCTGAGCAACGTGAGCCTGGGCGCACGCTGGAGATTCAATCGCAACGTATCGGCCTTCGCCAACGTACAGAACCTACTGAACCATAAGAACGTGACCTATATAGGCGAGGGCGCCCGCGGCATCCACGGTATGATAGGCGTAGCACTGAAATTCTAAACGAGCGACAGATGGACACACCGGCATGCATCGACAGTCTGGTACTGATCCCCACATATAACGAACGGGAAAACATAGCGGCCATAATCGACGCGGTCAGAGCGTTGCCGAGGTCGTTTGACATACTCGTGATAGACGACGGTTCGCCCGACGGCACGGCAGCGATAGTCAGGGAGAAGATGAACGAATACCCCGGCCATATCCACCTACTGGAGCGCGAGGGTAAGCAGGGCCTGGGCACAGCATACATAGCGGGCTTCAAATGGGCGCTGGAGCATGAGAACTACGGCTACATATTCGAAATGGATGCCGATTTCAGCCACAATCCCGCCGACCTGATGAAGCTATACGAAGCCTGTGCGGACGGCGGAGCTGATATGGCGATAGGGTCGCGCTACATATCAGGAGTGAACGTGGTGAACTGGCCGATGGGACGGGTGCTGATGTCGTATTACGCATCGGCCTACGTGAGAATCGTCACCGGAATGCCGGTGCGCGACACCACGGCGGGATTCGTGTGCTACACGCGCCGTGTGCTCCAGGCGCTGCCACTCGACAATATCCGCTTCAAGGGCTATGCCTTCCAGATAGAGATGAAATTCCTGACCTATAAATACGGATTCAAGATCGTGGAGGTGCCGATAATATTCGTGAACCGCGTGCTGGGCACGAGCAAGATGTCGAGCGGTATATTCGGTGAAGCGATATTCGGAGTTATGCGCCTCAGACTTGACTCACTGTTAAAAAAATATCCCGACTATGGAAAGAAATGAGCCCGGCATGCTGATCATAGAGCATGGCCGGATAGTGAACGAGGGCAAGATCACAGAGGATGCCTGGATAGTGACCGACGGCGACAAGATAGCCGCCACAGGAACGGGCGAAGTGCCCGAGAGCTTCCGCTCACGCCCCCACACAGCCATCGACGCGACGGGCAAGACGGTGATGCCGGGCGTGATAGACGAGCACGTGCATTTCCGCGATCCGGGTCTCACACACAAGGGGGATATGGCCACGGAGAGCGCTGCTGCGGCCGCGGGCGGCGTGACATCGTTTATCGACATGCCCAACACGAATCCGCCTACCGTTAGCCTCGAAGCGCTTGAGGAGAAGAAAAAGCGGGCCGCAGATGTAGCCACCGCCAACTACGGATTCTTTTTAGGAGCCACGAACTCGAACATCGACACATTGCTACGGGCCGACTACACGGAGATCGCGGGTGTGAAACTGTTCTTAGGCTCGTCGACAGGCAATATGCTCGTCGACACGCAGAGCACCATAGAGCGGATATTCCGCGAGGTCGACGCCCTGATAGCCGTGCACGCCGAGGATGAGGCTACCATCGCCGCCAACCGCAAGGCGCTTGTGGAGCGCTACGGGCGGGAGCTACCTATAGCGGCTCATCCGGTGATCAGAGACCATGCGGCATGTTTCACGGCCACAAAGCGCGCTGTAGAGATGGCACAAGAGACTGGTGCGCGGCTACATGTGATGCATATATCTACGTCTGACGAGCTGCGGCTATTCAAGCCGGGACCTGTGAGCGAAAAGCGGATCACATGCGAGACCTGTCCGCAATATCTGATATTCACCGACGAGATGTATGACGCACTGGGAGCGCGCATAAAATGTAATCCCGCGATCAAGCGCCCGACCGACAGAGACGACATACTGTTTGCGCTGAATCACGACATCATCGACACTATAGCCACTGACCACGCACCGCATCTGCTGTCGGAGAAACAAGGAGGAGCGTTGACGGCCGTGAGCGGAATGCCGGGCATACAATATGCGCTGCCAGTGATGATGGATATGGTTAGGGAAGGGCTGATCAAGGTCGAGACACTGGTACAGAAGATGTGTCACGCCCCGGCCGAGCTACTGGGCATAGAGCGCCGCGGCTTCATCCGCGAGGGATATTATGCCGACCTGGTGATATTCGACACCGACTGCGAGCCATACGAGATAACCGACTCATCGACCATAGGGCGCTGCGGCTGGACTCCATACGCAGGACTTCAACTGAACGGAAAGGTGGAGATGACGATACTGAACGGCGAGACGGTCTACAGACACGGCGTGGTGTTCGGCAACGTGAAAGGCCGCGCGCTGAGGTTCGGGCACTGAGAATAATGATCATGGGACGAACCGGAATACTGTTGCTGCTCACACTGCTGCTCACGACCCTCAAGCCTCACGCCAATAACGAGGTGATACCACTGGAGGGTTTTCCGGCCGACTCGGTCGCCGAGAGCGGAGCCAAAATGTATTTCCGCTCCTTTCGTACCTCCGGCGATACGCTTACCTTCAGGCTGCTTATCGAGGCATTCAGGCTTGACAAAGATTTCATCATAACGGGCGCTCGGTTTTACCGCGCATATGATAAGCGGACGCTTGATCCGCTGGAACCATTCTCGCTGACGATTCCGAGCGAAACGACAGCCGACACGGCAGTAAGAATGGAGATAGCGATAGAATATCCGAAGACGCATCATTTCAACACGAACGACACATTGTGGATCGACACGCCGGAAGGAAGCAGGGTGGAGTATACCGGCGAACTCCTCAACTTATCGCCCGTAAAGCGACCGGGCTTCTTCAGGCGACACCGACCGTGGATCATAGCGGGAGCAGGTGTACTGACGATAGCCCTGATCGCGCTGATAGCCTGGATATATGCGCGGCGCATGGAGCGCATACGCCGCGAGAATCTGGCCATAAAGTCGGAACTCAGCAACGCCATGCACAGCAATGACGAACTGAACGGAAAAATCGACCGACTGTTCGGCGAACGCCTCGACGCACTCAACAAGATATGCAACGAGTATTTCGAGAAGAAAGATGCCGAGACGGAATCGGTGAGACTCTCGGTATATAAGGAGGTGGAGAACATAATCATGTCGCTGCGTAGCCGCGAGGCCATAGCGACGATAGAAGAAACAGTGAACACGTACCGCCACGGCATACTGAAGCGCCTGCGCGAACAGGTGCCTCAACTGTCGGCGGCCGACATAATGACGGTGACATATCTGTATGCGGGCTTCTCGCCCAAGGCCGTGTGCATATTCACCGACAGCAAGATCAAAAACTTCTACAACCGCCGTCAGCGCCTGCGCGACAAGATAGCCAACTCGGGCGCAGCAGACAGCGACGAATTTCTGTCATATCTGTAACGACAAACGGGCTGAGAATCAGCATGAGGAATACAAATTTTATCCTCGCGCTGATTCTCAGCCATTTATGCGGACGGTTGAGGACAAAAACGGAACGAAAAAACAGACATGGGAGGGGTGGGTGATACTATCTTTGCAGAGCCGACACACCGACGGCCACGACAAAACCAGTATCACAACCATGAAGAAAACAGTCACAACACTACTGCTAATGCTGATCGCCGCCGCAACAGCATTGGCACAGAACGGAACCATAACAGTGAAGACCCTGGCCAGACAGGGTCTCAACGGACAGGCAATGGAAAAAGTCAGAGCCTACCTCACGACAACGGAAGGCACCGACACCATAGAAGGCACAAGCTCCTATTCGTGGATTATCAACGGGGATAGGCAGGAAAAGCAACACGCAGTGAGATTCAAGGTGCCTAAAGAACACAGAACGTATACCCTGACCGCCGAAGCCGAGGGATATGAGACCATAACGCGCGAGGTGAAAGTGAACGCGACGGGAAAACGCACCACGGTGATCGAGCTTCCCGACCTGATGTTCTATAAGAAAGCCCGGGAACTGGGCGAGGTGACGGTAACGGCCTCAAAGGTGAAATTCTATATGAAGGACGACACACTGGTGTATAACGCCGACGCATTTCTGCTTCCGCAGGGATCGATGCTCGACGCCCTGATACGGCAACTGCCGGGCGTTGAGTTCAGAGACAACGGACGCATATACGTAAACGGGAAGTATGTGGAGAGCCTCATGCTGAACGGCAAAGACTTTTTTGACGGCGACAAGAACGTAATGCTCAACAATCTGGGAGCATATACGGTTAAGGATGTCGCGGTGTATGACAAGCTCGGCGACAAGAGCATGCTTGCGGGCCGCGACCTGGGCGACGCTAAATACGTGATGGACGTGAGGCTGAAACGCGACTATATGTCGGGCTTCGTCGGCAACCTCGAGGCGGGCGCGGGCACAAGCGACCGCTACCTGGGCAGGGCGTTCGGGATGTGGTATACGACAATCTCGCGGGTGGCGCTGATCGGTGCCCTCAACAACCTGAACGACAACCGCACGCCGGGACAGAACGATGCATGGAAACCGACCACCACCGCCGGCGACCTCCGCACAAAGATGGGCGCCCTCGACTATTTCGTAGAGCCTGACAACGGCAAGACCTGGACACTGTCGGGCAATACATCAGTGGAACACTCGCGTCTTGACGACCGGAAGACCATGAACAGGGTGAATTTCCTGCCGGGCGGCGACACATACGACAACAGCTTCGGGCAGACGCTGACGCATGACCTGAACATCAGGACGAAAAACGACTTCAGGCGACGGTACAGCAGCGGATTCTTCACGATAGGACAGAGACTTACTTACCGGAAAAACGACCTGGAGGGGAGCACACTGTCGGGCGCTTTCAACCGCGAGGCCGAAGAGCTGACCCGCAATCTGCTGGAGCAGATGTTTGCCGGCGAAGCCATCTCGATGGCCGACAACACCATAAACACGGCTCTAAGCCGCCGGCTATCGAAGGGACACACTCTGAGCGCAGGAGGTTCGGCAAGCGGATCGAAAAAGATAGCGGGACTGCCTGACCTGATCTCGCTATCTCTTGACGGCGAATATACGGAGCGGAGCTATGACAACTTCAACCTTTACGACATACGGTATCCGAGGACCGGGAAACGGACGCTGACAAACCAGTATATCACCGACTCGCCCGACCGAAGCTGGACCATCTCGGCATTTCCGTCGTATGACATGGCAATCACGGAAGATATAAACGTGACAGCAACCGTGGCGCTGCAACACACATCTACTACCAAAGACTCATATCTGTATGAACTCGACAGGCTGGAGGATGCGGGCATATTCGGCGTACTGCCGGAAGGGTATGGCGCGGCCCTTGACCGCGACCGCACCTATATGAGCCATTCCGAGGCCAATATGGCACAACTGAGCATCAACGCGAGAGGACACAATATAAAAATGCCGGGGGGCAGCATGCTGTCGTATCAGGTGTACCCCATAATAAGGCTGGGGTGCCGGACCCTTGACTATACGCAAGGCAGGGATTTCAGCCGAGTGGACAGGCGCAATGCAGATGTCGAGTTCCTCAACACCTATCTGACGCTGAAGAAGGGGAAAGGATACGTAAAGCTGCTGTTCAACCGCACCACCAAGCACGCTTCGCTCATAAGAATGGTCGACATCACCGACAGCCGCGACCCGCTGAACATATTCACAGGCTCGCCCGACCTGAAAAACGAAGCCCACAACGAGCTTTCGGCACAATGGAGCCAAATGGCAAATGGACGGCACAGATGGATGGAGATCGTGGATCTGCGCTACACCTTCATCAACAACGCACTGACTAACGGCTACCGCTATGACGAGGCGAGCGGTGTGAGGACCTACAGGATGTATAACGTGAACGGCAACTACAATCTGAGGCTATACAACAGTCTGACCAAGAGTTTCGGCAAGCGCGACCAGTTTGACATATCGTCGTATACGTCGGCCGACTACGGCGAGGCAGCCGACATGGTTGCCACGACCGAAACGGCTATGACCCGGACAAAGGTGAAAAACCTGATCCTGCTTGAAAGCGTGCAGCTGAACTGGACCATAGGCAGAAGCAGACTGAGCCTGAACGGCCGACTGAACTGGCGAGACACCCGAGGGGACCGCACGGGATTCAACAACTTCTCGGCCACAACGGCACAGTATGGCGCGGCAGCCGTGATTGCACTACCCCACAATTTCAGCCTCTCGACCGACCTGAACCTCTACACACGCCGTGGTTACGCTTACAGGGAGCTTAATACTACCGACGTGGTATGGAACGCGCGCCTGAGCTACACGGCCAAAGGGGGCCGCTGGCTGTTCATGCTCGACGGCTTCGACCTGCTTAACCAGCTGAGCAACGTGAGCTACAACGTCAACGCGCAGGGCCGGACGGAGACATTCACCAACGTGCTGCCGCGCTACGGCCTGCTCCACATACAGTATCGCTTCATGGTGCAGCCGAAGAATAAAAACTGAGCCGCGGGCAGTAAACCTTCTGAGTGTGTGGGTCGTTAGATAAATGTTATACTTACACTTATTCCCCCACACCAGATGAAAAAACAGATAATCGACGGCTGTACGGCGGCAGCACACGTTGCCTTCGCCCTCAGCGATGTAGCGACCGTGTATCCGATAACCCCTATTGCCGCGATGGGCGACATTGCGCTGAGGTGGGGGCTCGAAGGGCGTCGCAACCTGATGGGCCAGGCCCTTGAAGTGCGCGAGATGGAGAGCGAGCTCGGAGCCGCGGGCGCCGTTCACGGAGCCGCCGCCGCGGGCGGACTCGCCACGACTTTCACGGCATCGCAGGGACTGATGCTGATGATACCCAACATGTATAAGATAGCGGGCGAGCTGCTGCCGGTGGTGTTCCACGTAGGCTGCCGCTCGCTTGCCACGCACGCGCTGTCGATATTCGGCGACCATCAGGACGTGATGGCGTGTCGCGCCACGGGCTTCGCCATGCTCTCGTCGGCGTCGGTCCAGGAGACGATGGATCTGGGAGCCGTGGCCCACCTTGCCGCTATCGAGGGATCGGTGCCGGTGCTTCACTTCTTCGACGGCTGGCGCACATCGTCGGAACTCGACACGATCGACATGATCGACTACGAATCGCTCCGGCCGCTGGTCGACTGGGAGAAGGTCGAAGCCTTCCGCCACCGCTCGATGAATCCGGAACATCCCGACCTGCGTGGCTCGGCCCAGAATCCCGACGTGTATTTCCAGAACCGCGAGGCTGCCAACAGATACTATGACGCGTTTCCGGGAATAGTGCAGAAGGCTATGGACAAGATAGCGAGCGTCACGGGGAGGCAGTATCACCTCGTTGACTACAGCGGCGCGCCCGATGCCGACCGCGTGATAGTGGTGATCGGTTCGGCAGCCGAGGTAGCAGCCGAGACTGCCGAATATCTCAACTCGGAGAAAGGCTACAAGGTGGGCGTGATCACCGTGCGACTGTACCGGCCCTTCCCGACCAAAGAGTTTCTGGCGGCGCTTCCGGACAGTGTGAAGACCATAGCGGTGCTCGACCGCACCAAGGAGCCGGGCGCACAGCACGAGCCATTGTGTCAGGACGTGATGACAGCACTCTACAACACCGACCGCCGCAAGGTGAGGGTGATTGGAGGGCGCTTCGGCTTGTCGAGCAAGGAGTTTGACCCGTCGATGGTCAAGGCTATCTACGACGAGATGGCGAAGGCCGAGCCGAAGAATCCTTTCACTGTAGGAATAAACGACGATGTGACCCATCTGTCGCTCGACGTCACAGAGACGGTGGAGACCAAGGTGGCCCACTCGACATATCAGACGATATTCTACGGTATAGGCAACGACGGCACCGTAGGCGGTACCAAGATGCTCGCCGCCGTGCTCGGCAACACTCCGGGCATCTATGCGCAGGCCTATTTCAACTACTCGGCCAAGAAGTCGGGCGGATACACCATATCGCAGCTCCGCATTGGCCACGCTCCGGTCACCTCGGCCTACGAGATCAGCGACGCAGACTATGTGGCGTGTCACAAAACCTCATACGTCAACCGTTTTGATATGGCCGGAAAGGTGCGCGAAGGGGGTGTGTTTGTGCTCAACTCGCCCTGGACGCCCGAACAGCTCGCCACAAAGCTGCCGCTCAAGATGCGCCAGACTATAGCCAACCGTAAGCTGACCCTGTATAACATCGATGCCGACGCTATAGCCTCGCAGTGCGGACTCGGCCCCCGAATCAACACGATCATGGATACAGTGTGGCTGTCGGTGAGCAATATCGTGCCGTTCGACGACGCTCTTTCCGTGTTCAAGAACAGCATAGCGGCCACCTACCGCCATGAGGTAGGTACGGTTGTGGAGCGCAATTTCAAGGCTATGGATATGACACTTCCAGCCCTTCACAAAATAGACTACACCGCTATCGAAGGTTGGGCTGACAAGCCGGAGGATAAGCGCACACGCAACGTGACCTATCCCGACACTGCCGTGGAGCAGTTTATCAAAAACATTCACACCCCCTGCATCGAAGGCCGTGGCGACAGCATTCCGGTGTCGGCGCTGGCTCCCGACGGTGTAATGCCGATGGGCACGACTGCCTACGAACACCGCAGGATTGCAACCCGTGTGCCCGTCTGGGATGCCAATAAATGCGTAGAGTGTACGGAGTGCTCGCTTGTCTGCCCTCACGCCGCAATACGTCCCTTCGTCCTCTCGCCCGACGAAAGCGCCAAGGCTCCCGATGGTTTCGCCATGAAGGATGCCCACGGTATGCCCGAGGGATACAAATTCCACATACAGAACTTCCCGGAAGACTGTCTCGGTTGCTCTTCGTGCTCGCTGATCTGCCCGGGCCACGCGCTGACAATGACACCCGTAGGCGAGGTGATCGACCGCGAGGTGCCGCTTCTGGAATGGGCACAGGCCAATGTATCGCAGAAAGGAGGACTGCTACCGCGACCAACGATAAAGGGATCCCAGCTACATAAACCGGGTCTGGAATTCTCGGGTGCATGCGCCGGTTGCGGCGAGACTCCCTACGTGAAACTGCTCACACAGCTGTTCGGCGAACGGCTCATCATAGCCAACGCAACGGGCTGTAGCTCGATATGGGGCGCCAACTTCCCCTCGAACGCATACTGCACAACCGACGGCAAGCGAGGCCCGGCATGGGGCAATTCGCTCTTCGAGGACAATGGCGAATATGGCTATGGAATGCTTGTGTCGGTGGAACATCAGCGCCAGCGCGTGGCTCAGCAGGCCAAGGCTCTGATCGACGATGCCGCCACACCTGCTTACGTCAAAGAAGCGCTTGAGGCATGGTATACTTCGAAAGACGATGCCGAGCTGTCGCAGCAGACCGGACGCACTCTGGCGGCCGTGCTCGCTGCCATGAAGAATCAGTCGCCGGCCTACGCCGCCCTTTATGCCGCCGCCGACCAGTTTGCGAAGAAAACTGTATGGGCTATCGGCGGCGATGGCTGGGCCTACGACATAGGCTTCGCAGGACTCGACCATGTGCTGGCCTCGGGCGAACCGATCAAGGTGCTGGTGATGGATACCGAGTGCTACTCTAACACGGGCGGCCAGATGTCGAAAGCCACTCCCCGCAGCGCCGTGGCCAAATATGCGCCCGACGGAAAGCGCGTGGCCAAGAAAGAGCTCGGACGGATGATGATGACCTACGGCAACGTATATGTGGCATCGATAGCCCTCGGAGCCAACTATCAGCAGGCCATTGACGCCATCGCCGAAGCCGAACGCTATCCGGGTCCGGCAATAGTGATTGCCTACTGCCCGTGTCTGATGCACGGCATACAGCCCGGACTGGGCCACTCCATAGTCGAACAGCGACGCGCCGTGGAGGCAGGTTATTGGCCCCTCTACCGCTTCCGTCCGGAGGAGTATGCCCGCGGCGGATCGGGACTGACCATCGACAGCGTTACATCCGGCCCCGACAACAGCGGCACCAACGGTAGCTCTCCCCTCACGGCTTCGCCAAGATTTACCAACCCGGAGCCTGTGCGCACCGTCGAGGAGTACGTGATGAACGAAGACCGCTACGCCGACCTCAACATGACCGATCCAACCGAGGCCGGCATACTGCGGCCCGAACTACAGAAGGATTGCAACCGCATCCTCGACAACCTGCACAAAACCGCAAAAGCCTAAGCCGGCATATTATCACACTATCGGCCCCCTGAAGCCTGCAACAAGGTCTTCAGGGGGCCGATATTCAATATCTATAGCGGCATCAGCAGCTACCTGCCTAATACTGGCCCGGCTCTAATTATTATCGGAGGATATATATCGCCTCACTACCACCGAGGCAACTGACAGAAAGCCATAGATGGTTAGAAACGTCAGCGCCATTATGACAAGATTGCAGTCGGACGTGAAAACTGTGACTCGTACCAACAGTGTCAAACATATCGCCACGACCGACAGCCACAAGTTGGCTCTTGCCGCTCCTGTCTTCATCATCGATGGGAAAAGGTGTGAGGTCTCAATAGTTCGGTTCGTTGGCGAGGTTCCAGAGGTTGAGATAAGCGGCGCGGGTGATGTCGACTGTCTTCGGCCAGTTGATCAGCTCGGTGTGGTCGGAGGGCTGATGATAGTCAGGGTGCCAGTCGGTGTGATACCAGATGATGGGTATGTCGCGTTTGGCAAACGAGCCATTGTCGCCGCCACCTATCGGACGGTCCCAGGCCCGGTAGTCAGGTTTCAGGTTCAAGCCACGTTCGGCAATATCGTTACGCAGCCACTCTTCAAACACCGGATGGGCCTGAGTGTAGAAATAAACAACATGTTCAGGCACATCCTCGCGGTTGTTGCGTCCTATCATATCGAAGTTCAGATAACCTTTTATCTTCTCAGGCTCCGGGAAATTGAGCACGAAATGCTCCGATCCGAGCAGCCCCTTCTCCTCGCCATCCCAAAGGGCGAAAATGATAGTACGCTCAGGCTGAACACCCGAGGCCATGAAAGCACGTGCTATCTGAAGCACCGCCGCAACACCCGACGCATTGTCGTCGGCTCCGTTATATATCTTGTCGCCGTCGAGCAGCGGATCAACGCCAAGATGATCGTAGTGGGCACCTATTATTACGATCTCATCGGGATTCTTGCCCTCGATCTTTCCCATCACATTTTTCAGCGCCAGTTTCTGATGCACCTGTCCCTGAAGTTTGGCTATCGAATCGGGATGCACCGTGTAGCGCCCTTTTTTCTGACGCTCTATGCGGTAGGCATCAAAAGGCTGCGTGAAGCTCTCGCCGTCCCAGGGCTGCAGGCCGAGCGACTTAAGCTGCGATTCTACATAGAGCCCGGCTATCCGGCCGCTCTGATATCCGGCTTCACGCCCCTCAAGTTCGTCGGCGGCCAGAAATCCTATATGGGCTTCGGCTGTCTGCTGGTTGATTGTATTATATCCTATCTCTTTAGGTGAGGGTGTCGTGATCTTGCCTTTCAGCTTTTTGAAGCCCGTGTCTTTCGGCGATACGGCGCCGGCGGCCAGAGCCAGTGAGGCGGCCAGGGCGAGAAATGCAGTCTTTATCAGAGTCATGTTTCAGTTATTCTATTGAGTTTAACAGATTAAGTTTACCATTGTCAATTAGCGACAGTATCAGTTCGCCGAACAGCGTGTTCTGCCATGCAAACCAGTCGCGGGTATAGTTGGAGGCATCGTCCTTGTTGAACGACTCATGAATGAAGCCCGTGCCTGCATCGGTGTCGAGCAGCGCTTTCACGCATGCTGCTGTCTCCGCATCGTCGGTGCTGGTAAATGCCTTCATTATGATGCTCATGGGCCACACCATATCGTAGCCCACATGCGGACCGCCTATACCCTCGCCGGCCGAACCCGCGAAGAAATATGGATTATTGCGGCTCCACACAAACCGGCGTGTGTTCTGATACACCGGATCGTCTACTGCCACATCCGTAAGATATGGCAGCGACAGCAGGCTCGGAGCATTTGAATCGTCCATCAGCAGCCGGTTGCCGAAACCGTCTACCTCGTAGGCATAAATCTTGCCGAACTCGGGATGATCGTAAACGGCATACTCCTGCAATGCCTTGTCAACCTCATCGGCAAGCGTCTCGCACTCCCCCGCCAGATCCTGTCGGCCATTCACATCGCGCAATATCTCGGCCGCCTTCCTTAGAGACGACACAGCGAAGAAATTGGCTGGCACAAGAAATTGAAGTGTGGTGGCATCGTCGCTCGGACGAAAACTCGACACAATCAGCCCTACTGGATTGACCGGAGCCCCGAGACCGCCGTTATTCAGGGTGTCGAGTGCGCGCGCCGTGGTGCGCAGAAAGCGGTATGATCCGTTTCCATCCTTGCGCTGCTGCTCGCGGAAGGTAGCAAGAATTTTGCCTACGGCTTCGATCCACTGATCATCAAACACGCTCGTGTCGCCGGTGCGCTTCCAGTATTCATAGGCCAGCCGCACGGGATAGCATAGCGAATCAATCTCATATTTGCGCTCATACACCTCGGGACGCATGTCGGTCATGTCGCTCATCCATTCACCGCCAACCGGTCCGTCGTTGAAGGCATTGGCATACGGGTCGAGAATTATGCTCGAAAACTGCCGGCGTATCACCCCCTCAAGCATCTTTTTCAGTTCGGGATCATCGTTGGCCAGTAGTAAGTAAGGCCACACCTGCGCTGTTGAATCGCGTAGCCACATGGCGTGAATGTCACCCGTATATACGAATGTGTCAGGCATGCCGTCGGCACCTGTTCGATAGTGCACTGTAGTATCGAGAGTATTCGGGAAACAGTTCTCAAACATCCAGGCAAGCTTTGGATTGGTCAGTTTGGCCTTTACGGCCGCGATCTTTGCATCGACAGCCGGCGAAGTGAAGAGCCGGTCGGCGGCTGCCGGTCGGCGCGTAACCGAATAGTCGGGTGCGGAGGCCACCACCGTTTTGTCTGCCGCACACTCCATACCCGCGGCTGCCGTATTCATAGCCGATACAAGGGTGAGAGTTCCGCCGATAAAATATCTAAGAAGTTTCATCACTATGGTATTATTCGTTAAGGAAGTCATGGCTGTAAGTATGCCTCAGAGTGCAACACACTCACTCACCTGCAAAATTTCCATCCACGAAATTACAAATAATTATTGAATGTCATTCTTTTAGCAGCAAAAAATCTACGTTCTCGAAATTTATTCTCAGGTGAATCAGCAATTCTTTCCCCACACGCAATTGACGGATTTAACAGTATCTTGAAGGTTCATCTCAGCAACTTGAGTTAACTTTACAGCCGCAAAACAAACAAAATGGAAAATACTAAAACAAGACGAATCCGCAAAGTATCCTCATGGATGACCGAGGCCGCAAGGTCAATCAAAAATGAGGAGGAGATACTTGCCGGAAAGAAAATTGTTCTTAAGGTGCTCAGATATATGGAAGCAAACCATATGTCACAGAAACAACTCGCCGAAAAGCTCGGTGTTTCACCTCAATACATCAACAAGTTTCTCCACGGTCAGGATTGCGACATCAAGATCTCTACAGCTATCAGATATGGAAAGATCCTCAATCTTAAACTGATAGAGATTCCTGATTAAGCACCGCACACACCAGGAAGATGAGGATTTCGTTATTACCAAACAATAAACCACTGGAAAGAAGAGCAATAAAAAAGAAATCTACCGGCAGGCACAGTTCATGCCTGCCGGTAGATTTTCTAAATGGAGCTGACATCGGTCGTTGCTCCATAAGCATGTCATTTTTCAGTCACACCGTCGATATCGGTCAGACGCTGGAGCAGCCGCTCGACGTGGTCGGCACGGGTTTCGAGAGTCAGGAGGCATGAATTGTCGAACACCTGATCCACTATCCGGATTCCGGGATCCTTTGCCACGCGCATCACATCGTTGATAGCCATATAGGGGAATACCACTGTCACTGTGTCGGTCTCGAAGCCCGTCACGATCTCGGCCTCCTCGATAGCAAGCCGCGTAGCCTCCTTATAGGCTGTAATCAGCCCTGATGTCCCGAGCTTGATTCCGCCGAAATAACGCACCACGGCCACGGCCACGTTGGTCAGTCCGGCCGACCGTATCTGTCCCAGAATGGGACGCCCGGCCGTACCACTCGGCTCTCCGTTATCGTTACACTGCGTATCTGTGCCGTCGGCTCCCAGACGGTAGGCCCAGCACACATGCCGCGCGTCGTGATAGTCGGCTGCGACACGTGCTATCTCTTCACGTGCCTGCTCCGCACTGCTCACCGGAAAGACGAACGCGATGAAACGGCTCATCTTCTCGCGCAGCTGTGCCTTTGCCGGAGCGGCAACCGTGAGATATTCGCTGCCTGCCGGTTCTGCCGCCGCGCCTCTTGGTTCCGGTGTTTTGGCCGATGCCATCTGATTGCGTTACGGGTCTTGTTCAGTCGATCACCAGCATAGCGTCGCCATAGGCTCCGAAGCGGTATTTCTCGGCCACAGCCACATCATAGGCTTTCATGATCAGATTATATCCACCGAATGCGGCCACCATCATCAGCATGGTTGAATAAGGCATGTGGAAGTTGGTGATAAGCGCGTCGGCCACTGTGAATTCATAAGGCGGGAAGATAAACTTGTTGGTCCAGCCGCTGTAAGTCTTTATATGGCCGCCCATGCTCACTGCCGTGGCCAGACCGCGGAGCACGCTTGTGCCTACGGCACACACCCTGTGTTCGGCATCTTTCGTCGCGTTGACTTCTTCCACGAGCTTATCGCTCACCTCGAGTTGCTCCGAGTCCATGCGGTGTTTCGTCAGATCTTCCACGTCGATCTCCCTGAAGTTGCCCAGTCCGCTGTGAACGGTCATGAAAGCCTCCTTCACACCCTTTATCTCAAGACGCTTCAGCAGTTCGCGGCTGAAATGCAATCCGGCAGCCGGAGCAACGACGGCACCCTCGTTCTTGGCGAAGATGGTCTGATAGCGCTCTGCGTCCTCGTCGGTTGCTTCGCGTTTGATATACATCGGCAGCGGAGTCTTGCCGAGGCTGAACAAGGCATCCTTGAATTCCTTGCGCGGGCCGTCATAAAGGAACCGCAGTGTGCGGCCGCGTGATGTGGTGTTGTCGATCACCTCGGCCACCATCGAGTCATCGTCACCAAAATAAAGCTTGTTGCCTATGCGGATTTTGCGGGCAGGCTCTACCAGTACGTCCCACAGTTTGTTTTCCGCATTGAGTTCACGCAGCAGAAAAACCTCTATACGGGCACCGGTGCGCTCCTTGTTGCCGTCAAGACGGGCCGGGAATACCTTGGTGTCGTTAAACACCATCATATCGCCGTCTTCAAAGTATTCCAGTATATCCTTGAATATGCGGTTCTCTATCTCGCCGCTCTTGCGGTGAACCACCATCAGGCGCGCCTCATCGCGCACTGCGGCGGGATGCTGCGCTATCAGTTCCTCAGGCAGCTTGAATTTGAATTGCGACAGTTTCATCAGTCAGCTTTATTTTGTTGTTGTTCAGACCGGGCTCATTTCTGCCTTGCGGCTCCACCGTGGGCGGCAACGGGCTCCGGATCGACTTTGTGTAATCGGAAGGTAGTGTGAATATTGATCTTTTGTCTATTCAGACAGAATCTTGGTCATCGGGGGCGAGGGGCGCGTTCCTGATCATGTCAACAGCCTGGTCAACGCTCATGCAGTCGGCTATCCTTATCTCTCCCACCCGTGTGCGGCGCAGGTTGGTGAGATGACCGCCTGAGCCTAACGCGGCTCCTATGTCGCGGGCAAGCGCCCTGATATATGTTCCCTTGCTGCAGACCACTCTGATGAGTATTCTCTGCTGCGAGTAGTCCAGAAGCTCGATCTCGTCTATCACCAGAATCTTGGCTTTAAGCTCGGGTGTTTCGCCGGCGCGGGCCATGTCATAGGCCCTGCGGCCCTCGATCTTACAGGCGGAATACGCAGGCGGTATCTGTTCTATGCGCCCTATGAAGCGGGCCAGTACTTCTTCTACAAGTTCGCGGGTGATATGGTTCGTCGGATATGTGGCGTCGATCTCAGTTTCCAGATCGAAACTCGGGGTGGTGGCGCCAAGCGCTATTTCGGCGATATACTCCTTCACACCACCCTGCAGGCTGTCGATCAGCTTTGTAGCCCGTCCGGTAGTGATAATCATCACTCCTGAGGCAAGCGGATCGAGGGTTCCGGCGTGGCCCACCTTGAATTTCTTTTTGTGAAGGCGTCTTAGCAGAGTACCGCGTAGTCGCTTCACCACATCGAAACTTGTCCAGCCAAGCGGTTTGTCGACGCTGATTATCTCGCCGGCCACGAAGTTGCGGGTACTGTAGTTGTTTTCGGCTGTTTCGCTCATCACCAGATTATGCAGACGGCGCCTACAACGGCACAATAAAGTGCGAACCACACCAGTTTGCCTTTCTTCACGATCTCAAGCATCCAGCGGCAGGCCAGACAGCCCACTATATACGAGGCCACGAAACCTATGGCAAGCGCCAGACCTCCCACCGACTCCGAGGCAGCCTCGCCCGAAAGCATATCTTTCACGTCGAGCAGCGCTTCGCCCAGTATAGGAATAATTACCATGAAGAACGAGAATCGGGCCACCGCCTCACGGTTGTCGCCCAGCATTATACCGGTAGCGATGGTTGTGCCCGACCGGCTCAGGCCAGGCAGCACGGCGATAGCCTGACTGATACCGATCACTATGGCGTCGATCCAGCCAACCTGACGGCCCGTATCGCGCGGCATGTTGTAGCGGATCGGACGACGCTCGGTGCGCATACGGCTTATGTAGGCGAACACGAGAAGCACTGCAGTGACAAGCAGGCATATACCTACTATCTCAAGACCGCTCCCGAAGAATCGCTCGATCTCTTTCTTGAAGCAAAGGCCCACGATGCCGACCGGAATGCAGCTCACTATTAGTTTCCATACATAGCTGGTGTTCTCATCGCGGCGCAGAGTGAAAAACGACCGGCACAGAGGCACGAACTCACTCCTGAGCACCGTGATAGTGCTCAACACCGTAGCCACATGCAGCGCAAGATCGAAATCCAAAGCCTCGGCGCCCGACAGTTCCAGACCGAGAATTGTACGGCATATCTCCAGATGGCCGCTCGAACTGATCGGCAGATACTCGGCCAGGCCCTGCACTATGCCCATTATCAGCGCATCAAGCCAGCTCATATTTCGTCCTCCTTTTTGTTCTCAGGTTCCTGACGGTGGCGCTTTGAGGGCCACATTATCGACACTCCCATCAGAATGAATCCTATGAAAGCTATGGTCGGGCCTATCACTATACGACGTGTCGAGAAAATGTCGGGATTAAACTCATCGGCTCCCGAGCCCTTGCCGAGCATCAGTAGAAAGCCGACTACGGTTATTACAGCCGACACGATCATGAGTATGAAATTGATCTTCACCAGCGGAAAGTCGCTGTATTTTTCCACCTCAAGTTCCCCCGAGGGCTTGTGTGGATCGGCATTTTGATTGAAAGCCATATATTTTGATTTGTGATTACGTTCTTATTTGTCGGTTTGGGCCAAGTTTACTATTTGAACATCTTGTCGTAGCTCACGCCCAGATATCGGTTGGCGGCTATGAGCGAGGCGCCGCTGCATATCACCATGCCCGCTATCACCATACCTGCAGCCACTATGGCCACATCCATCGGGCCTATCACATCGCCCACCACCGGATCCATCTCCACGCAATAGTACACCAGACCTGTCAGCAACACCGCGGCTATAATGCCCGCGATAACGCCGCTCACCATATTGACCGACACTATCGGCCGACGGATATAGGCATTGGTGGCGCCGACGAGCTGCATTGTGTAGATAGTGAAACGCCGGGCATACACCGAAAGGCGGACCGTGTTGTTGATCAGGCCGAAAGATATGAGAAGCAGTGCCAGGGCCACAAGCAGCAGTGCCATTCTCACGGTGCGGAAGGTGCGGTTGATCGAATCAACCATCTCCGAATGTATCGTTATTTCGCTCAGGGCATCCATCTTGCGCATCGGCGCCACGATTTTCTCTATCGAGTCGGTCGATGCATAGTCGCTCTTCACTTTCACCTCGATCTCAGCACTGAACGGATTCACGCCAAGCAGCTTAGCCACATCCTCATCGTCGTTGGCCATCTCCTGCCAGCGAGCCAGCACCTCGTCGGCTGTCGCATACTCCACCGCTTTGATTCCCGGCGTTGCGGAAAGATATTTCCTGACCTCGGCAAGCTGACCGTCGGTCACGTTGTCGCACACCATGGCGACGAAACCAACCTGCTCCTTGACAGTGCGTGTCAGCGACGCTGCCGCAAGCGTCAGAAGCCCCACGATACCAAGTATCAGGAGCACCAGCGCCACACTTACCGTGGCAGTGGCCTGCGACCCGAACAGAGGCAGGCTTTTTCTGTTATTTTTGCTCATCTATCTCGTCGCCGGATATTATCTGTGCGGTTAGGCAGGCACACAATTCGGCAAATCTCTGCAAAATTAATACATTCCGACCCGTTTGTCAAGTAAAAAATGCACTCCTGCCCAAATTTCCTACTGCTGTTCAGCGTTCTGACAGCGTGATGATACAGAAAGGCAGCCAAGAGCCGAATCTTGCCTTGACTTCTTGGTCGCCCCCTTATTTCTGAGATTCCTAAGGGCAGCGCCGGAATTCGCACAGCGTCCCGGCCTCAATCAAGAAGCCGGGACGCTATGCCGCATAAATAATTTTGCCTGAGGGTCAGAGAGCGCGCTCGATCAGTTCGCCAAGCTCTGTCACGGTCTTGTTGCCGCTTTCCCTCATCAGTTCCTGACCCTCTTTGAATAGAATCCAGGTGGGATATGTGTTCAGGCGGAATTTCTCGATCATCTTGCGGTTGAACGACGTATCGACGCGGGCTATATTGGCTTTGTCGCCATACTGTTTCTGTAGTTCTTCAACCAGAGATTTCAGATCTACGGCATTGTGTTCGGCCGCATGCATAAAGACTGCGAGAGTGGGTTTCGACTCGCCTATCACTTCTTCAAAATGTTTCATATTATTTAGGTTTTATCTTTTATTATATCAACACATCGCCTGCATGAAAGGTTTATTGGCCCAAAACGCATAAAGAGATCATCGGTTTTAACATTGTGGTGGTTGCACTTTTTTTTGCAGACTTCGAGTAAATTGCGTATCTTCGCGGTGGCTATTGTGACTATATGCGATAGCGACTACAACGACAATTCACAGTCTAAATAGATTACATTCAACACCAATCCAAACCAATGAGTAAGGAAAAGAAATTCTTGACTTGTGATGGCAACCAGGCTGCTGCCCACATCTCCTACATGTTTACGGAGGTTGCGGCAATCTATCCCATCACCCCCTCGTCGACGATGGCTGAATACGTTGACGAATGGGCGGCTGCAGGCCGCAAGAACATCTTCGGCGAGACAGTGCTCGTTCAGGAGATGCAGTCTGAAGGCGGTGCCGCAGGTGCTGTGCACGGTTCTCTTCAGGCAGGTGCCCTCACTACCACCTATACAGCTTCGCAGGGTCTCCTCCTGATGATCCCCAACATGTTCAAGATTGCCGGCGAACTGCTGCCTTGCGTGTTCCACGTTTCGGCCCGCACAATCGCCTCTCACGCCCTCTCGATCTTCGGCGATCACCTCGATGTGATGGCTACACGCCAGACCGGCTGCGCCATGCTTTGCGAAGGCTCCGTTCAGGAGGTTATGGACCTCTCTGCCGTAGCTCACCTCGCCACCATCAAGAGCCGTGTGCCCTTCGTTAACTTCTTCGACGGTTTCCGCACCAGCCACGAGATCCAGAAAATCGAAATGCTCGAGCAGGACGATCTGGCTCCCCTGCTCGACCGCGAGGCTCTCGCCGAGTTCCGCAACCGCGCCCTCAACCCCGATGCTCCCGTAGCCCGCGGTATGGCCGAGAACAGCGACGTATTCTTCCAGCACCGTGAGGCCTGCAACCCCTACTATGACGCAGTGCCCGAAATCGTTGAGGAATACATGGGCGAGATCAGCAAGCTCACAGGCCGCGAATATCACCTCTTCAATTACTACGGTCACCCCGAAGCCGACCGCATCATCATCGCTATGGGTTCGGGCACAATGGCCGCTCAGGAAGCTATCGACCACCTCATGGCCAAGGGCGAGAAGGTTGGTCTCGTTTCCGTTCACCTCTACCGTCCCTTCTCGGCCAAGCACCTGCTCGCCGCTATCCCCGCTTCGGTGAAGCGCATAGCTGTGCTCGACCGCACCAAAGAGCCCGGAGCTCCCGGCGATCCCCTGTATCTCGACGTATGCGAGGCTTACAAGGGCAATCCCAACGCTCCTCAGATCATAGCAGGCCGCTTCGGACTGGCTTCGAAAGACACCACCCCGGCCCTCATCATCAGCGTCTTCGACAACCTGGCTCTTCCCCAGCCAAAAGATCACTTCACTCTGGGTATCATCGACGACGTCACCTTCACTTCGCTGCCCCCGGTTGAGCCTCTGGTTCTCGGCGGTTCGATCTATGAGGCTAAGTTCTATGGTCTCGGTGCCGACGGTACTGTAGGTGCCAACAAGAACTCGATCAAAATCATCGGCGACAACACCAACAAGTATTGCCAGGCCTACTTCGCTTACGACTCGAAGAAGAGCGGCGGTTTCACCTGCTCTCACCTGCGCTTCGGCGACGAGCCCATCCGCTCGACTTATCTGGTGACCACCCCCAACTTCGTTGCTTGCCACGTTCAGGCCTATCTGCACCTTTATGACGTGACCCGCGGTCTGCGCGACAACGGCACCTTCCTGCTCAACACCATCTGGGAAGGCGACGAACTCGCTAAGAACCTCCCCAACAAGGTCAAGAAGTATTTCGCCGACCACAATATCACCGTCTACTATATCAACGCAACCAAGATCGCTCAGGAAATTGGTCTCGGCAACCGTACCAACACCATCCTTCAGAGCGCATTCTTCCGCATCACCGAGGTGATCCCCGTTGATCTCGCCGTTGAACAGATGAAGAAGTTCATCGTGAAGAGCTACGGTAAGAAGGGTCAGGATATCGTCGACAAGAACTATGCTGCCGTTGACCGTGGCGACGAATACAAGACGCTCCCCATCGATCCCGCTTGGAGCTCTCTGCCCGCCGACGAGCCCGAAAACACCGATGAGCCCGCTTTCGTAAAGGACCTCTGCAAACCCATCAACGCTCAGGACGGCGACAGCCTCAAGGTGAGCGATTTCAAGGCTATTGCCGACGGTACATGGGCACAGTCGACTGCAAAATATGAGCGTCGTGGTGTTGCAACCTTCGTTCCCGAATGGGTTGAAGAAAACTGTATCCAGTGCAACAAGTGTGCTTTCGTCTGCCCTCACGCCGCTATCCGTCCGTTCGTTCTCGACGCTACCGAGATGAGCGCCGCTCCCTTCGGCGAAGACCATACCATCCCCGCTATCGGCAAGCAGTTCGCCGGAATGCGTTTCATTCAGGCCGTTGATCCCCTCGACTGTCTCGGTTGCGGCAACTGTGCCGACGTATGCCCGGGCAAGAAGGGCGAGAAGGCTCTGGTTATGAAGCCCCTCGAGACTCAGCTCGACGAGCAGCCCGCTTGGGACTACTGCGTAGAGCACGTTGCTTCCAAGCAGGATCTGGTCGACATCAAGCTCAACCCCAAGAACAGCCAGTTCGCTAAGCCCTACTTCGAATTCTCGGGTGCTTGCTCCGGTTGCGGCGAGACTCCCTACGTGAAACTCATCAGCCAGCTCTTCGGCGACCACGAGATGGTAGCTAACGCCACCGGTTGCTCATCGATCTACTCTGGCTCTGTTCCCTCAACTCCCTACACCGTCAACAAGCAGGGCCACGGTCCCGCATGGGGCAACTCCCTCTTCGAGGACTTCGCCGAATTCGGTCTGGGTATGTATATCGCCAACGAGAAGCTCCACGAGCGCGTTGTTGGTCTGATGAAGCAGGCTGCCACATGTCCCGACTGCCCCGAGCGCATCCACGAACTCGCTCAGGAATGGCTCGACAATGAGAATGATCCCGCAAAGACCCGCGCCGTGTGCGACGAGCTCGTGCCCCTCTGCGAGGCTTGCAACTGCGAGATCTGCCGCCAGCTCCTCGACGTGCGCCACTTCATCGCTAAGCGTTCGCAGTGGATCATTGCCGGCGACGGTGCCGCTTACGACATAGGCTTCGGCGGTCTTGACCACGTGCTCGCTTCTGGCAAGAACATCAATATTATCGTTGTCGATACCGAAGTTTACTCCAACACCGGCGGTCAGGCTTCGAAGGCTACTCCGCTCGGCGCTATCGCCAAGTTTGCCGCTGCCGGCAAGCGCATCCGCAAGAAAGACCTCGGTCTGATTGCTTCTACCTACGGCTACGTTTACGTTGCTCAGGTGGCTATGGGTGCCGACCAGGCTCAGACCCTCAAGGCTATCCGCGAGGCTGAGGCTTACGACGGTCCGTCGCTCATCATCGCCTACGCTCCCTGTATCAACCACGGTATCAAGGCCGGCATGGGTAAGAGCCAGCAGGAAGAGGCCAACGCAGTTGCTTGCGGTTACTGGCACCTCTGGCGCTACAATCCCGCTCTCGAAGAAGAAGGCAAGAACCCCTTCACACTCGATTCGAAAGCTCCCGATTGGGATAAGTTCGAGGCCTTCCTCAAGGGTGAGGTGCGCTACGCTTCGCTCGTGAAGCAGTATCCCGAGCAGGCAGCCGAGCTCTTCGCAGCAGCCAAGGCCAACGCTCTGTGGCGCTACAACAACTATCGTCGTCTCGCCCAGCAGCAGTGGGGCGTTGATCCCGAAGTTGGCAAGATCTGAACCATAGATTAGTACATCTATAGCGAGAGGCGCGGCCCGCGGGCTGCGCCTCTTCTTTATTTCGTCAGGAAATGATAAAAACTAAACGAGGAAGTGTTTCACAACGCCTCCTCGCTCAGATAATAAACCAATCATTATCACATTTCTTGCAATGGAAAAAGTAATCTTGCTATGTACCTATAAAACCATACCCGACGCCGTTTGGTTCATCCGCCCGTCATTCTTTTTATCACTTTTTCCTGCCGTTATCTTCATTCAGTTGCGCGCTAACACTTTAAGCTTACATTTAAGCTTAAAGTTTAATTGGAATTAACATTACCGGGCATAGTTATTGCCCCAGATATTTCGTAACTTTGCATTACCAACCTGATAACAATAAAAATACTTCATATATGGAAAAAAAGAAACCCGCTGCCAAGAAAGCCGCTTCCACCGCCCCCACGGTCGATCCCTCCAAGGCAAAGCTCGAAGCCCTTTCGGCAGCAATGAAAAAGATAGAGAAAGATTTCGGCAAAGGAGCCGTGATGAAACTCGGCGACGACACCGTTGAAGACATCGACGTGATCCCCACCGGTTCGATCGGTCTCAACTACGCCCTCGGCGTGGGTGGCTACCCACGCGGCCGTATCATCGAGATCTTCGGCCCTGAATCGTCGGGTAAGACCACCTTGGCCATCCACGCTATCGCCGAGGCTCAGAAAAACGGCGGCATCGCCGCCATTATCGACGCTGAGCACGCTTTCGACCGCTTCTATGCCGAGAAACTCGGTGTCGATGTTAACAATCTCCTCATTGCCCAGCCCGACAACGGCGAACAGGCCCTTGAGATTGCCGACCAGCTCATTCGCTCAGCCGCAATCGACCTCCTCGTGGTCGATTCCGTGGCTGCCCTCACTCCCAAAAACGAAATTGAAGGCGATATGGGCGACAACAAAGTCGGTCTCCAGGCCCGCCTCATGTCGCAGGCTATGCGTAAGCTGACCGGCACTATCTCTCGCACCAACACCACCTGCATCTTCATCAACCAGCTCCGCGAGAAAATCGGCGTGATGTTCGGCCCCAGCGAGACCACTACCGGCGGCAACGCCCTCAAGTTCTATTCCTCTGTCAGAATCGACATACGTTCGAGCACATCAATCAAGGACGGCGACGACGTTCTCGGCCGACTCACCAAGGTTAAGGTTGTCAAGAACAAGGTTGCGCCTCCCTTCAAGCGCGCCGAATTCGACATCATGTTCGGCATCGGAATCTCCCGTGCCGGCGAGATAATCGACCTCGGAGTAGATCTCGGCATCATCAGCAAGAGCGGCAGCTGGTTCAGCTACGACGGCTCAAAGCTCGCTCAGGGACGCGACGCCGCCAAGCGTGTCATCGCCGACAATCCCGAGCTTGCCGACGAACTCGAGGCAAAAATCATGGAAGCGCTCCGCTCCAAGTCGGGCGATCTCCGTCCTGCTCCCCGCCGTGTCAACGATACCGCGGCAAAAACCGACCGCGACGATGAGACCGACGCCGATTCGATGATCGACTCCACTCCCGAGCTCGACTTCGATGCCGACGACGATGAATTCGGTATCGAGACCGACGACTGATCTCATCCACATCCCAACAATAAGCAATCCCGGCCGCCTGCGCTCATACTGAGCATTCAGGCGGCCGGGACTGTTTTACTAAGCTATCCGCGTCGGATGATACTTATTATTTCGCCATCTTCTCGGCGATAAACTCGCGCATTTCCTGCGACTTCTCCTCTATCGAGTGGAGCAGCTTTATTTGGTTGCGGGTTCTGACCAGGTTGTGCTCCGGATACTTTATCTTATAATAAGTGTCGCCGTTGATATAGTCGGCAAGGAATCTAACGGCCTGCATATAGGGGAACAGAGCTGCAGCATAAGGCAGATTCTCAACCTCTATCGGAAGCAGGAACTCGCCCGCGCTCTCCAGATAGCCCTCGGTGAAAGCCTTGAAGATATCCATGTTGAATTCCACCTTATCCAGATCCGGATCATCCTCGGCAGCCGTACTCGCGCCTGTGCGCAGGAAGTCGCCGTAGTCCGAGAAGATAAACGAAGGCATCACCGTGTCCAGATCGATCACGCACAGCACCTTACCGTCCTTGTCAAACATCATGTTGTTCACCTTCGTGTCGCAGTGACAGATGCGCTTCGGCAGCTTGCCCTCGCGGTGCAGACGTTCGGCCTTCACCATCTCCTCCTGGCGGTCGTAAATCTCCTTCAGCTCCTTCTCTACTTCCTTCACCCGGCCTGCGGCATCGGCGCTCACTGCATCGTTGAGCTGCTTCAGGCGGAACTCCATATTGTGGAAATCGGGAATGCTCTCTTTAAGCTCCTTATCGATATCCACCAGCATAGCCTGGAAACGGCCGAACGCCTTGCCTGCGTCGCGCGACGAGTCGGGTGTCACGGCCTCGAAGGTCTGTGCGTCCGGAATGAACACCATCACGCGCCAATAGGCGTCGGCATCTGCATCATAATAGTATGTCTTGCCCGAACCGTCTTTCAGCGGCACGAAAGTCAGCACCTTGCGGTCGATATCATCCTCGCCGGCACTCTCCAGCTTCTTGCGGATATGCTCGGTGACGGCCTGGATATTGGTCTGCAGAGTCTCAACATCGGTAAAGATATGATGGTTGATGCGCTGCAGCACGTAGTCAGGTGCGTCAGCCTCAGCCGTGCGCACTACGTATGTGTCGTTGATAAGTCCGTTGCCCAGAGGCTTTACGGCATCCACTGTGCCGACTATCTCAAACTGATCAAGAATTTTTGTCTGATTATCCATGGATTAAAGATTTTTAGTTCTTTGGCAAATTTATGAAAAAACCCGCACAATGCCATCCTTTCAGCCAAAAAACTTGCCTTCTCACCCTATATTCATCTTTATGTTATCACCGAGCTATGCCTGCCGGCCCGTTTTCGCAGGCTATCATAAAAATCTGTTTCATCTTTTTTTGGGCTGTTTCAAAAGTTTACGCTATATTTGCATGACAAAGCGCAAGCGCGCGAAGCCAATTCATTCATTAAATCAATCTAATTACCATCATAATGTTAGAAGAAGCCAAGGTCATTGCCGCCGACAAGGTCGTTGTACGCTTCTCGGGTGATTCCGGCGACGGTATGCAGCTCGTAGGCAACATCTTCACCAACGTCTCTGCCGGCATAGGCAATCAGGTGTCTACTTTCCCCGATTATCCGGCGGAAATCCGTGCACCTCAGGGCTCGCTCGGAGGCGTGTCAGGTTTCCAGGTGAGCGTCGGTAACAATGTTCACACTCCCGGCGACAGCTGCGATGTGCTTGTGGCAATGAACCCCGCTGCACTCAAGCAGAACGTTCGCTACGTGAAGCCCGGAGGCGTTATTATCGTCGATATCGACTCGTTCAAGGAAAACGACCTCAAGAAAGCACAGTTCCAGACATCTGATCCTTTCAAGGAACTCAACATCAACGCTCAGATCCTCGAGGTACCCGTGACTTCCCTCACAAAGGCTGCCCTCGCCGATTCTGGCCTCGACAACAAGTCGGTGCTCAAGTGTCGCAACATCTTCTGCCTCGGCCTCGTCTGCTGGCTGTTCGACCGTCCCCTTGAGAGCGCCATCGCTTTCCTCAAGCGCAAGTTCGCCAAGAAGCCCGCTATCTTCGAGGCAAACAGCCTCGTCATCAATGCCGGCTACAACTACGGAAACAACATCCACGCTTCTGTTTCAACCTATCGCGTCGAGAGCGAACCCGCCAAGCCCGGCATCTATACCGACATCAACGGCAACACAGCTACCGCGTGGGGCCTTATTATGGCTTCCGAGAAGAGCGGTCGTCCCCTCTTCCTCGGTTCCTACCCCATCACTCCCGCTACCGACATTCTTCACGAGCTCGCCAAGCGCAAGGACCTCGGCGTGAAAGCCGTCCAGATGGAAGACGAGATCGCCGGCGTTTGCTCCGCTATCGGCGCAAGCTTCGCTGGAAATCTTGCCGTGACTTCTACCTCAGGTCCCGGTCTCGCCCTCAAGAGCGAAGGCATCGGTCTGGCAGTTATGGCTGAGCTGCCTCTGGTGGTGATCGACGTTCAGCGCGGCGGCCCCTCCACGGGTCTTCCCACCAAGACTGAGCAGACCGACCTCATGCAGGCTCTCTATGGCCGCAACGGCGAGAGCCCCGTCTGTGTGGTTGCTCCCGCTTCGCCCACCGACTGCTTCACTATGGCTTTCGAAGCATGCCGCATAGCCGTCGAACACATGACTCCAGTAATCCTCCTCTCCGATGCCTTCATCGGCAACGGTTCGAGCGCATGGCGTGTGCCTGATGCCGACGAATATCCCGCCATCACTCCCCGCTACGTTCCCGTCGACAAGCGTTCCGGACAAGGCTGGAGTCCCTATGACCGCGACGAGCAGACCAAGGTGCGCTACTGGGCTATCCCGGGTACCGAGGGCCTGACCCACCGCATCGGAGGCCTTGAGAAAGACTACATCACCGGCGCGATTTCAACCGATCCCGTCAACCACGAGAAGATGGTCTACACACGCCGCGAAAAGATCGCCCGCATCGCCGACTATATCCCCGAGCTCGAACTCATCGGTCCCGCCGATGCCGACACTATTCTCGTCGGATGGGGTGGCACTTACGGTCATCTCCGCACTGCTGCCCACGAACTCTGCTGCGAGGGCCACAAGATAGCTTTTGCTCAGTTCCGCTACATCAATCCCCTGCCACGCAACACCGAGAAAGTCCTTTCTCAGTTCAAGAAGGTGATTGTTGCCGAACTCAACACCGGCATGTTTGCCGACTATCTCCAGAGCCGTTTCCCGCAGCTCAACATCTCGCGCATCAACAAAGTGCAGGGTCAGCCCTTCCTCGTGAGCGAGGTCAAAGACGCTGTTATCAACATTATCGACCGCAATCAGAACAGCTAACCCATGGAACAGAACCAACAGCAACAATTCGCTCCCTCCGACTTCAAGAACTCCTCTCCCGTGCGCTGGTGTCCCGGTTGCGGCGACCACGCTATTCTCAACTCCCTCCACAAGGCTATGGCGGCAGTTGGAATTGCGCCCCACATGACAGCCGTAATCTCCGGTATCGGTTGCTCCTCGCGTCTCCCCTACTACATGGATACCTACGGTTTCCATACTATCCACGGACGTGCAGCTGCTATCTCCACTGGTTTCAAGCTCGCCAATCCCCAGATGACCGTCTGGCAGATCTCGGGCGACGGCGATGGCCTCGCTATCGGCGGCAACCACTTCATCCATGCCGTACGCCGCAACATCGATATCAACATCATGTTGCTCAACAATAAGATCTACGGTCTCACCAAAGGTCAGTACAGCCCGACATCAGCTCGCGGATTCGTTTCCAAGTCGTCCCCCTACGGCACGACTGAAGATCCTTTTATCCCCGCCGAACTCGTTTTCGGTGCTCGTGGCAACTTCTTCGCTCGTGCTATCGACGTCGAGCTTGAAGTGACCCGTTCTGTCCTCGCAGCAGCTGCCCGCCACAAAGGCACTTCCGTCTGCGAGATCCTCCAGAATTGCGTCATCTACAACAACGGTATCCACAGCTACATCACCGACAAGGAGCAGCGTGCCAACCGCACTATCCATCTTGTCGACGGCGAGAAGATGATCTTCGGCGATGCCGGCCAGTATGGCCTCGTGCGCGACGGATTCCTTGTCAAGGCCGTGACTATCGGTCAGGACGGCTACACCATCGACGATGTGCTTGTTCACGATTCTCACACCCCCAGCAACTTCCTCCACCAGCAGCTCGCTATGATGGACGGCACCGAGCTCCCCCTCGCTATCGGTGTTATCCGCGATGTTGACGCTCCCGTCTACAACGAGGAAGTCGATCTTCAGGTCGAGAAAGTCCGCGCCGCCCACGGCTTCGACAGCCTGCGCTCAATGATTCTCGCCGGCGAGACCTGGGAAGTGAAATAATCCCCGAAACGTTTCTACCCTGAATAAAAAGCGGAGGCCTCGGCTTCCGCTTTTTAAATATCTCTCCGGCTCATCAAATATCGAACCGGCTTCCATGCGTCTCGCATAGAAGCCGATTCTTGTCTTTTAACCAATCAATCTATCTAATACCAATCATTATACCAATCTTTTCTTTTGCGTGTGTGTCTGTCGGAATCTTCGGGACTCAGCCCTTTCCTCTTCCGACACTGCAAAATTACATCACTTTCATCAAATACAACACCGCGATGTATTAATGAAAGTTAAAACCATT
>JAAVDO010000010.1 GCA_014801735.1 Bacteroides sp. | reverse complement strand
TTTCAGTCGCTCCGGTTAAGCTCTTGCTCCTCCGCCGAGGGGCGCTTCCCAAAAGCGAGTGCAAAGGTAGACACTTTTCCCTTCCCCACCAAATGTTTTAACATTAATTTACATAATCCGCGTGAACTTTTTTAGTTATATTTTTGTAATACCCTGACTCAACACAATTTACATTTTAAGACAAAATTTAGAAGTATGAGACCTCACTTCGCGGCGCGGTCCCATACTCCTAACTATACTAATTATTCTATACCTATCGAATCTAATCTGATTGTCCTACCCCATTCACTTTTTGTGGCCATCATTTATCAATTTTTCGAGTGCATCAGGTTCAATCATCCCGTTCGGATCGAATTTTTCACTCACGACATATTTTAATAGACTCCTTCTTAACTGAGCTGTGGCCGGGTCTTTCATTGCCTCAGGCGACATTATGTCTATGCCGCATACCAGAACGCGTCCGTTCGAGCAGCGCCCTTCAGCCACCAATGCAAGTGAACGGTTAGACACAAAATTATCTACTACTTCAATCACTGCTTCACTCCCGGGCAACGAATCAGTCTCAAATGTTCTCGAATTTTTAACGGGATGCCACCACTGCCAGTCGGTGTGCCCGTCGTTTGGGAAATCAGCTAATGCTGGGTGTGTGGCATCACATAAGATCCCCATTCCTCCAGACTGCGTTGGAAAATGCACCGGACTCCAGAACACCGGTACAAACTTGCTCTCGATACCACGTATTGAATCAGGACTCGGTGAGAATATCACTCTTTCTCCCGAATCAAGTGCTTTCCGGGCCTCGGCTAACGAGCTGGTTATCACCACTCCATCATGGGTTTCTTCATTGTTTTCTGACGGATAGACCCAAATATTCCATTTGTTTGGATAACAGTTGCCGTCAACCGACGCTTCCAGAACCAGCTTCATCGGACACCTCACGTCCGAGAGTGCGACACTAATTTCTCCACCTTCGGTTTGTCCCTGAGGCAGATGTTCAAAAATCTTATTTCCTGATGCAATCTCTCTACCGTCTTCGTCAACCATCCGCCATTTTAATCCGACATTATTTTCTTCTCTCAGATAGTTGGCGACATCGATTTTCGCCCTGAACTCTTCGTCATTTCTGTAAGTCGCCTTCTCAAACATGGCGAGTGCAACTCGCGGCGCACAGAAACCTTTGAACCATTCAGGTTGAGCTACGCCTTTCGATTCACCGAATACGTTGACAAGACCGACCAGAGCTGTTCCTTGTCCGGGAAAGTCCGTGAGACTCAGCAGTTGTATTCCAGCTATACCATTTGTTTTTAATGCTCTCTCTATTTCCTCCTTATACAGTAGCGCCGCCAGGGCTCCCTTCAGGTAATCTTCCGCCTTGTGCAAACGTCCTTTTGCCTCAAGATCAGCCTTCACGGCCTTGAAATTCAACGGGTCGAGAACACCCGTATACTTTTCAATCTCTGTCAGATCAGGATATACTGCATATTGGCCAATCTCGTGAGTTATGAGCGGCACATCCAGAAATCCGGTCGATGAGTCATAGTTTTTGTCGAACGACGGCGCTTCCTTATCAAACACACCTTGTCCTCTGACCCAGCCGGCATCAGTCCACTGACTCACCATAAAATCGTCATTCTCCTCCGGATGTCCTCCGTGACCCCGTTCAAATGTGAATGAACTGGCCGCGTACAAACGCCGGGGATCGTATTTCTTCATATACCTTACCATATCGTTGAGCCACACGAAGTCCGACTGCAACTCATTGCCCACGGTCATCATCACAAACGATGGATGATTGCCATACACCTCGACAATACGATCATACTCGCTCTTTATGAAATCTTTGACTCCACCGTTTTCACCTGCTTGCAGACTTGTCGACCATATCGGCAGTTCAACCTGCAGATAGAATCCATGCCTGTCAGCCACGGCGAAGGCTGCCTCTGGAGGACACCATGAGTGAAAGCGCAGATGATTAAGTCCCCATTGTTCAGCAGTGTCAAACACGGCCTCCCACCCTGCCTCGCCAAGAGGAGGTGTACCCGTAAGAGGGAAAACACAGCATTCCAGCGAGCCTCTTAAAAACACCGGATTCCCGTTTATCAGCAGTTCATGCCCCCTCGATTCAATTTTTCTCAACCCGAAGTGTGTCTGTTCTGCCGACTTTCCGGCAGCAACCTCCGCCTCATACAACACCGGTGAGAATTCTGACCATAACTGACGTTCGCCCGCTATTCCACATCTTTCCTTCACCACGTTTGCTCCTGGTGCGAGATTCACATACACTTTCCTTGACCACTCACGGCCATCCGGTGAGCATATTCTGAACTCAAGTTTCTGCCTCAGTTTCTTTCCCTTATGATTATTCACCGTAGCCACTACTTCCACTCCCGACAAATCATCATCGGGATAGACCTGCACGCTTGCCACATCGACAGGTTCAACACTTCTCAGCGACATGTTGCCAAGCACGCCATTCCATTTTATCTGAGTATCATCAGTATAGGCATGTGCCAGCTCATCATCGCTTATTTCATACATCTTTCCGTTATCGATTTCGAGACTGATCTGATGCTCTCCCTCATCAAGTCCGTCGGGTAGATAATAACGATGCGGTGTCGAAAGACTCTCCTGCATCATTCCTACCGGTTGACCATCGATGCTCAGGCGGCTTCGCCACATCACCCTCTCAAGTTTCAGCTCAAGAGGTTTTCCGGCCATATCTCCGTCAATATGCACAGTTCTGGAATATGTCGCCCTTCCGATGAAGCGGTTCTTTCGGGTCAGTCTTAACAACTGAGGCTTCTTTAATTCCGGTTCAAGGACGTTTGGTACACCCAGTCCTGCCAGATCTGTGGTTCCTGGCAAAGTGATCAAATGTGTCGTAGTATCATTGTCGAGTTCTACCTTCCAGTCTCCCGACAGGTCTATAGTGCGTGCCGATACGAGAGCCGTCAGAGCCACAAAGATTCCTGCGGCTGCAATTCTTAGATTCATATCACTGAGCGCCTATAATTTTATCTATCAATTCTATATAGCTCATAAACGCTTTAGCGCCCTGATGGTTGGGATCAAGTTCGGTCACTCGGTTCAGTTCGCGCATTGCTCTTTCTTTCTGTCCAAGACCATAACAGCCAAGTGCCATCAGATAACGGCAGTACACCGTGTTTCTGCGCTGAAGATCATCCTCCCATATCAGCAGATCGGGTAGCGATACGGCAAAATAGTCTATCTTAACCGGTTCAAACAGATTCTTTTCACCAAATGTCTTGAGCTTGTGAAAAGCGCCCCTTGCCCTGTCCTCATCGCCGAGCGCTCTGTGAGCCAGCCCCTGATAAAATATCTTGTCCGCCTTAGCATCGTTATAGTATAATGACGGTGCAGGTTCAGTGGGGCCAACGAGGGCCTTGCGGAAATATTCACGTGCATTCTCCTGATCTCCGTTGGCCGATAAACTCAGTCCAATCAGATAATAGAAATCGTTATCCTGCGCACCTTCCAGTTTGCCCTCCCCAAGATTCACGGGAAACACGAGACACTCTTTCAGCAGGCGCACACTCTCATCATAGTCTCCGCGAGCAATAGCTTCCTTTGCCATCTCTACGCGGCAGAACTGATATTGAGCCGAAACCTTACCCTCGCCCCCTTCCCAGGGATGAAACGTTCTCCGATCGATAATTTCTTTTGCTTCAGAATAATGTCCCAGATTGTTAAGCAGCGTCGCTTCTTCCAGCTTCAGATCGTCGCGTTCATCTGTCAGACCATCTGTTTTTCTCAAATTGCGGAGTCTGTCGGAATGATCGCGGCCAAGACGCCTGTATAATTGATCCAGTTCCATCAGCATTCTTGCGTCATCTGGTGCCAGCTCTGTCGCCTTTTCCATCATCCTCACGCTATCCTCCGTACACAGCTGTTTGTTGAAACGTGCCAGCGCGAGGTTTCTCCAAACTTGCGGATAATCCGGATCAAGCGCTAACGATTCCTCCCAGTACCTCACCGCCAGATCATATTGACGTGCGTCATAATACAGACACCCGAGATAATAACGGCAACGTGCATCCTCAGGCTGCTCTGCGGCTGCTTGTAGAAGCGACACAACGTCATCGTTGCCTTTCGGGAAACAATAGTCGGGTGACATGGCCTCGGCTTTCGACAGTGCTTCCACCACTCCTGGAAGATTGCCGCTTCGTCTGCAGCGTGCAAGGTGATAGTAGCTCATCGGATCGACAGCTCCGCATTCCTCCGCTATCTGCCATATTTCCTCAGCCTCTTCAAATCCTCCGGCCGTCATAAGTTCCACACCTGCCACATTATAGTTGTGAGCTTCATTCCTCATCCGCTCAATAAGCAGTTGCCGGTCTGAAATATTCTTTCCGGCTTTTGCTTTCACGAACAAGGCCGCATAATTAAACATATCGATCTTCAGAGCTTCCTCTGCCTCAGCAACAGCTTCATCTCTACGACCTGTCTTCATGAGGATCAGAGCCTTAAGAGCACGAGCCTTGTGGTTGGCACTGTTTCTCGTAAGCGAGTTGTCTACATCTGCCAAGGCTGTCTCATAGTCTCCGGCGCTGTTCACGATGCATGCACATGAATACCAGGCAGCATCTTGCCAGGCCGCATTCCACGCCGCCTTGGCAAACCGGTCATACGCTTCAGCGTCTCTGCCCTGCCTCATCAGTGTGACCCCGAGATTATAGATTGCCTCGCCGTCATAGGGGTTGGGATTATATCGGCAGATCTCTGCCACTGCTCTGCGGAGATATTTTTCCGCTATGTCAAAACGTCCGCGCCTCAGATACCATAGTCCCATGGCGTTGTTACATCTCGCGTCCGCCGGATCCCTTCTTAAGGCTTCCTCATAATAGTCTTTGGCCGAGAATGTAGCATGGCGGTATTGTTCCAGATGCATTCCTGTCAGATACAGCCGCTCGCAGCTCTTTATATCTTCCGGCGCCGCGGCAGCTATGGCTGCATCCGGCAGACGTTTGGCTTCATCAGCCTCCGCCTCCCAGATCATGGCGATCTTCCCGCCGCTGTAAATCTCCACTCGAAGATCGTCAATTTTCATACCCTCTCCGAGCTTATGGCTGAATATCTCTCGAGGACTGACATCGCTCTCACACTCAAGCACACGCCGGCCATCCTTCCTGGTGGTCACGACAATGCGTATCTTCGCGGTAACTGTCGCAAACAGCTTTATCACCAACCCTCCATCTTCTTCCACTATATTCATCACGTAATCACGTGTGGCATTTTTCACCACTCCAAGTTCCCTGTATGGGAAAAAATATTGCGTGAATCGCTTTTCCTCATATGGCTGCAGCCATGCAAAGTCAGGCTGGTTTTCGGTATATACTCCGGCCATCAGTTCTATATATGGACCATCTGAATCGGTCAGATTCCTGTCCCAGGCACGACCGAAATCACCGTTGCCCCATGTCCATTGCTTCTTTCCCGGCGAGACATGATGGCTCGCCACGTGTAGCATACCACACTTGGTGTCATTTTCATAACCACCCTCGAAATCATATCCTGAATTAATACCCATATACGAGGTCGGCACCTTGATATTCTTGTAGTTGGATATATCTACTCCGGCCGAATAGTCCATTTTGTAATAAGTTCCGGTAGCGATCGGGAAACTGGATACCGCTCTCTTGCCATGATCAAACACCGCGTTGATATCCGGTGGAAACACGCTCTGATAGTGGTCGTTGACGGCAACCGCCGGATTAGCCCACCAAAGGAATGTCTGTGGAAGTTCTGTCGGATTTCCTACAGCTCCCTTTATCTCCAGCCGTGCCACACCCGGACGCAGAGTGAACCCGGCACGTCCTTTTTGGCCGAACATACGCTCCACCTCGCTAACCCACACCGTGACACTTCCGTCAGCATTCTCTTCAATCGCGCTATCGATAGGCATAAATGTTGAAGGTCGGTGATGCTGTGGCCAGTTGAACTCAATACCGCCCGAGATCCACGGGCCGGCGAGACCGACAAGAGCTGGCTTGATAACATGGTTATAGTACACGAAGTGCCTCCTTGCAATCTTGTCATAGGCCATCTGTACCCTACCCCCGAGTTCCGGCAATATCATAATTTTCAGATATTCGTTCTCTATAAACACAGCCTGATATATATGGGGAGTCGCCTCGTCGGCGATTTTTTCTATCACCGGATAAGGATATACCACACCGCTTGAGCCTTGATAAACTCTCTTTTCAAGAAACATAGGCGATTTCTCCGGCTTTCCGGCCTCATAGGTCGGTATAGTGAGGGCCTCGCACCATGCTCTCACTTTGTTACCCTTCATTTCCATAACTTTAGATATGTAAATAGATGATTGTGTATTTTTGTCTGATTTAAATGATAATTGTGTGAATCGCTGCAAAATAACTGATCATTCAATAAGTTCCGTCTGGATTTTCTCCAATGTCTTCCCCTTCGTTTCCGGACAGCGTCGTGCCAGATAGATGAATGCACACCAGCATATCATCGAATATATCCAGAACGTGAAATCCGCGCCCAGAAAGGAGTTGAGATATGGGAAACTGAAAGTAAGCGTCACGCTACCGGTCCACAGCGCGAATGTGCATGTTGCCATTGCTACGGCCCTTACCTTGTCAGGGAAGATTTCCGAAAGCAATACCCAGGTGACCGGACCGAGCGACATCGCATAACAGGCTATTGCCATCACTACGAGCGCCACCATACCGGTCCCATTCACTTCAGCATGATAACAGTAGCCGAGTATCAGATAAATGCCGCCGAGTCCTCCGGCGCCAAACAGCATAAGCGAGCGCCGTCCCAGCTTGTCAACGGTATATAGGGCCACAATAGTGAATATCAGATTAGTCACGCCGGTCACCACTATCTGGAAGAAAAGATCGCCGAGCTCATATCCGGCTGATACGAATATCTCTTGGGCATAGTTGAATATGACGTTGGTACCGCACCATTGCTGGAAAACTGCTATGATAATTCCCAGCACCAATACCCTGCGGAATGGTTTGCTCAACAACTGTCGCAATCCTCCGTTGCCCTTTTCTTCATTTATCGCCTGCGAAATCGAAGCCACCTCTTTTTCCACATAGCTCCCGCCACCAATCGTCTCGAGAACCGCCGAGGCTCGGCCAACATATCCTTTCATTACGAGCCAGCGCGGACTCTCGGGAATAAACAAGCTCAGCAGCAGGAATACAGCGGCGGGAAACGCAGCGCCCCAGAACATCCACCGCCATGCCATCTGGCCGTTCCATGACTGTGCGATGGCTTCCTGCGCAGAACTAATAATTGGCTCGGCTATAAACATATTGGACAACTGTGCCGCCAGTATTCCGACAACTATGGTCAGCTGATTGAGTGTAACGAGTTTACCTCTTAGTCTTGCAGGTGCGATCTCAGCTATATACATCGGTGACAGTCCCGATGCCACACCTATTCCAAGGCCTCCGAGTAATCGGGCCGACAGGAATATTGCGAAACTGTCGGCAGCCCCGGTCAAATATGCGGAAACCAGAAATATCACCGCCGACCATGTGAGCAGACGCTTGCGCCCTATGCGGTCTGCCAGTACGCCGCACACCATAGCTCCGACAAGACACCCGACAAGAGCAATGCTCATTGCCAGTCCCTGCATACCGGGATTGCCGCTTATACCGAAATAAGCCTCATAGAATGGTTTCGCTCCGCCTATCACTACCCAGTCATAGCCGAACAGCAGCCCTCCCATGGCCGCGACCAGGCAAATGAAATATATAAATTTGTTGTTCATCTCATTACTGGTTAAGAAGCTGTTTCACGGCTTCCGACGATTTTTCTGTATCAGTATTTATTTTCCGGGCATCGAAGATTGCATCAAGCTGATAGAGCGGCACCTCGGTCTGTGGATTGAAATCGCGCGACCCTACATATCCGGCAATCGAATTGAGCAACCTGCGCGATGCCGGGCGTGATTCTATATTCTTGCTTGGATCCATGCTGAGCACAAACAGGCGTCCTCCTTCTGGTGTGAGGGCCTCGAAAGCTATTCCAAGCTTGCGGTTCACCTCGTATGTGTCTATACTCTGCACCACCGGCGTCAGCCCCTCTATATCGGTCAGGTCTATTGCGCGCGAGTTATTGAGTATGTCGGTCCACTGCCAGTCGGCATATTTTTTGGTCGGGAAGTCGCTTAAGGCACGATGGTCACTATCTATCAGTGTTCCTACTATCATCGGATTCCAGTTAAACATTATCGGATTCCAGAAATGACTTGCAAAGCGTGTCTTTCTGCCGGCCACACTGTCAGGAACCAGCAACACGGCCTCGCCTTTTGCCAGCAGTGTCCTTGCCTCGTCCCATGAACCGGTCACGTTGACTCCTGAAATAGTCGCCTCTTCATCGGGATACACCCAGATATTCCACTCATTGCTATGGCCATCTATATCCACATTGAATCTGTATTCGGCAGGCGAAGGTAGCCCTGCAAGAGGTATCTCCAGATATCCGAGCGAGTCTACGCTCGATCTCGCAGCCCCGTCATGACGCACACGCCCTGCCTTCACACTCCGGCCATTTGCATCTGTAAGAGTCCAGTTCAATTGTCCTTTCTTTATATCGTTCTCGCCGAAATTATACACACCCAGCTTCACGGGAAAACTCTCGCTGTTGGTGTATATCCGCTTGGGAAAGCGTGCGAGTGCCACTACTGGGCCGTTTGACTCGCGATATTTCTCGGGCGTTACAAGCCCCTTCGACTCCCAGAATGGATCCAGTATGCCGACAAACGCACTCCCTTGGCCCGGAAAATCCTGCAATCCGAGCAACTGATATCCGCCCGAGGTCGAGGTTCGCAGCAATGCTTCGTTCACATCTTTATATTGTAGCACGGTGTGTGCTCCCGTTGCTTTGAAGAAATCTTCGGCCTGAGCAGCCATACCGTTGCGGGCAAGTCTTTCCTTAAACACATTCATGTTGCGGGGTTCAAGCACACCTGTATATTTGCTCATCTCGTTAAAGTTGGGATACATGCACCGTTGACCGGTTTCATGGGCTATCACTGGCACATCGATTGCAGATTCGCGGTTCAGGTCCCAGTCGGTCGACGGACGTCCCTCATACACTGTTATCCAGCCGTTGGGCGACACGTGCGACGTATAGAATTGGTCAGCCGCCACATGTGTCCTTGCTGTCGAAGCCGAATACAGATGTCGTGGATCATGCTTCTGTCCTTTGATTATCAGATCCTCGAGCACACTGAAGTCTCCTTCATTCTCATTTCCGTTACAATACAGCACGAACGACGGATGATTGCCATACTCGTTAAGGACGGCATACATCTCTTTTTCAAAAAATTCCCGTCTGTCCGGATATTGCCCTACATCCTTGATCCACATAGGCAGCTCCACCTGCAGATACAGTCCGAGCTGATCGGCGGCATCGAATGCGGCTTCCGGAGGACACCACGAATGGAATCTCACATGATTGAATCCATACTCCTTCACTGTCGCCATCACCTTCTTCCATTCTTCTACCGTGGTCGGCGGATAACCCGTCAATGGAAACACGCAGCAATCAAGCACGCCTCTCAGGTGTCGGTCCATACCGTTTATCTTCACGTGATGCTTTCCCTGCTCCACCATCCTCATACCGAACGTCCGGCTTATGCTCTCGTCATCGCCGTTGCGGCCTTTAACGGTAGCCGTCACTTCATACAGATTCGGATTGAACTCATCCCATAGCTTCACATTTCTGCCCATAGGAATCTCCACCTCTATGCCGGCCGAATCAGCCGGCATACTGAACTTGCGGCTTGCGCTACCGGCAGTCCGTCCATCCCGATCAGTCACCTTAAATTCTATCTCGCCTTCGCCGCTTCCTGCAAGTGCCACCTCTACACGTGCGCTTCCGGCTTCCACGTCGGGATAAATCTGCAGGCCCGTTATTCCTGTCGCCGGATGCGATGTCAGCAGCATTTTGCCCGTGATACCGTTCCAGTTGGTCTGCGTATATTCCGTTGTCCCATGGGCCCACTGATCCATAGGATATTTCAGCCTGTTGTCAACACATATCGTGATCGTATGCAGTCCCGGCGTGAGGCTTTTACTCATAACAAAGCGGTTTGGTGTCGACAGACGCTCGTCCATCCCTGCTTCTTCTCCGTCTACATATACTGTTGTCTCCCAATGACATCTTTCCAGTTCAAGCATTATCCGGCGCTCAGCCCAGTCTTGAGGTATCTCTACCTCGCGCTGATACCATGCCGGGCCGCTGTATTCATATTTTCTGCTGAGACGGTCTACGTATTGCGCCTGATTCTTTATTCCCTTGCCCCCCTCGTCCGTACTTCCGGGCAGTTGGATTGTCTCTGTCAGTTTCGCCTGATACATCTCCGATCCCGGCGTCTTGCCGAAACCCATCGGATCGAGCTGAAACCGCCACAGCCCCGACAGATCTATAGTGTCACTCGCCATATTTCCCAGACAATTGAGAGTAGCGAGCGCTGTTGCTATTGTCAGTATATATTTTTTCATGATTATTGATTTACTGTTTGACTCTGCAAAATTACAATCTGCACTGCCACTGACAAATAGAATTTTCCGCAAAAAAAATGGATTTTCTTACACTTTTGTCTATCTTTACGTTCTCATCTTTCTTTATCATCCATGCTGCGAATCAAAGACGGTTTTTCAGGTCAGAGAGCTATTATCATTCCTCCTGCCTACTTGCGTGAGCTTGAGGGAAATCCTCTTTCGTCAATACTCCACATCACCGATATCGGATACTACCCCAATGCGTCCTTCCACTATCGCAGGCGCGAGGCGCCCATATCGCAATATGTATTTATCTACGCCGTAAAGGGCAAAGGATGGTATGAGATCGACGGTCGACGCTATGAAGTCAGTCCCGACACGTATTTCATTCTTCCCCCCGGACATCCCCATGCCTATGCTGCCGACGATTCTGAACCCTGGACTATCTACTGGATTCATTTCAAAGGTTCTTTGGCTGCCGAGTATATCAGTTCCGATCCCTCCCCGGTTGGAATCCACGGTTCGCTCAATACTCCCGCAGGCAGTATACCGGCCATTTTCGACGAAATCATGAACACGCTCGACTCTGGCTATTGCCGCGAGAATCTTCTTTATTCCACATCCCTGCTTCACCACTTGCTGGGCTACCTCCGCTATATGCGTCAGTTTCGGGAAACTGCCGATCCCCGATCCGCACAACATGGCGATATTGTAGCCCTGGCGGTGAAATTCATGACCGAGAATATCGATCGACGTCTCACCCTATCAGATATTTCAACTCATCTCGGCTACTCGCCGTCACATCTTTCGGCGGTATTTTCACGATCTACCGGCCAGTCGCCTATCGCCTATTTCATGCAGCTCAAAATCAAGCGTGCCTGCTCGCTTCTCGATTTCACCAATCTGCGCATCAATCAGATTTGCCACATGATCGGCATTGACGATCCTTACTATTTCTCGCGGATGTTCTCCAGAATTATGGGACAGTCCCCAAGGGAATACCGTGCCGTGAAAAAAGGTTGAAAATTATGGCCGGAGAGGCCCGGTCTTTTCCGATCGGGCCTCTCCGGCCTGTATTATCTTTGATATTTTGATGCTGGTCAGCGTATCAGAGCGCGTCCGGCCAATACGAGTAGGATACCGAATATGACACTCATGCTCAGATAGAGAATGAATGTCGACCAGTCGCCCTTGTTGATCAATACCCACATATCGTCGGCAAACGACGAGAATGTGGTGAAACCGCCGCAGAAACCGGTGATAAGCAATACGTTTTCGCCTGGCGTCATTACATGCGCTTTCTCAAGCAGACCGAACAGCAGACCGATGATGAAGCAACCTATTATGTTCACGAGGAAGGTTCCCATTGGAAACGCACCTTGAAATATACCCGACGACCATTTTCCGATCAGAAATCTGCCGCATGTGCCTACAAAACCACCGGCTCCGGCTATCAGCATCATTTTTATCATAATATTTATTTTTTTTGAATGTAATGTTAATATTATGATTCTATGACATTCGCATTTTTCATTTTATCCGGCCCCTCATGGCTCACCTGTAATATAGGGGGCACACCCGGAGAATATCTCTCCGCCGTGTGCCCCTATATTATTTATTGTCAATGCTTTTACACAGTCAGAATCTCTTTCTCCTTGGCAGCGAAAAGCTCGTCGATCTTTTTCAGATACTTGTCATGAATCTTCTGCACGGCAGCTTCGCCATCCTTTTCCACATCTTCGGCCATGCCCTGCTTGATAGCCTTCTTCAGACCCTCGATAGCATCACGGCGGGCATTGCGTACCGACACCTTCGCCTGCTCGGCCTCGGCCTTCGATTGCTTCACGAGCGTTTTGCGGCGCTCCTCGGTCAGCGGCGGAATCGACAGTCTGATCACCTCGCCGTTGTTTTCAGGCATGATACCGAGCTCGCTGTTGATTATTGCTTTTTCGATCTCCTTGAACATTGCCTTCTCCCACGGTGTGATGGTGATGGTGCGGGCATCGGGCACTGCTACGTTGGCAACCTGGCTTACGGGCATCATCGACCCGTAATATTCCACCCTTATGCCATCGATGATCTTTGGGTTGGCTTTACCGGCGCGGATATGCGCCAGCGACTCGTCGAGATATTCCACGGCCATCTCCATTTTCTCTTCGGCCGCGTCCAGATAAGGTTTCGTTTCCATATTCTATATCGTTTTGATTATTTCAATACACATACGTGCCGATAGGCTCACCGCTCAACACTTTCTCCAGATTTCCCGGAGTATCCATGTCAAACACCACGATCGGCAGCCCGTTTTCCTTGCAGAGTGCCGTAGCCGTCAGGTCCATCACCTTCAGGCCGCGGGTATATACCTCGTCATAACTGATTTTGTCAAACTTGGTCGCTGTCGGATCCTTCTCCGGATCGGCGGTATATATTCCGTCTACGCGTGTGCCCTTCAGCATCACGTCAGCCCTGGTCTCGACTCCGCGCAGCGCAGCGCCCGTATCGGTAGTGAAAAATGGGCACCCCGTTCCGCCGGCAAGTATCGCCACCTCTCCTCTGTTCATGGCCTCGATAGCGCGGGTATTTGAATACTGCTCCCCGACGGGATACATATTTATTGCCGTAAGCATCCTAACGGGCTGTCCGAGCGCCTCCAGTGCCGACGTCAGCGCCAGCGAATTGATGGTCGTGGCAAGCATGCCCATCTGGTCACCCTTCACGCGGTCAAAACCCTTGGCCGCACCGCTCAGGCCCCTGAATATGTTGCCGCCGCCTATCACTATAGCAATCTCAACGCCCCGCGCGGCCGCCTTGGCTATCTGCGTGGCATACTCGTTCAGGCGATCCGTATCTATGCCGTAGCCCTGCTTGCCCATAAGCGATTCGCCGCTCAGTTTCAGTAGCACCCTCTTGTATGGCATGCTGCTCTTATCCTCGTTGTTCATCAGTAATATTCGTTTAATTGATTCGCGCCGCTATGCGCGTCTGCAAATTTAACACAAACCCGCCTACCTCGCAAGTCTACACGCAAAAAAAGAGAGCCGATCTTGCGAACGGCTCTCTTTTCTCAGTCGGGGTGACTAGACTCGAACTAGCGACCTCACGCCCCCCAGACGCGTACTCTAACCAACTGAGCTACACCCCGATTAGCTTTCTTGAGCAGTGTTGCTTTCCAAAAGCGATGCAAAGTTAGCCACTTTTTTCATTTCCCGCAAATTTTTCTGCAACTTTTTTTCAATAAATTTTTCATCACCGTCATAATACACTGATTCTCAAGCATCGGCTTCTCTCAATTTTTTTCATCTTCGAGCTCTGATCTATGTCACTCTGTCCGCTATCTTTCTCAAATTGATATGTAACTTTGACATATCTATCTGATAACTCCTATTCTTTTTCCCATGAAAAAACTTCTCTTGCCGCACGCGCTTTTTGGAACGCTGATTTTCCAGGCCTGCGGTGGCTCGGGTCGCCCTGCCTCATCTCAGGTCGATACGCTCGATCTCACGGCTTCTGCCCTCTATGTACTTACCGAGACGGTCGATGGCTACTCTTGCCTGAAATACGACCTGCCCGCGCTCGACTGATCTGAAAAAAATCATATAACGCCGGACCGGCTCCCATGCCTCGCGCACAGGAGCCGGTCCTTATGTTTAACCAATCAATCTATCTTTATACCAATCATTATGTCTTGTCTGCGTGTGTGTTGTCGGAGCTCATTTCCTTGTCCGACGATGCAAAATTACTGCATATTCCCCACTTCAAACACTATCCCTGGTTAACGAAAGTTAAATCAGTTACACTCTTGTTACAACCCCCGGCGACCTTCTCATTCCCCACTATCGGTCAATACTTTACATTTCCTCCTGCTATTCCATTCCGTGCTTGCACATTCCCGTCTATTTCACTACCTTTGCCGATACTGCTGAGAGAATAATGCTTGCTCAGCGCCAATCTTTCATCTTTTTACCGATCTTATCCGCTGTTATGAATCTTCTCCGGACAATATTTCTCACTTCCGCCCTCCTCTGCCACCTTGCGGCTCTTGCCTGCACCAACTTCATCGCTGGTCGTAAGGCCACCGTCGACGGCTCGGTCATGGTGACCTACGCCGATGATTCCTACACCCGCTTCGGCGACCTTTTCCATGCCTCCAGGGGGAAACACGCACCGGGCACGATGCGACAGATCATCGATTGGGGCGATAACACGCCCCGTGGTGCGATACCCCAGGCTCCCGAAACATACAATGTCGTCGGCAATATGAACGAGCATCAGCTCGTGATCGGCGAAACCACCTGGGGTGGACGCCCCGAGCTCGCCGACACAACCGGCAACGCAATCCTCGACTATGGCTCGCTCATCTACGTCACCCTTGAGCGGTGCAAGACCGCACGCGAAGCCATCCGCACTATGGCCGCACTCGTCGATAAATACGGCTATGCCTCCACCGGCGAGACCTTCTCGATCGCCGACAAAAATGAAGCCTGGATCATGGAGATGATCGGTAAGGGTGCCGAAAAAGGTGCTGTCTGGATCGCCGTGCGTGTGCCCGATGATGCCATCTGCGCTCACGCCAACGAACCCCGAATTCGCAAGGTCGACTACACCGACACCGAAAACGTCCTGTTCGCCGACGATCTTATCCCCTTCGCTCGTCGCCGTGGTTATTTCTCTGGCAAAGACGAGGATTTCTCGTTTGCCGACGCTTTCGACACCCACAATGCCGCCAAGCGCCGCTCGTGCGATGCCCGCGTCTGGAGCTTCTTCCGCCGTTTCGCTACGCCCGAGCAGGATAAAGCCTGGTTCGAATGGGTCAATGCCGATAGCGACGTGCCAATGCCTCTCTTTATCGTCCCCGACCGCAAAATCTCGCTGCAGGACATGCAGGCCCGTATGCGCGATCATTATGAGGACACTCCCTACGATATGACATCCGATCCTGGTGCTGGTCCTTATAAAGCTCCTCAGCGAAACCGTCCAATGCGCTACGAGGTCGATGGCAAGAAATACACCCATGAGCGTCCGGTCGCCACACAGCAGACTGCCTGGAGCTTCGTCAGCCAGAGCCGCGAATGGCTTCCCGACCCCATCGGCGGTCTCATCTGGTTCGGAACCGACGACGCCAACACCTCCGTCTACATGCCTTTCTATTGCTCCATGACCGAAGTCCCCGAACAGGTGCGTCCCGGCAACGGCGACCTTTACACTTTCTCACCTACTGCCAACTTCTGGGTCAACAACTGGGTGGCGAACCAGGCTTACAGTAAATATGACCTGATGATCGACGACATCCGAAAGGTCCAGGGCTCGCTCGAAGACAAATTCATCGCCGCACGTCCGCAGACCGAAAGCGAGCTTCTCAGCCTCCACCGGGTCGGCGACAACACCGCTCTCGAAGCCCGCGTCAACGCCGAGGGTGCTTCCGTTGCCCGTGAAGCCACCGACGCCTACCGCGACCTTGCCCTCTTCCTTCTCGTCAGATACCTTGACGGCGGACGCAAGAAGATCGACACCGACGGCAACTTCGCCCGCAATCCTCATGGCAAACCCTTCTCACCCGATTCTCCCGGATTCTCCGACGACTTCTACCGCCTGATCGTCGAAAAAACCGGCGACCACCTCCTTGTCAAATAATCCCCCCGATCCTACCGATAATCACACAAGGCAGCCTGAGTGCAGTCGCCATTCTCCCGACTCCGTTCAGGCTGCCTTCATTTTCCTGCATTCCCACCTTCCCGATGCTTCACCGACTCCACCGTTTCATCATCACCCGCTGGATCCTCACCCGCATGGCAGCCCAGGAATTCTATTTCAGGCAGCCATTCGACCTCCCCGCCGAATTTCCCATCCTCAAGACCATCCTTGTCCTCGCCCTCTTTCCCCTCGAGGCAATACTGATCTTCCTCTACGCGCGCCTATACGGTTCGGTGGCCCGTCAGGCCCTCCCCATCCTCATCATCGCCACGCTGATCAACATCGTCATCGCCAACATCATCATCAACCGCACCAAAGGCCGCCCCTACATCCACGACGCCATCACCCGCTACACCCACCTCGACCCCGACTCCCGCCGACGCCTCTACTCCTTCCGCGCCATCGCCCTATCCATCATAACCCTCCGAAGTGTCTCAGCATGAAATTCACTGCCCGCCATCTCCGGTCCGTGATAAGCCGCCGGCGCTTCCGTCCTATCGCCTTCACTATAGCCCTCGTCACCTTGTCCACCGGCATTACCCAGAACAGCCCCTCCCCCTTAGCCATTCTCGTTCTCACAAGTCCCGGCCTCACCTCCGTCACCGTGATAACCGATCCCTTCGCTTTCCGCTGCAGAGCCCTGATATAATTTATCTGATAAGCCTTCGATGCGCTGTAAGCCGGTGCAATGGGCGCCGCCTGCAATCCGCCCACCGAAGTTATCACCACCAAATGCCCCCGCCCCTGAGCGCAGAACAGATTGAAAGCACGGTCGACACAATTCGTCCACCCCTCCACGTTGACCCTCACGGTCATAAGCTCTGTTTCCACATCCAGTCCCGGGTTCAGCTCCCCTATCCCCGCGCATACTATCACGAGGTCAATCATCCCCAGCTCCACGGCTACCGCGTCCATCATCTTGTTTGCAGCCGCCGTGTCCGCTATGTCACACGCATACCCCACCGTATTCTCAGGCATTTCCTCTTCCATTTTCTCAACCTCCTCTTTCCTTCGCCCGATCACGGCCACACGGTTATCCATTGAGGCATAATGCACCCACAGCTCGCGCCCTATTCCCGAAGTCGCTCCGATAATTACGATATTCATAATTCCTTTATCGTTTTATAGTTTTCATCCGCAAAATTACACACCCTCACCGCAAAAATCCCTCCCCCGCGCCAACAAACTCCACCCTACCACCTCAAATATTAACCCTGGTTAATACCCTACCCATCCTCCTCTGTCCCTATCGGCCTTATTGTCCTTATTGCCCTTATTGCCCTTAAACTTCCTAAAGCCCATATGCCCACCCAATTTAACATCTTATAACTAAAAAAATCTTGCATTCTTAGAAAGATGTCACTATCTTTGACACACCTATTATTAACCATCTAATATTCAGCCAATGCACCCTCCACACATCCCACACCGCCCCCACTTCCTCCTCTCCCTGCTACTTCTGCTCGTCATCTCCGCCTGCAGCAACGATGAGCCTCGGATCGCTGGTGGTCTTCTTCCTCGTCAGGATTGCCCTTTCTATCTTAACCTCTTTATCACCGACAACAATGGGAATAACCTCGTCGACGGAATCGAAGCCCGATATGTAAGTTCTCATCTCCTGCCCGATATCTTCCTTTCAAAAATTCTCCTTCTCAACGGTGTCGACAGTATTCCTTTCGTTTCCCACGATGACATATATATAGCCGAGCTACTTGGCAAAAAAGACACCTACAGGAACGCTCCCGTTTTTCTTACTACCGACAGTCTGGGGCGAAAAATGTTATCCATCTATCGCACCATGGAACATTACACTTTGGCGGATCTTGACGATTTATCCAAACCTTTTCCCCATTGGCCTTCCTATGAGATTCAGTTGAAATCACAGAAGATTTTTGGCGATTCCAAACCACACACCATTAAGTCCAGTTGGGAATTTGACATCCATGGAATTAACATGTGTACCAGCGTGACTTTCGATGGACAGAAATGTTCTTTCGATCTTTCACATCGCTTCACAAAATTTCCCTTCAACCACCCAAGCAATTTCTACGACGTTACAATCCTGATTAACCACTGATAGCAAAACCTTACAATGACAGGCAGCCTGCGAGTCCTCACCTTCGAGCACCCTCAGGCTGCCGCCTAATTTCCCTCCCCCATCAAACTCGCCCTAAATCCCTTACACTCCTTATTGCCCTTACGGTCCCTAAGCTCCTTAAACTCCTAACAAAAAGAAATCTCCCGCCTTCCCTTTATCCGCCCTCGGTTACCGCTCTCCCCGCCCAAGCAGCCGCCTCTTTATCCTGCTCAGGCTCGCCGGATATATCTGCAGATACTCAGCTATCTCTTTCTGCGACACCTCCTGCTCTATCTCCGGATGCCGCTCGATCAGCCCGATATACCGCGCCACTCGAATAAATCGAGCAATAGCTCTCCGCTAAGATCCCATACAGCGCCTCCATGAAAATCCTTCCATGCCGGCAAGCCTCCCCATCCTCATCGAACAAACCCGGCAGACAACTCGCATCCATCTCCCACACCTCCGTCTTCCGCCCCGCCACGATGTCATACATCGCCGGCTTGTTATCCATACATCCCGGATAACACCCCCACAGCGCACCCGCAAACACAAACCCGCCTATCCTTCCCGGCCCCGCGCCCCCGGCTATCCTGTATATCAGATAGCCCGACTTCACATAGCCGAACTGACTTGTCCGCTCCCCCTTGCGGCACAGACACTCGCCTTTGTTCAGCGTCCTCGTCCGGCCACGGCTCTCTATCAGCCCGTGCCAGAATTCCAGGTCAACCCCCTCGGGATTCGCACTCACATGCCTCCTCATCCCTTCCCGGCGCTCCCGAAATACTTCTGCAGCAGCCTGCGGGCCGTCTCTTTCGAGTCGCCGCGGGCTTCCGTCCCATATCGCTTCTGCCCGTCGTGTGCCCATGCCCGCTCCCATTCATACCAGTCTATATTCTGGGCCATACCGCTGTCAAACCACTTCTTCCATCTCTCATAATAGAAATCCCTTAGCATCCCGCCCCAGGCGCGGTAACTGTAATCCCTCAGCCCCGCGTCGTCGGCGTTCACGCGCTCTCCCCAGGTCGTGATCAGCGTCCGTGCGTTGTCCAGTTCCAGCCAGTCGCGGTCTGCCTCCGTAGTTCCGGGCATCTCGTCGGCTATCGCCCTGGCCATCTCGGTCCATTCCCCGAGCATCGTCGATCGGTTCGTGTTCAGCAGCTCGTCGATGTCGAGTATCAGTTCTAAGAACCTGTCCCGCTTCTCGCCGAAAGTCGTGCTGTCGCCAGCCTCATGCGCCTCCTTTATCTCGCCGAGCAGCTGCTTCGAGTAGTCGGTCAGCGCCTGCCGCGTCACGTCGGTCAGGTCATAACTGTAGTTCTCTCCACTCAGGTCAGCCTCTGCCAGATCAAAAGCGGCATCTACCACGGCTTGCGGGTCATAGAAGATCTCTGTGCCTCCCCAGCTCGACACTCTGTCAACATCAAGCCCCGGCCTTGCGCAGATCACTGCCTCATGAGGACCCTGCAGTGTGCTCCGGCAGTCGAGTGCGCTCGTCCTCAGCTTCTCCCATGCCGATTTTGCCTTGGCGTTGTCCGTGCCATAGCGGGCTTCCGTGTATTCCGCCACCCATTTCGCCGGATCCGGTGTCTCGCCGAGCCACGGCAGCTCGAATAGCATGTCATACAGCACCGGCACCTGTCCTATCGCCTCAGGCGTGGCTCCTATGCCCTTTATGTTCTCATCCTCGCCCTTCAGCGTCCCGTAGCCCTCGGCCACTCCGTTCAGGCGCCCCATCAGGCCCGTGCGTCCTCCGAAGTTCGGCAGCGAGCAATACACGGCGTCGTGCCCCTTATATGCTCCGAAGTTCGGCTTCGCGTCGCTGAATAGATCAAGTATTATCAGCTCGCCCTGCGGCACTCTGTCCAGCACCTCATACTGCGGCTTGCTCCACTGCCACTGCTGGATCACCCATTTCCCTGCCGGATTGGCCGCCTTGATGCCGTCATACAGCGCTCCGTAGGCTGCCGGCACATCTATGCCCTTCGTGTTAGCTCCTTCGTGAAACGGATCCAGCGAATAATATTCCGACGCCCCCATCACCTTGTGGAGCTCGTCGTAATAGTGACCGGCTACTTCCGCAAACCGTTCGCTGTTCGGATCCAGGATATACGGTCTCACGAATCCGCACCATTTGCCCTGATTATTCGCCTCTATTCCGGTCTTCTCCGTAAAGTCCGACGGCACCATTCCCGCAAAACCCGGCAATACCGGCGACATTCCCAGCTCTCGTTCTCTCCTGCATACTGACTTCGCGAGATTTTCCTGTCGTTCATACCACCAGTCGGGGTTTTCGCCGCCCCAGCCTTCCAGATTGTTCATACCCCACCAGGCCTGAAAGCATGGCCCTGCAATGAATTTGTTGGCCTCATCCTTGCTGTAGCCGTAATGGTTCATCAGAAGATTGCGCCACACCGTGTCGAGTCCCGTGATCTGAAGCGGCATGTTGATGCCGTGTAGTGCCATCCAGTCTATCTCCTTTTCCCAGCGTTCCCAGGTCCAGGGTGACATCGAGTAGCTGAATGTGCAGTAATTTAGGTAATACCTGTAGTCTGCCTCACATTCTCTGCGCTCCTCTTCCTCCGGAATCCTCAGATTGGCCTCTTTCAGATCGGTCGTCAGATTGTTCCAGCTCAGGTTCACTCCCGCATAATGGTTCAGATAGTAGTTGATTCCCGCTGTGGTTGCAAGCACGTTGCTGCCCCTCACACTCGGTTTCCCGTCCTCGGCTCCTATCACGAAAACATCTTTTCCGCCGTTGCTCAGCGCCGTATCAACGTCGGCCATAATCAGTTCTCGTGCTCCCTCGCCGCCTATGCGGTCCAGAAATGCGTTGAGAGTCTCTTTCTGTTCCGGTGTGCCGGCTGTCATGGCTGTTGCGCCGGTTATTATAGCTGTTATCAGGGCTATCAGTGTCTTCATGGATTCCGATTTTTGAGGTTTTATCCTGTTATCGGTGCAAAATTACTCATTTTCTCCGGCCCACCCCTGCGCACCTGCCCCTAAAGTTCGTTTCTTCCGCGATTTTTTTGTAATTTTGCACTTTCAAGCGCGCCTGCGTCTTTCGATGACTCTGTTGCCCTTGACTTTACAAACTGTCACTCCATTTCGTGCGATGAATATTTCTTTCAACTGGCTCAAACGCTATATCGACCTCGGCATGACGCCTCAGCAGACTGCCGATGTCCTCACTTCGATCGGTCTCGAGACCGGCTCTGTCGAGGAAGTAGAATCTATCCGCGGCGGTCTCCGTGGTATCGTTATCGGTCATGTCCTCACTTGCGTCGACCATCCCGATTCCGACCACCTCCACATCACCACCGTCGACCTCGGCGACGGCAATGCGACTCAGATCGTCTGCGGCGCCCCGAATGTCGCCGCCGGACAGTATGTTGTTGTTGCCACTGTCGGTACCACCCTCTACGATGGCGACCGTGAGTTCCAGATCAAGAAATCCAAGATCCGTGGCGTCGAAAGCTTCGGCATGATCTGCGCCCACGACGAGATCGGCACAGGCACAAGCCACGACGGAATTATCGTGCTCCCCGACACTCCTGCGCCCGGAACCCCCGCTGCCGAATATTTTGGCCTCACGAGCGACTACGTGCTTGAAGTCGACCTTACACCCAACCGCATCGACGCCGCATCCCACTTCGGTGTGGCCCGCGATCTCAAGGCGTTCCTCGACACTCATCAGGGCGGAGCCACTCTGATCCGTCCCGACGCTGCCGACCTCCGCCCCGACACTCTCGACGGCGCCCTGTCTGTATCTGTCGACGATGTTGCTGGCTGTGGCCGCTATTCCGGAATCACTATCCGCGGCGTCCGGGTGGCCGAAAGCCCCGACTGGCTCCGTAGCCTCCTCACCACCATTGGTGTCCGCCCGATCAACAACATCGTCGATATCACCAACTTCATCCTCCACGGCCTTGGCCAGCCAATGCACGCCTTCGACGTCAGCAAGATCGAAGGCGGCCGGATCGTGGTGACCACCTGTCCCGACGGCACGCCCTTCACTACTCTCGACGGAACCGAGCGCACCCTCTCCTCCGCCGATCTTATGATCTGCTCTGCCGAGCGCCCCATGTGTATCGCCGGCGTCTTCGGCGGTCTTGATTCGGGCGTGACCGACGCTACCACCGATATCTTCCTTGAGAGCGCATGGTTCAATCCGACCCGCGTCCGCAAGACTGCACGCCGCCACGGCCTCAACACCGACGCCTCTTTCCGCTATGAACGCGGAACCGATCCCAACGCTACTCTCTGGGCTCTTAAGATCGCAGCACGCTTGGTCAAGGAGATTGCGGGAGGTCAGATCTGCGGCGAGCCGGTCGATATCTATCCCGCTCCCGTCAAGCCTGCCGTGGTCAATCTCTCCTACTCCTACCTCGACAATCTGATTGGCAAACATATCCCCGCCGAAACCGTCAATGCCATCGCCAGTTCGCTCGAAATGACTGTTGACGCGGCTACCGATGACGCCGTGACCCTCTCCGTCCCCACCTACCGTGTCGACGTGACCCGTCCTTGCGATGTTGTCGAGGATATCCTCCGTATCTACGGCTACAACAACGTTGAGACCGGCACCACTCTCCACGCCGCCCTCCAGCTCAAATCAGACACCGACGCCGACCGCCAGCTGCAGACGCTTATCAGCGAACAGCTTACGGCTCAGGGATTCAACGAGATTCTCTGCAACTCGCTTTCAGCCGAAAGCTACTATACCGATCTCCCGGACTATCCCGCCGACCGTTGCGTGCGCCTTCTCAACCCGCTCAGCGCCGATCTCTCGGTGATGCGCCAGACCCTGCTGTTCGGAGGCCTTGAGTCGATCGAGCGCAACCTCAACCGTCGCTCAGCCGGCATGATGGCCTACGAATTCGGCAATGTCTACTCGCGCAAGCCCGACGTGATGCCTACCGCCGACGCTCCTCTGGCACCCTACCGCCAGGAAGCCCACCTCGCCCTCTGGATCACAGGTGAGCTCTCCGCCGCCAACTGGCTCCGTCCTGCGGTCGAAGCATCCGTGTTCGATATGCGCGCCTACGTCTCGGCTATCCTTAGCCGCCTCGGCATCACTCCTGCCGAGATCAAGCTTGAATCCTCATCCCGTGCCATCTTCACTTCTGGCATCGACATCACCACCCGTTCAGGCAAAGCCGTTGGCCATCTCGGCATCGTAACTCCCGCCCTGACCCGCAAATGCGGAATCAAGGTGCCGGTTCTCTTCGCCGAGCTGAGCTGGGACACCCTCACTTCGCTGGCCCGCAAGAAGAACGTTTCATTCAAGCCGCTGCCAAAGACTCTGCCCGTGCGCCGCGACCTCGCCCTGCTCATCGACTCCGCCGTATCTATGGATCGCGTCGAGGCTGTTGTCCGCGAGAGCGAGCGCAAGCTCCTCCGTTCCGTCGAGCTATTCGACGTCTACGAGGGCGACCGTCTGCCACAGGGCAAGAAATCCTATGCCATAGCCATCACTCTTCAGGACGACGAGAAAACCCTTGTCGACAAGCAGATTGAATCCGTCATGTCAAAAATCACCGCCAATCTCTCCAAAAAGCTTGGCGCCGAACTTCGATAATTTTAACTTTATAACTATCAATACATTATATGGGAAGAGCGTTTGAATACCGCAAAGCCAGAAAACTGAAACGCTGGGGCAATATGTCCCGCACCTTCACCCGCATAGGCAAGGAAATCACTATCGCCGCTAAGGCTGGTGGCCCTGATCCCGACACCAACCCCCGTCTCCGCGCTCTCATGCAGAACGCCAAGGCTGCCAACATGCCCAAGGATACCGTTGAGCGTGCTATCAAGAAGGCTACCGAAAAAGACGCCGGCGACTATAAGGAGATCGTTTACGAAGGATACGGCCCCTTCGGCATCGCCATCCTCGTCGAGGCAGCCACCGATAATAACACCCGCACCGTTGCCAACGTCCGCTCCTACTTCACCAAACACGGAGGTAGCCTCGGCACTCAGGGTTCACTCTCGTTCCTTTTCGACCACAAGTGCGTGTTCAAGATCAAACCCGTCGAGGGTATGAACCTCGATGATCTCGAACTCGAACTCATAGACTACGGTGTCGACGAACTCGAGCACGACGTCATCGGAAACGAGGATGAAGAGACCGAAGTTATCGCCCTCTACGGTGCTTTCGAGGACTATTCCAGCATCCAGAAACACCTTGAGGAGGCCGGCTACGAAATCCTTACCTCCGAATTCGTTCGCATCCCCAACGATTACAAGGAAGTGACCGACGAGCAGCGTGCTACTCTCGAGAAGCTCCTCGACAAGTTTGAGGAAGACGAAGACGTTCAGAACGTGTTCCACAACATGAAGGAACCTCAGGACTGATCCTTTTCCACTTCATCCGGCCCGGCTCCCGATCCGGGGAAGGTGATTCCCCGCTCGGAGGCCGGACCGTTTCATTTTCATCAACCAATTGTCTTGCCATGAAACTTTTTACAGGTCTGTCGCTTGCTTTGGCCGCAGCACTCGCTTGCGGGTCCCACGCTTCGGCCCAGGATTCTTTCGACCTCAACTCGCAACGCGGCGAAAAGCAGCAGTTCAACGTTGTTCCCGGTCAGAAAATCGACCATAAGGGACTTGTTATCAACCCCACCCCCCATTCTCTCAATCTCACGGGAGGCCCCGTTGCCGATATTTCGCGCGGCATTTCCGTCAGGGATAAGCAAAAAGTTTTCAAATCCGGCGAACTCGATTTCCTCACTCTGTCATCAAAGGGTCTGCCCCTTGAAATCGACTTCGGCCAGAAACTCGCCGCCAAAGCCGGCGTCAGCGCTACTCCGGGTGCCTATGCCTTGACCGTCACACCCAAGAAAATCACCATCACCGGTTTCGACGAGCAGGGAGCATTCTATGGCCTCCAGACTCTGCGTCAGATTGTCGAGAGCGAGATGGCCGCCAATCTCGGTGGTCTCCCCGCCCTCACGGTCAACGATTTCCCGGCCCTTCCCTACCGTGGTGTTGTCGAGGGCTTCTACGGAACCCCGTGGAGCCATCAGGTGCGTAAAGACCTCATCAACTACATGGGCCGCAACAAGATGAACAATTACATCTTCGGTCCGAAAGATGATCCCTACCACAGTTCTCCCAATTGGCGCCTCCCCTACCCGCCGGAACAGGCTGCCGAAATCGCCGACCTCGTCAAGACAGCAAACGAAAACCGTCTCGACTTCTACTGGGCGATCCATCCCGGAAAAGATATCCGCTGGAACAAGGAAGACTACGACAGCTTGGTCGCCAAATTCAATATGATGTATGATCTCGGTGTGCGCTCTTTCGCACTCTTCTTCGACGATATCGAAGGCATCGGCACCGACTCACACATGCAGACCAAGCTTCTAAACGATCTCACCCGCGACTTCGTCGATGTTAAGGGCGACGTAAGCAACCTTTTCATCTGTCCAACCGACTATTCTCAGCTTTGGGCCAACCCGGGCGAAAACGGTCAGCTCGCTATCTATGGCCGCGAGCTCAACCCAAAGGCCGAGGTATTCTGGACCGGAGCCGTTGTCTGCAGCGACCTCACTCCCGAGACTCTTGAGTTTGTTGACTCGCGCATCAACCGTCCCGCCCTCTACTGGTGGAACTATCCCGTGACCGACTACTGCCGCAACTATATCCTCCAGGGCCCTGTCTACGGACTTGACAATTCTCTGACAGCCGATCAGGTTGCAGGCATCGAATCTAACCCGATGGAACATGGCGAAGCTTCAATGCTCGCCCTATACGGTGTTGCCGACTGGGCTTGGAATCCCGCCGACTACAACGCCATCGACAACTGGGAGCGCGGTCTTGTCGATCGTCTGCCCGATGCTGCCGAGGCTTATCGTGCTTTCGCCATCAACTCGGCCGACACCGAGACTGGTTATCGCCGCGACGAATCGTGGGAAACCACCGTATTCCCTTACAATAATTACACTCCCGAGCAGTTTGAGGCGCTCCGACAGGCTCTTTCCGAGGCCGCCGCTGCCGAGGGCACTATCCTTGCCAGCTCATCCAATCCCGCACTCGTGGGCGAGATCAAGCCCTGGCTCGCACAGCTGACCAAGGTTGCCGGACGTGGTCTTTCGACTCTCGACCTCATAAAGATTTTCGAAAGCGGAGATCCTGCCGCATTCTGGAAGAACTACGTTGCAAATCTCATGACCCCCGCTGATCGCGAGGCCTACAATGCCCATCGTGTCGGCACCATGAAGCTCCAGCCTTTCTACGAGAAAGCTATGGACGGTATGGTTCTCGACTTCTACACCCGTCTCACAGGCCAGCTTCCCGCCGTTCCGCGGGCCGTTGGAACTTATCCCAACCTGTCGACTACCCTCTCCAAGCTCATGCTCGATAACGATACCACCACTTTCTATACCTCATCTGTAGGCCAGAAAGCAGGCGACTGGATTGGTCTCGACATGGGCGAGATTATCCCGGTCGACTCCGTCAACATCCGTCAGGGCCGTAACTCCGTCAACGATGTCGACTATTTCGACAACGTCGCCCTCGAGGTTTCAGCCGATGGCAAGACATGGTCAGCTCTCACTCCCGATATGCAGACAACCTACGATATCGTTTGGAGCGGTGAGCCGGTACAGGCACGCTACATTCGCATCGCTCGCCGCGATTCTAAGAAAAGCAACTGGGCAAGCGTACGGACATTCAAGGTCAATCCCATTACCGCCGGACGCGTTGGTCTCAACATCGATGCACCATCGGTCGACGCTGCTCTTCTCGCTTTCGACCGCAACCCCATGAGCACCTACACCATCAATGGCGATTTCGCTTTCGACCGCAAGGCTGGAGCCACCAACCTCATCCTATTGCTGGGTAGTGGCGACAATCATATCACCGTCATCCAGTTTGATGCCGACGGCGCCGTGCTCGCCAATACCGAGCTGACCACTCCGTTCGCCGACATCCCCCTCGACCCCGCCACAAGCCGCATCACTGTCACCGGTATCGGCACCATCCACGAAATAATCCAGAAATAACTCTGGTTTACCCTTACCGAGAAAGGCGCCGATGGCGCCTTTCTTTTTTCTTTCCTTCATGTTTTAGGCCGTTTTCTTGCACAGTTCAGAATTTCTCCTTACCTTTGTCGTCGGGTAAGTCCTACACGACTAGCTCCCCGGGAACTCCGTCAGGTCTTGATCGAAGCAGCGGTACCGGGTTGAGCGGTGCGATGTAGTTAGCTTACCCTTTTTTCATACCCCTACCTCTCCAAACCCTCAAAAAGGATGAGTAAGAATATCATCAATACCGTTGGACAACACGTCTTTCGATACGATCCCCCGAAATTCATTGAAAAGGATGCACCTTTTCGTGCAAAGAACCCGACCGCTGCAGAAGAACAGGCATCTAAGATGAATGGAGAAGAACCGAGATATCAATTCTTGGGAGAAGGCTATTATTTCTGGGATCATAATATCGGACGAGCTCATAAATGGGGCACCAGCCACTACAATGGCAAATATCTTATCCTTGAGGCTGATATGGTTCTCAGCGGAGACAAATTTCTTGATATGGTTGGTTCAAGGGAAGATCTGAGGATATTTATTGATGCCTATGAATACCTGAAGAAAAGGGATGCAGGCTTAAAAGTCGGAGCTTTCTTTAAAGTCATGCAGACAATTGCAAAATATCAACCTGCGGCGTGGCCATTCACAATTATCAGGGCGCTGAATGTAAAACGCAACGGTAATTTTGTTGCTTACAATCATCTTCCGAATTCCGATATGCTGCTCGACCCGGAGATAATCATTTGTTTTTACGACAAAAAAGAACTAAATTTGCAAAACACCCGTTACTTCGATAAAAACAATAACCCATGGACTCCAAGGATATCATAAAAGGAATAGACGATTTCTTCAAGTCTGCCGATGAGAAGGCTTTGGCAGAGGTCAACGCCGCTTTTTCGGTAGTGATTGATGGTGATGTCTCGCTTGAGGAGTATCTTGCAGGCTTTAGCAATGAGTATATCTATTCTCAGCCTCCCGTCTCTAACAGATATACTTATTCCAATAAGCATCTTTCCGCTGGAGGCTATTGTTACCAACAACTTTCGTTTGCTGACACGGAATCCAATTATGAGAAATCGGATCTTGTTATGTCGCTTGAAACGGAATCGGCAAACAAAGGACAGCTCCCCAAAAAGATAAAAATCGCTGCCTGATGAAGATTCTCAACTACAAAATCGACAAGATTGTCACCGGGCGATTCAATTTGAAAGACACAGACCGTACCGATCGTCTTCGGTTTTCTCTTTCATTTCAGTTTAAGGTGAGTGTCGATGAGTCTGTCATTTGCTGCATCAGCGAATACAATTATCGGGATGACAACGAGACTGTGATGGATCTTTCATTGGAATGTTATTTCAGGATACTTGACAATGGCCTTAAATCACTGATTAAAGATAACGTCCTTACCATTGACACGGACACGCTCCAGTATCTGGCTACAATCGCAGTCGGAACGGCCCGTGGAGAGATTCATGCCAGATGCGAGATGGCAGGTTCTGCACTACGTGAAACGGTATTGCCTCCTGTCAACCTCACAAAGATTATCACCACACCCTCCGAGTTTTATCTTAACACGGTTGATCCCGTGTAAATCCCCTTACCATATAAAGTGGCCGACGGGGCGCCTGCGGAAACTTCCGCATGGCGTCCCGTCGGGGCTTTTATTCAGTTGGTCAAGTGTTTACTCCTCACCTGCAACGTCGGGGCCCGTCGACTTGCCTACGGGCTCGAGCATGTAGAGTTTGGTGTACTTGTATCCGCCCAGATCAAGAAGCTCTGAATCTGCAGTGATACGCTTCTGGAAGTCAGCGAAGTTTTTCTTCGACTGAGGAGTCCAACCGGCCTCGGCTATAGCTATGAGACGCGGGAGTGCCAGATGCTCCATATATTCCGGATCACTCACGTGTTCGGTCCAGAATGTGCCCTGAACACCCATGTGATACTCTTCCGATCCCGGAACAGCTGTTGCGAAAGGCACCACCTCGTATGTACGCTTCACGTCATCATCGCCCTTTCCTGCTCCGGGAGCCGAGTCAGGAGTCTGACGGCGGTTGATATAATAGGGGCCGAAGGGTGTGTACACAACCGGGAGTTTGTTGGCAGTCGCTTTTTTGATCGATTCGTCAGCAGGCCACCATGCGAATATCGAAGCCTCGATATCGCCGAGCATGGTAGTGTCAGCACCTTCCGATGTCAGCACCTCGTTCCACATGTATAGACGCTTGCCGTGAGTGGCGGCGCGGTCCGACATCTGCTTGATGAAACGGCTCTGTAGCTGACGTGCGTTTGTTAGTCCTTCCTTCTCCATCAGGGCCTTGCAGTCGGCATTGTTCTCCCATGCTTCTGTCGGGCACTCATCGCCGCCTATGTGGATATACGGATAGGGGAAAATCTCAGCGAGCTCGTCGATAACGTCGCCGGCAAAGTTCACTGCATCGGGATTGGCTACATTCAGCACATCTTTCGACACACCTCCGTCAGTCCACACCTTGCGGTCGGCCGAGGGATCACAGCTGTATTCGGGATAAGCCACCAGCGCAGCGACAAAATGGCCTGGCATGTCAACCTCTGGAACTACCTGGATATGACGCTGGGCAGCATATTCCACTATATCCTTCAGCTCTTCCTTGGTGTAGCTGTAGGGGCCGTAGGGTTTGCCGGCCATATACTGTGTTTTCTTCTCCATATCGGTGATGCGCACGTCGGGTGCTGTTGCGCCTACGGTGGTGAGCAACGGATACTTGTCGACGGGCAGACGCCAGCCCTGATCATCGGTCAGGTGCCAGTGGAAACGGTTCAGCTTGTAGTAGCTCATCACGTCGAGCATACGCTTGATCTCGTCCGTGGTGAAAAAGTGACGGCTCACATCGAGCATGAAACCGCGATAACCGTAAGCGGGCTCGTCTACGACCTTCATTTCCGGAAGCACGTAGTCCGTTTCCGGTGTGCCGGGCTTTCCGGCCATCACATTGGCGGGAAGGATCTTCTTGATGGTCTGAAGACCATAATACAGACCGGCAGGAGTAGCTGCAACGAGATTGATACCGCGCGAGGTCACGTCGAGATTATATCCCTCCGGAGCAATACCCAGATCAGAACCTATCACCATCTGACCCTTCTTGCCCATTCTGACATCAAGACCTGTCGAGGCGTTGAATTCCTTGACGAAACGCGACACTTCGGCCTGCATTTCCGGCGTCAGTCCGCGGGTAGTGATCTTCATTCCGTGAGGAATCTTGAAATCACCCTGCCCTACAGTCATATTGGCCGGTGTGGGCGTCAGATTCACGAAACGATCGGCAATGGCTATGTTGCAGCTCAACGCCACAACTGCCATAAGCAGAAGAATTTTCTTAATCATGGTATTAATTGATTTATTAAGAGGTTATGCCACCATATTGGGTTCGTCGCCATATTCGTTGGGATGCTCCTGGCTCGGCATTATAGCCCAAATTATCAGCAGAATTACACCGATACCTGTAAGCAGAAGAAGCAGCCACCAGGCACTCCGTCCAACATCGTGAAGGCGGCGTGCCATCAGGCCGAGAGTAGGAAGCAGCAGCAACAGACCTATTATCGTACTGATACATGTGCCTATTGTGTCGCCTAAAGCCACGGTCAGCACGCTGCATGCTACGTTTACAAGCAGATTGAAAAGCTCAAACCACCAGAATTCTGAACGCGATGCGCGGCCTGAGAAGTTGCAATAATTGCCCTGGATAGCTCTTACGATAGCTTCCTGGAAAGTAACTTGACGTTGATACATATCTATTTGGTTTTATTGATTATTGGAATTTTCGTTATCGCTCTTCCCATCTTCTTCAGGAACAACAAACAGGCTGAAATTCACCGAACCATATGTTCTATGGCCCGCAAAATATTTCAGGCCGGAGAAATCATACTTGCCTGAATGTTCCATCACAAACAGCCCTCCCGGTTTCAGCATACCCGACTCGATGATCTTCTCCGGAATCTCGCCGAAGCCCGGCATATCATAAGGTGGATCTGCGAAGATAAAGTCATAACGTCCCCGCCCGGCTGCTATGAATCTCAGGGCGTCGCCTCTGACGAGCGAATGGTTCTCCTCGCCGAGTGTCTTCATGGTTTTCTCTATGAAACGTGACTGTGTGACGGCCTTTTCGACCGACGTCACATGCGCTGCCCCGCGCGACAGCAGTTCCAGAGTGATGGCCCCGGTTCCCGCAAACAGATCGAGTGCTGTTATGCCCTCTATATCGATCATATTCTCGATCACATTGAATATATTTTCGCGGGCGAAATCAGTCGTGGGACGTGCCGTTATGTTTGTTGGCACGTCAAAACGCCGTCGACCATATTTTCCTCTTATTATACGCATGACAGTGGTAACAACAATAAATGTAAGGGTGCGGTGAGTGCCGGTACTCCCGACTGCCATAGCCTTGATGGTAGCGGCAGATCTGCCACGTCGCTCAGATACGGACGCAATATGTCGGCTGTTTGACGTCTCTGCTCCACCGGACCGGCAAGCCTGAGAGCTCCATCAGGACTGATACCGAGCTTCTTCCGCGTCGCCAGGATATAGTATGCGGCATCTATAGGAGCCGTGATGCGGAAGCTGTTGGCAAGTAGTAGCTTGTCGCCCTCTACACACACCAGATCTATTCTCTCGTCTCTGATCCTCACAAGCATCATCACGGCTCCATCGGCTTCTGCCGACAGTGTGCTCACATGATTGATTAACTCTACCATCGGCTGTGAAAATCTTGTGTTATAGAACGACCGCTTCAGAAAGCCGAACAGATCCCTGCTGACAGCTGTAACTACCGAGGCATTCCGTGCCGAAGTCTCAAATGCAAGTAATTGCATTGATTCTTCCGATGGATTCTGTGTCTCGAAAGCTCTTTCACACAAATCCGTGTCTTTTGCTACCTCAGGCGGAACTATCATATATTTATCGCCTTCGATAGCACACACTATTTCTCGGAATTCACTGAGCAACAATGGATTTTCATACACAGCATCTTCCACAGCCCTCAGCGTCGGCACTGTCGGATTCAAAGCTATGCTCCTGTGAATGATCGGTTCGCTTGCTACCGGCGGAAACAATACGACCTCCAGCGACCGGGCATTGATGCCCAGTCCCATTTTCCACAGATGTGATTGCGGAATCAGATCTTTTTCAAGTACGCCGGTAGCCATATTCTGCAAAATTAACAAATTCCAACTTATTTACAACCATTATTCCCTAAAAAAATCTCATCCCCACCTGTTTATCGAAGCGACTGAATCGTCTGTTTCAGCTTGTCGCGTTTTTCAGGCGATGTACCATACTCTATCTGCGCGATTTTTCCTGCTTTGTCGACAACTATTGTCAGCGGATACCCGCTCGACCCTATATATTCTTTGAACTGTGTGTCATTTACCAGTGGAATCCAGTTGTAGCCGGTCTGCTTAAGAACTGGTCGTGCCGTTTTGGCCGTCTCATATGTCGATGAGAAAAACATCACGTCAGGCATCTCGTTTTTCCACTGCGATAGCTCCGGCATCTCTGCGCGGCAAGGAGGGCATCCTGTAAACCAGCAGTTCAGGACCATTACCTTACCTTTGGCATCTGCATTGCTCCATTTTTTGCCTTTGATATCCCACGCTTCAAACTTTGGAAAGTCATCGCCTGGTTTCAGCATATCCTCTACGCCCTTCAGACTGCGTGCATGATGTTTTACACTCTCTTGATAATTTTCGAGAAGAACCTCCGCATCAGGAACTTTCTTCGGTGAGATAGCCTGCTCCTTCACCTCTTCCGCAAGAGGTACTGTAAGAACCAAACCATCCGCAAGGACCCCGTTATGGGTCTTCATTCCTATCGTAGCCTTGATAACATTATATTCTACCGGAATCTTATTGAAGAAATATCCTTCGACGATATAGAATTTCTGCCGCTTTTGTCCAACTCTCGAAGCAGTGCACGATGTCAGTATAATCGCAGCGATTACAGCCGATATAATTCTTAGTCCTTTCATAATGTTATCGTTATATTTCGCAAAGTTACTGAAAAATCTTGATTCCCCACAATCTCCTGTTTGCTATCTCAGACGCAAAGTTATGTTGGGTTTTCACTTTGCTGATGTGCACCTAACGTGCTTGATGTAGCAGCCGGAGGCGGCTGACTGCGCCCCCGGGCTGCTGTATCAAGTCGGTTTTCTGCTGTTTATTAGATTCCGCCGTCAAGTATCATACGCGTCTTAGTCAGATCGAGTTCAAGATCGCTCTTCATACGCCCGATTTTCTGTCCGTTGCGCTGAAGCTGGCGGAATTTGCCCATTCTCACTTCCGGAATCAGCTCACAGTAAAGCGTCTCCGATCCTTTTGGTAGAAGACGTGCGCCCTGCTCCCACGGTTCACCCTGCGGTATTGCCTCTGCGGCGAATGCTTGCTTCATGATCATACCGTCTTCCGATCTGTAATACATCAGAATACCGTCGCCAGGAGCTGCCGGCGAGATAAACACAGGCCTACCTCCGGTTGTGAGTTTACCCTGACCTTCGTCGAGCAATGCTTTCACACTAAGACGTAAGCTGTTGCCGTCTGAATAAACACAGATCAGGCTACCATCGCTCTCCTTTTCACGCAGAGCCAGTGTCAGCGCTTTGTCGGCTTCTATCCAGCCGTCATAGTTCATCGCGTTGAAGCCTCCGTCAGCTTCAAAATATATGTAAGCCACCGGCTGCTGCTCATCGGGACCGAACTCATAGTCGTGCAGTCGACGATCGCGGTTGCTCACGGTCCTGATCCGTTCCGGTTCGGGCAACCGCTTCTCAGGTTGGACAGGTTCGGGTTCCAGAGCGGATTCCGGAAACTGTGAACTGACAGGTTGAACACTCTGGGGCGCCGGAAGTCGCTGAGGTGCCTGCAGGGCTCGGACCTGGACTGGCTCTGTAAGCGACGGATGCTCGGATACCGGCGTCGTGCCGTCGCGCTGACGCAGGAATTCAGCTACGTTTTTCTCTTTCACATAGAAAGTTGAGCTCTCCACACGCTCGTAATAGATATTGTCGAGAGCCATAGCCTTGGGTGTCCGCTTCACATCGATTACCAGCACCTCGCGGTCATCGTAAGTTTCCCATTTGTGCTGGATATATGCCGACATGTTCGGGATGTAAGTGACATGGCTGTGAAGAGCGTTGTTGAGCGCGAGCACCATCTTATCATGGGTTCCGAAAAAAGCCAGATCGTTTTCCAGTCCCCTCACATATCCCTCATCGCTGACACCGATATACAGCTTGCCTCCCTGCGAATTCATGAATCCAACGATCACCGTCAGTATTTCTGAAATCTGTGCCTTGACATCGCGCCTCATTCCGGCTCCAGCAGGGTAAATCATCGATGTCTTGAACTCGGTAGTGATATTTTCCTTTCCGCCTGCGATCTGGGTTGGATGGATGTCGGAAGCAAGGTGAAGGAGCGCGCAGATCTCCTCGCGGATCTTGCGGCGCACATCTACGAGCTTGAAGCCATCCAGAGCGTTATAAGATGTCACCAGGCTCGCAAGACGTTCGAGTGTGCCACCCGAAACGCTACTGCGCATCTCCCATACCATATCGTCATACTCGTGGCGGTCAAGCGCGAGGAGCATCTTCAGTTTGAAGATCTCGGGCATCATCATACCTGCGCCCATGATATCGGGCATCAGGCTTTCGAGCTCCCGTGCATCCACACGGCCGTTGCTCGCAAACTCATCAAGAATTTCGATCACATGACAGCGGCGCGCATAATGAGCCGCCATTTTATCATCGCCTGTCATCTGAGCCAGCAGCCCTGCGAAGCTGAAATAATTGTATGACTTGGTTAGATCTGTTTCAAGATCACCCATTCGGGCTATGATGAGCATGATTTCAGTGGCGGCCTCGTCGCTAAGCAGTTCTTCCATACCGCCGGCCTCGGCTTCATCATCTGCTGTCGTGGCTGCCGGTTCCCACACTTGTTCGTCACTGTAATTCTGAAACAGGACCTTCAGAGCGCTTTCATATTCTACGATAGGCAGATCGGGCGAGAAGAGTTCGTCGTCAATCTCCTCATCGTCGGCAAACACGGCCATGATGTTACCGCGACGGGGGCCTGTATTGTATTTGTCGGTGATTTTCAGCACCACCTGCGTGCCGTTTGGAATTGCATTGGGATCGTTACGGTCACGCTCAACAAAGACAGTGTAGCCGAATTCCGTCAGGGCGCTGTATTTGAAACCCGTCTTATAGGTTGGCGGAGCCGTGATCACCGCTCTGACGACATCATCGACCTCAACTTGCTCCAGCACAAAGTCGATCAACTCGTTATAGATATTGAAAAACAAAGTTCTGTCAGATTCCCTTATGCCTGTGACACGCGCCTTCAACCGATACAGGCGACCCTCGCTATCACTGAATTCGGATAAAGGTAACGCCCTCTTCCATCCGTTGAGATCTCTGATTTTCACGTATCCCTGGCCGGTATAGAAGTCATCGACCACCGTACAGTGATACGTAGGCAGATCATTGCCATCGCTCCCGTCGATCACCACATCGACCACGTCACCGACTTCCGGATAGTGACGGGCCTGAACCACAACCGGTTCCTCCGTTTCTTCGTCCGAATGCTGACCGTAGAACACGGCATGATTTATCGCGTTCCATGCCCTTTTGTACTGCTGGATAGTCTTTGGAAGCCTCACATCGGGAGCGAGAAGCTCGGGCAGATATACCATCAGACCGTTCCAGAGCTTCAACATTGGTGAAAGAGCCGGAACCTGAGCCTTGTCGTCAGGGCTCTTCACGGCGATACCTACGCCATCGGTGATCAGGACACCTCGGGGTGTATCGTAGCGGTATGTCAGGCCCTCGGGTTCATCCACTCTCAGCAATTGCGCCGAAAGTATTCCGGTGTCCTCAGTCTGGTCCCATCCGAATTCGTCTTGTCTTATCGCGGCACCCGAAAGCACCTTGTAGGCCTTTTCGAGCATCTTCTTGCGGTCTACATTCCGCTTGAACGAGAAATAGCGGTAAAGCCTCGAACGGTTCACGGTGTAATCCACATCCGGATCCTCGATAACGTCGCTACGGAGCAGCTGTTGTATGGCGAGCGAGATTATCATTTTGTCGAGGCGTTCGGTCTCCTCCGGACCATCGACGTCACTGGCAAGGTCGAGGCGCAGATGGTTGGTATCTATGTAAAGCTGAAGCTGGTTGACAAATGCTGTTCTGAACGGTTCTGCCTTCCACACAGCCTCCTTACCCTTGTGGATGATGTCGATAAGGGTAGTCATGTGGCTATCCATCCACTCACCGTTGAGCGACACTATGCACATCAGTGTACGCAGCTTGTTCTCAGGACGATAAAGATAGCCCGAAGTTCTTAGTTTAGAGAATATATCCTCAATATACTGCTGCTGCTTACCCTCGAGCACGATTTTCAAAGCAACCGACAGGTCGTCGGCATAGCTCACTATCCTTGCAAGCTCATCGCGGAGCGCCACACGTCGTGCCGGCGGGAAATCGTTCATATACGAGCTGTCTTCCAGCAGCCACGCCACGAGAGTGCGGAAAGTGGTCACATAATCGAGCGATGCCGGAGTGAGGTCGTCGAGCGATATATTGAACAGTGCCTCCTTGGCTCCTCTCACAGCCTGAAAAATCCATTCGTAATCCTTGGCCTGCTTGGCTTCGATCGCCTTGGCGAGCTCAGGCTGCCGGCGCAGAAAAGCTGTGAGCCGCAGAATCTGTATCTTGGATCCCGCCACGCATATATCCTCAATATCCAGAGGCTTCATGAATGCGCCTTCGGTAGCATCTACAATATCGAGATTCAGGTTTATACCTTTCACGCGCCCCACGCGGCACCTAACCATATCACCCTTCGACAGTTTTATGCCCGGTTTCGGGAAAAGCATTATCCAATAACCCATTCCGTCAGAGACCTTGTAGTGTGGTGTCTCTGTCATTGTCATGTCGGCATCAACCCTGAAATCATGAATCTCACCGGTGTGATATCGTTCGGAAAGTATGGGGCCCATATCCTGCTTCAGTACGACCTTGTATTCATCAGCGCGATCCACTATCACGGCAAGCTGCGATGGCCGATCCTTTCCTTTCTGAAACTCAAATTTTTTGACTCCGATGTTTTTTCCGTCAAGATTCACAATAAACTGACCAGGATTGTCATCGACCACGTCGAGCGTCATTTTCTGACCTTTCTTATAAATCATTTTTCTAAAAAATATTGGTTATGGCCATTTTACGGCCAAAATAAAAATTTTTACAAATATAGCAATTCATTCGGTTGATCAGGCTCTTTTGAAAAACATTAACAGTAAGCTTTTTTCATCGTGTCGGCTATTTTGCGTAATTTTGCAGCGCGACGGGCATAACCCGCCCAAAGCCAATTATGACTCACAAATACGATTTTCTTGTTATAGGCTCAGGTATCGCGGGCATGAGCTTCGCCCTGAAAGTGGCGCGCCCCGGTCTGAAAGTTGCATTGATCTGCAAAACGACACTTGAGGAGGCCAACACGGCCCTTGCCCAAGGTGGCGTGGCATCAGTAACCAATCTCGAGGTTGACTGCTTCGACAAGCATATAACCGACACCATGATTGCCGGCGACCAGCTCAGTGATCCTGCCGCGGTTGAGAAGGTAGTGACAAACGCCCCTTCTCAGATCGGCCAGCTGCTTGAGTGGGGAGTGGATTTCGACCGTCGCCCCGACGGTACTTTCGACCTGCACCGCGAGGGAGGTCACAGCGAGTTCCGCATCCTGCACCATGCCGACAACACCGGTTTCGAGATTCAGGAAAGCCTGATTGAGAAGGTGAGAGCATGTCCGGATATCGACATTTTTGAGAATCACTTTGCTATCGAAATCATCACTCAGCATCATCTTGGCAAGATAGTGACCCGTCGCACCCCCGATATAACATGTTTCGGCGCCTACGTGCTTGACTGCGAGAAAGGAGTCGTCGAGACATTCCTGTCGAAAGTCACGGTAATGGCCACCGGAGGCGTCGGAGCGGTTTATACCACGACAACCAATCCGCTTGTGGCTACAGGCGACGGCATAGCGATGGTATATCGCGCCAAAGGAACCGTGAAGGATATGGAATTCATCCAGTTTCACCCCACCGCCCTCTACCACCCGGGCGACAGGCCCTCGTTTCTGATCACCGAGGCGATGCGAGGCTACGGCGCCGTGCTCCGCAATCTCGCGGGCGAGGAGTTCATGCACAAGTATGATCCGCGTCTGTCGCTCGCACCCCGCGATATTGTTGCCCGCGCCATCGACAGCGAAATGAAACAGACCGGTGCCGACCATGTGTATCTTGATGTCACGCATAAGGATCCGGAAGAAACACGCCGCCACTTTCCAAACATATACGCCAAATGCCTGTCGCTCGGTATCGACATAACGCGTGACTATATCCCGGTTGCACCGGCCGCCCACTACCTTTGCGGCGGCATATCCGTAGATACCGACGGTCAATCTTCGATACGCCGGCTCTATGCCGTGGGCGAATGTTCGTGTACGGGACTTCACGGAGGCAACCGTCTGGCAAGCAATTCGCTGATCGAGGCAGTGGTATACGCCGATGCGGCTGCCCGTCACGCTCTTGAGGCCATAAGCCACTATGAATTACGGACCGACGTGCCCGAATGGGACGACAGCGGCACACGCCACCCCGAGGAAATGGTACTCATCACACAGAGCATCAAGGAGGTGAACCAGATAATGGGTACGTATGTGGGAATCGTCAGGAGCAATCTGCGACTCGACCGTGCCTGGAACCGTCTGGACATCCTGTATGAAGAAACTGAGAAGCTATTCAAATGCTCGAAAGCCTCGCGCGACATCTGCGAGCTGCGCAACATAATCAACGTCGGCTATCTGATCATGCGCCAGGCAAAGGAGCGCAAAGAGTCGAGAGGTCTGCACTATACTATCGATTATCCGCCTGAACAAAAGCATACTGCCGGGAGTTAAACATTCAAATCAAAACCTTCTGCCTTGCATTTACTACGCAACGCCATACTCGCATCACTGATCGTTTCCGGCATAACATGCCGGGCAGATACACCCGACCCACCCGAACTGCCGCAGGTGACTGAGGATGACGCCCGTGTCAGAGGTTACAAAGGGTACTATTACTTCGACTCCGGCACCGACGAGGGAGAGCTGATGATGATTGTGCTCAATGAAGTCGTGGTATATCCTCCGCTGAAATTCAAGAACAAAAAAGAAGAGGAATATTACTGGCGCACGGTGCGCGACGTGAAGCGCACACTCCCCTATGCCAAACTCATCTGTCAGACCCTGCTGGAGACATACGAGTATATAGAGACATTCCCCACGCAAAAAGAGCGTGAGGAATATCTGAAGAAGATGGAAGGTGCTATATTCGAGCAGTATAAGCCAGTGCTGAAACGTTTCAGCAAGAATCAGGCAAAGATACTGATTAAACTGATCAAACGTGAGACCGACCAAAGCAGCTATAATATAATCAAGGCTTTTCTCGGCTCATTCAGAGCGGGTTTCTGGCAGACGTTCGGACGCTTTTTCGGCGTGAACCTGAAAAGCGACTTCCGCCCCGACAAGGACCGTCATGACGAGATAATAGACCGTATAGCCGTAAAGGTGGAGCAGGGACTGCTGTGAGAATCAGATCATAGAGCAGCTTTGCAGGCTGCGGCAAGGGTCTCGCTCAATGTCGGATGGGCATGAATCGTAGCGCAGACATCGGCTGCTGTCAGACCGTTTTTCACAGCGAGAGCGCCTTCTGCAACAAGTTCGGAAGCTCCGGGGCCAATAATGTGAACACCAATCACCTTTCCGGTTGCGGCATCGGCAATCACCTTCACAAAACCTTCGGGCTCGCCGAGTGCCATAGCGTAGCCGTTGGCGCGGAACATAGCCTTACCGGTTTTCACGGCAATACCTTTTGCAGCAGCGGCTTCCTCCGTCAGGCCAGCCATAGCGCACTCCGGATCGGTGAAGGCAACGGCAGGAACGCAGTCCATCGGGTATACTTCATCATGAAGAACAGCATGGGCCTGCGCTTCAGCAGCATGAGCCAGCAGGCATAGACCGTTTACATCGCCGATAGCCTTAACTCCGTCAAGAGTAGTATCATATTTTTCGTTGACTTTCAGGAATCCACGGGGCGTGAGTTCAGCACCGGCAGCCTCAAGACCTTCGGGAACGACAGGACGGCGGCCTACAGCCATAAGTACTTGTGAAGCGCTGACACTCTGAAGTTTATTCTTAGCCTCATAGCTCACCAGCAGCCGGTCGCCATCTTTTTCGACCGACTTGACGGCAGCCGAGGTGATAATGTTCACACCTTTACGCTTCAAGAGCATACGCAGACGCTTCGCAACCTCCTGATCGAACGGCGGAAGGATCTCCTTGCAGTATTCAATCACCGTAACACCGACACCCAGGGCGGCAAGGATGCAGGCAAATTCCATGCCTATCACTCCACCGCCTACAATCACCATCGAGTCAGGAAGATGATCGGCGGCCAGAAGATCGTCGCTGGTCATGCACAGTTGTGCACCTTCGATCGGAAGCATAGCAGGCTTCGAGCCTGTGGCTACAACGATGAGAGGGGCGGTAAACCGCTCCCCGGCCACCTCAACGGTATCGGCCGAGATGAAGCGGGCAACACCCTGAGTGCGCTCAACACCTGAAAGTAGGATCTCGACACCCTGACGAATCTCGCTCACCACATTCTCGACCCGTTCGTGGATCCTGCCGAAATCGGCAGAGACTTCCGGACAGGTGACGCCAAACGCCGACGCACCCGCACATTCCTGAAACAGGCGGGCCGAACGGCGAAGGGCCTTCGTCGGGATACAACCGCGGTTAAGGCATGTACCCCCGGCCTTGTCACTCTCGATCAGAAGAGTATGCTTACCGGCAGCAGCCATCCCGGCGGCCAGATTGTAGCCACCGGGACCTGCCCCGATAATTATGCAGTCAAACTTTTGCATGTCAAGATAATTCGGCGTAAGTAACCTTAGGTTCGAGAGCAGCTTTGGTATCGTCGGGATGACGCACCGGGGTTGCGAGCGGAGCCTTATGGATCAGTTCGGGTTCTTCCTTAGCCTCGCGAGCAATCTCGCGCATAGCCTTGATAAAGGCATCGATAGTCTCCTTGCTCTCGGTCTCGGTAGGCTCAATCATCAGGCTCTCGTGGAACAGGAGCGGGAAGTAGATGGTAGGAGCATGGAAACCGAAGTCGAGCAGACGCTTGGCGACGTTGAGAGTCGTACAGCCGGTAGATTTATCCTTGAGACCGTCGAAAACAAACTCATGCTTGCAGACACGGTCGACCGGCAACTCATAGACATCGCGCAGCGATTCCTTGACGTAGTTGGCGGCGAGGGTAGCCATCGGGCCAACCTGAGCCAGACCTTCCTTGCCGAGCGAAAGGATGTAACTGAGAGCACGGAGCTGAACAGCGAAGTTACCAAGAGTGGCGCTGACCGAACCGAGAGCCGATTCGGGAGCGTCGAGAACAAACGTACCGTCGGGCTGACGCACCACGCGGGGAGAGGGCAGGAACTGTTCGAGTCCGGCTCTCACACCCACAGGACCACTGCCGGGGCCACCACCGCCGTGAGGGGTAGAGAATGTCTTGTGGAGGTTGATGTGCATCACGTCGAATCCCATATCACCAGGACGGGCAATGCCCACAAGCGGATTCAGATTGGCACCATCATAGTACATCAGACCACCGGCCTCATGAACCATCGCCGCTATTTCCGGAATGCGACTTTCGAAAATACCGAGCGTATTCGGATTTGTCATCATCATGGCAGCTACCTCGTTGCCATGCTTCTGAATAATCTCCCTGAGGGCGTCGACATCGACAGTTCCGTCTGAAAGGCTTTTGACCTCGACTACCTTGAGTCCGGCAACCGCAGCCGAAGCCGGATTTGTGCCGTGAGCCGAGTCGGGAACAATNACGATATTACGCTGAGTCTGTCCGGCGGCATCGTGAGNGGCTCTGATCACCATAAGACCGGTGAGTTCGCCGTGAGCACCCGCAAAGGGATTCAGAGTGAATTCGGCCATACCGCCAATCTCGCTCAGAAGGTTCTGAAGCTGCCAGTATGCCTCTATAGCACCCTGTGCTGCTGATACGGGAGCAAAGGGATGGAGAGCTGCGGGAGAATGAGCCGAAGCAACCTCCTCGTTGATCTTCGGATTATATTTCATCGTGCATGAGCCGAGAGGATAGAATCCGGTATCGACGCCGAAGTTGTTGGTCGACATATTGTTGTAGTGACGCACAACGGTCGGCTCGTCAACCTCGGGAAGTTCCAGNGGCTGAGTGCGGAGAAGTCCGGCGGGAATATCCGAGAGCGGAGCGGCCTCAAGACCGGTAGCGGGCATCCTGTAACCTTTTCTACCGCTACGCGACAGCTCGAATATCAGTTTGTCATACAGTTGTCTGTTCATAGCGATTATTCGTTTTCGGAAGGTTGATACTCGCCGACGAGGGCCACATACTTGTGCATATCGGCTTTGGTCTGCATCTCGGTGACTGCTATGAGAATCGAATGTTCGCCTGTTGCGACACCGGCGAGCACACCTGCGGCCGCGCAGCGCTCAATGAGCTCAGCAGCAGGCTCCCGGGTGATCATCTCAAACTCATTCAGAGTCGGACTGGCGGGATAGCGCAGCTTCATCATGCCGGTTGCCTCCAGTTTCTCGGCCAGATATCGCGCACCTGCATGACCGAGACAAGCGGCCTCGCGGAGTCCGGAAGCACCGAGGAGCGCCATGTAGACCGTGACATACAGCGCCATAAGTCCCTGATTGGAACAGATGTTACTGGTAGCCTTATCGCGGCGTATATGCTGCTCGCGAGCCTGAAGGGTGAGCACAAACACCCGCTGGCCCAGTTCGTCGGTAGTAGCGCCAACGATACGTCCGGGCANCTTGCGGATCAGGGCTTTGGTGGTGCAGAGATAGCCGAGATACGGGCCGCCGTAGTTCAGGGGCAGGCCGAGCGACTGGGCGTCGCCGCAGGCCACGTCGGCACCCCATTCGCCGGGAGTGCGCAGAGCTGCCAGAGGGGCCGCATCGGCATTCATGACAAGAAGAGTCTTGACGGCATGACATTCGTCGGCCAGACCGGTATAGTCCTCGAGAATGCCGTGGCGGTTGGGGGTAGCTACGATCACACCGGCCAGCTTGCCGTCGGCAATAAGCCCGGCAAGCTCGTGACGGTCGGTGATNNNNTNTTNNNTNATACGGCGACCNCGACGAGATCNACACCGTGATAGCGGGCATAGGTACGGAGCACACGTAGNGTCTCGGGGCGCAGAGTGGAGCTGACAGCCACACGATTGCGCTTGCGGGCCGAAGCCACGGTCATTATCATGGCCTCGGCTGTGGCGGTGGTGCCGTCATACATCGAAGCGTTGGACACGGGCAGTCCTGTGAGAGCCGACATCATGCTCTGGTACTCGAAAATATATTGGAGCGTACCCTGAGAGATCTCAGGCTGATAAGGGGTATAGGCCGTTAGAAATTCGGAACGACTCACCACTGACTCAACGGCAGCGGGCAGATAGTGATGGTAGAAACCACCGCCGGCAAAACAGATCATGCGGCGGTTGCGCTCGTTGAGAGCGTCGAAGAAGCGCCTGACCTCCGTTTCGCTCATCTCGGGGCCTACCTGATAGTCGCCCTTATGAAGAAGTTCCTGAGGCACATCAGCATAAAGCTCGGCGGTGGAAGTCATTCCACACTTATCGAGCATAGAGCGGATATCCTCGTCGGTATGAGGGATGTAACGATGCACGGGAAAAGTGTTGATATTGGTAAGGGATCAGTGTTTCTCGCTCTCGACCAACTTGTTGTAGGCCTCTTCGTCGAGCAGTGAATCAAGCTCGGCGGGATCTTCGAGCGAAACCTTGATGATCCAGTTTTCGACGGCGTTCTCGTTGATGAGACGGGGATTGTCGATAAGATGTTCGTTGATCTCGACAACGGCGCCGGTAACGGGGCTGATCAGATCGCTGGCAGCCTTAACGCTCTCGACAGCACCGAAATCCTCGCCGGCGGCAACATCATCGCCAACTTCGGGCATATCTACATAAACCACGTTGCCGAGAGCATGCTGAGCGTAATCGGTGATGCCGATGTAGCCGATGTTTCCGTCAACGCGAATATATTCATGAGTAGGGCTATAATATGTTTTCATCTTGGTAGTTGGTTTTATGATTATTTTTTGTAGTGTTTGTCGTAGAATTTTTTAGCGGTGACCGTTGCGGGGAAGACCTTGCGGCGCACACGCACCTTCACCTCAGTGCCTTTCTTAGCATAGGCGGCATCGATCAGAGCCATGGCGATACTTTTGTCGACCGACAGGCCACGATAGCCTGTTGTGATGGTGCCGATCACCTCGCCTGTTTCGGGTGCGATCACCTCGCAGCCGTGGCGGGCAATGGCGCGATCGTGGATCTCGAGGCCAACAACCTTGCGCTTTAAGCCCTCGGCCTTGGCTGCCACAAGAGCTTCCTTACCGATAAATTCGGGCTTGTCGAGCTTGACAAAGATTCCGAGGCCGGCTTCGAGCGGAGTGATATCGTCGGCCAGTTCATCGCCGTAAAGGGGAAGACCCACCTCGAAACGGAGCGTGTCGCGGCAACCAAGACCGCAGGGCTTGCACTCGCCGCTGCCCACGAGCTTATCCCAGCACCAGGCTATGGTGGCGGGGCTACCGTAGATTTCAAATCCGTCTTCTCCGGTATAACCCGTGCGGCTCAGGATGATGGCTTCGCCAGTGGCGGGGCATACAGTCTCCTTGAAAGTGTAGAAGGCCAGATCGGAGCCGTCGATCATGAGCTCGCGCGACAGCACACCCTCCGACAGGGGACCCTGAACGGCGATCTCGCCTGTCAGGTCGCTGAGATTGGTGATCTTCACATCATCGCGGCCTTCGGCCTCCTTGAGGATGTGGGCATAATCTTTGTCGATATTGGCAGCGTTGACCACAAGCAGAAAATTGTCGTCGGCACGCTTGTAGACCAGCAGGTCGTCGATTGTGCCGCCGTCGGGATGAAGCATCATGCCGTAGAAGATCTTTCCTACGGGCGCTCCGGTCACATCGTTGGTAAATATATGGTTGACGAACGCCTCACTGCCGGGACCGGCAGCTTCGATCTCGCCCATGTGCGACACATCGAAGACACCGCATGCGGTACGGACGGCGTTGTGTTCTTCGGCAATTCCTTCATACTGAATCGGCATATCGAAACCGGCGAAGGGGCTCATCTGAGCTCCGAGCGCCACGTGACGATCATGCAGGCAGGTAGTCCTGATATCACTCATATCGTTTTTCGAGGTATTAAAAAAATTGTGGAGCGGCATGATTGCCGCCCCACAAAAATACATAAATTCAGCGATATTTCCTCAACATGAAGCGAAAAAAGATTCAGGGCGACCGGCCACAGCAATGGGGCGTGTTGCCGAGAAAAGCGAAGTCGTCAAGCTCACGGATGCGGGAATCGGCGCCGGTCAGTGCTGAGATTTGATTTTGAAAAAGGACGGTGCACACAACACCGGCAACAAACAATCAGCGAGCGCAGGGACGGATAATTTGTGCAAATATCGGGAACAGGGGAATTATCAGGAAATGAGCATTTCAATGAGGGCATCATTGGAAAGTCCCATTATGACACGGGAGGCGTCGACACCGGTAAGGGCCGCAGACAGCGACTCGCGTAACAGACGCGCACCGCGGAGGAATCGGAGCAGAGAGGTATCGAGGTCGGCAAGGAGAAAGAAATCGCCCGCAAGATTGATATCCTCGATGACGCCACCGCGCATAACGAGGTCGAAAGCGAAATCACCGACACCATCGATACGGCGGGAGAGAGAGAGCGATCCGCGCGGGCTCTTGCCGAGCAGCCAGCGGTCGGTGAGATAAGGAGCCTCGATGCGCTCGATCACGGCAATATCGGCAGCAGACAGGGAGAGGTCGCCATCGCTCATGAAAGTGCGCGCATAGTCCATGAATGCGTCGATAGTGAGGTCGGGACGGAACTCGCGGACGGAGGTAACGCGGGAGCGAACCGAGCTGACACCCTTTGATTCGAGCTTGACGCGGGAGGGAGTTATGGCATTCATCATCCGCTCAATGTCGACATCGAAAAGCATAGTGCCGTGGGCTATGCTGCGGCCACCCGGCAGACGGTAGAAGGCATTTCCGGAGACCTTGCGGCCGCCAACGGTCACATCATTGCGGCTGCCGGCCGTAGCGTCGATGCCAAGCGAGCGGAGCATGGCGGCCACACGGGCGGTATAGGCGGCAAAGGTAGAAGAGAGGTCGGGGCCGCAGTCGGTGATGAAGCTGAACATGATGTTGGAGAGATCGGCGTAGACACAGCCTCCCCCGCTCTTGCGGCGGCAGATGTCTATATCGTTGTCGCGGCAATAGGCGGCATTGACCTCGGACTCAAACATCTGGTTGCGGCCGATTATGACGGTCGGACGCACGCGCCACATGAAGAAATAGTCGGACCCGACAGGCAGAGAGAGCGCCGCAAACTCCTCGGCAGCAAGATAGAACGGCAGCTCGCGGGAGCGGGCGGAGAGGGGGAAACTGATATGGGTGATCATGGGAAAAGGATGAAGAACAGCGCAAAGATAAGACGAAAAACCGGATTTTTAGAATTTTTCAGAACGTTAGGGGCAGGTGAACCCCCCCCTATTGAAGAAAAATGCGTAAATTTGCGGTCAATAGGCCAGGCGGCCAACAGCCAGGCTCAAACCGATCAAAAGAATCCAATTAACAGTTAATCACTAACCCGTTCCGCAGATGACGGCGACAGGACCGGACGCCGCCAGCGATGAGGAACCGACCGCGCAATGAAACGCTACAATCTTGTAAACAACATTCTGGGCTGGCTCTGCTTTGCGATAGCCGCAGCAACCTATCTGATGACGATAGAGCCAACCGCCAGCTTCTGGGACTGTCCGGAGTTCATTCTTCAAGGCTTCAAACTCGAAGTGGGTCACCCGCCGGGGAACCCGATATTCATGCTCGCAGCCCGAACATTCATCAACTTCGTGGGCGGCGACGTGAGCAAGGTTGCGATGGCAGTGAACGCGATGTCGGCCCTGCTGAGCGCGGGAACAATACTCCTGCTCTTCTGGACAATCACCCATCTGGCCAAGCGGCTACTGGTGAAAGACGACGCGACAAGCATATCGCTGCCGAAGCTGATAGCCATATTCGGATCTGGAATATGCGGCGCGCTGGTGTATACCTGGAGCGACACATTCTGGTTTTCGGCCGTAGAGGGTGAGGTTTACGCCTTCTCGTCGTTCTGCACGGCACTGGTGTTCTGGCTCATCCTGAAATGGGAAACGAGAGCCGACCAACCGCACAGCGACAAATATCTGGTGCTGATAGCCTATGTGATCGGCATCTCGATAGCGGTACACCTGCTAAACCTGCTCTGCATACCGGCTATCGTGCTGGTGGTATATTTCCGCAAGTGGAAAGAGACCACAGGCAAGGGATCGCTGACAGCACTGCTGATATCATTTGTGATCGTGGCCCTGATACTTTACGGACTGGTGCCGGGCTTCATCGAGATGGCGCAGTATTTCGAGCTGTTCTGTGTAAACACGCTGGGCATGAGCTACAATATGGGCACGCTGATATATGCTATAGTTCTGGTGGCCAGCTTCGTATGGTGTGTCAGCGAATTCTACAAACAGCGCAATCCGCTGATGATGAAGGTATCGTTTGTGGTCATGACAATACTCTCGGGCATGCTGATGATAGGTTCGGGAATACTGCTGGGCATAATCCTGCTGGCAGCGCTGATCTTATATCTCTGGAAGGTGAAGAGGCTTCCGGTGAGAATCCTGACACTGGCAGCGCTGAGCATCATGGTGATATTCTTCGGCTACTCGTCGTATGCACTCCTTCTGATCAGATCGAGCGCATCGACACCGATGAACCAGAACTCGCCCGACAACGTGTTTGCGCTGAGCTCCTACCTGAACCGCGAACAGTATGGCGACAGGCCGCTGCTGTATGGCCAGACAATAAATTCGCGTCCGCTCTACACGCTTCAGGGCAACAACACAGTGCCTATCATAGACGAAGGCGAGGCACTGTATGCCAAGGCCGTGAAAGAGAATCCCGAGGATCCGGACAAATACGTGATGACCGGCCACAAGAAAGACTACAAGATGACGCCGGAGCTCAACATGCTTTTCCCGCGCATATACAGCAGCGCCGACGAACACAGGACGGCATACCGCGACTGGGTGAACTTCACCGGCACACCGGTAGAGGCCACCGTAATAGTTGACACCGACGGCAAGCCTCTGCAGACACAGCTTATGAGCAAGCCGACATTTGCCGAGAATCTGGGTTTCTTCCTGAGATATCAGCTTATACACATGTACTGGCGCTACTTCCTGTGGAACTTCGCGGGACGCCAGAACGACATTCAGGGCCAGGGCGAGATAAACCACGGCAACTGGATATCGGGCATACCCCTGATCGACACACCGCGCCTGGGTGACCAGAGCCTGCTGCCCTACGGCGAAGGAGAAGGAAACGCGGGCCACAACGTGTTCTACATGCTGCCGCTGCTGCTGGGCATACTTGGGCTGAGCTGGCAGGCCTTCACCTCGAAACGGGGCATAGAACAGTTCTGGGTGGTGTTCTTCCTGTTCTTCATGACGGGTATAGCGATCGTGATATATCTGAACCAAACGCCAGCACAGGTGCGCGAGCGTGACTATGCCTTCGCGGGCAGCTTCTACGCATATTCGATATGGGTGGGACTTGGAGTAGTAGCCCTGTGGCGCCTGCTGCTGAAGATATTCCCCAAAGACAAGAAAGACAAGACAATGAAGCCGGCCTCACGGCTATGTGCCTCGATAATAGCACTCGCCGTAGGAATAGCCGTGCCACTGCAGATGGTGTCACAGACATGGGACGACCATGACCGCTCGGGACGCTACACGACTCGCGACTTCGGATTCAATTATCTGAACTCGCTTGACGAAAACGCCATAATCTTCACCAACGGCGACAACGATACCTTCCCACTGTGGTATGCCCAGGAGGTAGAGGGCATGAGAACCGATGTGAAGGTAGTGAATCTGAGCTATCTGACCACTGACTGGTATGTGAACCAGATCATACGTCCGTCGTATGACGCACCGGGCATAGCCCTTCAGGCGAAACCGGCCAACTACGCATACGACAGAATGCAGTATAACTACTTCCTGAATGCGGATACCACCCACTATGTAGACGCACAGGCAGCACTGCGCAACCTGTATTCGCCAGAGGCATACAATGCAGTATATGACGTGACAGAAATGAAGTATCCAGCTGTCTACATACCCGTCGACACGGCGGCCCTGATCGCATCGGGCAGAATCAGACCCGAGGAAGCCCCGGCAGCCGAAGAGGTGCTCACCACCAACCTGGCAAGAGGCAGCTCGGGCGCGACACTGAGCCAGGTAATAGCCCTGGACATGCTCTCGACCTCGGCGGCGAATGGATGGAACAGACCGGTGTATTTCGCAACGACAGTGCCGGAGCGCTATTATCTGGGCCTGACTCCGTATATGAAGAACACGGGTCTGGCATACGAGGTAACACCGTTCCTGAACCCGACGGAAATGACCACGGCCGATACAGACAAGATGTATCGCAACGTGACAGAGAAGTTCGTGTGGGGAGGACTGGACAAGGTGACAGAACCGGGTCAGATATATCTCGACGAGACCGTACGCAGAATGGTCACCACCCACCGCTCCGCCCTGCTCGACCTTGCACAGGCGCTGTATAACGAAGGCGTACAGATAGCCAAGTCGGAAGGAATCAGCGACACGGCCACAGTGGTGACATCGGCAGCCGCCATGGAACGCTTCAAGAAGGCTGAGAACGTGCTGAACCTGATTCAGGAAAAACTGCCGGCAGCAGCCCAGCCTTACGGCTGGAGCATAGGCCAGCCAATGGCCGATATGTATGGCCGCCTCGGAGAAGTGACAGGCAACGAGAAACTGACAGAAGAAGCCAGGAGGCTATACAGCAATGAAATAGACGAGTTTGCCACCAACATACTGTATTATCAGAGCCTGAATCCGTATCAGTATGGTATGCTGACAAGTGTTGACCACTATATCGACCGCATATTCTTCATAGATCTTCTGCAGGACTACATGTTCTATGGCGGCGACATAGACGAAATAGAGAAACGCCTGGAAGCAAAGGGCGTGAACCTGGGACGTCTGGCAGCCATACAGGCTCAGAGCAAGAACAAGTGAAAACCGAACTGACAGGAGGCCCCGCGCCACGCCAGTAAACATCGGACAAAAATACAGCCGGCCCACAAACTTGAAAGTGAAACGGGCCGGCTGTATTGTTGACCGGCGGGCTAAGGAGGCCCACACAAAAAGATCATGCTGATAGAACAACCCCCACTGTTATACAGGCTGCTGTTTCCGGAAGGGATCTGGCGAATAAAGCGTAAGGGCCGGAAAGTGGCCTATCTGACATTTGACGATGGTCCGATACCGGAGGTGACGCCCTGGGTGCTTGACCTGCTTGCCCAACGGGGCATAAAGGCGACATTTTTTCTGGTGGGTGACAACGTGAGGCGTCATCCGGAGCTGTTTGAACGGATCAAAGCCGAGGGCCATAGCTATGGCAACCACACCATGCACCACCTGCAGGGCCGCGACACGACCACCACTCGCTATCTGAGGGACATAACGGAAGCCGACAGGCTGATCGACAGCCCACTGTTCAGACCGCCCCACGGATTGCTGAGGTGGAGCCAAAGCAGAGCCGTGAAACATCATTACAACATGGTGATGTATGACCTGGTGACTCGCGACTATTCGAAACATCTGAATCCGGATGAGGTGTTTGCAAACGTAAGGCATTATGCCAGAAACGGGTCGATCATAGTGTTTCATGACTCGCTGAAGGCATGGTCCAATCTTCAGGAGGCACTGCCGAAAGCAATAGACTGGCTGATAGAGGAAGGTTATGAGCTGCTGCCAATCGAGATGTGACAAGGATATAGCCGCACTGATGGCGGCGAGCGGCGCGTGCCACTGGGGCATAGCACGGTCGGGAACCGTCGACGAGCAGGAACTGACCGCTTACTCGCGATGGATCTCGGAGGGAAACGCTGCGGGAATGGATTATCTGAGCCGTAACGAGGGTATCAGAAGCAATCCGGCGAATCTGCTTGAAGGTACTAAATCGGTGATCTCGGCAGCATTCGTGTATGGCGACAAAGACTCGGATCCGAAACTGCCGATAGCTTCGTATGCGCTTGGCAAGGATTATCACTTTGTGCTGAAAGAAAGACTACGCCAAGTGGTTGAGCTGTTTGAGAGCCGCGGAGAGAAAGCAAGGATATGCGTCGACTCAGCTCCGCTTGCCGAAAGATATTGGGCGGTAAAGGCCGGGGTAGGCAGGATAGGGATGAACTGTCAGATATATGTGCCCGGAGCCGGTTGCAAGGTGTTTCTTGTCACAATTCTGACAACAGCCGAGCTTGAAGAGAGTGGAAGAAGTGATGGCAAAAGCTATTTCAGAGAAGGATGCAGAAACTGCAGGAAGTGTGTGGCGATATGCCCGACCGGGGCGCTGAAAGGAAACGGCACGATAGACAGCCGCCTATGTCTAAATTATCTGACAATCGAACACCGGGGCGAGCTACCTGAGGGCACTGATCTGCACGGTAGCCTGTTCGGCTGTGAAAGATGTATAGACATCTGCCCGGCACCACGCAGCAAACCCACAGCTATAGAAGATCTTGCCCCCGACCCAAGAGTGCTGGAACTCGACGTGCAGACACTGAACAGCATGAGCAGCTCGGCATTCAACCGAAAATTCCGGTTCTCACCCCTGTCAAGAGCCGGACTGAAAGGATTGCAACGAAATCTCATGAAAATCGGGAAGAAGATGGCAAATCATCAGGGGAAATGAAAAAATGTGGAGCTGGAGGCGAGTAAATTAACGGAGATTGCGTAAATTTGCACAAAGAACTCAATTCACCCCTATATGGCGCGAATAAATTTACAAGGGATGGGCGTAGCCCTGATCACTCCGTTCAAGAGTGACAAATCGATAGATTTCGATGCCCTTGCCCGACTATTAGAATATCAGATACGCAGCGGCAGCGATTATCTGGTAGTGCTGGGCACTACCGCAGAGACGCCGGCACTGACCCAAGAGGAACGTGCAGAAATACGCCGGTTTGTTGCAGAGAGAGTTGCAGGCCGAGTTCCGTTGGTGATAGGCTGCGGCGGTAACTGCACTCAGGCTGTAGTCAACGAACTCAAGTCGATGGACCTGTCGGCCTACAGCGCGATACTGAGCGTTGTTCCTTACTATAACAAACCCTCGCAACAAGGCATATATGAACACTATGCGGCGATAGCACGCGAATCGCCGCTGCCGGTGATACTCTATAACGTGCCGGGACGCACGGGTGTGAATATGACTGCAGAGACGACGTTGAAACTGGCCAACGATTTCTCAAACATAATCGGCATCAAAGAGGCATCGGGCAACATAAGCCAGATGGACGAGATCATAAAGCACAAGAAACCGGAATTCATGGTGATATCCGGCGACGACGGGATAACATTTCCGTTGATAACGCTCGGAGCCGTTGGAGTCATCTCGGTGATAGGCAATGCTTTCCCGCGAGAATTCTCGAAGATGGTGCGCCTGGCGCTGCAAGGAGACTATGACGCAGCAAGGACGATTCATCACCGCTTCACCGACTTGTTCTCACTGCTGTTTGTAGACGGCAATCCTGCGGGCGTGAAATGCGTGCTCAACGCCATGGGCTACATCGAAAACGAATTACGGCTGCCGCTCGTGCCGACAAGACTGACGACATACGAGAAAATCAGGGCTGTGCTCGACACACTGTGAATCAGCCGACAAGCTGATAAATGGCATTTTTTTTGCAGAGACAACAAAAAATGACTATCTTTGCAAACGCAAATAAAAAGGGGTCCGGTAGCTCAGCTGGATAGAGCATCTGCCTTCTAAGCAGACGGTCATGCGTTCGAGTCGCATCCGGATCACAGAAAAGGCCACAAAATCGCAAGGTTTTGTGGCCTTTTTCAAATTATGCACCCACTACTCTCAATATCTGTCATAATAAAAGTCAAAATACTCAATGAATGAGTGAGGTTTGGGAGATGAGACGGCGGGGTGTAGGAATAAAAAATCCGGACGCCGGGTGGATGAGACGGGGCGGCCGGAGATAAGATGGACAGGAGTGAGTTCAGGCTTTGTTCTTGATGATGAGGACCTCGATGATCGAAACGGCTGTCTGCTCGGGAATCTCGAGGGTCTCGGCAAGCTGGTTGATGATGTCTTTTTCTTCATCCTCAAGAACGCCATCGGCCAGAGCGATATCAACGGCGCAGGCAAAAGCCGTGAGCTTGAGATCTTCGGGAAGGCCCTTTATAGAGGATGAAACAAGAGAACTGGCACCCTGATTCTTGAGGATGCGGAAGAGCTTGTCGAACATCTTGTCGAAAGCAGGACCGGAGAAGTTGTCGTAAAGACGGAGACGACGGATATAGTTCACGATACCGTCCCACTCGGACTGGGCGATGCTGCCATCGGCACCAGCCATGGCAAGAGCTATGCCTGCGAAGGCTTCCTGCTTGGTGAGCTTGTCTTCTTCGGGCACCTGCTGGAAAATTTTATCAAAAAGTCCCATTGATTGTGTACTTTAGTGTTGGTTTATAATTCGGTTAACTGATTTTGACTTGTAAAACAAAGTTAGTCAAATTATCGGAACCGGAGGGCAAACGGGTAGCAAAAAAATATTAATGGCACTCATTTTCTGTCGGAATGCAAGCGGCGGGGGTGGCGGCGGAAATGGCGTTGTAGGTGGCCTCGATGCACTTGGGGCAGCGAGCTTTGGAACCGGGAACGAAGGGGGCGATAGTGCGGGCTACCGCTCCATAGCCACGACCGGTAAGATAGTTGTGGGAGTCGACAAGGGTGCTGTCGGCGGAATGGTCGTTGAGGGCAAGGGGTGTGAAGATGTCGATATAGCCGATGTTGGCATCGTCGGAAACGAGCGAGCTCAGAAGATTGTTGAACGGGATAGTAAGGGAATCGTTGTCGGCGGCCAGGGTGCGCGGAATGAGGGACAGCAGCTCGATACGGGTTTTAGATGCGGGAGCGTACTGACGGATTTTTTCGATCAGAGCCTTATAGTCGGCGATGATGGCCTGCATATCGGCGTTCTTGGCATAAAGAGGCTGGGTACCGACGTAAAGAAGAATCTTCGAGGGAGCCTCCTTGTTACCGTTGGTATCGAGAATAGCTTCAACACTGTTGATCCAGTTCTGCAACGATATGCCACCGTAGCCCCAGCCGGTGCCACGGTTCTTGACCGAGGGATTGGCAAGAAGTTCATGCCACTCGCCGCCGTGAATCATCTCGTCGCCCATGATGAGGACGTCGGAAGAATGTACCGGATAGGCGCTGAAGTAGGTGTTTCGCATTCCGAAAGAGTTGTTAGGAATGCCGCCATTGTTTTCGACCATTTCGGGAGTATAGATCGGAGTGAGGCCGACAATGGGTGCTATCTTATTGAGCCATATAGCGTAGCCCTTGGAGGTAAGATGCAGGCCATCGTAGGAGACAGTCTTTTCGGGGATGGCCGCAAGATCGTCGAAAAGATCGATGTATGTAGCGCCGAGGGGCTCAACGAGCTCTTTAACACGGGCGTTGGTGGCCTTGATAGCATCGAGAGTGCGTATGCCTACCCGGCTGGGCAGAATCGACTGGACGTAGATTTCGGTGGCGGGAGAACCGGTGCGGACGAGCTCGACCATGCGAGCTATGCGACCGGCTACGCTGTCGGGCTGAGCAAGGGAGGCTGTGCCGAGGTCGTTAGTACCGATACCGATGAACAACTTCGAGGGGTGGAGAGCAATCACGGTGCCGATATTTTCGAGGAGTTCGGGAGTCATGGCTCCGGAGTTTCCGCGGTTGAGCACCTTCTGCTCCGAACCGAATGCTTCCCACCATTCGTGCATATTGGTTATGGAGTTTCCGAAAAACACTATAGTACTGTCGGCAAGGGGAAGAGCCTTGAACTGGTCAAACCTGTGCTGACGGAAAGGGAGGTCGGCAAACGCCGAAGCGATAGAAACGAGGATGAAGAGAAGTGACAAAAAATTGCGTTTCATGGCGGAAAATAGGAAAAAAGTTATGTTAGGGGCAGGTACGCACTACCCGACAACAAATATAGGCTAATTTTGTGAAACAAACCAATGCAGGGGCAAGAAATTGCAGCCACATTGCAGCGAACTCTGAAATTATTGACATCAACAGCGATAGCGCATAAGGGATCGACATAAAACAGTATCGCCGCAACGACCAAAAGGACGATGCGGCGATCCGGCGCTTCAGGATGGGCTTGAACCAACGACCCCCTGATTAACAGTCAGGTGCTCTAACCAACTGAGCTACTGAAGCCTGATATAAACTATTTGAAGTAGCGCTTCAGGATGGGCTTGAACCAACGACCCCCTGATTAACAGTCAGGTGCTCTAACCAACTGAGCTACTGAAGCAGGAATTGCAGTCCTCTCTTGAACTTTTGCGGTGCAAAGTTAAGGCAAAAAATTGGACTGTGCAATATTTTTCGAAAAAAAATTTCAAGAAAACAGAAATTTGACCTTTATTCACGCTTTAGTGTTATAATAATGCGTAACTTAGCGGAGAAATTCCGACAAGACAGAAGTTCACACCAAGAAAGAAGACGAATATGAAGAAATATGCCGTATATCTGGCCACCGCAGCGCTGGCCCTGAGCGCAGCCCTGCCCGGGCGCGCAACACGTTCGAAGAAAGTAGACGTAGCCCGCAATCTGGAGATTTTCAACGAGGTTGTGAAGCAAATACAGATGGCCTATGTGGATTCCATAGATATCGAGAAAGCGATCAACACAGCCATCGACGCAATGCTCAGCGATCTGGACCCCTACACGGAGTACATGCCCCGCAAGGAGCAGACCGAATTCCGCACCATGACAACGGGAGAGTATGGCGGCATAGGCTCATACATACGCCAGACACCGCGAGGTACCATCATAGCCGGACCGCAAGAAAATTCACCCGCAGCCATAGCAGGACTGAAAGCGGGCGACCTGATCCTGACAATAGACGGCGACACCGTGACGGGACTGACCAACGACAAGGTGAGCGAACGCCTGAAGGGTACACCCGGAACGCATGTAAACGTAAGGGTGATCCGTCCGTTCGTAGAAGACTCAATTCTTGACTTCGACATAGAACGAAAGAAAATCACGAATCCAGCTGTGCCATACTACGGGGTGACCCACGACAACATAGGCTATATCGCCCTGACAGGCTTCAACGAGAAATCGGGCGACGAAGTGAAAGCAGCCCTTCAGAGCCTGACAGCCAATCCAGAGGTAAAGGGTCTGATACTGGACCTTCGCGGCAATGTGGGCGGCCTGCTTGAAGAGGCAGTCGAGATAGTGGGCTATTTCGTACCGAAAGGCACCGAGGTGCTCCGCACACGAGGCAAAGGAGTGCTTAACGAGAAAATATATAGGACCACATCGCGCCCGATAGTAAGCGCTGACATGCCGCTGGTGGTGCTGGTAGACGGAGGCACAGCAAGCTCATCGGAGATCACCGCCGGCGCGCTTCAGGACCTTGACAGAGCCGTGATAGCCGGTTCGCGGTCGTTCGGCAAAGGACTGGTGCAGACCACCTACTCGATGCCATATGAGGGAATGCTGAAAGTAACGACCGCCAAATATTATATTCCCAGCGGACGCCTCATCCAGGCCATAGACTACTCTCACCGCAATCCCGACGGATCGGCAGGACGCATACCCGACAGCCTGACCAACGAATTCACGACAGCCAACGGCAGAAAGGTGCGCGACGGCGGCGGCATAGTTCCCGATGTGAAAGTAGATTATCCGGATATAAGCCGACTGACATATAACGTGGTGCGCGACAACTGGGCAGCCGACTACGCAATGAAGTATGCGGCAACACATCCCACTATCGCGGCACCCGAGGAATTTGTGATCACCGACGAGATATATGAAGGATTCAAGGAATCAATCGACTCGGCGCGATTCAACTATGACAAGGTGTGCGAACAGATGCTCAAGAATCTGCGCGAGGCAGCCAAAGTGGAAGGATATATGAACGACAGCGTCAGCGCCGAGTTCGACCGCCTCAACGCCATGCTCAAGCACTCGCTGTCACACGACCTTGACGCCAACCGCAGCAGCATAGAGCCATATCTGGCGCGAGAGATAATAGGATTGTATTACTATACCAAGGGGGAGATCATGAACTCGCTCAAAAAGGATCCGGGCGTAGATGCGGCTGCCGCCGTGCTAAAAGATCCGGCACGCTACCGCGAACTGCTCTCGCCTAAAGCCGTAAAAGCAGACTGACTGACACATGGCGGGAAAGAGTGACAAGACACCGCAGGCGACCCTACAGTCGCTTGCGGCAGGATTTATGAGCGGTGCGCGAGGCAAAGCCCTTGGGACAGCTATAGCCGACAAGACGATAAGCGACATATATCTGTACGGACTGGCGGGATCGTCGGCGGCCATGGCTCTGGCAGAAACGACGCTCCCCGATGGAGGGCTGATGCTGGTTGCCGGCGACACGATGGACGATGCGGGCTACCTGTTTCACGACCTGACCAGAATATGCGGTGAAGAAGCCGTGGCGATAATGCCGAGCGGCTACAAACGGGATATAAAATACGGGCGCACAGACGCTCCACAGCAGATATTGCGCACGGAGACTCTGGCAAGGATAGCCTCGGGCGACAAAGCGCTGAGATTCGTTGTGAGCTATCCTGAGGCACTTGCCGAGAAAGTGTCGGATCCCGACGAGGTAGAAAAAGCGACCCTGCGATTCCGCAAAGGAGCAACAATGGATATGACCGAGGCCATACACCGGTTGCGCGAGATGGGCTTCAAGGAAGAGGATTATGTGTATGAGCCGGGACACTTTGCCGTGAGAGGTTCGATTCTCGACATATTCGGCTACAGTCTGGAGCTGCCGGTGAGACTCGACTTCTTCGGCGACGATATTGACTCGATACGCACATTCGACATCGAGACCCAACTGTCGGAGAGGCGAATGGATGAAGTTGCGATAAGCGCCAACATGGCCAACAGCACCAAAGGCCGCTCGCTGATCGACTATCTGCCCGAAGGGACGATGATAGCATCGCGCGACGCCCGCTTCACCCTTGAAAGAGTGAAGGCTATAGGAGCGGAGACATTCAGCGAAAGCGCAATGCTTGCCGACGAGGGAGATCCCGACGCAATGAAAAATGTTGTAGACGCAGAGCTGTTCGCCCAGTCGTGGTATCAGCGGCGCCATATTCACTTCACCGCGGCAGCAGCGCCGGAGAAGAAAGCGCCGAAGCCGATGATAGATTTCGGATGCTCGCCTCAGGCGATATATCACAAGAATTTCGACCTGATAGCGGAATCGTTCAAAAAGCTGGCCGAGGAAGGGTGTAAGCTCTATATACTGAGCGACAGCGAGAAGCAGACCGACCGCCTGCGCACTATCTTCGCCGACCGCGGCGACGACATCAGCTTCATACCCGTGATGGCCACACTTCATGAAGGGTTTGCCGACAAGAAGCGCAAAACATGCATATTCACCGACCACCAGATATTCGACCGATTCCATAAATACAACTTCAAGAGCGACCGCGCCCGGAGCGGCAAGCTGGCCCTGTCGCTCAAAGAGCTTTCAGCAATAGAACCTGGTGATTTCATAGTGCATACAGATCACGGAGTAGGACGGTTCGCGGGACTCTACCGCACGCAGGTGAACGGACGCACCCAGGAGATGATAAAGCTTCTCTATGCCAACGATGACATGATATTCGTGTCGATCCACTCGCTACACAAGCTCGCCAAATATCGCGGCAAGGAGGGAGTGGCGCCCAAGATCAACAAACTCGGTACAGGAGCATGGCAGAAGGTTAAGGACCGGACAAAGGACAAACTGAAGGATATAGCCCGCGACCTGATAAAACTGTATGCCGCGCGGCGCGAACAGAAAGGACACGCATTTGCACCCGACAGCTATCTGCAGCATGAGCTTGAGGCCTCGTTCATATATGAGGATACACCTGATCAGCTGACTGCCACACAGGCCGTGAAAGCCGATATGGAAAGTGACAAGCCGATGGACCGCCTGATATGCGGCGACGTGGGCTTCGGCAAGACCGAGGTTTCGATACGCGCGGCATTCAAGGCCGCCGTAGACGGCAAACAGACAGCAGTGCTGGTGCCGACAACGGTGCTGGCATTCCAGCATTTCAACACATTCAGCAAACGACTGGCAGACTTTCCGGTGAGAGTAGACTATCTGTCGCGTGCGCGCACCGCCAAAGAGACAAAACAGATACTTGCCGACCTGGCCGACGGGAAAATCGACATACTGATAGGTACTCACAAGCTGATAGGCAAGAACGTGAAGTTCAAGGATCTCGGGCTGCTGATAGTGGACGAGGAACAAAAATTCGGCGTGGCTGTGAAGGAGCGTCTGAAACAGATACGCACCAATGTCGATACGCTGACGATGAGCGCAACGCCGATTCCGCGAACACTACAGTTCTCGCTGATGGGGGCTCGCGATCTGAGTTCGATCAACACACCCCCGCCCAACCGACATCCTATAATCACATCGGTCGACTCAATGAGCGACGATGTGCTTGCCGAGGCGATAAACTTCGAAATGTCGAGAGGTGGTCAGGTGTTTATCGTCAATCCGAGAATCGAGGGGCTTCATGACCTCGAAGCGAAGGTGAAAAGACTTGTTCCTGACGCCCGCATGGTAGTAGGTCACGGGCAGATGTCGCCAGAAGCTCTGGAGAAGACGATAATCGACTTCGCACACCACGACTATGATATTCTGCTCTCGACAACAATTATCGAAAGCGGAATAGATATGCCAAACGTCAACACAATAATAATAAACAACGCCCAGAACTTCGGTCTAAGCGAGCTACACCAGCTTCGCGGACGAGTAGGACGCAGTTCGCGCAAGGCATTCTGCTATCTGCTTGTTCCGCCGGGTAATCCGCTCTCGCCCACAGCCAGGCGCAGGCTTCAGGCGATAGAGAGTTTCAGCGACCTCGGAAGCGGTATCCACATCGCCATGCAGGATCTGGACATACGCGGCGCAGGCAATCTGCTCGGAGCCGAACAGAGCGGTTTCATAGCCGATCTGGGTTATGAAACGTATCAAAAGATTCTGAAAGAGGCCGTGACAGAGCTTCGCACCGAAGAGTTTGCCGACCTCACGACAGAGGGCAAAGTGGCGGGAGCCGACGCGCCCGATGAAGAACAGGAATTCGTGGCCGACTGCACCATAGAGAGCGATATGGAACTGCTGCTACCGCCGGAATATGTTCCGCAGGCAAGCGAGCGAATCTCGCTTTACCGCGAACTCGACTCGATAGAACGCGAATCTGACCTGAAGGCCTTCAGCGACAGACTGATCGACCGCTTCGGAAAAATTCCCGACGTCACAGCCGAACTGCTGCGGATTCCACGTCTGCGCCGCCTGGCCCGGAGCCTGGGTATAGAGAAGGTGGTACTGAAGCAAGAGACGATGTATATTCACTTTGTTGACGAGACTAACAAGGCGTATTATAACAGCAAGGCTTTCGGACGGATACTGAAATACCTGAGCGACAATCCCCGGCGCATACGCATACGCGAGAAAGACGGGCGCCGCAGCTTCGCAATAGCCAATGTGCCAACAGTAAAGGAAGCTGTAGATATCCTTGCGAAGATCCACGAGCTTCCTTCCGTGTGACAAACAATGGGCGGTAGGCGCGATTAATGCCTGAGCGGGACAATCCGGATAAGCCCCTTGCCGCTGAGCGTGAGGTTCACGTCGCTACCCGGTGACGATGATGAAACGGAAAATTCAAAAGGCAAAGATGAATCAATACGCATCACAGGGGTTCCGGAGCCATTGGCCGTAACAAGATAACGCGTGTCGCTGTGGCTTATAGGCATACCGTGTTCGTCGCGCTCAATGGCAGGAGTAGAGCGATTGAGCGATACACGGGCACGGTTAACAGGCTCGGAAGCGGGCGAATGACCGGGGCCACGTCCCATATACATGATACGCTCGGCCATATCGGACGGAATGGTCATACTGATATCTTTGCCATGGGAATCAATGATCAGCGCACCATCGATATCTATGCCATAGGTCACGCCACCAACAGTCAGGAGGCGTGTATTTTTGTCGTAGACCGCATTGTGGTCAGCACCGCCGGATGAAATACCGATACCGGTGATATCGACCTCCCAACCACCGAGATCCAGGAGATCAAGCCTACCAGCAGAAGCATTAGACTGAACAACAGTGCGTTTTGCCTGGTACATATTTTTGCCGGTTTTCAGCTTCTGGTATTTAGGTTCAAACAACTGGCGCGGAGCCGTGGAGGAGATTTCAATCTGCTGGTCGACTATGCGGACACCATCAACAACACGGCGCCAGTTGAGATTAAGCAACGCCTCGCCATGGGATGCTGCCAGTGGCGACGAGCCCAGCGTGACACGAGACTTTTCGCCGGGATTAACGGACAGAGCGATTCCCTTGCCACTGTCAAGCGACACGCCTCTAAGGTCGGTAAGTTCCCAATCAAGGCGATAGTCATCGAGCGAACCGTAGTCGAGCCTATTAGTCACATCAATGCCCAGAGCAAGGGTATCGATCAGCTCCACGGCGACAGGCGAGAAGCCTCTGACAAGATAACCCCACTGACGGGCAGAGCCATCGACAGTAATTCCATCGACCGGGGCCTCGGCACTATTGAAGGCTATGATTCCCTGAGCCTCGCAAATGTCCTCCCAATCGGGATCGGCCCAGGATGAGGCGGCCATATTGGCACCACCGGCATGAAGCTGGGCTGCAAGGAGCTCGCGAGCACTGCGCGAGTCAGGCATTGGATCGACAACGGCAAGGCGCCCACTCAGCGGGCGTCCGTCAAGCGTAAAAATGCCACGAGTGCTCCCCTGCATATCGGCGAAGCGAATCGGGGTACCCACAGTCTGGATATGAGCACCGGTGCGATCGTCACGAAGGATTATAGCCAGCATATAGCGTTCGGGCGATTCGGTGTTCCACGGTCTGATATCGGGGATAGTAGCCTTGAATCCGAGACGGGGCGAAGCGTCGGCACGGCCTGCCGCCACCTGATGACGACTATCGTCGAAAAGCATATATTCGAGGGCAATGTCCTGCTGCTTCTTGCTGATACCACCAAGCACAATATCAAGTTTCATCTCGCCCGAGGGCTTTCCCTTAACAGTCGATGCGGGCACAAGACGCGTATCGAGGGTATAGCTACCAACATAAACCCTCTTGGGCGTGGCATAAGCATAGAGATGGCGAGGGCGGTCGCCAAGACCAGGGAGATTAAGGCTGACTTTCTCGCCAGGGGTCACATAGTCGGTAATCTCCCACTGGCAACGTCCGGGCTGAGTAGAACCCAGGCGACAGCCGTTGACACTGAAATCAAGAGTGCCGGCAGGATCGGACGGGGTGTCGATACCGAGAATCACACGGCAACCGCGCCATTCAGCAGGCAACTTAACAGTAGTGCTGTCGCCGACACAGTCGATCCGCATGTAAAACGGACTCCGGTCATATCTCCGGGCCGCCATGTCGCGGAAAGAATCTTCCTTATAGCTAACAAGCAAACCATGACGGGTTTCGGTACCGTCGGCTCCGGGAACCGACGCCGAAGCGGCGGCCCAGACAGTGGCAAGCACTGCCAGAAGGGTCGCCGCTTTCAGTTTATTAAGATATATCCTCATTCTACATCAATAGGATAGGTTTCGCGGATCGGATCGTTGTATTCTTCCTGAAGTTTCTTGAGTTTCTTGAGCATCGTTTTGGTTACTTCCTCATAACCCGGCTGACCATAGAGATTGTTGAGCTCATTAGGATCAGACTGCAGATCGTAAAGCTCCCATTTGTCGATGTCGTTGTAGAAATGCATCAGTTTGTAGCGGGAATCACGCACACCATAGTGACGCTTCACCATGTGTTCGGCAGGATACTCATAGTAGTGATAGTAGATAGCATCGCGCCAGTCGGCAGGATGCTCGCCGCGCAACAGCGGAGCGAACGAAACGCCATGCATATCTTCGGGCACCTTCACACCGGCCATATCGAGGAATGTGGGACCATAGTCGATGTTCTGAACCATCTCTGTGATATCGCCGCGCTTGTCATAGCCCTCGGGAAGGAGCATAACGAGCGGGGTGTTCAGGCTCTCTTCATACATGAAGCGCTTGTCGAACCAACCGTGTTCGCCCATATAGAAACCCTGGTCGCTGGTATAGACCACGAGAGTGTTGTCAAGAAGATCGTTGTCGCGCAGATAGTCGAGCACACGGCCCACATTGTCATCAAGACTCTTGACTACCTTAGCATAATCCTTCATATAGCGCTGATACTTCCACTCGGCAAGCTCCTTGCCCTGAAGATTTCTGGAATGGAAATCGTCGCGGATAGGCTGATAGAAGGCCTCGAACCTGGCGCGCTGGGCAGAATCCATGCGGTTGACGAAAGCATGATATGTGGATTTCAGGCGCGAGGTAGAATCGGGATGATCCATCTTGAGGTCGTAGATCAGATCCATGTGGTCGTTGCAGGCAATCTGCATCTCGGCAGTCTTGGCAGCATCGCGGCCGGAGTAGTCGTCGAAGAAAGTCTCGGGCAGAGCAAAAGTCTTGTCTTCGAAAAGTTCGAGATCGGCAGTATCGGGAAGCCAGTTGCGGTGGATAGCCTTGTGATGGATAAGTATAGCAAAGGGTTTATCCTTGTCGCGCTTGTCGAGCCAATCAAGACTCTTGTCGGTGATCATGTGTGTGAGGTAGCCATGCTCCACCACGGTGTCACCACTCTGCTTGATGAACCGGGGATTCCAATAGTCACCCTGACCGGGCACGATCTCCCAAGTGTCGAAACCCTGTGGCAGATTATGTAGGTGCCACTTGCCGAACAGGGCTGTCTGATAACCGTTTTCCTGAAGATAGCGCGGCCATGTGGGCTGGCTGGAATCGAACACGCTGTTCTCGTTATCTGTAAAACCGTTGGCATGCGAATGTTTGCCGGTGAGCATGCAGGCGCGCGAAGGACCGCTCAGAGAGTTTGCCACGAAACTGTTGGTAAACTTCACACCGTCGCTGGCAATACGGTCAAGGTTGGGAGTCTCCATAAAGCGAGTGTCGTAGGCCGACATCATCTGCGCCGTATGGTCGTCAGTCATAATATACACGATATTGAGAGGCTTATGCTCGGCAGCCTTGGCCGGAGTACACTGCGTGGTGCACACCCCTACACCGGTGGCGGCAACAGCCACGAGACCCGGTACGATGAGGTATTTTCTGTTATTGGTCATTGGTAAACGTCATAATCGGTTTAAGCGCAAAGTTAACACAATCATTTCTATTTCACAAATATCCTATCTCATTTTGCGGTTTCTATACAACTGTGTTCATTTTTTTGAAAAAAAATTGACATTGGATGTAACGAACCGTCCATTTTTCCGTCTATATATATAGACACCACTCAAACAACCGCATTAGCTTTTTGATTAGGTTAGACCGCGAGGACTTCGAGAGAACACACCCGCGGTTTTTCTTTTACGGCCAGTCAGACCGCTCGCCACCGATACGAAGGATACAAAAACGCCAGCAGGCCGGAACGCTCACGCGCTTCGGCCTGCTGGGTGACTCATACAGGATTCAAACCTGTAACCTTCTGATCCGTAGTCAGATGCTCTATTCAGTTGAGCTAATGAGCCATAATGCTATTTTAGATTGATTGAATGAGAGTGACTCATACAGGATTCAAACCTGTAACCTTCTGATCCGTAGTCAGATGCTCTATTCAGTTGAGCTAATGAGCCATTTCAGTTTTTAACGCTCTCTCGCGTTTTCGTGTGCAAAGTTAAGCTGTTTTTGCGACGTGACCAAACTTTTTGCAAAAAAAATTCATGCACCCCCGCTTTTATTGTAATTTTGTAGAAAATTTTCCATCCCGATGAATCTTCTGAAATCACTTGTTGCTTCTGCTATTCTGGCCTCGGCAATCACTGCCGGCGCCACATCGCCCGAACGTATAGTCCTGATACACACCAATGATACCCACAGCCACATTGATCCGACCGACGATGACACAGGTGGTATCCTGCGCCGGAAGGTGGTGATCGACAGCATCCGCGCCGCCGAACCTAACTCTCTGCTGATAGACGCGGGCGATGCCGTGCAAGGATCGGTCTACTTCACCCTGTTCGGCGGCGAGGTTGAAAGAAAGATGATGAACCTGCTGGGCTACGACTACCAGATCATGGGAAATCATGAGCTTGACAATGGTACGAGCGCACTGGCAGATCAATGGAGTCAGGCCAACGCGACTCTGCTGTCGACCAATTATGATCTGTCAGCAACCCCACTCGACACCATAGTACGATCCTACGACATCCGCGAGATCGGCGGCCGCCGCATAGGTCTGATCGCTATCAACGTTGACCCCTACGGGCTGGTTTCGCCCGAAAAATATAAGGGAATACGGTATCTCGACGGCATAAAGGCTGCCAACGCTACAGCCTGGCACCTGCGCCACAACGAGAAGTGTGATCTGATAGTGGCCATGACTCATATAGGCTTCCGTTCAGGCCCAGGATACAACGACAGCGATATAGCCAGCCAATCGGAGGATATCGATATAATAATCGGGGGCCACTCGCATACCCGCATCGCTCCGGGATCGCCAGAATCGAAGGCAGTAAATGCGAGCGGCGACACCATACTGATAGCCCAGACGGGAAGCTGGGGCCGCGAACTCGGAGTGGTGACGATCGAACCTGACGGAGAGATAAGGTCGGCACTGATACCGGTGAACGGACGCCTCGATCCACTCATACAGGAGGCCGATGAAGCCATGCTGGCGCCCTATCGCCATGCCGTCGATTCGATCCTGTCGATAAAAGTCGCAGTGTCAACGGCAAAGATGGGACGCGGCACTCCACCGCTGGTGAATCTGATCAGCGACATTGTCGACGAAATAGGTTCGTCGATGGCCGGTCGGAAGGTTGATCTGGCACTGATGAACCGCGGCGGAATACGCTGCGACCTGCCCAAAGGAACGGTCACAAAAGGATTGCTGATGGAGATGCTTCCATTCGACAACAAGGTGGTACTGATCGAGATAAAGGGTAGCGACCTGATGGACGCATTCGATGTCATGGCCTCGCGCGGTGGCGACGGTGTCAGCTCGGGAGTAAGAGCATCGATAGATCCCGACACCAAAAAAGCGACCGACGTGAGGATAGATGGTGAACCAATCGATCCTGACCGCATTTATCTAATATCCACGATTGATTACCTTGCCGAAGGTGGCGACTACATGGCGCCTCTGACCCGCGGTAAAATCGTCGAAGGGAGTATGGCGCGTCTCTACGACGATGTGATTTCCCACCTGCGCGAAGGACGACGCGGACGCAAGATCAAACCCGACGCAACCTCGCGCTGGCAAAAGTCAACCCACTAACACTTCTTACCGTCATGTTTCAGATAGTAAAATTACTTTCGGCTGTGATGCTGATGCTGGTCAGCGGACCGCAATCGCAACTCCCCACCAGCGAAACCCTGCTTGTAGACGACAATCTGTCGCCTCAGGGTCAGCAGTGGGTTGATTCAGTATACGCTTCGCTGACACCTGAGCAGCGCGTCGCACAACTCTTCGTGCCTCATCTGGTGATTTCCGACAATGAAGCCGGCCGTGCCACTATCCGCCGCATGACCGGTGAACTTGGCGTGGGAGGGATTCTGCTCGGCAAAGGCACCGTTGACAGCTATGCATCACTCATAAACCTTGCCCAGAGTCAGGCGAAGGTTCCGGTGATGGTGACACTCGACGGAGAATGGGGACTTTCGATGAGAGTCTCGGGTACACCGCGCTTCCCTTATAATATAGCTCTGGGGGCTATCACCGACACGCGACTTCTATATGACTTCGGCAACGAGCTCGCCCGAGAGTGCCGCCTGCTCGGCATTCAGGTGGATTTCGCTCCGGTGGTGGATGTAAACAGCAATCCCGACAATCCCGTGATAGGCTACCGCAGCTTCGGCGAAGACCCCAAGCGCGTTGCAAAAGCAGGAGTTGCCGTATCAGCCGGCCTTGAGGCCGGCAAGGTTATGTCGGTGGCAAAACATTTTCCGGGCCACGGCGACACCAATGTCGACTCACACAAGGCAATCCCGACAATCACACATAGCCGCTCGACACTCGAGTCGGTAGATCTGCTGCCTTTCCGCGAATATATCGATGCCCGTCTGTCGGGAATAATGGTAGGTCACCTCAACGTGCCCGCCCTCGATCCGTCGGGCACTCCCGCGTCGCTCTCGACAGCGGTAACAACCGATCTGCTGCGCAAGGAAATGGGCTTCAAGGGAATGGTGTTTACCGATGCTCTTGAAATGAAAGGTGCCGTAGCTCCCGGCGGTGGAAACAACTGTGTGGCCGCGCTGCTGGCCGGCGCCGACGTGCTGCTTGGCTCGGCATCGCCTGCCGCCGACATAAACGCCGTTGTCGCAGCGGTGAAGAGCGGCAAGATCGCGGAATCGCTGATAGAGGCACGCTGCCGAAAAATGCTTGCTTATAAATACCGTCTCGGTCTGAACCAAAGACCCAAAGTGAATACCGCCGGTCTGTCGGCCCGTATCAACAGTCCTGAGGCAGCTGACCTGAACCGCGAACTCTCGAATGCGGCAATAACCGTGACCGCTAATTCGGCTAACCTAATCCCTATCCCCGGACTCGAACGCAACAAGCTGGCGATAGTGAGCATCGGTGCACCGACCGACAATGAATTCTCAAACCTATGTCGCAAATATGTCGATTGCAAGGCATATTCGGTTGATCAGAACGGCCCGTCGCAGGCCACACTGAAAGCGCTTGCAGAAGCCGACATAGTGATAGCAGGAGTTTTCTCCGACAAGCAGTTTGCTGTAAACGCTTTCAACGCTATAAGGCGCGACAGCAAGAACCTCGTGAGCGCATTCTTCATCAACCCCTTCAAAATGCGTCGTTTCGGCGATCTGGCCTCTATGCCTGAGCTTATGCTTGCCTACGACGACACACCGGATCTACGCCGGGCTGCGGCCATGGGTATGTTCGGAGGTATCGACATCACAGGACGCATGCCGGTCGACGTGAAATCAGTGGCACAGCTTGGCGCAGGCATGACCATAATCAAGAGCCGTCTTGGATACGCTTCGCCCTCGGCAGTAGGATTCAAACCGGGGTTGGCAGCATCGATCGACTCGATTGTGACGGCAAACCTGCGGGCCGGATCATTCCCCGGCTGTCAGGTGCTTGTAGCACGTGAAGGAGAAGTGGTGTTCGACCGCAGCTATGGCAAACAATCAACTGAAGGCTCAATTGCCGTCACCGACCGCACTATCTATGATATAGCGTCTATGTCGAAAGCCACGGCCACGCTCGCGGGCGTGATGAAAGCTACCGACGAAGGGCTGATAAATATCTCAGAGAAAGCCTCTAAATATATCCCCGGACTGAAAGGGACCGACAAGGAGGGGCTTACGATCAAGGATCTACTATATCATGAAACAGGGATTCCGAGTGCCCTGAACATGTATAAGGTCATGTTTGATTCTGAAAGCCTCGGGGCTCCCGTGACACGTGCCACATACTCCGCCCAATATCCCCACAAACTCGGACCGCGTCTGTATGGCAACAAGGATGCTCGTCTGCGCACCGACATAACGGCGACATCACCTTCCGACGACTATGATATAGAGGTCGCAAAAGGGATATATGTCGGCGATGCGGCTTATGATACCATAATGAACCGCATCTACAGGATACCGGTCAGAAACAACCGAAATTACAATTACAGTTGTCTGAACTTCGCGCTGCTGATGGACGCCGAACAACGTGTCACCGGAGTAGCCCACGATCAGTGGGTCGACACTGAGATATTCGGCCCGTTGGGTGCCAACCGCACCGGCTACAGACCGCTGGAGTTTTATCCCCGCGATCTGATAGCCTCGACAGAAAAAGATGTGTTTCTACGCAAACAGACCATTCAGGGCTACGTTCACGACGAACTCGCAGCTTTCAGCGGCGGTGTGCAGGGCAACGCCGGTCTGTTCAGCAATGCAGGTGATATCGCGAAATTATGTCAGATGTGGCTGAACGGGGGCAAATATGGCGACCATACTTTCTTCCGTCCTGAAACGGTAGAACAGTTCATGACATCGCGCAGTCCGTCGGGACGCCGTGGTGCCGGATTTGATCTTGCGTCAGGTCTTAAGTCGACCTCCGAGACCGGTGCATCAACAAATACGGTGGGTCACACCGGATTTACCGGAACCTGCTTCTGGATCGATCCCGACTATGATCTGATATATATCTTCCTGAGCAACAGACTGAATCCTTCGCGCACCAACGCAGCCTTCTCAAAGCTACTACCGCGAACGGCCATCATGAAAACTATTTATGATCATCTCTGACGCTCGGCCAGAACAACACCGCTGATAATCAAGATGCTTCCAAGAGCAACGTAGATCGTGAGCGGTTCGGAAAGCACTAACATCGAGGCGATTATCGTCACAAGGGGTTGCAGGTAGATAAAAAACGAGGTACGGACAGGTCCGAGTTTCTCCAAGGCGCTGTTCCACAGCACATAGCACAACATCGACGCCAGCACCCCAAGGAAGAGCAGATTGCCTAAAACCTCAGGCTGCCTAATAACTTCGAAGTCAATATCCACCCCCATTGCCCACGCTATAGGAAGTCCTGTGATCACGCCGTAGAAAAACACCTTGCGTGTTATGACGAACGTTGCATAGCGCTTTGACAAGCGCTGGAGTATGAGGCAATAAAGAGCCCACAACACTGCTGCACACAGGGTTATCAAATCTCCTACAGGGCCGGAGCCAAAAGTCAGCGATCCGTTGAGCACCACCAGTCCGACTCCGAAAAGTGCTATCACCGAACCTACTATCATACGCCGGCCGAGTCTCGTACCCACAAATATCCTTTCGAGCACCATAGTGAAGATCGGTGAGGTACATATAAGAAGCGATACATCAGAGGCATAGGTAAGCTCAAGAGCCGTATTCTGGGCAATGTAGAATATTGAACCACCCGTGAGGCCGGCCAAAGCCATCAGTCCCTCATCCTTGATGGTGGAACAACGAAACTGACGGTGACACACGGCCATCATGGCCAGATAGGCTATCACAAAACGCAGGATAAAAATGGCTGTCGGCGTCAGGCCGGCAAGTATGAGAACCTTGGTCGATACAAACGTAAGCGCCCATACCATACAGGTTGTCAGTGCCATAAGATGATACACCCAGATCTTATGACCCGAGGTTGTCAGTCCACTCTGTGTCATCTTTTCACAAACGGAATAAGCATTACTTTCGACTTGGTATCACAGCTTTTTCTGTCAGAGTGCCACAGTTCGCTCCCTGTGCTGTATTCACCGCCATATTTCTCTTTCCACACCGGAAAATCTTTCTCGCTCACCATCAGCACGCCCTGCTCCGGCATAGCTTCGGCACCAAACAGTCGGATACGGTCGGCCAGATAGAAGTTTGCGGTGTAATATCTCAGCATATCCTCATCAACAAACTGAAACACATACTCGTCAGGCAACGTGGCCATTGCCGCGGCTTCTGCTACCGGCTTATCGCTCTTGCCGTTGAGTATGCCCGGCAGAATCCCTGCGCTGACACACCAATAGGCCACCATACAGCCTGCAACGGAAGATCCTGCGAGCCTTATGCCTCCACTCTTGCCCAGACCTCTGAGGACACCGAATCCAACCCTCACGGCAATCATAGCCATGATCACCGACATTGGAGAGCGCAGGGCATGAGCAAGCATCGGCCATCTCTCAGTGACCGAATCCGGCATCAGCGATCCGACCAGAGCCAAGAGACCAACAAGCAGCACCACCGAACCCATGACTCCGCAAAAAACAGCGCAGAGCCTGCGGCACCGTTCCGCAAGCCAAAGCAGCCCAAGCGTGACCATATAGGCCACAAAGGGATACATCGGCAACAGATAAACGCTGCGCTTGCTTTTTGGAATGGTATAGAAGGATATTATCGTCAGTGCACTCACTATGCTGAACATCATGACCATGCGCCTGTCAGTGGCATTCCTCCGGGTAAAAAATCCGCGCAGACGCCCGGAAACTGTCTGCCACCGGGCAACAAAGGCGGCAAAGAGCATGGCGAGTGTATAGGGAAGCATCCCCACCGCGAGGGTCATCGGGTTATACCAGGCTCCGTTTTCGTGTGACGCATAGCTCATAGTGCCTGTAGCGCGGCCGATATTCTCCTCATACACAAGCGCAAGGAAACTATTACCACCCTGTCGGGCGGCAAGGATATACCACGCTGCAGGAAGAATGCATGAGATTATGACTGCCACAGCGAGTTTCCATGTAATTGACCACACCTGCCGTTCGCCCGCAGGACGCAGCAGATTGAATAGCCACACGCACAACACCGGAAGAACGCACCCTACGGGTCCTTTGGTTAGCACAGCTACTGTCATGAATGCCGATGCAGCCAGAGGCACGCCCTTCATTCCGCGTTTAATCCAATCATACATAGAGTATAGCGAGCCGACCATCGCGGCCGTGAGAACCATGTCGACCCGACAGGCCCATCCGGCGCGCCACACCTCGACACTTGTCATCAGCACAAGCGCCGTAAGCGCGGCTACATCGCGCCGGCCGTCGTTGCGGCTGAAAAATCGATATGTGGCCCACACGAGATAAACCGCAGCAAGAGCCGAGGGCATACGCGATGTGTATTCTGTCACCCTTCCGAACGGCAGCGACAGAATACTGATGAGCCACGCGAGCATCGGGGGCTTGTAGGGTATGTCGGCTCCCATCGACACCGGCAGTATCCAGTTGCCGCTCTGCATGATGGAAACTGCCACGATTGCCTCGCGGGGCTCCCCTTTGGTGTTGAACAGGATCATCTGCAGCCATGGCAACCAAGTGATGGCTGCGAGCACGATTACGAGCAGTCCTATATGCCGCCCGAGGCTATTGGTGAGGTTGCGTTCCATATTTATCGCCAAAGTTACTACTTTTTTGCCCATTATGTCGTAACTTTGCGCAAATTATGGACAGACAACGCGCACTACTCATAATAAATCCCATTTCAGGCACAGCCGGGAAAAAGGGACTTGATCGAATGGTGTCCGCTTCGCTCGACATGGATCTTGAGGTCGCATGGACGGGAGGCAGGGGCGACGCCACACGTCTTGCATGTGAAGCCGTAGACCGCGGTTATCACACAGTGATCGCAGCGGGTGGCGACGGCACGGTCAACGAAACGGCCCGCGCACTCTGCGGTTCGGATACCTCTCTGGGAATCATCCCGTGCGGATCAGGCAACGGTCTGGCTCGCCATCTGGGCATTCCCGTCGACATCGAGGGATCCATCGAGATAATCAAACGCAACCACATAGAGCGCTGCGACTACGGCCTGGCAGATTCAACTCCGTTTTTCTGCACGTTCGGGGTGGGTTTCGATGCCGCCGTCAGCCACAAATTTGCCGCCGCGCGCCGGAGAGGACGACTGACCTACGTGCGCGACACTTTTCTGGAATATCTCAGCTACTCTCCCGAGAGCTACCGCATCTCCGCTCCCGAGGTGGGACTGATCACCGAAAAAGCATTTCTGGTTGCCGTGTGCAATGCCTCGCAGTATGGCAACAACGCCTATATCGCGCCTAATGCTTCTATGACCGACGGACTGCTCGACGTGACGATAGTTCACAGCGGCAATCCCCTCACCACCGCCCTTGTAGGCTTGGATCTGCTCACGGGTTTCATTGACCGCAACACTCAGATTCACTCATTCCGGACACCGGCGCTGACAATAACACGTTCGGCCAGCGGTCCGGTGCATCTCGACGGCGAACCTGCCAGCATGGGCCCCCGCATACAGCTGGCATGCTGTGCCTCGGCTCTGTCGATCTACACGCCCGGCACTTCAGAGACCTTCAAACCGATCATCACTCCGATGCGTGCGTTCATGCGCGACATTCACTACGCCATACGCCACATCTTCAAATAACTTCACTTCAACTCTCAATAAGATATGTCACTTCAATGCGGTATAGTCGGACTGCCAAACGTCGGCAAGTCGACCCTTTTCAACTGCCTTTCGAGCGCCAAGGCGCAGTCGGCAAATTTCCCTTTCTGCACCATCGAGCCAAACGTGGGCGTGATCACCGTGCCCGACGAACGCCTGACTAAGCTCGTCGAGATGTGCAACCCCCGCAGCGTGGTGCCTGCGACGGTCGAGATCGTCGATATAGCCGGTCTTGTCAAGGGTGCGAGCAAGGGAGAGGGCCTCGGCAACAAGTTCCTGGCAAACATCCGCGAGACCGACGCTATAATCCACGTGCTACGCTGCTTCGACGACGACAATATTACCCACGTAGACGGTTCGGTTGATCCCGTGCGCGACAAGGAGATTATCGATGCCGAGCTTCAGATCAAGGATCTCGAGACCGTAGACAGCCGCATAGCCCGCACCCTGAAGCAGGCTCAGACAGGCGGCGACAAGGTTGCCAAGATGCAGTATGAGGTGCTCCGCCGGCTGAAGGAGGCGCTCGAGCAGGGCAAACCCGCACGCACCGTCGAGCCTGAGACTCCCGACGAACAGAAGTTCCTGAAAGAGCTCATGCTGCTCACGAGCAAGCCAGTGCTATATGTGTGCAATGTCGACGAGGCGAGCGCCGCCACCGGCAATCACTACGTCGAAGCCGTGCGCAAGGCTATCGAGGGCGAGGGCGCGCAGCTGCTTGTTGTTGCCGCAGCCACCGAGGCCGATATCGCCGAGCTCGACACCTATGAGGAGCGCCAGGAGTTTCTTGAGGCTGCCGGACTCACCGAGTCGGGCGTGAGCAGGCTTATCCGCGCCGCCTATGCGCTGCTCGACCTGCAGACATTCTTCACCGCCGGTGCCGACGAGGTGCGCGCCTGGACTTTCATCCGCGGCAGCAAGGCACCTAAATGTGCCGGAATTATCCACACCGATTTCGAGAAAGGATTCATCCGCGCCGAGGTGATCAAGTATGACGACTACGTGACCTATGGCAGCGAGAGCGCTGTGCGTGCCGCCGGCAAGCTCAGCATAGAGGGTAAGGAATATGTGGCTCAGGACGGCGACATAATGCACTTCCTTTTCAACGTCTGATCCTTTTCAGCCAAGCCGTTTAAGCCGCCGGCGCGATCCGTTTCTCTCAGATCGCGCCGGCGGCAGTTTTTGTCATTCCCGTTCATCGCAGCTTTATCCTGAAACGCGTCAGTCCGTCGGTCGGATCGGTCCGCAGCGAGAAGCCGAAGCCGTGATTGCGCAGTATGTCGGCGGTAAGCGTAAGACCCGTTCCGCCGGAACAGCTCTGCCGCTTGGTCGAGAAAAATGGCGTGAAAAGCTTGGCCGCCGTCTCCTTGTCGATTCCCGCGCCGTCGTCGGTCACGGTCACCATCTGATATTCGCTGTCGACGGCTATCTTTATCTCTCCCGCGCCGCCGGATGTGCGGGCTATGCTTTCGGCAGCATTCTTCACCACGTTGACAAGCACCTGCTCCATAAGTGTCGGATCGAGTCTCACGGTCAGGCTGTGGTCGGTGCGGATCACCAGGCGTGCGCCCTGACACACGCATGCCGCCGTGTGGCTCAATATAGGCCCGCAACGCTCTATCAGGCTGTTGACCTCCGTATCTCTCAACTGCGGTTTCGGCAGCCGGGCCACTGCCGCATATCGCTCTACGAAGTTGCTGAGCGAGCGGCAGCGGTGATTGCAGCTGTCGACGAGCGCGGCCATATCCTTGTCGGTCGACACCTCGGGCATATCCCTCAGCAGATCGAAGGTCGAGGTCACGGCGCCCATCGTGTTGTTGATCTCATGGGCCATCACGCGTATCAGCTTGTCGTAGGCCTCGCGTTCCGTCAGTCTCACGACCTCGGTCAGTTGTTCGACCATCACCGCCACACGCGGAAAGCCGTAGTTGATAAATGTGAACTTTGTCACGCGATATATATTGTCTTCCCCCTCGTCGGGCCGGGCCTCGAGAGTGGCGCTCTCGCCTATCGGGAGTGCGGCTATAAGTTGTCCCAGCCGACCAGGCAGACGCCGTGCGGGCAGCCCGATCAGGTCGGTCTCTTCCTTCACTCCCAGCATCCTTAGCGCCGAACGGTTGGCCATAGCCAGATTGCCGTTAATATCGAAATTTATCACCCCCATGGGCGACGATGCCACAAGCAGATCCAAATAACGGTTGGTCTCCCTCACGGCAAGACGTTCGCGGTGAAGGCTGTCAATCATCTGGTTGAACATCTTCACAAGGCGGTCTATTTCGCTCAGCCCCACGCTGCTCAGCCGGCTTCCGAAGTCCTGGCCCTTCAGCAGGTCGGTGCCGAGCACGAGCGTTCTCAATGGTTTGAGCGCAAACAGATATAAACTCAGTGCGGTAGCAATACCTGCGCATGCCATCGCCGCACACCACACGCCTGCGTGTTCGGCTCCGGCGAGGGCTATTATCGCTATGCTCAGCAGTTCGGCCGTCAGCAGCAGTGTCAGCAGCAGCGTTGTCATTTCCTGTCGATTCCAAGTTTAGCCATTCGGCGATACAGAGCCTGTCGTGTCAGCCCGAGCGCTTTGGCCGCCCGGCTCACATTACCCTCGGCCTCGAGCACAGCCATGATCTTGTCGCGCTCTACGGCGTCGAGCGTCGTTGCCTCCGGCCGCACTACTCCGGTGCCCAGTGCCGTGTCATGGGCGAAATGCTCCGCTTCAAGACGGCGGTTGTCGCCACCATATATCACCATTGCCCTCTCCACGCGGTTTTTCAGCTCGCGTATATTGCCCGGATAAGGCAGTTCCTCGAGCAGCTCAATGGCATCCCTCCCGAGTTCAGGCACACGCATATCCCTCTCCGCGCCGATCATCTCCATGAAATGTCGCGTCAGCGGCTCTATATCCTCCCTGCGCTCGCGAAGGGCCGGTATCCGCAGCGTGATCAGATTTATGCGATAAAACAGATCCTCCCTGAAACTCTTGTCGGCCACCATGGCGGTCAGATCGGCATTGGTCGCCGAGATAAGCCTGAAATCGGCCCGACGGCTCACGCTCTCGCCAAGCGGCTCGAAACTCCGCTCCTGAAGCACGCGCAGCATCTTCACCTGACTCATCTGGTCAAGCTCGCCTATCTCATCAAGGAAAATCGTGCCCTTGTCGGCCATCTCGAAACGCCCCTTGCGGCTGTCGCGCGCGTCGGTGAACGCACCCTTCACATAGCCGAACATCTCGCTCTCAAACAGGGCGTGAGGTATCGCCCCCAGATTCACGCTCACCAGCGGCCCCGCTGCACGCAGCGAATTGCGGTGAATGGCCCGCGCTATCATCTCCTTGCCCGTACCGTTCTCACCCAGAATCAGCACCGAAGCATCAGTAGGAGCCACGCGCCTCACCGTCTCAAGCACCTCTGTGATACCCCGGCTCTGCCCAACGATGCCACAGCGGTCAAAATCATTATTCCCATGTGCCGGCTCCCCATTCAGCGCAAGCGCCGTGCGTATACGCCGCAGAATATCGTCGTTGCGCCACGGCTTTGTCACAAAATCAGCCGCACCGAACTTCATACCCTCCACCGCGAGCTCGATCGAGCCCCACGCCGTGATCAGAATCACAGGCACCTCCGCCCTGAGCACCTTCACCTTACGCAGCAGCTCAAGGCCTTCGCGCCCCGTAGTCGATCCGGTGTAATTCATATCCATCACGATCACACCCGGCGCCTCCTCCCTCACCAGCTCAACCACGCGCTCAGGCGTCGAAGCCAGACGCACCTCCAGCCCCTCACGCCTAACCAGTATCGATAGAGCCCGCCCCACCGACACATCATCATCAGCAATAAGAATATATCTGCTCATACCCGCAAAATTACAAAAATAAATCCACCCCGCAAAAGTCCCGCTTGGTCAGCCGCCGGAAGCCGGTTTCGCATCCATAAAAATAACACTGCCAAATATCCGCAAACAAACTTTAACATTTCCATCCCCCCTCACCATTACCAAAATCATCAAAACACCCCTCATCCGCCATAAAAATTCTCTCTTCGCCCCTCGGAAAACCCTCCCGATCCCGACCGTAAATATTATTTGACCGTCCATCTCGTTAACACACGTTCACAATTAACAAATCTCACGATTCCTCTATCAATCAACTATTTCACGCACAAACACCACTCTTCCTACTTTACATATTACTTATTATGAGAAAAACTTTTCTGAAAGTTGCCCTCATCGGTCTTCTGGCTGCCGCGATGCCATCGACCTTTACCTCGTGTAAGGACTACGATGATGACATCACCAACCTGACCACTCAGACCAATGACCTGAAGACGCAACTTGCAAGCGTTAACGCCGCCATCGCCGCACTGCCCACCAAGGCAGACGTATCGGCTGCCCAGGCTGCTGCTGTAGCCCAGGCCAAGAGCGACCTTGAGGCCGTAAAGGCACAGCTCGAGGCTGCTATTGCTGGCAAGGCTGACAAAGCCACCGTTGACGCTATCCAGACCGAGCTCAGCACCATCAAGGGTCAGCTCGAAGCCATCGAGGCACTCAAAGGCGACATGACCGCTGCTCTCGAGGCCATCAACGGCTCGATCACCGAGCTCCAGGAGAACGCCGTTACAAAGGGCCAGATGGATGCCGCTCTCGAAGCTCAGAAGGCTGAGCTCGATTCAATC
>JAAVDO010000009.1 GCA_014801735.1 Bacteroides sp. | reverse complement strand
GGCTCGTACACCGAGCGCGAGATCCGCGACGCAATCGCTGAGTTCGATCCCAAATACGGCGAGCCTTTCGCTATGCACGTGGCAGGATACAAGTATAACGAGATCGCCGAGAAGATGGAGCTGCCCCTGGGAACAGTGAAGAGCCGCATCTTCTTCGCCCGTCAGGCGCTGCAGGAGCGCTTCGCCGACTACGCCTGCTGAGAGTTTTGAGTCGCAAGACACTGACTATGAACTACACACTACATACACGCAAATAAAAAGATTGGTATAATGATTGGTATTAGATAGATTGATTGGTTAAAAGATTGGAACCGGCTCCCGTGCGCGACGCATCGGAGCCGGTTCGGGTTTCGAGAGAGGGAAGATATCAGTCAGACAAAAGACCCTTACCTCGATAACATTCGTTTTCCCACAGTCCGACTACAGTGTGACCTCCGGGAAGTGATTCAAAGCCGTAGCACCGCACGCGACGACCATCCTCCCAAAATCCAATGAAGAAGCCGAGATTATTGGGAAACGAAAGCACTCCGCTGCCGTTTACGAGGCCATCGACCCATGTTCCTTCAAATGAGGAACCGTTGTTCCAGACGTATTTACCATTGCCGTGTGGCACTCCATCCTTAACCTCTCCGAGATAGTAGCCGTTGGAATAGGCTATGTAGCGCGGTTTCTCAATAACTGGATTTCGACCTACCAACTCTCCATCGAGCCAATATTGACATGTAAACTTGCCATTGTCGACATCCATACCGTATCCCGACAATTTTCCATCATGCCAGGCACCGATATAATAACTATCACCACCACGGAGATATATCCCTCCGCCCTCAATAGTGTCATCCTTGAACTCACCGACAAAAACATCCTTGCCATCGATAGTCAGTTTACCCATTCCGTTACGTTTTTCAGCACTCATTTCTCCCTTATAGACCGTGCCATCGGCGTAGCGCACGGTGTGTACAGTGCGATCAGGCCGGATGTCGGGAACAGGGTCAGGTCGTTTTTCAGAATCAGGCTTAGGTTTATTATCCGCAACAGGGCTGGAAATACGGATATCAAATACCGGTGTCTGGGTCTTGGTGATTCGACGGGCTATGTATGCCTGGTTAGACTTGTCAAAAGTGAGGTCGCGCGTATCGGCGAGGATAACCGTCCAAGAGGGTTGCTCTTTCTTCCTGCCCATCGAAAAATCGAAGCTCTCGAGGAAAGAGGTAGTAAAGAAACCGCCCCGGAGACTGTTAATCCAACCGTATTCGCCTTTTGTAGCACCGGTACCAACAATAGTGCCCTTATTGCCAAACAACTGACGGATTCTTTCAGACGAATATTTTGGAGAGGCGGGCTGATCGCACATGGGCATCATCATGCTTTGGGGTAAGTCGCCATCGTAAAAGGAATTGCAACAGTCGGAAAGAATAATTGTGAAGAATGGAGATTTTGCCGTAAGAGTCTCCTGAAGCTCACTGACCGGGACAAAACGGGAGGGATCTGAACTACCGAGACACATACGCGGAAATTCGGAGGAATCGCCAACCGAGCGACCACCGTGACCACCATAGTAGAAAAGGACAATATCGTCGTTGCAATCAAGATTATTAACAAAACCAAGAAGCTTGTCTTTATTGCAGTCGGAACCCGTAAAGGTATAGTTCTTTGACGAATAGCCTTCGGCTTCAAGAGCGTTGGAAATACGGCCGGCCCATTCAGAGAAATTTCTGACATTAGCGCTCACACCGGAGCCAATGCTTTTATCGTTGGTATCGCCGAAAATCACTGTATGAACAGTCCTGGAAAATCCGACCAAGGAGAAAACGCAAAAAAACAGGAGGATAACTATCTTTCGCATAGCAATTATTGCAAGAAAAGTTTAAAAAGTGACTTGATTGTATGGGTGTCGGCTAACAGAAATTCGTCGATCTGACAGTCACCGCTGAATATCCTTACAGTAGAATTCCCGAATGAGAACAGGAACAGCACAGAAGAGTCACCACTACCGACCTTCACCGCCACCTGAGGCACGAAGGGAGCCAAGACAGAATTATCAGTCTTTATGAAAGTGTCTTTAGACAGAATATGGGAGGCAAGACGGTCATAACGGAAATCGCGGACGGTTTTGCGGACAGTATAGCTGTAACCGAGTACAGACTTTTTCGAATTGTCCGACAAGGAATCTAGATAGAAAACCACCGCACTATTTGACCGTAGGACAGTATTCTCACATAACTCAGGCAGGAGTGGACTAACACGGAACGATGAAAAAATATCGACACGCCCGGTCGCGGAAATGGCAGTAGCCATACCCCACAGCATTACCAATAAAAAAATGGACTTCCTCATGATTCAAAAACGGAATCAGTTGATCTTGTTGAGGAGTTCGCCTGCACCAGGGAACCCGTGTTCAACAGCCTTGATACACCACTCACGGGCTTTCGCAGCATCGCCATTGTTGAGATAATGGATGGCAAGATTGTATTCAGCCTGCGGATAGCCGGCTTTGGCAGCTTTAGTCCACCAGGCAACTGCATTAGTGTAGTCCTTACGCGCGGCGTAACTGTTGCCGACATAATATTGAGCCTGTGGCACACCCTGGCGTGCCGCAAGCACATACCATTTATCCGCTTCCTTAGTGTTGCCTTTCTGAGCGGCATACTCGCCAAGCCGGGCCTGAGCGAGGGGATGATTCTGGTCGGCCGCTTTCTTCCACATCTTGAGCGCTTCCTTATCATTATGCTGATTAAAGTAACTGACACCTAGATTGAACTGGGCCACGGCATTGCCTTGTTTGGCTGCTTTTTTAAGCCACACCTCCCCTTCCTTATACATGCCCTGTGACATATACCAAAGGGCGAGCTCGGTCTGTGCACTTGCAGACCCCGCTTCGGCACGCTGATAAAGAGCCTTATCCTGAGAACAGAGAGAAAATGGAAGAAGAACAAGAACACCCACAAGGAGGAATCTGAAGAAAGAAGACATGATAGATAGGGATTGTTGTTTGCCGCTCAATCTCCCCAAAACAGGCTGATAATAAAAGAAAAAGCGTGGGAGACTTTACTCGTTTCTCGCTCCCACCACTTGAGGCCTTCGCATTGCCCATCTCTGTTGGAACGAGCAACGCAGAAGCCCTCACGCTATATGTGCATATTCTTGCACGAAGTATAGGCTTCGCGCAAATATATAGACATACCAAAGGCATCTACCATTGCTTTATCCTGACAGAGAATGAAAGTTGCGAAGTTTCAAGTGGTCAAGATCAAGCGTTGAGTATACGCTTTCTAACACTGCCTTCACTAGTGAAACCAAAAGCGAACCTCTGTCCGGCTAATGGTTTCCGAGGCGGTTATGTTTGCAAAGTTAATGAGATTTTTGGAGTTGACAATTAGTATGGAAGCATTTTGAAGAGTGTAGCGCCAATCAATAAAGAAATTTTTGGGAAAATTTGTGATGCAAGTATTATTGATAGAATAGCTAATTTCTTAATGCCGTTATAGTTACAGACTATCGTAACAAGGGTGTAACGGTTTTAATACACGTTAACACGAAAGGGTGTTGCATGTGGAATCTGTGATGTAATTTTGCAGTGTCGGAAGACGATAGGTGCAACGCCCAATGCTTCCGGCAAAGACACACACGCAAAAGAAATGATTGGTATTAGATAGATTGATTGGTTAAAAGACAGGAACCGGCTCCCGTGCGCGACGCATCGGAGCCGGTTCGGGTTTTGGCCAAATTGCCGAACGAAATCGCGCCAAACTGCCGAACGAAATCGCGCCAAATTGCCGAATGAAATCGCGCCAAATTGCCGAATGGAGAAATTATTTTGTATCTTTGTACCTAAATATAAGCTAAATCATGACAGTAAAAAATATTTATAGGCCACGCATAGCAGACGGCCTTCTGAAACGCAAACTAAAGGGTAAAGGGGCCATATTGCTTGAAGGTGCAAAGTGGTGCGGAAAAACTACAACTGCCGAACAAGTGTGTCAAAGTGTTCTCTATATGTCGGAACCGGGAAAGGCGGACCAAAACCGACAATTAGCCAGAATTAATCCTGCTCTATTGCTGCGCGGCGAAAAACCACGTCTGATAGATGAGTGGCAAGTGGCACCGTTGCTATGGGATGCCGTAAGATTTGAGGCCGACCATAGTTCTGACCTCGGTCTGTTCATTCTCACAGGATCGAGTGTTCCCGCCGATATGAGCGAGGTGATCCATACCGGCACAGGTCGGTTCGGCTGGATAAAGATGCGCCCCATGTCTCTTTGGGAATCGGGGGATTCGACGGGAGATGTTTCTTTGCATGAGCTTTTCGATGGTAAGACTGATATAGGAGGAGTCTCCGGTGTCGGACTTGAGCGGATAGCTTTTCTCACATGCAGAGGAGGCTGGCCGTTAGCAGTGGATATGGATGATGAGATCGCTCTCGACCAGGCATTTGATTATGTGGCCGCCGTAGAGCAACGTGATATCCAGGCATCCGACGGTGTGGACCGCGATCCTACAAGAGTGCATCGTCTGCTTCGCTCATATTCGCGTCACCAGGGAGGGCAGGCATCAATCGCGTCAATAAAAGAAGATCTGAAGGTTAACGAGGGTGAATCATTTAATGAGGATACAGTGGCATCATATATCAAAGCTCTCAAAAGAATATTTGTGATTGAAGACGTTGAAGCATGGAACCCCAATCTGCGTTCGAAAACAGCCATCCGTACATCTGATACACGATATTTCACGGATCCGTCTATAGCCACCGCTGCCCTCGGCATCGGGCCTGCCGATCTTATCTCCGATCTGAATACGTTTGGTCTATTATTTGAAACTTTATGCATCCGGGATCTGAGAGTATATGCTGACGCCATAAACGGGAATGTATATCACTACCGAGACAAAAACGGACTTGAATGTGATGCGGTAGTCCATCTGCGTAACGGAAAATACGGTCTGGTAGAGATAAAACTCGGAGGCGAGAATCTGATTGATCAGGGAGCATCGACATTACTGGAACTGGCAGGCAAGATAGATATTGACAGAATGAAAGCGCCGTCATTTCTAATGGTGCTCACGGCTACAGGAGATTTCGCTTACCGCCGGGAAGATGGTGTTCTTGTGGTTCCGATAGCTTGCCTCAAAGATTAAACTATCAAATCATTATAATCATCTAATCAATATCCAGTTAAGGCAAAGCTGTAACAAGGGTGTAACGGTTTTAACGCACGTTAACACGTAAGGGTGTTGCATGTGGAATTTGTGATGTAATTTTGCAGTGTCGGAAGACGATAGGTGCAACGCCCAATGCTTCCGGCAAAGACATACACGCAAAAGAAATGATTGGTATTAGATAGATTGATTGGTTAAAAGACAGGAACCGGCTCCCGTGCGCGACGCATCGGAGCCGGTTCTGTTCGGGACCTGATATGGATAGGCCGGAGCCGGAGCACTTTGATTTTACAAAAATATCCGTTATCTTTGCACAAACGACGGCAAAATGTGCCGCAGAAAAAGACTACGCAACATGAACGGCAAATTTATGACGGCAGACGAGGCGGTGAAACTCGTCAAGAGCGGCGACCATGTGTTTGTGCAGGGAAGCTCATCAATACCCGAGGCTCTGATTGCGGCGCTGGCCCGTCGCGGCGACGAACTGCGCGACGTGGTGCTCTACAATGCCTTCGCCCTTGGGCGCCGCGTGTCGCCGTTGTGCAAACCCGAGCTGAAAGATTCATTCCTGATCGACTCGTTTTTCGTGTCGAACGCCGTGAGAGGTTGGGTGAACGAAGGTTTTGCCACCACAACGCCCAGATTCTTCGGTCAGGTGCCGCAGCTGTTCCGCGACGGTTCGATTAAACTTGACGTAGCCTTCATCAACTGCTCGCTGCCCGACGCCAACGGATATGTGTCGACAGGTGTGTCGGCCGATCTGACACCGGCAGCGGTAGAGTGTGCCAAGGTGATAGTAGCCCAGATCAATCCACTGATGCCCTTCACCTATGGCGACAGCGTGATACACATTTCCAAACTCGACGCCCTGGTGGAGGTGCACGACCCGCTGGCCGAAACTCCCGATACTCCCCCGAGCGAGAACGAGCTGCGCATAGGCCGCTATATAGCCGAACAGATACCTGACGGAGCGGTTCTACAGGTGGGCATAGGAGCAATACCAAACGCAGTGCTCCACTCACTGCGCAACCACAAGCATCTGGGCCTTCACACCGAGGCGCTGACCGACGGCATGGTGCCACTGATAGAAAGCGGCGTGGTAGACAACAGCCTGAAAGAAGTGTCGCGCGGACGCACCGTCGCCTCGCTCGCCCTCGGCACACGACGCCTGTATGACTATATGGACCACAATCTCTCGATGGAATTCCGCGACATAGCCTGGGTAAACGATCCCTTCGTAATAGCTCAAAACAGCAACATGTCGGCCATCAACTCATGTCTGGAGATCGACCTATCGGGTCAGGTGTGCGCCGACTCGATAGGCACAAGGATCTATTCGGGAGTGGGAGGACAGCACGATTTCGTGTACGGCTCGTCGCGCAGCGCCGGCGGACAGTCGTTCATAGCCCTGCTATCGCGCACGTCGCGGGGCGAATCGAAAATCAAGCCCGTGCTAACACCTGGCGCCGGCGTAGTGACCACCCGCTTTCAGACCAACTGGGTAGTGACGGAATACGGAGCCGTGAACCTGAGGGGAAAAAATATGCTCGAACGCGCGCGCCTGCTCATCTCGATAGCGGCCCCCGAGTTCCGCGAGGAGCTTGACCGCCAGGCCTTCGAGATGCTCGGCTACGCTTACCGCCGCTGGCGCTGAACCACCTCCATAAAGACTCATATCATGAACACACTACTGACTTTCAAAGCCGCCGACACCAAGCAGCTCGACGATATGATGCCCGCTCTGTGGCAAGCCATGCGCGGCCACAGCGTCTTTGCCCTGACCGGCGACATGGGTGCCGGAAAGACCACTCTGGTCAACGCCCTGATGAATCATCTCGGAGTAGGCGACGAGTCGACAGGCTCGCCCACATTTGCCATTGTCAATCAATACACCTTGCCGACGGGCGACCCGGTGTATCACTTCGATCTTTACCGTCTTGAGAACGAGCAGGAAGTGATAGACACCGGATTTACAGACTATATCGACTCGGGAGCGCTATGCTTCATCGAGTGGCCTGACCGCGCCGCCGCCCTGCTGCCCGACGATGCTGCACTGATACGCATCACCGTCGACCCACTGACCAACGAGCGCACCATATCGCTCATCGAGCCGTGAAAGCCGCTACAATAATCATGGCTGTGATTTTCGCCGCAGGTGGACTCACGGCTCTTTACGCCGCCCTGACCGGCGCACCATGGTTTTTCTCAACCCGCAGCGCGCGATCGCTCACCGGCCGCATGTCGCAACGCCTGGCGCGCATACTCTACGGGCTGCTCGGGGCCGCTATCCTCGGCATGGCCCTGACCCTGCTGCTCACTCCGGCCGCCTGACTTATTTAACGTGAGTCAGACGAAAATAATTATAAGTGAGTCTGCTGAAAAAGAATAATCGCTGCCCTTACACAAAACTATCACTATAACAAAGTTAAAAGCGGGGCTGCTGTCATATCTGCCATTGGCATAGACTCCATACTGGAACATTGTCAACACTTCAGAGAGTGGATAGAAACCATTAAACTGTATGCACAATCACCATCCACTATCATCTAAATAGATCCAGCAATTATTACACTGTAACATCAATACCATTAATGAAATATCATCTTCTAATACCCATAATTCTATTAGCTTGTTACATAGCTTCCTGCTCTAACCATAAGCAGCAAGATCTATTTAACCGGATAGAATCTGTAATGGAAGCACATCCGGACTCAGCTCTGTCCATACTCAACGGCATTGATAAATCTTCTCTCAACTCCAGAAAGGATAAAGCAAGATACGCACTCCTCATGTCGATGGCTCTGGATAAGAATTATATCGATACCACCTCTTTTGACGTACTGCAACCGGCCATTGACTATTATCTCAAAAATGGCAATGCAGATGAACGCCTTCGGACATACTACTATCAGGGATGCATATTCCTAAACAAAGGAGACCGGGATAATGCCTTTAGCTCTTTTGCTAAAAGTCTCGACCATATATCCGGGAGCAAAGACTCTTTATGTATAGCCCGCGCACTCGTTGCACAGGCACGCATATACATAGACTTCTATGCTCTCGACAGTTACACAACTAATTATCTGAAAGCTGCTGACATCTACCATCGTAAGGGGCGAAAGGATATGGAATTCGATTGTCTACTAAATGCCTTGGATGGTGCAATCATATTACAGGACAAACATAGAGCCGACAGTCTGATTAGCATATGCAACCTCTTTGAGCCACTTAATGACCGAGAACGTCAGATTTTTTATGGATATAGATTATCCTATGCCCTGAATTTCGGCACTGTTAATGATCTAAAGAATCTTATTGACGATCAACAATCAAGTTCACTCCACGACACCAACTGCATTCTGAACCTTGCCTCGGCCTATAATCTGCTTGGCAACAACGACAAAGGCAGACAAATGCTTGAAGCTCTTAGGGATAGTGGCCTAAAATATAACATTCCAAAATATCAGTCCATTTATATTTCTATTCTTGACAGCATAGGGGACTATAAAGAGGCATTTTCTCTATATAAGGATTTTCTTCACCGAATTGATTCAATTCACACCCTTAGATTTGACCAAAAAACAAATGCTATTGAGGAGAAACATAAACTGGAGCTTAAAGCTCATCAGAAAGCAAGGGAAAATGCCAAAATTATTTGGGGATGCATCGGAGGTATTATATTTCTAATATTAGTTATTATTATCCTGTACATATTATTCGACAGCAATAAGACTCAGAAAAAGTTAGCATTTGAACAAGCAAAAACTACTCAACTCGAGAACGCGCAATTAAAGACCGATAAAGAAATGGTTCTTCAGCAAGCGAAAATAGCTGAATTGGAAAACGATAGGCTAAAATCCGAAAGGGAAAAATTAGAACTTGAAAACAAAAATCTACAACTGGAAAGAGATAAAAAAATATTGGAGGCAGAAAACTTAGCTCATCGTGTCGAAACACTGGAAAATGAGAGTACAAGTCTGAAAGAATTAATAGATTCGCAGGAAGAATTGCCTTCAGAAGTTCAACAAGCTATCAAAGTACGTATCGAAATGTTGAATGCTTTAATGGCCGGATATATAACTGACAATATCCAATATGAGAAGCCTTATGAGACATGGATCAAGGAACATACCGACAATACTGCTGAATTTATGAACAGCAATCGTCTGGCCTTTCTTGTTTCCCATCCCCGCTTTATCCGATATTTCGAGGATCACGGCCTAACTGTCAGCGAAATCAATTATGTGTGTTTGTATGCAATCGGCTTAAGAGGGAAAGAGGTAGGAAACTACATGAAAAAACGGAGCCACGTAAACATGAGTAGCGCCATCCGTAAAAAACTTGGTATCGACAAACACGAGACAAATATCGGTATATATGTGCGCAAACTCCTCAAAGATTTATGATGCAGATTCAATAATGAAAATCGATCCTGTAGGATTCTAAAATTGCAACCTCAGTATTACACACGATACTAAGTATAAACATATTACGCCAATACGCTATGAAACTTTTAATTTGACGGATGAAAGTATTATGCGCTATCTTTGCAATAAAAAATGCCTCGTCATAGCGTTACACTCCTATCAAAGAGAGGACTTGCGTTAAGAATCCTCTCCAAATTATTGTATGCCGTCACTGACCGTTCAGTAGACAACAGTGAACTCAAGAATCTTCATCAAAAGATTCTAAACGAATCCCTGAATCTACATGAGATTGCATCAGATTCCGAAGATGATTCATTTAGAATAGGAGAAATCCCTTGGTTAAATATTCTTGACACTATAGCTGATAGCAATCCATTGCTTGTCAACCTTACACACACACACCGATTCACTGTTAATGAGAAAAGATATCTGTGCGCCATGATATGCGGACTATCCGGAATAGAATATGAGCTTATCACCGGATTTAAGAGTCAGTATAATATCAGCTGGGCACTCCGACGCAAATTAGGGATGCCAGCTCAAACCACAAATCTACGTAACTTTATTCAAAGCCTCTCAAAAAACAAAGCGTATGAAAGTCAGAAATGCGATGCGCAAAAATAATTTTTAGGNATCATTTTATATTCCTAATTCTCAATNTATTGCATAATCANANCCAGTCTTGAATATGAAAGTTTTATTTTGCAGTGTGAATNTTTGCGGTAGTANTTTTGCAATGTCAAAACAATCAAAACCCATATAAAATGAAAAAACTCTTATCGCTAATTCTCGCAATGATGGCATTCGAAGTTGCTCCGCTCATTCTTAAATGGCGCCCAATCCTACACAAAAGGGTAGATTTTCAGAAACGTTAGGCGGAATTACACTTTTGTGTAATTTGCCGTAGGGATTAGGGCGNTAATTTTGCAATGTCAAAAATCAAAAAAACCATATATAATGAAAAAATATCTTCTTACTAATTCTCGCATTGATGGCAATCAATGTTGCTCCACTCATCCTTAAAATTACTTTTAATATGAGGCTATTATTATCAACATTACCAGTTATGAATATGAAATCATCGATTCTNCTTCCACTGATACTTGCTTTNGGCATCCTGACAGCTAAGGCTCAGAACACCTCAGAAAATTCATTAGAGGAGGACTCAACCAAGGTGACACAACTCAATGAGGTGGTTGTNTCNGCACCAAAAGTGNTTCACAAGNCAGATATGGATCTNTTTATCCCTTCGCCCGATGCAAAAGCCTTGTCGAAAAACGGAATGCAGCTTCTGCAAAACCTCAAAATTCCATCATTGACTGTGAACGANGTGTTGGGAACNGTGTCATCTCTCGGNAGCGCTGTNGAAATCCGNATCAACGGACGTGTGGCNTCTGTTGANCANATGAAAGCNTTNTCGCCCGACGATATTAAGCGAGTGGAGTGGATTGANAATCCCGGCCTGAAATATAAAGGAGCAAANGCNGTGATNAATCTGATTGTNCGCAATCCCGGACTNGGCGGCTCACTTATGGCACAGGCTATGCCTGCNCTAANNACACCTTGGGGACAGGGTAACGCGTCGATTAAACTNAACAATGGNAAGTCNCAATGGGGAGTTGATTTGACGGGTAAAGTTACAGATGTTAATGTATATCGTGACTACNANGAGACATTNACATANCCNGATGGCAGCCGTNTTACACGNGANGAAAGCCCNCTTGGNGGNAANNTNAAGGNAAATNANGCNANGGCNACNNTTTCATATTCATANATANNNCCTGATACNACCNTNATATATGCGAGTCTATCAGGATTCAGAAATTTTGCCANCGGNGAAGACTACAGAGGCCTACTTACATTGAGNGACGGTTCGGATAAAGTCGCTGTAAGAGATAAAGATGATAGTCACGGATTCACTCCAAGCGCATCTATTTATGTGGAGCAACACTTAGCCAAAAACCGGATACTGGCCATTGATGCGGGAANTTCNTATTATAGAGGCTTTGCNGGTCATCATCACTCAGAGAATGAGGCNGNGNGTGGAAATATNATTACCGATGTNAATACCCGAATCAGAGACCGGAANTATTCCTATGCCATCGAAGCCAATTATACCGAGCAATGGCNCANATCAAGACTTACAGCCGGAGTNTCCTACAACGGNAGNAGCAATCAGTCCACCTATGAGANNCTCGGTGGAGANAAATATCATCAGCATCAGAANCAGGTATATTTCTTTGGTGAATATATGCAGATGATNGATAAGGTGACACTCACNGGAGGNNTNGGAGNCCAATATTCATCGTTCAAGCTCNGNGAANCNGGACTNGGNANTNATTCNTGGAATCTGCGNCCNNGNCTTACATTGTCATACNGNCCGGGGAATGTGTCGCGCTGGTATCTGGCATTTTATACNTGGCANGTATCTCCNACNCTCTCGGANACNAANANTGTTGCCCAACAGATTGATGCATTTCAATGGCAGGTNGGCAATCCTAATCTGAAGACTTACAACACNTATCGCNTNGANGCTCANTATGCATACAGCGGNAACCGGATATCAGGNACTGTTGGAGTAAATTATCAGCTCTCACCGAAATCGATAGCTTCATTCTATGAGTGGCAGGGCGAACGACTTGTCTCGTCGTTTGAAAACAGTCGTGGACGCAAATGGTTCTCAGCATATATTTCACCCGATATCAATATGATCCCCGGATGGCTCAATTTATCGGGTTATCTGCGCTACGGTCTTACAAATACGAGAGGAGCAGGATATGACATCACAAGATACAATTGGAGTGGCGAAGTAACAGCTATGGCATACCACTGGGGATTCAACCTGATTGTTCAGTATAATCATAATGCAGCAACCCTTATAGGAGAAAGAGAAACCTGGGGTGAGAAGAATTCACTTATAATGCTTGCTTATAACTGGCAAAAGTGGCAGTTCGGAGCAGGTGTTCTATGTCCCTTCAATAAATATGACCAGGGATCACGTTTGCTAAACAATTACAACACAAATGAGAAGCATATGCGCCTTGATATAGCTTCAATGCCTTTCATCCAGATTGCTTACAACCTGCAGTGGGGGCATCAGAAACGAGGTGTCGACAAGCGCGTAAACGCCGATACTTCAGTTGAGCAGTCAAAGGCCGGAAGCCGTTGAAAACCATGACAAAATTTAGGCAATATGACGCTATTGACTGTGGGCCGGCATATAGCCACATGCTGGCCGGATTGTTACTCTCGCTCATGCTGCCCTATCTCACTCAGGCGATGGTAGACAATGAGATAGGCAACAAACCAATCCGGTATTCACAATCCTGACTGCTCAGCGCGCGATATTCTAATTCATATATCAATATATATCTGGCATATGAAAAGATGAACCGACAACTTTTTCGGGTTGCCAGTTCATCTTTTTGGAGTGAGTTCTTATCCAGAATTCACATTAATGGTGCGGTATTACTCCTCGTCTGCCTGCTTGTCGATCTGCGAGAGGGCGAAATTGTAAGCGCCGATCGAGATAGCTTTTGATGCGCCGATCTTGGTCTTGGCAACGCCAGTGCGCTTCATTGGATCGTAGATGACTTTCTTGTCGGTGCCGGGAACGGTGATCTCGCGCGAGTCGCCTACAACGAAGCTTGCAAACTCGCCGTCGTCGTCGAGGTCGAACACACGCATCGGCAGTCTGTCGAGCTCGTCGCCTCCCATAGTCTTGATCTTGGCACGCATCTCGCGCAGAAGTGCCGGCTTGATATATTTCATGGCGCCGGTCAGGCCACCGCCAACCACTACCACCGAATCGGTCAGCGTCACGGCTGTGGCNAANACNTCGCCNGCTACCTCGCCGAANCGCTCNAACGACTGGCGNGCGGCNTCNGGATCGCCCGGTTTCTCGCCCTCGGCTATCNGNAATANGTCGTAGGGNGTCATGCCNGTNGTNTCGGNNCCGNTCAGCGNGCCATANTCGCGCACNACNGCACGGATCGANGCNCCNTCCTCGGCTATGATNTCGGGNTTGAATTTGTTGCGCAGNCAGAATGCCTCNACACAGGAATTATTNCCCTGGTTCAACTGGCCGTTGATCACCTGGCCGATGCCCAGACCGGTGCCGAACGTGAAGCCCAGCAGGTTCTTGTAGACCTTGTGTCCACCCAGGTCGGCGATACGCTTGTTGATCTGCGGCAGAGCACCACCGGTAGCCTCGCCGTAAGCATAAAGGTCGCCGTCGTTGTTGATAAACACCGGCACCTTGAAGATCTCCTCAAGATACGGGCCAAGGGCTACACCATCGCGGAAAGACGGGAAATTGGGCAGATAGCCTCCGATTATGCCCGAGGGATAGTCGGCGGGGCCGGGGAAGGCGAAGCTGATAGCTACGGGCTTCTCCTCGAGCTGGTCGAACACTTTTCTGAATCCATCGGCCATTGTCTTGAGGCAGAGGTCCAGATCGTGGGCATTGGAGGGGAAAGTCATCGGCTCGATGATGAATTCACACCCCCTCATTGCGCCAAACACGAGATTGGTGCCACCGGCGTCGAGGGTGGCTACTACGCGGCTGTCGTAACGATACATAGTTGTCAGCGGATATAAGTGGTTACTACTTTGCAGGGACCTTTGACCGTCACGCGGGGCATGGAGGCGGGAATCAGCGAGGCATAGCCTTGTCTGACTGTAGCTGTCGTGCCGTCGGGGGCCGTCAGAAGAGCGTCGCCCTCTATGGCGATAAGGATGGTGAATGAGTCGCGGGCGGCAAGCTCCAGGCTCAGCTCATCGGCTACATCGACGAATGTCGTGGTGAAATATGCGCTGTCGGCTATGGTCTCCTCCAAGTCGGGCTTTCCGCTGATGTGAGTGGGAGCGGCACCCGCAGTATCNGCGAAATCAACGGCCTCCATCGATTCCTCTATATGCAACTGGCGGGGATTGCCATGCGCATCGCGGCGGTCGTAGTCATAGATGCGGTAGGTGATGTCGGATGTCTGCTGAATCTCAAGCACAAAATTACCCTTGCCAATGCTATGCACGCGGCCGGCGGGCAGGAAGAAAACGTCGCCCTTGGCGGGGTTGTATTTGCCAAGCACCTCGGTCAGGGTGTTGTCGGCTATCCGGCGGCGGAACTCGTCGGGGGTTATCTCACGATTAAAACCGGAATAGAGGTATGCCCCCTCGGCAGGATCGACACTAATCCACATCTCGGTCTTACCCGGACAGTTNTGGCGCTTGCGGGCAAGCGTATCGTCGGGGTGAACCTGAACCGACAGATCGTCGGCCGAGTCNATCAACTTGATCAGCAGCGGAAATTCGGTGCCGTATCTCTCAGCGAGCCGTTCGCCCATNATCTCGTCGGTGTGGGCAGCGAGCACCTCATTGAAAGGCTGACCCTTGAAAGGTCCGGCGGCTATCACCGACTCGTGGCCGGGGACACAGGAAAGNTCCCAGCTCTCGCCCACGGTGTCGCCCTGCGAAGGCAGCCCCTTGAAGCGTGCTATGCGGTCGCCACCCCAGATCACGCTCTTGAACTGAGGCTCGAACGTTAGGATAGGAAAGTTTTTCATTTATTGGATGTAGTGTTGAATTTCAGATTTTTGGTCTTTACGAGCTGATCGTGCGTCAGCCGGTAGCCGGTTTTCTTGCCGTCGAGCGTCACCGAGGGTGATTTACCTCCCGGCTGCTTCTCTATCACGAGGGTATCATTGCCGTGAACAGTAGGATNGAGCTTGATAGTCACCTTGTCGAAAGCAGGGGTCACCAGTGTGTATTCAGGCACTCCGGGCACGTCGGGATAGAAGCCCATCATCGAGAATACAGCCCAGGCCGACATAGTTCCGGCATCGTCGTTACCCGGGATGCCGTCGGGCTTGGTAGTGAAGTGCTTGCGACGCAGCTGATCGACAAGTTCCGAGGTCCTGTGTTCCTCGCCCGGGAAGTAAGAGAACAGGTAGGGATAGGCGATATCGGGCTCATTAGCCGGGTCATACAAACCTTCGTCGAAAACCATCTGAAGCTTGTCGACAAAAGCCTTTCTGCCACCCATAGCCTTAGTGAGACCNTGAATATCATGAGGGACATAGAAAGTATAATTCCAAGCACTACCCTCATGGAAGCCAGGCACCTCCTCAAAGTTTTCNCCCTGACGCGGATTGAACGGATCCAGGAAACTGCCGTCGGGATTCAGCGGACGCAGAGTGCCGCTCTCCTTCGAATAGTAGTTTCNCCATCCGGCCGCACGCTTCTCCAGCTCNCGGGCCAGCTCCTTGTCGCCCCGCTCGCGAGCCATCCAGGCAAGCGCATTGTCGGCAACATAATATTCAAGTGCATGGCTCACAGAGTTATCACCAGAGTTGTCNCCGGCAAAGAATCCCAGCGGAATNTAGCCTTTCTCGATATAGGGATCAATGTCGGGACGCATAGGATTATTCTTGCCAGGNGTTGTGGCTGATTTCTTCATGGCCTCGTAGGCGGCATCTATATCGAAGTCGGTCAAGCCCTTACGCCACGTNTCGACTATTACGGGAACGGCTGGGTCGCCTTCCATCGTAAAGGTCTCGCGGCCAAAGAGTTCCCACTTCGGCAACCAACCCCACTCTTTAGACATATCGACCATAGACCGCACCATATCTATCTGACGTTCAGGATAGACCAGCGTCATGAGCTGATGCAGGTTGCGGTATGTGTCCCACAGTGAAAACACCGTATAGCGGTCATTATCAGTGGTCAACACCTCACCCCCCTCCATAGCCGGATATTGTCCGTTGACGTCCTGAAGGATATTGGGATGGATAAGCGTATGGTACAGAGCCGTATAGAATACAGTTTTGTCCTCATCCGAACCTCCCTCGACCTTGATGCGGCCCAGGTCGTCGTTCCAGGACTTGCGGGCAGAGGTCAGTAGGGTATCGAAGGAGGTGCCGGCAGGCTGTTCGGCGTCAAGATTCAGGCGCGCGTTCTCCTCGCTGACGAAAGACACACCCATGCTCACCTCAATCTGCTCGCCAGGTTCGGTGTTGTAGGTGTACCAGACGCCGATATCGTCGCCGGCCATCGTCCTCGAATAGCCCGGATAGAGCTTGTAGCGGCCGTTGTCCTTATCCCATTCAGCCTCGACCCCAGTCATAGGCCTCTGTTTCTTCCANAAGCCCTGAGAAGCGGGAGTCTTGCTGACGCGCATCACGAAGTAGATAGGGAAGACAGCCTGCGAGTTGTAGCAAAAAGTGCCCAGCAGCTTGCTGCCGGCAATCTCGGTCGGCGAAACGCGACGCACCGTGGCACCAGTCTCGTTAGTCAGACCCTCGCCAAGATTCAGAAGAATATTACCCTCGCCGCGGGGAAAGGTGAAACGGATGCGGCCGGTGCGCAGAGTAGCTGTCGCCTCGGCCTTCACGTCGTATTTGTCGAACTCCACGCTGTACCATCCCGGCGACGCCTGCTCGTTGTGATAGGCCGTGCCATAGTCGTGATAATCGACATTAAGCGCGCCAGTGGTAGCCATCACAAGCAGCGATCCCACCTCGGGACAGCCCACGCCGCTCAGGTTGACGTGGGAAAAGCCCGTGAAGAACGAGTTGGTGTTGTCGTAGGGAGTCGACCACCAGCGGCTATCTTTATCCCAGTTGTTGGTGTCGGAGCCCATAACATTGAACGGCGACACCGACATCAGACCATTGGGCACAACNGCACCCGGATTTGTGGTGCCGAAGTTGGTGGTACCGATAAAGGGATTCACCCAGTCGGCAGGATCTTTGGCCGCCATCGGCATGACAGTCAGCGCGGCGGCAAGGATGAGCGAGAGATGCTTGCCGTTCATACGGAGTGTTTCTTAACGAAGTCAATAATCTCCGATATATAGCCGAATGCCAGACATACAGTAGTATCGGCAGCTCCGTAATAAACCGCAACCTTGTCGCCCTCGGCCAGAGCCGCACAGGGGAACACGACATTGGCTACATCGCCCATAAGNTCGTAGGGAGCCGCCGGGGCGAGCAGATAGGGCTGAGAGCGATAGAGCACCTTGGAGGGATCGTCGCGGTCNAGTATGGCAGCACCGAGGCTGTAGCGGTAGCCGTTGCAGGTAGTGATCACACCGTGGTAGAACATCAGCCATCCCTCATCGGTCAGAATAGGCACTGAACCGGCACCGACCTTGGTACACTGCCAGGCGCTGACCTCAAACGGCGTCGGGCTCATCACGTGGCGGTGTTCGCCCCAGAACACCATATCGGGACTGTAGCTGATCCATATATCACCGAAAGGAGTGTGGCCGTTGTCGCTCGGACGACTCAACATGGCATATTTGCCGTTGAACTTCACCGGCAGCAGAACGCCGTTGCGATTGAAAGGCAGGAAAGCATTCTCACACTGATAGAATTCCTTGAAATCGAAGGTATAGCCAATGCCGATTGTCGGACCATGATAGCCATTGCACCAGGTGATCCAGTAACGGTCGTCGATGAATGTCACACGAGGATCATATTTATAAGCCGATTCGATCATCTGAGTGTTTCCGGGCTGGAACTTTATCGGTTCATGCTCGATATTCCAGTTTACNCCGTCGGCGCTGAAACCGGCGAAAATATTCATCTGCACGGCCCTGTTGTCGCAGCGGAACACACCTGCAAAACCGTCGCCGAATCTCACTACTGCACTGTTGAATATGCTGTTGGACGTCGGGATCGAATAGCGGCCAATGATAGGATTAGCGTCGAAACGCCACATCACTTCGGTCGAGCCTTCGGGACGGTCCTGCCAGGGAACAGATGGGAGAGAGTTTGCTTCAACTGATGATTTGCTCATATCAATATTATGATTTTGTTATACTTACTGAGTAATTGTCGCCTCCTCGCCNGCAATAGCATCATCGATCACTTCACGGGGCGATTCGTCGTCGTTCTTGTCGGGATGGCTGAAAGGCACCACTTTGGCAAGGATAAATGAGGGTACCGACATTACCAAAGCCACGATGAAGAAGACCTCGTAGCCAAGACGGTCGCAGAGCCAGCCGCTCACCATGCCAGGCAGCATCACGCCCAGATTCATGATGGCCGAGGCAAATGCGTAGTGGGCCATAGAGTGACTGCCGGGAGCCACCTGCTGCATCATGAACAGAGTCAGGCCAACGAAACCAAAGCCGTAACACAGGTATTCGGCCACAAGGCCGGTGCCAATGACCCACAGGTTCTCGGGCATATATGCCGAGAAAAGGAAGTAGATCAGGAAGGGGACATTGAAGATGGCCACCAGCGAGAAAAGCACCTTGCGCAGACCGAAGCGGGCGATATAGTAACCGCCGAGTATGGAACCAAGTATGAAAGCACCGGTACCAAAGATACCGTAGAGAGTGCCGATCTCCTCGTTGGAAAGAGCCAGACCACCCTGCGCCCGCGAAGCCTTCAGGAAGATAGGCACCATCTTCAGAGCGAGGCCCTCGGTGAGACGGTAGCAGAGGATAAACAGCACGTAGATCCAGATATATTTCTTACGGAAGAAGGCTATCAGCACCTCCCACATCGACTTCATGGCCTGGCCGAAACCGGGAGCCGGCTCGGCCGACNTCTTNGCTCTGGGGAGCACAATAGAGTGGTAGACAGCGAGCGCTATGAGGAGTGCGCCGATCACGCCCATGATTATCATCCAGGCATAGAACGGGGCACGGNCGGGATCACTCTCCTTGAAGCGGGTGATAAGGAAACCGGCCAGCCATACCAGNCCNCCGTTTGCAAGCACCTTTGCCAGATTGTAGAAAGCGCCCTGCCANCCGATGTAGGTTGACTGCGTTTTCTTGTCGAGAGCCGTCAGATAGATGCCATCGGTAGCGATGTCGTGGGTAGCTCCCGAAAAGGCTATCACGGCCATCATTGCAATCGTGAAAGAGAAGAATCCCGGCAACGGCAGCAGAAATGCTATCACGCCGAATCCGAAGCCCGATATCGCCTGTGTCGCAATGACGAAGTTGCGTTTGGTCCAGTAGATTTCGAGCAGCGGACTCCAGATAAACTTAAGGGTATAGGGCAGAGTGAGCAGCGAGGTCCAGAAAGCTATCTGGGCCTTATCGACACCGAGATCGTCGAACATTATCACCGCTACCAGATTCAGGGCGATGAACGGCAGGCCCATAGCGAAATATACACTCGGGACCCACTTCAGGGGTGATACTTTTCCGCTCATTTCGCTGCTGTTTTGAAAGCCTCGGAAGGCTGATCGGTCATTTCATAAACGAACACCGCGCCGTCGGCAATATCGGCATGGGTAAAGAAGGGCTCCGTGAGTTCACGACCGTTGAGAGTCACCGATCGGATATACTTGTTATCCTTCGAATAGTTGTTGACGGTTATGTCGATCTTCTTGCCGCCGGGCAGATTGACCGAAGCGTGGGGAAACCAGGGACGACCGATCGAATAAACCGGACGGCCGGGAGCCACCTGGTAGAAACCGAGGCTGTTGAGGATATACCAGGCAGACATCTGGCCGCAGTCCTCATTGCCAGACAGGCCATCGACATCGGCGTGATACTGTTCCTTGAGTACCTGGTCGACAAGCTCCTGAGTGCGGTCGGGACGCCCCACGTAGTTATACAGGTGAGTAATATGGTGGGATGGCTCGTTGCCGTGTGCATACTGACCTATCAGGCCCGAAATATCGGCCGACACAACATCGCCGACAAGTTCAGAGTCGGCAGTGAAAAGTGAGTCGAGCTTACCTGCGAACGCTTCTTTACCGCCCATGAGTTCGATAAGCCCGTCAACATCGTGAGGCACATACCATGTCCACTGCCAGGCCGTACCCTCGCAGTAGTCGTCCTGACGATGATTAGACGAGCGGGGATTGAACGGCTCGTGCCAACGGCCTTTCTCGTCCTTGCCGCGCATGAAGCGTGTAGCCGGGTCGAAATACTGACGATACAGCTGACCCTTGTCGCTGTATTCCCTGACACCGGCCGAATCGCCTGCGGCCTCAGCGATGAGAGAGATGCACCAGTCGTCATAAGCATACTCCAGGCCCTTGGCCACAGACTCGTTTTCCTTATNCCAGGGAATGAAACCGAGAGTATTCTTATACTCCTTTGACGGGAGCATCAGGGCACGCTGGAAAGCGGGTGGCGCGATGATGCCGGTAGTGTCGCAGATCGACACACGTCTGGCAGCTTTATAAGCTCGGTCGACGTCGAAATCGGCGATACCCTTTGTCAGAGCATCGGCCATGAGCGAGACAGCGTGATAGCCGGTCATGGTGGCGGTATAGTTGCCGGCGAGTTCCCACATGGGAAGCACACCACCCTCCTCGGCCTTGAGCAGAAGAGAGTTGATAAAGTCGTTGTTAAGCTCAGGATTGATGATGGTCATCAGTGGATGTAGAGCACGGTAGGTGTCCCAGAGCGAGAAAACAGTGTAGACAGGCTTGTCAGGATCGCCCTGATGAATCTTGCGGTCCATACCCAGATAGCGGCCGTCGACATCCTGAAACAAGTTGGGGCTGATGGCCGAGTGATAGAGGGCCGTGTAGAAGATAGTGCGGTCGGTATCGTTGTCTGCAGTGATGTCGATAGTCGAGAGATAGTCGTTCCATTTGTCGGAAGCAGCCTGCCGCACACCGTCGAAGTCCCAACCGGGAATCTCAGCCATGAGATTGCGCTCGGCGCCATCCCAGTCGACAGCCGAGACGCCAACCTTGACCAGCACCTGCTCGTCGGCCGAAGTATCGGGGAATTTGAGCAGAGCCTTGCAGCGCGGCAAGAGCTTGCCGGAGGTGTCTGTGATGGTGTCGCGCACGATCTCGGTTGAGAATGGCTTTGAGAAAACGGCATACATGGATAGCTGCTGATAGGGGGCCCAGTAGCCCGTGAGCTTGTAGGCACGCAGGGCCGTGTCGCCCACAAGCTCTATCTGCATATCGAGATTACGCTGGCTCTGAATAGAATAGTCAAGATCGACGATGAAGCCTGCATCGTTGCTCTGGGGGAAAGTGAACCGATATAGAGCCGCACGGTCGGTAGCGGTGATCTCAGCCCTGACGCCGTAGCGCTTCAGGAAAGTGGAATAATAGCCGGGGGTAGCTATCTCGTCGTCATGAGAGAAAGCAGAGGCATAAGGCAGATTCTGGAGGGTGTCGACCTGGGGATTGATCACCTGATCGCCTACGGTGGGCATTATCAGGAAATCGCCGTAGTCAGCACAACCGGTTCCGCTCAGATGGCTCTGAGTGAAACCGTTGACGAGCGAATCGGCATAATAGTAGCCGGAGCAGGCGTCCCACTGGATATAGCGGGTGTCGGGCGAGGGCTGTATCATGCCATGTGGAGTCACAGCGCCNGGGAAAGTGTGGCCGTGGCCGCCGGTGCCGATAAACGGATCAACATATCGGGTGTAGTCGGTAGCGGTCTGCTTACCGCCTGTGCCACAGGCCATCAGTAGGACGGCAGGAGCCAATAGAGCGAGTAATTTTTTCATGGTTGAAAAGATAGAGTCGAAATTTGTGTGCCGCATAATTCCGGCAATCGCGAAATTAGTGAAATTATTTGACACAACGCGACAAAAGAATCAAAAACTTTTTGGGAACAGGGCAAGTGATTGTGTGGAGAGAGGCGGCGGAAGTTCAATATGGTGTTTTAGTTTTTTTTGCATGGGGAGCCGGAGATTTGGGCGATAATATGAGATTTTATTGTACCTTTGTCAGAGACAGCACATTCCGTATTGATCCGGCAGAGACGGTTATAGGCATGATAAGCCATGTAACCGGAACGGGGAGAATGACAGGATTTCGCTACCAGTCTGATTACTAACATCACATAATAAGTTTTCTTGCTTATGAGCAAATATTCCCGGTCTGCGAAAAAAATCGGCAGCACACTCGGATCAGTCAACATGAAGGTATGGATCGTTGCCGGCATAGTCATAGCGGCGGTCGCAGTCGGAATATGGCTTGGAACACGTCCGGCGCCCACATCAACCGAGTTGCCCACGGTCGAGGTGTCGCCGGTCGATACCTCGCGGGTAAATATCTACGGTGAATATGTGGGCCACATACGGGCACAGCAGTTTGTGGAGGTACGTGCGCGAGTGGAAGGGTATCTGGAACGGATGCTNTTCAAGGAGGGATCGTATGTNGACAAGGGACAGACACTGTTTATCATCGACCCGCANCTCTATCAAGCACACCTGAACCGAGCCAGGGCACAACTCAACAAGGCGAAAGCCCAGGCCCAAAAAGCCAACCGCGATCTTGAGCGCATAAGACCTCTGTATGAGCAGAAAGCGGCTTCACAGCTCGATCTCGACAACGCCATCGCGGCAGCCGAGAGCGCCAACGCAGAAGTGACAGTGGCACAGGCCGACCTGACACAAGCCGAACTTACACTGGGCTACACACGCGTCACCTCGCCCATATCAGGGTATATATCCGAACGTATGGCCGATATAGGCACCCTTGTAGGCCCGACGGGAGGGAAATCGCTTCTGGCCACGGTAGTGAAGAGCGACACCGTGCGTATAGATTTCTCGATGACCGCCCTCGACTATCTGCGCAGCAAAGACCGCAACGTGAGTCTCGGCAGCGACAACGAGAATGAGAAGTTCACATCGTTTGTCACCATCACCCTGGCCGACGGTTCGGAATATCCGATGAAGGGGCGCGTTGACTTCGCCGACCCGCAGGTAGATCCGCAGACAGGCACATTCTCGGTCAGGGCCGAGATGCCTAATCCAAACCGCCAGCTGCTTCCNGGCGAATTCACAAAGGTACGTGTGCTGCTGGATCTGCGCGAACGTGCCATCGAGATTCCGACAAAGGCTCTGGTAGTGGAGAAAGGAGGGGCGTATGTGTATGTTGTCAGGCCGGACAGCGTGGTTGAGAAACGCTTCATAGAGACGGGCCCGGAAAGCGATAATAAAGTGATCATAGAGCGTGGACTGGCCCGCGGCGAGCGTATCGTCACCGAAGGCTATCACAAGCTGACACATGGAATGAAGATAAATCCGGTTGCGGCTTCAAAATCGGAGGAAATCACTGAATAAGAGTATGAATAAGAATTTTTTCCTACGCCATCCGGTATTCTCGATCGTACTATCGCTGGTGATTCTGATCGTAGGGCTTATCGGCCTGAAGATGTTGCCGGTAGACCAATATCCGGACATCGTGCCGCCGGTGGTGCGCATCACGGCCTCATATCCGGGCGCCGACGCCTCAACAGTGACGCAGGCCGTGGCCACACCTATCGAACAGGAACTCAACGGCACGCCGGGCATGATATATATGTCGTCGACCAGTTCAAACTCTGGAGGATTCTCAGCGTTGGTGACATTTGATATCGGCACCGATCCCGAACTTGCCGCCGTCGATATTCAGAACCGTGTGAAGAAAGCGGAGTCGCGTCTGCCGGCCGAGGTGGTGCAGAACGGAATCTCGGTCATGAAGGAAACGGCAAGCCGGCTCATGACCATCACGATACAGTCGGACGATCCGAAGTTTGACGAGGTTTATCTGAGCAATTACACCACCCTGAATGTGGTAGACCTTCTGAGGCGTATTCCGGGCGTTGGCAGCATATCGAGCGTTGGCGGCAGATATTATGCCATGCAGATCTGGGTGCAGCCCGACAAACTGGCCGACCTGCGCATATCCGTTCAGGATATTCAGGACGCACTCAAGGACCAGAACCGTGAATCGGCCGCCGGAGCTCTGGGACAGGCCCCCTCGACAGGCATCGATCTCACAATGCCGATCATTGCCCGCGGCCGTCTCTCATCGGTATCCGAGTTCGAGGAAATAGTGCTGCGTGCNAATGCCGACGGATCGATAATCAGACTGAAGGATGTGGCGAGAATATCGCTCGACGCCTCAAGCTACTCNACGGAAAGCGGTATCAACGGAGGAAACGCGGCCGTCCTGAACCTGTATATGCTCCCCGGAGCCAATGCAATAGACGTCGCAGAGGCCGTAAGGAAGGAAATGAAGCTGATAGCCGAGAGCTTTCCAGAGGGTATGACATATAACATACCCTTTGACATGACCACCTACATATCGGAGTCTATACATCACGTTTACCGCTCGTTTCTCGAGGCACTGCTGCTGGTGATCCTCGTGGTGTTTCTTTCGCTTCAGAACTGGCGTGCGGCGCTGATTCCGGTAATCGCGGTGCCTATATCGCTGATCGGCACTTTCGGTGTGATGCTGATATTCGGCTTCTCGCTTAATATGCTCACGCTGCTGGGACTAATACTCGCCATCGGTATCGTGGTCGACGATGCGATCGTGGTAGTGGAAAATGTAGACCGCATCATGAACACCGAACACCTCACGCCATTCGAAGCAACCGAGAAAGCGATGGCCAACCTGAGCAGCGCACTGATAGCCATGTCGCTGGTGCTATGCGCGGTGTTTGTGCCCGTGAGCTTCCTGCCGGGNATCACAGGTCAGCTCTACCGTCAGTTTACGGTTACTATCGCAGTGTCGGTGGTGATCTCGACAATAGTGGCGCTCACCCTTACGCCGGTGATGTGCACGAAACTGCTCCGNCCCGAGTCGAAGAAGAAAAAAGCCAAGATATTCCGNCTGATCAACTACTGGCTTTATCGCGGAAACCATTTCTACGGCAGGATGATCAGACGCACGCTGCGCCACCCGCGGAGGATGTACACGGCTTTCGCACTGGCGCTCGTATTCATCTATCTGATGAACAGATGGCTTCCGCAGAGCTTCATGTCGCAGGAAGATCAAGGCTATTTCACGGTAGAACTTGAACTGCCCGAGGGCGCAACAATCGAGCGAAGCCGGGTAGTGGCCGAACGGGCCATGGAATATCTGCTTAATGATCCGGATGTGGAATANGTGCTCAATGTGACCGGCTCGTCGCCGCGAGTAGGCACCAATCAGGCCCATGCTCAGTTTACCGTGATTCTCAAACCCTGGGAAGAGCGCAAATCAGACGACATAGCCGAGATACGCAACCGCGTGCGGGCAGAATTCGAGAAATATCCGGAGAGCAAGGTTTATGTATTCACACCGGCCATCATACCGGGNCTGGGCACATCGGGCGGATACGAGATGGTGCTGGAGGCACGAGGCGAAGCATCGTATTCCGACCTGCAGCGGGCCGTTGATACCGTCAGGCACTATGCAGCCCAGAATCCGGCAATCGCCGACCTCTCGGCTTCGATACAGAGTGATATCCCTCAGCTGTTTTTCGAGGTAGACCGCGACCGAGCCAAGATGCAGGGCATACCGATCAGCACGATCTTCTCGACAATGAAGGCTTTCACAGGCTCGATATACATAAACGACTTCAACATGTATAACCGAATATACCGCGTGTATCTGCAGGCCGATGCGCCCTATCGTTCAAACAGGGGCGATCTGAACCTGTTTTATGTGCGCGCCAACAATGGCTCGATGGTTCCGATATCGTCGCTTGGCAGCACATATTACACCACGGGGCCTGGCACAATAGGACGTTTCAATATGTTTAATTCGGCAGTGATCACCGGCGAGGCGGCCTCGGGCCACAGCACCGGCGAGGCTATGGAAGCACTGCAGACCATAGTGGCGGAACACTGCCCGGAGAATATCGGCGTGGAATGGAGCGGCCTGTCATATCAACAGAAGCATGAGAGCGGCAACACGGGGATAGTGCTGGGACTGGCACTTCTGTTTGTATTTCTATTTCTTGCCGCGCAATACGAGAGCTGGACAGTCCCGGTGGCGGTGATACTGTCGCTGCCGATCGCCGGTGTGGGCGCTTATCTCGGAATATGGATCTGCGGACTTGAAAACAACATCTACTTCCAGATCGGCCTGGTGATGCTCATAGGACTTGTAGCAAAAAACGCGATCATGATTGTGGAATTTGCGAAAGAGGCAGTAGAGAAAGGTATGGACGCTACCCAGGCGGCCCTGATGGCGACCAGACTTAGATTCAGGCCTATCGTGATGACATCGCTGGCCTTCATGCTCGGCCTTGTTCCCCTTGTGCTGGCCTCGGGCCCGGGCTCGGCCTCACACCGCGACATAGGTACGGGTGTGTTCTTCGGAATGCTCGTCGCCATTGCCGCAGGCATCATCTTCGTGCCATTCTTCTTCGTAGCCATCGACAAATACAGTAACCACAGAAAGAACAGACATCAATGAACAGAATCTGTATCATACTGGCCATAGTGGCCTCAGTTGCGGCTGCTGGCTGTTCGGGAGTGAGAAATCTCAGCGTGCCGGCTACGACGGTTCCGCTAAGCTATAACGACGCCCCCGCGAATGACACCCTATGTTTTGCCGATGAAGAGTGGTGGGAATTCTACACAGACCCGGTTCTTCGGGATTTCATCCACAAGACACTCGNCAACAACAAGGATCTGCTCACCGCCGCCGCCCGCATCGAAGAGATGCGCCAGCTTCTGGGAGTGGACAAAGCCAATCTGCTGCCTACCATAAACGGAAATATCTATGCCAACGACGAGACAAACGATTACTCCGGGGCAGGCTTAACGCATGACCGCGAGATCGGAGTCAAGATACCTATCTCGTGGGAAATGAACCTGATGGGCTCACTGCTCTGGGCACGCAGAAAAGGAGAGGCAAACTACATAGCATCGACTTTTGACTACCGCGCGATGCAGGTGTCGCTGATAGCAGCCACGGCCGAGGCTTATTTCAGACTCATAGCGCTCCAGAACGAACTCTCGATCGTGAGACAGACTGAAGAGTCACGCCGGGAGTCGCTGCGGATGGCCAAGATCCGCTTTGAAGGGGGCCTTACCTCGGAGACTATCTATCAGCAAGCACTGGTACAGTATTCTTCGACCGCCTCACTGGTGCCGAATCTGGAAAAACAAGTGAAGGCCGCGCGAAATGCCCTGACACTTCTGATGGGTGAATTTCCGCATGAACTGGAGTGCTCAAGAATACTCGACTTCAGCAGCAAAGTCATAGAGCAGCTTCAGCCCGGAATCCCATCGCAATTGCTCCGCCGGCGTCCTGATGTCATGGCCGCAGAACAGCGGCTGGCGGCTGCCAGGGCTGAGGTGGGAGTGAAATATGCCGAGCGTTTTCCGACTTTCCAGATCGGATTTACCGGTGGCCTGGAAAACAATGAGCTGAAAGACTTTCTGAAATCACCCTTCACATACATATTCGGCTCAGTGACAGGTCCCGTNTTTGACTTCGGACGCAAAAAGCGCAAATATAAGGCCGCAGTGGCTGCCTACGAGCAGGCTCGGCTGCAGTATGAGAAGACCGTGATACAGGCGTTTACGGAGGTCGACAACGCACTGAACGCCTATAAGGCCGCCCTGCAGTCAAGCCAGCTCAAGATCAACCTCAGAGATGCAGCCTCAAAATACATACACCTGGCCCAGCTGCAGTATAACGGCAATGCAGGCACACTGACCTATATAGACGTTCTTGACGCTCAGCGCCGCTATTTCGAGGCACAGATAGATGTAAGCAACGCCGTGCGCGATGAATACTTCGTGCTGATAGGTCTGTACAAGGCCCTTGGCGGCGGCTGGAGCATTACGGAAAATGAAAACTGACCGGAGCTGTCGCAGAGAGATTTGGCGCGGCGAAGGGGCGGATGTTGGAGATTTTTTGTAATTTTGCATTTTAAACGCAACAAATCAATCTATTCACAGCATAAAAGCGTGGCAACCAAGTATATTTTCGTTACGGGCGGCGTGGTATCGTCTCTTGGAAAGGGAATCATCTCGTCGTCTCTTGCCAATCTGCTGAAGGCACGCGGCTATCGCGTTACCATTCAGAAGTTTGATCCGTATATAAACATCGACCCGGGTACGCTGAATCCCTACGAGCACGGAGAATGTTACGTGACGGTCGACGGCCATGAGGCCGATCTGGACCTGGGACACTACGAGCGTTTCACAAATATCCACACCACCAAGGCGAACAACGTGACCTCGGGACGGATATTCCAAAGCGTGATCGACAAGGAGCGGCGGGGCGACTATCTGGGCAAGACGGTGCAGATAATACCGCACATCACCGACGAGATAAAGCGCAATGTGAAGCTCCTGGGCAAAACAGGCGATTACGATTACATAATCACAGAGATCGGCGGTACGGTTGGCGATATCGAGAGTCTGCCGTTTCTGGAAGCAGTGAGACAACTGCGCTGGGAGCTGGGGCGCGAGAGCCTGTGCATACACCTGACCTACGTGCCGTATCTTGCGGCCGCGAAGGAACTCAAGACGAAACCGACACAGCACTCGGTGAAGGAGCTTCAGCAGCTCGGCATACAGCCCGACATACTGATACTGAGAACGGAGCACGAGGTGCCACTGAACATGCGCCGCAAGATAGCGCAGTTCTGCAACGTAGCACCTGAGGCCGTGATACAGTCGCTGGATCTGCCGAGCATCTACAAAGTGCCCCTGATGCTGCACGATCAGGGCCTTGACAAAATCGTGCTCGAAAAGACAGGCGAACCTACCGAAGGCGAGCCGCATCTGGGTCCTTGGATCGACTTTCTGGATAAGATGGATAGCGCTAAGGATACGGTGACGATCGGTCTGGTAGGAAAATACGTGGAGCTTCAGGATGCATACAAGTCGATCGACGAGTCGCTATTTCAGGCGGCGACCTACAATGACCGGAAGCTGAACCTGGTGTCGATACACAGCGAGAAGGTGACCGAGAGGAATGCCGGCGATCTGCTGAAGGATATGGATGGCGTGATCATAGCCCCCGGCTTCGGACAAAGAGGTATAGAAGGAAAATTCGCCGCACTGAAATGGTGCAGAGAACACGACATACCGACACTGGGCATCTGTCTGGGCATGCAGTGTATGGTGATCGAATTCGCACGCAACGTGCTGGGTCTGCCGCAGGCCAACTCGACGGAAATGAATCCGACCACACCCGACAACGTGATCGACCTGATGGAAGAACAGAAGAGCGTGTCGAACATGGGAGGCACCATGCGTCTGGGAGCCTATGAATGTNAACTGGCACCCGGATCGAGAGCAGCCGAGGCCTACGGCAAGACACGCATAGAGGAGCGCCACAGACACAGATTCGAATTTAACAACGACTACCGGCGTAAATTTGAGGCCGCAGGCATGCGCTGTTCGGGAGAAAACCCGGGTACGAAGCTTGTGGAGGTCGTAGAACTGCCGGAAAAGCGCTGGTATATAGGAACCCAGTACCATCCGGAATATTCGAGCACGGTACTGGACCCCAATCCCCTGTTTATCGACTTCGTACGCGCAGCCATAAAATATGGCGAAGAGCGCAAGCACTAAATCATTTATAAAGCAATGGATAAAAACACCATTACCGGGCTGCTGCTNATGGCAGCCGTAGTGTTGGGCTTCATGTGGCTCAACAAGCCCTCGGAGGAGGAGCTTGCGCGGCAGCGCGAAGCGGCCGAGATGCAGGCCCGTGCCGAGAGCGAGAAATCGGACAACGGCGCAGTTCTNACCGTTGATTCAGTGTCGGCGGCCGAGATCGCGGATATCACGGCAACAATCCGCCAGTATGGTCGCCAGGAGAGCGAGGGAGGCCTTATCATCCTGTCGGCTCCGAAAGCAAACCTAAGCCTTGACAGCGAAGGAAAACTGGGAGGCAGTGTGGAGACCTCAGCCGGACCCGTAGGGCTGAACGCCATACTGACAAGCAGCTACGGAACCATAACAAGAGCGCAGGCGGCAGAAGCAGTTGCCAATCTGCGGACAGCACTTGCCGACGTGGCCCGATTCAAGGGCTTCGCNCGCTATCTGAGCGGCGACTCGACCACAGTCAGACTGGCCAACGAGCTTCTGACACTTGAACTGTCGAACAAGGGAGGCGCAATAGCCCGTGCAACACTGAATGACTACAAGCGCTATGACTCGGCACAGGTAGAACTGATAGCCCCGGTGCTCGACAGAATGAACTTCACACTGACAACAGCGTCGCAGCGCTTTGACACGGAGCGGTTTTATTTCACGCCGAAGCAGCTGAACGACAGCACGGTGATGATGAGCCTGGATCTTGGCGACGGCGCTACCTTCGGGATAAAATACACCCTGCGTCCGGCAAGCTACCTGGTTGACATCGACATAATACAGAGCGGAATGCAGGCCGTGATACCGACAAGCGTGGCCACTATCGACTTCGACTGGGAGTCGACAATGGAGCGCAACGAGGCGGGCAGAATGTTTGAGGAACGTAACAGCGCGCTCTACTACATGTATGCCAACGGCGACGTTGACAATCTGAGCGAGAACAAAAGCGACGACAAGGACGTGACGGAGCGACTGAAATGGATAGGCTTCAAAAACCAGTTCTTCTCGTCAGTGCTGATAGCACGCCGCAATTTCACGGCTGCCGAGCTCAATTCGGAGGTGCTCGAGGGAAGCAGGAGCTATCTGAAGAAGATGAGTGCCAAGACACAGCTCGACTATTCGGCAGGACTCGAGAACCCGGTGGGCTTCACACTGTTTATGGGTCCCAACTCATATCCGCTGCTTGATAATCTCGAGGAGAACATAGCTCCCGACGAGAATCTGCACCTGACAAAACTGATACCGCTGGGCTGGAGTCTCTTCCGCTGGATAAACACATGGATAGTGATACCGGTGTTTGATATTCTGGGCAAGTGGATACACAATTACGGCATCATCATCCTGCTGCTCACCATCTTCATCAAGATCATCCTGTTCCCCTTCACCTACAAGAGCTATATGTCGCAGGCGAAGATGCGCGTGCTTGCACCGGAGATCAAGGAGATCAACGACAAGTATCCGGGCAACGAGAATGCCATGAAGCGNCAGCAGGAGACGATGGCCCTGTATTCGCGCGCCGGAGCAAGCCCGTTCTCGGGCTGTCTGCCGATGCTGCTGCAGCTTCCTATCCTGATAGCGATGTTCAACTTCTTCCCGAGCGCCATAGAACTGCGCGGGCAGTCGTTCCTGTGGGCGAAAGANCTGTCGGCCCCTGACGCCATAGTGTCGTGGACCACTAACATACCGCTGATCTCGTCGACCTTCGGCAACCATATCAGNCTGTTCTGTCTGCTGATGACGGCCGTGAACATCATCTATACGAAAATCAACATGCAGAACCAGCCGGGCGGCACAACGATGCCCGGCATGAAGATGATGATGTATCTGATGCCGCTGATGTTTCTGGTGTTCTTCAACAACTATGCGGCCGGCCTGAGCTATTACTACTTCCTGTCGCTGCTTATCACCATAGCGCAGACCTACATCTTCCGCAAGGTGGTGAATGAGGACAAGGTGAGAGCCCAGATGGCNGAAAACGCCAGGAAACCCAAAAAGAAGAGCGGCTTCATGGCGCGCCTGGAAGAAGCACAGCGCCAGCAGCAGGCAATGCTGCGCGAACAGCAGAAACGCCAGCAGCAGGGCGGCAAAGGACGCCGCTGATGCAACCAAGAGGGGCGCAGCGACGTTAATAGCATAGAGGCCGGNGGCTCTTTCATGCCGCCGGCACTCAAAAGCTATACCGAAAACCAAAATTCAGAAAGAATATGGAAACAACACGTCAAGCCAAAATAGCCAGACTGCTCCAGAAGGAGCTAAGCGAGATNTTCCGCAAACAGACAGCCAAGACCCACGGGGTACTGGTGTCGGTGAGTGCNGTGCGCGTGTCGCCCGACCTGAGCATAGCCCGCGCATATCTGTCGGTTTTCCCTTCGGGAAAGGCCCAGGAGATCATGGAAAGTATCAANAAGAGTGCTAAGACCATCCGCTACGAACTGGCNCAGAAAGTGAGATATCAGCTCAGAAAGACCCCGGAGCTGTCGTTCTATATCGACGACTCACTGGACTATATCGAAAATATCGACAACCTACTGGCCGCCGATCCCGTGAAACCGGAAACACCGGAGGGAGGAGAAGCGGCGGAATAGCAATCCACTCCCCCGAATGCTTTCACTGCGCATAGCACTGCGNTATCTCTTCAGCAGAAAGAGCCATAACGCGGTCAACATAATCAGCATAATCTCGATAGCCGGCGTGGCGGTAGCCACAATGGCTATCGTTTGTGTATTGTCGGTTTTCAACGGGTTCAAAGAGATCGCGTCAGGCCGGCTGAGCCTGATCAATCCGGAACTGAAAGCCATCCCTGAACGAGGGAAGGTAATAGCCGGTGCCGACTCANTGGCGCGGATCGTGACCGACATGGAAGATGTGGCACTGGCAGTACCGACGCTTAGCGAGCAGGCGCTGGCAATATTCAGAGGANCACAGCTACCGGTGGTGCTGAAAGGCGTGAGCGAGCGATACGGCGAGGTGGTGGCGATAGATTCGACCATGATCGACGGCGAATTCATGCTCAAGGATCCCTACGGCTATCCGACGGGGGCGCTGAGCGTGGGAGCGGCAATCACACTCGGTGCGAGGCCGAATCCATACGAGCCGGTGGCACTGTTCGCGCCACGACGCGTCGGGAGGATCAATCCAACAAGCCCGATCGGAGCGTTCAGAACCGACAGCGTGCTGGTGAGCGGTGTGTGGCAGATAGAGCAAGCCGACATCGACGAGGCGGGAGCGATAGTGTCGATAGAGACGGCACGCGATTTGTTTGACTACACCGACAACGAGGCAAGCGCGATTGAGATTGCCCTTCACCCGGGAACGGATACCGGAACAGCAAAAAAGGAGATAGCTGNCCGGTTGAAAGGATGGAAAATCCTTGACCGGCAGGAACAGCAGGAATCATCGTTCAGAATGATCTCAATCGAGAAATGGATCACATTCCTGATGCTGGCGTTCATACTGGTGATAGCGTCGTTTAATGTCGTGAGCACACTGTCGATGCTCATAATCGAAAAACGGGCCGATATGGTCACTCTGCGTTCGCTTGGTGGAGAAAGAAGCATGATATCGCGCATCTTCCTGTGGGAAGGATGGCTGATAAGCATGGTCGGTGGCATAGCCGGAATTGTGGTCGGGACAGCGCTTTGTCTCGGTCAGCAAAAGTGGGGATGGCTGAAACTGAACGGCGATCCGACGCAACTCACCATCACGGCCTATCCGGTGGCCGTAGAGTGGAGCGACATAGCGATCGTGTTCGGCCTTGTGGCAGCTGTAGGGCTGCTGATCGGCGGTATTGCGACGGTGCTTGCCCGGCGCTAACGACGACAAAGGACGTAGAAGGCCACGGCAGAGGCGGCAGCGACGTTGAGCGAATCGACGCCATGGTGCATCGGAATTCGCGCGGTGAAGTCGGCCTGACGGATCACAGATAGGTCGAGGCCGTCGCCCTCTGTGCCGAGAATCAGTGCCAGACGAGGCTCGGTNAGCAACGCCGGATCGTCGATAGAAACGGAGTCGTCGGTCAGGGCGAGGGCCACGCTGCGGAAACCGAGCTCTCTGGCGGCCTGGGCGGAGTTGAGACCGACNGGTGTACGCGCCCAGGGCACAAGAAAAACGGAGCCCATAGACACACGGACGGCGCGACGGTTGAGCGGATCGCAGGCAGTAGGAGTGAGAAGCACGGCATCGATACCGAGGGCGGCAGCACTGCGGAAGATCGCTCCGATATTGGTGGTGTCAGTCACATCGTCGATTATCACGACACGGGTGGCACCGCGGCAGATCTGCACAGGGTCGGCAGGTGCGGGCCGCTCCATAGCACACAGNACNCCGCGGGTTAGAGTATAGCCGGTGATAGAGGCGAGCAGGGAGCGAGAGCCGGTGTAGACGGGCATATCGGCCGGACAACGGCTGATGATCGAAGCGGCGTCGCCGCCGATATGGCGTTCTTCGGTCAGAAGTGCTCGGGGAACCATGCCGGCTCGCAGGGCCACATCGATTACCTTAGGGCTCTCGGCGATGAAAAGACCGGATACAGCTTCGGCAGAAGCCCGGAGCTGGCGGTCGGTGAGAGAAGAAAAGAGAAGTGCCTCCGCAGAAGCGGGATCGGAAATGTGCCGGAGGTTCATGATCAGAGTCTTTAGATTGGTGATTACAAAGTTAGGGATTTTTTCGGATTGGACGAGGAAAATCAGGGATACGTTAGGGGCANGTGCGCACCCCCCGCGGCCGACGGAGGCGGTAACTTTGCAATGCAATCGGACAAGCGGCTACTGTCGGCCGCTGCACCCTACAGTCACAGCGACTGATTATCCACATGGATTGAAATNCGCATGATCCCCTTGACATTATGGTTTTATTGATTTTCGATAAACAACTGAACAGCCGGTTGTTACACATACATGTAACAACGTCGTAACGGTTTTAACGTTCGTTAACCNACTCCAGCTCTTGCATATCTCNNTTTCTCTATACCTTTGCATTGTCGAAAGACAAAAACATCTCTCTCACTNACTCACTTTTCAACTGTACTCAAAACTCCCTAAAATATCTCAGCTATGACAACTTCAGCATTCCAGCAGCAGCTCATGAGCCTCCAGGCCAACCTCCTGAATTTCGCCTACACGCTCACCAGCAACCGTGACGACGCTTACGATCTGCTTCAGGACACTACGGTGAAGGCTCTCACTAACAGCGAGAAGTATGCCGAGGGTACAAACTTCAAGGGCT
>JAAVDO010000008.1 GCA_014801735.1 Bacteroides sp. | reverse complement strand
CCGTTGACATCTTCAACCGTAAATTCGTCGAGCTTGATTTTATAACGAGAGCGACCATTGGCGCGGACGTACAATTCGTATCGCATAAGCGCACGTTTCAATACCCGCAGATGCTTTATTCGCCATTCGGATATATTCTTCTTTTCAATGTAATCTTCAAATGTCTCGAAGAAATTTGGCTCGCGTGGAGTGCGTTTCTTCTTTTCCGGAACCGGATGAAGAAACAGGTCATATTGTGCCAATAGAAAATCTTTCGAAAGAATATCCGGTGCAGTCTTTTCACAAAGATTGATTAAAAATCTTTCGATGTCGATGAGTTTATCCTCAATAGCGCGAATCTCGGCTCTTGCCGTCGCGTCTTTAGGAAGGGAGAATGTACCCTTGTCAAATCTGGCCGGATCTATCCACAGTCCGGTTTTCAGGCGCACAACAAGATTGCGCGACACGGACAGGCGAAGAAGAATCTCCGCTTTGCCCATCGGGTTAGTACCTTTAGTAATATTGCGTGTAAGAGTTGCCATAGGAGAGCAGTTTTAATTTATAACGCAAAGTTAATCAAAACCGTTGACATGGGCAATGGCCTCGTGTCAACGCCGTGTCAACCAAGATTGAATTTAACTAAATCGAGATGAATTTCAGTAAAATTCAATTGGATTTATTATAATTATAAATTGCTTATTATTAAAGAATTAGTAAGTAAATTCAAAATCGGTAAAATTTAAGTACAGTTCAATATGATCCAATATTCGTGCTCCTGTTCTGGACACAATATAAGCGAGTTAACAATTTGAGGTCAAATAAGTTAGCTCGCTGATTTTGATTTTAACTGGCAAATTACTGGCAAATGCTCAATTTCTGGCTCACACTTCTGCCAGTAATGCACATATATGGCATTAGACGGCAAGCATCGATTCCAGTCCGTGAGCAAGACTCACGGACTGAAATTTCTTTCTCATTGCGTCTCTCAGTTCCTCTATCAATTCTTCAAGAATATAATCGTCGCTCATCAATTGCAGGCCATATTTTGGTTCTGTCATCTGCTCATATACTTTAGTGCTGTAATAAAGGTCAAGAGCGCGCTCAGGCAATATTTTTAGAGTATCAGCCAAGATCATTATTATTCGGCTTTGCTTGCGCCATAGTACATTGTCTCTCATACGTTATAACCATTTATTCCGGCACAATCTCCGAATTTTTGAATGTCAAATACTTGTCTATTATATCCTGATTGAGTATGCAGATCTGATGATTGACTCTCTTATAACGCAACTGGCCGAGAGCCTGTTCTGCCGTGATAATACCGTTCTCGTAGTCCTCAACGATGTCGATTACGTTATCATTTGCTACACCACCCTCAACAATATCATACTGTTTCTGCATATCACCTCCACGCCGACAGTCTATCACATACTCAAGCCATTCGAGATCGTATGAGTCAAATACCTTGATACGAAAACCACCGTTTTTTACCGATGAGTAATCCAACGTATATGCCGATACAATAGGCTTGGTGTTTCTGCCTGTTCTTTCCGCTATTGTTTCAGCCCACGCTTTAGCCTGATCATGCAGATTAGTGAGGTAGAAACCTTGTCCGAAATCTACCTTCTTTCTACCAAGTCCTACCAATGGCGATGGCACTCCTATATGAACCGTGATAAAGTGTTATCATAATCCGGCCTCCCAGTTTAGAAGTGTCTCGCTAATGTCGTCGGCAACCCAATCGAGGCTTTGCGTATGAAGTTCCTCATACCTTTTTATAAGCCTGTTTTTGATTAAGTCTTGTTTGCTCAATCGGTCGTGCATCTCTTTGCCAGAGATACCCAGTTTACGTGCTCCACTTTCAATCGCCATTACAGCGAAATGATTCTTGCGGTATATGTCGTTATTTGTCTAAGATTACTTATACTCCATTATTTGTTTTATAACTTCTAATGTAGGAATAAAGTTGCGGAATATTTTGGGATCAGTTTCTAAAAGGCACTGCTGAGAGAATGCATCCTTATTTGAATCGTTTGCCTTAAAAGGTTTTAATCCAGTCTCTCTATCATATTCCTCGTTTAAGTTATTAGCTTCTTCAAGACTAGATGCTTTATATAAACTTTGATACTCTTGAAAGTTTCGTTTCTCTAACATATTATGACTCCTTAAATACTCTAATGGATATAGAAATTCTATTGGGCAGTATTTATTCAAGTGATCAGGAGCTACCAAAGTCATAGCAAATGAGTTGTTTTCGCATTGAACAGCAGTAATAATTTTTGCCTGATGAATGGACCTACTATCTCCAGTTATACTTCCATATGACTTATATCCTTCTGGGTCTGCATCAAAAAGGGCAATTAGTTTTTTCCCGGGGAAAAATTTGGCAGGCGTTGACTTTATAAAACTTGCGAGCGCTCCAGCGTCATGCATGTCAATGACCTCAAAGGGAAGATTATAGCCAAGTAGCTCGTTAGCACGATTCAAATGAAGTATATCAGTTTTTCCTTCTACAAAGACTATAACGTATTTATCTGAATTCATGGCTAATGAAAATTGGTTTACTGCTTTATCATAAGTAAAAATTCCGTCACTAAGGATACCTATCGCTTCAGATGCAGAGGTCTCTCTTATCCTTTTTATTTCATTGTCTTTTTCAATTACAAACAAGGACCCTTCCGGCGCAAATGCAACTGTTGATGGAGAATGAGTAGTGATAATAACCCGAATACCACCTCCTCATAATTCTTTCGGTTGGGACAGTTCATTTAGAATATCAACCATCATCTTACTCATCGTAGGATGAAGATGTGCATCTGGTTCATCTAAAATTAAAGTATTAATTCTGTGTCCAGATATATTTCGTCCAAGAGACAATGCGATAAACTTCACTATCATCTGCTCCCCAGAAGATAATGCATTATAGTCTATTATTTCTCCATGTTTCCCTTCAAATCTAATTTCCCCATTTCTTTCTTTTAGTTCAGGAAATGGATCTAACATCTCAAAATAGTTAAAACCATATTTTTTGAACAATCTATTAATACTTTGATATGGTTTCTCTTGTGCTGCTAAAACTTTAACTTTTTCAAAGTCGTCTTTCCCTACAGCTATAGCAAGGTCTTCTTTGAATTCCTCATGCTCCTGTTTTATGTACCTTTCGAGATCTTCAATATCCGAGAAATCATTAAAATACGGATTAGCATGACGCCTAATATCGGTCTCAGTAAGATTTTCTACGGGAACAGAAAGTTTTTTACCGATGGCATCTAATTCTTCTTCATAAGCGAAAATAGTATTATCCCGGATCATCTGCTTGTAGGATCTAATTTTTGGCTTATGGGTCAAAATGGGTGTTTTCCAGCCTGAAAAATGCCCATTTGTCGTTCTATAGGTCATTTTGGGTGTTGAATTCGTTGTAATCACCAGTAATTCACTACCTTTGCTTCTTTAAAAGTTCAAAACTGCGTTATGAACAAAAAAATGTCCGTCATGCGAATCCCCCAATGTGCGCAAGGACGGAACTTACAAATCCACCCAACGCTATAAGTGCTTGGTATGTGGCCTTCGCTTTCGAGCGGGCCATAAAATGACGGCGGAGGAGGTATGGGATCGTTATCTCCACGGGAAGCAAACGGTAGCAGAAATAAGTGCACAATCGGGTGTAAGTCCGTCAACCATCAAGCGTCTGCTTGCTACGGTGAGCTTCAAATGGGAGCAGCCCAAAATATCAGGTGAGGGAGTCGTGCATATGGATGCTACATACTTCGGTCGTAATACCGGGGTTCTAGTAGCCTTAGAAAGCGGCAGTGGACGGCTTCTCTATATGGCTCACATTGCACACGAGCATATAGGTGACTATGAAGCAGCGATAGCTCATATCCTCTGCTCCGGTTATAAGGTCAGAGGTATCGTCATTGATGGACTGCAAAAGCTTTTCGAGGTTTTTGCTGGCTACAAAATCCAAATGTGTCAGTTTCATATGGTGGCCATAATAAGGCGCAAACTAACTAAGAATCCAAAACTTAAGGCAGGTAGAGAGTTGTTGGAGTTGGCATATCAGATGAAGGATATGTCCAAAACAGACTTTACTGCGCGCTTTTCTGCGTGGAAAGAAAAGTGGCATGACTTCCTAAAGGAGAAGACCGTTAACGAGATAACGCGACGGACAATCTTTACTCATCAACGCTTACGTTCGGCCATGACAAGTATCTCTCACTATCTGCCTTACCTATTCACTTTCGAAGAGGTGCCAGGTATGCCAAATACAAACAATACCATCGAAGGGACATTCACCGATATGAAAAAGAACCTGCGTAATCATTCTGGAATGACAGCCGAGAATCGCAAACGGATGATAGATGGGTTTTTCTTGGCATATGCCAAATTGCATAATTAAAAGGGAGGTGCGAACTAATCGCACCTCCCAAAACTGCATTATGCATATTGGACGGCTCTATTCCTGGCGAAGTTGCTCCCCAGCAGAGCTTCGTTATGCTTCGAACCGTAGCGCAAATATAGCAAATCATTAAATATAAGCCAAATCTATGTTGCGTTTTCACCACCCATTTTGACCCATAGAATGAACTCTCATCAAATTAATGTTGAAAACTTTTGAATACACATAATCCAAAGTATAACAATTTGTTACAACAGATATAGCACCCATTTTGACCTATACGCCAAAAAATCTCCAGATTGTCTCTGGATAAAATTTAAATTTATAAATTTGCAAACCTATGAGCCGACGCATTTCTCGATTAGAATCCGGCGCACTTCTCGATTAAATTTTACAATCGCCAACATTAACTATTTCAGCCCTGAGCGGAAAATCTACTTTTGCACGCTTCCTCAAATCTTCCATTAATGCATCTCCGTTGACTGCCTTTCTGAAATCTGCTATCACCTCATCAACACTGACATCGCTATCGGTTTCAACGTGCTTTTCTATCACACAATAAGCCAGACGAACAAACTCGATTATCGCTTCTTTATTGGTATTGATAAAGTTTTCATGAGTTCCGGTCAGTGTAATATTCATGCGCCTGAATGACTTCGACACTTCTCCATTCTCGTTTTTCCAGCTTCTTCCTATAGAAAGGTAAACTATGCCAGGCTTATTCGGATTCTTAGCACTCCTCGACTTCTGAAGCCCCACACTGATTAAAAACATCGATGAAGTTTTCGGCATAGCCAGGCCCTCTTTGAAACTTTGTGATCTGGTTGTTACTGAAATGGAGGCGCAATGGCCTCCATTTCAGTAACAACCAGATCTAATCTATATTGATCTATCGTTTACGGTTTCTCTTTGTGATGCGACTTCCTTCTTCATTCTGATACGGGTTCTGTCGTAATAGGCGTGGTCGCTGTCAGAGTAATGAAATACCTTGTTGGCCTCATCAAGTTTTTTCCAGTCGGTTTTGCACCAGACTATAAGAAATATTATGGCAAGTATCAAAAAGCAACAAACAAGTGTTGTCAAAAGGATTCCCATATATCTACCTATTTTTCCTGATTATCGTATTTTTCGAACTCAGAGTGTTTGGATTTGAACTCCGGAACAGTTTTCTTCATCAATATCACCATGTCAGGAACGATCACTTTGCGCGACAGGCGATCAAGTTCGTCAATAGTCTGTCTTATGTTCTCATACCCATATTTGCGTACCTTGGCAACGAATATCCTGTCGTGCTGCGTCGGTATCGTGTTTTCTTTGGTGGCGAGCACTTCTTCATACAGTTTCTCGCCGGGCCGCAGGCCGGTATATTCTATCTTTATGTCCTTGTCGACTTCATATCCGGCCAACTGAATCATATTCTTCGCAAGGTCAGCAATCTTAATCGGTGTGCCCATATCAAACACAAAGATCTGTGTCTCTGTCACCATCGTGGCTGCTTCCATCACCAACCGACAAGCCTCAGGAATAGTCATGAAGTAACGCCTTATCTCGGGATCTGTCACTGTCACCGGTCCACCCTTCTCTATCTGCTCCTTGAATCGAGGAATCACTGAGCCATTGGAGCCGAGTACATTACCGAAGCGGGTGGTGACAAACTGTGTCCGGCCTTCTTTCTCTCCGTTCTCTATCGCCAGTCCGAGTGACTGAACGTATATCTCGGCGAGGCGCTTGGTGCACCCCATGATATTGGTGGGGTTGACAGCTTTATCGGTCGAGATCATCACCATCTTCTCAACGTCGTATTCTATACACTTGTCGGCCACATTACGTGAGCCGATGACGTTGACCATCACCGCCTCGCATGGATTCTCTTCCATCAACGGCACGTGTTTGTAGGCAGCAGCGTGGAAAACTATCTGAGGACGGTAGTGGCGGAATACATAGTCAAGTCTTTCCAAACGCCTTACGTCACCGATAACCGGTGTGAATTTGAGATTGGGGAATTTTTCCTCAAATTCGAGTCTAACGTTATGAAGAGGCGTTTCGGCGTTGTCATACATTATCAGTTCCTTTATGCCAAGCTGGGCCAACTGTCTGCAAAGTTCAGAACCGATTGAGCCGGCTGCGCCTGTCACAAGTATTGTTTTCCCCTCTACATTAGCCTTTATCTCATCCATCGAGATTTTGATTTCCGAACGGCCGAGGAGATCCTCTATTCGAATTTTTCGGATGCCGGAGCTGGGAAGTTTTCCATCGGTCATCTCGTCGATTGACGGAGCAAGATACATCTTAAGCGACGTATCCTGACAATACACTATCAGGCGTTCCTTCTCTTCACGGGCCTCACGCTGATGGGCAAAAAGGATTCCATCGATATTGAGTTTACTACGAAAACCAGAGATATTTGACTCATTATCGAAATAATATATCGGTAGTCCTGCGAGAATCTGGTCTTTGTATTTGGAACCGTATTTGAGGAACCCCACGACCTCAAATTGTTTCGAATTCCTCAACCTGGTGACCAGCGAGGCAGCCTTACCACCCGTTCCATACACCAGAACGCGAATTTTCGTGCTCCGCGCCTCTATCCTCCGTGTAAGCATGACATATACAGCCATCATCAGCACCCGGACAAAAATCAAAGCGCCGAGACTGACAAAGAAATCGAGTATCACGAGGTAGGTCACCATACGATATGACACCGCCGGATTACCTTTGGCCACAGTCAGCATGACACCAAGCAATAGCACATCCTTGACCAATACAGCGAGGCTGAGTTTGCCGAACTCTTTCAGGGTTGAATAGCGTATTATCAGCCTATAGACCCGCGTGACGTAGAAAGCGAATACTGAGGTTGCAGCTGAGGCAGCAATCCACGACAGTATAAAATTTGGCGATGAATGGACAGATGGAGCCACCAGATAAACGAACATGAGCACACATATCGACGCGATCAGCGAAACAATCACGTCAATAGCGAGCACGACCGTTGCCTTTAGATAAGACGACAATCCAAGATTAAGTTTTGTCATTATAAGATTTGGTGTGAGATTATTAGATAAAGAGAGTCTCAGGAGAGGGAGACAGCGAGCAGATAAAAACTCTGCACTTATAGTATGGCAGCTTTGATTGAGTCGACGATGTAGCGTACATCATCATCAGAGACGTATGGACCTGCGGGGAGGCAGATACCAACGGCGAAAAGGGATTCGCTCACACCGTTGAGATAGGCAGGTGCGTTGCGATAAACAGGCTGTTTGTGCATCGGTTTCCACAGCGGACGGGCTTCGATGTTGGCGGCGTCGAGGGCTACACGAAGAGCCTCAACGTTGGCGTTGGGTTGACAGTCGGTGGTGGCAGATTCTACAGCGTGCGTTACACCAGCAGCACCACCGACGGCTCCCGTTATCACTTGCTTGTAGGCGTTCTCCTGCCCCTTTATCTTCATGTCGGGGTCGAGAGCTGCGGTGCACAGCCAGTAATTGGAGTCAAACTCAGGCCCCGGGTTCCCGTGCATTGTTATGCCTTTTACATCCTTGAGCAGTTCGCAATAAAGCTCTTGCACGTGTTTGTGATGAGCGATGTGCTCATCGATTACGGTCATCTGGCCGCGTCCGATGCCCGCGCAGATATTTGACATACGGTAGTTGTAGCCGATTGCCTCGTGCTGGTAGTAGGGATAGCTCTCGCGTGCCTGAGTAGCATACCAGAGAATTTCCTTTGCTTTGTCTGCATCGGGGCAGATCAGTGCCCCTCCGCCTGACGTAGTAATCATCTTGTTGCCATTGAACGACAGCACCCCATATTCGCCGAATGTGCCGAGCACCTGACCATTGTAGCGCGAGCCAAGACCTTCAGCCGCATCTTCGATTACAGGAATTTCATAGCGGTTGGCAATCTCCATTATCTTATCAATCTGATAAGGCATACCATATAGAGCGACAGGAATAATCGCTTTTGGTTTGCGTCCAGTCTTGGCAATGCGGTCTTTTATAGCCTCTTCCAGCAGATCTGGATCCATATTCCACGACTCTTTTTCCGAATCGACGAACACCGGGGTTGCCCCGAGATAAGTAATCGGATGACTCGATGCACAGAACGTAAACGATTGCACCAATACCTCATCGCCATGACCAACACCGCAGGCGATGAGAGCAAGATGAACAGCAGCTGTTCCCGCACTCAGCCCGACAACTTTCTTATCGAGCGGTGCATTGCCATTACGATTGTTGACAAACGCTTCGAGATCCTTCTCGAAACCATTGACATTCGGTCCCATCGGCACAACCCAATTAGTATCAAATGCCTCCTTTATAAATTCCATTTCCCTGCCGCTCATATGCGCCAGACAGAGATATATTCTATTTCGCATATTTTCAATCTTTAAATGCCTAAAATTGATTTATATCTTTTAACCGTATCAATCGGATTACTTTTCTCGTCCACGACCTTTACACCTCCGTTTATAATAGCAGTTTGCCATTTTGTAGCGTTCGGGAATCTCTTTTCTGGATCAAAAATATATGGTGTGGGTAAAAATCCCATTTCATAAACCTGATAGAGACCGTCCGGAGTATAGAGATTAGAGATGTGATTTTCAAGAATTTCAATTGCATCTTTTGCTTCCTCATATAGACTTTGATATCTAGCATCGATATCTCTATTCTCTTTCGTGTTGATTGTACGATTTAATGATTTCTGTAATCGATATTCCCTTAATGCTCCAAGCGTTATTTTTATACTTTCTTCTATTATCGGAGGAGTAGCTAAACGCACAGCTTCTGAATAACTTACTACATGTATAATTTCGGGACTGTTAGGATTTTCCGGTTCTATGTCGTCCATCATCGCTGTTATTGCGGCAAGTTGTACTTTTGCTTTTTCTAAATCCGGAGAAAAATAATCCAATCCAGCTCTAGCTTGCAAACTTACTTTGAAATTGGCGTCTTCCAAAGAGCGAACAATTCGTAACATTGCCCGGCCTTTAGCAAGATCTTGGATCCCCCATGTATACTTAGGAGTATTAAGCATGTTCTGCAAGATGAGGTGTCTTATCCCATATTTCTTTGCTGTCTTAGCTGCTAAATAAGCCGATACAATATAACTGACATCATCGCCCCCTCTAAAAGAAAAGTGATGAGGAACATTAGGCTCCAGAGGCTTACCTGTGGTAGCGATGTATTTAACGGCTTCAATGTGTTCCTTAAGATTTTCAAGAACCGTGTTATCGCCACGACCATCTAGTTGACAAAACCACCAAAAGGAAAGCGCATGCCATGAAATATTAAGAGTGCGTTCATGCATCTGCGCCATCCATGGAACGTTCTGGGTTCCTGCATATGTACGGACCAACATAGGTCTGGCAGCATCGGCAATTTGACGATATTCGAGTTCAGAGTTTATAGGCACGCCACCTCCGTTAGATAAACCCTCCCACTTCTCACCAAAATGTTGTTGTGTGAGCTGTGAAGATCCAATCGACAAGACATCCAATAATCTACTCTTCGCCAACTGTTTGGTCCAGCTTAGGTATTCTTTAATAGCTTCAACTCGATTGGGAGAATACGGACCTGCATGAACTCTTATTATTGGTAATGAATTATGTCTAGTACAATATTCAAGACGTTTTACAAAAGAGTCTTTGTCGGTACCACATTCCGGATAGCCGTAATGATCTGGTCCAGAAACACACTTATACTTATCAGACGCAATAAATTTCTGTCCAAATTCTAACAGAGACTTATCATATTCATGAATAAATGTGAATGTCTTTGGAAATAATCTTTTAGGTACTCCAAATTTTTCTAAAGACTCCTCAGGAGTTTCATTGCCAGGGAAGTAAATAACTCTATTCCCTAATTCTATTTTTATAAGTGCGCATGTGTCCGGCAGTCCAGCAAAACACACTTTTTGTATCGAGCCACCATCTTCAACCAATAGATGCTTATCTATTAACTGATAATAAAGATTACAGAAATAATTACATCCTTCNGTTGGATCAAGCCGATAGCTATANGATAAAACATTTATATTATTTTCTNTAANCCATTTAGCNAAGAGACTTGAATTGTTTATNTTNGAGATATTNTCNACAGCNTTCATTACCNCTGCGGGAGCGAAAACGACTTTAAGTCCACAATCTCTTAAAATATTAGCCATAGTCGACATTCCAAGAATATGGACATCAACTTCCGGTTTGATAAANCCAAAAATAGTTCTCTCGTTTATTCTCATGTCATTGGATCTTTTTGATGATTTCTTCTACTGTTAACCCATAAAGCCCTAATTTTTTCAAAGTTCTCCCTTCAGCCATAAAATCACGGTTATGCAATATAGAACATATTGTTATTAACGAGTNAAATAATGGAGTTGGCACACCCGCTGCTTTTCCCAATTCTGATAATGGAATTATTCCAGTCGGAATATCCTCAGTAATTTGTCGGCAATCAATTGTCTTAGGGGCAATTATTTCGTAATAAGCCGGATTNTTTTGCATACGCTCGCACAGATTTTTTCCCTCCACGCCATCATAGGCATAGGAAACCCAATCAAATGCTGAAATCGGACTTATTCCATAAGCAGCCGCCACCGCCAGTCTCTCGGTATCGGCCCGTTCGATAATCCTAGCCAAGCCATCAGTCATATCTCTGTAGAAATAGAAAGACTCACCACGCTCNATAGCTGCTTCATTGAATAATACTACTGTCGGATGAAACATGGCCCCGACATTTTCAAAACTTGTTTGCAGGACGTTTTTTGCTGCAATAAAGCATGGGAAAATTGGTTTCAGAACATCCAGAACNTNCTCAGTATCGGAAGCAGGAAAAGCTGAAATCAAAACCCGGTCCTTAACTCCGATAATATTAACGAGGCCTGTTTCTACAATTCTNCAGGCGTAAATGAGAGTCTGTGCTTCGGCTACATAAACCCTTTNGGATAAACCTGCTTCTTCNAGTGTGTTTTTGAATTCCAGAGCTCCACAGGTCCGTCCCGGATTTAGTAAAATAATCTGCTCATCAGAGAGGAGAGGAGCCAGCTGTGTAGCAATGGGATGATGTGCGGTAGCCGTTGTAGCAACCAAAATCACATCTGCTCCGGTTATTACTTTTTGAAGATTAGCAGATGCGAATTCGATGGTTCCCTTACATTCCAGAGAACCTCTAAGAGTTATNGTGCGGTTNTCGTTAAGGTAATTTACTTTTGAGACGTCACGGTCGTAAAGTCTTACAGTATATCCCATCGAGGCTAAATGCCCAGCGAAAGACTGACCACCGTTCCCTGCACCAATAACTGCAAAAATNTGTTTTTTACTCATAGAGTTCCGNAGGTACTTCAAAAAAATCTTCTATCATGTTCTGGCCATCCTCGGAAGTGATGACAAGTTTATTCTTAATNTCTTCGATCATTCTTGCCATAGAGGTGATATTTTCTGCTTTCAAATGGATCCGAGATACTATCTGCATCGTTGTGCCCTCTTTGCCTACTGTCTCTCCCTCTTTATATCTCATTGATATATCAAGTACCCCTGACATACGCATGATTTCATCGATTCCCATTATCCTGGCTATTGTCTTGCTTTTGCAAAGCACACTCACCTGNCTGTATATGTTATTGAAACGCGCCGTGTCTTTGAGTCGTATATCCTCTGGATCCATTTCCCCAGAAACGGCAAANCTNACGAGGTCAGATACNGCGGAAATCCCGTTTTCTTCCTGAGTGAATATGTAGTGACGACCTCCACTCAAACGATAGCCCATCTCATAAAAATAGAATGAATCGTTGTCCACAAATGCCTGAAGGAACAACACACCGTTACGCAACCCGATAGAGTGGAACATTTCTTTTACTTTCTCATCGACTTCTGCAATATATCTGTCTATATATCGNGAAGGNTAGATGAGCCCCGACGTGACTGAACCGAATTTTTGGGTTTTATGAATATAGCGGTCGCATATCGCTGACAATGATATGTTCCCATCTTGTATAGTATAACAGATAGAGATATCGTCGGCGCACATGTAACGCTCGATTATGACTTCATTCTTTACGGAAAAACTCAAGGATTCCTTGAGAGCCATTTTGAAGTCAGCAAAATCGTTCACTAGCATAATACCTCTGGAGCCGCTGCTGTCTACTGGCTTTATAAGCACCTGTAAATCGGGAAGTTTTTCATCCTTGAGAATTTTCTCAACACTATATTGCGGTACCGTCGGNACATCGAAGTCCANACAAAGTTTCTTGAACGAATCCTTGTCGAGTGTTATTCTAAATTGGTCAAGTGTGGCGTAGCAGGGCAATTCGTTTCTCTCACAAATTTCTGCATAAGGTTCAAGATATGAATCGGTAAATCCGGTTANGACTCCGTCGATTCTCTCATCTTTGATTAGTTTATCTATTGCATCTAAGTCCTTGATGCTTATTTCAAAATGTTGATCGGCTAATAATTTGGATGGTGATACGTCTAGAGAATACCAGTCGATTACAGTTGTATGAATACCTAAATTTTTGGCGGCCAAAATTATATCGGCGGATAAGGTGTCACCCCCCANTATTAACAGACGTTTTCCTTCAAGTTGATTCATGAGCGATATAGAGGGAAAAAATTGGAATTTATGTCGAATTCTTTGTCGTTACAACGGATATTGACCAATTCGGAATAAGCCTCTTGGTTCACTATTAGTTTACCGATTGAAAACTTATCGTCAGAATTACGATTAAATGCAGCCTTGAATTTGTAAAGCGCATCTTCCGCGGATCCTATTCCACCACCAAGATGGAATGTCCTATAGCCGTTTTCAGAGCCCCATAAAGCCACTTTATAGAGAAGTAGATTTGAGGGAGCCAAACTTCTGTATTGCGGTAAAGATCCAGATAGATGATAATGTACCTGTTTGTTGTCGAACAAGATGATGGAAGCCGAAACTATTTTTTCTCCAACCATGGCGTAAAAGACTTTATAGTTGTCTTTAAGGTCGGTATCAATTGATTCGTAAAACTTATCATTGAAAAAATAATAATTCGACGCATGATCGGCAGTCATGGTACCATCATATATATCCTTGAATATACGAAGAATACCTAGTCCCGTATCATTGTAAATACGTACATCATTTTTTTCTGCTTTACGCACAAGATTACGGTTTTTACTCGACAGATTTGCCCAGATTCTCTCAGGACTTTCAAGATCCATAGATATGGTTCTACCCAAATCAATGACATCACAAATGCCACTGGAAAATTTGGCATTATCTAAAACGGGATGGAATCTGAAAAATACTGAAATTATATTCCATTCTTTAAGAATGCCATTGAACTCGTTTTTTAACTGAGCCAATTGCATTTCTGATGGGTCGGAAGAGAAAATGAAACCTCCATATCCATAAGGAGTAACAGCATCGAAATACTTAGCTGGTTTCAGGGATGAGAACCTCTTGTCGTTTGCTATATCACGAAGCATGATCACACAGGCCGCTTTCATATTATCCGCTTCCCACCAAATGAGCACCGGCTGGCCGTCTCCATGTTCTTTAAAAGCCTTGACGTAACCACTGAGATAATAAACATCGTGAGATGGGAGGGAGTTGACAAGATCATCCCATTCCAGAGAATTTTCAAGACCTATGAACTTAATCATTTTATTTTGCTTTGTTAATCTTGTACGCGAATACTTCCATATCGGCTGGAGTATATCTTCCATCACAGTGTATGGAAAGCATACGTTTTAAAATAATCATTTTTTTATTGCTTTGTTGATCCTACACGCTAATTCCTCCATATCGGTTGGAGTATATCTTCCATCACAGTGTATGGAAAGCATACGTTTTGAAAAATTGTCCGACTCAGAGTCAGTATTTTCCGGAACAGCCCAAAGGATTGCAGGATAGACTTGCGACTGTATAAGATAGCGCCTTACTGCATCTCGCTTCTGCTGGGATGTGAATAGCAATATCAGGCTGAAAGGAGTTGTATTCGAGGTAAGAGGCTGAAGTATTTCATACGTGCTGTCAGGTATGAGTAAACTTCTTAGGATTTCGAAATTTCTCTTTTTTAGATCCAACCAGTACCGAAGATCAAAACTCTTAACAATTTGTCTGGACAGGGCAGATATCGCGCAAATCGGAATACTTGAAAAAGCCTCCTCCGTATCTTTAAATACCGTGAGATAATGATTTTTAAGAAATTCAGTCCCTGTAAGGAGATAATTAGTTTTCTCTTTCATGGCTGAATATCTATAGTCGAAGTTTTTAACAGCCTGCCAAGATGTTTCCGGTTCGAGAGGCAGAGACCGTCCTACTGGAGACCATAGGATTCCACCGTCAGCAACGGGAATGGTCTTTCTCAAGGAAGCGAAGCACCAGTCTGCGTTGCTATGTAGAGCCCAATCGCTAATCGGATCGTGAGAGTGATCCTCGATGATGAGAAAATCATGCTCGGAATAGTCAACCTGACTATGCAATCCGAAGTAATTCATGACTAAAATTGCTTCTTTGCTCTTAATACAGAGCGAAGTTATTATTTCTCTTAGATCACTTACAGGAGAACAATGATAAAAAACAATCTGGATTCCCAACGATTCTATCCCGGTAATGGATTCATAGCAATAATAGGACGGTATCCAGACGCGTTTTATATTTTCCTTGATTAAAATAGATTCAAAGGCATGCCGACCTTCGGCATAAAGTCTGTATTCCGACTTGATATCTTTGATAAAAGGTACTAAGTCGGGATATTGGAGCAAATAATGAAAGTCAGATCCGAATTCCATCCTGCGTTTTTTTTAATCGTTCGGCAAATTGCAGGTCGTCAACATCCTTCATATTTCCTGCTCCAACCCCAACATCAGATCGGCAAATAACTCTCTTTACAGTCATCCATATTATTTTCATATCTACGGTAAATGAAAGATTATCGACATACCACACATCATATTCGAATTTCTTGCTTAGCATACAGAGATTTCTTCCGTGAACTTGCGCCCAACCTGTAATACCGGGGCGGACATCGTGACGTCGTGCCTGTTCAGGGGAATAAAGCGGAAGATATTTCACCAATAAAGGTCGAGGTCCGATAAGAGACATGTCACCCTTGAAGACATTCCATAGCTGTGGGAGTTCATCAATAGACATAGATCTCACAATTTTCCCTATTTTGGTAAGTCGTTTTTCATCTGGAAGAAGTCGGTCGTTGGAATCTTTCTCGTCTGTCATCGTTTTAAACTTGACAACTTTGAAAATTTTACCATTCTTTCCGGGACGTTCCTGAGTAAAAAAAGCACCTGCACCCTTATTTGCAAAATGAAGCCAGACAGTCACTGCAGCTAGGGGTACCGACAAGACCAATAGTGCTCCTCCGGATGCAAACACATCAATGGCTCGTTTAAAGAAGTCTCTATATGGTTTCATTTCAATTTATCGATTATATTACCGACATGCTCCGTCGTATAATTTTCTTTTAAAAACTTGTACCCAAGTTTTCCCATCTCTTTAGATTTGCTGATAACCTGTTTCATATTAAGCATAAATTTATCTATATCCCCACTTTCACTCCAGAGGCCGAAACCTTCACGTTCGGCGATACGCCCAATATCAGTTTTGTCATCAGTTGCGACTAGTACAGGCATGGAGTTCTCAAGATAACTCAAAAGGCGTGATGGGAAATTGGGAATTGTAAATCGTGGATCTAGGAATATTAGACCGACATGGCATGCTCTTACCAGATTATCATAATCATGTTTGGGAAGAGCTGATAGTAATTTTGCATTGATTGGATTATTATCATTGAACCACCTTTCAATCTTAGGATATTCAGTACCGCTTCCGACTACGATTATGAAGCTATCACTTCGCTGTTCGTTTGCTTCAATCACTTTAAGCAAAAAATCCAAACCTTGTGGTTTGCCAAGATTACCTCCGTAGATAAAAAGAGTTTTATCACTTGGGATATCTAATTTGGAGAGTAGCGTTTTACGTTCATCATTTGATAGCTCGGGAATTTCTATAGGTTCTATGGCATTGGGGCATAATTCAACTTTTGCCATCTCTACTTCCGGGTTATGCTTTAGAACATATTCGCAATTAGCTGGAGACATGCAACCAATGCGATCTGATATTTTATATAATCGTTTTTCTTTCTTGCGAAACATTTTGTGAAGGATACCTCCTTCTTTCATCATACCCAGGTCAACAGCATTTTGTGGAAATATATCTTTGAGCATCAGGTATGAGCGACAATCACAGCGCTTTTTTATGTTCTCAATCACCTTGTTGAAGGTTATGGGTGGAGTCGCATAGAGAACTAAATCAAACTTGATATTACCCCAATATTTCTCTATAGCTTTGTCAAACTGATATTCAAGAAGTAGAGTCCCGATCCCTTTCTCAACTACATTTGCTTTCTGAATATTGAAAGTTTTTATCTTTAGGATTTGACAATGATCAAATTCGATGAGATAAGTTGGCTTACCAAACCTACGCTCGGTTGGCGATGCTATATAGACATTATTTCCACGCCTGATAAACTCACGCATCAAATCAGGGTAAATACCTCTGACATTTATATCCTCAAATCTCGATAAGGAAAGGAACAGAATATTCATCGCCTCAAACATCTTTTCGCCAAACCATTTTGTTGACGACGGTTACGTAGGATTGAATAATTTTTACTACAATGTTGGAGACATTTTCGCCTACGTAGACATCAACAGGCGTTCCATCATCGTGGTTACGATTCATCGAGATTGCGGTTTCAACAGCCTGAAGAAGACTCTTTTCGTCTATGCCGGCGAGTATGAACCCTGCGTTATCAAGTGATTCCGGACGCTCGGTAGAGGTGCGAATGCACACAGCAGGGAAGGGATACCCCACGGATGTGAAGAAACTCGATTCTTCGGGGAGGGTGCCGGAGTCGGAAATGACTGCCGCCGCATTCATCTGCAGGCAATTGTAATCGTGGAACCCGAGGGGCTCGTGCTGGATAACTCGTCTGTCAAGTTTGAAACCGGACTGTTCAAGACGTTTGCGGCTACGAGGGTGACAGCTGTAAAGAATTGGTATATCGTATTTCTCTGCAATGGCATTTATTGCGTTGAAAAGTGATAGGAAGTTTTTCTCAGTGTCAATGTTCTCTTCGCGGTGAGCCGACAAGAGAATATATTTCCCCTTTTCAAGACCAAGCCGAGCATGGATGTCGCTTTGCTCTATGTCTTTGAGGTTTGCATGAAGTACTTCAGCCATCGGCGAACCTGTGACATATGTTCGTTCTTTCGGCAATCCGCAATCGGCAAGGTAACGGCGAGCATGCTCTGAATAGCAGAGATTGACGTCGGAGATGATGTCAACAATGCGGCGGTTGGTTTCTTCGGGCAGACATTCATCTTTGCATCGGTTACCAGCCTCCATGTGGAAGATGGGGATATGAAGACGCTTTGCGGGAATAGCCGATAAGCACGAGTTGGTATCTCCTAGAATCAGGAGAGCATCGGGCTTGATGGCTGCCATTAGCTTATATGAGCAGTTTATAATGTTGCCGACAGTCGCGCCAAGATCATCACCAACGGCGTCCATATATACCTCCGGATCCTTAAGTTTAAGATCCTTAAAGAATACACCGTTAAGGTTGTAGTCATAGTTCTGACCTGTGTGGGCGAGGATAACATCGAAGTATTTACGACATTTGTTTATAGTCGCTGCAAGACGGATAATCTCTGGGCGAGTACCTACAATAATAAGCAATTTCAGTTTGCCATTATCTGAAAATTTGATGGCTTTATAATCAGTTTTCATTTCTTTTCTACCGGGTCAAAGTATGTGTCGGGATGATTGGAATCGAAAATTTCGTTGCAGTACATGACCGTAACGAGGTCTTCAGTGTCGGAAAGATTGATGATGTTGTGAGTATATCCAGGCAGCATGATTACGGATTGAATCCTGTCTCCGCTTACTTCGTAGTTCAGCACTTCATCCGACCCTTCTTTGCGCATTTGGATTAGTCCGTGACCTTTCACTACAATAAACTGTTCCCACTTGGAGTTGTGCCAGTGCTGCCCTTTGGTGATTCCGGGTTTGGAAATATTGATGCTTACTTGACCGCAATTGGGTGTATGAACTAACTCGGTAAAGCTACCACGGTTATCGCAGTTCATCTTTAAATCAAAGACAGTCTTTTCTTTCGGTAAATAAGACAGATAAGTAGAAAAAAGGCGTTTTGCGAAACTATCATTAGGAATCTCGGGAATCAGCAGCGTTTTTGACATCTCGGCAAACTGATGCAATAGGTCGACGATTTTTCCAAGAGTAACATGGAACGTTGTCGGCACGGCACAATAGCGGCCATCCTGTTTCAGTATGGTTTCCACACCGTCAAACTCGCAGTGATGCTCCTTTCCCTGCAGCGCCAGAATCATTTCCGCAACAAGATCATCTATATAGAGGAGCTCCAATTCTACTGTAGGGTCATTGACCTGTATTGGTAGATCGTTGGCAATATTGTTGCAGAATGTAGCGACAGCCGAGTTATAATTGGGTCGACACCATTTTCCGAAAAGGTTAGGGAACCGGTAAACGAGTACTTTTGTTCCGGTTTCCTTCGCATAATCAAAAAAGAGCTCTTCCCCCGCCTTCTTGCTCTCACCGTAAGGGTGTCCGGCATAACGGCCGATAAGTGTTGCCTGAATTGAGCTTGACAACATAACGGGACAAATATTGCCATGTTTTTTGAGCGTGTCAAGTAGGATAGATGCGAAACCGAAGTTGCCTTTCTTGAAGTCTTCTGGATTTTCTGGGCGATTTACTCCGGCTAAGTTGAAAACAAAATCTGCCTCCTTGCAGTATCGGTCAAGTTCCTCAGTGGTCGAATCGATATCATACTCAAATACCTCATCAATTTTGACTGGATAGCTCTTTGTCTTACCATCCTTTATATTATTGAGCTGAGCGCAAAGGTTCTTGCCTACAAAACCCTTTGCACCTGTGACTAATACTTTCATAACATTAGGATATCTTCATTCGACAGAGGTTCGTAAGGACCGTCTTTAGCTTCGAATATTACAGTGCCATGCTCAAGTGATACAATTTTGTGCCATCTCCCGGCCGAGATATTTACGCCACTACAATCTGTCTCCGGATCCAATATGATACGGTCTGTAATGTTGCCGTTGTCATCATAGAATAGTTCCTCTGCCGAGCCGCGCAGCACTATGCATGTTTCTGATGTTTTCCTGTGGCGATGAACTGGTAGTTCAGTTCCTGGCTCGATTGCATTTAACATTCTTTGAGACTGATCCGCAGCAGAATTGCGCATATCACAGTTCATGCGCAGTCGAGGAGACCTACGAGCCTCTTCTGATAGTTCCTTAAATAGCTTTATGTCAAGAATCATTANTCNGANCGNATNTCNCGTTTNGTATCNGCNTCNATCATNCCGAGGTCAGCCTGAATGAANCGNAGACGCATNAGNTGNTCTTTCATGCCNTCNACNTCGAGTCNNNCNGTNTTNTGNNNGTGATANTCNTCAATNTTGCTTANTTCNTCNNTTCCNTCNGTGAAGAANTTNTCATANTTCANNTCNCNNGTGTCNCANGGNATNCNNTANTANTTGCNCATNTCGATNGCNTTNGCCATCTCNTCGCGNGTNACNAGNGTNTCGTANAGNTTNTCNCCATGNCGAGTACCNATTANNTTNACNTCNGTTTCCCCATATTTNGNATCNACCTTGGANTANATNTGCTTCAGAGCNTCNGCNAGNGTAGAAAGNGTNGCNGCCGGNGCNTTCTGAACAAACANNTCGCCATTNTGGCCNTGNGTGAANGCATANATGACNAGNTCNACNGCATCATCNAGNGTCATCATGAANCNGGTCATNTCNGGGTCNGTGATNGTNATNGGNTTNCCNTCCATCATNTGNTCNACCCAAAGNGGAATNACNGANCCNCGGCTNGCCATTACGTTACCGTAACGGGTACAGCAGATAGTTGTAGGAGCACCTTCTCCCAATTCACGCCCTTTAGCAATGGCGACCTTCTCCATAAGTGCTTTCGAAATCCCCATTGCATTTATGGGATATGCAGCCTTATCGGTTGAGAGGACAACAACATTCTTAACTCCGTGCTCAATAGCGGAAAGAAGCACATTATTCGTGCCAACTACGTTTGTGCGTGTTGCCTCCATCGGAAAGAACTCACANCTCGGAACCTGTTTAAGCGCAGCAGCAGAGAATACATAGTCAACTCCTCGCATTGCAACATCAACCGATTCCTTATTACGGACATCACCAATGAAATACTTCACTTTAGGATTCTGGAGCCGATGCCGCATGTCATCCTGCTTCTTCTCGTCTCGGCTGAGAATACGAATCTCTTTAATATCGGAATCCAAGAAACGTCTTAAAACTGCATTACCGAATGATCCTGTGCCTCCTGTGATAAGTAATGTTTTATCTTTGAATACTGACATATATNATCCTTTTATTTATTCAANCCTAAGTCCNTAAATAATTCAGGTCCAATATCNTTNGTTTGAAACTTATTAATATTGTTTTTGATANTATTTTCGGGTAAATGCCACCANTTAATTCTTTCAAGATACTTTATCACATCTTCGCTGAATCGGTATCTTATAAGACGAGCCGGTACACCACCTACTATTGCAAACGCAGGAACATCCTTTGTAACAACAGCTCCTGTAGCAATGATCGCCCCATTGCCTATTCTCACGCCACTTTTAATTTTTGCTCCCAAACCTATCCAAACATCATTACCAATTATGGTTTTAGCATTCCGATATGCGTAATCTGAGTACTTAATCCATGAGTGCCCTGTCCCATTATTNGGTTCTGTAAAAATNGGAGACGTTGAAAGTAAATCCAATGTATGACCNGCCAACCCAATATAAACATCTCTAGCTATTGAGCAGAAATCACCAATTTGTGAGTTTACAATCCACGTTTGTCCACCGACGTAGGAGTAGCGGCCTATTGAAGAGTTTACTATTTTTACTTTTCTATTAATCTTAGCTTTATTGGATATATTTGATTTAGAGTCAACAAGTGCAAAAATTGACACAGCTGGGTTAAATATATTTTTNACCCAGCATTTGGAGTATGAGAATAGTTTAGCTATTATAGGCATATTGTATTGCATCCCAAAGTCCTTTGGCCATATGATTAATAGTTCTATTTTGTTCGTAGAACTGTCTAGCANCACGCCCCATTTCTATATATTTTGAAGGATTTATGGTTATATCCCTAATATATTGAGTAAGATCTTCATCTTTTTCAAAGATTATACCATCAATCCCATTATGAATGTTCAATATTTCTCCACCTGTAATTGCACCGGAAGATGTTATAAATGGTACTCCATAACCCATACTCTCAAGGACTGTTAACCCTGCCTGTTTGGGAGAAATGCAGGCAATTGCATTCGAAAAATATTGAGCTTTAACTTTTATGTTATAGACAGCCCCTTCAAGATGGACTAAATGAGACATTTTNTTATCTGTTACCCATTCTTTTATTAAGTTATAGTCAGGCCCTGTCCCTACAATTTTCAGTATTGGCAAGTTATCTAGATTCCTTAGTTGGAGATATGCGTCCAACAAAATTTGAATACCCTTTTCTCTNTATAATGTACCAATCATTAAAATTGATTTCTTTTCAGTATCATCATTTAATGGTTGCACACTGACTGTATTGGGCGCTACAAACATACGATTTCTAGGAATCCCAAGTTTCAGATACTTTCCTATAGGATAAGCTGTGTAAAAAGCGATGGCATTTGCGTGTCTATAGAAAAAAGCGCGTAGCCAATCCCACTTTTTATTCTTATCATATGCTTTATTATAATTAGCTGATACACCCAAAGTATGAAAGACGACCTTGACGTCTTTATGCCAAGGGAGTGTACTATATTTTAACCATGCAATGTCTCCATATGCAACAACAACATCGAATTCCTTAGCTATCTTGTGTATATTATCTTTATGAAATACAAACCGCTTTACAAAAATTTTTGCTGGAAGATACACAGTTTTAAAATGACACGGAATGTCTTTTGTAATGCTATCATCTCCGAAACTATATCCTACTGTTAAATCACAGTATGAGGCTAAGACATTCCAAACAGGAATTCTATAATGAAACAGCTTGTTATATAGGACTAGCACTTTCATATTTTTCTGATGAATGAATTTACTATCCGTGCGCATGCTTTACCATCACCATAAGGATTAACTGCCTTGGACATTTCTTCATAATGCTCGGGATCGTCAAGAAGAGCTGAAACCTCTTTGACAATTTTGTCGTAGTCTGTTCCGACAAGTTTGACAGTTCCTGCGGATAATGCCTCGGGACGTTCTGTAGTGTCTCGCATAACAAGAACTGGTTTCCCGAGACCCGGGGCCTCCTCCTGAATGCCGCCGCTATCTGTAAGTACTATATATGATTTTTCCATCAAGTAGACGAATGAGAGATATTCGAGCGGTTCAATGAAAAACATATTGCCGAGACCTGTCAGATTCTCACCAAAAACCTCGTGAATAGGTTTACGAACATTCGGGTTTAGATGCATCGGATATACGAAATCCACATCAGGATATTTCTCGGTGAGAGTCTTTATTGCTTTGCACATCGATATGAAACCATCTCCGAAATTTTCCCTTCTATGACCGGTTATCAGCACAAGCTTTTTCCCGTTTGCAAGACGATCTATATCATACCCGCCACTTTTTAGCTCCAAGTTCAGCTTAGATTCAAGTTTGAAATCATGTTTGATTTTTTCGACCACCAGATACAAAGCATCTATCACTGTGTTTCCCGTGACAGAAATTTTTTCCTCGGAAATGTTTTCCTCAACAAGATTCTGGCGGCTCAGAGGTGTAGGAGCGAAGTTATATTCCGCGATTCTACCGGTAATTTGTCGGTTCATTTCCTCTGGCCACGGAGAATAGATATTATGTGTACGGAGTCCTGCCTCCACATGCCCTACCGGAATTTGCTGATAAAAGGATGCTAACGCCGCAGCTGTTGAGGTAGTAGTATCACCATGCACGAGCACCACGTCCGGTTGAGCCTCTTTCAGAACATCGCGTATCCCAGTCAGTACTCGTGTTGTGACATCATACAGATCCTGGCCTTGCTTCATTATGTTCAGATCATAATCAGGAGAGATCTCGAAGAGTTCGAGAACTTGATCAAGCATCTGACGGTGTTGCCCTGTCACGCATACTATAGTCTTGAATTCTTCTGGATGCTTCTGAAACTCCTTTACAAGTGGAGCCATCTTTATCGCTTCAGGACGCGTCCCGAAAACAAGCATTACTTTCTTCATGAGCCGATTATTTCTTGAAGATACCACAGAAATCAAGGATTATCTTGTCATCACGCCAAGGCAGTGCCTTGAAAGGTTTATGAGCCGTCAGGAACACAACTATATCTGCCTTTTCGTATGCCTCTTGGTAGTCGGTAAGCTTGAAAACATTGTGAGATGCAACATTTGGCTCAACGACGAGAATATCCGCATTGTTACAACTCTGCATTACCTTACTTACAATCTGTTTCGCCGGAGATTCCCGCAAATCGTCTATATCAGGCTTGAATGCCAGTCCCATCATTGCTACGACTGGCTTGCGATGGTTCTTAAGTTCAAACTCAAGCATCGCATTCTTTACTTTCTCGGCACACCAGAAAGCTTTATAGTTATTGATCTCCCGTGCGTCAGCTATAAGTTTAGACTCTGCGGGGAAATCGGCTGTGATGAAATAGGGATCCACAGCGATGCAATGNCCNCCCACACCACATCCAGGTTGAAGGATATTGACGCGGGGATGTTTATTTGCGAGATTGATAAGATCCCAGACATTGATTCCCGCCTTGTCGCAGATGAGTGATAGCTCATTTGCAAAAGCAATCTGGACATCTCGGCTTGAATTCTCTGTAAGTTTGCACATCTCGGCCGTCCGGGCATTTGTTGGATGCAGTNTTCCTTTTACGAATTGGGAATAAAATTCCTGAGCTTTCCGCGTCGAGGCNTCATCAAGGCCGCCTATCACACGGTCGTTATGTACAAGCTCATAAATCACATTCCCGGGAAGGACTCTTTCCGGACAGTATGCAATAAATATCTTACCTTCAAGNTCAGGACGTTCCTGAAATATTATTCTAGCCATCTGCTCGGTTGTTCCAACAGGTGATGTCGATTCTATCACATAAAGGTCGCCATTCTTGAGCAATGGAATCACAGCTCTTGTGGCAGCCTCGACATAGCTCACATCCGGCTCATGATTTCCTTTGAAAGGTGTAGGTACGACCATGAAGTATGCATCGGATATTTCCGGACTNGTTGAAGCTTTGAGTTTTCCGGATTGAACTACNTCCTGAAGCATCTCTTCCATNCCAGGTTCGATAATGTGGAGATGTCCGGCGTTTGTTTGTTCGACAACCGAGGGATTGATGTCAACTCCAATGATGTCAACATTCCCCTCCTTGGCNGCAATTATTGCGGTAGGCAGGCCAATATAGCCCAGCCCCATAAAACATGCTTTCATTAATTCAGTTTGTTAAATTTTAATANAATTATACACTCTGTNCTATTATTCCACNCAGTGTCATATCTTTATANGGCCCTCTACAGTCTNTGAATAAATTCCTCTCGGACTGCATCTGTATCTTTAAAAATGACTGAAGTGTACGGATAATATTGCACCCATACGGGCATTCCTGTATCGCCATAGGTNGAGAAATAGAACCTACCCTTAACCATCAAAAACATAAATACAAGTACGAAATATGTTAACAGNTTCGAATTGCTCCACATTGCATTTCTAAAGCTNGAGATGTTCTTTTTCCAGAAAGTCAGGCCATAATAGGACAGATCATAAAACAAATCGATATAGANGAGATAGAAAAAGAAACTAAAGAAGTAGCTGAATCTGTAAAAAATAGGGAAATACAGATTTATAGTATAGCACAAACCGTATATTATCGTTCCCTTCCCCACAACATCTTCTTTTACACTATTTCTTCNTAGATATACGTAAAACAAAGGAATTATAAAGGACAACAATACATTTATGTAGCTTGTGAATGCACTCTCTGTCCCAANGTTTTTCGTATACAGGAAAAACTTATCCCGGAANGCCTCAGGGATATAAGACATCAGNATCATTTCCAATAATGGTCCGATAAATACTATTATTGAAATAAATATCATCCCAATTATNGCTACAGACATCTTATCGATCTTAATGTTGCGCACCAATGGAAACAGTATACAAATAATCGCGCCCTCATGAAATGCAATAGCAAGTGCGATCAATGAATAATATCTGATCCATTTTTTTCCCATATAGCTTGGCACAGCTGCTAAAAACAGCCCCATGGCCATAGCTTGTCTCAATATCTGGAAGTTTGTATCGAAGTAAATAAGAACAAAATAAAATAATATCGCTGTGAATCTGTGGGTNGTCAACCGTTTTAACCCNTAAAACACCAATGAATTATATAGCACTGCATGGGCTAATTTAAACAACCAGTAATCCGTCGTAAACACTCTACACAATTTGCACAGCANTACCCAGGCCGGCTGTCTTCCNTTATACGAGGTTAAGGCAGTCCAANCAAAACCNTCATTTATTTTATATTGCGGATATTCNGACATATAGANTATGCCATCTCCCCCCATTCTATAGCCCAATCCTGCAATTAAGATAAGAATAACCAGCACAAAATGGTAATACCTATCTTTNTAATCAATCTTANGGCGAATATCAAATNAATATACGCCNTAAAGAATTACTAGTAGAACTAACGAATAAGTCATAAGANAAAANTCAGGCGAAAACGACCTTCATCTGCTCTTTAATCGCCTCTGNGCTACAAATAGATTTTACAANTTGTCTATTCTTCTCTCTGTCTTCTTTAGGTAAGGGAGACTGTGTTGATTCGTAACTCAAGTCATCTTCAATCGAAAAGATTTTGGCTCCATTCCGTTTGAAGTATTTGTATAAAGGCGATTCTGAATATAAAAAACACTTACCCCCAAAATACAACGCCATCATTATTGAACCGAGACCACATTGCCTTAAATGTCCGAAGATAAATGCATTNGCATCCAAATACTTTTCAAAATATTTTTCAGCTGACATAAACTCTTTCAGTGGCACGAATCTTTGACCCAAGGTTTTCCTTCCTACCTCATCAATATAGTCAATGAGTCTCTGTTCACCATAGCTAATAGGACAATATACCTTTGTAGTAAGTGGGAAATCTTTAAGTAATTCAAATATGCTTGAATGATTTCCATTCAGGGCCGGACTATTACCAACCCAAATATTTGAACCGTTACACTCCTTATCCAAATTCGCTTCTCCAATTTGTTTTTCAATCGGATAATATGAAAAGAATGGAGTAAGATTAATACTGAGTTCAGGGCAATATTCTTTTAGAAGGTTATAGTCTTCTTCAATTGCTGTTACGGCCTTTAATTTCTTAATTATTCTGTATCTCTTTTGATAATTACGAAAATCTCTTGCCTTTACCAGTGCCTTGTACAACCAAACTGGTATATTTCCCAATGGACTGTGAGATGCCCTTACCCGAAATTGTTCATCATTATTTATATATACTCGATATCCTTTTTGACAAATAAATCCCTCATATAGGTCGCCCCCCCAGATAATCCAATTTACATTTGGATGCCTGATATTTTCAAAACCGGCACCTAGCATGAGACTATGAATGAATACCTTTTGAAAGTTAGAAATATTTGAAATGACATAAGCTAATTCTTTTGAGTTAAATGAATAGTAATCTGTATTCTCTACCAACTTTGTCATTTTTGGCTCAGGCGAAGCACCGATAACAATATATCTACTTTTATTCGGATAAACCGATTCTAACATCGAAATAAAATTATTCGTTACCTTCTCATCAGGAAGAAAATGAATCAATCGATGTTTATTAAGTTTATCCATTGATGTCTGCATTTATAGAAATACCAAAAGATATTATCGAATAGATTTAACGCGGGTCTAAATTATCCGTTAATTATGATAATTAAAATATTCTCGGATAGATTTGACGATCTCGATTACTTGAGACGATTCCAGCTCATAAAACAATGGGAGACGTAGCAGGCAATCTGCAAAACGGTCACAGTTGGGCAGATTAAGACCAACGACTCGAACTTCATCCGTAACTTCACCATCAAAATTTGTCATTTTAATAGTCTCAAGTTCTTGCATATTGTCAGGGCGCGAATCATCATGGGTCGTATAAAAACCGCTTTTATGAAGACTGAGATAATGAAATACTGACAGGATTTCATTATCTTTTAGATACTTTATCAATGTAGTTCGTTCTTCAAGAGACCGGCACACTACGTAGAACATGTGGGCGTTATTTGTTGCATACTCCGGGAGATTAGGTAGTTGGAGAAACCCTTTTTCTGCGAGTGGTTTCAACCCCTCATAGTACTGTCCCCAAATCTCTTTTCTACGAGTCTGAATCATATCCATATTCTCTATCTGTGCCCAAAGAAATGCGGAAATAAGCTCAGAGGGAAGAAACGATGAACCGGTATCAACCCAGCCATATTTGTTAACTTCGCCTCGGAAAAACTCGGAACGGTTCGTGCCCTTTTCCCAAATAATTTCGGAACGACGAATGAAGCGCTCGTCATTGATGGTAAGCAATCCTCCTTCTCCAGCAATAATATTTTTGGTCTCGTGGAAAGAGAAGCATCCGAGATGGCCGATAGAACCAAGAGCTCGACCCTTATAATATGAATCGATTGCCTGAGCAGCATCTTCTACAACAAGGAGATTATGTCTGTTTGCGATATCCATAATTTTATCCATATCGCAAGCTACACCCGCATAGTAAACCGGTATAATTACTTTTGTTTTATCTGTAATGAGCGCTTCGATCTTATCAGGGTCAATATTAGGATTATCTTTGCAACTGTCACAGAAAACTATCTTTGCTCCTTGTCTCACGAACGCAAGTACAGTAGAGACAAAAGTATAACTTGGGGCAATAACTTCATCACCTGGCTTGATATCGCATAAGATAGCTGCCATTTCAAGTGCATCAGTGCAGGATGTCGTCATTAGGGCCTTCTTGAAGCCATAATGTTTTTCAAAAAAATGTTGGCATTTTTTTGTGAAGACTCCGTTTCCTGACAATTTACCTGAATAAACCGCCTGATAAATGTAATGAGCTTCTTTTCCGGTAAGGAAAGGCTTATTAAAAGGTATCATTTCTGTATTATTTTTGTTCAACGAATTGATGTATATCCTTAGCTATTCCAAATATGGTAGACGAATATCTCATCTGATATAGTGAATCCGGATTTCTCATAAAATCTACAGGCCGGCAAGTTCTCAGCTTGAGTTACGACCTCAACTTTTAAAGATTTTTTTGATGCCTCATTTTGTATTTCTTGCATCAATAGAGTTCCTACACCTTTGCCTCTATATAGTTTGTCAGTTGCAATCAGTCCAATCTTTATTCTGTCAAGGTTTATTTTTGCTGTTACAAATCCTATGGGAGAAGAATCAATGGCAGTTATGACATAATCCGCGAACTCTTCGTTTAATGAATTATCCACCCATCTCTTATAGAGATTCTCGAAATCCTCTTTTGAGAAATGTGAATCTAATTTAAATCTTGAATACTCACCAGATTGTATCCCTAAGCTGTATAAATCGGAAGATTTTCCTTGAAATTTTGGACTCTGTATGGAGATATTGTCAGAAAAATTTAAATATTTATGATTCGGATTATTATGAATGTATGTTCTCTTCTTATCTACTAATATTGAGTCAAACTCAGATAGATTAATCGTTCGATCAATATTTAAATAAATACATTCAATACCTTTTTGGAAAAGAGAGTTTATTTCGGCAATTATAGTTTTGTCATCACTATTACNTCCGTTTATCTGTGCAATTTGCTTGTCGAAAAAATTGCTGTCCCATTTCAGGAATGTGCTCAACTCATTCACTTCCGATAATTTTAAATATACTGCGTTAGCGTCTTATGCGATTGGAAACCAGACTAAATATTCTTTGTCTTTCTTGTTTTTTTAANCACATTAGAGAGCTTGTAATCACAGAACTTATGATTAGTAACGTTACTAACAAAGCATTAATGAGATGTTCATTTATATTTATTAGAGCTATTACTATGAGACACGTTAGGATAGGCAATATAGCAGATTTTAAGCATTGCCAGTAGCATTGCAACATTTCTTTGACTCTATATCCGATTTTACGACAAAGTATATATGGCTTCACTATAAGGCCAAATACTAATGATTGAACAATCGTAATATACTGAACCCACATTACATCAAAGCCAGATCTGAGCAGACAATATAAAAATCCAAATTCAATTCCAGAAATCCACATACATGCNATAGAATTGCTGCGTAATTCCCCGCTCGCAATCATGGGAACATAGAACGTCATTGAAAAAGTATTTAAAATTTGACTAGCTACAATATACTGAGCGAAGATAACAGCATATGGCGGCACATCAACTAACCATAAGTGAATCAATGGTCTCATACAGACTATTAATGGCAAACCAATTAATAGCATCAGATCCCATACCAAAACCGTGGTCTGAAGGTTCAATTTTTTTGACGCCTGATATTCACCTATGGAGTACAATTTTATAACTTGCGGTTTAATTGCTGTCATAAAATTGGATGAGAACTGGGCCATTGCAACTGAAATCTGATTTCCGATTGCCTGAGCTGCTGCTATAGCTGGAGCAAAGAACATATTTATCACCACAATCAATCCCTGAGTCGATAACAATTGGGAAATATTGGCGATTAGATTCCACCCGGAAAATTTTAGCAAGTCTTTGCAGATATCTTTTTTAAACCGGAGAAAAAGACGGGATTCGTTATAGTTACGTATGCAGTAAAATCTGTATGCAAAAGCTACGACGAATTGAAGTCCGGCAGTTAGTAATGCGTACCATACTAATTTTTCAATTGGAGCAATGCTGATTGCATACGCAACTCCGAGTCTTCCACACGCTTCTAAGATACCTATATACGCATATATACTCATTCTTTCATTTGCGATTATNATAGCTGTATACGGGACCTGAGTTATACTTATAAAAACTGCAAAGACNGATATATAGAATGTCCATAAGGCGGAGACTTTCAAATCTGTCGGTATAACAAGCTTATGCATCACAAAATATGTGCCTCCCAATATCAATACAGCAACAACTGCAAAAGCCAAAATAAGATGCGTATAGAAAGCCGTATTAAAGGTTTCTTTTAATTTCTGAGAATTACCCTTACCGAGCTCATATGTTATAAATCTTGACGTACCTGTTCCAAGAGTGCTATTCAGAAATCCGAGCATTGCCACAACACCTCCGACTGAACTGTAAACACCAAAGTCAGTAACGCCAAGCTTATCCAACACTATCCTTGAAGAAAAAAGCGTAATACCCATCACAAACATCATTCGGATGTAAAGTGCCAAAGTGTTTTTTACTATACGCTTTTTATCATTCATAAATTAATCTCGGTGATTAATAATCTACTAAATACTATGTTATAAGTCTAATATATAAGCAAATCATTCAATTTATACTCGGCCATATAGGACTAAGATTATTATTTGTCCTTGTACATGTCGTCGTAGTAGCGTTCGTAGTCGCCGGAGGTGATGTTGTCCATCCAGTCCTGATGATCAAGATACCAACGGACGGTCTTTTCGATGCCTTCTTCGAACTGGAGCGAGGGTTCCCAACCGAGCTCACTCTGGAGCTTACGAGAGTCGATGGCGTAGCGCATGTCGTGGCCGAGGCGGTCTTTGACATAGGTGATCAGTTTCTCCGACTGGCCTTTGGGGTTGCCGAGCAGACGGTCGACGGTCTTGATGATGACCTTGATGAGGTCGATGTTTTTCCACTCGTTGAAGCCGCCGATGTTGTAGGTCTCGGCTATCTTGCCTTTGTGGAAGATGAGGTCGATGGCGCGGGCGTGGTCTTCGACAAAGAGCCAATCGCGCACGTTCTCACCCTTGCCGTAGACGGGGAGCGGCTTGCCGTGACGGATGTTGTTGATGAAAAGCGGGATGAGCTTCTCGGGGAACTGGTAAGGGCCGTAGTTGTTCGAGCAGTTGGTGACGAGAGTCGGCATGCCATAGGTGTCGTGATAGGCGCGCACGAAATGGTCGCTCGAAGCCTTGGAAGCCGAATAGGGCGAGTGGGGATTGTATTTTGTGGTTTCGAGGAAGAATTCGGTTCCGTAGGCCATATCCTTCTCTGAGGATGCTTTTGTGGTGAACGGGGCGGCCACACCTTCGGGGTGGGTGAGCTCAAGGGCACCGTAAACTTCGTCAGTGGAAATGTGATAGAAAAGCTTGCCGTCGTACTTCTCAGGATGCGACTCCCAGTATTCTTTTGCGGCCTGAAGCAGGGAGAGCGTACCCATAACGTTAGTTCGGGCGAAGGTGAAGGGATCTTTTATCGAGCGGTCAACATGACTCTCGGCAGCGAGATGAATGATGCCATCAATTTGATATTCCCTTATTATGCGTCGCATCTTGTCAAGGTCAGCAATGTCAGCCTTGACAAAAGTGTAGTTTGGTTTACCCTCGATGTCATTAAGGTTGGCAAGATTACCAGCATAGGTGAGCTTATCTAGGTTAACAATATGATAATCAGGATATTTGTTGACAAACAGACGTACAACGTGCGAGCCGATAAACCCTGCACCGCCGGTTATAAGGATATTACGCTTCATTTTTAGGAGTTGAATTTTGCTGATTGTCCTTTACCTCTTCAATCACACTCAAAAGATACTGTCCATATTGGTTTTTCAACATAGGTTGAGCTAATTCTCTCATTTTTTCTTCTGAAATCCACCCTTGTCGATATGCAATCCCTTCCAGACAAGCAATCTTCAATCCTTGTCTTTTCTCTATGGTCTCGATATAGTTTGAAGCATCAGATAGAGAATCGTGAGTTCCGGTATCAAGCCATGTGAATCCTCTTCCCAACTTTTGAATTTTGAGATTACCTTCTTTAAGATACTCTTGATTTAGTGTTGTTATTTCCAATTCACCTCTTTCCGAAGGTTTTATATTTATAGACTTTTCTACTACATTATTAGGATAGAAGTAAAGGCCAACAACCGCGTAATTAGATTTGGGATTCTTTGGTTTCTCTTCAATTGAGATACAATTGCCATTATTATCAAATTCTGCGACCCCATACCTTTCTGGATCATTTACTCTGTAGCCAAAAACTGTTGCTTTATTGTGTAAGGTAGCATCGTATGATGCCTCTATCAGCTTTGGAATGAAATAACTGCCATGAAATATATTATCGCCAAGAACTAGACAGACCGAATCCTCTCCAATAAATTCTTTACCTATAATAAATGCCTGAGCCAGCCCATCGGGACTCGGCTGCTCGGCATAACTGAACTTCACACCGTAGTCCGATCCATCACCAAGCAGACGTCGGAAGCCNGGTAAATCATTCGGGGTTGATATNATTAGTATATCGCGAATGCCTGCGAGCATCAGTATCGAAATCGGATAATAGACCATCGGCTTATCAAAAACCGGCAGCAACTGCTTGCTTACTCCTTTAGTTATCGGATAAAGCCGTGTGCCGGAACCACCAGCCAAAACAATCCCTTTCATACAAAATGTTTTTTACATAAATCAATTAGAGGATACTCAAAGGACAAAAAAAGATCCTCCATTAATTATCTTTTTCTTTATATTACCTTCCGAATCTCTTTCAGCCTGAAAAGCATCCTCATATCCTGAAATCCTATTATCAAGGTCATCACTACTCTTATAACTCATCCATTTATTTATTGAAGCGATGAAAAAAGTAAGAAGAANAGCAAGAAAAGCGACCCATTTATAATGAGAAAATGGTCTTGCCAGACTAACGGCTGAGAGAAAAAGGAGTAAGAGAAAACACTCTTTATTCTTATCAAGAAATTAGCAGAAGTCTTTCATTTATATAGATGCTCTTTTATCTATTAAAATGTAAACTTGGCAATCTCATTAAGTGACTTCGCTTCTAAACGATCTGATTGAACCATTTCTGTTTCTGAAAAGATTTCTTTCAGTTTACCATAGACTGTGCTGAAACAACTGCATCGTTCTCATATTCTTTAGCTATTTTTCAGAGTCGGAGTAACACTTGAGAGGGAGCTTTTTATCGTCTGAAAGAGACTGAAAGATTATTTCGTTACGTGCAATGGCGGTTTTACAGATGCTGAAGCTGATCACGTAGTTGCATCATGTTCCTGCGATATTGTGGCTATAATTCTGTTCGAGAGGGCTTCGTCACTGTTCAACGCCGATTTATAGCAACTGCTGATGATGCTATGGACTTCCTTTAGAGTTTGGACGAGGGTCTCTGAATATTAAGGGTGAAGAGAGTGTGTGTAAGTTTTGATTCTAAGACTCGATGATTTTTGCTAGTCAGATCAATTGATTCTACCAAAAGTTCAACAGTCTATATCAGCACTTTCACGAAATCGCGTCTGCCTCGTTCTACGATTTGGGCAGATACGCCAAACATATCTCCTGCTTTGCCATCGGTTGACTGCTCGCGGTCAAGTGCCAAGTCTACGTATTCGACAAGAAGTGCAAGCTCAACTTACTCATATAACAACCATACCGAGCAAGAGGTGATAGTAACTCAAAAGGCTATAGATCTCCTATTTAGCAAGCACATATGCTTTATTACGGACATGGATATAAAAGACTATTCTCCAATTCGTTTCAACTCCTTGACCTTTCGAAAGTCATTCGTTATTGCCCATTAAGAACTCTTCTTTTGTCTCATTCGGTCTAGGAATGTTAGGGTCGATAAAGTTCATCAAAGGTGATATTTGATAAATCAGCATTTGTGACAAAGCCAGATTCTTCTACTGCTTATTGTGCAATGGTTTCTGTTCGATACCCAATATTGATGTAACCTTGCGAAGCTATTTCACACACTCTTCTGAGACAGCCCGATACCCATTATCAAGGTTGGTCGACGCAAGCCCTACAATCTCAGAGTAGAGATTCTCCAATATTCACAAATCGCTTATCAACGACTTCTTGGAAACTCTATATATTGGATAATGTAAATTCCCCCTACTCAAGCTTACATCAACTTGATGTGAGACTTCAGATACCCTATCTTATAAGTCAGATAACAACGGTTGGGAAGGTAAGCGATCTGGTCTTTCCAGCAAGATGAGTAACGATGGTCAATGACATCAAAAAATTCCTTTATTTTGATCGCGATATTTTTCTCTTCCGTCAAGGGTTTGAGTCCATCCAACACAAGGCTAACGACAAACTGGGCTTTCATAACATGATATTGCGAGTAGTCACAATATATATTACAGAATATNTGGGAGCGTTAAAACGTCTTAACTTAGGTTTTATGGCAGTTGAAGTTGATGACATCTTATTCTCTATTCCTGATTGTCAATTTTCACAACATCTATTGGATCTATAAGCATTCTGGCTCCTCCGAGCATCGCGATCCCCACCAGAAGATCGTGAGTCCTATCAGAATTAGTCAAAATTTCACCTGTGAGCCCTTGAAAACTGCCACGGACAACGCGCACTCTATCCTTGACCTTATATGCAGAAGGAACAAATTCGACGGGACGTTCTGTCTGGCCAAGCATAAACTTAAGTTTAGCGATTTCTGAGTCGCCAATAACAGCGACCGGCTTGTTCATTCCGCCTGTTTCCGCTGCCCTATTCACCATAAATCGATTGATGAAAGGCAACCCAACGATCTCCTTACGGTCTTTTTCAGTACACTTCACAAATACCATCGACGGAATNACGACCCTGTCGATGATTTTTCGTTTGCCATTCTTCCANACCCTCATCTCTTTTTGNGTAGCTACATAGCATTCCACATTAAGATTTTGAAGGCTTTCGGCCACCGATTTCTCGTGTCTGGAGTTGACAATAGCAACAAACCATTTGGCATCGGGTACGCCTACGGCGTCGTCAACGCCCGAAAGCACTGTCGTTTTGAGCTGGTTTGACAAATCGTTTATNCTACTATCTGTCATAAGTTTATGCAATATCTGTTATTTAGTAAAACCTATTGCATATTGCGAAATTAGTAATTTTTTTGGAATTAGGCAAATACTGGGAGTGATTTATCAAATTTCAGNGTAAATTAAGTGCCAATTAAGTGCCAAACGTTGAGCTATTAATTTACGCACANCATTAAAAATTATTGCTGTCCGATAAAAATCAGAAATAGGAAAATATCATGGCTCGAACGCTGATTTTACAGCGTTCGAGTCTGATTTTATAGGTTACAAGCCCCCTCTGTCAAAAAGAGATGGTTGNGGAGTAGCTTCAGCAGCCTTTNAAAGCAGGATTTCCCATTCCTTTTCGAGGTTGTTGAACAGGCTGCAGAAGTCGACATAATACATNAGAGTAATTCTGACCATTGTCGCCAATCCCGAAAAACTCCATTGTCGCTTCAATCCTTTCTGCATGACCATAAGAAGTAAGTTGGCTCTAAGAGTCACCCATATCTNGATCTTGATGGCGTTTACGCTTTCGCCATAAAAGTATTTCAAGGGGAAGTTCTGTTTCATCTGCTTGAACAGCAGCTCTCTTTCCCAACGTTTATGGTATATGNCTATGATCTCTTCGGGGTCTGACTCCATATCGTTGGTCAGTAATGATATGAGCTTACGTTTTTTGTTGTCTGCATAAGTGATTATACGGGATCTATGGCGTATGACATCTCCTCCTTTCTGTTGCTTCTCGAACTCCACATGCTGTATCCTGNCNTCCATAAGGCCATTNGGAGTCTGATACATTGTATCCGACAGAATGCTGTATTTCAGATTTTTCTTCATTTTAGTGACGTATATCACGCCGCGCTCCGTGAGCTGCTGGAATTTTTCATAGTCGATATATGCGCGGTCCATTGCCATTATGCCGCCTTTGCTCAAGGTTGTAGATTTGAGCATGAAGGAGTCATTTGTAGCGGCTGAGGTGAACTTTATATCCGACGGCACACCTTCGCTGGCATGTATGACGGTATGCACCTTGATTCCGCCCTTCTTTTTCCCAGTCTTTGGATGACGTCCGACTCCCTTGAAAAGAAGGTTTGAGAACAGCGTGATGGTCGTGGAGTCGATAATCTGAAGCCGCTTCATCCATTTAGGAGTCTTGCGGCGTCGGCTGTCCGAAGAAAGGACATAATGGTAAGTGGCATATAAATCGCGGTAAATAGACTCAAATATGACCTAAGGGCGTNTCTTGTTGGCATCAGCAAGCGTACTGCGACTTATTTTGAAGGAAATGCCAAGATGTGCAAGCTTGCGCGTCTCTGCAAGCAGAGACGCTGTTATCTCACNCAAAGAATCAAAGCGCATGATTACAGCATATAACATCACGACAAGATGAATCCAGCAGTTGAAACGCCTTGTGTACTTCTCACCATCTTTTTTACGGCTGAAATCGAGAATTTTTTGAAGATTCCAAATAGAAACGCACAGTTTTACCAACAATCCGCAGAATAAAAGTACTCCTCTCTCCTCGGAGGGGGCAGCCCGAGCGGCGGGGGCGGTCGAGTCCGCCCCCGAGAGCGAACTGTGACAGAAGGATATTCAAAAGTGAACAACAGCAAATCGAGTAGGAGGTAAACACTAATCATAGGTGTTTATCTCCTACTTTCGTGTTTACCGACCTCTCACACCACCGTACGTGCCGTTCGGCATACGGCGGTTTCGTGCTTGTTATCCACTTTAGACTCTGCATACTGGACATCGTCACTTCTTCTCTATTGTCGGGATACGCCNTATCGTCTTGAAAAGAGAGTTCCTCTTCGGACATCTGACTACTAAAATTCCCTATTACACAGATTGTCGTATGAGATAATGCACGATTCGGCCCTTCGCTTTGACCAGCTCGTGGTCGGCTACTTTGGCCTCTGCTGACTCCTCAACATTCGTTGTTTCTATCCTTGCGGACTGCCGATGCCTCGCGGGATAAGTCATACATCTTTCCTCGTTTACCTGCCTAATTTACGCATCAAGGTTACGGTTGCCTTTGGGAACTTTGCTGTCTTTTGCCAGCTTGTCCGCTTGATACGCCTTGGTAATAGGTTTCTGTTCGTCAGGCCACGATTTCGCTATTGCTTCTTCTCTCCCGAGCGTCACCGCTCGAAACTTGCAAGTCGCTCTGGGGTTCGTCGGCAACTACGCCCTGTGTGGACTTTCACCACAGATGTATGACATGCCCGTCATACAAAAGAAGGCGGCGCGTAATCGGGGGATTACGCGCCGCTAAGCGTTATGCTCCTTGAGGAGCGGGGGAGTGGAGGGTGATTACTTCACTCCCTCGAATGTATGACGTATTGAATTTCAGAGAGATCTGGCATTGTGCTCCAAATATGGACACATTTTCATCTAACGAATTCAATCACGATTTAGCTATATTAAATTTGGAGTATTAACAAATTATGTTTATCTTTGTACATAAATAATTAAGAATATGATAAAGAGCAAGTCTAAATATAAGAATCGTATTCGTGTGGTACTAGCAGAAAAGGTTATCACCAATCATTGGATAGCTGATAAAATGGGAGTTTCGGATATGACCGTATCCCGTTGGACGACTAATAAGATTCAGCCTTCTATGTCTCAGTTCATCGAAATATCCAATCTTCTTAACGTGGATGTAAAAGAGCTGATTGAGTATAATTTCGCTAATGCCTTAATAAAATGAGTAGAATAATCGATTTCAATAATATCATAGATTCGTTGGGTAATAGTATATTCTATACCAATGATAGGGCTACAGTAGCTTTAGGAGACTCCTTGCAACTACTAAAAAAAATACCAGACAACAGCGTATCTCTTATCTTAACAGATCCGCCATATCATAGCACCAAGAAGGGTAATATAATAAACGATAAGGCATTCTCAACCGATGATGATTTCATCAGTTGGATGGAGTTGTATGCAATGCAATGGAAGCGGGTGTTACGCCCAAATGGTTCGATCTTTATGTTTTGTTCTTCTTGCATGGAGTCAAAACTGACGAATATGCTTTGTAAGCACTTTAATGTTTTGTCTCATATTGTTTGGACAAAGCCAAATGAACCTGGATATGACGGATGGAAAGGGAAGATGAAAAAAGAAGCTCTAAGACAATGGTATCCACATTCGGAACGTATTATTTTTATGGAAGCTGCTTCCGAAGGAAACCTAAATCGCTCATATTTTGGTAATTATCTCAAACGTTTGCGTACTGAATGTAACCTTTCAGGAAAAGATTTGACGGGAATGATAGGTGCATACGGAAGAGTAAATCACGGAGGAGCTGTTTCAAATTGGGAAAGTGGACGAAATATTCCAAGCAAAGAGCAGTATGCAAGTATATGTGAGGCACTGAAAAAGTCCGGCATAAAGGAGAAGTTATTAGAATATGAAGATGTTATTCGCCCTTTTGAGGTTAATGCCAATGTGGAATTTACAGATGTGTGGACATTCCCATCCGTTAAAGCTTACAAAGGTAAACACCCAGCCGAAAAACCTGTGGCCATGCTCGAACACTGCATTCAGGCTACAACCTTTCCTGGTGACATTGTACTGGATTGTTTCGCCGGTTCTGGCAGTACTATCGTAGCGGCCTTACTGACTCATCGGATTGGAATTGGAATTGAAATTGACAACAGTTGGTGCTTCTCAATCAAGAGGATCATTGAAAACGCAGAAGATATAAGCGATGTATGTGACATCCAATCCATAATGAAAAGGTTGGTGTCAGATAAAGAACCATCGCTTTTTGATTATGAAACTAAAGCGTTTTGATATTGTTCTTTATTAGCACACGGCGCATCCAATCTAAAGTTGGCTCAATACCAGAATCTTTAACGACGACATTGCAGTGGTGATGTCCCCATCCTAAATTGTAGGGCCGATGGTTGAACT
>JAAVDO010000007.1 GCA_014801735.1 Bacteroides sp. | reverse complement strand
CGACGCCCGTGCCATGGCCGCGATAATCCACCCGCGGCGCACACTCACCGGTGCCTCATCGCGCGTCGACTATCTGCGTGGAACCACTTTCCACTCTCTCCTGCTGCTCGACGCCCACTGCCTGCGCTCTACCCGATTCGTCGGACCCCGAGCCGCAGGGAGCTTCAACGCGCAGCTGAGCGCGCTCATTTCGGTGCTCCCGGTGCGTAACGATTCAGTAGCCCTCGTCGTAGGCAAGACCGACGTCCATCCCCGCCGNCCTTTCGGCAGGGCCATGCGCCGGCGACTCCCNATGACGTCGCGCGTCGACTCTCCCTGGATCGTCCACGACCCCGACACCATCGCGCCGCTGCCACGTCCNCCACTTCTCAGCCGCCNNGCCNNGNGGCCCTGGCCCGTCGCTCNACCCGCCCGCTCCGTGCCCGTAGTCACGGTAGNCGTGGCGGGTCTNGCGCCCCCGGCTGTGGNCCGANGNGTCTTTCTCACTTTTGCGGGNGCCGGCCCCGCGGCCTGAAGCCAGAAGCGCGGCAAGCGCACATTGACATTCTGGAAAAAATAAGCGCTCCCTGCCGGGCGGGCAGGAAGCGCTNCTTANGNGGNTNNATNAGCCTNNGNGNCTTATTTNGCGGCGTTGGCNTTGGCNCGGTCAAGATATTTCTTGATATCGATGCCATAGCCCTGGCCGTAGCTCGGATACTGGCTCTGGATCTGCTCATACAGGGCGGCCTCGGCGCTGTAGTTGCCAAGCGCGCGCTGCACTGTCGCCTCCTTCATCATGAACAGGGGAGTGTAATAGGGATTGTTGTCGCTGGTGCTGATAGCCTTCTGGTAGCAGCTCACTGCCTTTTCGAGCTGACCGAGGTTCACGTAGCAGTCACCCTCGAGGCTGCGGGCNGCNGCNCCGATCACCTGCTCTTTGGCCGAATANTTGNCGCAGTATTTCAGGGCCTCNTTGAGCTTGGCCTCCTTGGCGGCCTGATCTGTCTCGCCGGCGGCCTGTTGATACAGAAGGATGGCGGCGTTGAGGGCGGCACGGTTGCCGGCGTCATAGCCGTATTTGTCGGCCACTTGCTTATACTGCGCCAGTGCCAGCGAGTCCTGGCCGAGTGCAAGGCTCGTGTCGGCCTGACCTATGGCCTGGTTNCCCGCCTCGATGCCCGGACGACGGATTGCGAACACATACACGAGGATTACGATAAGAACCGCTGCGGTGGCGATGATGCCCCAGGCAATCACTTTCTGGTTGCGCTTCACGCGGTTTTCTTCGGCTTGAACCGACTGCTCGGCGGCCGCGAGGATGGGGTCGTTGTTGATTGGTGTTTTGTTTTCGGTAGCCATTTTGACTATAATGATTTCTATTATTTTTGCTGATTCTGAGCGTTGCGGTGACCACAGTCTCCGTTACGAACTGCAAAAGTAATAGTTATCAGTCAGATTTGAAAATTTTATGGCAAAAATCCCCACTGCCGGGGTCGGCAGCGGGGATTTTTTGCGGTTTTCTGAGTTAATCAGAGGTGCAGGCGCGACACGCGGCGTGTCCGGATACGCGGTTTCAGCTCGCCACCGGCCACTATGATCTCGTCCTGAGGTGTCACTACTGCCGATGCTCCGGCGCGGGCTATGTCGGGAGTGCGCGTAGCTATAGTCCACTGCGCATCGGCGGGATTGAACACCACCAGCATCGGGTTGAACCGGTACCATTCCACCGGGTGCGACAGATAGTCGGCCGGCTGCGCACGCAGGGCGCTCAGGAAGATCTCGGCGTTCACGCCTCCCAGACAGGCTATGCGTCCGTCGGCAAGGGTCACGGCGCAGCCNCCNCCNAGCGACAGGGGCTTGCCCATGTCNTCNNNCGGTCCGCTNAGTTCATGCCATTTGTTAGACTTCGGATCATAGACGAAGCCGTCGGTCGAAAGGCTCGGCTCGTTCTGGGCCGTGCGCCCTGCGAAGCCGCCGAAGAGATAGAGCTTGTTGCCCGAAGCGGCAAGCACCGGCTGTACGCGCGGCTCGCCCGGGAACGGCTTCAGCTCTTTCCACCCCTTGTCGGGATTCTTCAGGTCAAGGCATATCAGGTTGTTCGAGGGCAGTCCGTTGCAGTTGCCGCCGGCTATATAAACCTTGTCGCCGATGGCGGCGCAATATGCGTTGTCAACCGTATAGGGCAGTTCCGGCAGGTTCTCTATGCTGCCGTCGTTCTTCATCAGGAATGCCGTGCGCAGAGCCTTGTCGGCTGTGGTGCCGCCGGCCATGAACACTCCTTCGGGTGTGGTGGCCGATACGCCGTAGGCCGTGGCCTCGGGAAGCGACCCTATGCGCTCGAACACGAGCTGACCTTCCTCGGGTACAGCCGCATAGATGCCGCTGTAAAAGCGTTTCACAGCCCCGGGTGCCATCGGGTCGCCCGGAAAGTTGCAGCCGCCTGCCACCAGTACTCTGCCGTCAGGCAGTATTCCTGCGAAGCTGGCCGACACTCCCTCGTCGATTCCGGCGTCCGGATCGGCTGTCTCTTCAGCCGTGGGGAGTGATACCTTGAATGTCGATGCCGGTAGGGCATCTGAGTTGACGAGATTGGCCCGCGTGAAAGGCTGCCAACCGTAGCGCACTGAGCGCGGTTCTTTTACGTCCATACTGTAAACTCGGATAGTGCCGTTGGGCCCCACTGTGGCCTCGGCGGGATAATAAACGCCGTCAGGGGTGGCGGAAACTTCAAAGGTCAGGAGCTTGTCGCCCGTGGCCGGGTGCATACCCTGCGAATTTTTCATCGTCAGCACGAGCGTGTCGCCTTCGGCATGAAGTCCGGCCGGCGACGGTCCCGATTCGATAAGATTGTAGCCATACACGTTGCGGAGAGCCAGGCGGCTCAGGCGTTCGCCTACGGGGCGCTTGTTGTGCGGATGCACGTCGAGCGAGTCGCCCAGGTCACTGCTCACTGCCATTGCCGTGTTGGCGATTCTGTCGGCCATGCGGCGCTGGCTGTCGCGGAACACCGGCCACGACGGGCGGTCGATGCTCGACAGCTGGACGAAAAGAAACGGCAGCGTGGGGCGCCCGAACTGTTTGCGCCAGCTCTTCACGAGCATCGGGAAGAGCTGTTCGTGAAGGTCGGTATTGTGGGCGTTCGATTCGCCCTGATACCAGATCACTCCGGCCACCGACAGCTTGCCCAGATCACGCATACCGGCCGAATACAGATAGGTCGGCTCGTATGGATGTCTGTCTGACGGCGCGTCTCCGGCATTCTCGATCGAGCGCTTCTGAACCCATTTCTGAAGGTAGTCGTTGGTACGCCAGTTGCGCATCGCTCCCGGCATATCGTCCCACATGGTCTCGGTGTCGATCCACGACTCTGTCGGTGAGCCTCCGACGGCATTTGCGATAATACCCACCGGAACATCCAGACTGTCGCGCAGTGCTCGGGCGAAGTAATAGGCCACGGCCGAGAGAAGGGGTGCGTTGTCGGGATCAACAGCCTGCCACTTCGTCGGACGGAAATATCTCAGGGCGTTCACATCAGCCATGATTGAGTCATTCCAGCGTTTGCCGTCGGTCGGTGTGCCGCGGCGCGAGAAGAAGCGCAGATCCGGATCNTTGCTCGCTGCGATTGCCTCGGCGCCACCTGTCGAGTGTCTGAGCTCGAATTCCATATTGCTCTGGCCCGATGCTATCCACACCTCGCCTACAGCCACGTCGCGGTAGGTGATCGACGTTTCCGGAGTCCATACGGTCATTGTGAGGCNGCGGGCTGCCGGACGCGCCGGGAGGTCTACGTGCCAGTTGCCGTCGATTCCGGCTACTGCGGTAGCCTTGTCATCGCCGAGCGTCACGGTTACCGGTGTGCCGCTGTTGGCCTGACCGGCTATCCGTATGGGACGGAGCTGCTGGAGCACCATACCGTTGCCATACACCGGAGGCAGCCACAGGCCGCCGTGATCGCTGGTTATGGCTCCGTAGGCGGTGTTTGCCATCACCTGTGCGCCCTCGGCGTTCGGATGTATGTTCTCGGGAATCAGATTGGGGCGGTCGAGCAGCGGAGCCCCGAAATCGGTCAGCTCCACATTGGCTATCTCGGCTACACGCTCGATGGCCTTGTTGATCTCCTTGCGCCAGTCGCGGGTGCCGCTCTCGAAGCGGAAGTGACCGGCCAGCAGCGGTGTCAGTTTCGAAATGATTATTCTTACATCGGGATTAACCTTGCGGTAGGAATCGATCAGAGCCAGATAGTCTTCAACGAAGTGATCTCCGTATTCCGGCCAGTTGCGGGGATCGGTGTCGTTCACGCCCAGGTGGATCAGTACCACGTCTGGATTGAAGTCGAGCGACGCCTGATACTCGGGTTGACTTACATACGGATTGTGTCCCTTCCGCAGAAGGGTAGTGCCCGAATGGCCGAAATTGCCTACGGTATAATCTTGTCCCAGCATCTGTCCCAGCTTGGCTGGATAAGAGTTGTGCTCACGGTCCTCCACCAGAAAACCGTAAGTGATACTGTTGCCGACGCAGGCCACACGCACAGGCTTTCCGGCGCTTGCGCCGAATGTCAGTGCTACGGCAAGGACAAGGCAGGTGAGAATTCTGCGTATCATGATACTCTTATTTACCGGCAAGAATATCATTGATCAGCATGGCGCTGCGGATCATCATGCGGGGAATGTGGAACGGTCCTTTGAAGATGTTACCCTTGGCAGGCTGTGCAACCGAGCCGTCGCGGTGAAGATAGCCGAACCATTCGCCGAAAGTGGGATCCGGAAGATGTTCGTAGGTCCATTCGTTAACCAGACGGTGCATGTCGAGATATTTTGTATCTCCTGTCATCTTGTAAGCATAGAGGGTTGCGATGATCGCCTCGGTCTGCGGCCACCAGAACTTCATGTCCTGCGAGTAGTCCTGATTCGGGAATCCCTTGCAGTCTACAAAGTTGATTATACCGCCATATTGCTGGTCCCAGCCGGCTTCCCATGCCCAGTCGAATATCTGTAGTGCGGTTTCCTTGAGCTCCGGATCGTTGCGGCGCACGGCCTCGTCCATGATGAACCATGAGGTCTCGATGCAGTGGCCCGGGTTTACTGTACGGCCGTTAAGGGTATCGATGATTTCACCGTCGGGTGTCACCATCTCGAGCAGAGCCTTGACTTCTGGGTGCATGAAACGGGTGCGTATCAGTTCGAGCGAACGTTCGGTCTGTTCGTCGAGCAGCGGATCGCTCTGGCCAGCCGGAAGGGCGCGGCGCACAACGGCGGCCGTGTTGATCAGAATCATGGTTATGCTATGGCCGATTGCCTTGAGCGTAGGCAGGTATTTCGGTTCGAGGACTCCGGGTGTCTCGACGAATCCGACTATGTCGTGGAAAAGCTTGCGGGCCTTTTCGGCATAATCTGTGTCGCCGCTTGCAATGCTGTATTCGGCCATTGCTATCGCTGCGAAACACTCCGAGAAAACGTATCTGCGCTTGCGCAGGGGAGTGCCGTCGGCCATCACCTCGAAATACATTCTGCCGTCCTTGTCGAAGCAGTGGGCCTCGATGAAGTCGATACAGCTCTTCGCCATGGTGAGATATTCGGGCGACTGGCGCACGTTGTTGTAGGCATACGAGTAGATGAAGCCGCATCTGCCCTGGAACCAGACCGATTTGGTGGTGTCCATGAGCTTGCCTTCGCGGTCAACACATGTATAGACGCCGCCGTTCACGGGATCGGCGCCATGTTCGAGCCAGAAGGGAAGGATATCTGCGGTAAGATCGTTCAGATAGTGGTCGCGCCACTCGGTCAGGTAGTTATTGATTGATTCTTCGCTCCACATAGTGGTATATGATTGAATGTTTGTTCGTAAACTTGTCAATGGCAAATTTAATTCTTTTCTGTCAGATTGGCAAACATCTGCTTTTAAAAAACGGGCAGAGCCGCGCGAAACTTTCTCGCGCGGCTCTGCGTCAGTTATGCCTTATGATTCCGGCAGGGGCATCAGAGCTTGTTGCAGCGGCTGAAGAAGTCGATCTCCTTAAGCTCCTCGTTCATCTGAGCCTCTTCCTCGTCAGTGAGGTTGCGGAAGGGTATGCGGTTGGGACCGAGGTCCAGACCGATGAGCTTCATGATGCGCTTTCCGCCGACGATGTTGCCGCGGAAACGGCAGATCACGTTGATCACCTCCTGTGCGAAGTTCTGGTGGTCGCGTGCAGCCTCGAGGTCACCGCGGTTCCATGCTTCAATGATGCCTACCAGCTCGCGGCCGTTGTAGTTGGTGGTACCGCCGATACCGCCGCGTGCGCCGCCCATAGCCAGCGAGGGAAGGATTGTCTCGTCCTGACCGTGGAGCAGATCGAAGCGGCCCTCCTTGTAGAGACGGCACTGGTTGTACTCGTAAATGCTCTCGTAGGTAAACTTGATGCCTGCGAAGTTGGGAACACGTCCATCAACAGCCTTGAGCAGGTCGATCATGGGTAGGAAAGCACCGTTGAAAGCGGGGATGTGGTAATAGTAGAAGGGAAGCTCGGGAGCGCCCGAAGCGATCTCTTCGATATATTTCACCAGCTCCTCGATACGGCCGATCTTCGGGAAGGGAGGAGCCATGGCGCCGATACCCCATGCGCCGATCTTGGCGGCATGCTCGGCGAGTTTCTTGCTGGCACGTGCGCAGCATGAACCTACGTGTACGATTACCTTGAAGTCTTCGAAGTCTTTGGTGGCATCCATCCATGCTTCGGCCAGAGCCATGCGCTCTTCGTCGGTCAGCATGTAGCCTTCGCCCGACGAGCCGTTGATGAACACGCCTTTGAGACCGTTTTTCTTGAGCATCTCGGCGTACTGGGGTATGGGAGCGAGGTTCAGGTCGCCATTGGGATGGAACGGGGTGAAGGGCGCGTCAATGAGGCCTTCGATCTTTTCAAATTCCATAATGATTGCTTTATTAGGTAAATAATTGATTATGCTTCTATAGTTTCGGCTGCGAGTTCGTCGGCCTTCGAGAGTTCTTCCTGATCCTTGTCGTCATACTTCGGACGGAGCACGGTGAGCTGCAGGATGAGAGCGATCACGAGGATGCCACCCATCAGAGCGAAACACATGCCCAGACCTACGCTGTTGGCCAGACCGCCCAGCAGCTGGGTGGTGATAGCGCCCATGATCACGCCAAGCGAGTTCATGAAGCCGTAGGCCATAGCGCGCTGACGCGACGATACGAACTGGCAGAGGATAGGCATGTTGTTGGCATCGAACATACCGTAGCCTACGCCGAAGAACAGACCGGCGAGAACCGACAGCCATGCATTCTGGGCCAGGCCGATGAACACCAGAGCCGGAATCATCATTGCCAGACCGATAGCGCTGGTAAACACGCGGCCGCGAACATTTTTCTTGACCCAGCGGTCGCTCATCGGTCCACCGACCATAACGCCGATGAAGCTCGATACAGAGATGGTGAGGGTAGCCATCGGGCCGGCCCACTCCATGCTCAGGTTAAGGTTGTCGTGGAACAGGGTGGGGAGCCAGTTCTTGGTAGCCCAGCCGGGGATAGAGCTTGATGCGAAGAAGAACAGGATAACCCAGAAGGCAACGTTTGAGAACACTACGGCAAACGATTGGATCACCGACTCCGAGTTACGCTGAGTGGTTTTTGCGGCTGCGGCGGGTGTTCCGTGGCCCTTCTTCTCGTGAAGGAGGAACATGAGCACTACGGCATAGGCCACGCCGATGATACCGAACCAGTGGAAAGTTGCCTGCCACGACCATGTAGTGGCCACGAGCGAGCCGAAGCCGCCCAGAGCCTGACCGCAGTACAGACCTGTCATGTGAAGACCGATGGCGAGTGAACGTCCCTTGCCGGTGAAATAGTCGGCGATGAGCGAGAGGGCCGAGGGTATGTATAGAGCTTCGCTGATACCCATCACGCCGCGAAGCCACATGAGCTGATGGAAGTCGTTGCAGTAGCCCATCGCATAAGTGACACCCGACCATACGCCGAGCGATCCTACGATAAGCCATTTACGGCTGATACGGTCGGCGACAGCGCCCGAGAAGGGGCTGGCGATACCGTATACCCAGAGGAAGATGGCCATGAGGGCGCCGAAAGCCTCGGCGTTTCTCAGAGCCGGAATGTCGAGGGCGATGTTGCCCTGCATTGTCGAGAGCATCTGGCGGTCCATATAGTTGAGCAGGGCCACTACCCATAGCAGGCCTACAACCAACCAGGGATACCAGCGGCTGGCAGTGATCGACTGCGACGCGGATGTAGATTGATTTGTCATGGTAAAGGATTGATAGTTATGAATAATTTAAGAGATTTCTCCTCTGAGCGAGATGTCGAACGCGTCTTTGAGCGAGTGGCCCTCGAGTCCGCAACCAAGCAGATACATCATCTTGGTGATGGCCGCCTCGGCGGTTGAATCGCGGCCGGAAATCACTCCGGCGCCGGCAAGTTTGTCGCCGGCAACATATCGCTTCTGCACTCCGCCGTTCACGCACTGGGTGACATTGACTATCGTCAGTCCGCGCTCCACAGCCCGCTTCACTATCTGGTGGAACATCGGGTCGGTGGGAGCGTTTCCGGCGCCGTAGGTGCGCATCACCACTCCCTTTATGTCGGGCGTGGCCAGCAGATGGCTCAGTGTCGAGGGGCGTATGCCGGGAAAGAGATCGACAAACATCACGCTGGTGTCGAGGCGGTAGTGCACGTCGAGCGGCAGTCCGGGTGCGGGGCGCAGCAGCGCCGGTTCGTTGAAGTGTATATCAAGACCTATCTTTGCGAGCGGGGGATAGTTGTTGCTCTTGAAAGCGTTGAAGCCCTCGGCACTCATCTTGGTGGAGCGGTTGCCGCGCCACAGATAGTTTTCGAACAGGATCGCAACCTCCTGCACCATCGGGTCGCCGTTGGCATCGACTGCGGCGGCTATCTGGACAGCCGTGATCAGGTTTTCCTCTCCGTCGGTGCGAACCTCACCGATAGGCAACTGTGAGCCGGTGATAATCACCGGCTTGCGCAGATTCTCGAGCATAAACGACAAAGCCGAGGCAGTGTAGGCCATGGTGTCGGTGCCGTGAAGGATGACAAAGCCGTCATAGCGGTCATAACGATCCTCGATCACGCGGGCTATCTCCTGCCAGCGCTCCGGATTCATATCGCTCGAATCAATGGGCGGATCGAATGAGATGTTGTCTATCTTGTAGTCGAGCTTCTCGAGCTTGGGCACGTTGTCTATGAGGTGGCTGAAATCGAAGGGCTGCAGCGCTCCCGTCTGGGGATTCTCGATCATGCCGATGGTGCCGCCGGTATATACCAGCAGAATCCTTGCGTGGGGTTTTGATATGATCGACATAGCTGAGCGGACGATTTATTTCACCTGAGCACCCGGTACAACCGGAGCGGTCGGGCCGATAACAACAAGCGATCCGTCGGCATTCATGGCCGACAGAATCATGCCCTGCGACTCTATACCCATCAGTTTGCGCGGGGGCAGATTGCAGATGAAGCATACCTGTTTGCCGATAAGGTCTTCGGGCTTATAATAGGCGGCTATTCCGCTTACGATTGTGCGCTTCTCCATACCGTCGTCGATCAGGAACTTCAGCAGTTTGCTGGCCTTCTTGACCTTGGAGCACTCGAGCACGGTGCCGACACGGATATCGCTTTTGGCGAATGTGTCGAAATCAACGTCGGGAGCCTGAGGTTCGGGCTTGAAGTTGCGGATGATATTTTCTTTCTTGATGCGCTCAAGTCTGTCGAGCTGAGCCTGAATCGCAGTGTCGTCGATCTTCTCGAACAGCAGTTCGGCAGGTGCGAGCACGGTTCCGGCGGGTACAACGGTGGTTGAGCCGATCAGTTTGGCCCACTCGCCGTCCTTTAGGCGGAGCATGTCTGCAAGCTTGCGGGCACTGAAAGGCATGAAAGGATACATGACTGTAGCCAGATGTCCGCAAAGCTGAATCGCGCAGTAGAGGATGGTGCGCACGCGGTCCATGTCGGTCTTGGCTACCTTCCAGGGCTCGGTCTCCTGCAGGTAGCGGTTACCGAGGCGCGCTACCTCCATCATCTCTTTGAGAGCCTCGCGGAAATGGAAATTGTCGAGAGCCGTTGCCATGCGGACGGTTGCAGCCTGGACATCATTGCTCAGGGTGGTGTCGATGGGCAGATATTCGCCCGGCTCGGGCACCACGCCCTCGAAATATTTGTGGGTGAGCACCATGGCGCGGTTGACGAAGTTGCCGAGCACAGCCACGAGCTCATTATTGTTGCGGGCCTGGAAATCGGCCCACGTGAAGTCGTTGTCCTTGGTTTCCGGAGCGTTGGCTGTGAGAACATAGCGCAGGGTGTCCTGGCGTCCGGGGAAGTCGCGGAGATATTCGTGGAGCCACACGGCCCAGTTGCGCGATGTGCTGATCTTGTCGCCCTCGAGATTGAGAAACTCGTTGGCCGGCACATTGTCGGGAAGCTGGAAATTGTCGCCGTAGGCCATCAGCATGGCGGGGAAGACAATGCAATGGAACACGATATTGTCTTTGCCGATGAAGTTGATGACACGTGTCTCGGGATCTTTCCAGTAAGTTTCCCACGAATCGGGCAGAAGGTCCTTGGTGTTGCTGATATAGCCGATGGGTGCATCAAACCACACGTAGAGCACCTTGCCCTCGGCACCCTCGACGGGTACTGGCACACCCCACTTGAGATCGCGGCTCACGGCACGGGGCTGCAGACCCAGATCGAGCCATGATTTGCACTGTCCGTAGACGTTGGTCTTCCACTCCTTGTGTCCGTCGAGGATCCACTTGCGCAGAGCTTCCTCATAGCGGTCGAGGGGAAGATACCAGTGAGTGGTCTCCTTCATGGTCACGGGTGCATCGGTGAGGGCCGACCGAGGATTTATCAGGTCGGTAGCGCTGAGGCTCGTGCCGCAGGCCTCACACTGGTCACCATATGCGCCGTCTTTGCCGCAGCGGGGGCAGGTGCCTACCACATAGCGGTCGGCAAGAAATTCGCCGGCTTTCTCGTCGTAGGGTTGAAGTGAGGTCTTGACCACGAATTTATCCTCATCATACAGCTTGCGGAAAAATTCGGAGGCAGTTGCCCGGTGGGTTTCGGAGGTAGTGCGGCCGTATATGTCGAATGATATTCCCAGTTCCTTCATCGAGTCGCGGATGATGGTATGATAGCGGTCGACAATATCCTGAGGCGTTACGCCTTCTTTACGGGCTTTGAGAGTGATGGGCACACCGTGTTCGTCGCTGCCACCGATCATGATCACGTCTTCTCCTTTCATGCGGAGATAGCGGGCATAAATGTCGGCGGGCACATATACACCGGCGAGGTGGCCGATGTGAACAGGGCCGTTTGCGTATGGGAGAGCGGTGGTTATAAGCGTGCGCTTAAAGTTATTTTCCATCGTCGTAATAGTATCTGAGTAGTCCGGAATCGGCGGAATACAGCTCCGGACAGGTTATTCGGTGTAGAAGTTTATGAGCTTTACAAGTGCCAGGCGGCAGCCTTCGCAGAAAGCAGGATAAGAGTTGTTGCGCATACGGCACTCGTCGGCCGGGCGATATACGCCCTTAGATGAATAGCCGCCACCCTCATATACGCCAAGAGGCCATTTCGCAGCCTGCTTCACCGGAGTGGGAACGGGAGTGCCGGGCTTGAGATCGGCTTTCCACTTCGAGTCGAAATCCGTGAGGGTCGTGAGGTTGGGGTGCCAAGGTTCAACATCGGTGGGATAGGAGTCTTCCATCACGTCGCCATCATAGAAATACTCGTCGCCCAGACCTCCGAAGCTGTGGCCGAATTCGTGGACAACCACAGGCCGGAAAGCGTTGTGGCGGGCAGTAGTGAGCGTATAGCTGTTGTAGATACCGCCACCGCCATATTCGTCGGTGTTGGCAAGAATGATGATATGTTCGTAGGGTATGCCGGTCAGGGCGTCGTGAACCTTGCCGAGTTTGTCGGTGGTCAGATAGCGGTCGGAATGGAAGGTTGAGAAGTGAGAGCCGAATGCAGTGCGCTTCCAGTCGTTGAGGCGGGGCACGCTTACACCCGAATCCATCGATTCGCTCTCGACGGCCACGAAATTGAAGCGATCGGCCATTGACTTGAAGGGCTCATGGTTCAGGATCGATTCCACGGCGATCTCTGCATGACGATAGAAGCTATCCATCTCCTGCCTGGTGTAGCCTTCGGCAAGAATAGCTACATCGATGGCCTTGTCGGCTGGCAGAGGTGACTTGTGAAGGTATCGGTGAGGCAGCGGGGCAATGTTGTCGCGCGACTCGATAAGGATCTCTTCGGGATCATAGACGTGTGTCATGGTAGCGAAAGGCTCGCGGCGTGCATCGGTCAGGGTGACGTTGATGCGTGTTTTCCTGCGGGGCTGCGGCACGATGAAGCTGTTATGGAAAGCCTGAGGAACCGTGAGGCTCTCGTCGGTCGCCAGCCATTCGTTGTAGAGCGACGAGAATGAGTGACGGTAAATAGTGTCGCCGGTTTCGGCATCGATCAGGTCGATGGTGCCGTCGGCCAGATAAGGAAGCTTGGAGAGATTGGAGCGCCGTCCGGCCCACCCGGCGGTAGTCGACATATTGTCGGTATTCACATAGCGGTTTTCGCCATTGGCAGAGAAAATATAGTCGAGGCGTAGGGTGCGGTCGTGAAAGTTATCGGAGAACTCATCGGAACGTCCGGCAAAGGCAGTGAGCAGGGTTGCTGCAAGGAATAGGAATAAACGCATTGGGTAGGTGTTATTGTCAGACCGCAAAATTAGCAAAAATCCTGACAATAATGCGCTGTCGGGGTATGAAAATCACGGCATGGGCGTTTTATTCCACTACCGAGGCTATCTGGGATCGGCGGGGGAGTGGAGTCAGCGGCGTTTGGTGTGCCGCCCGGTGTGCTTCATGAGTTCGCGGAGCATCAGTCGGTCGTAGACAGGACCGAGGAGGCAGTTGCAGATGACTATGGCGAGGCCGATAAAGCCGAGGATGATTGTGGTGTAGGCCGATGGCGAGTTCCAGGCCTCGGGGTTGGTGATGGTTGCGGCGACACCCGAGAATCCCTCGCGCATTGATGCGCCGCATACGTGGATGATTGTGTAGATGCCGAATGCGGCCATCAGGATCCAGACGCACCAGGATATGTAGCGCACACGCCGCTCACGGCGTTCGGCCATGCGCCGGGCTTCGGCCATGACGAGTTGCATGGTGCGGTAGTTGAGGTTGGTGGCGGGGCGACCGGCGCTTTCAATCCGTCGGCCGATGGCGCTCTTGAGGGGGTTGTGATGGTCGGGTGTCATAATGGTCGTTCAGTGGTTGAGGTGAGTGATGATGGCATACAGCTTCTTGCGGCTACGCAGCAGGCGGACTTTCACGTTGTTCTCCTTGATGTCCATTATGCGGGCGATATCGCGGATTGACATCTCCTCGTAGTAGAACATGGTGAGTATGGCGCGGTCGTCGGCGGGCAGCATATCAAGCGCTCTTGGGAGCAGTGCCAGGCGGGGATCGGCTTCGTCGGGCGTGTCGAGGAATGCGTCGACCTCGGTGTCGGACAGGCGCTCGGTCTGGTAGTCGTCGAGCCTCAGGGGAGTATTTCGGCTACGTCGCGAGTGGTCGATAGCGGTGTTATAGGCTATGCGGTATAACCAGGTGTCGAGCGAAGAATTGCTCTTGAAGCTGCCGAGAGAGCGGAAAGCCTTGATAAATACGTCCTGGGTAAGCTCGTCGGCGGTCATGGGATCGCCGGCGATGCCCGCCACGAGCGCGTGGACCTTGTCGGAAAACATATCGACGATGATGCTGAACCGTTCGGTGCGGCCCAGGCGAATCTCATCGACGAGTTTATGTTGTTCGGCAGTTGTCATCGCTCTTTAGACGCAGGGAGGCAAAAATAGTTACAAAAAATGATGAAAAAAATTTTTTTCAAAAAAATCAGCGAAATTGTAACCTTTCCACCGATGATGCGTCTAAAGGTCAGAAACAATCAAAAATACTTCAACAATATGGACCTTACTCCAATTATCGTCACCGCCATTATCTTCGTGACACTCTACAAAGTGATTTATCTTTTCACCCGGCGCAAGGAGCGTATCATGCTAATAGAGAAGCTCGACCGGCTGAGCATGACTCCCCCCGAATTCAAGGCTAATCTCGACGCCGTGTCGCGCGACCTTGGGAGCGACAGTGGGACAGCCGATCTGTTTGGTTCGTTCGGGCGCTTCACATCGTTGCGCTGGGGAGCGGGAACGTTCGGAGCCGGCCTGGGTCTGGTGGTCGGTTTCTTCATCAACTTCCTTTGCCTTCCTCATACCGACCGTTACTATATGAGCCGACAGGAAGGTACCGTGTATGGCGGCTGTGTGCTGCTCTTCATCGGCCTTGCACTGCTCATCGCATTCATCATAGAGATGAAAATTCGCCGCCAGAGCATCGAAGTAATGGAAAAGAATGAAGATTGATCCGGTCAGACCAACTCATACCCTATAAAAATATAAGCAGGGATAAGTGGGCAGCCCCGTGTGACGACAATAGCCGTCGCACGGGGCAAATTTTCATAAGCTGGAATATCCGTAATACGTTAGTATAGAATATTATATACTGGATATCAGATGATTGTGTGTATTTAAGAGAGGAGATTGGTATGAGAGTTGTCGCCGAATGGAAATGTGATGGGAAATGTGAGAAAGAGTTATTATCTTTGCTGAAAGTTTATTATGTGACGGCCATGAAATACCAATCGATTTCGCGCGTGATCGTCGTCGGGGCGATGCTTGCGGTGTCAGTGCTGACTCAAGCACGTGTGATCACTCCGGAGGAGGCGCTCGAGAGGGTGTCGGCTACGGTGAGGAGCAGATCCGGTGGTGGAATATTGACGAAGAGCGTTGCGTCCGCTGTGCATGTGGCCTCGGGCGACGCTGTTGACCCGCAGGGTAATCCGGCCTATTATGTGTTCGCACGTCAGGGTGAGAACGGGTATTTTATTACGTCGGCCGACGACAGGCTGCGTCCGGTACTGGCCGTGGTCGACACCGGCAGCTATGACCCTGCTGCCTTCCCGCAACAGATGAGATGGATGCTGGAGGAATACAGCGAGCAGGCTGCAGCTGTGGCGGCTACCGCCGATGAGGGTAAAGAGCATGGCGACAGAATGGCCGAGCTATATGCTCAATGGAAGAGTGTCGGGCCGTTAGTGAAATCGAAGTGGGATCAGTCGGCGCCATACTGGAACGATTGTCCGATGTCGGGTGGCCGCAGGTGTCTGACGGGATGCACGGCAACAGCGCTGGCACAGATAATCAGATATCATGGGTATTTCAAGGGGCAGGGGAGCCATATATATACCGCTGCCAATCTGAACAGAGAACTTGGATACACCTACGGAGGGCATACCTATGACTGGGCAAATATGACAGACGAATATAACGAGCACTCGACAGCGGCGCAGAATGCCGCCGTAGCCGATCTGATGTATGCCTGTGGTGTTGCCTGTGATATGAACTACGGGCCGGAGGCGAGCGGCGCTTTCGTGAGCGGAGAGCGAATTATCAGTCTGTTCGGCTATGATCCGACGACCTCTTACTTTCGGCGTTCCGACTATCAGACCCCTGAATGGGAATCGCTGATATATGAGGAAATTTCGCATGGGAGGCCTGTTTATTATGCGGGGTATAACCGTACGGAAGGACATGCCTTTGTGTGCGACGGATATATGGATCCGGGACTGTTTCACATCAACTGGGGATGGAGCGGATCGGGCGACGGATATTTCGCTCTGACAGCACTGTATAGCGGCGGAGCCGAGAACTTTGAAAGCGGTTTCCAGGGATCGCAGTCGATACTGAGGGTTGTGCCGCCGACAGCTGCTGAGAAGCCTGAGGCTGTGGCACAGGTGCAGGGTGTAGCATCGGATTTCAGTTTCTCCAATCCACAGTCTTATTCGTTTAACGTGGTGATAGGCCGCACACCATACGAGGTGACCCGTTACCGACCGGGCATGCTGTTTAAGTCGGCTGACAACAGCGGCACTAAGGCATTCGTGCCGATCTATTCGAGCAGTATGGTGTTCGAGCTTTCCTCGGGTTACATGCAGCCCCTTAAGGATCATGCGTGGGTATGGGATGATTTCGATCTTCCGGCTGGAACTTACACTGTCGAACCGGCTATCACAGTCCTCAATCCGGGTGCGTCGCGTGAACCCGTGGTGCTTGCTACGGATGCGGATTATAAGATTTATGCCGATGTGACCTCGCGCACACAGATAAGCTACAGAAAGGAGACTCTCACAGACAAGGCCAAGCTGACTTTCGCAGATATCGTGACTCCTGAAGAGATATATGGCGAGACGCCATTCAAGCTTACGATGACGGCTGTAAACGAGGGTACAAGAGATTTCTCGGGGAAACTGATGTTTTCGCTCCGGGAGGCGGGCGGATATTACCGGCAATACAATATCTGGAATGCCGAACTGGTGATTCCGGCCGGCGACAGCCATAAGATGCAGCTGATACCGGACCTGAAATCAAGCATGAGCGGCGTGGAGATTGCAGATGGTGATTACAAACTATGCGTAGTCTCGCCTGCAGGTATGATTCTTCATAGCGAGGAGGGCGTGATTAAATATCACAACGGAACCGCTCCGGCTAACAGTGATTTTCCCTCGCACTATGCGAATTTCTATATCAGCGGAATGAACTATGGCAATGCACCAGAAGAGACGGATCAGCAGGGTTTTCCGGCGGAACTGCGCTATGGTGAGGATGTGTATATGATGCCGTGGGAAAGGGCTAATGAGGTGAGATCGTTCAGCTACACACTTCAGTTATTCATCCCTGGCGATCCGGTGCCGGTTTACACGTCGGGTTCGGTATGGACAACGGGTTTCACCACCACGGGGTATTATTACGGCAAGAATCTGCGTGTGGCCGACATGCCTTCAGGACGCTTTCTGGCGCGTTTTGTCGGCACGGACGGGTGTGTGCTGTCTGACACCTGGTCGCTGACTGGCTATCGATCTGAAGAGCTCCCAGGGGGCATTACGGCGAAGCTCGTAGACGAGGCGGACGGCAGCCGTACTATGACAGCGATATCGCGGACGGATTCGCTGGTGAATCTGACGGCAGCCGGGATTGACGTGAACCGCCTGGAAGCTCGGGTGTTCGCATCGGCCATGCAGCTTCAGAAGCTGATTATTCCGGCATCTGTAGGTGAGATCGAAACAGGGGCTTTCCGCCACTGCCGCAATCTCAGCGCGGTAGTGCTTGAAGGTGAAACGACGGCGATTGACCACGTTGAGGCGACTTTCTACGGTGCGAGTCATGAGATGGATTTCTATGTGCCTGAGGTGGCGCTGAGACGGTATGAAGAGCTGTTAGGAGGAAGGGGAGAGGTATATTCGGCTATAGAAGCACTGCCTGAAGTGAATGATACAGTGATGATAGGTGTGGGCAATTATGCGGAGATTCAGCTCGGGCTTCCGCATGGGTGCGACAGGCGTTTTGAGATCAACAGCGGTGACGAGACGGTAGCGATGGCAACACTTAATGGCGAGGTTCTCCGCATAGAGGCAGGTGGCCCGGGAACGACCGAGATAGTGGTAAGCCATCCGCAGCCAGGACTTGGCCGGATGGGAGTTAAGGTGAAAACATATGACCCGGCGGGAATTGAGACTATTGACGCCGATGCACTTACAGGTCCGTTCAGTGTCTATAACCTGAGCGGCACCAGAGTCGCCACCGAACGCGACGAGATGAGGCGATTGGCTCCGGGTATCTACCTACTACGTAAGGACAATACTACAGTGAAGTTCATGGTTAGATAACTTGTTTCCGTGCTCTGAAACAAGTTAATCACAGAATAAAAGATCGGCTCCGATTCGGATTCTCTCCGGCGGGGCCGATCCTTGTGATAACATTAACAAAAGGCGGGCCGGCGCATCATCACGACGCTCCGGCCCGAGGTTTGGATGGATGTTGTCCGCGCTCATTGCGCGGACGGGGGGATGGATATATTGTAGCTATTTAATTAGTCTTCAATAGCATTTTCGACTTCAGCAGCTACCTTTTCGGCTGAATGGAGGGCGCTGATGTCATCTTTGCTGCCTACAACCAGACGGTCGTAGTCGCGCAGACCTGTGCCGGCGGGGATGAGGTGACCGCAGATCACGTTCTCCTTCATGCCCTCGAGAGTGTCGGTCTTGCCGTTGATAGCAGCTTCGTTGAGCACCTTGGTGGTCTCCTGGAACGAAGCGGCCGACATGAAGCTCGTTGTCTGCAGAGCCGCGCGGGTGATACCCTGAAGGATCTGCTCGGAGGTAGCGGGCACGGCGTCGCGCACGGTTACGAGCTTGAGGTCTTTACGCTTGAGCGAAGAGTTCTCGTCGCGGAGTTTGCGGGCAGTGATGATCTGACCGGGCTTCACGTTCTCGCTGTCGCCGGCGTCGAGCACCACTTTCTTGCCCCAGATGCGGTCGTTCTCTTCCATGAAGGCGAGTTTATCGACCACCTGCTGCTCAAGGAAGCCGGTGTCACCGGGATCAACTATATTGACCTTGCGCATCATCTGGCGCACGATCACTTCGAAGTGCTTGTCGTTGATCTTCACACCCTGCATGCGGTACACGTCCTGAACCTCGTTGACGATGTATTCCTGAACGGCCGTCGGACCCATGATATTGAGGATATCGGCGGGAGTGATGGCACCGTCGGACAGGGGAGTACCGGCACGCACGTAGTCGTTTTCCTGAACGAGAATCTGCTTCGACAGCGGAACGAGATACTTGCGGATCTCGCCGGTGCGCGAGGTGACGGTGATCTCGCGGTGACCGCGTTTCACCTTACCGAAGTTGACCTCGCCGTCGATTTCGGCCACGATAGCGGGGTTTGAAGGGTTGCGGGCCTCGAAGAGCTCAGTCACACGAGGCAGACCGCCGGTGATATCGCCGGCGCCACCGCTCGAAGCGCGGGGGATCTTGACGAAGATGTCGCCAGGCTTAAGGACTTCGTCTTCGTTCATAATCAGGTGGGCTCCCACAGGGAGAGAGTAGGTCTTGATCACCTGACCGTTGTCGTCGATAATCTGAGCCTCGGGAACAAGGTTACGGTCTTTCGACTCGATTATGATCTTCTCGCTGATACCGGAGTGCTCGTCGCTCTCCACGCGATAAGTGACGTTTTCGATTACGTTCTGATATTTGATTCTACCGCCGGCCTCGCTGACGATCGAAGCGTTGAAGGGGTCCCATTCGCAGATGACGTCGCCTTTCTTCAGAACAGCGCCATTGTCGAAATAGAGCTTCGATGCATAGGGGATCAGGGTGGTGGTGAGGATCATCTTGGTGGTGGGCTCGATGATGCGGAGTTCACCCAGACGACCGATCACACGCTCGACATTGCGTCCGTCGATCACCTCGTCGGTCTTGACGGTGCGCACTTCCTCGAGTTCAAGGATACCTTCGTAGTTGGAGGTTGCCTTAGATACGGCAGCAATGTTAGAAGCCACACCACCGACGTGGAATGTACGCAGTGTGAGCTGTGTACCAGGCTCACCGATCGACTGGGCGGCGATAACGCCGACAGCCTCACCTTTCTGCACGAGACGGTTGTTTGACAGGTTGCGGCCGTAGCATTTGGCGCAGACGCCTTTCTTCGACTCGCAGGTGAGCACCGAGCGGATCTCTACCGACTCGATGGGCGAATCGTTGATGCGGTCGGCGGCAGCGTCTGTGATCTCCTCGCCGGCGGCAACGATCAGTTCGTTGGTCAACGGGTCGATGATATCGTGAACCGACACGCGGCCTACGATTCTCTCGCCCAGCGAAGCCACAACTTCGTCGTTCTTCTTGATGGCTGTGCATACAAGTCCGCGCAGGGTGCCGCAGTCTTCCTCGTTGATGATCACGTCGTGGGCCACGTCGACAAGACGTCGGGTCAGATATCCTGCGTCGGCGGTCTTCAGAGCGGTATCGGCAAGACCCTTACGGGCACCGTGGGTAGAGATGAAGTATTCGAGCACCGACAGACCCTCCTTGAAGTTTGCAAGAATCGGGTTCTCGATGATCTGGCCACCTTCGGCACCACTCTTCTGAGGCTTAGCCATCAGACCACGCATGCCGGAGAGCTGACGGATCTGGTCTTTCGAACCACGGGCGCCGGAGTCGAGCATCATGTAGACTGGGTTGAAGCCCTGCTGGTCTTCTGAGATCTGCTTCATAAGGGTGTTGGCCAGACGAGCGTTAACATGTGTCCAGATATCGATGATCTGGTTGTAGCGTTCGTTGTTGGTGATGATACCCATGGCGTAGTTGTCCATCACCTCCTGCACCTGCTCGTAGCCTTCACGCACGTATTCCTCCTTTTCCGGCGGAATCAGGACGTCGCCAAGGTTGAACGACAGACCACCCTTGAACGCCATGTAGTAACCGAGGTTCTTGATGTCGTCGAGGAACTGGGCCGAGCGGGGGATACCGCAAGTCTTGATCACCTTGGCGATGATTCCGCGAAGGCTCTTTTTCGACAGGATCTCGTTGACGTAGCCGATCTCTTTAGGCACGAACTGGTTGACGAGCACACGACCTACGGAGGTGTTCTCGATCAGACGCTGAACGGGATTTCCTTTCTCGTCGATGTCGTCGACAACAACCGAAACGGGGGCGTGCAGAGTCACGCGGCCTTCGTTGTAGGCTATCTGAGCTTCCTCCGGGCCGTAGAACTTCAGGCCTTCGCCCTTGTCGCCCTTGCGGAGCTTGGTGATATAATAGAGTCCCAGAACCATGTCCTGCGAGGGCACGGTGATAGGCGCGCCGTTGGCGGGGTTGAGAATGTTGTGAGCGCCGAGCATCAGGAGCTGAGCCTCGAGGATAGCTTCGTTGCCCAGTGGAAGGTGAACGGCCATCTGGTCACCGTCGAAGTCGGCGTTGAACGCCGTACATGCCAACGGGTGGAGCTGAATNGCCTTNCCNTCNATCATNNNGGGCTGGAANGCCTGGATACCCAGACGGTGAAGTGTCGGGGCACGGTTTAGCAGCACGGGGTGGCCCTTCATCACGTATTCCAGAATGTCCCATACTACAGGTTCCTTTCTGTCGACGATCTTCTTGGCGCTCTTCACTGTCTTCACGATGCCGCGCTCGATGAGCTTGCGGATCACGAACGGCTTGTAGAGCTCGGCGGCCATGTCTTTAGGCAGACCGCACTCGTGCATCTTGAGCTCCGGACCTACGACGATAACCGAACGTGCGGAGTAGTCTACACGCTTACCGAGAAGGTTCTGACGGAAGCGTCCCTGCTTACCTTTGAGCGAATCGCTGAGCGACTTCAGAGGACGGTTGGCATCGGTCTTTACTGCCGACGACTTTCTTGAGTTGTCGAGCAGAGAGTCGACAGCTTCCTGAAGCATGCGCTTCTCGTTGCGCAGGATCACCTCGGGAGCTTTGATCTCTACCAGGCGCTTCAGACGGTTGTTGCGGATGATTACGCGGCGGTAAAGATCGTTAAGGTCGGACGTGGCGAATCGGCCGCCATCCAGGGGCACCAGAGGGCGAAGATCGGGCGGAATCACCGGCACAGCCTGAAGGATCATCCATTCAGGCTTGTTCCGGCCGCGCGACGCGCGGAATGACTCTACCACCTGCAGGCGCTTCAGGGCCTCGGTCTTGCGCTGCTGCGAGCCGTCGGTGTCGGCCTGGTGACGCAGTTCGTAGCTCAGGGTGTCGAGGTCCAGGCGCTTGAGCATATCATAGATAGCCTCTGCGCCCATCTTGGCGATAAACTTGTTGGGATCACTGTCGTCGAGAAGCTGGTTCTCTTTGGGCAGATTGTCGATGATCTTATAGTATTCTTCCTCGGTCAGGAGGTCGTTGGTGGCAATACCCTCCACATTACCAGGCTGAATCACGACGTAGCGCTCGTAGTAGATCACTGCGTCGAGCTTCTTCGAGGCCAGACCGAGCAGATAGCCGATCTTGTTTGGGAGTGAGCGGAAATACCAGATGTGAGCAACGGGAACGCTGAGCTTGATATGGCCCATGCGCTCGCGGCGCACTTTCTTCTCTGTGACCTCCACACCGCAGCGGTCGCACACGATTCCTTTGTAACGGATTCTCTTGTATTTTCCGCAGTGACACTCGTAGTCCTTCACAGGACCGAAGATGCGCTCGCAGAAGAGTCCGTCGCGTTCGGGCTTATAGGTGCGGTAGTTGATGGTTTCGGGCTTAACTACCTCGCCGCTCGACTTCTCGAGAATCTCCTCGGGCGAAGCGAGGCCGATGGTGATCTTCGAGAATCCGCTCTTTATTTTATTGTCTTTTCTAAATGCCATTGAGTTGAGATGTCTTCGTTTGTTACACTATGTGTGACGTTTTCACTGTTCGAGGGTGATGCTCAGGCCCAGTCCGCGAAGCTCGTGCAGAAGCACGTTGAGCGATTCGGGGATACCTGCNGGCGGCATGGCATCGCCTTTCACGATGGCCTCGTATGCCTTGCTGCGGCCTGTGACGTCGTCACTCTTGATGGTGAGAATCTCCTGAAGGATATGGGCGGCGCCGAATGCTTCGAGCGCCCACACCTCCATCTCTCCGAATCGCTGGCCACCGAACTGAGCTTTACCACCCAGAGGCTGCTGCGTGATCAGTGAGTATGGGCCGATCGAACGGGCGTGCATCTTGTCCTCAACCATGTGGCCGAGTTTGAGCATGTAGATCACGCCCACGGTAGCCGGCTGGTCGAAGCGTTCGCCGGTGCCACCGTCATACAGGTAGGTCTTACCGTAGCGGGGGAGTCCTGCCTTGTCGGTCCAGGCGTTCANGTCGTCGAGTGTTGCGCCGTCGAAGATCGGGGTTGCGAATTTCTCGCCCAGTTCGCGGCCGGCCCAGCCGAGCACGGTCTCGAAGATCTGACCCAGGTTCATTCGTGAAGGCACACCCAGAGGGTTGAGCACGATATCGACAGGAGTGCCGTCGGCAAGGAAGGGCATATCTTCCTGACGCACGATACGGCTCACGATACCTTTGTTACCGTGGCGGCCTGCCATCTTGTCGCCCACCGAGATCTTACGCTTCTTGGCCACGTAGACCTTGGCCATCTGCATGATTCCCGAGGGAAGCTCATCGCCTATCGAGAGGTCGAACTTCTTTCTGCGGAGTTCGCTTTCGATTTCCTTAGACTTTCTCAGATAGTTCACGATGGTGTCTCTGATCAGGTCGTTGGTATGGTCGTCCTCAGTCCATTTGCTGAGGTTGATAGTGTCATATTTCATTTCGTTCAGAACGCCGGCAGTAAATGTGCCACCTTTCGGAACGATGTCGATGCCAGTGTAGTCTTTCACACCCATCGAGGTCTTGCCTTCGGTGAGGTGGAGCAGTTTCTGCACCAGGATATCCTTCACGGCCTGCAGTTTGTCGTCGTATTCGGCCTGAAGTTTTGCCTGAAGGGCGTTGGCGCTGTTGCTTGTGCGTCCTTTCTTCATGGCGCGCTGGAACAGGTTGGTGCCAATCACTACGCCTTTGAGNGAGGGCGAAGCCTTGAGCGAGGCGTCTTTCACGTCGCCTGCACGGTCGCCGAAGATGGCGCGGAGCAGTTTTTCTTCCGGAGTCGGATCGCTCTCGCCCTTCGGGGTGATCTTACCGATCATTATATCGCCAGGCACCACGTGTGCGCCTACGCGGATGATACCGTTGTCGGCAAGGTCCTTGGTAGCGTCTTCGCTCACGTTGGGGATATCGCTTGTCAGCTCCTCCATACCGCGCTTTGTCTCGCGCACCTCAAGCGAATATTCATCAACATGAACACTCGTCAGGATATCTTCTTTCACCATGCGCTCGTTGAGCACGATAGCATCCTCATAGTTGTAACCTTTCCAGGGCATGAATGCCACCTTGAGGTTGCGGCCCAGAGCAAGCTCGCCGTTCTCGGTCGAATAGCCCTCGGTGAGGATAGTGCCTCTTGTCACGCGCTGACCTTTCTCACAAATAGGACGCAGGTCGATGGTGGTGTTCTGGTTGGTTCTGCGGAACTTCGGAATGTGATATTCCTTAACGGCACTCTCAAACGAAACGAACTCCTGCTCCTCGGTGCGGTCGTAGCGTACGAGTATCACACGTGCGTCTACATATTCTACTACNCCGTCGCCCTCGGCAGTGATCTGGGTACGGCTGTCGCGNATAAGCTGACCCTCGAGGCCTGTGCCTACGATGGGGCTCTCACTGCGNAGCAGGGGCACTGCCTGACGCATCATGTTCGATCCCATNAGCGCNCGGTTNGCNTCGTCGTGCTCNAGGAAGGGGATNAGCGATGCNGCNATCGANGCGATCTGNGTNGGCGNTCACNTCCATNAGNTCNACCTGNTCNGGNGNNACNATGGGGAAGTCGGCNTCNAGNCGNGCTTTNACGCGGNNGNNNANNAANGTNCCNTCGTCGTTNAGNGGNGCGTTGCCCTGTGCNATNACCTTNCCTTCNTCNANTTCGGCGGTNAGATANANNANNTCGTCGTTGTTNAGGTTNACCTTCGAATCNNTNACNNCGCGGTANGGGGTNTCGATGAAGCCGAGNTCNTTGATTTTNGCNTANACNCANAGCGANGAGATNAGNCCGATGTTNGGTCCTTCAGGNGTNTCGATNGGNCANAGNCGGCCNTAGTGNGTGTAGTGNACGTCGCGCACCTCGAAGCCNGCNCGCTCACGNGNCAGACCGCCGGGGCCGAGGGCACTCATACGGCGCTTGTGGGTCATNTCGGCNAGNGGNTTGGTCTGGTCCATGAACTGNNNCAGNGCNTTGGTGCCGAAGAANGNGTTGATNACCGACGANATNGNCTTGGCGTTGATNAGGTCGATNGGNGTGAACACNTCATTNTCNCNNACGTTCATGCGCTCNCNGATNGTGCGCGACATNCNNGCNAGACCNANATTGAACTGNTTGNAGAGCTGNTCGCCNACGGTGCGNACGCGGCGGTTGCTNAGGTGGTCGATATCNTCNACNTCGGNNTTCGAATTGATAAGNTCGATNAGATACTTGATGATNGCGATNATGTCNTCCTTNGTNAGNACNNNCACNTCNGNNNNGNTGTCNAGCNCNNGTTTCTTGTTNATGCGGTANCGNCCNACATCGCCNAGNTCATANCGNTTTTCGNNGAAGAANAGGTTGGTNATCACCTCGCGTGCGCTNGCNTCATCNGGNGNCNCNGCNTTGCGGAGCTGNNTNTAGATATATTGNATNGCCTCNNNNTCNGNGTTNGTCGGGTCTTTGGCAAGGGTGTTGAACACGATCGAATAATCGCTGGCCGTAGCGTCATTTGTGTGGAGAACGATGGTCTTGGCTCCGCTCTCCAGGATCTTGTCGATATCGTCTTCGGTGATCACGACCTCACGGTCGAGTATCATCTCGTTACGCTCAATCGACACTACCTCGCCGGTGTCTTCGTCGGTGAATTCTTCGATCCATGTCTTCAGGATACGGGCGGCTGTCTTGCGGCCAACAACCTTCTTCAGGTTTGTCTTGTTGACTTTGATTTCCTCCGACAGTCCGAAAATGTCGATGATGTCCTTATCGGTCTCCAGACCTATCGCACGCAGAAGGGTGGTAACGGGGAGCTTCTTCTTACGGTCGATGTAGGCATACATCACGTTGTTGATGTCAGTAGCAAATTCTATCCACGATCCTCGGAAGGGGATAATGCGGGCCGAATAGAGCTTAGTGCCGTTTGCGTGCACGCTCTGTCCGAAGAATACACCCGGTGATCTGTGGAGCTGCGACACAACTACGCGCTCGGCTCCGTTGATTACGAATGTGCCTTTTTCGGTCATGTAGGGTATCTGACCCAGATATACATCCTGCACAACCATGTCGAAGTCCTCGTGGTCAGGGTCGGTGCAATACAGCTTCAGTTTGGCCTTCAGGGGTACGCAGTAGGTCAGTCCGCGCTCCAGACACTCTTCAATAGAGTAGCGGGGCGGGTCGATGTAATAGTCGAGAAACTCGAGCACAAAGTTATTGCGTGTATCGGCGATCGGGAAGTTCTCCGAGAACACTTTATACAAGCCCTCGTTGTTACGCTTCTCCGGTGGTGTATCAAGCTGCAGGAAGTCTTTGAACGACTTCAGCTGAACCTCCAGAAAGTCAGGATATGGCAGCGGATTCTTTACCGACGCAAAGTTTACACGGGGTTTATTCGTTTTGACTGACATCTATCTTGAGGATGGTTTTTGTTGGTTTCTTAAGGTGTTGCTTTTGAGTTTAGTCGTTCCGGCGTCTGCTCCCGTTCGATGGGAAATTGCCGGCCCGGCTTATTCCGGTTGATTTCACTCGCGTGTTTATGCACACAATTTGTGCACGGAAACCGCTATGTGTTTCCCGCACATTTTGGAGCGCCGAGTCTTTCTTTCCTTGCGGATTCACAACCGAAGCGTCTCTCAGAGAATATTTTCTCTTGTCTCGACCCCATGGCTGATGGTTTTTTCCATCCTGTCATGGCAACCAGGTCTTTATGCCGACACCCCTTGCTCTGCGGGCGTTTCCCGCAGAGCAGGGTGGGGGCAACTTCGTTATCAACACAAAAAGGTAAAGCATCTACCCTATGGGTGATACTTTACCTATGTGGTTGGTGGATAGGCGGTTTTATTTCAGCTCAACCTCAGCGCCGGCCTCTTCGAGCTGCTTCTTCAGGCCCTCTGCGTCAGCCTTGGCGATGCCTTCCTTGATTACAGAAGGTGCGCCGTCTACCATCTCCTTAGCCTCTTTCAGGCCAAGACCGGTGAGCTCCTTAACGAGCTTAACAACTGCCAGCTTGCTTGCGCCGGCAGCCTTCAGAACTACGTCGAAAGAGGTCTTCTCCTCAACAGCCTCTCCAGCTGCTGCGGGGCCGGCGGCTACTGCTACTGCAGCTGCTGCGGGTTCGATGCCATACTCGTCCTTCAGGATCTGAGCAAGTTCGTTAACTTCTTTTACGGTCAGGTTTACCAGTTCTTCTGCAAATGCTTTTAAATCTGCCATTGTAGTATGATTTTATTTTTGTTATTCGTTTTGTTGGTAGTTGGGGGCGAGAAGAGAGTCACGTGGCCTGTTTATTAGGCCTCCTCTTTCTTAGAGAGGGTCTCCAGGATGCCGTGAAGCTTCGTAGCTCCCGACTGAAGTGCCGATACAACGTTCTTGGCCGGCGACTGAAGAAGTGCGACAACATCGGCGATGAGCTCGTTCTTGCTCTTGATCTTGGTGAGAGCGTCGAGCTGATCTGCGCCCAGATATACGGTGCCTTCTGCAAAGGCGCCCTTCAGCATGGGCAGTTTGTCGTCTTTCTTTACGAAGTCCTTCAAGAGCTTGGCGGGGGCGTTGGCAACGGCTGTGCACATCAGCGATGTGGGGCCGGCGAGTGCCGGATACAGCTCGCTGTAGTCTCCCTCAAGCTGCTCTAGTGCTTTGTGAAGAAGGGTGTTCTTCACAACCAGAAGCTTGATGTCGGCCTTGAAGCAGGCGCGACGCAGTGCGCTGGTCTTCTCTGCGTTGAGTCCGGCAGTCTCTACAAGGTAGAAATTCGGATATTCTCCGAGCACCTCGACGATCTGCGCTATTACTTTTGCTTTATCTTCCTTTTTCATGCTTTTCTTCGTTTTGGAAAATTAGTCGCCGACTGTCTTAGTGTCTACTTTCACACCGGGACTCATCGTGCTCGAAAGATAAACGCTCTTGATATATGTGCCCTTGGCAGTGGCCGGCTTCAGCTTGATAAGCGTGTTGATAAACTCGCGGGCATTTTCCTTCATCTGCTCGGCGGTGAAGCTCACCTTGCCGATCGAAGAGTGTACGATACCGTTTTTGTCTACCTTGAAGTCGATCTTACCTTTCTTGACTTCTTCTACGGCTTTGGCTACGTCGTTGGTAACTGTGCCGCTCTTGGGGTTAGGCATCAGGCCGCGCGGACCGAGGATACGGCCCAGTGCACCGATCTTACCCATGATGGCGGGCTGAGTGATGATTACGTCAACATCGGTCCAGCCGCCCTTGATCTTTTCGATATATTCGTCCAGACCTACATAATCCGCACCGGCATTTTTGGCTGCTGTTTCGGCGTCCGGATTACAAAGCACGAGCACCTTTACCTGCTTGCCTGTGCCGTGGGGCAGTGTTACTACACCGCGAACCATCTGGTTTGCTTTACGGGGATCTACTCCCAGGCGAACATCGATGTCAAGCGAAGCGTCAAATTTGGTATAGGTGATTTCCTTTACCTTTTCTGCTGCCTCACCCAGCGAATAGCTCTTCCCGGCTTCAATCTTCTCTAAAGCAAGCTTTTGGTTTTTAGTCAGTTTACTCATCTCAATTGAAGTTTATCAGTTGTTTCCAGGGAATGTGCCTTTCACGGTGATACCCATGCTCCTGGCTGTGCCTGCTACCATGCGCATCGCTGATTCAACGGTGAAGCAGTTCAGGTCAGGCATCTTGTCTTCGGCGATTGCCTTGACTTGATCCCAGGTCACTTCTGCTACCTTGGTGCGGTTCGGCTGTGCCGAGCCCTTTTTCACCTTCGATGCTTCCAGCAGCTGAATGGCTACAGGAGGGGTCTTGACTACGAAGTCAAAGCTCTTGTCGGTGTAATAGGTGATTACAACAGGCAGAACTTTTCCGGCTTTGTCCTGGGTGCGGGCATTGAATTGCTTGCAAAACTCCATGATGTTGATACCCTTCGAGCCTAAGGCGGGACCAACTGGAGGGGAGGGGTTTGCTGCTCCACCCTTTATCTGCAATTTGATCTGTCCAGCAATTTCTTTAGCCATGTTTCAATCTGAAATTTTTAGATATTGGTGATTTTTAAGCTCTTTTCCTTCGCAGTGTCCGAGTTCGTAACACAACTCTTCTCCGTTCAGGGGAGTGCAGTGGTTTTGAGACCACTGAGCTTTACACTCTTTCTACTTTCGAATTTTCCAACTCAAGAGGCGTCGGACGGTCAAAGATCTTCACCATCACTTTGAGCTTCTTCCGCTCACGGTCTACTTCGATGATTTCGCCCGTGAATCCGTTGAAGGCACCGTCGATCACCTTTACGATTTCGCCTACCAGATAATCGCTCGCTCCGTCTTCCGCCTGTCCCGAAAGCTCATCCGCTCTGCCAAGCATTCTCATCACTTCTGCTTCGTGAAGCGGTTCAGGTTCTACAACCTTTCCGCGCTTACCAAGGAAGTCGATCACGTTGGTCGTATTACGAAGTTCATGCAGGACTTCGCCATACAGGATAGCCTCTACAAACACATATCCGGAATAAAGATTCCTCTCCTTGATGACCTTCTTGCCATTTTTCACCGTCACCACTTTTTCCGTCGGTATCAGAACCTGAAACAGGTTTCTGCCCCAGTCGGTGTTGCGGATGGCGGCATCAAGAACTTCCTTCACTTTAGCCTCCTTGCCGGAGATTGCGCGAAGCACATACCACGATTTTCTGGGCCGTTCGGTTTCCTTGGCGTCGCTTTTGGCTCCGCCTTTTGCTCCTTCGGTTTTCATTGCCATAAACTCGTCATGCGACATTGTCTTTGCCATGTTTCTTGTGCTCGGTTTCGTGGTTCTCGACTTTTGCTTTCGGTCTCGGTTTGGTTTCTTGCTGGTCAGCGGCGATTTTCTACAAAAAAATGGCCCGATAAATTATTATTACCGGCCCAGACTGTAGATGAAGCGCATCAGGTAATACACTACCTCGTCCATGCACCATATTATTAATGCGATGATGATGGAAGCAATCATCACGATCAGTGCACTTTTGATTAGCTGCCCTTTCGTTGGCCAGGAGGTCTTATAACGAAGCTCGTCATAGCTCTCCTGAATATCCGTGAGTAGTTTCAGTTTTTTCATTTTACTGTACTTTTGCACAGGACGAGAGGCTCGAACTCCCGACACCCGGTTTTGGAGACCGGTGCTCTACCGACTGAGCTAGTCCTGTATATTTAAAGCGGAGCGGCCCATTTCTTGCGGCCTGAGCCGCTCTGCTTTGCCTTTATGTCGTTGTTGTCGACAATTTCAATTTTTCAGGTCTGATAGCCTCTGCTATCTTACCCGTTCTTGAGCGATATTACTCAAGAATCTCGGTGATCTGACCCGAACCTACGGTGCGGCCACCTTCACGGATAGCGAAACGCAGACCGGTGTCGCATGCTACCGGGTTGATGAGATCAACGATGATCTCAACGTGGTCACCAGGCATTACCATCTCTACACCCTCCGGAAGAGTGATCTCACCGGTTACGTCAAGTGTGCGGATGTAGAACTGGGGACGATAGTGGTTGTGGAACGGAGTGTGACGGCCACCTTCTTCTTTCTTCAGGATATAAACTGAAGCTTTGAATTTGTTGTGAGGCTTAACAACTCCGGGGTGGCAGATTACCATACCACGCTTGATATCCTTCTTGTCGATACCACGCAGGAGCAGACCTACGTTGTCGCCGGCTTCACCCTGATCAAGGAGTTTGCGGAACATCTCAACGCCGGTAACAACCGACTTCATGTCTGCGCCAAGACCCATGATCTGGACTTCGTCGCCAACCTTTACAATACCGGTTTCGATACGGCCGGTTGCTACGGTACCACGACCAGTGATCGAGAATACGTCCTCAACAGGCATCAGGAAGGGTTTGTCAATATCGCGGGGAGGCAGGGGGATCCAGTTATCTACTGCATCCATCAGCTCCATAACCTTAGCTTCCCATTCGGGCTCGCCGTTAAGTGCGCCAAGAGCGCTGCCACGGATGATGGGGGTGTTGTCGCCGTCATATTCGTAGCTCGAAAGAAGATCGCGCATTTCCATCTCTACCAGCTCGAACATCTCCTCGTCGTCTACCATGTCACACTTGTTCAGGAATACAACGATACGGGGTACGTTTACCTGGCGAGCCAGAAGGATGTGCTCACGAGTCTGAGGCATCGGGCCGTCAGTAGCAGCTACTACGATGATAGCACCGTCCATCTGTGCAGCACCTGTTACCATGTTCTTTACATAGTCAGCGTGTCCGGGGCAGTCTACGTGAGCGTAATGACGGTTAGCGGTCTCATACTCTACGTGGGCTGTGTTGATAGTAATACCACGTTCCTTCTCCTCGGGGGCGTTGTCGATCTGATCGAACGACTTTACCTCAGACAGACCTGCCTTTGCAAGCACGGTCGTGATGGCTGCGGTCAGGGTGGTCTTACCGTGGTCAACGTGGCCGATGGTGCCGATGTTTACGTGCGGCTTCGTTCTTTCGAATTTCTCTTTAGCCATAGCTTTGCTATTTTGTTATTTCGTTTAAGTTTTTGTCGCTTTTAATCATGACGCCGCGATAGGGCAGGGCACTATCGAGGCTGTCAATATCTCACTTTCGTGGAGCCGATGGCGGGATTTGAACCCGCGACCTCTTCCTTACCAAGGAAGTGCTCTACCCCTGAGCTACATTGGCATTATGTCTTCGAGCGGAAGACGAGGCTCAAACTCGCGACCCTCAGCTTGGAAGGCTGATGCTCTATCAACTGAGCTACTTCCGCATTGTTGTTGTGGGCGCGGATGGATTCGAACCACCGAAGGCAAAGCCAGCAGATTTACAGTCTGCCCCATTTGGCCACTCTGGAACACGCCCTTTTTTATTGAAGTCTTGTTTTGTTACACCTGATCTCTTTCAGGCCTGCGATCTCTCGCTTATTTTGAGCCTCTTGTCGGATTCGAACCAACGACCCCGAGATTACAAATCACGTGCTCTGGCCAACTGAGCTAAAGAGGCAGGTTTTTTTAGGATTGCTATCGGTATCGGAGGTGTCTCCTTTCAAAAGCGATGCAAAGTTAAGCACTCTTTTCCGATTCTCCAAATATTTTTCGAATAAATTTTATGGTCTATAGTGCGAATATTTCATAAGATGCAAAAAATCAACGATATACAAAAATGTTAAAAACTGTTTATTTTGAAACTTTATTTTCGCCATAGCGTTTATTAGGCTTTCTGTGTGATTTTCGCCTCTTTCGTCTTGGATTGGCGACAGTGTATCATACTCATTAATATAATGAGGTGATATCATTTTTTTTCTTATGGCTGTCTTTTGTTGTGGGCTGAGGGGTTTTGTGCTCTGTGGCGATATTTGTTTCCTTCTTTTCCTTGATTTTGTGCGCGTCTGCTTTTCTCGTGTCGAGAAATTTTTCTATTTTTGTTGCGTTTACCGGGGCAGTGCCTCTCATTTTGACTATTATGAGTAAAATAGATGTGACTCCAAGACTTTGTAGCTTGCGCGAATTAATGGCTAGTAAAGGCTATTCTGCTGTGATTATCCCTCAGTGTGATCCTCATGCGAGTGAGTATATAGCTCCTCGTTGGCAACTTCGCCGTTGGCTTTCAGGATTTACTGGCTCTGCCGGTGATCTCGTCGTGACTATCGATTCGGCTGCTTTGTGGGCTGATTCTCGCTATTGGCTCCAGGCTGCCCGCCAATTGGATGGCACAGGTATTGTCGTGATGGAAGATGGTAAAACTTCTACGCCTTCAATTCTTGATTGGCTCACATCTGTTCTTCCTGCGGGCTCTGTTGTGGCTATCGACTCCCTTATGGTTTCTAAGGCAAAGGCTGATTCTATGTGTGATCTTTTCGCTCTGGGTGGCCTGAAGCTTGATTTTGTTCCTGATCTTTCGGACGATATATGGCCTGATCGACCTTCGTTGCCTCTCTGTCCCGTTATGATCTACGATGAAGCTTATGCAGGAGAGTCGGCTGCTTCAAAGATCTCGCGGCTTCTCGATGATGCTCTTTCGGCCGGTGCTTCCGCTCTTTTTCTTGCTGATCTTGCAGAAATAGCGTGGACTCTCAACCTGCGCGGAAGTGATATTGAATGTAACCCGGTTGTTATTAGTTATCTTTATCTTGCTGATGATATTAAGGTTTGGTTTGTTGACGAACGTAAGCTCGACGGTAGACTGCGTGCTTATCTGGCTGCGCAGGGTGTTATTACGGCTCCTTACGGTGTTGTTGGCGATTTCCTTCGACAGCTGCCGGCGGAAGCAAAGATTGCTTCCGATGGCGATCGAATTCCCAAGATGCTTGCCGACCGACTTGGCGAAAGGTTGATCTTTCGTTCCGGCGTTGTTGCCTTGCTTAAGGCGTGTCGCAATGATGTTGAGATCGGTGGTGTTCGTCAGGCTATGGTTCTCGATGGTGTGGCTATGGCCAATGCTTTTTACGAGCTTGATAGGTGTCTTGAAGCAGGGGAACGCCTTACTGAACTTGATGTAGCTGATCTGCTTATGAAGGAGCGTTCGGCTCAGCCTGGTTTTGTCTGTCTGAGTTTTGAGACGATCGCCGGTTTCGCTGATCATGGAGCTATTGTTCACTATACGGCCTCTCCGGCGACGGCGTCTGTTCTTACTCGCGACAATCTTCTGCTTGTCGACAGCGGGGCTTCTTATCTGTGTGGTACTACCGATATCACCCGTACTTTCTCGCTTGGAAATGTAACTCCTGACCAGCGACGTGATTTTACTCTCGTGTTGAAGGGTATGATCGATCTGGCTCGTGCTGTTTTCCCTCGTGGCACCCGTGGGGCGCAGCTCGATGTCCTTGCTCGTGCTGACATGTGGCGCTACGGTGCTGCTTATCTGCATGGAACGGGTCACGGTGTGGGTCACTGTCTGAATGTGCATGAAGGTCCTCAGAGTATCCGCCTTCAGGAGAATCCTGTTCAGCTCATGCCTGGCATGGTGACCTCCGACGAACCTGGTATCTATCGTGCTGGTGAGTATGGCATACGTTGTGAGAATCTGTTGCTATGTGTCGAGGCTTTCACTTCTGACATGGGTGAATTCCTTAAATTTGAAACTCTTACGCTCTATCCTTTCGATATGACGCTTGTTGATCCTGATATGCTCGACAGTTGGGAGATTGAGTGGTTAAACAATTATCAGAAACGTGTTTATTCTCAGCTTGCCCCACTTCTCGATTCAGACGATAAGCGCAAATGGCTTGCTGATAGGTGTGCAACTATATAAATCTTTATAATATATGGCTTTAATAATGCCTGTGCGCGGTTTTACTCCCAAAATCGGCCGCGACACTTTCCTCGCCCCGAATGCGACCCTCGTCGGCGATGTGACTGTAGGTGAGGAATGTAGCATCTGGTTTAATACCGTTTTGCGCGGTGATGTAAATACCATCACTGTTGGTAATCGTGTTAATATTCAGGATGGCAGTACGCTTCACACTCTCTATGAAAAGTCGGTGATTGAAATAGCTGACGATGTTTCTATCGGTCACAACGTTGTGCTTCATGGTTGTCGTATCGAGAGGCTGGCTCTGATCGGTATGGGTGCTATTGTTATGGATCATGCCGTGGTGGGCGAAGGTGCTCTTGTAGCTGCTGGTGCTGTGGTTCTCTCCGGAACGAAGATTGGTCCGGGTGAGATGTGGGGCGGTGCGCCTGCTAAGTTTATCAAGATGGTCGATCCTGCCCAAGCTCGTGAGCTCAACCGTAAGATAGCCGGCAATTATCTCATGTACTCCCGTTGGTACACTGAGAGCCCCGACTGGGAGGGTGTTTTGTGAGGCTCAAAGAAAAAACTTTTCATCTTTGTCATCAAACATTTGTATATTAGAAAATTAATCGCTAATTTTGCATTGCAATTGAGCGCGAAGAGCATCGCTGCGAAGTTAATCTGCTGAGGGTTAATGGAGTAGCAGATGTTCTCTATGTGCGAGATTGTGACTCGATTTGGGTCTTCGTTTCTACGAATTAACGATTATAGCTAAACAATACCAACATCAACATCTAAGATGCCTACTATTCAGCAATTAGTAAGAAAAGGACGTGTGGCTCTCGAAGACAAGAGTAAGTCGCCTGCGCTCGATTCATGCCCCCAGCGTCGTGGCGTGTGCGTGCGTGTTTACACCACCACTCCCAAGAAGCCTAACTCGGCTATGCGTAAGGTGGCTCGCGTGCGCCTCACTAATGGTAAGGAAGTTAACTCCTACATTCCCGGTGAAGGTCACAACCTGCAGGAGCACAGCATCGTTCTCGTTCGCGGTGGTCGTGTTAAGGATCTTCCCGGTGTTCGCTACCACATCGTACGCGGCACCCTCGATACCAGCGGCGTGAAAGATCGCACTCAGCGTCGTTCCAAGTATGGAGCTAAGCGTCCCAAAGCAGCTAAGGGTAAGAAGTAATTGAGGCTGCATTCCTGACATCAGTCCAGGTTCTTACGAATGCCCGGCCTTTGAGCCGGGGCAAATCAAAAAACAAAAAAGTAAATCCTCAAAAGTAACGACTTTGTTTTTGATTTGTTGGAAAGCTGATTCAAAGGTTGAGTAAATGGCGCAAGAGAGCGCCGTTGAAGAACGAAGAAGCAACAACCAAGCAAACAAAAACAAAATTTTGCAAAACTAAAATGAGAAAGGCAAAGCCAAAAAAGCGGATCGTACTCCCCGATCCCGTTTTCCACGACGTGCGCGTCTCCAAGTTCGTTAACCATCTGATGTATGATGGTAAGAAGAATACCGCATACACCATCTTCTACTCTGCTCTTGAAACCGTAAAGGCAAAGCTCCCCAACGAAGAGAAGACCGCTCTCGAAATCTGGAAGAAAGCTCTCGAAAACGTAACTCCTACTGTCGAGGTTAAGTCCCGCCGTGTCGGCGGTGCTACTTTCCAGGTTCCCACTGAGATTCGTCCCGACCGCAAAGAGTCGATCTCGATGAAGAATCTCATTCTCTATGCCCGCAAGCGTGGCGGCAAAACTATGGCCGACAAACTGGCTGCTGAGATCGTCGACGCATTCAATGACCAGGGTGGTGCTTTCAAGCGTAAAGAAGATATGCACAAGATGGCCGAGGCCAACCGTGCTTTCGCTCACTTCCGCTTCTGATTTCATTCCATTCCTTTCGTTGTAATCCATTAATTGCAAAATTTTAATATGGCAAGTTCTGACGAACACCTGAAATTTACCCGTAATATCGGTATTATGGCTCACATCGATGCCGGTAAGACTACCACATCGGAGCGTATACTGTTCTACACGGGTCTCACTCATAAAATCGGTGAGGTGCACGACGGCGCTGCTACCATGGACTGGATGGAGCAGGAGCAGGAACGTGGTATCACCATCACCTCGGCCGCAACTACCACTTTCTGGAAGTATGACGGCGACAAATACAAGATTAATCTTATCGACACCCCGGGACACGTCGACTTTACTGTCGAGGTGGAGCGTTCGCTTCGTGTTCTCGATGGTGCCGTTGCTACTTTCTGCGCTGTAGGTGGTGTTGAGCCTCAGTCGGAGACTGTATGGCGCCAGGCTGACAAATATAATGTGCCCCGTATCGGCTATGTTAACAAGATGGACCGTTCGGGTGCTAACTTTTTTGAGGTTGCACGTCAGCTCAAAGATGTTCTCGGCGCCAATCCTTGCCCCATTCAGATTCCTATCGGTGCAGAGGAGACTTTCAAGGGCGTGATCGACCTGATCACCATGAAGGCTATCTTCTGGCACGACGAGACTATGGGTGCTGACTACAGTGTTGAAGAAATTCCCGCAAATCTTCAGGCAGAAGCTGAAGAGTGGCGCGACAAGATGCTCGAAAAGGTTGTTGAGTTCGACGACGAGCTCATGGAGAAATACTTCGATGATCCTTCGACTATCACCGAGGATGAAATCCGTCGCGCACTGCGCAAGGGTACTCTCAAGATGGAGATCGTTCCCATGATCTGCGGTTCTTCATTCAAGAATAAAGGTGTTCAGTGTCTGCTGGATGCCGTTTGCGCATATCTGCCCAGCCCGCTTGACTCGGGTGCAATCACAGGCCACAATCCTGCTAACCCCGACGAAGAAGAAGTTCGCGAGCCGTCGAGCTCTGCTCCTATGTGCGCTCTTGCATTTAAGATCGCTACCGACCCGTATGTTGGCCGTCTCACTTTCTTCCGTGTTTACTCGGGCGACGTTGTTGCCGGAAGTTACGTGCTCAACGCACGTTCTAACAAGAAGGAGCGCGTTAGCCGTCTGTTCCAGATGCACTCCAACAAGCAGAATCCTATGGAGAAAATCGGCTGCGGCGATATAGGCGCAGGCGTTGGCTTCAAAGATATCCGCACTGGTGACACCCTCTGCGACGAAGCGCATCCTATCGTGCTCGAGGCTATGGAGTTCCCTGATCCCGTTATCGGTATTGCTGTAGAGCCTAAGACTCAGAAGGATCTCGATAAACTCGGCGTAGGTCTGCAGAAGCTTGCAGAGGAAGATCCGACCTTCCGTGTTGAAACCAACGAGGAGACCGGCCAGACTGTTATTTCAGGTATGGGTGAGCTTCATCTCGACATCATCATCGATCGTCTGCGTCGTGAGTTCAAGGTTGAGTGCAACCAGGGTCGTCCCCAGGTTACCTATAAAGAATCGATCACTCGTCCCGTTGAGCTTCGCGAGGTGTTCAAGAAGCAGACCGGTGGTCGCGGTAAGTTTGCTGACATCATCGTTCGTGTTGAACCGGTTGATGAAGGTTTCGACGGCAATCTCCAGTTCGTAGACGAGGTTAAGGGCGGCAACATTCCTAAGGAGTTTATCCCCGCTATCCAGAAGGGCTTCACCAACGCTATGAAAAATGGCGTTCTCGCCGGCTTCCCGGTTGAGCAGCTCAAGGTGACTGTGATCGACGGTTCTTTCCACCCCGTTGACTCCGACCAGCTCTCGTTCGAGCTCTGCGCTATCCAGGCCTTCAAGAAAGCTTCTGAGCAGGCCGGTCCCGTTCTTCTCGAGCCTATCATGAAGATAGAGGTTGTTACACCCGAAGAAAACATGGGTGACGTGATCAGCGACCTTAACAAGCGTCGCGGTCAGGTAGAGGGTATGGAGACAAGCCGCAGCGGTGCCCGCGTGGTTAAGGCTAAGGCTCCTCTGGCTGAGATGTTCGGCTATGTGACCGCCTTGCGTACCATCACCAGCGGCCGTGCAACTTCGACCATGTCGTTCAGCCACTATGCCGAGGTAAGCGCCTCGATCGCACGCAACGTACTGACCGAATGTCAGGGCCGCGTGGATCTGATCAAGTAATCTAACTGAGATAATAATTATCCAACAAGATATGAGCCAAAAAATCAGAATCAAACTCAAGAGTTACGATCACAACCTGGTCGACAAGTCGGCTGAGAAGATTGTAAAGACTGTGAAGGCTACCGGCGCTGTGATCAGCGGTCCCATACCTCTGCCCACTCACAAGCGCATCTTCACTGTCAATCGCTCGACTTTCGTTAACAAGAAGTCGCGCGAGCAGTTCCAGCTCTCGTCGTTCAAGCGTCTGATCGACATCTACAACTCTACCTCAAAAACTGTTGACGCCCTGATGAAGCTTGAGCTTCCCAGCGGTGTTGAAGTAGAGATCAAGGTGTAATGCCGACTTGAGCAACAAAACGAAAACAAATCTATCAAACAACAAAGAGAAATGCCAGGATTAATAGGAAAGAAAATCGGAATGACATCCGTTTTCAGTGCCGACGGCAAGAATGTGCCGTGCACTGTTATCGAAGTAGGTCCTTGTGTGGTTACTCAGATCAAGACTGCCGACACCGACGGCTATGAAGCGGTTCAGCTTGGCTTCGAACAGAAGAAGGACAAGCATACAACTGCTCCCATGGCAGGTCACTTCAAGAAGGCAGGTGTAGCCCCGCAGCGCCACTTGGCCGAGTTCAAGGGTTTTGGTGAGGAAATCAAGCTCGGTGACACCATCACCGTAGACAAGATCTTCTCTGACGCTGACTTTGTCGACATCCAGGGTGTCAGCAAGGGTAAGGGCTTTCAGGGCGTCGTTAAGCGTCATGGCTTCGGCGGTGTAGGTCAGAGCACTCATGGTCAGCACAACCGTCTGCGTGCCCCCGGTTCGATCGGTGCCTGCTCGTATCCCGCAAAGGTATTCAAGGGAATGCGTATGGCCGGCCAGATGGGCAACGAGCGCGTGACTGTTCAAAACCTTCAGGTGCTCCGCGTTATGCCCGAACACAACCTGCTGTTGATCAAGGGTTCTATACCCGGAAGTAAAGGTTCAATCGTAATAGTTGAGAAATAATGGAACTCGCAATATACAATATCCAGGGACAGGACACCGGTCGTAAGGCTGAGCTTAACGATAACGTGTTTGCAATCGATGCAAACGAGCATGCCGTATATCTCGACGTAAAGCAGTATCTGGCAAACCGTCGTCAGGGAACCCACAAGTCGAAGGAGCGTAGCGAAGTTTCCGGTTCTACCCGCAAGCTGCACAAGCAGAAGGGTGGCGGCGGTAGCCGTATCGGTGACATCAACTCGCCTGTTCTCGTTGGCGGTGGCCGTGTTTTCGGTCCTCGTCCCCGCGACTATCGCTTCAAACTTAACAAGAAGGTTAAGCAGCTTGCCCGCAAGAGTGCACTGACATATAAAGTTCAGGACGACCAGATCAAGATAATCGAGAACTTCACTTTCGATGCTCCCCGCACAAAGTCGTTCGTTGAAATGGCAAAAAACCTTAACGTAGAGGGAAAAAAGATCCTTCTCGTTTTGGCAAACCAAAATAAAAACGTATATTTGTCAGTCCGTAACATCCCCAACGCCGAAATCATCAGCGCTTCGGATGTGAATACGTATGCAATCATGCACAGCAATGCTATTCTCATGACTGAGGATAGCCTTGACGTGATTAACAAACTCTAACCGCAAGGAGGCACAACAATGGAAATATCAATTCAGCCCATCGTCACCGAAAAGGCCACCGCGCTCACCGAGAAGCTCAACCGCTACACCTTCAAGGTGTCGCTCGAGGCTAACAAGCATCAGATCAAGATGCTCGTAGAGAAGCTCTATGGCGTTAAGGTGGTTGACGTGAACACAGCTGTAGTGCGTGGCAAGAACAAGTCGCGCTGGACCAAGTCGGGCCTTCTGCGCGGCAAGACCAACAGCTACAAGAAAGCCATCGTCACTATCGGCGAAGGCGAGACCATCGATCTTTACAGCAACATCTAAGATAACCAATGGCAGTAAGAAAATTTAAGCCCACCACACCGGGGCAGCGACACAAAGTTATTGGCGTTTTCAAAGGAACGATCACTGCTACAACGCCAGAAAAAGCTCTTACAGTCGGCAAGAAGTCAACCGGCGGCCGTAACGCCGAGGGACACCTGACCACCCGCTACATGGGCGGCGGTCACAAGCGTAAATACCGCATCATCGACTTTAAGAGGAGCAAAGACGGTGTACCCGCCGTTGTAAAGAGCATCGAGTATGATCCGAACCGTTCGGCTCGTATCGCTCTGCTCTATTACGTCGACGGAGCAAAAGCTTATATCATTGCACCCAACGGACTCGAGGTAGGTGCAACGGTAGTGAGCGGAGCAGATGCAGCGCCTGAGGTAGGCAACGCCCTTCCTCTGACCAACATTCCTGTTGGTACGCTGATCCACAATATCGAGCTCCGTCCCGGCCAGGGTGCTTTCATGGCACGTTCGGCCGGTACATTCGCTCAGCTGATTTCACGCGAGGGCGACTATGCCATCATCAAGCTGCCTTCGGGTGAGACCCGCAAGGTGCTTGCAGCCTGCAAGGCAACCGTTGGTGTAGTAGGCAACAGCGAGCATTCTCTGGAGCGTAGCGGTAAGGCAGGCCGCAGCCGCTGGCTGGGTCGTCGTCCGCGCAACCGTGGCGTTGTCATGAACCCTGTGGATCACCCCATGGGTGGTGGCGAAGGCCGTGCAAGCGGTGGACATCCGCGTTCGCGCAAGGGTCTTTACAGCAAGGGCCTGAAGACTCGTGCACCGAAGAAGCACTCGTCGAAGTATATCATCGAGAGAAGAAAGAAGTAAACCCACTACCTGATCACCAATTAGACTACTACCTCTATGAGTCGTTCATTAAAAAAAGGCCCGTTCATCAGCGTGAAGCTGGAGAAGAAGGTGAATGCAATGGAAGAGAGCGGAAAGAAGGCCGTTATCAAGACCTGGAGCCGCGCTTCGATGATTGCACCCGAATTCGTCGGTCATACCTTCGCAGTTCACAACGGCAACAAGTTCATTCCTGTCTACGTGACCGAGAATATGGTGGGACACAAGCTCGGCGAGTTTGCCCCCACGCGTAGCTTCCGCGGCCATGCCGGCAACAAGAAGTGATCTCAAGGGCTTAAGAAAATTAATTCCTGAACAACAGAAAACTACCATAACACAATGGGTGTAAGAAAAAGAAAATCTGCCGAGGCTATCAAGGAAGCTCGCAAGAGCGTTGCCTTTGCCAAGGTTCTCAATATCCCCTCGTCGCCCCGCAAGATGCGTCTTGTGGCCGACCTGGTCCGCGGCAAGGAAGTGTATCTGGCACTTGGCATCCTGAAGTTCTCAAACAAGAGCGCTGCGGCTGTTCTTGAGAAACTCCTCAGAAGCGCTATCGCCAACTGGGAGGCCAAGAACGAGAAGCGCGCTGAAAACGGCGAGCTTTGCGTGAGCACTATCTTTGTAAATCCGGCACCGATGCTCAAGCGTCTGCGTCCGGCACCTCAGGGTCGTGGCTACCGCATCCGCAAGCGTGCCAACCATGTGACTCTGATCGTGGACACTATCGAAAACGCAAAAAACAAGGCATAAGAAATGGGACAGAAAGTTAATCCTATCAGCAACCGTCTTGGAATCATCAGAGGCTGGGATTCCAACTGGTATGGCGGTAAGAAATACGGCGATACCATCCTGGAAGACTCGAAGCTGCGCAAGTATCTGAACGTGCGCCTGGCCAAGATGAGCGTTTCGCGTATCGTGATCGAGCGTACACTGAAGCTGATCACTATCACTGTGTGCACCTCGCGTCCGGGTCTGATCATCGGTAAGGGCGGCAGTGAGGTCGACAAACTCAAGGAAGAGCTCAAGAAAATCACCGACAAGGATGTTCAGATCAACATCTACGAGGTGAAGCGTCCTGAGCTCGACGCCGAGATCGTTGCAAGCACGATCGCCCGTCAGATCGAGGGCAAGATTGCCTATCGCCGTGCTGTCAAGATGGCTATCGCATCGACTATGCGCAGCGGTGCAGAGGGCATCAAGGTGCAGGTGAGCGGCCGTCTGAACGGTGCTGAAATCGCTCGTTCGGAAATGTTCAAGGAGGGTCGTACTCCGCTTCATACACTCCGTGCCGACATCGACTATGCTCTGGTAGAGGCACACACCAAGGTTGGTGTGATCGGCGTGAAGGTTTGGATCTGCCGTGGCGAAGTCTATGGCAAGCGTGATCTGGCCCCCAATTTCGCAACCACCGCCAAGGAGCCGCGCACAGGTGGCGCAGGCCGCGAGGGTGGCAATCGCCGCGGAGGTTTCCGTCGTCCGAAAAACAACCGTTAAGCCCAGCAGAACAACACAAAGAAGTAAAGAACAATGTTACAGCCAAAGAAAACCAAATTCCGTCGCCAGCAGAAAGGCCGCATGAAGGGCGTAGCCCAGCGCGGTAACCAGTTGGCTTTCGGATCGTTCGGCATAAAGACCCTGGAGTCAAAATGGATCACCGGCCGTCAGATCGAGGCCGCCCGTATCGCCGTGACGCGCTACATGCAGCGTCAGGGTCAGATATGGATCCGTATCTTCCCCGACAAGCCCATTACCAAGAAGCCTGCCGAGGTCCGCATGGGTAAAGGTAAAGGTAATCCCGAAGGCTTTGTGGCGCCTGTAACTCCCGGCCGTATCCTTATCGAGGTAGAGGGCGTGAGCTACGATATCGCCAAGGAGGCACTGCGTCTGGCAGCCCAGAAGCTCCCCGTGACCACCAAGTTCATTGTCCGCCGTGACTATGATCCCAGCCAAAACGTGTAATCATCCCAACGTATGAAGAAAGAAGAAATCAAGGAACTGAGCACACAGGACCTCAAGGACCGCCTGCAGCAGATGGAGCAAGAGTATGCTCAGCTGAAGATGAATCATGCCATCTCCCCGATCGACTCTCCGGCGAAGATCACCGCTGACCGCAAGATGATCGCACGTGTCAAGACAGAGCTTCGCCAGCGTGAGCTCAACAATAAGTAAACCCGACCTAATAAAGCTATTCATGGAAGAAAAGAGAAACCTGAGAAAAGAGCGCATCGGGGTCGTGTCGAGCAACAAGGGTGACAAGACCATCACGGTCACCATCAAATATAAGGAAAAGCACCCTATCTACGGTAAGTTTGTCAACAAGACAAAGAAATACCATGCTCACGACGAGAAGAACGAGTGCAGCGTTGGTGATACCGTTCGCCTGATGGAGACACGTCCCTTGAGCAAGACCAAGAGATGGAGACTTGTAGAAATCATCGAAAAAGTTAAGTAAGCCATAATATGATACAGACTGAAAGCCGTTTAACGGTTGCCGACAACAGCGGAGCCAAAGAGGCGCTCTGCATCCACGTTCTGGGTGGCACCGGCCGTCGCTATGCGTCGGTGGGCGACATCATCGTGGTGTCGGTAAAGAGCGTGATTCCTTCGTCCGACGTGAAGAAGGGCACTGTCAGCAAGGCCGTCGTTGTACGTACCAAGAAGGAGATCCGTCGTCCCGACGGCAGCTATATCCGCTTTGACGACAACGCATGCGTGCTGCTTAATAATGCCGGCGAACTCCGCGGTACCCGTATCTTCGGTCCGGTGGCCCGTGAGCTCCGCGCTACAAACATGAAAATCGTTTCGCTCGCCCCGGAGGTGCTCTAAGCACGGGGATGCTACTCACATCAGCAAAAGCAAAAACAGACTAAGTCAATGAGTAAGTTACATATAAAGAAGGGCGACACCGTCTATGTTCTTTCGGGCGAAGACCGCGGCCACACCGGCCGTGTGCTCGAGGTGCTTGTAGACAAGAAGGCCGCCATCGTAGAGGGTCAGAACATCGTGACCAAGGCTACCAAGCCCAACGCCCAGCACCCTCAGGGCGGTCTGGTCAAGAAGGAGGCCCCTATACATATCTCAAATCTTGCCCTGGTTGATCCGAAGACCGGCAAGCCTACCCGTGTGGGCCGCCGCAAGAATGCAGAAGGCAAGTCAGTACGTTACGCCAAAAAATCAGGAGAGGAGATTAAGTAATGAGCACAACAACACTTAAGAAAGACTATACGGAGCGTATCGTTCCGGCTCTGGAGAAGGAGTTTGGCTACACTACCGTGATGCAGGTTCCTCGTCTGGAAAAGATCGTGATCAATCAGGGTCTTGGCGAAGCTACCCAGGATAAGAAGATCATCGAGACCGCAATCAACGAACTCACCGCCATCACCGGCCAGAAGGCAGTAGCCACACTTTCGAAGAAGGATATCTCCAACTTCAAGGTGCGCAAAAAGATGCCTATCGGTGCACGCGTGACTCTTCGCAGAGAGCGTATGTATGAGTTCCTGGAGCGTCTGATCCGTGTGGCTCTTCCCCGTATCCGCGACTTCAAGGGTATCGAAGGCAAGCTCGACGGCCGCGGAAACTACACTCTGGGTATCACCGAGCAGATCATCTTCCCGGAAATCAACATCGACGCCATCAACAAGCTCATGGGCATGAACATTACGTTTGTGACCTCGGCTAAGACCGATGAAGAGGGCTACGCACTGCTCAAGCAGTTCGGTCTGCCTTTCAAGAACGCTTCGAAATAAGATCGGGGCATTATCGTCAAAACTAACAATCCCTACGATAAATAGCAAATGGCAAAAGAATCAATGAAGGCCCGCGAGGTGAAGCGTGCCAAGCTCGTAGCCAAGTATGCCGCCAAGAAGGCAGCCATGAAGGCTGAAGGCGACTACGAGGGTCTGCAGAGCCTGCCCAAGAACGCCTCACGTGTTCGGTTGCACAACCGTTGCACCATCACCGGCCGTCCGAAAGGCTACATGCGCCAGTTCGGACTGTCGCGTATCCAGTTCCGTGAAATGGCTTCGGCCGGTCTGATCCCCGGAGTAAAGAAGGCAAGCTGGTAAGAGATGTCCGCGGCCCCCGCAGCCGTTGCCGCCCAATAGGGACAAAGCGCGGCGGCGGGCAAAGGAGTATTAAATATTGTCCGGCTCAAGCCGGATCAATTTAACAAAACAACAACAATGACAGATCCTATAGCAGATTATCTGACAAGATTGAGGAACGCTATCAAGGCCAACCACCGCGTAGTCGAGATACCGGCCTCAAACTTGAAGAAGGAGATCACCAAGATCCTCTTCGAACAAGGCTATATACTTAACTATAAGTTTATAGAGGGTGAAACCCCCGCAGGCATCATCAAGATTGCCCTGAAGTATGACCCCATCGACAAGGTGAACGCCATCAAGGCGCTCAAGCGTGTGTCGCGTCCGGGTCTCCGTCAGTATACCGGATACAAAGATATGCCCCGTGTTCTCAATGGCCTCGGTATCGCTATCCTGAGCACCAGCAAGGGTGTGATGACCAACAAGAAGGCAGCCGAAGAGAAAATCGGAGGCGAGGTGCTGTGTTATGTTTATTAATGATAGGAGGGAAGCATAATGTCAAGAATAGGTAAGACCCCCATCGTCATCCCGCAGGGAGTGACAGTCAGCGTAGACAATAACGTAGTTACCGTAAAAGGCCCCAAAGGCGAGCTGAAACAGGCAGTGAATCCGGATCTGACCATCAAGGTAGAAGACGGTCATGTAGTAATCACTCGTCCGAGCGATGATCGTGAGCACCGTGCGCAGCACGGCCTGTACCGCGCCCTGATCCACAATATGGTCGTAGGCGTGTCGACCGGCTACCGCAAGGAAATGGAATTAGTAGGCGTGGGCTACCGTGCGTCAGCCACCGGCCAGGTGTTGGAGCTTTCGCTTGGATACAGCCACGCAATATATATCAAGCTTCCCCCGGAGGTCAAGGTAGAGGCTAAGTCGGAGCGTAACAAGAATCCTCTGATCATTCTTGAGAGCGACGACAAGCAGCTTCTTGGTCAGGTTTGCGCCAAGATCCGTTCGCTGCGCAAGCCGGAGCCTTACAAGGGCAAGGGTATCAAGTTTGTCGGCGAGGTGATCCGTCGTAAGTCGGGCAAGAGCGCAGGCGCGAAGTAAACCACCAATCCCTAAAACGAAACAACTATGATCTCCAAGATAGCAAGACGCAATAAAATCAAGACCCGCATCCGCGGTAAGATCAGCGGCACTGCAGCGCGCCCGCGCATGTCAGTGTTCCGCAGCAACAAGCAGATATACGTGCAGGTGATCGACGACCTGGCCGGCAAGACGCTGGCAGCAGCATCGTCGAAGAATATCACCGACGGCACCAAGACAGAGATAGCCGCCAAGGTAGGCGAGGAAATAGCCCAGAAGGCTCTTGCCGCCGGTATCACCGAGGTGGTTTTTGACAGAAACGGCTATTTGTTCCACGGCCGAGTAAAATCGCTGGCCGACGCCGCCCGCAACGGTGGACTTAAATTCTAAAGCAAGATGGCAAAGAGAAACAACAGAGTAAAGTCGTCGAGCGACCTGGATCTTAAAGATCGTCTGGTCGCCATCAACCGTGTTACTAAGGTAACCAAGGGCGGCCGTGCCTTCACCTTTGCAGCTATTGTCGTAGTGGGCAATGAGGACGGTGTAGTAGGCTGGGGCCTGGGCAAGGCCAATGAGGTTACTGCCGCAATCGCCAAGGGTGTTGAGGCAGCCAAGAAGAATCTGATCCGTGTGCCGGTTCACAAAGGCACAATTCCCCACGAGCAGATTGCCAAGTTCGGTGGTTCGCGCGTGATCCTGAAACCCGCATCACACGGTACCGGTGTTAAGGCCGGCGGTGCTATGCGTGCAGTGCTCGAGAGTGTCGGCATCACCGACGTTCTGGCAAAGTCGAAGGGTTCGTCGAATCCCCACAACCTTGTAAAGGCCACTATCGCCGCTCTCGACGAGATGCGTTCGCCGGCCATCGTAGCCCAGAACCGCGGAATCTCGGTAGAACAGGTTTTCAAGGGCTGAGCCGACGGTAAACATCAAAAAAACAGACAAGAGAATGGCACAGATAAAAATCAAACAGATCAAGAGCCGCATCAATTGCCCTGCGGTGCAGAAGCGCACACTCGATGCGCTGGGTCTGCGCAAGATGAACCACACCGTGGTTAAGGAGGATACTCCTTCGGTAATGGGTATGGTAGAGCGCGTGCGTCACCTCGTAGAGGTAACCAAGGCCTGATGCAAACAAGAGTATTAACCCAACATTCAGCAATCACTCGATTATGGAACTAAATACAATTCGCCCGGCAGTAGGCTCGGTAACCCGTGAGACGCGTATCGGCCGCGGCCCGGGTTCGGGTAAGGGTGGCACATCAACCCGTGGTCATAAGGGTGCGAAGTCGCGCAGCGGCTATTCGCGCAAGATCGGCTTCGAGGGTGGCCAGATGCCCCTGCAGCGTCGTCTGCCGAAGTTCGGCTTCAAGAATATCAACCGTGTGGCCTATAAGGCTCTCAATGTATCCGACATTGAGGCACTGGCCACGGCCAACAATCTTGACAAGGTTGGTCTGGACGAGCTCCGCGCAGCAGGTCTTGTGACCCCGAAACAGCTCGTCAAGATCCTCGCCAAGGGAAGCATCAGCAAGGCAGTTGCCGTTGAAGCAAATGCATTCTCGAAGAAGGCAGAGGAGGCTATTACCGCAGCCGGCGGCTCCATCTCTAAAATTTAATTGAAATGAGATTTTTCGAGACAATTCGCAATATCTGGACAATAGACGAGCTGAGAAAGCGCATTTTGTTGACGCTGCTTCTGGTGCTTGTTTATCGGCTAGGCTGTTATGTCGTCCTTCCGGGCGTCAGTCCTGCCGATCTTGAGGCGCTGAGCAACTTCACCAACAAGAGCGGTCTGATGCAGCTGCTGGATATGTTCTCCGGCGGTGCATTCTCTCAGGCTTCGATCTTTGCTCTGGGTATCATGCCCTATATCACGGCTTCGATCGTGATACAGCTTCTGGGCATGGTGTTACCTTCGTTTCAGAAGATGCAGAGGGAAGGTGAGAGCGGTCATCAAAAGCTGAACCAGTGGACCCGCTACCTCACAGTCTTTATTCTTCTTCTGCAAGGTCCTGCCTATCTGGTGAACCTGCGTGTGCAGGTAGCCGCGGCAGGCGGTGTCTCGATGATGGGTGTCTGGACAATAGTCTATCTGACAATTATCCTGGCCGCAGGATCGATGTTTATTATGTGGCTCGGTGAACGTATCACCGACCGCGGTATCGGAAACGGTATCTCATTCATCATTCTTGTGGGTATTATTGCACGCCTTCCGGAGGCTCTGAGCTATGAATTTATCAGCCGTCTTCCCGGATCGCAGGGATCGCAGGGAGGTCTGATCATGTTCGTGGTTGAGATTATCCTCCTGTTTGCCGTTACGGTAGGAGCAGTGCTGCTCGTACAGGGTACCCGTAAAGTGCCTGTGCAGTATGCCAAGCGCATGGTAGGCAACCGCCAGTATGGCGGTGCCCGCCAGTACATACCTCTGAAGGTAAACGCTGCCGGCGTAATGCCCATCATCTTCGCCCAGGCCATCATGTTTATTCCTATCACCCTGGCGGGTTTCGGATCGACAGGTCAGACAAGCAGCTTCGTTGCAGCTTTCTCTGACATCAATGGTTTCTGGTATAACTTTGTCTACTTCATCCTGATCGTCGCTTTCACGTATTTCTATACCGCAGTGACAGTAAGGCCGAACGATATCGCCGAGAATATCAAGAACAACAACGGCTTCATTCCGGGCGTGAAACCCGGCACGAAGACCGCCGAGTATCTGGACAGCATTCTGTCGAGAATCACTCTGCCGGGTTCGCTGTTCCTTGGTATCGTTGCGGTGATGCCTGCTTTCGCCCGTTTCTTCGGCGTGAGCCAGAGCTTCGCTCAGTTCTTCGGCGGAACATCGCTTCTGATTCTGGTAGGTGTAGTGCTCGACACACTGCAGCAGATCGAGAGTCACCTGATGATGCACCACTACGACGGCCTGATGAAGGAGGGCAAGATCAAAGGGCGCACAACCGGCAGCGCATATTGACCGGAAGTGTGACCGAAACGGCAAAGATTTGTTTTATTGTAGCAATCGGATGATCTATCTTAAAACACCTGAAGAACTTGCTCTCATGAGAGAGGCCAGCACACTCGTGAGCCGCACACTTGGCGAGATTGCCAAGTGGGCGCTCCCGGGAGTGACAACCCGAAAGATTGATCAGGTAGCACGCGAGTTTATCCAGGACAACGGCGGCAAGCCGGCGTGTCTGGGCTATGGAGGATTTCCCGGAACCGTGTGCTGCGAAGTCAATGAAACGGTTGTCCACGGTTTCCCTTCGAATTATGAACTGAAAGAAGGTGATATATTCGGAGCTGACACTGTGGTTGAGCTCAACGGGTATAACGGCGATATGTGTTATACCTTTCCGATAGGGGAGATCGCCCCGGATGTGATGGCTCTATGCCGCACAACTAAGGAGTCGCTCTATGTCGGGATAGAGGCCTGCAAGGCGGGTCACAGAATCGGTGATATAGCACAGGCTGTTCAGCAATATTGCGAGAAGCGTGGCTACAGCGTAGTCAGAGAAATGTGCGGACACGGAATCGGCAGGAGTATGCATGAGGATCCTGAAGTGCCCAACTACGGAAGGCGTGGAACGGGTCCGGTGATCAGAAACGGCATGTGTCTGTGTATAGAACCTATGATCAACATGGGAAGCCGCAATATCGTGATAGAGCGAGACGGATGGACGTGCCGCACACGCGACCGCAAGCCGTCGGCCCATTACGAGCACACGCTTGCCATAGTCGACGGGGCTACGGAGATCCTGACAACGTTCGACTACATCGAAGAGGTCCTGAAGGAACGTTTTATTTAAGATTAATCACTACCCAACCACAGTCATGGCAAAACAATCGGCAATCGAACAAGACGGAACAATCGTCGAGGCACTGAGCAACGCGATGTTTCGCGTTGAGCTTGAAAACGGACATGAGATCACGGCCCACATTTCGGGCAAGATGCGCATGCACTATATCAAGATCCTGCCCGGCGACAAGGTGAGAGTAGAGATGTCGCCCTACGACCTTTCGAAAGGACGCATCGCTTTCCGCTACAAATGACAATAACGCGGCCAGGCGCTGAACTCAACACCACCGCCCGGCAGAAGAAAAGACCAAACGAAAAAAATAACATATAAAGATGAAAGTAAGAGCATCTGTCAAAAAACGTACCCCCGACAGCAAAATCGTGCGTCGTAAGGGCCGTCTGTACGTTATCAACAAGAAAAACCCGAAGTATAAGCAGCGCCAAGGGTAAAAAATTATTATTTTTGCAAAAAATATCAGTCAATAAGATATGGCAGTACGCATCGTGGGAGTTGACCTCCCCCAGAATAAGAGAGGTGAGATAGCCCTGACCTACATCTTCGGCATAGGCCGCAGCGCGGCTAAGTCGATACTCGAGAAGGCAGGCGTCGATAAGGATATCAAGGTAAAAGACTGGACCGATGCCCAGGCCGCCAAGGTTCGTGAGGTAATCGGCTCGGACCATAAGGTGGAGGGTGATCTTCGCAGCGAGATCCAGCTCAACATCAAGCGACTCATGGATATAGGATGCTACCGCGGCATCCGTCACCGCAATGGTCTCCCTGTTCGCGGACAGAGCACCAAGAACAATGCCCGTACGCGCAAAGGCCGTAAGAAAACAGTCGCAAACAAGAAGAAAGCAACAAAATAAGATACTGACATGGCAAAGAAGACAGTCGCAGCCAAGAAGAGAAACGTCAAAGTCGACGCTAACGGTCAGCTTCACGTTCACTCGTCTTTCAACAACATTATCGTATGCCTGGCCAACAGCGAAGGCCAGGTTATCTCGTGGTCGAGCGCAGGTAAGATGGGCTTCCGCGGATCGAAGAAGAACACCCCCTATGCAGCCCAGATGGCAGCACAGGACTGTGCAAAGGTCGCCTATGATCTGGGTCTGCGCAAGGTGAAAGCCTATGTGAAGGGTCCGGGCAACGGTCGTGAAAGCGCTATCCGTACAGTTCACGGCGCAGGCATCGAAGTCACAGAGATCGTTGACGTAACACCGCTGCCTCACAACGGTTGCCGTCCTCCCAAGAGAAGAAGAGTGTAAATGAGGAAAAGGGCGGCGGGAAAGTGTTATTTTTTTCGATACCTGCCGTTAAGGGTGGATCACTGTCGCCACCGACATCATCCAGTCCCGACGCCCGTCCTTATACCAACCTTACAGATAACTGCGGCACGGTCGGCTTAAGGCCGTCACGACTGCATACCCAAAACACTGATTCTTTTCAATCAAAAGGAAAACCGAGCCGACTGACAGCGGCGGGTGGTGAAATAGGTCATATATAAATCACCTCTCTATGGCCGCGGCTGCGCCACCGCCGCCGAGCGGACAGGCAACGGAATCCAATCCAAAAACAACAAAACAATATGGCAAGATATACAGGTCCTAAGACCAAAATAGCGCGTAAGTTCGGCGAGCCCATCTTTGGCCCCGACAAAGTGCTTAGCAAGAAAAACTTCCCTCCCGGCCAGCACGGTCAGAACAAACGCAGAAAGACTTCGGAGTATGGAGTTCAGCTGCGTGAGAAGCAGAAGGCCAAATATACCTACGGAGTGCTGGAGCGTCAGTTCCACAACCTTTTCGACAAGGCATCGCGCATCAAGGGTATTACAGGTGAAATCCTGCTTCAGCTGCTGGAGAGCCGTCTGGACAATGTTGTCTATCGTCTTGGCATCGCTCCGACCCGCGCAGCTGCCCGTCAGCTCGTGCTTCACCGCCATATCACCGTCAACGGTGCTGTAGTGAACATCCCGAGCTACTCGGTTCAGCCCGGTGATGTTGTAGGTGTTCGTGAGAAGTCGAAGTCGCTCGAAGTTATTTCCGACGCACTTGCAGGTTTCAACCACAGCAAGTATCCCTGGATCGAGTGGGATGAGAACCAGAAGGCCGGTAAGTTCCTTCACGTTCCTGCCCGCGAAGATATTCCCGAAACTATCAAAGAACAGCTGATTGTCGAGTTGTATTCTAAGTAATCATAAAGCATAAGATCCACATGGCTATATTAGCATTTCAAAAACCTGACAAGGTCCTGATGTTGGAGGCCGACAACTGTTTCGGCAAATTCGAATTCAAGCCATTGGAGCCCGGCTATGGAATTACAATAGGCAACTCACTTCGCCGTATTCTGCTCTCGTCGCTTGAAGGTTTCGCAATTTCGTCGATCAAGATCGACGGCGTTCTTCATGAGTTTGACACGATAGCAGGGGTAAAGGAAGATGTAACCAACATCATTCTTAACCTTAAGAAAGTAGACCTGAAACAGACAGTAGAAGATACGGACTTCGAGAAGGCCACCATCTCGGTTTCGGGCAAGGAGGTTCTGACCGCCGGCGATCTTAGCTCAGCGATGACAGGTTTCGAGGTGCTTAATCCTGATCTGGTGATCTGTCATCTGGATCCGGAGGCATCGTTCACCATGGAGTTTACGATCAACAAGGGTCGCGGCTGGACACCCGCCGAGGAAAACCGCAATCCTAACGATGACGTGAACGTGCTTGCGATCGACTCGATCTATACTCCCATCAAGAATGTGAAGTATACCGTAGAGAACTATCGTGTAGACCAGAAGACCGACTACGACAAGCTGACAATAGAGATCACCACCAACGGATCGATACTTCCGAAGGAGGCTCTGAAGGAAGCAGCCAAGATACTGATTCATCATTTCATGCTTTTCAGCGATGAGAAGATCACTCTGGAGACCACCGAGACCGACGGCACAGAGGAATTTGATGAAGAGGCACTGCACATGCGCCAGCTCCTGAAGACGAAGCTGGTTGACATGGATCTGTCGGTAAGAGCGCTCAACTGTCTGAAGAGCGCCGAGGTAGAGACGTTGGGAGAATTGGTGCGCTACAACCGCAACGACCTTCTGAAGTTCCGCAACTTCGGCCGCAAGTCGCTGACAGAGCTTGACGAACTGCTGGCTAATATCAACCTCCAGTTCGGGATGGACATCTCAAGATACAAATTAGATAACGACAACAACCAACAATGAGACATAATAAAAAATTCAATCATCTGAGCCGCAAGAAAGCGCACCGCGACGCGCTACTGGCCAACATGACGATTGCACTGATCATGCGCAAGCGCATTTTCACTACCCTCGCCAAGGCCAAGGCCCTGCGCATGTATGCCGAGCCTCTGATCAACCGTGCCAAGGATGATTCAATGGTTAACCGCCGCCTTGTATTCAGCTATCTGCAGAACAAGGAGGCCGTTACAGAGCTTTTCCGCGAAGTAGCACAGAAGATCGCCGACCGCAACGGCGGTTATACGCGTATTCTGAAGACCGGCAACCGTCTTGGTGACAATGCCAAGATGTGCTTCATAGAGCTCGTTGACTACAACGAGGCTATGCTGAAGGATAGCGGAGCTAAGAAGGAGCGTCGCACCCGCCGCAGCCGCAAGAGCTCAGCTCCGAAGGCAGAGGCTACCGCAACAGAAGCTCCTGCCGCAGAAGCTACTGAAGCACCTGCAGCAGAATAAGGACAATATACAGAAAGAATAATCGCAGAGAGGGCAGTGCCGGCACGGCGCTGCCTTCTCTGCTTTCGGTCGGGTAATGAAAAAAGATGTTTAAATGGATTCAAAGAATGGAAAATTATCATAAGGGAAGAGAGTTATATCGAAAGAATTAGTATCTTTGCAGTTGAAAGAAAGCGGATCGCGGTAACTGTGTGATCCACACAGTGAGCCGGCAACAGATGTCCGCATGGATGACAGAGAATAAACACTATAACCAACACCAATATTTCAAGATTATGAAAATTGAAAAGATCATCGGTCGTGAGGTTCTGGACTCGCGCGGTAATCCCACAGTAGAGGTAGACGTAATTCTGGAGTCGGGTGCACGCGGACGTGCATCTGTACCTTCGGGCGCATCCACCGGCGAAAATGAGGCGCTGGAGCTTCGTGACGGCGACAAGAGCCGCTACATGGGTAAGGGTGTTACCAAGGCAGTAGCCAACGTAAACGGTCCTATAGCCGAGGCTCTGAAGGGTATGAGCGCTCTCGACCAGATCAAGATCGACGAGACTATGATAGCTCTCGACGGTACTGAGACCAAGAGCAACCTGGGTGCTAACGCTATCCTCGGCGTATCGCTTGCAGTTGCAAAGGCCGCAGCCGACTATCTCGATCTTCCTCTCTACAAATATATAGGCGGCTGCAACAGCTATGTTCTGCCAGTTCCGATGATGAATATCATCAATGGCGGCGCACACTCTGACGCTCCCATTTGCTTCCAGGAGTTCATGATCCGTCCTATCGGCGCATGCTGCTTCAAGGAGGGTATCCGCATGGGTACGGAAGTATTCCACAACCTTAAGAAGGTTCTTCACGAGCGTGGCCTGAGCACCGCAGTAGGTGACGAAGGTGGTTTCGCTCCGAAGTTGGAAGGCACAGAGGACGCTCTGAACGTAATTGTAAAGGCTATCGAGCTCGCAGGCTATGTACCCGGCAAGGATGTGAACATCGGTCTTGACTGCGCATCGTCGGAGTTCTTTGTTGACGGCGTTTACAACTATCAGCAGCTGAAAGACGGTCAGGTAAAAGAAGTAAACGGCCAGAAGCTCACCTCGCTGCAGCAGGCTGAATACCTGAAGAGTCTCGTAGAGAAGTATCCTATCGACTCGATCGAGGACGGTATGGCTGAAAACGACTGGGAGGGCTGGAAGATCCTTACCGAGATGATCGGTGACCGTTGCCAGCTCGTAGGTGACGACCTGTTCGTTACCAACGTGAAGTATCTGCAGAAGGGTATCGACCTGGGCTGCGCTAACTCGATCCTTGTAAAGGTGAACCAGATCGGTTCGCTGACCGAGACCCTGCGCGCCGTAGAACTTGCACAGCGCAACGGTTATACCGCAGTTATTTCTCACCGCTCGGGCGAAACCGAGGATGCTACCATCGCTGATATCGCAGTAGCTACCAATGCCGGTCAGATCAAGACCGGTTCTGCAAGCCGCAGCGACCGTATGGCCAAGTACAACCAGCTTCTCCGTATCGAGGAGGAACTCGGCTCGGCAGCTCAGTACGGTTATGGCAAGAAGACCCGTCGTCCGGAATAATCAAGAAAGAATGATTGCGTAGAAAAACGCAGTCCCTGAAATAAGAGAAGGGGCACACGGCAGAAGAGCGGTGTGCCCCTTGCTTGTGAATGGAGCCTTAATAAANAGACNGATATGATATTACAGTGTGCAGTTCTTTTCGCGTTCCTGGCTTTGGGAGAGCTTATCGTGTGGCTTACAGATATGCCGATCCCATCGAGCATAGTGGGAATGCTTCTTCTNGCGATGTCGCTTAAATCGGGCCTGGTGAAACTCAGGTGGATAGAAGGAGTCGCTGATTTCCTGGTGAAGAATCTGGGATTTTTTTTCGTGCCGGCGGGAGTGGGAGTCCTTAAATGTTTCGGACTTATCCGGGAACAATGGNTTCCGATCGTATGTGCCGCTGTCATAAGTACTTTTGTCATCATAGCGGTGACCGGCTGGGTGCATCAGCTTGTAAGGCGAGCAACCACCACCGCTCATTCACACGAGAAAGATGGAATATCTGTCAAATAAGTATTTTTTGCTGGCACTGACGTTTCTAACATTTCTGGGTGCCAAGGTTTTACAGCGGCGTACAGGTATTGCGCTGCTGAATCCGATACTTGTGTCGGTGTGCGTGCTGGTTGCAATACTGCTGGTGTTCGATATTGATTATGAGGCGTATAGCGAGGGTGGCGGATATATAGAATTCTGGCTGAAACCTGCCGTCGTAGCTCTGGGTGTGCCTCTGTATAAGCAGCTTGAGTCGATCAGGAAGCAACTCCTGCCAATCATACTGGCTGAGCTTGCAGGGTGTGTAGCCGGGATAGTTTCGGTAGTGATGGTGGCTGAGCTACTTGGCGCTACAAAAGAGGTGGTTCTATCGCTGGCGTCGAAATCGGTCACTACCCCTATCGCAATGGAGATAACCTCGACGGTCGGTGGTATACCAGCGCTGACAGCTGCGGTGGTGGTCTGTACCGGTATCTTCGGCGGCATGGCCGGATTCAGAATGATGAAAATGTCGAGAGTGAAGAGCCCGATCGCACAAGGATTGTCGATGGGAACAGCCGCACATGCCGTGGGAACCTCGGCGGCGATGGATGTCGGATACCGCTACGGAGCCTTTTCATCGCTCGGTCTGACGGTGAACGGACTTTTCACGGCAATGCTGACTCCTTTTGTGCTTGAGTTGATAGGTTACAGCGTGTGATAGCGCTGAAATCAAATGTTGATAAGCCGGTAGATCTTGAATCCTGAGATCTGCCGGTTTTTTCTGAGGTAGTCGATCAGGGGTACAGGCTCGGTCGTGACCTTTCCGGCCCGGCTCGAAGCATGGAAGAGGAACGGTTTGCCACCGACGAGGGTGATAATTCCCACGTGGCTTACATCAAGACCTTTCGTCCGGGTAGTGAATGCGATTATATCGCCGTCGCGCAAAACGGCGTTTTTCAGATTGGAAGATTTGATGTAGGGGATGCGGTGGGAGCGATAACCTACCTCAGCATCCTTCATGCGGGCGAAGGTCTCGTCGTCGGCAAGGGCCGGGTAGTCGTCGCGGTGTGACGTGATATAGTCGAGAGTCTTGATGTCGGTAGCAGCAAGGGCGAGGTCNTCGGTAACCTCGCGCATGATTCCACGATTGCGCAGATCAATGCTCCATTCGCTGATATAATGGAGGCGTGAGGGGTAGTCGGTCATCCGGCCACCGCGATAACGTATGCGTTCAAGATTGTAGACGAAGTCTCGCCAGGAGGCACGGTTTTCGGAAGCAGTGATGGCAAGAGCTGCGGCTGTCTCGACGAGAGTGGTGCAGTCAAACCCGTCGAGGTTTACTGTCAGAATCTCGGGAGTGCGTTCGAGAGTACCGGCCTGATATTTTACGCCGTCGAAAAGACGAGCGAGCCGAAGAATCCGCTGTTGGGGCGTTGCATCGGGATATTGACCTATTTCGGAGACAAGGATCTGGGTTATTCGTGTTGAATCATTCTNGGGATTGTTAAAATAGATGCGATCGGTGTGGAGCATCTGAGCTGAGAGGGGGAAGGTAAATGTTAATAAAATTAACAAGGCAGAGAGGAGACACCGAAAGGTGATGTTGGCATTATTTACGATTCTCATATTTGACTTAGATTGGTATGCGAAAGTAGTTATAATAATCCGTGTGTGCAAGAGATAAATGTGGTTGTTCTGGTAATTTCCATATATTCAGTAAAATATGCCAATATNAAGAGGCNATATGGGAAGAGGAATGAAAGAAATNTTGCAAATTAATGTTAAAACATTTGGTGGGGAAGGAAAAAGTGTCTACCTTTGCACTCGCTTTTGGGAAGCGCCCCTCAGCGGAGGAGCAAGAGCTTAACCGGAGGCANCTGATAAAGCGAGTCGAAAGGTTAAATAAGTGTTAAAGATTTGCACGATTCAAAATTTCGACGTAACTTTGCAAAACTTTTCGACAACGAAGTTTCGAAGNCTTCTGATCGAGAAAATAAAGAAGAGATCCTTGAAAGAATTACAATAGACAAGAAGTAGTACAAGAGTCATTATATAATGATGCTCAAGTCAATT
>JAAVDO010000006.1 GCA_014801735.1 Bacteroides sp. | reverse complement strand
CCTCTTCCCATTCCGAACAGAGAAGTTAAACCTTACCACGCCGATGATACTGCGAAAGTGGGAAAGTAGGTAACCGCCCCCTCCAAGGCGTCATGCTCAATGAGTGTGACGCCTTTTTCTTTTTTGGCGAGTTAAGGTCTATAAGGTCTTTAAGNTCTNTAAGNGTTTTAAATGTTTTATGATNGGTANTNTAGGACTTTAGGGCCGGGAAGTGCTGTAAGGGCTTTGGGNCGGTTTTGAATTATGATGATCTGTAATCAGGTGACTTTATGAAGAGGTTTGTAAGTATTTTGATTTTGTGCTGTGTTGGGCTGGCCGGATACGGGCAGAGGATCAATGTGGATGGAAAGTCGTTGAGATGGGAGANGGAGTTGACGGGCGGTCTGAATGTGGACGGAATAGAGGTAGAGGCGAACATCGGTTTCTTCCCAATCGATTATCTTGGTGTGAAACTGGGTCTNGGTTTCGCAAGCGAAATAGAGGAGATNGATGACTGGGGAAAAGAGGAGTGGGAGAANAGNAACAGTTATGCTACGCGGATGAAGCTGCGGCCGGCGCTGGCGCTAAGGAGCCCGCGGCTCATAAACTGGAGATCGCGCGACGCGCAGTTNTATCTGTTCTGCGAGCCGGGTATGGTGATCTCGCCCGGAGCGCATGGGAGCAGGGGTGCCAGANTTGTGTGCTGGGATCTTCGTGGCGGCTTCAATCTGCANGTGGATAATGTTGTGCTTAGCCTGGGATATGGGGTGTCGAATTTCTCGCTCTATTCGGGTGATCCGATAAGCAATAATTCGAGTTATTTCGACACGAACGATTATATCACTCACATGGTGTTTGTGGGAATAGGGTTTAAGTTCTGAGGATGGGAAAAGAGAATACAGGTGGTGAGTGTGAAGATTTTTTCTATTTTGGCGAGTTGAGGATTATAAGGACTTTAAGGCCGGTAAGGGCCATAAGGATGATAGTCAATGGTCTGGGAGGTATGGGGCGGGTCTGGCCACCCGCATGGTTATGGGACGACCCGCTGGCGCGGGTCTATTCGGGATGGGGGNGTAACAANGGTGTAACGGTTTTAACTTTCGTTAAGGTGGAGAAGTTTGGGGGACGGGNATTGTGATGTAATTTTGCAATGTCGGAAGAGGAAAGGCGATGGCCAGATGATTCCGGCAAGCACACACGCAAAAGAAAGAAATTGGTATAATGATTGGTATTATTTGATAGATTGATTGGTTAAAGAACAAGAACCGGCTCCTGTGCGAGATGCATGGAAGCCGGTTTTGTGTGTTGTGGTGGCGGCGGTGCAGGTTGAATTCGGGATTATGGGTGGACGTTAGGGGCAGGTGCGCAGGGGTGGGACTGACCGGTGTCGTAACTTTGCATNGCGGAAGGGTTAGAAACCCTTTGATAAAACGCGAGAGGACTTTGACATTTTGGAAATAACAGAGGGGTGGATATAAGAAAGCCGCCCCGTGATGAGAACAGGGCGGCTTTCGGGATATCGGGGCAGTGGGGAGATCACTCCCACTCGATGGTCGACGGCGGTTTGGAGGAGATGTCGTAGGTGACGCGGTTGACGCCGCGAACAGTNTTGATAATCTTGTTTGACACTTCGGCCAGGAAGTCGTAAGGGAGGTGGGCCCAGTCGGCAGTCATGGCGTCGGTAGAGGTCACGGCACGCAGAGCAACGGCACGCTCGTAGGTGCGCTCATCGCCCATCACGCCTACGCTCTGAACGGGAAGGAGAATCACTCCAGCCTGCCATACCTTGTCGTAGAGGCCGTGGTCGCGCAGACCCTGAATGAAGATATCGTCGGCTTCCTGAAGGATGCGTACTTTCTCGGGGGTGATGTCGCCAAGGATTCGTACGGCGAGTCCGGGTCCGGGGAAGGGATGGCGCGTGATGAGATGTTCGGGCATGCCAAGCTCACGGCCAACGGCGCGAACTTCGTCTTTGAAAAGCAGACGGAGCGGTTCGCAGAGCTTAAGATTCATTTTCTCGGGCAGACCACCAACATTGTGATGGCTCTTGATGGTGGTACCGGTGATAGAGAGCGACTCTATGCAGTCGGGGTAGATGGTGCCCTGACCGAGCCACTTCACATCGGCAATCTTGTGAGCCTCCTGATCGAAGACGTCGATAAAGCCTTTGCCAATGATTTTGCGCTTGCGCTCGGGATCGGTAACGCCTGNCAGCTCGCTGAAGAACTTCTNGGAAGCATCGACACCTATCACGTTAAGGCCGAGGCACTCGTAGTCGGCAAGAACGTTGCGGAACTCGTTTTTGCGCANCATGCCGTGGTCAACGAAAATACAGGTGAGACGGTCGCCGATGGCGCGGTTGAGCAGCACAGCTGCGACAGAGCTGTCGACGCCACCACTGAGGCCAAGAACAACCTTATCGTCGCCAATCTGCTTGCGGAGCGCTTCGACAGTGGTTTCGATAAACGANGCGGCACTCCAGTCCTGACGGCTACCGCATATATCAACAACGAAATTGCGGAGCAGCTGCATGCCGCATTCGGAGTGATAGACTTCGGGGTGGAACTGCACACCCCACAGCTTCTCGCCTGCGGCGCGATAGGCAGCACAGCGAACCTTGTCGGTTGAAGCGATCACACCGAAACTTTCGGGCAGGGAGGTGATAGTGTCGCCGTGGCTCATCCACACCTGGGCTCCCGGCTCGATGCCTTTCAGAAGGGGATCATCGCCGTCAACATAGCTGAGGCGTGCGCGGCCATACTCGCGTGAGTTGGCGGNCTCAACAGTGCCACCGTTGGTGTAGGCCATGAACTGGGCACCATAGCAGATGCCGAGCAAGGGCAAACGGCCACGGATACCTTCGAGGCTTGTTCGGAATGCCTTTTCATCGTAGACAGAAAAGGGTGAGCCGCTCAACACAACGCCTATTACCGAGGGGTCGTCGGCAGGGAATTTGTTGTAGGGGACGATTTCACAGTAAGTGTTAAGCTCGCGGATTCGCCGGCCGATAAGCTGGGTAGTCTGCGAACCGAAATCCAAGATTATGATTTTTTCCTGCATATCAGAGAAATATGGGATAATTGTTTGCTATGGTCATTTGAGGGGTGTGAGCATCGAAGGTTTACCTACGAGCCACAGTACATCGTGGGGCATGAATCGCGTGTCGCCCCGNGGCGGGATATAGTCGTCGTCGCGGGCAATGGTCACGAGAAGAGCCTTGTAGCCGGAACGGATATTTGATTCGGCAACTGTCCGGCCGATCAGAGGCGAAGTGGGGGACAGCTGGATAGAGGTGAGCTTGAGATCGTCGGGACGGATGTTGCTGTCGCCGGAAGAGACATCCTTGTCGCACTCAACCAATGGCAACAGGCGCTGGATCTCTTCGTCGGTGCCNATCACGCCGAGAACGTCGCCGGGGAAGATACGGGTGTCGGGACCAGGCACGGGAATNAGATTATTGCCACGCTGGATGCTCGCGATATTCGCACCGTATTTCTGGCGCAGCTGTGAATCCTGAAGTCTTTCGCCAACGAANGGACAGGAGTAGCTGACGTGCATAAACGCAAGGTGAATATTGCTGATCAGGTTGTTGTTTCTGCCNCTGCGGCGGAGCTCACGCTCGTTAAGATTGTTGAGAAACTTGGTCTCGATAGTCTTCCAGCGGTAGCGCACACGCTTGCTGAGGGTGAACACGAGCAGGCAGAACAGAGCTATGCCGATCAGCAGGCCGATACCAACCGAGTAGATGGCCGAAAGGATGTAGACAATAAATGCGAGGGCAACGGCGAAGCGGAAAATCGACATCACGATCAGGGGGACGTCGAAATGGGCATTGGCTGCGATCAGGCGCTTGCGCTCTGTGTAGCGCGAGGCGGGCAGGCTGAGGGCCGCGAGGAAAGGCGACATGGCAGCGAGCGAGACCACAGCACATATAAGACGTCCCCATCTGGGACTCCACTGAGTGAGCAGCGGCAGAATCCAGTTGACAGAAATGAGCGTCAGGGCTATCAGAACGATGCAATAGAGCATGATGCGCCAGATGTATCGGCGGAGCACGCTGCGCCAGAGTACGGTTGTCTCACATTCTTCGGCGGCCTTTTTGGTGTAGCGGTCGATCAGATAGTGAAGGCGTGAGGGCAGATGGCGCACGGTGAATTTGTAGGCAGGATCGGCAAGGCGGATGAAATAGGGTGTTGTAAAAGTGGTGAGCACCGACACGGCCACGACCATGGGATAGATAGTGGAGTCGAGCACACCGAGCGACATGCCGAGGGTTGCGATGATGAAAGAGAACTCACCGATCTGGGTGAGAGCGAAGCCCGACTCGATGGCAACACGCAGAGTCTGACCCGTGACGAGCATACCGAATGTGCCGAAAATTATCATGCCTATTATTACAACAGACGACAGAATCAGTATCGGCCCGAAGTATTCGACGATGATGGAGGGATTGACCATCATGCCGACCGAGATGAAGAAAACGGAGCCGAAAAGATCTTTGACGGGGGTAACGACATGCTCGATACGCTCGGCAAAACTGGTGCCGGCAAGGATGGAACCCATGACGAAAGCGCCGAGAGCGAGCGAGAATCCGCAGTAGACAGAGAAGACGGCCATGCCGAGACACAGACCCATCGAAACGATAAGAAGGGTCTCGGAATTGAGGAAGCGGCGGGTGCCGTTGAGAAGGGAGGGAAGCACGAACACACCCACCAGGAACCACATCACCAGGAAGAAAACGAGCTTGCTGACTGACAGGAGCAGCTCGCCACCCTCAAGACTATTGTTGATGGCAATAGACGAGAGCACCACCATGAGCACTACGGCAAAGAGGTCTTCGACGATAAGCACTGCGAAGACCATGCCGGCAAACTTGCGGTGCTGAAGGCCGAGGTCGTTGAGCGCTTTGATGATAATGGTGGTCGACGACATCGAGAGCATACCGCCAAGAAAGAGGCTGTTGATCTGGTTGAGGCCCATCAGGTTGCCAATGCAGAAGCCCAGGCCCATCATACCGCTGATGATGATCAGCGCCGTGACTATAGCCGATCCACCGGCATTGATCAACTTCTTGAAACTGAACTCAAGGCCGAGCGAGAACAGAAGTACAACAATACCTATCTGGGCCCAGAAGTCGATGTTGGTCTCGGTGGTGACCGAGGGCAGATATTCGAAATTAGGACTTGCCAGAAATCCGGCAACGATGTATCCGAGTACGACAGGTTGTTTCAGCCATTTGAAGAGCACCGTTGTCACGGCGCCGAGAATCAGGATGAACGCCAAATCGCGGATCAGACTCTCGACGTTGAGTTCGGCAGCGGCTTCTGCGGCGGGTAGGGCGGTTAGGATGATGTTCGATATCATGAGCCGATATGTGAGGGAATCAGATGCTTACCTGATTGGCAAGCGATATGGATATTGTTGGATTGATTTTGCGAAGAGTATTGAAGAGCGAGATGTAGTCGGATTTATCTTTCAGGAGAACAACGAGGTTGAGCCGAGTAGAGGGCTCAGCGAAATCGTAGTCGACATAGACATTGCTCAGATGAACGCCGGCATCGCTAAGACACTTCTTGTAGGCATCGATATTGTCGATCACACAGCTCAGTTTTATTCTGATGATGCGGTTTTCGGCGCCGACGTGGATGCGGTGTTCAATCTGCTCGAGCAACAGCAATATGAACAGCACCATCACAGTGGCGGCGAACGACAGGATGTAGAGCCCTACGCCCACGGTCATGCCTATGGTGGCCATCATCCATATTCCGGCGGCAGTGGTGAGACCTCTGACCGAGCCTTTCATCTGAATGATCGCTCCGGCACCGAGAAATCCTATGCCGGTGATCACCTGGGCGGCAATACGGCCGGGGTCGCCGTTTTTCAGCCCCATATATTCCTGAGGTATATATATCGACAGGATCATGGCAAGGGTAGCTCCCATCGAGATCAGGGCAAAGGTGCGTATGCCTGCGATCTGGCCTTTGCGCTTGCGCTCCATTCCGACCATACTTCCAAGGATAAGGCTTACGCAGAGCTTGAATATGGCCGAGGAGGTAGTGATCTCAACGGCATTTATTTCATCGTAAAGATTACTGAAATACTCGAAAATCATGATCGTGCCGGGAAATCGCTGTTTATTTCTTGAGTGTGAACTGACGGGAGGTCAGNCGGTAGTTGTCGGCGAAGAGTTCTACGGTATAGTCGCCNGGAGTCAGNGCAGTGTTTACGTTCCAGTATATCTTGATGNCTGAAATTTCGTCGCCGGTATATTCCACGTCCTTGCTGGCTGTGTATGGAACGCTGCCACCTTCAAATCTGAAGCTGCCGGCGCCACCGAGCAGAGAGCCTTCCGGACCGGTGATCCGCAGGTAGATGGTTTTGTTGCCGACCGGTGTGGAGTTGTTCTGAGGAATAGTGAAAGTCACGAGCAGTTGCTTGGCCTTTGTCACATTTTTCTCGGTCTTGCCGTTTCCTTTGAGCGGNGTGAGGCTTACACCCGTCACGTTGAGCTTTTCGGCGAGGGTCATCCGTTCAGACAGGGTCTCGTTTCGGCGCGACACCTCCTGTACTCTTGACGACAAGGCCTGATTCTCGCTTCTGATCTGCGAATTTTCGCTGCGCAGGGCGGCGTTCTCTTTGCCGAGTGAGTCGACCTGAGCAATGTAGTGGCGCAGAAGGCCGCGCAGGGTTGCAATCTCGTCCTGCAGTTTCTTGATCTGCTTGCGGCTCTTGGCTTTCTCGCTGTTGAGTTCTCTAAGCAGTTCCTCAACCTTGTTTTTGGCAGCGGCATATTTTGCCATGATGGTATCGTTGGCAAGCATAGTCGCCTGATCCTCATACTGCCTGAACTGAGAGTTGATCGATTCATATTCGTTGGCCAGCGAAAGCTGGTCNTTGGTCAGTTGAAGCTGTTCGTTTGTAGCGCGGGCTTCGTCAACCTGACTCTTGAGCGACGACACCTGCCATACGCTCAGGCCTACGGCAACGAGTAGCAGGACAACGAGTCCGATGGCTACCCACATTATGGGTGAGTTCTTTTTCATTTTAGCGTGAGTGGATAATGGTGGTGGTGAGGTAAAAGTCGAGCGGTCTGTCGGGAAAGTTCCGGCAGAACCGCTCGCTTTATGTTAATTTTTAAAGGCCTTGGCCATGGCAATTTTTATATTTCTTGCCGCTACCGCATGGACAGGGATCGTTGCGCCCTATTCTCATCTCCGCTTTTGCCGGCATCGGTTTCGACTGCTCGCCTTGGGGAGCGGATGCTGCGGCTCGTGTTGCAGCGGCGGGATCCGCNGAGCGCGATGTGCGATATTGTGAATAGTCGGTGGGGCGCTCCGGCATTGCGCGTTCAACCTTTGGCTCGGGTTTTGGTTCGGGAGCAGGCTGNGGTGCCTGTTTTGCTTCTGACTCCGGAGCCGGTGTTGACTCTTCAGTCTGTTCAGAATCGTGCTGCTTCTCGGGCTTAGGCTGGGGCTGAGGTTGCGGGCGCGGAGCNTCGGGACGCTGCTGAATGTAGATCTGACCTCTCATCAGCGTGGAAATAGCCTTGATGTTCAGGTTGTTGAGCATCTGCTCGAACAGGTGGAACGATTCAACCTTATAGATCACCAGAGGATCTTTCTGCTCGTAAGAAGCATTGCGCACCGACTGTCTCAACTGGTCAAGCTCACGCAGGTGTTCTTTCCAAAGTTCGTCGATAGTCAGCAGCAACACNGCCTTGTGCCACTCTTTCACGATATTGCGACATCCGGAAGCGTAAGCGTCTTCCACGCGCATCGTCAGCGAGTAGACGCGCTTGCCGTCGGTCATCGGCACTATCACGCGGCCCTGGAAGTGGTCTTCTTCCACCACACGCTTGATCACGGGCTCTGCCACTTCGATAATGTGGTTGTTCTTGCGGTCGAATGCCTCGACAGCTTTCTGGTGAATGAGGTCGATGATCTCCTCCTTCTGCATGTTCTTGAACTCATCCTCGCTGAAGGGGGGCTCGATTGTCAGTATCTTCAGCAGCTCGAGCGACAGATCAGCGTAGTCGCCGGGAGTGGAATAGGTGTTTACAAGATTCTCGATCACGTCATAGATCATGTTGGCGATGTCGATGCCTACTCTCTCACCCATCAGGGCGTGATGGCGGCGCGAATAGATGTATGTGCGCTGCTTGTTCATCACGTCGTCATATTCCAGGAGGTGTTTGCGGATACCGAAGTTATTTTCTTCCACACGCTTCTGAGCCTTCTCGATAGCGTTGGTCACCATCTTCGATTCGATCATGTCGCCCTCTTTCAGGCCCAGTGTATCGAGCATCTTCATAACGCGGTCGGTAGCGAAGAGGCGCATGAGCTGATCTTCGAACGACACATAGAATACCGACGAACCCGGATCACCCTGNCGACCCGAACGGCCTCGGAGCTGACGGTCAACTCGGCGGCTCTCATGACGCTCGGTGCCGATGATCGCCAGACCGCCTGCATCTTTCACATCCTTGGGCAGCTTGATGTCGGTACCGCGGCCGGCCATGTTGGTGGCGATGGTTACNGTGCCTGCCTTACCGGCCAGGGCCACGATCTCGGCCTCCTTCTGGTGAAGTTTGGCATTGAGCACGTTGTGTGGTATGCGGCGCATGGTGAGCATTCGGCTCAGAAGTTCGGAAATGTCTACCGATGTCGTACCCACCAGCACGGGGCGTCCTTCGCCTACCAGACGAACGATCTCGTCGATCACTGCCGCATATTTTTCCTTCTTGGTCTTATACACACGGTCCTGCATGTCGATACGCGCTACCGGGCGGTTAGTCGGTATCGTCACTACGTCGAGTTTATATATATCCCAGAATTCNCCGGCTTCCGTCTCGGCTGTACCGGTCATACCTGCCAGTTTGTGATACATGCGGAAGTAGTTCTGCAGGGTGATCGTGGCGAATGTCTGTGTGGCAGCTTCCACTTTTACGCCCTCTTTGGCNTCGATAGCCTGATGCAGGCCATCGGAATAGCGGCGACCCTCCATGATACGGCCGGTCTGCTCGTCGACGATTTTTATCTTGCCCTCNTCGATCACATATTCCACATCNTTTTCAAACAGCGTATATGCTTTCAGAAGCTGCGTCACGGTGTGAACACGCTCGGCCTTTACGGCGTAGTTCTGCATCAGCCTGTCTTTTGTAGCCTGCTTCTCAGCCGGGTCAGCTATTGTCTCGGCTTCCGAGAGCTGCGATGCTATGTCGGGCAACACGAAGAACTGCGGATCGTCGCTCGATCCTGTCAGCTCGTCTACGCCTTTGTCGGTCAGTGTCACCGAGCGGTTTTTCTCGTCGATCACGAAGTAGAGCACGTTGGTAGCCTTTGGCATCTCGCGGCCGTTGTCCTGAAGATAGTAGGCTTCTGTCTCGAGCAGTATGTTTTTCATGCCTTCCTGACTCAGGAACTTGATTAGAGCGCCGTTTTTGGGCAGACCTTTAAANGCTCGGAACAGAGCCAGAGCACCCTCTTTGCGCACTTCCTTGTCGGCGCTGCCTATCTTCGACTTGGCTTCTGCGAGCAGCGAGGTCACCAGGCGGCGCTGTGCGTTGACCACCTTGTCCACATTGCTCTTATAGTCGTTGAAGAGCTGATCGTCTCCGTGAGCCACCGGTCCCGAAATGATCAGAGGTGTGCGGGCATCGTCGATAAGCACGGAGTCAACCTCATCGACTATGGCATAATAGTGCTTGCGCTGAACCATATCGCCGGGCGTCATGGCCATGTTGTCGCGCAGATAGTCGAAACCGAATTCGTTGTTTGTTCCGAAAGTGATATCGCAGTTATATGCGGCGCGGCGTGCCGGTGTGTTGGGCTGATGCTTGTCGATGCAGTCTACTGTCGATCCGTGGAACATATACAGCGGACCCATCCATTCCGAGTCGCGCTTCGACAGATAGTCGTTCACTGTCACCACATGTACGCCCTTACCCGACAGCGAGCGCAGGAACACCGGCAGGGTTGCTACCAGCGTCTTACCTTCACCGGTTGCCATCTCGGCTATTTTGCCCTGGTGAAGCACCACGCCGCCTATCAGCTGAACATCGTAGTGGATCATATCCCAGGTGATCTCGTTACCACCGGCCAGCCAGTGATTCTTATATATCGCTTTATCGTCTTCTATACGCACGAAATCTTTACCTGCTGCGGCAAGATCGCGGTCAAGCTGTGTAGCCGTAACCACAACCTCCTCGTTGGCTGCGAAGCGGGCTGCGGTTTCGCGTAGTGCGGCGAACACCGTCGGAAGATGATAGTTCAGTTTGTCCTCGATTATATCAAGGATGTGTTTCTCGCGGCGGTCGATATCATCCCACAGGGGTTGACGCTGGTCGAAAGGCAGATCCTCGATCTTTTCTTTTGTTTCGGCTATCGCCTGTTGGTCGGGAGCTACTGCGTCGCGTATATCGTTGCGGACGTCAGTGATTTTCTGGCGCAGGGCGTCGTTGTCAAGTCCCTGCATTTCAGGACCCAGTGCCTTGATCTTGTCTACTATGGGCTGGATCTCCTTGAGGTCGCGGGTCGACTTATTGCCGAATATTTTGCTTAAAAATGAATTTAAGGACATGTATTATGCGGATGTTAGTTGCTTGTTGAATGTGGGTGAATTGTCAGGGCTTATAGCTGCCCTTTTCGCTACAAAGATAGCAAAAATCTCGGAGATAGCCAATTAGGCGGTCTGTTTTGATTCCTTCAGATTTTTCTGACCGGCCTATGTGCTATTCCTGTTTGCTATTATGCCGGCTGCTTCTCCCGTGTCGTTTGGTTATGGAGTGTTTTATCTGCGCAGCGGTGGCATTGAGGCTGCGTTAGGCGACCTGATTCTTAAAAGTCTTGCTACAGTGGGAGCTATGCTTCGGGCGTCGGTCGGTGTGGCGATTCTTTCCGCCGCTACGCCCGGTCCCATTATGAACAGTGGCGACGCTATGTGGCTGTCGCGTGAAAGATATGTCTCGCCGCCGCTGAGATCGTCTACGGCTTCCCAGCCCGGATTGACTTCTATTATTACGTCGCCGGAGTGTGCAACCGACGTATTCCGCCTCAGCGCCTGCGGATTCGATCCCACGCGTGACGAGAGCACATCGTCTATCGTATATGCGTTGCTCACTCCGCTCATGCGGTTCAGAAACTCAGCCGCTTCCTGTCTCACTGCGCTCACTTCGAGTTTACGCTCGTTGATCAGCGTGTGATTCAGATAGAAGTGGCGCTCGTGATAACCGCTCACCCATTCTCCGTTGCCGTGAAGGGCCATGAGATACATATTGAGCAGCGACTTCGCTTTTCTCGACGAGAACTGTCCGGTAGGCACTCTCCATTCCGGTGAGTCGGCCTGCGATGAGGCTCTGGCCGGCAGACCGGCTACGAATATGAGTGTTTTGTTAGCTCCGGGCTTTGAGTCGATTGCTTTGAACAGCTTTTCCAGATCGCGGTCCAGACGCAGATATGCATCCATGGTCTCGATCCTGTTGTCGGCTGTGGTTGAATACGAGTATGGTGCGACCGTATATGCTATCGACAGCATGTCGACGCCGGGATGTTGGCCCAGCATCTGATAATAGAGCAGCTCCGAGGCCAGCGATGTTACCTCGTCGTTACCTTTGGCCGACACCTTAAACGATCTGTATCGGTCTTTGTCGCCTTTCGGAAATGTATAGTTGAAAGGCAGAGGCACCCGTGTCGATGGAATATCTGGATATTGGTCGGATCCCAGACTCGGTCGCCACGATATCGTGTCAAGCCGCAGTGACAGGGGAGTGTGGTAGTTCCTGTGGCTCACGGCCTGAGGAGGATCCCNATAGTAGGTCGATGTAGCCCATTGGCCTGTGATATCATCAATCCAGTATGCGCCGTTACCTGCATGGCCTGCCATTATTATGGCCTGCTGCGGATCGGCTGCAAGCGAATAGGCATGTGTGCTTCCGCTTCCGTCTATTCTCAGTTCGTCGGTCAGGGTAGATACGAGAATCGGTTTCGGCGAGAGCGATTCGGTGGTGAAATTTCCGAGTTGCGTTGAGTCCGAGAGTATGCTTCTCGACCGCTGCTTCTTAACGTCGAATGTTCGGGCCGCAGGTATGCCGTTCACTCCCGGTGCGGCTCCTGTATAGAGCATGGCGGTTGCCGAGGCCGGGTCAAGGAATGTGCCGTAGTCTATCTGTTCTACTATCAGAGCGTTGTTCATCAGGCGCTTGAAGCCTCCGCTACCGAATTTGCTCTCAAGTAGATTCAGATAGTCTTCATTTAGTCCCTCTACGACTATACCCACTACCAGCGATGGCCGTTCGCCCGTCGACGCACCTTTTGCTGCAGGTGCGCTCCCGAGCATTGCCAGAGTGGCGATCAGCGTGCATAGTAGTTTACTCGATACGTACTTCTCTTTCTGTATGATGGGTTGCATCTTGATGAGATCAGATAAGTGGCACTTCTGAGTGCATCGGCGGCAAGAAGAGGGATAAATGCGGGATTCGGTTGTTGTATGCCCGCTACCCAGATGCACGTCATGGCCAATAAGGCTGCAAAGTTAGCAATTTGATAACAATATAGCAAACCGTTCGGCTGTTTTGTCCATATAAGGATCGGAACGAGCAGACACAGCGGGTTGATCCATAGAAGTAGCCAGTTGGGCGATGCCGGCTCGTGTACCGAGAAGAACACCAGAAATGTTATCAAGCATCCGGCAACGCCGAGAACCAGATACAGAATGCAGTCGAATATGCGCGACAGTTGGTGGCGGTAAATATCAAACCAGCTCAGGACCAGTGTGATCACAAACAGGGTCCAGCACCAGAACATCGGGGTGAGATACCACGGTGTCGGTCCTTCCGTGATTTGAGCTTTTCCGGGCTCCAGAATTTCGACGGTTTCTTTGACCACAGGCTGGCCGTTGGCAAATTTTGCTTCGGCCATCATTTCTTCCAGGGCCACCGGGGCAAACGCTATTTCTCTGCGTCCTATCGGTTGATCCAGATCGGAGCCAAGAGCCAGATCTATTCCGAACTGATACCATGGATAATTCTTGTGATATGTCCGCATGTTTCTCCTGAAAGTGGCCTTCTTTGTGAGTTGCTGTGCGGGAGCACCGAGAATTATGGTATCGCCTATGGCTTCCTCTATCACCGCCAGTGGCCTTGTCGAGCAGTTGTCTCTGATGTAGTTATATCTGTAAACCTTGTTTTCAGGTTTCAGATTCTCGCTCACCAGTGCCACTACCCGCTCCGCCTGCTGGGGTGTGAGGTTAAGCACCTGTTCGGTCATTTCGCGTCCCTGATGGGCGTAGGGAGCCACGAAATGTTCAAAGCTGCTCATACCTAACATATAATCGGTTTCTCCTTTTACGAAACGGTAAATGAAGCCGGGCGATTCAAAATCAAACACGCCCCAGTTGGCTACTTCGTCTACGTTGCCGCGCTTCATTCGCAGACCCGAGTGACCTTCGAGTTCATAGATCACCGGACCGGGGCCTACGGTGAGCAGGCTGATCTGCCATCCGTCCTGTTTTGATGCCGACGTGCTGTCTGCGGCCTGAGTTGTCTGTGCCGCCGCGGGCTGCATTGTCATCAGGCATATGAGAAACGTGAGTATTTGTATAGTCCTAAGCATACTGACTTGAATTTTTTGCAAAGATAAGCATTATTGCGTGTATAAACCATGCGCACCTGACCCTAAGGACTATCATTTTTTTGCTTTTATGCGAAAAAAGCAAGCTACCGCCTTTGCGGTAACCTGCTTTGATCTGCTTATCTTGATCTCTTTCCGGCTTTATGCCTTTACTTTCACGAGCATCACTTTTGCGTCGGTCATGGAGGCCACACTGTGGGCCACGCCCTGACCTATCAGCAGGAAATCGCCCGGAAGCATCAGGTGTCCTTTGCCCGATACGTTGAATTCTATTTCTCCGTCAATCACATACACCATCACTTCTGCCGGAGCCAGATGCTCCTGAAGCCCCTGACCCGCTTTGAAAGCTAAGAGCGACACTCCGCCGTTTTCGGTGCCGAATATTTCTTTGAATGTTACTTTCGATGCTTCACTCTCAATCTGTTCCGAAAGATTCTTGACTTCTCCGAATTTAAAATCTGTCTTAAGCATAGTTCTTTTCGTTTTTGGCGGGTCGCTCGTCGCGGTCCGCTCGTTGTGTGTTTTAAAGATTAACAGCTCTTCGTCAATAAAGTCGCATCTTTCCTGTTAAATAATTAAAAATCAGAAGGGGAAACATAAGGACTCAATCCTTACGCTTCCCCTTCTGTCATTCGTTCAGAGTGTTATCACATGATGCCGCGCTCACGCAGTTTGCACTGCCATGCCCATGCCGAACGCATGGTGTCGTCGATAGGGGTCTCGGCCTTCCAGCCCAGAACGTTGTTGGCATGTGCCGGATTAGCCCACACTTTCTCGATATCGCCTGCTCTGCGGCCAACGATCTTGTGAGGAACTTTAACGCCGGTTGCGCGCTCAAACGAAGCAATAAGTTCCAGAACCGACAGACCTACGCCTGTGCCCAGGTTGAAGATCTCGATCTTTTCCTCGCTCTTGTCCTCCAGCATACGCTCGATTGCGATAACGTGAGCTTTAGCCAGATCGACAACGTTGATGAAGTCGCGGATGCACGAGCCGTCGGGTGTATCATAATCGTTACCGAACACGCTCAGTTCTTTGCGGATACCGATAGCGGTCTGAGTCAGGTAGGGGATCAGGTTCTGAGGAACGCCGTTGGGCAGCTCTCCGATCTCTGCGCTCGGGTGTGCGCCTACCGGGTTGAAGTAGCGGAGTATAACGGCCTTGAAGGGTGCGCCGGCATTTATCACGTCGGTGATTATCTCTTCCGATATCTGCTTTGTGTTGCCGTAGGGCGAGGTTGCCTTCTTGATGGGGCTCTGCTCTGTCACCGGATTCACATCGGGTTCGCCATACACCGTGCACGACGATGAGAATACTATGCCCTTCACTCCGTTCGGACCCATCTCGTCAAGAAGGTTCATGAGCGTGTTGAGGTTGTTGCGGTAATACAGCACGGGTTTCTCCATCGACTCGCCAACGGCCTTCGATGCTGCGAAGTTGATGATACCGCGGATATCGGGATAGTCGGCAAACAGTTTGTTTAAAGCTGCCATGTCGGTACAGTCGGCCTCTACGAAATCAGGACGGATGCCCGATATGCGCTCGATGCCGTCAAGAACTTCTACGTTTGAGTTGCTCAGGTTGTCGATGATTACCACCGGATAGCCTGCGTTCTGTAGCTCGACTACGGTGTGTGAGCCGATATAACCGGTTCCGCCGGTCACAAGAATTCTCGGTTTGCTCATGATATTTTTTCCTTATGTATTGATTGATAGTTTCTGTGTCGGCGACTCTTCTCTGTCGCGCTGCAAATATAGGTAAAAATGTTGAAATTACCTATTAATTTACACGTACAGATTCATCTCGCACTTTGCGCAGTCGAAGTCCACTCTCATTTTCTTTCCCGAGCCATCTTTCAGGTATAGCGGACCTTGCCATTCTTTTCCGGCTGCTGTGCGCAGACACATTCCGAGTTCTCGTCGCAGGCAGTAGCGTGTATTCATCACGTGCGTTCCCTTTCGGATGCCCGGCTGACATTCTATTGCTGTCACCGTTTCCGTGGCTCCGCGCTGATCATACAGCTCCCGGCTCAGATGGTTGGCTACGTTCACTGCAGGTACTCCGTCCGGCAGTCTCATTTCTGTCGTCTGTCCTGGTTTAGGATATGCGTAAATGGCTTCCGCTGTTTTTTCAAGAATGTCAATAGCTTCCCTGCGTAGTCTCGACAGATAGGAAGCTGGAATGAACAGGTTGCCCGCACGGTCGTCCAGTTCGGACAGTCTGTATATGCTGTCGCCCGTTTTGTTCAGTGCTCTCAGTCTCTGCTCTTTCTGCGGCTTTTCTGCTCTATCCGGTGTCGGAATCTCGATTGCTGCCGACGCCTTAGCTCCGTTTTCGGCTTCAAGATCAAGCGTTAGCATATTTCCCGGAGTTATTCGCAATGTTCCTTTCATTCCAAGAGTTCTGACGGCCGCGTCCTGTTTTTCAAGATTTTTTTCTCTCTGGCTGTCGGCCGTGCGTCGCAATTCTGTTCCCGCTGTCGGTATCAGTTTTGTGCCCGGTGCCGCATATACTGTGTTGCCTTCAGCGCGGTTTACTCTCATCCCTGCTACCGTACCGTTCTGACGGTCGGTCCATGCAAGTCCGTCGCCGTTGCTAAGTCTCACACCATCTTTCAGGTCTATAACGATCCCGCCGCCCTTAAGCGTCCGCCTCACTCTGCCGATTGTCGTCCCGAGTCGGCCGGTAGTATCGAGCGTTGCCATTTTCAGGTTTCCGCCGGGATTGTGTCCTTCGGTGAAATAGCTGGTGAATCCACGGTTGAAAGCCAGTTCAGGCGATGGTGTGAAATTCAGTCGTGAGGTTCCGTGCGATGCCCGCTTATACAGTTCAGGATTGGCCTCTATGATCCGGTCAAGTTCTTGTCGGTAATATCCGACGGTATCCATCACATAACTTTCATCTTTCAGCCGGCCCTCAATCTTCAGCGATTCGACGCCTGCCCTGAGCATTTCGCCCAGATAAGCCGATCGGTTCAGATCACGCAGCGACAGCAGATATTTGTCTCTCACGAGCACCCTGTCGTTACAGTCAAGCAGGGTGAATGCATGTCGGCATATCTGCGAACACTCGCCTCGGTTAGCGCTCCGTCCGGTCATCACGTGGCTTGCCCTGCAGTCGCCGCTGTAGCTCACGCAGAGTGCTCCGTGTACGAAAGCCTCTATCTCGAGTCTCGGGGCCGCCTCGTGTATGTCGGCTATCTCCTTGATGGTCAGTTCGCGTGCCGGTACTATGCGTGTGAATCCGAGCGATTCCAGCCATAAAGCTTTCTCCGGGGTGCGTATGTCACACTGGGTGCTGGCATGCAGTGCTATGGGTGGCAGATCAAGCTTTGTGATTCCCGGATCCTGCACTATCAGTGCATCTGCTCCAGCCTTATAAAGTTCGCTTATCATTCGCTCTACATCCCTCAGCTCATTGTCATAAATCAGTGTGTTGAGCGCAACATACACTTTCACTCCGAAGGGATGGGCAGCTTCTATGGATTTTCGTATGTCGTCGGTCGTTACCGCGGCCGCAGCCCGGGCGCTGTGACTGGGGGCGCCGATATACACGGCGTCAGCACCGCTGGCTATTGCAGCCCGTGCTACCTTAAGATCTCGCGCCGGGGCGAGCAGTTCAATTTCTTTTACCATATCTTCTGCAAAATTACCTCAATTCCTTCATTGAGGCAAATGCTTTATCAATCCGTTTCCCGTCCGATTATACATTTATCCCCCTCATTCTCCGTTTTGTCGCCGATATTAGCTACCTTTGCATCAAAATAACATCTCTATCACGATGACTACTGACCATTCATCATGCCCCTCTTCGCAAGCTGAAAAAGATGCTTCATCCTTCGACGTTCTCTCCGATGCTTTCGACCGTGAGCACCTGTGGCATCCCTATACTTCCACCAAAAATCCTCTCCCAACCTATCTTGTCGACTCTGCCGATGGCGTACGCATCCGACTTGCCGATGGCCGCGAGCTGATAGACGGAATGTCGTCGTGGTGGTGTGTGATCCACGGTTATAATAATCCTGTCCTCAATGAGGCTGTGACCTCTCAGCTGTCACACATGAGCCATGTCATGTTCGGCGGTCTTACCCATCAGCCGGCAATCGAGTTGGGCAAGCTCCTGCTCGAGATGGCCCCGCCTTCTATGGACTGCGTGTTTTTCGCCGATTCCGGCTCGGTGGCCGTTGAGGTTGCGATGAAGATGGCGGTTCAGGCTACCGTGTCGCGCTATGGCGATCACAACCGGACCAATTTCGCCACTATCCGTTCCGGATATCACGGCGACACCTGGAATGCTATGAGTGTCTGCGATCCGGTCACCGGTATGCATGGTGCTTTCGGGCCGGCCCTCCCGGTTCGCTATTTTGTGCCTCAGCCACGCAGTCGCTTCGACGGTGCTTGGGATCCTGCCGATATCGGGCCTCTGCGATCTCTGTTTGAAGAAAAGTCTGGCGAGATTGCAGCCCTTATTCTTGAGCCGATAGTGCAGGGGGCTGGCGGAATGTGGTTCTATCATCCTCAGTATCTTCGTGAGGCTCGACGCCTTTGCGATGAGTATGGCGTTTACCTGATTTTCGACGAGATCGCTACCGGTTTCTGGCGCACCGGTCGTCTTTTTGCCTGGGAATATGCCGGAGTTCAGCCCGATATCATGTGTGTCGGCAAGGGCCTCACCGGCGGATATATGACGCTCAGCGCCGTCCTCACAACACGTGCTGTCGCCGATGCCATTGCCGACGGCGAGGCCGGGGTGATGATGCATGGCCCGACATTTATGGCCAATCCGCTTGCATGCAGCGTGGCCGTCGCTTCGCTACGTTTGCTCAGGCAGCAGGATATGAAGCCGCGCATAGCTCATCTTCAGCAGATGATGGAACGCTTGCTCGAACCTGCACGGAGCCTCCCGTCGGTTGTCGATGTGCGTGTGCTCGGAGCTATTGGGGTGATCGAGATGAAAAATCCCGTCAATGTCGGTGAGTTCCAGAGCAAGTGCGTGGAACATGGTATCTGGGTGCGTCCCTTTGGTCGGAATGTCTATATAATGCCCCCTTACATCATATCCGACAGCGATTTGACCACCCTCGTGCAACAAATGATCGCAATCCTTCCCGATGATTGATATCGCTACCCGGCTCCGGGAGCTTGAGCAATCCGGCAATCTCCGGAATATTCCCGACGATTGGTCGAAATCGCCTACGGTCGATTTCTCTTCCAACGATTACCTCGGTCTTGCGGCGCGTACCGATCTCCAGGCTGAGTTCATGGCCGATGTCGCGAATCGAATGTCACCCCTCACTTCTTCCGCTTCCCGGCTCCTCGCTGCCCGTCAGGCTGACCATCGTTCGCTCGAAACATTTCTCTCATCGCTTTACGATGGCCGCAGCGTGTTGCTTATGGGCAGTGGGTATCATGCCAATACCGGTCTGATTCCGGCTTTGGCAAAAGGAGGCCGAACTCTTATCCTTGCCGACAAGCTTGTTCATGCGAGCATTATTGACGGCATCATCCTCAGTAAGGCCGACTTCACTCGTTTCCCTCATAACGATTTCGATCGCCTTGAGCGACTGATCCAACGTAAAATTGACGATTATCCTGACGGCATTTTGGTTATCGTTGAGAGCGTCTACAGTATGGATGGAGACCGTGCCGATATCGATCGGCTCATTGATATCCGCCGCCGGTATCCGCAAGTTACACTCTACGTTGACGAAGCTCATGCCATAGGTGTCGAGGGACCTTCGGGTCTCGGTCTTGTAGCAGCATCCAAATCGCCGGCCGAAGTCGATGTGATCGTCGGTACGTTCGGCAAGGCCATCGCCTCTGCCGGAGCCTTTGTGGCGGCTTCCTATTCGGTAATCAACTGGGTGGTCAACTCGGCCCGTAGTTTGATTTTCAGTACGGCTCTCCCTCCACTTGTCTCGCGATGGACTCTTTTCATGTTCAGCCGTATGCTTGAGATGGATAGCGATAGGGATCATCTGCGCGATCTTGCCGCAGTTCTTTCGCCCGACCGTCGCCATATTTTCCCCCATATTGTCGGCGACCCCGAAGCTGTTGTGGCCCTTTCGGCCCGTTTGCTCGGCGATTACGGTCTTAAAGTCCTGCCGATTCGCACTCCAACTGTACCTCCTGGCACTGAGCGCTTGCGCATCAGTCTTAGTGCAGCTCAATCGATTGATCAGGTAATTGCTCTGCGCAACGCACTCTCTACACTTTCCCCGTTATGAAGTTTTATCCGGTAAGCCGCGACACCTCCTCCTCGTCAGCAAAACGCCTCATCCTTTTTTTTGCCGGATGGGGCATGGATGCAGCTCCGTTCGCCACTCTTGGGCGCAAGGGCTACGACGTGACGGTGGTCTGGGATTACCGTGAAATTGATTTTTCCGTTCTCCAACTTGACGGTTATTCCGAGATCTGTGTGATCGGATGGTCGTTTGGAGTTGTGGCGGCAGCATCGTTTATTGCTGCATATCAGGATATTCTGCCGATTACCAGATGTATTGCTGTGGCAGGAACACTTTATCCCGTCGACGACACCCGAGGTATTCCTGTTGCAATATTCGAGGGTACTCGTGCCGGGCTCAACGATCGCAGTCTCAGGAAGTTTAACCGCCGTATGTGCGATTCGTCGGAACGTTTCAATGCATTTATGGCAAAGGCTCCAGCGCGTGATATCCAGGAACTTAAGGATGAACTGACAGCTATCCGCGACCGAAACTATCCCTTTGAGTCCTCCTCGGAATTACTTTTCGATTCGGTCTACATTCCAGATACTGACCTGATAATTCCATCCGACAATCAGCGCCGCGCCTGGGCAGGGCACCCTAATGTCCACATAATTCATTCGGGACATCTGGTTGATTTTCAGCCTGTGCTACTCAGCGAGATTGTGGGTAAGGAAGAAATGGCCGGGAGTTTCTCGGAAGGTGCGACCACTTACGATGCCAACGCTCACGCTCAGCACCGTGCGTCGGAAAGGTTGCTCGCTCTGTGGAGCGCTTTCTCTTCTCAGCCTTCACCCAGAGTGCTTGAGATCGGTGTCGGGACCGGAGCTTTTACCCGCATGTATCTCGATGCTTTCAATCCTGCCGATCTTCGTCTTTGGGATATCGCCCTTGGAGCTGGTGCCGGTCTCGACAGAGCGGTGGAGTGCTGCGATGCCGAGACTGCTATCTGTAGTTTTCCGGTTGGCGGGACTGATGCTGTTGTCGGAGCCTCGGCGATACAGTGGTTCAACTCGCCGATGAGATTCCTTACCCGTTGCCGTCGTCTTCTGCCTCCCGGAGGGGTATGTGTTTTCTCGACTTTTGGCCCTGACACTTTCAGCGAGCTGCATCCCTATCAGAGCCGTAAGCTTCAGTATATCGACACCGACGGATGGCATCAGATCGCGACTGCTGCGTTTTCCGATCCCGACGATGAGGTTTGCGTCAGTGCCGAGCATATCCGCCTTGATTTCAGTGGCCCTGCTGAGATAATAGCCCATCTACGCCTTACGGGAGTTAACGCCGGGGGCGCTTCGCGGGGAATCGCCTCCCTACGCTCACTTCTCAGATCGGGTCTCTCCTCCCTCACCTACCATCCAATCTACATTCTGCTCCGCAAGGCTCGCTGAGGGCTCAGCTTTAACTTTGCCCCCAAGTTTCTTTTTGCGACGCTTTTTGGGCCGGATTTTCTTTTCCGNCCTTGGCAGGATAAGCAGTGGAAGCATGAAGAAAATNGCCGCGAGCGACATTATCAGGCCACCCATCGTGCCGGCGGCAAGCGGGAACCAGAATCCTTCTTTAGTTTCGCCGATCACAAACGGTATGAAACCCAATACTGTCGACAGCACTGTCAGTAGCACTGCCGTGATCTTGATTCTGAACGATTTCATATAGATCTTGGCCTGCGATACTTTCGGATAATTTCTTCTTAATGAATTNTATTCATTGATTATGTAGATAGCAGCATTGACCGTGATACCGCACAGCAATATGAATGCTGCGAATCCTCCCTGATCAAATTTTAGGTCGAATACATAGAACGTCAGAAACACTCCGATAAACGACACCGGAATTACAAAAATGATAGCGANCGGCTGTCTGAGTGAATCGAACAGAATTGCTGAGATAAAGAATATTATGATAGCTATCAGGCCAAGAAGCAGATATGGCTTGGCATCCTTGCCGAAATTCCACGACCACTGCTCTTTCTCTGCGTGATAGCCCATCGGTAGCTGGGGTGTGAATTGCTCCAGAATACGCTCCTGAACTCTCTGTCCCTGTGTGCTGCTGCCGATATATTCATATTGCAGACACAGAATGTATTCCTGATCCTCCTTCACCACGTCAGGTGGTGTCTGGCGGCGTTCTATGGCAGCATAGTCGGATATTTTCACATGCTTTTTACCGATCTGAATGGGTATGTTCATGAANCCCCANACATCCCGGTTGGTCTGGTCGGAATGCAGCCATATCTGCTCCGAACCGTTGGGAGTGGAAAGCGATCCNGCCGACTGCTTTCGTCCTATCTCACGCTTGATGGCATTGAAAAGATCGGCAACCGACAGGCTGTCTTTGGCAAGTTTGGTCTTGTCAATCTCCAGATAGAACTCCGTGTAGTCGTCTTTCCAATATGAGAACTCTGAGTTCAGTATCACCTCGCGTATTCGCTTGTGTGCAAGAAGTGTGTCGCGGAGCACCTCGGCGTNTTTCCATAGCTCGTCGTAATTGTAGCCGCGCATCTTTATCTGGTAGTTGCCGGCACTCTCTCTCACGTCGTTACTGAAACTCTGGTCTTCCAGGCCCCATACTCCCCAGCTTCCGCCTCCGAGGGTCAGGGCTTTGGCGATGGCTTCCGATTTGAGTCTGTAGGGCAGCGAGGTTTGTTGCGCTTCCTGTGTGAAATACACCGCAATCGATCCGCGTCTCGGTCCGTATATTGAGGTTTGGAATTGTCTCACTCCCTCCTGCGTTGTCAGGAAAGCCTCCATTTTTCCCATCAGGGCATTCATCTGTCCCAGTGTAGAGCCGTTTGGGAGATTGGCATTGATATACACCACAGGTTCATATTCTCCGCGGCTGAAATAACCGCCGTTATACACCTTTTCGGCAAACAGTCGCAGACTGCCTCCAAGACACTTGTCCACCCAGGGTTTGATTTTGTCCTTATAAGTCGGTGATCCTATCGTGGCGTTATAATATTCAGCAAATTTGCCCTCTCCTTTTATCTTCTCGGGCAGCAGGAACACAGGCAGACCGAAACCAAGTATGAAGGCCGTGTATANCCAACCCTTGTGACGGCATAGAAAGCTGACGGTTTTCGAGTAAATGCGCATTATGTAGATCGGCACGCGGCGCAATTTTCTCTTCTTGGTCACTTTAAGCCTCAGTTTCATCCGCTCTACGAGCGCAGGGACAAGAAGCAGGGCTACCAGAAGAGATATGCTTAGATTGACAATCACAACTATCACGAAGTCCTTTAGGCTCAGCATAGTCTTCTCGTCGAGAAAGAACACTACCGACAAGGCNCCGATAGTTGTGAGAGTTGCAGCCAGTACGGCCGAGAAGGCTCTGAGGTTATGACGGCGAGTGATGTGCTCGGTCATTACTATCAGATTGTCGATCACAAGGTTGAGCGATATGGTAATACCGGCGAGCGAGTACAGTTGTATCTCGACTTTCAGAATATAGTAGGCCAGGAAAGCAACTGCCATGTTTATGGCAAGGCTGATGGTGATTAGCGTCAGGTATCGCCAGCTCAGTGTTATGAGTCCTACGAACACAAGAAGAATCAGCACCGTCAGCGCCGTCCGGAAATATATAGTCGACAGTTCTCGCCCTATCGACTCCGAAGCGTCGTAACTCAGATTGAGCATGTAGCCTTCGGGCAGATTCATGTCAGCCAGACATTCTTTCACCTTGGCGCTCAGTTCGATCTGGTTTGCATCATCGGTCGAGGTGATGTTCAGATATATGGAATTCAGGCCATTGATGCGGAAATAGCTTGTCGGAGCGGCCTCGTCGTGTTCAAGTTTGGCTATCTTGTCAAGGGTTATTATCTGGTCATTATGGCGGGTCACTGTTATCGTGCTCAGGTCAAGCCCCGTGGTTGCATCCGGATTTGCGATCATAAGTCTGATCCAGTTGCAGCTGTCTGTAGGAGCTGGAAGGGCCAGCCCGAGATATTGCGATCCGATATGCTTGATTATGGCATTCTGAAGATCCGACGGTGTCAGATTCAGGGTCACGAGCTGCTGTGGGTCATATTCTATTCTCCATTCCAATGGGGTGGCTCCCGAGAGCTCTACTTTGGCGATTCCCGGAATACGGCTCAGCTGAGGCTTGATATTGTCGTCGGCATAACGCATGATCTCCGAGGGGCGCACACCGGCATTGATAGTGTAGCTCATGAATGGCCGGGATGCCTTGTCGTCGACCTGTCTCACCGCTATCTGCGGATAGTTGGTGTTTTCGGGCATGCTCGACCATGCCTGTCTCACTATCATGGCTGCCTCGAAGCGGGCGTGGTCGATGTCGGAGTTGCGGTCGAGTTCNAGTACGATGTTTCCTCCGCCGTTCCACGACGTTGACTTCACATGCTTCACGCCACTGACACGGGTCAGCATCGACTCCAGTCTGCTTGTCACTTCCGATTCCACCGTGCGCGCCGAACTGTTGTTCATCGAAAATGACACAGTGATGGCCGGCAGATTCTCCGACGGATTGAGTTTTACCGGCAACAGCGGCAACACCGCACACCCCAGTATCGACAGGGCTATGAAGGCGATGATGACCGAAAACGAAGATATGTAGCGTTTGCTGCTCACGTGACAGATATTTTAGTCCACTCCGAGGGCGCGGTCGAACGATACGGAAATGGGGGTGTTCATTTCAAAATCAAACAGCGTCAGTTTTCTGATCTTGAAATAGCTCAGCCAGTAGTTCTGAAGCGAGTTGATGTAGTTTTTGCTCGCTTCCTGCTGGCGTGTGTGGGCNAGNGTCAGACTATTGATATCGCTCTGTCCTATGATGAAGCGCTGACGGGTCTGCTGGTAAGCCATGTCGGCGAGATCAAGGGCCTCTTCTGCGCTCATNACAAGGCGCTGCTGGGTTGCGAAATCACTCAGGGTCATTGTGACATCCTGTTCTACCGACAGTTCGTCCTGTCTGGCAGCTATCTTTGCTACATTCAGTGTATTGCGGGCAATGTTATACTTGCCCTTTCTTACACCCCAGTCGATCAGCGGCACGGTGATCGATACCGACACAAGTTCCTGTTGGGCAAGGTTTCTGTAGGCATCGGTAAACTTGTTGGCAACCTGGTTGAAGCCCACACTTGCGTTGACCGATGCGTTGAAACGCGATTCGGCAAGGGTTTTGCTCACATCCCGCTCAGCTTCAAGTATGCTTTGCTTGTGGCCCATAAGCGTCGGATTGTTTTCACGTGCATGCTGAAGGGCAACCTGCAGTGGNATGTCGATAACCATAGGTTTGCCTGGCAACACAGCCTCAAGCTCGGTCTCGGTATCCATTCCAAGGTAGGACGCCAATGCGAATCGGGCGCGCTTTATGCCGATCAAGGCGTTTTCGAGTGAGTTTTCAGCATTAACCTTATCGAGCTTCAGAGTCAGGAGGTCGGCCTGCGAGATTGAGGCGATTTTGAAGCGTCGCTCTCCTATGGTGTAGAGTGTATCGCTCGAGGCGAGGTTCTCGAGCGCGAGTTTATATTCCGATTGAGCCAAGGCAAGGGCAAAGAAATATGTAACTACTTCTTCCGAAACCGATTCCATGTTGTAGATAAACTCACGCTTCACTTTCTCATACTTCACGGGTTCGATTTTCTTTTCCCATTTGAGGCCATTGAAGCCGATCAGTTCCTGACGGTAGCCTATTCTGAAAGGCACACTTGAGAACTGATTGTTTTTCGTATCGCCGAAATTCCTCAGATACTCCAGATCGGTTTCCATATATAGCGAGCCGCCCAGGAAGTCGACATTTTGCGATGCCGACAGGCCTCCGTCAGCCGAGTAGGAGTGCTGGGTGCGGAACACGTCTTCATTGGTTGTCGAGTTATATCGCTGTGAGATATAGCGGTAGTAGCGGGCCGGAGTTAGGCTTAACGACAAGCTCGGCAGGCGGTTGGCCTTGAATGTACGCCATTCCCAGTAGCCCGATGCATAGAGATTCTGATAGCGGAATGCTGTCAGCGAAGAGTCGTTGGCGAGTCTCACGGCCTCGCTGAGGGTCAGCGTCACCTTTTCCGAAGCGTTTATTCCCTGAACCGCGATCCAGCTCAGAACAATTATATTAAGCAGTCTGCGCAGCATTTTTATTTCTGTAGATTAGGTAATATACAAGTGGTATGATGAATATACTGACAAGTGTTCCAACTATCATCGAGCCGATCATGGCAATAGCGAGCGGACGTTGCAGTTCCGATCCCATATCGGATGTGAACAGCACCGGCACCATTGCGAAGATAGTTGTCAGCGATGTCATGATTATTGCTTTCAGTCGGCGTTGTCCGGCGGTGTGTATGGCTTGCAGAAGCGGCATTCCTTCCTTGCGCAGTTCGTTGATGGCGTCGAGTTTCAGAATCGAGTCGTTGACAACAATACCACAGGTCACGATGATGCCGATGGCCGACATAAGGTTCAGGGTCTGACCGCATATCCACANGCTCAGCAGAGCGAAGGTTATGTCGATCGGTATTTCAAGCAATACTATCAGCGGCTGCGAAAAGCTTTCAAACTGAGCGCACAGGATGAAATACATCATCAGCATCGAAACCAGCAGAATCACTGTGAGTTCGTTCATCATTTTTTTGTTGGAGAACAGCGAGCCTGCATAGCTTACATCGAAATTGCCCTCGTCATTGACCTCACGTGACACGTCGGTCATCAATTTTTTCGATTCGCGGGCATTCACGTCGAATGCCAAAGGGATATATTCGCCACCCGACGAGGCTGTTATTGTCTTGAAATCTTTCGACCTGCTTGTGTGGACAAGTGCGTTCAAAGGCACTTCTGTCACCTTACCCGATCTGTCTGGACGGCTCTTGACCAGAGTGTTACCAAGCACTTCGGCTATGCTTTGTCCATGGTTGGTTATCTGCACGGGAATGTATTCCTGATAAGAGCGTAGGGTGGCGGTCTGCGATCCTTTGAATGCGGTCTGCAGAGCCCGGTTCACTTCCTCATAGCTGACATTGTAAAGCGCCAGTCGCTCATGATCGATCGTTATGTTGATCTGTTCGCGCAGAGGTATTTCAAGAANTTGGTTGCCGGTCAGATCCTGTAACCTGTTCAGCATTCCTGTCGCGAGTCTCACAGCTGCCGGAGCGTTTCCCGATTTAAGCATCAGGCGTGCTTCGAGCGGAGGCTCGGACGATGAGAAAACTTTCTCGAACACATTGGCAGGGGCAAAGAACTCGAAACTTGCCTCAGGATATTTTTCGCGCAGACTCTTCCCGAGTTTCTCTTTCATGGGTGCCAGCATGGCAGGCGACGAGGTGCGGTAATACATCTCGGCTTCGGCCGTCGACATACCCGACTGATCGCCCAAAAGATAATCCTGAATTCCTACCGACGCTGAGCGTTCCACGGTCATTGAGTCGATGACAGAGGAGAGCCAGTCGGTTCGCCTCCGGTTTTCGTCGATGTTGATATTCTGGTTCCAGTCTACCGACAGCATGGTTTCGCTGCTGTCGATTTTCGGCATACGTTCGGTGTCGAGCATATCAAACATCGGCCAGGTCGCCGCTACCGTAAGAATTACGAAAGCTATCGAAAGTGTCTTGTGAGCGAATATCCAGTCTATGCCTTTGTCGTAAAATCGTATCAGAGCCGACGACTCCGACGATTCCATCTTTACGGGTCGTTCACGGTGGCCTTTGCGCTGACGATAGAAAATGTAATATAACACCGGCATAAGTGTGATACCCACAACGTAAGATGCCGCCAGTCCGGCAGTGATCGAAAATGCCTGGTCGGCGAATATGGCTCCGGCGATTCCGCTCATGAACACGAGAGGAACGAAAACGGCAACCGTGGTCAGCGACGAACTAAGCATTGGCGTGATCATCTCTGTAGTTCCCTGGGCACAGCTTTCCATCAGGGGAGTGCCGCGCTGACGATACTGGGTGATGTTTTCGGCAACTATCACAGAGTTGTCGATCATCATTCCGACGGCAAGAATCAGACCTGCAAGCGAGATGATGTTGATCGAAACTTTAAATAGATAGAACAGCAGGAAAGTGATTATGACAGCAACTATAATCGTAAGTCCGATGACAAACGGCAGACGGATGCTTCTCATGAACAGAGCGCAGACCACAAACACCAGTATGAGTCCGAGCAACAGGTTTTGCTCCAGATTGTCGATCGTGAAATCAAGTAGCTCCGTCTGGCTGCGGCTCTTGTTGAAAACCAATTCAGGGTATTGCTCCGAGAAATAGGCGATAGTCTCGTCGACTGCTTCCTCCATCGCATCCATACTCTCGGCATCATGCTTGATTATAGCCATGGTGACAGCCCTGTTGCCGCCGTAGGTCGAATAGCCGGAAGCCGAACGCTCGACAAGACGAACATCGCAGAATTCACCCAGCTCGTGCATTCGTCCGTTTTTCAGAAGTTTCACGGCCTTCACATCTTCGGGTGTGCGCAGCTGATTGGAAATATGAATATTGTATTCATAGTAGCCGTCTCTCACTGTCATGCTGCCCGGCTCGGCATTATTTGCCTCGAGAGCCGACTCTATATCCGACAGTGTCACGCCGGCCGACTGCATCAAAGTGTAGTCNGGCTGCAGTCTCAGCTCCTTGCCCGGAATACCGGTCACATCGACCATCGCAATCTCGGGCTGCTGTTCCAGCCGGCGCATCACGATATTTTCGGCTATATCGCTCATGCTCAGGAAGCCTTCCTCGCCATAGCGCGATGTCATGCTCAGATATACGACAGGAATATCCGTTGCACTTGCTTTCACGGCTTTCGGGCGAGTGGCGGTGCGGGGCAGCAGATTCATTGCGGCATCAATCTTTTCATTGACCTCGATGAAAGCAAGGTCGGTATTGACGCCATATTCCATCGTCAGCTTTATAACTGCCGAACCGTCGCGTGTCTCGCTCTTGAGCTCGTTGAGGCCTGAAACCTGCATGAGCTGACGCCGGAGCGGAACAACCATTGTGTTCTCAAGTTCACGCGCCGACATATTGTCGCCATTCACTTGGATGGTGATATGAGGGATGGATACGTCGGGCAGAAGCGATACCGGTAGTGTAACGAAAGTAACACACCCCAGAATCACCAGAGCCAGAAAGGCCATGATGACTGCTATAGGACGTTTTATCAGGAACTCAACCATTCTTACTCTTTATCCGCGGTTTTACTCTTTCCGGCTACTGGCTTCACCGGGGCTTCGTGGGCTAGATTCTCATTGCCGCCTATTATGACGGTCTGTCCCGCCTCTAATCCTTCGGTAATCTCATAGCTGTCAAGATTCTCGAAGCCGGTAGTCACGTAGTTCCACATTGCCTTGCCGTCCTGATAGGTGAACACCACCTGACGGCCNGTGCGGAGCACAACAGCACTTTTGGGAACCACAAGGCGCTGTCCGAGGTTACGGGTGATTCTGACACGNGCGTTCATTCCGTCGATCAAACCTTTCGCTCCAGNGATCGATGCTATGACGTTGACATGGCCATTTTCGTCNATCATCGGGTTGATCTCAGTGATCTGTCCTTTCTGTGTTTCTCCGCCAGCGAAAGGTGTTACCTCGATTAGTTCGCCTACGTTTATCATAGCCAGCTCGCTTTCAAGAATCGGGAATTCGATATTCATCAAACCGTCGTTGATCAAGCGCATTGCCGATTCCGATGAGGGGGCCACCGAATGTTTCTGAAGTTTCATATTGGCNACAACTCCGTCGAATGGAGCTATAAGAGTTGCTTGCTCTATGTCTTTGAGTACGGAATTATAGGATGCTTCGGCCTGCTCCATTCCNCTCTTCACGCGGGCCAGTTTCACTACATCCTNAGGTATCTTCGACAGATTTTCGGGGTCATAACCTTGACTGATCAACACATCTTTCATCTGAAGTTCTGCCTGATCGAGAGTNGCGAGCTGCTTTTTCTTCTCAGATTCCAGCTTGAACAGGTCAAGACGAGCAAGGGGCTGGCCTTTACGCACATGCTGACCGTTTTTCACAAATATCTCGCTGACGATATCCGGAGTCCTGAACGTAAGATCGGCCGATTCGCGAGCTTTCACGTGGCCGTTGCTCACGATGTCATGATTAAGCGCCGTCTCCTCAAGGGTGATTGTTTCAACCTCCGGTATGATATTGTCGGCCTTGAGCTGAACCGACTCTTTCGATNTGTCATCGTCGGCCGATTGCTTACTGCAGGCACAAAGCGCGATACAGCTCAGGCCCATTATTATGATGCGGTTTATCCTTGTTCCCCTCATACTTTTAGGTATTAAGATAGGTATTAAGATTTACAGGTGACAGAAATATTCTGTCGATTGTGCAAATTTATAAATTTATTGTGAAATAATGTGTCAGTCATNACAAAATATGATAATTTGTGACTATTTTTTTTCGTTTGTAATAATTTAGCGGTTCGATAGGTATTAATTATGACTGAGAGAGGAGTAGCAGTAAGAATCACTATACCATAGACGAGAATTTTCAAATAAGAGTTACAAATTTATGGTTAAGAATTGTTAATTAGATNATTTTTTCCGCTTTTTACTCTCTGNGGGTACTTACGGCGAAATGTGGCATGGTTTTTGTAACTTTGTAATCATGGAAAATGTTATACCACAGGATAAGTTTGCCANAACGGTTCATCCGAGGTGTAACGATGCCGGAATTTTTATTTCAGTTCTACATTTGTAAATTTTTATCAGTTGGATATTAAAGATATAGAGGGCCGTATCCGGTCGATGTCGGCCTCAGTGCGTCAGGGACGCCTGGAAGAAGCTTTCGATCGCCTCGACGAAGTGGCGGCCCTGGTCAGAGTGCCGTGGGCCATACGCGAGAAATTGCGCGGTGCCCGTGAGAATTACCACTTTATGAGTGATTTTGCCATGACGGGCGGAAAGGATGACAGCAGGCCTGACCATTACGCGTCGTTGTGCAGAGAGGCTCTTGCTCTTGGCGATCTGATGCTTCGCGAGGCNAAAAGCATTGATACTCCGTCGCTTTATTACTCAGTGCTGCGTTTTGAAAGGACTCGTCCCGACGATACACCGGCTCTGCTGATCGAGCGCTATCTGTCAGCTCAGAAGGCAGGCGCCGATATTGCGACGCTCGAGAGTATGGANCAGCGTCTTTTCAACCGGATATGGACTACATATCCGCTGAGTGACGCCGATCAAGAAGTTTTGGCTCGATATGGTGTCAGCAACGATTCTCCGTTGCCCGACCATGTGCGCCGTCTGCTCGTGTCGGCACTTATGCTTGGAGCAACGGAGTGGGCAGATGCGCGTAGGAATAAATTACTCCTGGATACCTACTCCGCCAATCCTGATACACCTGTCGCTATCGAAGCATTGACGGCGGTTGTAATGGTTGCCCTTGTCAATTCGCGCGGTATGACTGATCTTGACGCCTGGGCAGATGGAAACCCGCGCCGACGCAAGGATCTNGAGATGGTGGTAAGGCAGACCGTATGTGCATTCGACACCGAACGCATAAGCCGCAAGATGACCGACGAGGTGCTGCCCGAACTTATGAAGCTGAAACCTGAGATCGACCGTCGTATAAGCGACCTCACACGCGATGCCGAGGGTCGCGTCGATCTATCGTCGATCGAAGAGAATCCCGAATGGGATAAACTGATGAGCCATTCGGGTCTGGCCGACAAGCTGCGCGAGATGAACGACCTTCAGCTTGAAGGGTCGGATGTCATGATGTCGACTTTCTCGTCGCTAAAGAGTTTTTCCTTCTTCAATGATCCGAGCAACTGGTTCCTTCCGTTCCATACAGGCCAGTCTGTGGTGCGGAAAGCCGGCGACAAGGCTATTGCAAAGCTTTCGCGGCTGGTTCAGTCGATGCCTGTATTGTGTGATAGCGACAAGTATTCGCTCATGTTGCTCACCGGCCACATGGGTGGCACAGGCTTCACCAACATGATGCAGGCACTTGAAGAACAGGCCGAGGCAATGAACGAGGATATGAAATCTGATCTTGACGAACAGTTGAAGAAGAGCGCCAACGTCGCGCGCCGATACGTGCAGAACGCTTACCGGTTCTTCCGCCTTTTCCGTCGTAAGAATGAATTCCGCGACCCGTTTCTCAACGCCGGGCGGCCGCTTGAATCCGAAAGTCTGCGTGGCCTTTTCGCCGGAGATTCGGAGCTTGCTGCCACTACAGCTGAATTTCTGTTCAGACGCGGCCATTATGACAATGCTCTCCCGTTGCTGAGAGCGGTTGCCGATGCGGGAATACCCACCGCCGAGATCTATCAGAAGATAGGCTACGCGATGCAGCGTGGCGGCGATCTGTCGGGTGCTCTCGAAATGTATCAGAACAGCGATCTGCTGCGTGGCGATAGCCTGTGGACCCTGAAACGTATCGGATCGATTCTGCGCACTCTGGGGCGGAGCAGTGAGGCGGTTGACTATCTTCGCCGGGCTTATGAGCTCGACTCGGAAAATATGTCGCTGATAATGTCGCTTGCAGGTGCCTTGCTTGAGTCGGGACGTCCGAAAGAGGCTCTGAATCTGTATTACAAAGCCGACTATCTGAACCCCGGCGAGCGTACAATGCGCCTGATAGCCTGGTGTCTGTTCATGACCGGGGAGTATGAGCGCTCGCGNGACTCATATGCTTCGCTCGGACGTATGCCGGGAGGATTCTCGCCGTCCGATCTGATGAATCTGGGTCACCTCGATATAATTTTCAACCGCTACGGTGAGGCTGCCGAACACTATGCATCGGCCATCGCCGACTATAATTTTGATACCGCACGGTTTGAATCGGAGCTTGCAAGCGACCGGAAAATACTCGAAGCAAAAGGAATAGATCCCATAACCATTGATCTTATCGCCGACAGAGCCCTACGTATGTCACGCCAGATGGGATCGAGCATTTAAATATCGGTTCTCAAAATATCAAGAGAATTCAAAGATGGAAAATATTTTTTTTAAAGATTATACCGGCACTTTCGATGGTTCGATACCTTTCTCGCTGATAGATGTCGGGATGTATGAACCCGCGATAGAGCGCGGAATCGAAAAGGCCCTGGAAGAGGTGAACGAGATCGCTGATAATCCCGAACCTCCAACGTTCGCCAATACGGTTGAGGCTCTTGATAGGGCCGGATCTGATCTCGAACGTGTATTGAATGCTTTCGGTCCTCTCGTATCAGCACTGAGCAGCGACCGGATGATGGAGATTCAGCTGCGTATGAGTCCGAAGCTTTCGGAGTTTTCGCTTGCAGTAGCGATGAACGAGAAGCTATGGGAGCGTGTCAAGACGGTCTATGAGAACCGCGGGGCGGAGAATCTTGAGCCGGAGCAACTCACCCTGCTCGAAGATCGCTACCATTCTTTCCGCCTGGGTGGAGCATTGCTCAGCGGTGAGATGAAAGAGGAATTTAAGAAAAACACTTCGGAACAGTCGGAACTTGTGGCCCGATTCGGCAATAATGTCCTCAACGAGCTTAATGCCACGAAGGTTGAGATCGCTGAAAGCGAGGCGCCCGGCATAGACGCAGATCTTGTCGACAAAGCACGCCAAGAGGCGGAGAAAGCCGGATGTGAGCAGGGAACTCTGCGCTTTGGTCTTGATCAGCCTACCTATATGGCCGTGATGAAGAGTGCCGATAGCCGCGATGTTCGCCGTAAGTTCTATCTTGCCTATTGCGGCAGGAATATGAAAGGGGATTATAATAATCTGCCCGTGCTCTCGCGCATTGCCGAGATACGTCGCCGCAATGCCCAGATACTCGGTTATGACAATGCGGCTCAGCTGAGAGTGGAGCGCAATATGGCCCATACTCCGGAAAATGTGATGAAGCTGCTCGACAATCTCAGAAAGGCATATTCGTCGCCACTCGAGAAAGAGCTGGCCGAGGTCGCTGCTTTCGCCGGTCATACACTTGAGCCATGGGACTATCAGTATTATTCCAACAAACTCCGTCAGGCAAAATACAGTTTCGATGAGGAGGCGCTCAGGCCCTATCTTGTTCTTGACAATGTAGTGAAAGCAACCTTCTCGCTTGCAAACAAACTGTATGGAATCACATTCACCGAGCGTGAGGATGTCGAGAGATATCATCCCGACGTGAGGGTGTTCAGCGTGAATGATTCCGACGGCAGCTATATCGGCCTGCTGTATATGGATTTCTTCACCCGCGAATCTAAGCGGCCCGGCGCGTGGATGACAGAGTTCCGCCCGCAGCATCATGATAAGGATGGCCAGGATGTTAGGCCGCACATCACGATCGTCACCAACTTCGCACCTCCGGCGGGGGATAAACCGGCATTGCTACGTCCGCGNGATGTCGAGACATTGCTGCATGAGTTCGGCCATGCCCTTCACGGATTGCTGAGCCGATGCCGCTATGCCGGTACGGCCGGAACAAATGTACGNCGGGATTTCGTGGAATTACCTTCGCAGATGAACGAGGGTTTCGCTACTTGCGACGTTTTTCTTTCAGAGGCAGCTCACCATTATTCGGACGGCACGCCTGCTCCTGCCGATCTTGTGGACGCATGGCGGCGTTCATTGACTTTCGGCGCTGCCTATCAGTGTATCCGACAGTTGAACTTCGGTTATCTCGATATGGCCTGGCACATGCTTCCCGATGCCTTCGCGTCGGCTGAAGCTACCGCCGACCCTGTGGGTTTCGAACGTAAGGCTACNGAAATTGTAAGGATATTCAACGATCCTTCAGATACCGCCATCTCGCCCCAGTTCAGCCATATCTTCGCCGGAGGATATGCAGCAGGGTACTATTCCTATAAATGGGCTGAGGTGCTTGCGGCCGATGCTTTCGAGGCTATGCAGACCGACGGCGTCATTAACCCGGAGGCTTCGGCTTCGTTCCGCAAGAACATTCTGGAGCGCGGCGGTTCAGAAGATCCGGCGCTGCTTTACCGTAGGTTCCGAGGCCGTGATGCGGATGTCTCGGCGCTGTTGAGGCGCGACGGGCTGCAATCTTAACCGGAGAGTCAGACTATTTTTTCAGACGGGCGGCGCGCTTTGGTGTGCGCCGCTTTTTGTTGCCTTTCACTTTCATCGACCGCAGCCCTGTGTAAGCTGTGCGTAGCAGGGCGTTGTCGAGAGTAAAAGTATCGCTGATGTTTCTTTCAGGGTCTTTCAGGGTGTGGCTCAGCAGCCATTCGTAGGTCTCCGGAAGGTAGAACAGACGGGCGGGTGTGCCGTGGGTCCATCCCTCCACACGGTCGTAGGCCAGACGCGAGGCGTCGGGATCAGATTCTTTGATTTTGTCAGCGACTTTATCGCTCTGCGATATACTAACGGCTCTGTCGGCAGTTCCGTGGACTATCCAGAGCGGAACTTCGGCGAGCGGNGACAGATCGGCTACGGTACCACCGCCGCAGATGGCCATCGCGGCTGCTATTCGGTCGGGATAGGTTGCNGCGAGATCGATGGTGCCGAACCCTCCCAGGCTCATTCCTGCTACATACACGCGATCGTAGTCAACGTTATGGTAGTCCGACACATAGTCGAGCACATTCATAACTTTGACCGGATTCCANGATCCTCCNGGATTCTGTGGGGCTATAANATAGGCGTCGAGCTTGCGCCCTTTCTCGATGGCATCGATAGTGCCGTAGCGCTTTACTTTTTCAAGGTTTCTTCCACAAAGACTTGCTCCGTGCAGGAAGATTATGACAGGTTTAGGCTCAGTCTCCTCGGCAATGGAATTATCGGGGGTATAGAGCCAGTAATCATAACCGTTTGCGACCTCGCCTTTGTGGGCCGTAAGGGTTTGGCCGATGACAGTAAACGGTGTGAGTAGAAGAATGATTAGCAGAATGATCGGCATAAATATAAAATCTCCGGACCATGCACAGAGGCTGTGGTCCGGAGTGAAAAGTTCAGGAAAAAGGTTAATTCAGTGTGCCGTTCTCGGCCTTTTCGATCATTGCCTTGTTAGCCATGATGAAAATCTCAACTCGGCGGTTCTGGGCACGACCTTCGGGGGTAGTGTTTGGCGCTACATAGTCGGTCATAGGACGTCCCTCGGCATAAAGTCGGGAAGCAGCGACACCGCTGTCAAGCAGATAGGTCATCACGGCATCAGCACGTCCGTTGGCAACCTTCGTATTTGCGGCCATGCTACCGGTATTGTCGGTGAAACCGTAGATGCGGACGTCGGTGTCGGGATTGGCCAGCAGAGATGCAGCGAACTTGGTGAGGTCCTTGCGGGCGCTCTGGCTCAGGGTAGTACCGTTGGTGGGGAACAGAATACCGCCTTCAAAGGTGACGCGGATTGCTGTGAGACCATTGGTATCGGTCACGGTATCGATGGTGGCNGTGTTCTGAAGCTCCTTTTCGAGTTCGGCTTTCTGCTTGTCCATTTTCTTTCCGATAAGCATACCGGCACCGGCACCTACAGCCGCACCGATAGCACTGCCTATTGCAGCACCTTTGCCACCGTTGATCAGGGCACCTATACCTGCACCTGCGGCAGCACCGCCGCCTCCGCCTATGGCGGCTCCTTTACCCATGTTTGTCATGCTGCTACAGCTTGTAGCCAATACTAAACATGCTGCAAGAGCGGCGGAGCATAATGTCTTAAAAGCTTTCATAGTTTTTTGTTTTGAGGGGTGAATGTTTAATTTGTCAGCCTTGATGCCTGCATCAAAACGTATANTTAATATACAACCGGCAGGGGTAAAGAGTTTTCGCGGCAATAAAAAAACGAAAAATCGGCGCGCGCCCGCAGATGCTGTAAGCCGGGTTATGTCGCCCCGCCACTTCCGGCCGGAGCCGGGATAACGGGAGCGTTCCGTCATTTATCTGCGCTGCCTACCCCCCGGCATCGGACGAGCCGCCCTACATGCTGCCGGTATACTTGGCATTGCAACCCATAAGTCGTGCGTCACACCATGTTGCCATGATGCACGGTGGGCTCTTACCCCGCCTTTTCACCCTTACCATGTTGTCGGCTGACAGCGTGGCGGTTGTTTTCTGTCACGATACTCTACCGTTACCGATAGCTCCCCGTTAGAGAATATGGTGCTCTTTGTTGCCCGGACTTTCCTCCTGCCGCTCATACTTCGGCAGGCGACGAAACGCACTTCCGGGCGCGCGTCGTTGTCTGCAAAGTTACATAAAAAAACTAACACCCCAAAGCGACCCTCGATTGTTTCGTTTCAAGACGGTGGGGTGCAGTGAGTTACNAGAGCGGATAGGGATATTTCACTTCGGCGAGGAAGAGGGCCTGCGGGGGCATTGAAGTGCCGGCGCTACAGCGGTCGTGAGCCTCGATCACCTTGCGGAAGCCTTCGACNGTCATTTTNCCTCGGCCAACNTCGACAAGGGTTCCTACAACGGCCCTGACCATATTGCGCAGGAAGCGNTCGGCGCTGATCACGAAGGTCATGCCGGTGCCTCCGGGGGTAGGTATCCACTCTGCGCGTCTCACGTCGCATATATTCGTTTTGGCATCGCTGTGGAGCTTGGCGAACGACGAGAAATCGCGGGTGTCGAGCAGCAGCGTCGCTGCCCGGTTCATGGCTTCGAAATCNAGATTGGCCGGGGCTTTCCAGGTCAGTGGATAGGTGAAAGGATCCTTACAGGTGACACAGTAATAGTGATAGGTTCTTTCGGTAGCGTCGAACCGGGCATGGGCGTCGTCGGCAACCTGAACTATCGACTGAACCGCTATATCGCNGCCAACTATCGAATTTAGTGCTCTGACCGTAGCAGGCGGATCGGGCAAATGAAACGGCAGATCGAAGTGTGCTATCATCATCGAAGCATTCACTCCGGCATCGGTTCTGCCGGCTCCGGTCACGGCAACAGGCTCAAGCCGGAGAATTCGACCTAGCGATTCCTCGAGTACCTGTTGCACGCTTATAGCACCGGGTTGCCGTTGCCATCCATGAAAAGGCGCCCCTCTGAACGAGAGGCGCATGAAATAACGNGGCATTACGCAAGGATTCAGTTGTCGGTTTCCAGATAGGTGTAGCCGTAAAGACCGGAACGGTAGTTAGACAGGAACTCACGGCCCTCTTCTGGTGAAATCCGGCCGGCTTTCATTGCGGCGGTGACCCACGTCTCGAGATTTCGCACCAGACGTTTGGGATTGAACTGAACATAGTCGAGCACATCGGCCACAGTCTCACCGTCGATTATGCGGTCGATCTCATAACGGTCTTTGTAAACGGAGAGATGAACGGCATTGGTATCGCCGAAAAGATTGTGCATATCTCCCAGGATCTCCTGATAGGCACCTACAAGGAACACAGCCATGTAGTAAGGNTCACCGTTTTTGATAGGATGCACTGGTAGCGAAGGGGTNGTGCCGTGGTTGGTGATGAAGTTGGCTATNTTGCCGTCGCTGTCGCAGGTTATATCCTGAATTGTGCACGTACGCGAGGGCCTTTCGTCAAGGCGTGAGATAGGCATGATCGGAAATACCTGATCTATCGCCCANGAGTCAGTGATCGACTGAAAGAGNCTGAAGTTGCAGAAATATTTGTCGGGGATCATCTTGGAGATCTTACGGATCTCCTCGGGAGCGTGTTTGAGCGACGCCGACATTTCNCTGACCTCACGGGCTATCGACCAGAAAAGTTTTTCGATGTTTGCGCGAGTGCGCAGGTCGAGCATACCGAGGCTGAACAAGTCAAGGGCTTCCTCACGGATCTGCAGNGCATCGTGCCAGCTCTCGAGAAGGCGAGGTTGGTTCAGACGGTCCCAAATATCGTAAAGCTCGCGTGCCAGCTCATGGGCATCGGGCGAGATCTCCTCGTTGTCTTTCCATTTCGGCAGGGCAGTGGTCTCCATAACCTGGAAAACGAGCACACTGTGGTGGGCCGTCAGCGAACGGCCGCTCTCGGTGATGATGTTTGGCTGCTTAATGTCATTTTTGGTGCAGACATCGACAAGAGCGGAAATGGCATCGTTGGCATACTCCTGAATGCTGTAGTTCATCGAACTTTCCGAGGTGGAAGTTCGCGTGCCATCGTAGTCAACGCCCAGACCACCGCCGATATCCACGAAGTCTATATCGAAGCCCATGCGGGTGAGCTGTACGTAAAACTGGGTAGCCTCGCGAAGCGCATTCTTTATNCGGCGTATTTTGGTCACCTGGCTGCCTATATGGAAGTGGATCAGCTTAAGGCAATCGGCTATATCGTTGCGCTGCATGAAGTCGAGNGCTTCGAGCAGTTCGCTGGANTTTANGCCGAATTTACTCTGGTCGCCTCCGCTGGCCTCCCACTTGCCGGCTCCTGTCGACGAGAGTTTGATGCGGATGCCGATATTGGGACGGATATCAAGCCGACGCGATACCTCAGCGATCAGCTTAAGCTCGTTCATTTTCTCGACCACAAGATATATTCGGCGTCCCATTTTCTGGGCGAGAAGCGCCAGCTCTATGAAGTTTTCATCCTTATAGCCGTTGCAGATAATCAGTGCATTGTCGGCTATGTTTGTCGCAAGGACAGCATGGAGTTCCGGTTTTGAGCCGGCCTCAAGACCTATATTGAACTTACGCCCGTGTGACACAATTTCTTCGACCACAGGCCGCATCTGGTTGACCTTGATAGGATAGATGATGAAATTGTGAGCGGTGTATCCGTATTCTGCAGCCGCATTGGCAAAGCACTTCGAGATTTTCTCGATGCGGTTGTCAAGAATGTCGGGAAAACGAAGGAGTACGGGAGCAGTTACGTCTCTCACCTGAAGCTCGTCCATGACCTCTTTGAGGTCGACGGAAGCATACCCCTCTCGCGGAGTCACGGCAACGTGACCCTGCTCGTTGATGGAGAAGTATTTCAGTCCCCATCCATTGATGTTGTACAGTTCTGCACTGTCGTCAATGCGCCATTTTCTCATCGGCGTAAATAAGTCGGTTAGAGTGAAAAAAACAAACCTCCGACTGGAGGAACTACAAATTTACGCAATAAATTCAGAAAACAGGCGAAAAAGTATATGAAAAAAGCTTTTTAATAAAAATATATCTTCCGACACCCTCCGTACGGTGAAAAATGACTATATTTGCATCGTCCTTTGCCCTGTCAGGGCGAATGGCTCTGTTGTGTATATTCAAAATTCATTATAATTCACACTTTCAACTATTATGAAGAAAACCCTTAGCTATGCTCTCCTCGTTGCAGGAGGTATGCTGGTGTTGACCGGTTGTAATAAGAAGATGAATCAGTTTCAGGCTGATTACTTCACAACCAACCCCAACCCCCTTGAAGTAGTAGGTACGACCGTACCCGCAATCGTTACCGCAAACGTTCCTGCGAAATTCTTCAAGAAGAACGCAGAAGTTACCGTTACTCCCGTGCTCGTTTACGGTGGCCAGTCGACCGCAAGTGCTCCCTCTCAGTTCCAGGGTGAGAAGGTAAGAGGCAATGCTCCCGTAGTGAGCTACAACAACGGCGGTGTTGTCACCATTCCCGTAAGCTTCGTTTATCAGCCCGAAATGCAGCGTTCGGAGCTCTTCCTTGACTTCAACGTTACTCAGGGTAAAAAGCAGTATGTACTTCCCCGCGTGAAAGTGGCCAACGGCGTAATCGCAACCGCTGCTCTTGCTGATGCAGGCTCGGTTAACCCCGCTATCGCTCCTGACAAGTTCCAGCGCATCATCAACGAAAAGTATACCGCTGATATCCGCTTCCTGATCAATATGGCAAACATCCGTCCCGGACAGCTCACCACTCCCGAGATGACCTCGTTCAACAGCGACCTTATCGCAGCCAACGCCGACACATCGCGCGTTATCGAGGGCCTGAACATTTCTTCGTATGCTTCGCCCGACGGTCCGTATGACTTCAATACCCGTCTTGCCGAGCACCGCGAAAAGAATACTAAGGAGTATCTCGAAGGCAAGCTGAAAAAGGACAACATCACCGAGTTCGGTGAACTCACAGCTCAGTTCACTCCCGAGGACTGGGAAGGCTTCCAGAAGCTCGTTCAGGCAAGCAACATCCAGGACAAGGAACTCATCCTGAGCATCCTCAACATGTATAAGGATCCTGAGCAGCGCATGGCTGAGATCCAGAACCTGAGCAACGTATTCGAGACCCTCGCAACCGACATCCTTCCCGAGCTCCGCTACTCGCGTCTGACCGCATCGGTTAACGTTATCGGCAAGAGCGATGCAGAGATTGCCAACTTCTTCGACAACGATCCGGCTGCTCTGAGCGTTGACGAAATCCTGTATGCTGCCACCATCACCGACGACAATGCCCGTCAGGCTGCTATCTATCAGAAGGCAAGTCAGCTTTATCCCAACGACTTCCGTACTTTCAACAACCTCGGTATGGCCCAGTATGTAGCAGGTGACTACGCTTCTGCTCAGGCTAACTTCGCCAAGGCTGCCCAGCTCAATCCCCAGAGCCCCGAAGCTCAGATGAACCTCGGCCTCATCGCTATGAAGAATGGTGACTATGCAGCTGCCAACCGTGCTTTCGGCAATGCAGCCGGTCTTGAGGAACTCAAGGATGCTCTCGGCGTTTACTATATGAAGCAGGGTGACTATGCTGCCGCTGCAAAGGCTTTCGCTGACAGCAAGACCAACAACGCAGCTGTTGCACAGCTCGTGATCAAGGACTACTCAGCAGCCCGCAACACTCTCGCTTCGATCACTCTTCCCGACGCTACCACTTACTATCTGATGGCTATTCTCGGTGCCCGCACCAACAATCCTCAGCTCGTAACAAGCAACCTGCGTCAGGCTATCAAGCTCAATCCTTCGCTCGTTAAGTCGATCGCCAACGATCTCGAATTCTCGAAGTTCAACCTCGACGGCGTTCTNAATCAGTAAGCAACAAGGCACTCACGTGCTGAGCTAATATAAAATCCGCCAGGGGATCCGGCATCTTAGCCGGATCCCCTGGTAGGTTTTTTTCGATTAACCATTCAATACGGAATTATATGATCGAACTCATTCTAATAAANATTTCCGGTCAGGATCACCCGGGAGTGACAGCCGCCCTTACCGAGATCCTTGCCCGTCACGACGCTCAGATTCTTGATATCGGTCAGGCTGATATTCATCATAATCTTTCGCTCGGTTTTCTGATCAAGACCGACAGCGCAAGATCGGGTGATATCATGAAGGATATTCTGTTCAGGAGCTATGAGCTGAGGGTGGACGTGAGGTTCACACCCGTATCGCTCGACGCATACTCCGACTGGGTAGGGCGTCANGGACGTCANCGNTGGATCATCACGCTGCTTGGCCGTCAGCTTGGAGCAAGTCATATAGCTACCGTGAGCCGCATAGTGGCCGACGAGGAGCTGAATATCGATGCGATACGCCGCCTGACAGGCCGGATGTCGCTCGAGGGGGATGACAATGGAAGCGGGAATGAACAACGCAGGCAGTGCGTTGAGATGTCGGTGCGCGGGACGCCGCTTCACGGTCGTGACGCAATGCAGAAGGCTTTCATGGCTCTGGCTTCGAAAGGAGAGGTTGATATATCGCTGCAGGAGGATAACATGTATCGTCGTTGCCGCCGCCTGATATGCTTCGATATGGATTCGACACTGATCCGTACCGAGGTGATCGACGAACTCGCCGACCGCGCCGGTGTAGGCGAACAGGTCAGAGAAATTACCGAGCGGGCTATGCGTGGCGANATAGACTTCTGCGAGAGCTTCCGCGAAAGAGTAGCGCTGCTAAAAGGACTACCTGAAAGTGTCATGGCCGATATCGCCGAGAAACTACCTATCACTGAAGGCGTGGACAGAATGATGAATGTGCTCCGCAGAGCGGGTTACAAAACAGCAATTCTCAGCGGCGGATTCACTTATTTCGGCCGTTATCTGCAGCAGAAATTCGGCTTCGACTATGTNTATGCNAATGAGCTCGAGATCGGGCCTGACGGAAAACTGACGGGACGCTATGTAGGTGAGATAGTAGACGGCCGCAGAAAGGCCGAACTGTTGCGCGTGATGGCTCAGGCACTGCAGATCGACCTGATGCAGACAATAGCAGTGGGCGACGGAGCCAACGACCTACCGATGCTTTCGACAGCAGGTCTGGGAATCGCTTTCCATGCCAAACCGAAAGTGAAGGCAAATGCATCGCAGTCGATCTCTACAATCGGGATCGACGGTGTNCTGTATTTCCTGGGATTCAAGGATTCGCAGCTCGACTGACAAACTGAAGCCTGAAGATGCAGACAGCCGGTCCCNGCACAGGAGGCCGGCTGTCAGTATTTACGCAGGTTCTTAAAGAGATTATCTGATAANGTATTNCTCGCCTGCTATGGCATTGATGGTTATTCTACCGTCGGCCGCTGAAACTGGTTTCACAGCATGGCCAGCCTTGTCGGTGACGGTCAGATTCTCTATTCCGGGGTAAGCAATGATACATTCACCGCTGAAGTCGGGACGGATACGTGCCTCAGAGAGATGGCTGCCGTTCCAGCTCTGATCGACCTCATAGCCACCGATACCACGAAGGCCGGTGACAGAGCCAGANGTCCAGGCGCCAGGCAGGGCGGGAAGTAGCTCCAGCATACCGTTGTGACTCTGCAGCAGCATCTCGGCCACACCCGATGTGGCTCCAAAATTACCGTCGATCTGGAATGGTGCGTGAGAGTCATAGAGGTTGTAATAGATACCCCCTTTGTATTGGTTCACGCCGAAAGAACCGGAGTGTTTCAGGGCCATNTTGAGGATTTTGTGAGCCCTGTCGCCCTCCTTGAACCTTGACCAGAGGTTAATTTTCCAGCCCATGGACCAACCGGTGGAATGGTCGCCCCGCAGCTTCATGGAGTTTTTGGCAGCATCGTAAAGTTCGGTGCCCGGTTTAATCTGGGCGAAAGGATACATCGCCATGAGGTGGCTCAGATGACGGTGGCCGTTCTCGCCTTTGTCGTAGGTCGAAACTTTCCATTCCCGCAACAGCGGATCGCCGGTCTTCACGCCGTTTTCATCGCCCCATACGCCGGTATAAGTTTCAATGCCGANACCGCGGTCAAGTTTGCTGAACTTGCGTTCGATCTCGGCCAGTTGCTCCTTGTCGACGTCGGCCTGGTCGCCGAGTATCTTTGCGGCTTCGAGAGTATTGGCGAAAAGATCGTAAACGAGTTGCTGAGCGTGAGCCGTGCCGTCTTCGCTCGGAACGGCGAGCTGTTCGGGAGAGAATTCGTCGGGACACACGTAAGTACCGTCTTTGTCGAGCTTCAGACGCTCGTTCCAGAACTCGGTGGCGCTCCACATTGCCGGGAATGCTTTGGCAAGGAATTCCTTATCGAGCGTATAGAGATAGTGTTGCCAGAGATGAGTGCAATACCAGGCGTTGGCTATAACGTAGTTCTCGCCCCATGTTGATCCACTACCGAAAATATTGTTTTCGGTGAGGAGCGTCCAACCTTTGGTCTGACCGGCATTCAGAGCGCGCTGATGCCACTGAGGCTGGTTAACGGCCATGTTAATGATATAGTTGAGATAAGGCAGATGCATTTCGCTCAGATTTGTAGGCTCGGTGGGCCAATAGTTCATCTGAACATTGATATTGCTATGGATGTCAGAGTTCCACGGCGGAGTGTTGGTGTTGTTCCATATGCCCTGTAGGTTTGACGGCAGGTCGACTCCGCGGCTTGACGCTATCGAAAGATAACGGCCATAGTTGAAGTAAAGCTCTTCAAGAAAGCGGTTACCGGCGGGATCGGTGCCATAAGCGTCGACAAGCAGGTCGGTGGGCTTATTGTTTGCGGTGCCACCCAGTTCAAAGCTAACACGGTCGAAATATTGTCGGAAGTCGGCGATATGGTCGGCAAGCAGGTTTTTGGCTCCCTTCTCAGCCGCTTTGGCGACGTTTTCTCTGATTACTTCGGCAAATGTATCGGTTCCCGAGGTGTAGGACGGAGTCAGCGGATCGTAATCGGTACCGGCCGAGAGGATAACCGTGATTCGATCGGCATTTTCTACTGTGATGCCTTCAGGACCGGTAAAAGTCTTACCCCCCTCGGCGATTACCTTGAAGCAGAGGGCATAGCTGACCGTAGTGAGCTTTCCGCACATGAAGGCGGTAGCATCACTGTAAGCCGGCACGGCTGCTACGTCGGGTTCGGAAGGACGGAACGAGAAATGCTCGCTGAGCTTGCCGGGGGCGGAGGCAGTATATTCGGCAACTATAATTTTGTCAGGATAAGAAGCGAAATACTCGCGGCGGTAGGATGTGCCGTCAGGTCCGGTGAAGCTAACCCCACCGACAGCATCGTTTATGTCGAGCCAGCGCACATAATCGGAAGCCTTGAAATCGGTGGCGACCATTGTGGCGACCAGCGATCCGAAGGGCAGGTAGCGTCCGTATTTGTTCTCGAAGGAACTGCTTCCTTCCCAAAGGGTCTTTTCATTGATGATTATATCGTCGACAGCCACGCCACCCATAAGTGAGGCACCGAGCTGACCGTTACCTATAGGAAGGGAATATTCCATCCAAGGATTGGCGGAGCCGTTGACAGCTGCCGGGGCAGTGTACCAGAGGGTAAGTTTGTTGGCAGGGGAGAATTCCGANGCGCCCTCGACAGCAAATTCCTGAACGGGAGTATCGGCCGTACCGGAAGCAACAGCAAAGGACGGAGCCGACATCACTGTGGCTACAGCCGCGATTGAAACGGTTATTGGTTTGAGGTCGAATATTCTTGACATGATTACCTTTTTGAGTTCTATCCACAAAAATAATCATTTCGGGTGTAAAACCAGCCGGAGAGTGTGTTTTTTCGGAATTATGAATAAAAAAACAGACCCGACCGTCTGAAAACAGACATCGGGCCTGAATGAAATGGGTTGAAAATCGGTTATTGTCCGAGGTAGGCTTTGAGCTGACGCGAACGGGGTCCCTTAAGACGGCGGATAGCTTTCTCCTTGATCTGGCGTACACGCTCGCGGGTAAGTTCAAACTTAGCACCGATCTCTTCAAGGGTCATTTCCTGATAGCCTATTCCGAAAAACATCTTAAGGATCTCACGATCACGCTCAGGCAGCTGATGGAGTGCTCTCTCTACTTCTCTGGAGAGGGATTCCTGAGTGAGCGTGGAATCGGCGGCGGGGGAGTCATCGTTGGTCAGGACATCGAGAAGGCTGTTGTCTTCGCCCTCGACGAAGGGAGCATCCACACTGATGTGACGTCCGCTGACCTTGAGCGTGTCGGCCACTTTTTCTACAGGAACATCAAGCACATCGGCAAGTTCCTCGGGGGATGGGCGACGTTCATTCTCCTGCTCGAATTTCGAGAGAGCCTTGGTGATTTTGTTGAGCGAACCAACCTGGTTCAGAGGAAGCCTGACAATTCGGCTCTGCTCGGCGAGCGCCTGCAGAATTGACTGGCGGATCCACCACACGGCATAGGAGATGAACTTGAATCCTCGCGTTTCGTCAAACTTTTGCGCTGCTTTGATCAAGCCGAGATTTCCTTCGTTGATAAGATCGGGTAGGCTCAGTCCCTGGTTCTGATACTGTTTAGCCACCGAAACCACGAAGCGCAGATTTGCGCGGGTCAGTTTGTCGAGTGCCCTATCGTCGCCCTGACGAATACGGCGCGCGAGCTCAACCTCGTCGTCAACCGAAATAAGCTCCTCACGTCCAATCTCCTGAAGATATTTGTCGAGAGAAGCACTCTCACGGTTGGTGATAGATTTTTGGATTTTTAGTTGTCTCATCTGTATTTCTATGATGATATAAGCTCATAAAGTTACGTAAAAATGGCAAATTTATTGTGGCTTATATGTCGTGTTTATATAATTTTAACTTTAGATCATTCACTAATAAAAACAACCGGGGCACCCCCTTTGGCTCAGAGGTGCCCCGGTTTTAACGATGTTTCAAATATTCATGACGCTGNCAGCCCGTGCCATCACTTGTATCTGCTCCACTTGATAAGTTCTTTCCATGTGGGTTTCTTGCCNTACATGAAGATCCCGACACGGTAAATCTTGGCTGAAAGCCAGATCACACCCACGGTGCTGAGCGCAAGGATAATAAGTGACAGAGCTATCTGCCATCCGTCGATACCGAAAGGAATGCGGGCCATCATGACCATNGGGCTNGTGAANGGAATCATNGACATCCACACNGANANCGTNGANGTNGGATCGGACACGGCCTGCATGCCGAACATGATTCCGATGATGATAGGAATGACGGCGATGCTCGTGAGCTGNGATGCGTCCTGAATATTGTCGACCGCCGAACCGATAGCGGCATAGATGGCTGCGTAGAAGAGGAAGCCGAGAACGAGGAATGCCAGCAACANGCCGAAGAGCCCGATGAGATAGGAAGTGTTGCCGAGCATTCCGAGGGCCTGNAGCAGATCGGTGTCGACAGTGGCCTGAGACGGATCAAGCGTNCCGGCCTGAAGCATACCGACCTCCTCGGCCACAGCCGGGGGCACGATCATCGGCATCACGAATGCAGAGATCGCGGCGATGAGGACGCCCCAGATGGCTATCTGGGTTACGGCCACAAGGCCGATGCCAACAATCTTGCCGACCATCAGGCGTGAAGGCTTGACGGAGGAGACGACGATCTCAAGAACACGGTTGTTTTTCTCCTCGATGATACCGGTCATAACCATCTGGCCGTAGAGCATCAGACACATATAGAGCATCATGGTGAGCACGAGACCGAGAATGTAGCTCAAGGCTGTGGAACCCTGTGCATTGTCTTTGTCGGTGCGCTTGGTGTTGATGGTGATATCGGCGCGGACCGAGTTGATGATCTGCTCAACATCCATGGCGTAGGTTTCCATGCGCTGCTTCTCGACCACATCGCCGATGCGGCGCGAGATATCGTCTTCGAGCTTGAGCGAGGCGGCCTCGGCGGTGAGATATTCTATGGGTTGATTGCTCTGAATGATCGAGGCGGGGATGATCACTACGCCGTCGGCATCGTCGAGACGCGAGGCCGAATCTGGTTCGAGGGTGGTGACGGTGAAGCTGATTTCGGAGTCGCTCTTCAGTTTGTCGCCCACGGTGCCGCTGCGGTCGATCACGTAGATGTGCTTAGCATCATGACTGCCGAAGGCTGCTATCAGCGCGGGCGTTGCCATCAGCGCTACCATGATAATGGGCATCAGCAGGGTAGTGATGATGAAACTTTTTTTGCGGACGCGCTCGTAATACTCGCGTCCGATCACGATTCTTGTTGCGGAAAAACTCATGATAGGTCAATTGGTCTGATTGGTGTTACTCCTGTCGCTGTGTGGATTCTGCCGTGCTGACGGCGTTGATAAATATGTCGTTCATAGATGCCTCCACTTCTTCAAATCCTCTCAGGCCACTGATGGTGTTGGCCTTTTCGACGAGGTCGTGAAGGGTGGTGCCGGGGTTGATCTTCAGCGAGATAATATTGCGGCCGCGCTTGTCGGTGTCGAGAGTGAAACTGCCAGCCAGTGGCTGAAGCTGTTCCATGACGCCGCGCGGATCGGTCTCGGGTGAGTAGGCCAGACGGAAACGGCCGTTGGCATATTCGCGACGCAGTTGCTGAACATTGCCAGTCAGAATGTTGCGGCCACCGTTGATCAGGGATATATTGTCGCAGATCTCCTCGACCGATGCCATATTGTGGGTTGAGAATATCACCGTGGAACCCTCGTCCTTGAGTTGCAGGATTTCGTCGCGCAGCAGATTGGCATTTATCGGATCGAAGCCTGAAAAGGGCTCGTCGAAGATGAGCAATTTGGGTCGGTGGAGCACAGTGACGATGAACTGAACCTTCTGAGCCATACCCTTTGACAGCTCCTCAACTTTTCGGTCCCACCAATCGTTGATGCCGAATTTGTCGAACCATTCGCGCAGGCGACGTGTTGCTTCCTGCTTGCTCAGGCCCTTGAGGCGGGCGAAAAACAGCGCCTGATCGCCGACTTTCATCTTCTTGTAGAGGCCACGCTCTTCGGGGAGGTAGCCGATCTGAGCCACATCGTCCTGACGCAGCGGATGACCATCGAACAACACNGTGCCGGTGTCGGGAGCCGTGATGTGGTTGATGATGCGGATAAGCGTGGTCTTGCCTGCACCGTTTGGGCCGAGAAGGCCGTAGACGGTACCCGTGGGAACGGAGATGCTTACGTTGTCGAGCACGAGCCGGTTGCCATAGGTCTTGCAGACATCTTTAGTTTCAAGTATGCTCATTCAATTTTGTGTTAATGACTTTTGAAAGGTGATGCGGTGTTGTATATACCTGCAACACCGCAAAGATACACTCTTTTTTGTTTCTGACAAAATTATCGCTCGACAAATTCCCGCTTTCGGCAAAAAATGATGATTAGCAAGGCGTATGAGAAAAATTCGCAGAAAAGTTGAGAAAATATTTTCAAAAAAATTTCGGACTGCCGCGATTTGGCAGTCGGACGCTTTAACTTTGCAGCCGAATAAAAGACTCAGAGGAGCCAAACAAGATTGGAAGCGTAATGAACCAAAAGAGGCGGTGCGCCTACCGGAGTGACGCACCGCCTTTGGATTCAGTCGTATGAGAAAGGGTTACTTGATGAGGAGTTTCTCGACCTTAGAGCCCTGTCGACGCAGGTAGATACCGGCGGGGAGATTGTCGGGGTTGACGCGGACACCACGCAGGTCGAAGTATTCTACGGGACCGTCCTGATCGCTAATCACGGTATCGATGCCGGCGGTCTTGTCGCCGTTGAAAGTGCAGGTGATGGGAAGTCCGTTCCAAACAACATTGATGGTCATGGCAGCGCTGCCGTCGGCTGTGGTAACACCGGTGAGCGATACATCGGCTTTGATCTGACCGCCAGCGAGCTCCATGTCTTTGACATTACCGGCATAGTTGATGTTGGTGCCTTCCTGAGTCATTGTGACACCTGTCACTGTGATATCGCCGAGCGACATCGGGCCATTACCCATATCGAGGGCGAAGTTGGGCAGGACGAACGTGCAGGTACCTTCGGCTAAGGGGGTTATGAGGATCGAGGCGCTCTGACCACCTTCGGGAGTGAGATCTTCGCCGGCCATATTGATGGTGAGTTTGCCAGTGTATTCGGTAGCTTCGGAGGCAAGGGGCTCGTCGGTGAGGATGTAGGTGTGGGTGTCANGACCATCGGAGTCAGTACCTTCGCCGTTGGTCACGGTGATAATGATCTTGCCAGCTTCGGAAGTAATCTCGGCTTTGGCGGCCTGGCCCAGCGTCTCAAATTTCACGTCGTTCTCGGCAGGAAGTGTCTCGACATAGTAGGTATAGACACCACTCTCGAAGTTTTCGAGGGACTTGCCGGAGATAGTGATACCGGAGAGGCGCGAGAAGTAGACGAGGCGCGGATTGACGATGCTCAGCGAGTTGCCGTTCTCAATGTTGTCGGCGCTGAAATAGTCGTTTGCTGCGAAGATGATGTTGAGTTTCTCGGGAGCAGCATCGCTCTCATACTCGAAGGGGAGTGTAAGCTCGGTCCATTCGTCGGCAACGGCAGCTATGGGGCGATTGATCTTAGCAATCAGGGCAGCGTCGTCGGTCTTGGTGACTTCTCCGCCAAGGTTGGTCTGGATGCCGAGGATGTTTCGGTCGCGGTCGACCATCGTAACGGTCTTCATCTGATCTTCGCTCAGATAGATATTACCAGGNACATCGGCCTGCTTGAAAGTACCCTTCCAGAGATATGCAACGACAGTTGCAGTCTGAGCGCTCTCTTCGCTACCGAGAGAGCGCTGATAGCTGAAGGCTATTCCGTCGGGCCGTGTCTCGCATGTGATACCACCGAATGAACCGCCATCGTTGGTTGATGTGTCGCCGGTCATGGTCTTCATGCCATTTGATGTAGACCAGGTTGTGCCGAGCGAGAAATAGCCTGGAACAATCTGCGTCGCCATCATAGGGTTGGCTGNGTTAAATANCTTCACAGCGTTGATGCCATCGGTGAGTTCGATTTTTTCACCGACCGTTGTCGCTCCCATATTGCCGAGGAAACCCATCGGGATTCCGATAACGTTGGATATGCACCAGTTTTCCGGTGTAGTGCCTTGAGCGGCTTTATTATCAGTAGAGGTCCAGGGGATGCAGTCAACCCATGTATCAAAAGTTGCGTTGGGAAGCTCGGCGACGGCCATGGCGGGCATNGANGCGGCTATGGCAGCAATGCCGAGAGAACGGAGTGATTTTCTCATTTTGATTGGTTATGAAAATTAGTNGGCCCGGAGAGGGGCATCTGAATTTTNGTTTTATAAAAGACCGGGGACGAAAGCGGTGCTTCGCCCCCGGNGTGAAAGCTGGGTTATTTCTTAAGCATACTGATCATAGTTTCGAAAGCCTGAGGAAGCCCATCGGCATTTTTCCCGCCGGCCTGAGCGAATCCCGGCTGGCCACCGCCGCCGCCCTTGATAGACTTGGCAGCCTCGCGAACGATCTTAGAAGCGTTGAGGTCGGGGGTGACGGAATCGTCGGTTATCATCACGGTGAGCAGAGGCTTGCCGCTGATGTCGACCGTAGCAGCCGCAAAGGCGGTGTGCTCGGGGCTGAGCTGACGGACTGCGAAGGCAACACCCTTGGCAACCTCGGGGACGCGCACTCCACGGAGCGAAACGATTTTGAGTCCTTCAGGAGTGGTCTCGGCCCTGGACAGAAGTTCTTTGGCGAGGTTCATCACGCGCTCGTTGAAGTATTCCTCGACCTGAGTGCGGAGGTCGGCGTTTTCGGCAATCGACTTGCGGAGGGCAGCGGTGACGTCGGGGGCGTTGTTGAGCAGGGCACCGACTTCATGGAGAGTGTCGGTCATCTGGTCGAGGGCTTCCTCGACAGCGCGGCCGGTGATGGCCTCAATGCGACGGATGCCGGCGGCCGTGCTGCTCTCGCTGACAATCCTGATCATACCTATGTTGCCGGTATTGTCGACGTGAGTACCGCCACAGAGNTCGATGGAGTCGCCGTAGCGGATCACTCTCACCTCATCGCCGTATTTCTCACCGAACAGNGCCATNGCACCCATTGCCTGAGCCTCGGCGATAGGCACATTGCGGTGTTCGTCGCGAGCGATAGCCTTGCGGACTTCGGCATTTGCGATGTGCTCAACTTTGCGAAGCTCTTCGGGAGTTACTTTTTGAAAGTGGCTGAAGTCAAAGCGGAGCAACTCGGGCGAAACGAAAGAGCCTTTCTGCTCGACATGCGTGCCGAGCACTTTGCGCAGAGCAGCGTGAAGAAGGTGAGTAGCGGTGTGGTTTGCGCTCGTGTCGCGGCGAGCCTGTTCGTCGATGCGGGCGATGAAAGTCGCCTCTACGTCGGCCGGGAGTTTGTTGGAGAGGTGAACTGGCAGACCGTTCTCACGCTTGGTATCGAAGATCTCGATGCTGTCGTCGCCATTCTCGAGCACGCCACGGTCGCCTACCTGACCACCCATCTCGGCATAGAACGGGCTGGCACTGAGAACTATCTGATAGTATTCCTGCTTTTTCTGCTTAACCTTGCGGTAGCGAAGAATCTGAGTGGGGGTCTCAGTGAGGTCGTAGCCAACGAACTGGGGTTCGCCATCGCGCACTGTAATCCAGTCGGTTGCCTCGGTAGCNGCGGCATTGCGAGCACGCGCTTTCTGGGCGGCCATCTCCTTGTCGAATCCGGCGTGGTCAAGGGTCATGCCGTTTTCTTTCAGGATCAGCTCGGTGAGGTCGAGCGGGAAACCGTAAGTATCGTAAAGTGTGAAAGCNTCCTTGCCGGAGATTTCGGTGCGCCCCTCGGCNTTAGCGGTGCTGATAGCGCCGTCGAGCAGACGAATACCGTTTTCAAGGGTACGCAGGAACGCATCTTCCTCTTCTTTTATCACCTTGATTATCAGGTCGCGCTGAGCTGCGATCTCGGGATAGGCTTCGCCCATCGAGTCGATCAGAGTGTCGACAATGCGATACATGAACGCCTGTTTCTGATCAAGGAAAGTGTAGGCATAGCGCACGGCGCGGCGAAGGATTCGACGGATCACGTAGCCGGCCTTTGCGTTGCTGGGAAGCTGGCTATCAGCGATGGAGAATGCGATTGTGCGGACATGGTCGGCGATAACGCGCATGGCGATGTCGACTTTCGGATTGTCACCATATTTCTTTCCGCTGAGCTCGGCGATCTTGCCGATGAGGGGAGTGAAGACATCGGTGTCGTAGTTGGAAGTCTTACCCTGAAGGGCCATGCAGAGGCGCTCGAAGCCCATGCCGGTGTCTATAACTTTGGCGGGGAGGGGCTCAAGCGATCCGTCAGCCTTGCGGTTATACTGCATGAAGACGAGGTTCCAGATCTCGATCACCTGGGGATGGTCGTGGTTAACAAGCTCACTGCCAGGCTTTGCTGCACGCTCCTCGTCGCTGCGGAGGTCGATATGGATTTCCGAGCAGGGGCCGCAGGGACCGGTGTCGCCCATCTCCCAGAAGTTGTCGTGCTTGTTGCCGTTGATGATGTGATCGGCAGGAAGATGCTTCTCCCAATAGGATGCGGCCTCGTCGTCGCGGCTGAGTCCCTCTTCGGGNGATCCTTCGAACACGGTGGCATACAGACGGTTGGGGTCGAGCTTGAGCACATCGACGAGATATTCCCAAGCCCAGTCGATGGCTTCTTTCTTGAAGTAGTCGCCGAACGACCAGTTGCCAAGCATTTCGAACATGGTGTGATGGTAGGTATCCATGCCCACTTCCTCAAGGTCGTTGTGTTTTCCGCTGACACGCAGACACTTCTGGCTGTCGGCCACGCGGGGATACTTAACCGCCTTGTTGCCCAGTATGATGTCTTTGAACTGGTTCATACCGGCATTAGTGAACATGAGGGTGGGATCGTCTTTGATCACCATAGGTGCCGAGGGCACGATGTGGTGACCTTTTTCGCGGAAGAAGTCTTTGAACGACTCGCGTATTTGCTTGGCTGTCAGCATATTTTTTAGCTTATTAATTGTCTATGGGAACTGTGTGAGGCCCTAAATGCCTAACACTCTGCAAAATTAATGAATAGTTGGTTTTTGTGCAAATTTGTGGTAACTTTGCAAGTAACAAATTGTAAGTATGGATCCGGTAGCAACAAAACCGGATCCGGTTACGGNAAAGTTTGATCGGGTCCGGACGATTTTGGATCAGGTTGTGGAACCGACAGGTAACAGGTAGTAAATTATGGATTCGTTAGAGAAAAGATTTTACAGGATAAGGGAGGTGGCCGAAATCGTCGGGCTGCCGCTGTCGACCCTGCGGTTCTGGGAAACGCAATTCACTGTGGTTAAGCCGAAAAGGAATGCGAAGGGGACGAGGCTATATACTGCCGAAGATATCCGCCAGATTGAAACCATATATTATCTGGTGAAGGAGCGGGGGCTGAAGCTCGAAGCGGCTCAGGAGCTGCTGCGGACAAACCCGGAGGGAGTGTCGCGTAAAGCCTCGGCAATCAAGAGATTACAGGAAATCAAAAAAGAGCTTACTGAAATGATCGACGCTCTGGATTCCACTTACAGATCGAAACGCCGGTCTACGCAGGAGGGAAGTTCGTCAGGACAGTGAGTGACGAAGACAAGGGTGGTGTTGTCGCGGCGACATAGGGTGTCGATGGCCTGAACAGCAGCTTTCTTGCGGGCGATGTCGAGACCATGGAGCGGTTCGTCGAGAATCAGAAGTTCGGGATTCTTGATCAGGGTGCGGGCAAGTAGAGCAAGACGCTGCTCGCCAGTGGAAAGTGTTGAAAATCTGCGGTCAGCGAGGTTGTCGAGCCTGAAGAGGCGGAGCCAGCGCATGGCGGTGTCGAGCTGTGAGGGTGACGGTTTCCGAAACATTCCGACCGTATCGTTCAAACCTTGGGCTACGACGTTGACAACCAAATTGTTGCCGCCATTAAAGTATAAGTGCATCTCGGACGAGATATAGCCGATGCGGCGCTTTATGTCCCAAATTGTTTCGCCGCTACCGCGCTTATTACCAAATAAATACAGCGGTCGGGCGTATGCCTGNGGGTTGTCGGCATGGATGAGGCTGAGAAGTGTGGACTTTCCGCTGCCGTTACGACCTGAAAGCGCCCAGCACTCACCTTGCCTAACCTGCCAAACAACATCCTGCAGCAGAGTGGTTTGGCCATGTGTTATTTTGCAATGGTCGAAACGGAACACCTCAAGACCTGTGGCAGGGTGTGGAGCCGGGGGCGCGGGAATGTCGCCGTTGAGGGTGAAGCTGAAAAGGGAGCGGATATCGGTATCCAATGGCCTGACGGTCAGGTCGCTTATAGGGATGATGCTGTTGGTGTAGGAAGGGATGTCGGCGGGATCGCACAGGAGCAACAATACCGAAACTCCCTCGGTAGCAATAGATTGGAGGGTGTCGTCGACTGTGGCACGGCCCTGACTGTCGAGGCCGATATAAGGATTGTCGAGTATCAGGAGATCNGGGAGCTCGAACAACATGTTTATAATCAACATTTTCCGCAGTTCGCCTGATGACAGAAAGTTGANTTTTTTCGACTCGACACCTTCGAGATGAAGCCGGGTGACAAGCTTTTTCCAAACGGGAGTATCTATCTTGGAGCCAAACAGTTGGGCGATGGTAGGAACCTCGTCGTTCATAGTTGATTCATAGCGCTGCTGATAGTATTCGGCTTTGAAACCGGAGAGCGAATGAATGTCGCCGAACTCGATTGTGCGGATGCGAATGTCTGATTTAAAGGGTGTTATTTTGTTGGTCGAGAAGTTGCGACCACGTTCGATTATCAGGGCGAGGGTAGATTTGCCGCTTCCGTTGGGTCCGATCAGGGCNGTGACGCCGCGNTTTATGGCTGTCGGCNCGGGGTTAGNGATGGTTACACCGGTGTATTTCAGGGTTTTGCTTTCGAGCAGAATAATGTTATCGGTAGGCATGGAGTGATGGGAGATAATTGACGCCGTAGTAGGTCATCAGGACGGTGAAGAATGCGAAAATCAGGTAGAGAGAAAGACGACGGCTATCGTAAACGGCTGTGNGTGAGGGGTGAATGGGCACTGCGTAAACCATAAGGGTTACGAGTGCCCATGTTTCTTTAGGATCCCACGCCCAATAGCGTCCCCAAGCCCGGGCACCCCATAGCGAACCGGCTACTATTCCGGTGGTAAGCAGGAAGATAGCTATGGNCAGAAGGCGTGTAGTGAGGGCGGTGACGCGGGGTGAGGGTCTGAAAAGGGTGTAGACTGAAAGGATGGAGATTAGGACAAGGAGGGTGTAGGAGGCGNTGAGGAGGGAGACGTGGACGAGTAAGAAATGTGATTGTAAAAGCGGCTGGGATTCAGGNGATTGACCGAAAATTCCGAGGGGGTTGAAGGGGGGGTGAGGGGAGGTTAGNGTGAAAATAATCACAATCANCAGAAAACCAATCAGTTGAGGTANATATGACCTTTTCCGNCAAATCTGGCAAAAAAAGCCTGTAACTGTCAGCAAATAACCGAGATATACCAGATTNCGACCCCAAAAATCNGAATTGANTGAAAAAACTGTAGCTCCGGAGGTGGATACGGATGCCTGACAGAGCTGTATGTGTCCGANAGTNAGGGGGTTGTTGGGGCTTACAATCTGTAAGCGGTTGTCGACGGTGAGATAGCANATATAGCCNGATATTTCTTTTATNTNATTGGGATACAGAGGCTTGATGCTATCNAGGCTGACCNTNGCGCCAAGGTCGCGNCCCCTTCCGTCGGCCTCGAGATAGCGGTCGGCGGGGTGGCCNGGTTCGAGGAAGAGGATGCCGCGGGAGGANGTGGCGCGGGTNACGAGCGCGCCGACGATTATNANGAGCAGGCCGAGATGGAGAAGGCGGACGGGGGTCGAGGTGATGCGGCGGGAGAGGAGGACGATGATGATGAACAGGGCNACGAGGATCCAGAGCGCGGAGAACCACCAACNGCCGTAGACAGGAGTTTCGGTGAAAAATGTGCTAACGGCGAGGNNGNCGNTNAGNGNGANCCANAGGGCGAGNGAGAGNGNGCGCATTGTCGGGAAGTGACGGAAGGGGTCAGAATGGGCGGAAGTCGGGATTGGCAGCGGGGATGACGGCGCGACACTCCATCTCGATCAGCCAGCCGGGCCGGCAGACGGGTGCGTGGACGATGAGGCGTGGCGTGGCGGGAAAGCGGTCGTCGAACCAGGCTCTGACGGCGGCGTAGTCGGCAGGATCGCGGAGATAGATTATCATGGCTGTGACGTCGGCCATAGTGGCGCCGCCCTCGGCGAGGAGGGCATTGACGTTGCCGACCATTCGGGCGGTCTGAGCGAGGATGTCGCCGGGGTGTAGGATGGTGCCGCGGCTGTCGATGCTTGCGGTGCCCGAGATGAGCAGGTGACGGCGGTCGGCGTAGTCGATGGTTGTGCCACGCTCAAAGGCCACGCCATATTCGGAGGTGCGGTTCATGCAGGCGGCCGCGTAGAGGTAGCTGACCTGCCGGGGAGAGAGACCGCCGACAGCGTAGGCGTCGAGCTGTAGCAGCGCGCCGTCGGGTGGAGTGGCTCCGATGCCGGTGCTGGCTATGAAATGAGTTTGCGGAGTGAGGCCGATGGAGGAGAAGACGGAGTTGCGNCCNGCGACAACNCCGNNATAGTTNCGGTCGATGTCGCGGACGAAGAACCAGGTGCGGACGCAGGCGTCGGGGATTGTGAGGCCGAGGCNGCCGAGGCTGTCGGCATAGGCGGTGAGCAGGGTGCGAGTTGCCGTCAGGCTGTNGTCGNCGGCGGGGANCGTCGCTCCGGTGAGCCAGATGTGGGAGTAGCCGTTGCGGGTGTGGCCCGAGAGTGGCGGATCGAGGGGAAGGGGAGTGGCGGCGGAGGTGAGGTAGAGAAGGAGNGAGATCTTGGTGCCGCGCAGGGGTGCCTGGCCGACGACGGAGAGGGGAAAGCCNGAGGGCAGACGGAGCAGGGGGATCTGGTTGGCGGGATCGCTGAGGAAGACGCGGGCCATCGCGGGCCGCATGTGACTCAGGCGGCCGAGGAGACGGGAGCAGGCTTCGGCTATATCGGCGCACTGGCTGGCGAAGGGCTCACCGGGTGTGGCAATATCGACCACGGCNACAGCCTCGACAGTGCTCCCGGCGGGGGCGAAAGTGGCGAGGCGAACGACCGCGTTGATGTCGGCAAAGGTTATCTGCTCGTATTGCATTCCTGGATGGTTTGGNANTNCAAAGTTACGAAAAATTTTCCAAGTCAGGGCGGTGNNCCCGGGTGGAGAGAGGTTGCGGGNCGAGTATCGGTNAGGGAGCTGGCGNAGGNGCGCTAACCAATATCAACTTCCTGATTAGTCAATTCGGCGGTAAACATTAACNGTTAATGTTTACCGCCGAATCTATTTGTTAATTNTCCGGATAATCGGATGGTTTTCCATCGAGCACAAGCCGTAACGGGAGTGCGTCGCCATTGGGTCCACGCGCCGGGGTATCACCCGTTCCAGAGACGAAATTATGATTGACCGAGTTAAAGTTAAGATCGAAATAGTTCATTTCCCAAGCACCATGATTGTCATCCGCTTGATGTATCCAATAAATTGACCCGGGAGCATTCAGCATGTTCACAGCAATAGGACGCATTGTATTAGCACTTGTAGCACTGCTATTAAGGTTAAAATTGACAGAGCTGTATCTTAACGTTCCTCTTTGATTAGTATTTGAAATACCCTGAGTGGTTCTTCGTCCTATACCGGATGTTCCGATGGGGAAGAAAATCTGTTTGGCGCTTATTGAGTTGTAACAAATAAAGCCACGCATACCTGATTTACTTTGTGTAGTCTGGTTTTGTGAATCTAAGAAGCCAAAAGCTTGTGAAGTAGTTAAGGCCGGCTCGGTTGCAAAATCGCCATAAAGCACTCCCACGCCAAAGTCATTATTGTTTTCAAGAAGAGTCTGGAAATCATCAAGAGTCGGAACCCGATATTTTCGTGTAACTGTTTTCTCTTCATCATTATCATCAGTGTAATTCAAAGTTACACTTGATTCAGCCCAATGCCAACCTGTAGTTGTAACACCTTGTATCGCGCTCCATTGAGCAGGTGGCAGAGGATTGTCACCAGTTAATGTGAAGAGGCCTGAGCCAGGAGCTTCAAGAATACCCATGCCGGTATCCGCGATATTAGATACCGAGATACCTTGTGCGTAATTACCTTTTTTGAAGAAGGCACCTAATGAAAGAGGACTCTTGGTCAGAGTTGTCACGTGGGTACCGGTCTGGTCTTCGTATGGTGTATCGCGGTCGAAGCTATAAACATTGTAAGAACTCCAATAAGGCGAAGGAGTGTCGTTTTGGTCAGACAACTGAAGAGGTTCATGGTAACCTTGNCTTACAAAGATGTTGTGCACGCAACTGTTACCATGATAGGTTATCTGAATTTGCGCACATTCACTTTCAGTATAAGATAATTCGCCTAAAAAATCAATTTTAAAGGTGATATTCGACGGTGACTTACCGGTGACTTCATCACCATCCTGAATTGAGCCATTCTCCGCTATCAAATTGATAAATTTCTTTCCATAACCGTTGATACCATTTCCGGCGACAATTCTTGCTCGCCAGTCGCCCCTCGATTCAACGGCACGAAACGTTNTCCGGCTATTATCATCGAGGTTGCGTTCCATCATAGTCACATGAAAATCCTCGGGATTGTCATGCCTGCGCCAAACGGCCTTCGGATTCACAAGACGCTTGGCCTGAATAACGGGCACATCAGTACGTATAGTTTTCGTCTCTCCACCCCTATCGAAGGTTGCGGTGAAACGTATGACAGCCTTACGGTTGTAATCTTCATAAGGATTGTTACCCGAAAAGCCGGAGATTCCGCACATAGACTTTGGTTGAGTCCAAAGTTTCAGAGTCACAGTTGTAAGAGTGTTGCCGTCCGAATCAACAGTCTTTTCAACCTCATAATCATTTCTTCCGTTTCCGAACTTNCGCTCTGTCAGATCGTTAGCNGTGAAAGTTCTCTTCCAGAGTGGAGTAGTATTGGCTTCCGAACCTCTGGAATCATTCGTCATGTTTCCTAAATAATAATCCCTGAAATCCTTCAGAACTCCATCACTTGAGTAATTATTCGCTCCTGTCTCATCAGAATTAGGCAATAGAACAGTCGGCAGACTTTTAGTATCGTCATTGTATTCGGCAGGTTGCATCAACCGCAGGAAGCCGGCCCAAATCGGGGTGACGATATAAGGTTCGGTTNGAATATCATTTCCTTCCTCATCAAGATGATAGTAAACATCGCTTCGGTGACGTCCATAAACGTAATTAGTCGAATTATTACTACTTGCTATGGCTTGATTAGTTTTGTTGGGATCAGCGTAGGCAACGACCGTATTATACGCGTTATTACTGNTTCCTCTCTGATTTAAGAAAACATTTCTATACCAGACAAATTGCAGCGTGCGATTTTCCAATGATGTTTCTCCATAAGTATCCAACGCGGGTACNTCAAGTTCTTCCGTTTCATCGTAAGGNGCCCAGTTATTCTCGATAATTTCAGCCTGAAGACCTATGAGATTACCCTTGAAAGTTATTGGNTAATTAACAGAGGTATTATATGTGTAAGGAATGTACACATCGGGNGTGAACACGGCTGGCGGCTCTGTATTGTACTCGATGTGCCAGTCGGGCTGATTTGCGTAGCCATTGAAGCAAAGCGTAACTTTATAATGATGGTTTCTTATAGCGTTATAGTTGTATTTGGTGTCTTGCCCGAGCATGAAGCGATAGCGGATCGGGCCATAGTTGACAGGAGCCTCACCACAATAGTAATAGCCTTCAACCTCNATGAATGTGCCATAAGGAACATTATCACGATAGTCTGTTGACGTATAGCCGTCGGGAAGTGCATCAGCCGGACCAACGTTCTGATAATCATTATTCGGGCGATAGGCCATCTCCTTATCATAGGTATCAAGCTGTTCTTTGGTGATCTCTTTGTCGTCGTATTTTTTCTTGAAGTCGCCCTGCATATTCTCATAAAAGAATAGCGCCGGATCGTCTGTATTATGATCTTTAGAGCCAAGAACACCGGTTCCATTACCAATCATAAGCCACTTCTCTGCCTCATCCCTATCTACCGGGTTATATGCACTGTATTCTTCGGTATAACCATTAGAGTTGTAGAAAAGCACCTGACTCGCAGCATCGTTCTCAGGCACAGATTCGTTGAAATATGCCGGGGTAACCGGATTTTCTGCATCAGGCGTATTGTTTTCACCAAGTTTACATGACAGGGGAATCTGACGGATTGAAACGTTGTGGATATAGACGTAGATATTGTTTTTCAGACCACTGCCGTCAAATGCGATAGTCACTTTAGATGCCAGGCGCTTAATCCAACTATGAAGCTGAACAGCCTTTTTGTTGACAACTACCGTCGGATCGCTTTCATCAAAAGCCGTATCGAGTCGGTCGCCGTTGTCGTTGAAATCATTGGTGAAATAGCCGAACATCTCATCGTTTTTCGTGACATCGGTTGAATACCAATCGCATGTAATATTTTTTAGATTTTCGATGTTGTTCACATCATCTTCCGTAAGGGTTTTGTATTGAGATTTATCATCACCCTCATGCAGATTGGCAACGGCATACATATAGTAGCGGCCATAAGGTAGCTTAAACGAGCAGTTAGCTTTTGCTGTTTCCACATCAGATNTATCCCCCGGATAGTCGGACGGAGTATCTGTCGTAGTGGTCAATTCTTTAAAAGATAAATCGGTGGAGTTTGGTTTGGGGTCTTTTACGAAATGCAAAAGCCTGTTAAAGGTCTTCTCTTCGTTGGCATTATAAATTACGATGTAGAGATCATTGATATTCTGGATTGCTGTGCCCGATGTCCGTGAACCGAGGTTGACGGCCGTCTGTTTAAACTCTAAGGTAGCCTCAACCAACGACTCACCATCGCCTAACTCTGAAAAATCGAGTTCGTCCTTGCAAGATGCAAATATCATCAATGTAAGGATTGATGACAGCGTAGAGATATATTTTAGCAACTTCATTAGTTCAGATCAAAAAATGTTCGACAAATTTATTCCTGTTCCGGCTCCGGATCAGGTATAGGAAATCCGAATGAAGGTTTAAGTTCAACGCCAATGTATGGCACCAACTCGACCACGGCAGTCAATTCAGATTGTGACAGAGTCATGTTGACGATCACGTGAGTATTGCGGGGAAGAGTGGGGAGATTTTCAAGTGTAGTCGAAAGACTGGCATCGCCGATATTGAGCGTTACTGTATAGGGGCGAGCGCCTTCAACAATTTTACCCGGAGGTGTTTCTGTCAAATAGAAAGACCCAGTGGTGTAAGTTCGACAACCATCCTCATCCGCGGTCCGGGTCCACTCGGTTATTTCGAAAGGAGAAGTTGTTGCTGTTTGGGGAGTCTCAAATTCAGTAATATATCTTTGTAAAGAGAGCGAAGCCCCATCCATAACAGGAACGGGTTTCTGGGGATTATATTCCGTAAGGTGCGGAAAGAGAAACTGAGAAATCGATATTGGTGAAAAGCTGACCGAACCAGGCTCAATATTTCTGTAAGACTCGGTGCTATAAGCCGGATCTAATTTGAGATTGAATGTAACTTTTGTCGGTACGCGGGTAATAAAGAGATTCGCAGTGTATGGCTGCGGTTTCTTATCATCGTCATGCTTCGGATCATCAATCTGAAAATTGAAGAATTCGGTCATCGGGATAAGATCGTCGGATGCAAACAGCGGCGACAATTTGTCTTTTCGTTCAAGAACAAAATCGCGGAGTTGCTGTGGGAATTGTGTTTTATAACTTAGCCCCACAAGCATATCGCGTACGGTCTGAGGTAGTGAGGCCTCATTGCCGACGAGATAAATCTGCTTAAGCTCGTTAGGCTTCACGATATATACACCTGTCTGGGCTGACGAGGAGTTGGTGGTGTTGTAGACCATGATGTTGTGTTCGACCTTGCCGTCATTGTCAAGGACTATGAAACGCATGGTCTTTATCAGTTCATTTCCGACACCCGGCTCGAATGTTGTCTCGTCGCCCTCGGCACGGCTTCTGGGGGAACTCGATTCGGCGGTGGAGACAGAAAGTTGCAGGTAGGTGTGCGAATCCCACTCAGAGGGCTGCGGCTCGTCGGACGAGGCTGAGCACCCAGTGAGAAAGACGGCGAGAGCCAGGGGCAATATATGTCGTAGTCTAAAAGAAATCATACGTTAATATCGTTGATGCGGACTACCCAGTCGTTGATTACGATTGTGGTTTTAAGCCAGTGTTGATTTGAGTCGAGGAGGAAGATCATGTTCCAGCGGCTCTCGCGGTCGAGGAACTCCTGCGAGCCCATGTCGGAGAACTCCTGGCTCTTGAGCAGGAGGAGGTAGTCGATGAGAGGTATGCGGAGGACGGTTGAGCCGTCGGTGGCGCGGGTGATGGTGAGGGTGAGGGGAGAGCCGGCGACGAACCGGCTTGAGCTGAACTCGGCAAAGGCGAGGATGTTTTCAGTGCCGGAGGCGACGGTGCCGGCCGTGGCCTGTCCGCGAGCCCAGGGCATGTAGGTGACCTCGCTCACGGGAAGGAGAGCGTTCTGCCAGTTCATCAGAGTGTTTTCGGCGGTGAGGGTGTAGTTGAAGTCGGTGTCGAGGCAGGGGGTACCGTCGACATTCTGAAGGAGGATGCGGAGATTGTTGGTGTCTTTCATCATCGGCACGGTGACTTCGCGGCGCTCGGTGTCGGTGGATTCGATCGCGGCGCTGAGGCGACCGTAGAACAGCGGGTGGAGCTGAGTGCCCGCGGGGCTGGTGAGCAGAGCGGGGTTGAGCGACACGGTGAGGTCGGTCATAAGGGAACCGGCTGCGGGAACGGCGTTGAAGCTGAATGAGCTCTGACTACAGAGCATGCCGCCGTAGGCAAGGATGGTGTAATCGCCCGGGGCGAGGTCGACGGTGAGGCGCCAGTTTTCGTCGGAGAGCAGGGCGGCGTCGCTGACGGTCTCGGTGTGGACGTAACGGCCTTCAGAGTCGTAGAACAACACCGTGAGGCAGTCGACCTGAGATGGGAAAGCGTTGGCAAACTCCATGTTGTAGTCGTAGACGAAACGGATCACGAGGCCCTGGGGGCAGGGATCAAGGTCGTCGTAGATGACGGAGTCGCACGAGGTGAGACCTGCTGCGAGGGCGATGCAGAGGGCCGAGAGGATGAGGCTCAGTCGGTGGGTTAGGTTGCGAAGATGTTGGTTCATTTGATTGATCAGTGAAAAGCCGAATGATTGGGGAATGTATATGGTGGAGAGGGGAATTATCAGATCAAAAAGTGAGGTGAGAGATCGAGGGGGGAGGTGAAGAGAAAAAATGTGACCGGGGAAATTCCGGGGGAGTATCCCCGGTCACATTGACTTATTGATTATATCGGAATCGTCAAGGATTAGAAAATGATGTTGTTGATGCGGACAACCCAGTCAAGAACCTGAACGGCAACTTTCATGTAAACGTCGTCAGCTTCGTCGGGTGTACCGGGATCAGGAGGAGTATCACCGGGGATACCTATGCGGCTGATGTTTGTAACCTGAAGTTTATAGATGTTGTTGCGAACGGTAGCGAACTCCATCCTACCCATATTATAGGGATCGTCATTGTCATTATGGCGGATATAATAGGGATAGTAGCAGAAGTACTTATATTGTCCACCCTCTCTGGTAGGATAGTAGCAATAGAAACCGTAGTTGTTAATTTTCTTATTCCGGTCGGTTGTCAGGTTGGCATCGCTGGCAGTATATCCATCGGCGTAGATGTCGGTATCAGCGGTTACNGTGATGGGTGTAGAGCCCTGAAGGATCTGGAACGCACCTGCCTGACATGCGAGTTTGAAATTNTGGGCGAGATCGGTTTCGGGATGCTGCTTGCAGTAGTTGTAGGTAGCATTGATATCGCCGAAGATTTCGTTGANATTGGCATAGTTGTTCTGCTGCTGCTCGGTAGCAAGCACACTGCTGTAGGCATAGAAATTCTTACCTTCTTTCATAGCCGCAGCGATAGCGGCAGCCTCGGGGGAATTAGCAGACTCATCAACTGACAGCTGNGTCTTGAAGTAGATGCCGGTNGAGATACCGTTGCGCTGATTGCGGATAGAAGGAATAGTGTTTTCGGTCACATAACGCCAGATCTTGTAATCCTGGTATCTTCCTTCGTCGGGGCCCCAGAGATATCCGTCGTAGGAAGTCTCATGAAGGTCATCGACATTGGGTTCTGTCACATAGGTGTAGCTGAAAGTCTCAGGTGCGTTGCCACGGGTAGCATCGTTGGCAGAGATCGAGGGATAGAAGAACCAGTCGCCATAAGCCTGGTTGCTCTCACCTGCATATTCACGCTTGCCCTGAGCATTTGTGCTGACAACATAATTGTTAAGGGTTTCGTATCCGCAGAGCGACCATCCGGCAGGACGCGCACCATTAACCAGGTTCAGACCATTGTCGGAGACACGGGGGAAGATATAGAACGACTTCGACTCATTGAAAAGAGTCATAGCCACCAAAGTTACCTTGGCTAAAGGCTGCTCGTTGTAGAAAATCGGATAGACATTGGGATTGTCCTGACCGACCACGTGGTACTGTTTGAAATCCAGACGGCTTACAGCCCTCTCCACGCTCACTGTGCCGAGATCCAAGGGATTGCCTTTATTGTAGGTGCTGATCACATCGGCATCGGGCATATTGATTGTTGCCTCAAGAGCATTGGTCATGAGGAAGTTGGGATTGGGGCCGTTGTTTACAGCGACATTCGGCAGACCGACAGGTCCTCCGGCCTTCTCGGGAGCTACGGAGCCTTCGGCGAGAGTGATTGTGCCGTCGGTGTTGAATGCCTCTGCGATACCGTCAGCTATATATGCATCCGCATTGCAGTAAGCGAAGATATACAGCTTCTCGCCTGCATGTTCGATAAGGTCGGATGCATTGAAACGCATCATATATGTCGGACGCTTTTCAGATACGTTCTCAGGCTGACTTGAGCTACCGCTTGCGACATACTCGTATTCACCGGCAGAATTAACAGACGCGAGCACAATCAGAAGATTGTTCATAGCGTTTTCGTTGGAGTTGCCGATCTCATAGCCATCGTTTGACTGAGCAGGAACGTTGGGATCGTTAGGATCGCCACCCGGATTGATGCCACCATTAATCGGGTCGTTAGGATCTACGGTCTGTGACCGGGAGCCGTTGGCGGAGGGAAGATTAAGAGTGATGGTAGCATAAAAATCACCTTTATTTTCATCCTTCTGCTGATCGGCCAGATCGTCGGAGCATGACCAGAGACTGAGGGCCATAGCCATTGCTGCGAATTTGGCTAAATGCTTCATTTAGTTGAGTGATATAGTTGTTGATATTTTATTGATTGATCACGTTTTGGGCGGGAGCAGCGGAGCCGGCGCTCAGGCGGATTATGCGTCGGAGCTGCTCGATGGCGGCAGGAGCGTCGGCCACCTTGAGGCGTGCGGCCTGCTGCATGAGCTGAAGGGCCTCCTCGTTATGTCCCTGGAGGGCGGCGAGGTTGCCGCGGGCGTAGATGGCCTCGGGGCTGTCGCCCGACTTGGCGAGGTAGGCNGCAGCGGCCTTAAGGTCGCCGCGCTGCATGGCGGTGTTGGCCGCGTTGAGGTTGGCAACCTCGTTGTCGGGATACATGCGCACGGCGGTGTCGAAGATCTCGTTGAACTCGTCGGAGCCTACGGGGCAAGCCTGGGCAGCGAGGAAGAACTCATTGAGGCTCAGCTTCTGGGGAGCGGTGCGCACAAGGCGGCGTATCTCGTCGACATCGGTGAAGGTGCGGATATCGAAGTCGATGGTATAGTCGGAGTGACGCAGGGCCGGATANACGTTGGCAAGCAGCCANGCGTACTGNCGGGGGAAGTCGCGCTGGATCTTTGTGTTGCGCGGGTCGGGCTCGAGCGAGGTGTCGGTTGCGATGGCCAGGATAGCGTCGCGGTTNTCGATGTCGTTGGTCTGGAGCCAGTTGATCAGGCCTTCCCAGTCTTCAGGCTCGTAGGCTGTCTGGAAGAGGGATGCGGGGAAGCTGTAGAGATTGCGGACGTATTCCTTGAGGGCCTCGGTGCGGCCTTTGGCCAGGCGCACGTTGTTGGTGTAGGAGCCTTCGGGCGAGGCGAATCCCTTGATGGTGATCAGGCGCACGGTGACATCCTTGTCGCCGGCCACGGAGTCGATCGTGGCGCGTATCTTGGCCAGCTCGCGGGTGTTGCCGCGGTAGTCGGGATAGATCTCGGTGCGGTTGACAGGGAAGTCGATGAAAGCGCGGCCCTTGACCTGGCGGCTCTTGGTGGCGTCGGCGGTGGGGCGCAGGAAGCTGAAGCGGGGCTCGAANGGACGCGGCAGCTCGAGGCGTGCGAGGTCGAGGTAGCCCTCGCCCTCGATATTGGAGCAGCAGCCGTAGTCGGTGCGGGCCAGTCGGAGGGTGCAGCCGTCCATCCAGTCCTGCCAGGGAGTGGTGGCGGTGTATTCGTAAGNGGCCGGGGCCTTGGATGCGGGCCAGATCTGATCGGCGGTGGCCTCGGCAGANCCGCGCTCATAATAGANGTAGCGCTGGCGGCCGAAGACGCCCAGGGTGGGGAGCTCGACGGCGGANGCTGAGGCAGCCGTGTCGGCGAGNACGACGGGCATGAGGATCACGGCGCGCTTGCTCTGGACGTCGAGTTCGCTCAGGGGCATGGTGATGCGCACCTGGAGCAGGTCGCCCTGGCGGCTAAGCGATGCAGCCGGAGGAGCAGGGACAGTGACGGTGCGCACGGGAGCACCTATGGTCGGCAACATGGCCGACAGCATAAGCACGAGAAAAAGGAATTTTTTCATAATGTCGGGTGGATGTTGCCGGGTTCAGAATACGTAGACGAAATTGAGGGCGGCTTTTGTTGGGCCGAAGTAGTTGTGAGGCTTGTTGTTGTCGATCTTGGTTCCGCACTCGGCGCAGGGGTAGGAGCTGTAGCGGGTGTAGGCATAGCCAATGCCGATCTCGGCCTCGAGATTGATGTGGCGGCTGAGCATCCATGCGTAGCCGTAGCCGATGCCGGCGCCGGCATACCAACCCTGGTAGCGATNGTCGCGGAGCTTGCGGGCGTCGGTACCGAGCAGGTTCCAATGGCCGTCGAAGCCACCGATGTTGTATTGACCACCCATAGCGTGGACGGCGAGGAAATGTCCGCCGAACTTCTCGCAGAACCAATATCGGGCCTCAGGCATAGCATACCAGTGCTTCCAGCGGCGGCCGTGGGAGAGCTTCCATCCGTTGAATTCGCCGGTGAGGTCGAAGGTCCATCGAGGAGCAAGTCCAACCTCTATTCCGGCGTTGACATTTAGAAGTCCGTCGGCTATCGTGTTGGTCTTCAACGCAACCTCCTGGGAATGTGCGGGTGAAATGATCCCTGAAGCGAGCGCGAGGGCAATCCCGGTTAAAAGTTTACGTATCATCGTTTTGATTGACTGGTTTATCCTTGATTTCCAGTGGGGATGGCCGAGGGCCACGGAACAATGAGCTGGAGTGTCGCCGGCCAGAATTCCGCCAGAAAAGTCGGATCTAAGAGATTAAAGGATATATCAGGGTATAGTCTGAATATTAGCGCAAAGTTATACTGTGGCCGCGAGAAAAAAAANAAAAACAAACTGGCGCCTATGATTTTAACGAAATTTAACAGANNTTCGTAATCAGAGGAGNAAAGNGTGGAAATTAAATGTTAAAGAACAGTGTGTTTCGGTTGAAAAAAATACCCAGCCAACTGGAGATCGGCCGGGAAGAGTGCGCAAGGGGGGACTCGAACCCCCACGTCGTGAGACACCAGATCCTAAGTCTGGCGCGGCTACCATTACGCCACTTGCGCGGGAAGCGAGTGCAAAGTTAAGGTATTTTCCTGAAACGGCCAAATGAGAGGGGAAAATTGTCGTGTTGCGTGAATCATTGAAAAGTGTTACCTTTGTTCAGATTTAAAAAANAACGCAATGAAAAAGAAGAATCTTGGCTTGCTGGCGGCCATGGCCGCGGCAACGCTCGGGGCACAGGCAGCGGAAGGGCCACTGTGGCTCAGAGATGCAGTGATCTCGCCCGACGGGAAAGAGATAGCATTCTGCTATAAAGGAGATATCTATAAGGTTGCATCGACGGGCGGCAAGGCACAGCGGCTGACGACGATGGGAACATATGAGAGCCGGCCAGTGTGGTCGCCCGACGGAAAGCAGATAGCTTTTGCGAGCGACAGAAACGGAGGCCAGGACATATATATCATGCCGGCAACCGGCGGGTCGGCCAAGCGACTGACGTCGAACTCGGCAAACGAAACGCCGCAGGCTTTCACGCCCGACGGGAAATATGTGGTGTATTCGGCGGCGATTCAGGATCCGACATCGAGCGTGTCGTTTCCGTCGGTACAGCAGCCGGAGCTATACAAGGTGCCGGTGGGCGGCGGCCGTCCGGAGCTGCTGAAGGCCACGCCGGCCGATTATGTGAGCTTTGCGGGTCAGGACGGATCGTTTCTGTATGAGGACCTGAAAGGCAAAGAGGACAGATTCAGAAAGCATCATACGTCGTCGGTGACGAGCGANGTGTGGCACTATTCGCCGAAGGGAAACAAGTATACAAACCTGACCAACCGCCCGGGCGAGGACCGGAATCCGGTGATCGGGCCNGACGGAAAGACGGTGTATATNCTGAGCGAACGCGACGGCGGGTCGATGAACGTGTATTCGTTCCCGCTGGCGGATCCATCGGCAGTGACACAGGAGACGGCGTTCAAGCGCCATCCGGTGAGATTCCTGTCGGTTGGCGGCGACGGAACGCTCGCCTTCACATATGACGGCGAGATCTATACCCGCAAGCCNGGCCAGAAGACACCGGCAAAGGTGGCAATCGAAATCACCGAGGATGCCGATGAACTGCCTCAGGAGGTGCGTTTCGCCTCGGCAGGTCATGCGGTGCCTTCGCCCGANGGCAAGGAGATAGCCTTCATAGTGCGCGGCGAGGTGTTCGTGAAGTCGGTGAAGCACGGAACGCTCAAGCAGATCACTCACACGCCGCAGGGCGAGTGTGACCTTGTGTGGGGCAAGGACGGCAGAGAGCTTTACTACGTGTCGGAGCGCGACGGCAAGTATAATATCTATAAGGCAACCATAGCGCGCGAGGAGGATCCGAATTTCTCGAATGCGACGCTGATAAAGGAGGAGCCCGTGTTTAAGGCCGACGGCAAGGAGAGGACAAATCCGGAACTGTCGCCCGACGGAAAGAAGCTGGCCTACGTGGAAGACCGCAATAACCTGATGGTGATGGATCTGGCAACCAAAAAGACCAAGCAACTCACCAACGGCAACACTCAGACATACAGGACGCACGGCATAGGATCGCAGTGGTCGCCCGACAGCAAATGGCTTCTGATAGAGTATCAAGACTACCGCCACGAGCCTTACACCGACATAGCCATTATAAACGCCGAGACAGGCGAGCTCATCAAGATAACGGCTTCGGGTTATTTCGACGAAAATCCGCGGTGGNCACTTGACGGCAATGCAGTGCTGTTCATGTCGGAGCGCTACGGCATGCGCAATCATGCGTCGTGGGGCTCGGAGATGGATGCCATGATCGCTTTCCTGAATCAGGACGCCTACGACCGTTTCCGTCTGAGCGAAGAAGACTATGAGCTGCTGAANGAACTCGAAAAGACTCAGGCCAAGCAGAAGGATAAAGCCGAAAGCGCCGACAAGAAGAAAGATGCCGGAAAGAGCGAGAATGATGACAAGAAGACCAAAGAGATAAAGGTAGAACCTAAGGGCATAATGGACCGCGTGATCCGTCTGACCCCGGCTTCGGGTCAGATAAGCGATGCTATCATGACCGACGACGGCGCTACGCTTTACTATATGATGGCAAGCGACGGCCGTTATGACCTGTGGAAGAAAGATCTGCGCAAGGGCAAGGTGTCGATGGTGAACAAGCTGTCGGCCGGAGCAACCGGATTCCATGATGTGCGCGACACGAAGGATATCTTCATGACCGGCCGGACTATCAGCAAGCTCGACCCCTCAAACGATAAGATGACACCGGTGACTGTGAGCGGCACGGTGATGGTTGATCACGCCGCCGAGCGCAACTATATGTTCGACTATATGTCGCGCGAGGCCAAGGAGCGTTTCCTCTGGCCGAATATGGGCATCGACTGGGACGGCTATGTGAAAGACTACTCCAAGTTCCTGCCCCATATCAACAATAACTATGATTTCGCCGAAATGCTCTCGGAAATACTCGGAGAGCTCAATGTGTCGCACTCGGGAGGCCGCTATCAAGCCGCCGGCGCGAAACATCAGACGGCATCGCTGGGTCTGCTGTATGACATGGCATATTCAGGACCGGGTCTGAAGGTAGAGGAGATAGTGGCAGACGGACCGTTTGACCGCGCATCGACATCGCTTGTTCCCGGCTCGGTAATCACGGCTATCAACGGAGTATCGTTTACCCCGGATGCCGATCCGCTCGAGGTGTTCAACGATCTTGCCGGNGACAAGACACTTGTATCGTTCACCACACCCGATGGCAAGAAACTCGAAGAAGTGGTTCTGCCGATCTCTTCCGGTAAGATGACCAGTCTGATGTATCAGCGTTGGGTGAAGGCCCGCGAAGCTGATGTAGAGCGCCTGTCGAACGGACGCCTCGGATATGTTCATATCCAGTCGATGAACGACGATTCATTCCGCAAGATATATTCCAAGNTGCTGGGCGAGTATGTAGGNAAGGATGGTATAGTGATCGATACCCGCTGGAACGGTGGAGGCCGTCTGCATGAGGATATCGAAGTGCTGTTCAGCGGCGACAAGTATNTGACTCAGGAGATTCACGGCCGCAAGAGCTCTGAAATGCCTTCGCGCCGCTGGAACCGTCCGAGCATCATGCTGATCGGCGAGGCAAACTACTCGAACGCACACGGAACACCGTGGGTCTACAAGCACAAGAATCTCGGTAAGCTCGTGGGAATGCCCGTTCCCGGCACGATGTCGAGCGTAAACTGGGTCACTATGCAGGATCCCACGATGGTATTCGGTGTGCCGGTGGTAGCCTTCAAGACCGAAGAGGGCACCTATCTGGAAAATACCCAGCTCGAGCCTGATATTAAGGTAGCNAATGATCCGGTGAAATCTGTAGAGGGCGAAGACGCACAGCTTCGTGTTGCTGTCGAGACCCTACTGCGTGATATTGACTCAGCGAAGAAATAATTATGAAAATCGGCGATATAGTTCGCTTTCTCAACACTACGGGGGGCGGCCGGATAGTCAGACTTGACGGCCAGCTCGCCTATGTTGAGGACAGCGATGGATTTGAAGTGCCGGTGTTGCAGCGGGAGTGTGTGGTTGTCCAGGATGCCGAGTCGGCGACTTCGGCAGCAAAGGCAGCCTCGCCCGACCGTCCGGCGGTAGGCGGAAAACCTAAACAGCAACCCAAGCCACAGGCAGAGTCACCACGNCATATCTCGGTGATTGTTGAGCCGGAACCGGATGAAGTGTTTGAAGAGACACCCGGCGGCGACCGACTGAATGTGGTGCTTGCCTACGAGCCGCTTGACCGGCTCAATATCTCGACAACTACATTCGACGCTTATCTCGTCAACGACTCCAACTACTTCCTGTATCTGTGCTACCTGACCCGCGGAGATCACGATGAGCAGTGGAGTGCACGGTATGCCGGGCTGATCGAGCCAAACATGCAGGTGCTGTTGTGCGAGGTGGGACGCGAAGATCTTGTGTCGATGGATCGCGTGTGCATCCAGTTTGTAGCTTTCAAACGCGACAAGAGTTTCTCGCTTAAACCTCCAGTATCGCTTGAAATGCCTTTAGACACCACCAAGTTCTGCAAGCTACATTGTTTCAGAGCCAATACCTATTTCGACAATGATGTGCTGGCACTGCCTCTGGTGACAGATGATAAAGTAGTGGCACGCAATCAGCTTGAAGTTCAGATTGAGAAGCTGGAGTCGCAGATGAAGGCCAAGAAGCGCGAGGACATGCGGAAAGGCACCCCCGTGAGACGACGCAATCANACTGACGACGGACGCTCGGATCTGGTGGTGGATCTGCATATCAATGAGTTGATCGATAGTACGGCGGGACTGACACCGGCCGATATGCTCAACTATCAGATCGACAAATTCAGAGAGGTGATGGACGCTAANCTGNGCAATCACGGGCGCAGGATTGTGTTTATACATGGCAAAGGAGACGGAGTGCTGAGGCAGGCTATACTGAAAGAGATGAAACACCGCTATAAGCTTCATCAGGCTCAGGACGCGTCATTCCGCGAATATGGCTACGGCGCAACACAGATCACAATAAAATGATAGTATGGTTTTCAGGCAACGGTAATTCCCGGCTTGTGGCCCGGGAGCTTGCCCGCCAGCTCGGCGAAAGAGAAATGCCGATTACGGAGGTAACCGGATCGTTGCCCGAAGGCGAAGAACGAATAGTGTGGGTATTCCCTGTCTACAGCTGGGGAATACCCCCTGTTGTTCTTGCTTTCATGCGCAGGATTGCTTTGCCACGCGATGCGCGCCATTATCTCGTCGTGACCTGTGGCGATGATATCGGCTACACCGACCGTCAGTGGGCGGAAGAGATGTGGAAACATGAAATAAAGCCTATGGGGACTTTTTCGGTCGCGATGCCGAATACTTATGTTCTGCTGCCAGGGATGGATACAGATCCGCACAAAGTGGAGCAGCAGAAACTTTCAGAGGCTTGCNGGCGTATCAACGAGATTGTCAGAGCAATCAAATCTGATGAGTCCGTAGGGTCGGACGTTGTCAGGGGAGGACTACCGTGGCTGAAGAGCAAAGTGATATATCCGCTTTTTGTGAGATTCATGATGTCGCCCAGGCCATTNCATGCAACAGACAGATGTACGGGCTGCGGAGGTTGTGTGCGTGCCTGTCCGCTCAGGAACATTACCTTGCGGGAGANCCGTCCGGTGTGGGGCAGCAAATGTGCATTGTGTCTGGGGTGTTATCATGCGTGTCCGCATCACGCGGTNGCCTATGGGAAGCGCACAGCCGGTAAACATCAGTATAAGGCTCCGAAAAGCCTTTGACGGCTGACTGTTATTCCGGATAGATCATTTTTCGCGTCATACCTCCGTCGATCACCAGTGTNGCACCGTTGATGAAATCGGCGTCGGGACCNGAGAGGAATATGCATGCGCGTGCAATGTCGTCGGGCCGACCGACACGTCCCGAAGGATGGCATTCATGGTCAACAGGCCTCAGATCCTCATAATCGCCCGTTTCGATCCAACCCGGCAGGATTGCATTGACGGTGATCCTCAACTCGGCAAGAGATGCCATAAGAGAATGGGTCAGCGCCATTATTCCGCCTTTTGAGGCTGAATAGGCTTCAGTGCCCGGCTCACTCTGGAGAGCGCGGGTTGAAGAAATATTCACTATTCTGCCACGGACGGCTTCGCCTGACGGATTATTACGGCGGTGAAGGGCATAGAGGCGTGATATCTCGAACGGAGCCACGAGATTGACGCGAAGAGTGTGGAGAAACTCTTCGGACGTCGTGTCGCAAAGACTATGAAAGCNGCATTCGGCCGCATTGTTGATGATGATATCAAGATCGCCCCAGTCGTCAAAGAGCTGTTGCATCCGGTTTCCGATCTGAGCGGTTTCGGCCAGATCGCATGGATAGAATCTCGCACCCATCTGCTGAGCAACTTCGTTACCATTTTTCCGGTCGGAATCGAACAGGGCCACTCGACAATCTTCCTTGCGGAAAGCCGCTACTATCGCTCGGCCGATACCGTTGGCTCCGCCGGTGACGAGCACACGTTTTCCGGCNAGAGGAGAACGTCTGGTGGTATTTGAAGCAGCGACAATCGGTCGCTTTACGTTGAGACGACCACTGCGGTAGTCGTCCATACGTTTCTCGAGATAGTTGTCGGCCATCAGGCTTCCTGAGATTTTACCTCCTCGATCTGGGGAGTGCGTTCGGGCAGCGGCGAAGAGGGGTGAGCGGCATCGTGGTGAGCTTTAGCCTTGACCTTCAGTTTGTCGAATCCATTGCCATATACACCGTTGACATTGGCTTGAGTTATAAAGGCCTTTTCATCGATGCTCTTGACGATTCGGAATATCGTCACCGATTCTATCTTTCTGCATACGACAATGAGCATCTTCACGGGATGTTTTGAATACCAACCCATTGCATCGATTATAGTTACGCCGCGGTTGGCTTCCTTGTTTACGGCTTCGGCAATCTCTTTCCACATCTCGGATATGATAGTGAACTGCACGGCCTGACGGTTGGTGTTGATCACCATATCGCAGAAGAATGAGGTGAGCAAAAGNACAACAAAACCGTAGACAACCTTGTCAAGCTGATGGAAAATCAGGAATGACGATGTGATGATACACATATCGCAGTAGAGCATAGTGCGTCCGATGGTCACATTGCTCTTTTTCGACACCATGGCTGCGACGATGTCGGTGCCACCGGTCGAACCGTTGTGGATGAACACAAGTCCGATGCCAACACCGCAAAGAATGCCTCCTACAACGACATTCATGAATGGCTGTCCCTGGATGATCGGATCAAACTGGAAGATCGGAGTGAGCAGACCGATGAAGAGCGAGATCACAGTTGCACCGAAGATTGTGCGGATCACAAACTGTTTGCCTACGCTCTTGAATGCGAAAGCAAGCAGGATAAGATTGGTGGCATACTGNGTCACGGCCACAGGAACGCCGTAGCCGAACAGTTTCTCGGTGACGAAATAGATCAGCGTTCCGAAACCGGCAAGACCGCCGATCACCACTTTCTCCGGGAAGATGAATGCGGAGAATCCGAACGAATAAAGAAAAATGCCGAAAATAATCATCGCATAGTCGCGCGACGACACCCAGAGTTTGTTGTAGGAAATCATATCCTTCGGTAAGGTAAAAATGAGATGTTGTAATAGATCGGTTGGTTTTTGGTTTCGGTCTGTAATATGATCTGAAGTCAGCCATATTCATAGACCCTTTTCAGAGGCCTTGCCGGTGGGTCAGGCCAGAAAAATTACGACAAAGTTAATGGGCGTTTGCGAGTTTTCAAAATAATTTGGCTAAATTTGAAACTCCAAAAAACGAACAAATCAAAAATGACTATGTCACGCTTTTTAAGACTTGTGTTCCTTATGCTGGGAGCTGTGATGCTTCCGGTCGACAGTGCCGCCCGGGGATTTGTGGATTCCGGTCCTGCTCCGCGATTTCTTGAGGTCTCGGTTCACGCTATAGGTGGCGGAAGCCTTATCACAGAAAACTATATGGGCTGCTTTGAAGAGATCACCGAGATGAACACTTCGGGTGGGTTCACAATAGGAGCAGGAGCCTCGGCTGTGTTNGGCGTGAGAAACTGGCTGGGCGTAGGCACAGAGCTCAATCTNATTTCACAGCGTTATCGCACGGATATGGCTGTGAGCAATGAGGATGCAACTACTGTCAGCAANATTTTCCTGCGCAACAGCACGGTAGTGGCAAACATTCCGGTTTATCTGCAGTTCAGGTTCAATGTGATGCCGGACGTGAGATGGATAGTAGATGCTGGTCTATATTATGCCTACGGAATAAGCGGTTCGCAGTCACAATCGATATATATGTCGCAGGTCAACTCGCTNGGGCAGCTCGTAAACAAGCGTTTCACCGACAAGGTGAAGTATTATAATTCGTCGGAGACTTTCATTAATACTTTCGGACGCGGTGATATAGGAGTTCACGTTGCTACAGCTCTGAAGTTTGGAAAACATCTGTCGCTGGGCGTGAAAATGGATTTCGGCCTGAAAAACGTGGCTCATATCGAAGGGAACGCAGGTATAGTGTGTCCGAATGTTCATAACTTCGGCTACACGTTCACAATAGGTTATACTCTATGAGCTGAGGCCGTCGAGCTGCAATATTTGTCATAAATCGTGGTGGAAAACGATAAATAGATGCAAAGTGCACAGTATTATCGTAAATTTTTGTAATTTTGCATCCAATTTTACGCATCAATTATTCATTTAGCCCATCCAGAAGATGAAAGTTCTTAAGTTTGGCGGCACCTCGGTAGGTTCGGCCAAGAGAATAAAGGAAGTTGCCCGGCTTATCACTGAACGTGGCAAAAACATCGTGGTGCTTTCAGCGATGTCGGGAACTACCAATACACTTGTCGAGATATCCGACTATCTGTATAAGAAAAATATTGCCGGTGCAAAAGAGACTATCAATCAGCTGCAGGCTAAATATGACGCTGTCATAGAAGAGCTTTTCGAAAACGATNTATTCAAGCAGCGCGCGAAAGAAGCTCTCGCCGAAAATTTTGAATTCATTCGTTCGCGCGACAAAGAAATATTCACACTCTTCGAGGAGCGCGAGATTCTGGCTCAGGGTGAACTGATGTCGACGGCTCTCATGGCCCTCTACCTTGAGGAGCAGGGCGTGAATGTCAAGATGCTTCCGGCTCTTGATTTCATGCGTACCGACAAGAATGCTGAACCTGATACCGACTACATAGGAAGCAAGCTGACGGCTCTGATCGAAAAGGTAGGTGATGCCGACCTTTATCTGACACAGGGTTATATATGTAGGAACGCATATGGTGAGATCGACAACCTGCAACGTGGCGGCAGCGACTACACGGCATCACTGATTGGAGCTGCCATGAATGTTGACGAGATTCAGATCTGGACCGATATCGATGGTATGCACAACAACGATCCGCGCTTTGTCGAGGGTACACGTCCGGTGCATAAGCTNCATTTCGAAGAGGCTGCCGAGCTTGCATATTTCGGAGCAAAGATTCTGCATCCGACGTGTGTGTTGCCCGCAAAACTCAACAATATCCCCGTGAGGTTGCTCAACACCATGCAACCTGAAGCTGAGGGCACGCTGATATGTAATGCGGCTACCGAGGGCGGTATTAAGGCGGTTGCTGCTAAAGACAATATTACCGCCATAAAAATCAAAAGCGGCCGCATGCTGCTTGCCTACGGTTTTCTGCGCAAGGTGTTTGAAATTTTCGAGAACCATCGTACCTCGATCGATATGATCGTTACAAGTGAGGTCGGTGTCTCGGTGACGGTCGACAACGAACGTAATCTTCAGGCTATTCTTGACGATCTGCGCAAGTTCGGCACGGTGACAGTGGATCGCGATATGGTGATAATCTGCGTCGTGGGTAATCTGGAATGGAAGAACTGCGGTTTCGAGGCCGAGGTGGTAAACGCCTTGCGCGACATTCCGGTCCGCATGATCAGCTACGGCGGCAGCAACTATAATATCTCGCTACTTATCAAAAAGGAAGATAAGGTTCGCGCTCTCCGTCTCCTGAGCGAATATATATTCAAATAATAGAAAAACATATAGACGCAACATGTCATAAGCGCGGATCAGGCGCAAAGACATGTTGCGTTTTTCAAAATATGCCACTATGTTTCCAATAGAAAAATTCAGACAACAGAATACGCCTTTCTACTTTTATGACCTCGGTCTGCTACGCAAGACTCTTGAAACTGTCAAAGCGTGTGCAGCCGTAAATCCGGCTTTCAAAGTGCATTATGCANTNAAAGCCAATGCTAACCCTGTGGTGCTCGACGAAATCCGCAAGGCGGGGCTTGGAATAGATGCAGTGAGTGGTGGAGAGATCCAAAGAGCAATGGAGTGCGGTTTCGATGCCGGATCCATAGTTTTTGCCGGTGTCGGTAAAAATGACAGAGAGATAGAACTCTCACTTGAAGCGGGAATAGAGTGCTTCAATGTCGAGAGTCTGCCTGAACTGGAAGTGATCAACGAGAAGGCTATGAATATGGGTAAGGTTGCCACCGTTGCGCTGAGAGTGAACCCGAACATTGATGCCCACACTCATCACTATATCACTACGGGCCTTAGCGAGAACAAATTCGGTATTTCGCGCGAGCAGATCATTCCTATCGCCAGAATGGCAGTAGAGATGGCCNGTATTGATTTTGTAGGTCTGCACTTCCATATCGGATCTCAGCTCACTGAGTTCCGTCCGTATGAAATGCTTTGTGACACCGTTAATGAGCTGCAGGATGAGTTTGAAGCTGCCGGAATCCAGCTCCGCAGCATTAACGTTGGCGGAGGTCTTGGTATAGACTACAATGAGCCTNATAAGGATCCGATTCCAGACTTTGCAAGCTACTTCGATACATTTAACCGCGGATTGAAGCTACGTCCAGGCCAGACAGTTCATTTTGAACTCGGAAGAAGTATAGTAGGGCAGTGCGGCTCGCTCATTACCCGTGTGCTCTATATCAAGAAAGGGCTTGAAAAGCAGTTTGCAATAGTCGATGCAGGTTTTACCGATCTTATCCGTCCGGCATTGTACCAGGCTTATCATAAGATCGAGAATATCACGGCACCGGTAGGCGAACCGGAAGAACGCTATGATGTAGTAGGGCCGATATGCGAATCGTCGGACACTTTCGATAAGGATGTGTTGCTGCCACTTACAAAGCGCGGCGATCTTCTTGCAATACGGAGCGCCGGTGCGTATGGCGAGATTATGGCTTCGTGCTATAACTGCCGTCCACTGCCTTCGAGCATCGCAGAGTGAGATAACAGCGATCTGACCGAATCTCAAACCGGCCTTTTGCCTTCGGGCATCGGGCCGGTTTGAATTTAGCATGAGATCTGGATCAGAGCGGAGAGTATATAAAGAGAATCCCCGGCCTCACCACGAAGCCGGGGATTCGGTTATTCAGTTAGGATTGAATGTCTCTGTTATTCTTGTGATCAGTCAAACCACTGGCAAGCAAGCATTCCGAGATTCGAGCAACCGATTGTGCGGAGATCNGTGATCTGGTTGTTGCGGCAGTTAACATAGGTCAGAGCGCTGTCGAAGCTTACGTCGAGCATGTTGAGCTGNTTGTTGTTGCAGAGAAGACGCTGCAGGAAGGTCTGATTAGAGAGGCTGAGGTTGGTCAGATCGTTGTAAGAGCAGTCAACAAACTGGAGGTTCGGGCAGTCGGTAACTTCNAGAGTGGTGAGATCGTTGTATGAGCAAACGAGGTCAAGCAGGTTGTTGCAATCGCGGATACCGAGGCTGGTCATGTTGTTGTCGGAGCACAGGAAGGTGCTGAGGCTGGGCAGGCTCTGCACGAGCATCGAAGAGATATCGTTCGAGTCGATGTTGAGGTTGGTAAGACCGGTGGTGCCGAAGAGGTTGAGCGAGGTCAGCTTGTTGTAACCGCAATAGAGGTTCTTCAGGTTCTCGCAACCGCTGACCACGAGGGTCTCAAGGTGGCAACCCTGACAGTTGAGGGTGGTGAGGGTAGCGCTGTTGGCCACGTTGAGGTCAACGAGAAGGTTGCCGGAGCAGTTGATATTCTTGATCGAAGTAGCACCTTCGATAGAAAGCGAGGTGAGGCGGTTCTTGTAGCACTTGAGAGTGGTGAGAGCCGAGCAACCGTTGATATCGAGGGNCGAGAGAAGGTTGCGTGAGCAATTAAGTTCGTAGAGGGCAGCGTCGCCTGAAACATTCAGAGCGGTGAGCTTGTTACGGGAAACGTCAACCTTTGTGAGAGCTGAGAACCCGGAGAGATCGAGGCTGCCTGCAAGTTTCTTGTCTTTCCACTCGATGGCAGTAACATGGCCGCCATCGACGGTTATACCGGGAATAGCTGCGATAGCATTGATGTCAGATACCTGAAGAGCCTGAGCNTTGGTACCGCCGTTTTCGGCTGCCTGCGACAAGAATGACTGAAGCTGTTTAACTTCGTTCTTGTCCATCTTCTGTGCGAATGCCGTCGAGCTTATGCCAAGCAGGAGGGCGAACATTAATAAAGCTTTTTTCATATCTAAATAGTTGTTGGGTTTTTGTTTTTAGTTTGATATGTTTGTTTTATACTCTTCTAACGCAAGGGCATCGAAAAAAGTTCTTGAAATCGAAAAAAGATTTTGAAAAAAAATCATTATTGAGTAAGATACCGAGCATCAGAACATTGCTGTAATAAACTTTTTGCAAAAAGTCAGAACGGTAGTGGCGATGAATCGTCTCCGGGGCCAAACCCGGCCATCGGGCCGGTGGCAAGGTCGTCGGAACCGTTGGAGAATGACGATGTCGAAATACGCGAGCTGACCATACCGAACGACGAAACCGGTTCGTCGTCCCAGTTCTCGAATCGTGCATATTTGGCGCGGAAACGCATCTTGACGTCATCGACACGTCCGCTACGGTGTTTGGCGACNATAAACTCCGCCAGGCCGCGGATATCGTTGCCTGCAGCGTCGGTGTCAGAGCGCAGATAATATTCCGGACGGTGAATGAAGCATACGATATCGGCATCCTGCTCGATAGCACCGCTCTCGCGGAGGTCGGACAGCTGCGGGCGTTTGCCTTCTTTGGAGTCGCCGCGGTTTTCAACCGAACGGTTAAGCTGGGAGAGCGCGATGATCGGAATATTGAGCTCCTTGGCAAGCTGCTTGAGCGAACGTGAGATCATAGACACCTCTTGTTCGCGCGATCCGAACTTCATGCCGGAGGCATTCATCAGCTGGAGATAGTCGATTATGATTATACCAACCTGATGTTCGCGTACGAGACGGCGTGCCTTTGTGCGCAACTCGAAGATCGACAGCGACGGGGTGTCGTCTATATATAGAGGTGCGCCGAGAAGGTCTTTGATGCGCGCCATCAGCTGGTCCCACTCNGCCTCCTGAAGCTGTCCGCTCTTGATTTTCTCGCTCTCGAGTTCGCAGACATTACTGATAAGACGGTTGACGAGCTGCAGATTTGACATTTCGAGCGAGAAGATGGCTACATGAGTGTTATAGTTGACAGCCATNTTTTTCGCCATGGAGAGCACGAAAGCTGTCTTACCCATAGCGGGACGCGCGGCTATGATGATCAGATCGGAGTTCTGCCAGCCCGAGGTGAGTTTATCAAGTTCGTGATATCCGGTTTCNAGTCCGCTAAGACCTGTCGCGCGGTTTGCAGCGGCCTGAATCTGGTCGATAGCCTGTCCGATAACAGGGTCGATCTGAGTCACGTCCTTCTTTACATTGCGCTGTGAAATCTCAAACAGCCGGCCCTCGGCTTCCTGCAGCAGATCGTCGACATCGTTGCTCTGGTCGAAAGCCTTTTTCTCGATTTCGGCTGCAAACGATATCAGTTCACGCGCCAGATATTTCTGAGCTACGATACGGGCGTGGTATTCCACATTCGCTCCCGAGGCAACACGCATAGTCAGCGCAGAGACAAAGGCCGGACCGCCGACATCTTCAAGAGTTCCGTTTGCGCGAAGCTGCTCGGTGACGGTCAGCATGTCGATAGGCCTTTGGGAAGCNCCCAGATGCTGTATGGCTTCGTAAATCTTGCGGTTGACGGGCTCATAGAAACACTCGGGCTTCAGAATATCGCAGACGCCGGTATAGGCATCTTTCTCCAGCATGAGGGCACCGAGCACGGCCTCTTCAAGCTCTGTGTCGCTCGGCTGAGTGCGCCCTCCAAAATCATAGAGCTCCTGACGGGTGCTCTTGCGTTGGGATGATGAGAATTGTCGGGACTGATTTTCGGTGGGCATAGTAATTGAAATTGGGGTTATCGTAAAGCAAATTTACAAAAAACTTCGTATCTTCGTATGTCCAACCGACAGTAATTTTTTTCAANACAGAATTTGACAAGGCCATGATATTATTTCCCAACTGCAAGGTGAATCTCGGACTGANAGTGATCAGAAGGCGTGATGACGGCTATCATGATATTGAGACAGTGATGGTTCCGGCTCCATGGTATGATATTCTCGAGATAGTGCCGTCGTCATCGGGCGAAACGACTCTGAGTGTAAGCGGCAGGAAGGTTGACTGTCCGGCTGAGAAAAATCTTGTNATGAAAGCCTACAGAGCCCTTGAACGCAGGGTNCCTATTCCAGCAACGGATATCTATCTGAGAAAGGTGATTCCCGACGGCGCAGGTCTGGGAGGAGGATCGGCNGATGCCGCTTTTACTCTGAAAGGCCTTAACCGGATGTTTGATCTGGGACTGACGGATGAAGAACTGGCCGAGACGGCAAGCGAGATCGGCGCCGACTGTCCGTTTTTCATTTACAACAGGCCTATGCTCGCAACTGCGACAGGCACTACGCTTGAGCCGATAGATCTGCCTCAGCTGCAGGGATTGACAATGCTTATAGCGAAGCCGGAGGTTTCGGTGTCGACCAAAGAGGCTTATAGCGGTGTAACTCCCCGGATTCCTGCCGAGAAACTTCAGGCGATACTTAAGGAGCCGGTTGAGAGATGGGAGACGAGGGGCGTGAACAATGATTTCGAGACGTCGATTTTCCCGCTTCATCCTGAGATAGAACAGGTGAAAAATGTGATGAGGCATTCCGGAGCATTGTATAGCAGCATGACAGGATCGGGTGCCGCAGTGGTCGGACTTTTTGCGACTGACAAAATGGCAGAAACGGCTGCCGCAGGACTTACGGGATGTGACATCTGCGTAGGAAAGACATTNTAATCATTTTTANAAACTGAACGCTGAGAGGCCTTTGGTTGTTATCTAATCGAAAGATGATAAATTCTGGCAACATTTTTGCTATGTCAGAAATTATCCACAAACCGAAATCAATAAAAATACAACCATATATGGATACTCAGAAGAATCAGGATCCCCGCAAACAGGATCAGAACAAAAACAACTTCCACAGGGAAGAGCCGGAAGATGTAGAGGTAATGGATAATGTTCCTGAAGCAGCAGACGAGAACGAAACTGCCGAGGATATCGAGAATCAGGAAATGAGCGAAATAAACAAGCTGGCAGCCGAGCTTGGCGAGACAAAAGGCAAGCTTGAGAAGGAAAAGAAAGAATACCTTTTCCTGATGGCAGAGTTTGACAATTTCCGCAAGCGCACTCTGAAAGAGAAGAGTGAGATTATCCGCAATGCCGCCGAATCGACCCTGAAAGGTCTGTTACCGATAGTCGACGATTTCGAGCGCGGTCTTGAGGCAGCCAAGAATTCGGATAATTCAAAGGCTATCCTCGACGGTATGGAGCTTATCTACAATAAATTCGTAAAATTCCTGGAGCAGAATGGCGTAAAGGCCATGGATTCGACAGGAGCAGATTTCGACCCCGACCATCATGAGGCTATAGCAATGGTTCCGACCGGCAATGACGCTCAGAAAGGTAAGGTGATCGACACGCTGAGCAAAGGATATATGTTGAACGACAAAGTGCTGCGTCACGCTAAGGTAGCCGTAGGCCAGTAATTTAAAAACATAGTCGTATGGATAAGAGAGATTACTACGAGGTACTTGGAGTTGACAAGAAGGCCTCGGAAGATGAAATAAAGAAAGCCTACCGAAAACTCGCGCTGAAATATCACCCCGACCGTAACCCGGGTGACAAGGATGCCGAAGAAAAGTTCAAGGAGGCAGCAGAGGCCTACGACGTGCTGAGCGATGCTGAAAAGCGTGCCAAGTATGATCAGTATGGTCACAACATGGGTCCGCAAGGCTTCCCCGGCGGCGGTGCAGGCGGATTCGGTGGAGGATTCGGCGGTGGCAGGGCCTGGACGATGGAGGATATCTTCAGTCAGTTCGGCGACATATTCGGCGGTCANGGCGATATGGGTGGTTTTGGCAGTGCAGGTGCATACGGTGGCGGACGAACCAGAGCCCGCAAACCGCAACGCAAGGGTACTGACCTGAGAATCACCATAAAGATGACCCTTGCAGAGATCGCTACCGGTGTAGACAAGACGCTGAAGATTCCAACATACGTGAAAGACGAGCACTGTAACGGAACAGGTGCCAAAGACGGCACGGCATTCACAACATGCCCGACGTGTCATGGAACCGGTTCCGTGATCCGCGAAGTCCAGTCGATATTCGGTCCGACTCAGAGCCAGACTGTATGTCCTACNTGTCAGGGTGAAGGCAAGATCATCAGCGAGAAGTGTCCGCACTGCCATGGTGAAGGNGTTGAAAAGAAAGATCGAACCATCTCGTTCAGAATTCCTGCGGGAGTGAGTGGCGGAGATGTACTGACGCTTCAGGGTCAGGGTAATGCCGCGATACACGGAGGAATTAACGGCGATCTTCTNGTTGTGATCGACGAGATCAAGCATCCCGAACTGATACGCGACGGCAACGATGTGATCTATAATCTGATGCTTGACATTCCCACGGCAACCCTCGGTGGCTCGGTAGAGGTGCCGACCATCACAGGCCGCGCACGTTTGAAAATTGCTCCAGGAACGCAACCCGGTAAGGTTCTGCGCCTGAGAGGTAAAGGTATACCTTCGCGCGACGGAGGTCCCGCCGGCGACGAACTTGTAAACGTGATGGTATATATTCCGGAGAAACTGAACGCAGAGGAGACAAAGGCTTTCGAATCGCTTAAGGATCAGCCGAATATGCAGCCGAGCGAATCGGTTAAGTCGAGAATCTTCTCGAAACTGCGCCACATATTCGATTGACAGTCAGTCGACAAACCATAAAGGGAGCCCCGCGGCATCGCCGCGGGGCTCCCTTTATGGGATTGATAATCCGGATCAATAGAATTTGCGAACACCCATGATCTCGCGGGCCTCGCGGAGAGTTTTGGCTGCACGCTCGCGGGCACGTTCACCACCTTCACGCAGCACGCGACCCATATAGGCATCGTCGTTTTTGATCTCCATGATGCGCTCGCGGATGGGGAGTGTTACTTTCAGGATGTCTTCAGCGAGCTGCTTCTTCATGTCGCCATAGCGAATCGAGCAGTCGGCATAAGCATCACGATAGTGTTGTACAACCTCGGAGGCAGATGTGAGCTCCATGAGGGTGAGAAGATTGGCAACCGGTTCTGAAATGGGCTGGTTGGGAGTCTTTGGGCCTTCGTCGGTAACGGCGCGCATCACTTTCTTGCGCAATGTCTTTTCGTCGTCAACAAGATAGATGCAGTTTCCCTCGCTCTTACCCATTTTGCCGGATCCATCGAGGCCCGGCACCTTGACGGGAGCGCCACCGAAATCGAAGTTGTAGGGCTCGGGGAACAGATCCACGCCATAGAAGCTGTTGAAGCGGCGAGCGAAGCGGCGAGCGAGTTCAAGATGCTGTTCCTGATCCTTGCCTACCGGAACCTTTGTCGCTTTCTGAATCAGTATATCCACTGCCATGAGAGTGGGGTAGGTGAGGAGTCCGGCATTTACGCGCTTGCTGTTTGACTCGTTGCCTATGATCTGACGCTCTATATCGGCCTCGCTTTCCGCTGAGTCGGAGTTTACTTTGATGCCGAGCTGCTTGCGGGCCTTATCCTTGAAAGAGGTAGTGCGCATGAGCTCACCGATACCAACGTGCATGTTAAGAAGCAGATAGAGTTCGCTGACCTCGGGAACGTCGCTCTGAACGAAAATTGTCGACTTTTCGGGATCAACGCCGGCAGCGAGATATTCGGCCACTATGTTGCGTACATTCTCGTGCAACTGGTTAGGATCGGGATTGGTTGTCAGGGCATGAAGGTCGGCTATGAAGAAGTAGTTCTGGTAGTGGGGATCCTCCTGCATTCTGACAAACTTGCTCAGAGCGCCATAATAGTTGCCGAGGTGCAGATTACCCGTAGCGCGGATTCCGCTCAGCACAATCTCGCGGTCGGTATTTACAGATTGATTAGTTGAAGACATTTCGGGTCGATTAACTCATAAACGTTATAGAGTGCAAAGGTACAAAAATCCGACGACAAACGAAGAGCGGAATAGCGAGTAAGAAAAAAATGAAAAATATTTTGGTGAAAATTTGCAAATGGGTGGCGGGATGTTGTATATTTGCAGAAATATCCTATCAAACACCAATCACTATGGAAAAAACACAAACCGGCCGATGGCTGACGGCAATTCTCAGCTCTCTCATTACCATGCTCGGATTCTCCGGGTGTAACAATCAGGAGTATATGTATGGAACACCCTACGTTGAATTTGAGCTTAAAGGCAAAGTTATCGACGAAAAGGGAGATCCAGTAAAGGGTGCACTTATCACAGTGAGGGGAAAATTCCAGGATAATCTGGAAGAGTTCAGATGGATTACTCCCCATTATGAGAGTCCTGAGTGGCAGAAATATGCTCTCTATAGCAACGAAAAAGGTGAGTATGAGATAGAAAACGGGTTAGCGTACAAAGTGGTGAGGGTTGTATGCATCCCTCCGGAGACTTCGGGTCTTGCAACAGATTCCGTGGAACTTAAAATAACTTACAAGCGTGATAGGAAAGAAGAATGGTATGTGGGTTCGTATTCGGGAACCGCAAACTTCACGCTCAAGGAGAAGAAAGATTAAAGCCAAAATAAACAGTTATCATGAAAAAAGACAAGAAATTCAGACGGATGCTTATGTGGATGATAAGCTCGGTCATCACCCTGCTTGGTTTTTCGGGATGCGGCAATATTGGTGAACCGCAGCCTGATATGTACGGGTCGCCTTACGTAGACTTCGAGATCAAAGGCAAAGTCACCGACGAAAAAGGCAGTGCCGTGAAGGATGCCCTTATCTCGATGAAAGGAAAATTCAGCGAGAACCAGGACGAGTTTCATTGGGTGACGCCCATTTATGAGAGTCCTGAGTGGCAGAAATATGCTATCTACAGCAATGATAAAGGCGAGTATGAGATCAAGCAGAGTTCTCCATACAGCATAGTGAGGGTTATATGCACACCTGCGGAGACTTCGGGTCTCGCTGCCGACTCTGTAGAACTGAAGATCACATATAACCGTGACAAAAATGATTCCTGGTATATGGGTTCATATTCTGGAACGGTCAACTTCAAGCTGAAAGAGAAAAAGAATTAACACACAATACAAAACAACAGCAATGGAAAAAGCAAACAAATTCAGAAGAATTTTCATAGCCCTGCTCGGCTCGATAATCACTATGCTCGGATTCAACTCATGTCTGGAGTCGGGAGATGACGACGACGATATGCTCCTGATGTATGGTTCGCCTACGAGCAAGTTTGAGCTTAAAGGCAAAGTGACCGATCAGGATGGCGCTCCCGTGAAAGGCGCCCTCATAACCATCAAGCAGAAGCACGAGATGGGTGACTTGAAAAACCAATATCAGGAGGTGTGGAGCGTTGACCCGACAGCGTCGGGCGACGACCGCAGAGTGCACACCAACAGCAGCGGCACCTACTATCTGGGAGCCGGGCCGGTGATGAAAACCATCAGAGTGATCTGCACGCCGGAAAACACCGATCTTGCGGCCGACTCGACCGAGATCACCGTGACATACGTGAAGGAGAATTCCAAAGATCCGTGGTCGATAGGGGCGTATTCCGGAACGGTCGACTTCAAACTGAAGAAGAAGTAAGGATATGGCCGGATTGTCGTTAAGACGCAGACTTGCGCTGGAACTGTACGTGAAGCAGCGCAAGCTCCACCGCCAGGAGCATCCGCTGAGGCAACTGTTCTGGGAATGTACGCACAGATGCAACCTGAGCTGCCGACATTGCGGCAGCGACTGCAAGTCGACCGTTGACCATCCCGACATGCCGAAGGAAGATTTCCTGCGGGTGATCGACTCGCTGACTCCCCACGTAGATAACCACAGGCTCAACATAATCATTACCGGCGGCGAGCCGCTGATGAGAAAAGACCTCGAGGAAGTGGGCCGGGAGTTATACAAACGTGAATATCCCTGGGGAATGGTGACAAACGGACTGGCTCTGACCCCGAGCCGCTTTGACAGTCTGCTCCGCGCCGGACTCCACGGCATGACCATAAGCCTTGATGGTCTGGAGGAGGATCACAACTGGATGAGAGGCAACAAACTGTCGTTTGACAGAGCCGTAGCGGCGATCAGGATGGCCGCTGCCGAACCGTCGATCAAATTTGACGTGGTGACATGCGTGAATCCACGTTCGCTCGATTCGCTAGAGAAGATTAAGGAACTGCTGATAGAGTGCGGGGTTAAGGCATGGCGCCTGTTCACGGTGTTTCCCGCCGGGCGCGCCAAGGCCGAGGATTTCGAACTGAGTAAAGAAGAGTTTCACCGGCTGATGAAATTTATCATCGACACCCGAAAGGAGGGTCGCATTAAAGCCTCGTATTGCTGCGAAGGATTTCTCGGCAACTATGAAGGAGATGTGCGCGATCACTTCTATTCCTGCGAGGCGGGCGTGTCGGTCGGCTCGGTTCTCATTGACGGATCGATAGGGGCTTGTCCGAGCATCCGGGCGGACTACTCTCAAGGAAACATCTATAAGGATGATTTCTTCGATGTGTGGGAAAACCGCTATCAAGTGTACCGCGACCGAAGCTGGATGAGAAGGGGCAAGTGTGCCGACTGCAACATGTTTCGCTACTGCGAGGGCAACGGAATGCACCTGAGAGATTCGGAGGGAAACCTGATGCACTGCAATCTTCCTGAAAAGTAATCTGTTATAAGTCGATATATAACAGGATGAAAAAGAGAGTCTTCCGATCGGCAGTCGACTGGTGGATGTGGATGCTTGTCATATCCACCCTCTCGATAGTATGGGCTGCGAATATAGGAATTCATGGCTGGGCTACGATTATCCTTCCCGCAGGAATGACGCTGATGTATGCGGTGCTTCTGTTCGGCTGCCGCTATGAGGTGGCCGGCGACACACTGACGGTGTATCATTATTTCCGGCCACACAGATATCCGGTAAGTAAAATCACCGAGATCGGGAGATTTAGAAGTTACAGAACGGCGCCCGCATTGTCGAGCGCCCGCATATATGTGAAATTCAACAGCCGCAGCGTGATGAGAAGTTCCTTTCCGCTCGAAGTTTCGCCGGCCGATAGAGCGGGATTCATCGAATGTCTGAAAGAAGCAAACCCCGAGATCAGCGTAAGAAACCGATGAGAAGTTCTGTTGTCATTACAATTCTGAGCTTGTTTGCAGCCATCATCATTTGTGGCTGCAAACAACGGAGCGATCAAGATCGTCCCGACGCGGAAACGGAAATCAGAGAGTATCTGGCCGGAAAGAGCGCCAGAATAGGAGTGGCAGTGATAAATCCCGATGATGCCGCCGATACAATAATGATAAATGCAGGCGAGGATTTCCCGATGATGAGTGTATTCAAGTTTCCGCTCGCGCTTGCACTTGCCGAGTGGCTCGACAGACAGGGGAGCAGCCTTGCCGACAGTGTTGATGTCGGTGAGGCTGAACTGCGTGAGGACACCTGGAGCCCCATGCTGAAGATGTATGGCAAACGACCGTTGAGACTGACGTATCGAGAGGTACTCGAATGGTCGCTGAAAGAGAGCGACAACAATGCCTGTGATGTGCTGATCGACAGAATCGGCGGCACGACAGCCGTGAGCGGGATTCTCGACAGTCTCGGAGTCGGTGATGAAATTCGAGTTAAAGTCACAGAGGCGCAAATGCACGTCGATCCGTCGCTAAGTCTGAAAAACAGCTCGACACCGCGTGCAATGGCAAGACTGTTCGAAAGGTATGACAGCGAACTGCGCGACCGCTCGGCAAATTTCAGGGAAATAGGTGGGATGCTTGAGCAGTGCCGCACAGGATTGGACCGCCTTCCTGCTCCTTTTGAAGGCTCTGATGCAATAATCGGACATAAGACGGGCACCGGTTTCGCGACAGCAGGCGGAGGAATTTCGGCCATAAACGATTGCGGATACATCATTATCCCTGACGGAGCGAGATATTATATCGCCGTGTTTATAAGCAACTCGCCAGATTCGCCCGACGATACTTCGAAGATCATAGCCGAAATATCGGAAATAGTTAAGTCGCATTTCACCTCATCCAATCTCAATAAAGAAGACTGACGATGGAAACTATCGGATCGACAACAGGCAGAATAGAAATAAGAAAGAGCGTGGCGGAAGATATTCCCGCAATCCTCGAAATCTATGCCAAGGCCAAAAAATATATGCGGGCCAACGGAAACCTGACGCAATGGAGCAACGGCTATCCGTCGCAGGCAAGTGTCGAAGCCGATATAGAGTCCGGTAACAGTTATGTTGGTGTTGACAGCGAGGGTGAGACGGTTATGACGTTCGCTTTCATATTAGGAGCAGACCCAACATATACACTGATTGAAGATGGCGAGTGGCTTAACGATGATCCCTACGGTACGATCCACCGTATAGGATCGAACGGGAAGTATGGCGGAATGCTCCGCAAAGCCGTGGAGTTCGGACGCACTCTAACCGACAATATCAGGCTTGACACCCACGCCGACAACATTCCGATGCAGAAAGCCGCTGTTGCTCTGGGATTCAGACGTTGTGGAAAGATATATCTTAATGACGGGAATCCGAGAATTGCTTTTCAGCTACTCCCGGACTCCACACCGTTATTCACTTAACGCAAGGATCTATAACTTGGCGAGCCAATCTCTGACGGCCTTGCGTGCAGCTTCGCGGTCGTTCTGAGCTGTAGCGCCGCGCACGGCCAGTCCGCGGCCAACTGCGACTTCGGCACCCTTGCAGGCTGAGGCGATCTTACGGTCGGTTCCACCCATACCGCTGCCTTCGTGAGTGATGAAAGGTATTACCTTTTTCCCGGTCCAGTCATGGCCCTCGATAAAGGTAAACACGCACATCGGCGGCTGACCCCACCAGTTGGGATAACCGATAAATATGGTGTCGTAGCCGCTGATGTCAATGTCGTCTCTGACAGCGGGACGGCTACTGCTCTGCAGTTCCTTTTTGGCGATGTCGATACACTGATCGTAGGAGACGGGATAGGCCTTGTCCGGTACGATTTCAAAAGTCGCGGCTCCGGTTTCGGCGGCTATCATGTCGGCTATGATGTGAGTGTTTCCGTTACTGATGTTACCGACCGCGTAGTTCTCGCCTGTATGCGAGAAAAACACGATTAAAGTTTTTTCTTGCTCTGTCATAGTTGCTTTTTGTTGTCACAGCCCGTTCTGCAAGCTACGGTCATACCTGTCTGTCAGGCTTGGGTCAGGAGTATCACGTCGTTGCTCATAATGAGTAGCGAGCCCAGATCACACCGTTGGGAAAGGTTGATAATTCTTTGAATTTTAAAGATGTGGGTGTAAAGCTGTCGCTGTCGTCTATGCCGTCGAATAGAGCGGGCTCATTTTCACGACCGTCGATGCCGGGCGCGATCATCGCACTGACTTCGTCGAGCAATCCGGCAGCAAGGAAACCTCCGTTGACTTTACCTCCGCCAACAACGGCCAGACGTTCAACACCGAATTCATCGTGGAGTATCTCCATAGCGCGCGGAAGATCGATCCGCTCTTTTCCCACGGCAATATAGGATATGTCCTTGGCCCGGAGATAACCGAGATACTCGGGAGATGCCTGTTCGCTGACAATGCAGAGGCGGTCGCCGTTGTCGGTATCATTCCACAGCAGGGTGCCGCGGGTGTCAACCGAGATACTGTAGCCGAGCAGTTTCGCGGCTATGTGGAAAGTTTCTTTTCCAACGCCACCCGCCGCTGAGGGCTTGAACTCCTCGAATCCGCAATAATGAATCTGGTAGGAGCGCTTTCCTTCAAGGTGTGAAGGACAACCGAGGATTTCGAGGGCGGTATAATACTCGTCGCCGCTGATCTTGTCGACCATGTCGCAGGCTACGCGGCCGTCGAGCGACTGCATCATGTGGCAGATGATATATGGTCTGTTCATGGCGTTCATTTACCTAGTGAAACAAGGAATTCAACNGTCGANGGATCNNAGTGGCTGAAGAACTGNCTNNGCTCCATNTCNAGANCNGNNATNGCTTTCATATCGTCGNNGCTNANNGNNAAATCNAATACNTCNATNTTNTGNTNCATNCGNTCNNNGTGNGTNGATTTCGGAATNACGANNACNCCACGCTGTATNAGNNANCGCAANNCNACNTGAGCNACACTCTTNCCATATTTNNCNCCGATNGNTTNNANNACNGGATTTGTAAAGAAATCGTTGCGGCCTTCGGCAAATGGTCCCCACGACATGATGCGGCACCCATATTTGTCCATGATTTTCTGTGCCTCGGTCTGCTGATTGAACACATGGGTCTCGACCTGATTGACCATAGGCGGAATCTCAACGAACGAGGCAATATCTATCAGGCGGTCGGGGTAGAAGTTGCTCACGCCTATCGCNCGGGCTTTGCCTTCGCGGTAAGCCTCCTCCATTGCCCTGTATGTGCCATAGTAGTCGCCAAAGGGCTGATGGATCAGGAGCAGGTCAACATAATCCGTGCCGAGTTTGCGCAGCGATTCGTCGATCGAGGCCTTGGCCTTATCATAGCCCGCATTTGAGATCCACACTTTGGTNACGAGGAAGAGCTCCTCACGGGCAATGCCGCTCTTGGCGATGGCAGCGCCGACTCCTTCTTCATTATTATAGGCCTGGGCTGTATCTATAAGTCTGTAGCCGGCGCTTATAGCATCACTGACGCAACGCTCGCATTCTTTCGGGTCGACCTGATAAACACCATATCCGAGGATAGGCATCCTGACGCCGTTTCGTAATGTAACTGTTTCCATAATTCGTTTCTGTTTTTCTTTTTTTCTGCAAATATAACGCTTTGAATGCAGGTGATAGGTTGCACGATATTCTGTGAATGTTGTATGATTCGCCGAAAAGCGGTATTTTTGCAATATGGTAGCATCTTTGCATGAAAGCATAATTTTTGGCGATGAATATGGTCTGATCAATTCACCGGCGTTCTACGACTGCGTGGTTCATCTNATATGTTTGTCTGGAGAGGCTACTTTCCGATACAACGGATCGAGCTTCACTCTACGGCCTGGTTCGATAGCAGTGATCACGGCTCCCCGCGAAGTGACCGATCTTGAATCGGACGAGGACTTCAGATGTGAATATGTGGTTGCTCCCGAAGAATTTTTGCATTCGCTCCTTCCTTCGGGCAATTATAGCATAATCGGTCAGGTGAGTCTTTTTGCCGATCCCATAATCAGAGGAGGGCATAAGGAAGTGGCGAAGTTCCGGGCCGACCTGAGGAATATCGCTGCACGGGCTGACGATACAGACCATCTGTATTACCGTGAGATAATCGGGAGTCTTGTAAGAACCATGATCTACGATCTGTTTGATTTCCACACGCGCCTGAACGGAAACCGACTGATAACCGACCGGGTNGGATATGTCACGCGCAGATTTTTCGCTATGATTCACGACGGGCTGCCGGCTNCTCACCGCGAGCCGGCCTTTTATGCCCGGCAGCTCAACGTGACAGTGAAATATCTGTCGGAGACAATCAGACGTGTGAGCGGNGACAGTGTTTCGTCGCATATCAACCGTGCGGCCGCTGCGGCCATACGCTATTATCTGAACGAGGGCTCGCTTTCGGCAACNCAGATAGCCGATGAGATGAATTTCAGTTCTGTTCAATACTTCAGCCGATATTGCCGGAAGCANCTGGGCATGTCGCCGTCGCAGATCCGTTCTGCAGGTTTTGTTCCTGCCGGCGACAAAAAGACGGACCGACCGAAACCGGCCGATCCGTCAGTAGGGTTATAAGAAGATAATGTGAATCAGAACTTGATGCCGAGCGACACCACAAGCTGATTGTCGGTGTTGCTGATCTTGCTCTGTGTGGGCATGGCGGTATAGTCGTTGGCCGTGTAGGGCTGGTAAAGAGCCGAGCGGTTGCGGTTGACGTAGGCCAGGTCGGCATAGAACGACTGATAGCGGTAGCCCAGGCCGGCGGTGATATAAGTGGTCGACTTATCCATCACGAAGCTCGGCATTGTGCCGCAGTCCTGAGGACCTTCGGTGTAGACGTCGTTGCGTCCGTCGCGGGCATAGACGGTGGTGGGGGAGCTTTCGTATGAGAAGCCGGCGCGCAGACTCAGGTGACGGTTAAGACGGTATTCCGCACCGACGCGGATTATGTTGCTCGCCTGATAATAGTCCTTGATATCGGAGTTCATATACTCGTAAGCATCGTTGCGGGTGTTGCGCACCGACATGTTCTGATAAGGACGATACTCATAGTCGACGCTCAGTATGCCCTGACCGCCGATCACGGTAGCTGCCGAGGCGATCAGGCGCCACGGGGTGCGCAGCTTGTAGTCTATCTCNTAGTTCCAGCCATTGTTGGTCTCGGTATAGTTGCTGTAGCCCGACGAATAGTCGTAAGCCACCCTTGCCCATGACTGCTGGGTGAGGTTACAGTAAGTGGGGGTGTGAACCGCCAGACCGAAACGGAGCTCATTGATAGGTTTTACTATCACACCCATCTTGAAGTTGAAGCCGGAGCCGGTGATATGCTTCCACGAATCGAGATCGTAGCCTGCGGTGCCGGTTTCAACGCCATCACCGCCATAATTNGGAATGCGCGCATTGTCGATATCCTCGGTGTAGTAGGTGTTTGCTGTGTACTTGATATCTGTGATACCGAATCCGAGGCCCCAGTAGAGCATATCCATCACGTTGCCGCCGAAGTCAAGGTTGTACTCGTCAACGTAGCCGCTCTCCTGAGTCTCGAAGGTGGAATAGCCCGAGGAGTTGTCCTGCCAGAGACCCTTGTAACTGTTGCTGTCGGAAAACGAGCCGTCGGCATTTGTCGTGGGGTTGATCAGGTATGAGTTGTAGGCCAGCACGCTCATCCATGGAGCATTGCTCTGCACATAGGGATTGTAGTTTTCGCTGTAATCGGTCAGTTCGGCCTGGCTCCAGCCGGCATAGCCGCTGCTGTTTGCCGAGGTAGCTCCGGCTATATAATTGGAGAACGAACCCTGCATTGAGTTGTTGCGGCCGGCATATACACGATTGAACTGCTGTGAGCGCGAGAATGTGGCGCCGAAGTTGATGAAAGGCATTGTCTCGCTGCCGGTGTAAATCGATCCGATATAACCGAAATTATTGCAGGCCACCTTGGTCTTATTTCCGGTTTGGCGGGTTCCGAGGGTGTTTGTTGAGAAATGCATGAAATCGAAGTCTACGGTCACACCGACTTCGCTGCTGCGGTACACTCCCAGACCTCCCGGATTCTGATTGAGCACTGAAAGGTCGCCTCCGAGTGCACCGAAGGCTCCTCCCATTGACATGAAGCGGGCTGTGCCGCGCAGGTCGCCCTGAGAAATAGAGAAGGCGTCGATTGCGGATTGGCCGCTTCCGGCAAGGGCTGTTGCCGCGATAGCGGTAGCTGCAAGCAATTGTTTTTTCATAATATGCAGAGAAAATCTCATTCCCGGTCGAAAGATGTTTTCAGGAGCAACGCCACATAATTACATGTTGTTACTGCTGTCCGTTTTCAATAAGCGTGGTGATGAGTGTGGTTAAGGATTCAGTTATTATTTACAGGATTGTTACATCGGCCGGTGGCGATGTCTGTTGTATTAACAAAATGGGGGCGCATATTGTTCCGGCGCCCCCATGTGTATGCTGTGAAATTAGCGTCGGCCGCCGCGCGAAGCACCTCCGCCACCGCCTCTCATCGAGCCGGCCGAGCCAGCTCCCGAGCGCATTGAGCCACCCATGCTGCCGCTGCTGCGGTATGATCCGCCCGAATTGCTGTTGTTGCGGAACGACGAATTGTTGTAGTTATTGTAGTTGTTGTTTTGTTCGCGACGGTAGCTACGGCTGTTATTATTGTCATTGCGGCTTGCGGTTCCGTTGCGATATGATCCGTTTGCACCTGGACGATACTGTGTGCCGTTGCTGCCCTGTGTGGGTCGGCTCATGCTTCCGGCACTGGGACGGCCGCTCAGGTTGCTGATATTCCAGCGGGAGCTGCTGCTACCTGATGCACGGCGATAGCTGCCGGCATAGTGAGTGTCGCCGCCCGGGCGCACGCCGTTGATAGGACGTCCCTGTGCGGGTGGCGTCGGGATCGAGGGTGCCCATCCCCATGCAGGGCCACCCCAGCCCCAACCGGGACCCCAACCCCAGTTCCAGCTTGGACCCCAGGCCCAACTCCAACTCCAACTCGGGCCCCAGCCCCAGTTCCAGCTCCAGTAAGGACTGCCCCATGCCCAGCTCGGACCCCAGCCCCAACCGGGTCCCCAGAAGGGATCGTAGGCGTAGGCGTAGCCGTAGGGATAACCCCAGTAGCCGGGAGTGTTGACATAGATATTTATTTCTGGAGGGTTGCCCTCGCTGTAGTATACTTCGGCGATCGACTTGTCGGGATTTTCGATCACGACGTCGGGATTGTGGAATCGCTCTATGCGGCGTGTGTAGCTGAAATCACCCAGCGCAATGAGCGAGTCAACGCTGATGGTGTCGGTTGCATGAGGCACGGCAAAGATGCCGCGGCGGTTATACTCGTCGACGCTGCGTGTCGATCCTCCTTCGGGAGTATATGTGTCGGCGGCGGGATAACTGCCGTAATATTTATTTCTTGCCGATTGAGCGGTTGTGGTCGCTTTCTTGGCTTTCGAGGCGTCGAAATATATATCGTCGTCATAATAGCCCTGTGCACTTGCCAGACCTGAGCCCAGCAATACCGCAATGATTAGTGATGAAATTTTCATATTCTCTCGATTTTATTCAGAGTATTTATTAAGATAATTTCTCGGCAGGGGAGCGTGGCTGAGTGCCGAAACTGCGTCGCGGTTTACTCGGGTTCTGTGTCCCTCTGCATCTTTCAGGCCGCGGGGCTATCTGTTGCTAACCTTTATGCCTTAAAGTAGCACAAATATAGCAATTAATTTCTGGCTTGCAATGCGCACCTGCCCATAATAGCATTATTTAACGTTATTATACGTACATTTGCCTAAGCGCCGCCTCCTGTTCCGGGGGGGAGCAGCGAGGCGGCGCCAAGTCCGTTTATCTATGATACTGCGCCATCATACCGAAGGGCAGTCATTGCGGGTGGAGAGAAGAGAATGAACTTAGTCTTCTTTAGCGGGTTTGAGTTCGTAGCTGAACATTGCAACCGAGAAACCCCAGTAGATGAAGGCGAGCGAGGTGAGGAAGCTGCTCATCATCATGTCCTGTACCCATCCGGCCTCTATGAAGAAGAAACCGATCACCATCAGAAGAATTCCGTTGATCAGGTAGAGCCACCAGTATTTGCGACTGCTGTTTGTCACAGCGTTGCAGATGGCGCTTATACCCCAGAACATAAAGATCAGGGCAATGAAGTAGGGGAACACGGCTTCCGAGAGGACTATCGATCTTACCATCATGAAACCGATGAACATATCCATAACGCCTCCGGCGAGCCACCAGCCCCAGCCTTTACCGCGATGGGGTCCGGATGCCACAAGAAGCTGAACGAAGCCGGCAAGAATAAGAAGCCAGCCGAATATCTGCGAAGCAATTGCATAGCCTGCTGCAGGCCAGAACCAATAAGTGAATCCCGACAATACCATCAGAATTCCGACAAGCAATACGGCCCACCACGCTTTGGTGCGGCCTAAGTAATTTGTGCTAACGGCTTTCATAGTTGTATAAATTAGTTGAGTTTGTGTTGTTTTGTTAATATAACGCTCTGCTGATGAAAAATGTTGATGAATTGTCGTTCCAAATTACTGCCGCCGTTCAGATATTTGCGTTTCGGCCGACAGATTATGCCTGTGAGTCCTCAAAATTTTGTAATTTTGCTGCCCGAAAATTAACGCACAATGATTTATCCCGATTCTTTTGAGTTTAAAACAGGGTTCGACCGTATCCGTCAGGAGATTTCCGCCCGGTGTCTGACAGCAATGGGGCGCGAGCACACAGCGTCAATGGCTTTCTCGACTGATTTTAATGAAGTCGGCACGCGGTTGCGTGCTGTCGCACAAATGATGGCCGTGTTGAGCGGGGAAGAGGGATTTCCGCTCGTTCCTGTCGACGACCTTTCCGCTCTGCTGACGGCTATCCGCGTGCCCGGTACTTTTCTGTCGGCGCGCGAGCTTCACTCGGTGGGTCGTGCGTTGATTCTGCTGGCTGAGCTCCACGACTTTTTTGTTCGCCGGCGCGATGATAATGGCAATAGCCGTTATCCCGACCTCGATGCCGTGGCCGACGGACTCACTCCATTTCCCCACGCCGTAACAATGATCGACCGCATTCTCGACAAATATGCCGAAGTGCGCGACTCGGCTTCACCTGAGCTGGCCGATATCCGTTCGCGTCTTCAGTCGATGGGTGGCACGGTGAATGCTGTGATGCGACGTGTGCTTTCGCGTGCCGTGGCCGATGGCCTGGTTGATCAGGACACGGCGCCTGCCGTGCGCGATGGTCGTCTCGTGCTTCCGGTTGCTCCGATGAACAAGCGTCGTATCAACGGTATTGTCCATGATGAGTCGGCATCCGGAAAAACTGTGTTCATTGAGCCTGCCGAGGTGGTAGAGGTCAACAACCGAATCCGTGAGCTGCAGATGGAGGAACGCCGCGAGATAGTCAGGATCCTGATAGCTGCCGCCGATGAATTGCGTCCTCATATTCCGGCTATGTCGGCCATGTCTGATGTCATAGGCCGGATTGATTTCGTTTATGCCAAAGCGCTGTATGCCGCAGAGGTCGACGGGCGGTTGCCTCATCTTTCGGCCAAGCCTGAACTGGAGTGGTATCATGCCTGTCACCCGGGACTGCTTGTGTCGCTCAGAAAACAGGATAAGGAGATCGTGCCTCTCGACATAACCCTCACTCCCAAACAGAGGCTACTGATCATATCCGGCCCGAATGCCGGTGGCAAGTCGGTGACGCTCAAGACGGTAGGCGCTTTGCAGTATATGGCTCAGTGCGGTGTGCTGCCTCCTGTCTACGAGAACTCTCATTTTGGTATTTTTGAGGATATTTTCATAGATATAGGTGATGATCAGTCGATTGAAAACGACTTGTCGACCTACTCCTCGCATCTTCGCAACATGCGTCGTTTCATTTCCGACGGACGGGCTGCTTCGCTCGCACTTATCGACGAATTTGGTGCCGGAACAGAGCCGCAGATCGGCGGTGCGCTGGCTCAGGCTATACTTCATCGGTTCAATGAAAAGGGAATGTGGGGCGTGATTACCACTCACTTCCACAATCTGAAGCAGTTTGCCGAGGATACCGAGGGCCTCGTCAATGGCTCGATGCTTTACGACCGTCAGCAGATGCGTCCCTTGTTCCGCCTTTCGATCGGCAATGCGGGAAGCTCGTTCGCTGTCGAGATTGCCCGGAAAATCGGTCTTCCGGCCGATATCATTGCCGAAGCCGAGGAGATTGTTGGCAGCGATTATGTCAAGATGGATCGTTATCTGCTCGATATAGCCCGCGACCGCCGCTATTGGGAAAACAAGCGTCAGTCGATAAGGGTTAAAGAGAAGAAACTCGATGACGTATTGGAGCGCTATGAGACCGATGCCCAGGCCCTGCGCGAGAAGCGACGCGAGATCATCGAGGATGCCCGCGCTGAGGCCCGCAGGATAATAGATTCTGGCAATGCCGGTATAGAGCGTACCATACGTGAGATTAGAACGGCTCAGGCTGAACGTGAGCGTACCCTTGCCGCCCGCGAGGAACTGCGTCGTCAGCGCAACGAGCTCGATGGCGAGTTTACTGACAGCGAGGCCCCCGAACAGCTCCGAAAGGCTCCGCGGCCTAAGAAGAAGAAAGAGCAGGGACGCAAATCTGATATCGTGGAACCTGCGATACAGGTAGGTTCGGCTGTGAAGCTTGATGGTGAGGGTTCTGCCGGCCGGGTGGTGTCGATCGAAGGAAAAACGGCTACTGTTGTCTTCGGAATGCTCAAGACCACTGTACCCGTCGCACGCCTTAAGGTGACAATGTCGTCGCCCGACAAGGCCAAAACTGGCGGCGGAGCGGCTTCGTTCGTCTCTGCGTCAACAACTAATGATATGCGTGGCCGTCAGCTCAACTTCAAACCGGAGATTGATGTGCGTGGAATGAGGGTTGACGAGGCAGTGCAGGCCGTCACTTATTTCATTGACGATGCAATTCAGTTTGGAACATCACGTGTCCGTATTCTTCATGGCACCGGTACCGGCGCGTTGCGCCAGTATATCCGGGCTTATCTGAAGACTGTCGGTGGCGTGGCCGATTTCCACGATGAGGATGTGCGCTTCGGAGGCGCAGGTATCACCGTGGTCGAGTTAGAATAGCAGAGCGATTCTGTAGACGGCCCAGGCTGCAATCCAGGCCACGGCTGTGTTATACACGCCCGCGAACAGTGCGTATTTCCACGACCCTGTTTCGCGGGCTATTGCCGTCAGTGTGGCTATGCACGGACAGAAAAGCAACACGAAGACAAGAAATGCAAGGGCGCTCTGCGGGGTGAAATCAGGTTTTCCTGTGACGGGGTTTGGAGCTGTGAGGCGTTCGGATAGCGCCTGCTCGCTTGCCTCCTCGTCGCCTGTATACAGCACACCGAGGGTCGACACCACTATTTCTTTGGCAGGAATGCCTGCTATTGTGGCAACCGTTGCTCTCCAGTGCATTCCAAGCGGCTCCATTATCGGATTGAGGGCTTTCCCGGCCATTTCGAGATAAGAGTCCTGGCTGGGGTCTATCTGTGCCGAGTCGGTGATCTCCGAAGGTACGGAGCTATTCTCCTCGTGCAGTGGAAAATAGTTGAGCGCCCATACAATGATGCTTGCTACGAGAATGATGCCTCCCATCTTTTTCAGGTATTGCTCGCCTTTGCTCCACATGTGGCGTAGCGACGATTTGAGCGTCGGCACGCGGTAGGGCGGCAGTTCCATTACGAAAGGCGTGACGTCGGTTTTGAAATAGAAACGTCGTAGCAGACGTGCGGTCACGATAGCGACAATCACGCCGAGCAGATAGAGTGCCGTGAACACCAGTGCGGCGTGTGGTGCGAAGAAGGTGCCGATCAGTAGCACATATATCGGCAGTCTTGCCGAGCACGACATGAAGGGTGTGATCAGTATAGTTATGATGCGGCTTGACCGGCTTTCGATTGTACGGGTAGCCATGATTGCCGGCACAGAGCATCCGAATCCCATCAGCATAGGAATAAACGACTTTCCGTGAAGGCCTATGCGATGCATCAGCCGGTCCATGATAAACGCGGCTCTTGCCATATATCCGGAGTCTTCCATGAACGAGATGCAGAAATATAGAATCAGGATATTTGGCAGGAACACTATCACGCCACCTACACCTCCGATGATGCCGTCGGCTATCAGACTCTTGACCGGTCCGTCAGGAAGCCATTCCTTTACTGCTCCGCCGAGCCAAGACACCAGACTTTCTATCCATTCCATCGGGTAACTTCCTATTGAGAATGTCGCCCAGAAAATAAACACCATTATGGCGAGGAAGATCGGAAATCCGAATAGCGGGCTGGTCACAAGAGCATCGATCATCGAAGTCCGGGCCTGAGTATCGATATTTCCTTTTTCAAGTGTTTCGGTCAGTGCTCCGGCAATGAAGCCATATTTTTCTGCTGCTATCAATGTGGCCGGATCTTCTCCGGTTGCTTTCTCAATACGTTCGGCCTCGCTGTCGCGAAGGGCGGTGTAGTGGTGCAGTTTCTCGTCGCCGACACATGAGCGGATAAATTCGTCAGCTTCCTGATCATATTCCATCAGCTTGATGGCGAGATAACGCGGAGAGAACTTATGCTCAAGCTGCGGATCAGCTTTTAGGGCGTCGTTGAGTGCGCTTACAGCCGGTTCAACCTCTTTGCCGAGATTAACGTGTACGTGTCTCACGCTCTTTTCCTTATCCTCGAACACATTTATAATGGTGTCGAACAGGCGGTCTAAGCCCTTCCCTGTTCGTGCCACTGTCGGTATTACAGGTATACCTATCATTTCGCCCAGAAGCTGATAGTCGAGCTTGTCGCCACGGCGCTGCAGTTCGTCATACATATTCAGGGCTATCACCATCGGGCGGTTCATGTCGATCAGTTCGGTGGTGAGATACAGATTGCGCTCAAGGTTTGAGGCAACCACTACGTTGACTATCACGTCGGGTGTCTGATCTCTGAGATAACGTCTCACATACAGCTCTTCCGGTGAATAGCTCGCCAGCGAATAGGTGCCCGGCAGATCCACTATATTGAATGTATATCCCTTGTGGGTGAAGCGTCCTTCTTTGGCGTCGACGGTCACGCCACTGTAGTTCCCTACATGCTCGTGCGCTCCCGAAGCGATGTTGAACAGCGAAGTCTTGCCACAGTTGGGATTGCCGATTAGCGCCACATTTATTGTGCGGCTCCTGCTCTCAAACTCCGATGAGCTCTCAGAATATTGTGTCTCTGTTTCAGAAGTGTCACAGTGGCCTGTGGAATGTATCGGACCTCTGGTTTCGCCTATCGGCACTACTTCTACCAGATGTGCTTCGGAACGGCGAAGCGACACTTCATATCCCATTATCGAGTATTTGACTGGATCTCGCAATGGGGCATGAAGCATTACCTTGATATCGTGTCCCTTCACGAAACCCATTTCAATCAGTCGTTTGCGAAAGGCTCCGTGACCTAAAATCTTTACTATGCGGGCTTCCTGGCCCGAGTGTAGTTCGTCAAGTCGCATGGGGTAGATGTAAGAGTGTGACAGAGGATGAGAACTTTCCGACTGCAAATTTCCGAAAAATGGTTTGCATATCAAAAGCATATTAATTTAAATTACGTCTAAATTACTATGGTTTTAGGTCGGCTGTCTTATATTTTATCATGTCAAACTTGCACATTCATAAGAAAATGCTTAATTTTGTGCCCCGAAAGAGGATCATCTGATCCCGATTTCATTTATATAATTATTAACTACATAACCCTTCGAAAGAATGCATTTGAATTCTGAAGAAAAGACGGAAATCTTTGAGAAGTACGGTAAGGGCAAGACTGATACCGGCTCACCCGAAGCGCAGATAGCATTATTCTCGGTCCGTATTGCTCATTTGACTCAGCACCTGAAGTCAAATCACAAAGATTATACCACCGCCCGCGCTCTGAAGGCTCTCGTAGGTAAGCGTCGTCGTCTGCTCGATTATCTGATCCGCAAAGACATCAACCGCTACCGTGCCATCATCGCTCAGAAAGAACTCGGTATCCGCAAGTAATCGGAACCCCACGTTCTTCGACACAAAAATAGCCTGCAGACCATCTGCGGGCTATTTTTGTGTTGTCCAGTTGTCGTCAGGCATGATATGAAAAGTTACGTGGCGTCTGCATCTCGCAGGCGCCACGCTAATTTGTTCTATCAATCAATCTGGTTCTCATTCAATCAATCTATCATTTATACCAATCAATTATTATATCAATCTATCATTTGCTGTGTCAGATAAAGGAAGAGGGAGAAGTGAAAACGTTTACCGTCCTCTTATCGAAGAAACCGTTGTTTCATTTCGACAATACAAAGGTATATCATAAATTTTCCATACAACATTTATGAGAGTTAACGAAAGTTAAATTCATTACACACCTGTTACATCCTTGTGACTCATATTGACACAGTGCTGATAATCAACCGGTAGCGACAGAATAGATTTTTATTCTCCTGCTATTTATTTCCAGAGGGGAGTAGAGTGGTTGCTAAAATGAAGAGCTTACTGCGTATTCGGGTTTTTCAGTTATATATATGATTTATCTTGGCTCTGTTTGGTCTGTCCGGAGCTGAACCGTCGTCATTTCGAACAGACAAAGTCGTCTTGAGTTCCATCATAGAGGAAACTGTCGTGAGAGAAAGCTGCAGCCTGTAGGTTGATCATGCGTGGATGTTACTCTCCCAATAGCAAGGTGGATTTTCTTTGAGCCACAGATGGAGTCGGTTAAAGCCTCCGGATACACCTACATTCATCATTTGTGTGAAAAAGACCCGGCTCGCGAGAGTCAGGACTTTGAGTTGTGTTTTATGTCAGATTAAAATATAAAAAGAGGGTATGCCATTTTGACACACCCTCTTTTTCGTATATTTGTCTGTAAGGCCTGTTAGCCTGAGTGAGATTAGTTCTGGAGCTTGAAGTTTACAGGAACGGTGAACCATACGTTAACCGGGTGACCGTTCTGCTTACCGGGCTGGAACTTCGGGAGCATCTTGACAACTCGAACAGCCTCCTTGTCAAGGTCGGGATCTTTAGATCTGAGCACCTGAACCTCACCAACTTGACCAGTCTTCGTTACAACGAACTTGATCATAACTCGACCCTGAATACCGTTTTCGGCAGCTACAGGGGGATAGTTGACGTGGTTGGCGAGCCATTGCAGAAGAGCTGCGTCGCCGCCGGGGAATTGCGGGGGCTGCTCAACGGCGTCAAACACATGGTTTTCGGCCGGGGGTTCGGGTTTCTTCTCTTCGACTACAACAACTTCCTTATGCTCCTGAGCATTGATGATGTCGTCTACGCCGCGGTCCTCATTCACCTGACCAAGTGCGCGGTCGTCGGCCTTGATCTCGTCCTGCGACTTGATCTCTTCGTCGACCTGATCGTCTTCAACGATAGCAACCTCGGTCACTTTCTGAGTATTGAGAAGTTCTTCCTGAACAACCTCTTCGAGCTGCTGCTCTTCAAACTTCTGGGGCTCCTCTTCGGGCTGCTCTTCAACCTCCTCGGTTGTACCCATCTCAACCAGCACCTGCTCGCCTTCGTCTTCCGGACGCGATTCGGCCTGCTTGATAACGGTGTTTACGAGGAATGCCAGAGCGAATACCACTGCAATTACGATCACGACTACGATCATAGCCTTGTTGTGACGGCTTACAGAACCCTGACGGAGCACGTATGCTCCAAAGTCTTTGTTCTTGCCTTCAAATACTATATCGCGCCATTCTTTTGATGAAAGATCTACGTCTTTAGCCATTTTTCTTCTGCTTTAAAGTTAATATATCTATCATCCGTAATTACTTGCCGGGGTTGCTGCGTTTCCAGCACTCAATCATACCCTCGTCAGTGGCATTGATGTTGTCTATCTGATAGCGCGAGATCTGGTTGATCTGCATCTCGTCGAGTGCGCCGATCACACTTGCCCACGAAGCGCCGGGGGTAGCCTTGATAATTACAACAGGACGGGTGAGTGTAGAGTCATTGCGGATCTCCTTGGCCTTTGCCTGATAGATTGAGTCGTTGAGCTCTTTCTTCGATGCAAATTCCTTGTTGCGCCATTGAGCCTTCAGCACGTCGATCTTTTCAAGTACTTTGCGGTTGCGGTCGTGAAGGATCTTGCGGATACCCTGTTGAACGCCGTCGGCATTGCCCAGGAAGAGCTCGCGCTTGAGGTTTGAGTCTTCAAAGATCGAGTCATTGTTCGCGTCTACTACCATCGGTTTACCCTCATAGTAGTAAACTACATTCATCGGTTTGCCTTCTTCGTCCTTCTTGATCGAGCCGTCTTCATTGCGCTCGGTGTCGACAATCAGGGTGATGGCTTCCGATTCCTTTGCCTTGTTCATGTCCTGCGTCTCAACCTTCTCGTTGGTCGGAAGTGCGATCGAGAGGGTCTGCGATTTGATCATCGTGGTACAGAGCATGAAGAACGTGATCAGAAGCATGTTCATGTCAACCATCGGGGTGAAGTCCACATGAATCGACATCTTCTTCTGGGCGCCTTTTTTCTTTTTGCCGCCCTTATCGGATTGTTCTATCTGTGCCATGTCGATTAATCGTTTTCGGTTTTGAGAGCCGTCATCAGGCTGAACTTATTCATCTTCAAGGTCTGGAGGTTGTCGAGAACGTGGTGAACGATCTCATACGGGGTTTCTTGGCCGGCCTTAACGGCAATGCCTTCGCCCTGTTTCATCGCAGCCTGCAGGTTTTCGTTACCCGAGGAGTAGATGGCACGCATCCAGATCTGGAATTCGTTGGGGGTTTCAAGATTGGTGTTATCATCGATAGGAATACCTACATCGCTGCGGGTCATATCGGTGATTACCTTATCTTGTTCTGTGGGTGACATTCTTAAGAAGGTCGGGAGTGCCTGGAAAGGTACGCCAAACGCATTTATCTTCGAGAAGGTCTCAACGTCTTTCTCGGTGATTTCTACTTTCTTGGAGGGGTGGAGACGATTGTACTCGGCCACTGCGTTGCGAAGGATCTCCTTGCGGATAGCTTCAGATCCCCACGTATCGGCATTGGCGGCGTCAGCGTCACCTGCCACCGAGATGAAAACCTTTCCTTCGGGGCTCACGAGAATCTGTGCAACGTTGGCGGTGTGCACCTTCTCTTCTGATACCGAGCTCGGAGTGATCACGGTAACGGGCTCCTTCTGGAGGAAGGTTGAGGTTAACATGAAGAAAGTAAGCAAAAGAACGGTCACGTCACTCATCGCCGTCATGTCGATGAGGGTACTCTTTCTTTTAATTTTTACTTTTCCCATATTACGCGTTATTAATGGATTGAGTTATGCTTGTTTGTGTTACTCTATTAATAAGTTGTAACAGGGATTAGTGGGTCGAAGCAAATGTCTGCACAATTGAGAAACCGATCTCGTCGATTGCGTAGGTCAGGTTGTCGATTTTGTTGGTGTAGTAGTTGTAGGAGATTACAGCGAAAGCACCGGTTGCGATACCGAAGGCGGTGTTGATAAGAGCCTCAGAAATACCGGTCGACAGCTCGGTCGAGTCAGGAGCACCCGACTGTGCCAGAGCCTGGAACGATTTGATCATACCCATTACAGTACCGAGAAGACCAACGAGAGTACCGAGGGTGGTCATGGTAGCAACGATGGGGAGGTTCTGCTGAAGAGCGGGCATCTCGAGTGCGGTAGCCTCTTCAACTTCTTTCTGAAGGGTAGCAACTTTCTGCTCCTTAGTGAGAACAGTGTTCATATCCATCTCCTCATAACGGGTGAGGGCAGCAGCAACAACGGCAGCTACAGAACCTTTCTGAGTAGCGCAGAGCTTCTTGGCACCAGCGATGTCGTTCTTGGCGAGGCAAGCCTTTACGCCGGCAACGAACTTGGTGATGTTACCTTTACCCTTGGCGCTCGAAAGAGCGATGTAGCGCTCTACTGAGAGAACGATAACGGTCAGGAACAGAGTCTGGAGGATAGGCACGATGAATCCGCCTTTGTAGATGGTGCCCCAGATGTCGATGGGGTGACCCTCTTCGAAGTGTGATTCGTGGCCGAACCAGAAGAGGAAGAGGCACACTGCAACTATAAGACAGGCGATGATCACCAAGAAGGCGTTCTTGATACCGCTGACTTTGCTGCCTTCAACTTTTTTTACGGCAGGCTTGGTGGTAGGCTTTTGAGCTTCCATAAATGATAATTAGTAGATTGATTATTGTTTGTTATGGTTGTTGAGTTTTTTTTCGGTTTAAGGTGAGGGTGGTATTAGTGTCTAAGGTTCGCGGGTCGCTTCCTCCCCGGTCCTAAACATAGATGCAAATTTATATCAAGATTTTTAACTTTCAAAATTATTGCCTTTAAAAAACGTGTTTAATTTTGCTTTCCCTCCCAATAAATGTTTTTAAACATTGTTTTATCGCAGAATTAACATACTCAGATGCTCTTTTCTGATTTTTCCGGCGCTGGCCGAGAGTTCTTCTGCCGAAACTTTGAGCAGTGGTGCAATCCTCTCTTCAAGGGTCATTACCCACCCCTTGCGTAGCAGACTGCGGGCCGCGCCGAGCGCTACGTCAAGTGGCGAATCAGTGCCGACGGTCAGCTGACCCGAAAACTGATTTTTGGCCTTCTCGAGCATGGCTTGCGATACTGGCTTCGCGGCCATCCGGTCGATAACATCGGCGACAATATCTAAGCAAGTGTCGGTATCTTTGTGGTCGCATCCGAAATAGATTGTAAAGAGTCCGCAGTCGGTCATAGCGCTATAGGAAGCCTCGACGCTGTAGACCAGTCCGCGTTTCTCGCGTAGCGCTACGTTGAGCAGCGAGTTCATCCCCGGCCCTCCGAGCATATTTGACATCAGAGTCCACGCATACCTGTCGCTGTCAGATCTCGATGGCGCCCGCATACCCAATAATATATGTGATTGATGACAGTCGGCTCTGCGCGTGGCTTCAAATCTGGGATTAACGGGTGGAACCACCGAGACCGGTGGCAGTGCCTGTCCCCATTGGCAGTATCCTCCGATCGTCTCATTTATTATTAAAAATGCTTCAGCGGCGCTTTTCGGTCCCATATACACAACAGCCATCCTTTCCGGACGAAAAAATGTGCGGACCCAGCGCATACACCACCTGCAGTCGAACTTTTCGATCGACCGCCGTGTGCCGAGAATCGGGTGGCCCAACGACGATCCTTTGAAAAGCATATCCTCGAAATCGTCGAAAATTACCTCTGAAGGCATATCCCTGTAAGAGTCGATCTCGTCGGCGATCACCTGTCGCTCCTTGTTGAGTTCCTCATCGGGAAATGTAGCGTCGGCAAGAAGATCGGCAAGCAATCCGGCCGACACTGCAAGATTTCCCTCGGGTGCTACCGTATAGATCATTGTCTCCTCTTTGGTGGTATATGCGTTCAGTTCACCTCCGAGTTCCTCCATGGTGCTCAAAATATTGAGCGACGATCGGCAGGATGTGCCTTTGAAGATGGTGTGCTCCACGAAATGAGCGAGGCCGTGCTGCAATCTTGATTCGTCGCGCGAACCGGCACCGATGCATATCGCGAGATACTCCACACGCCGGCCCGGTGTGTGGATATGGGCAAAAGGTATGCCGTTGGCAAGGGTGCGCTGGCTTGTGGGGTCGGTCATTCAGTAATCAGACTGATATGATTTCAAAAAACTCCGCAGCCGTCCTGAGCTTGCAGTCGGCTGCGGGGTCGTTATTTGCTTCTATGATATGCCGGATTCTTACTGACGGCCGTCAACACTGACGCTGCGGTCGATTTTTGCGATAAGGCCCTGAAGCACTTTTCCGGGGCCAATCTCGATGAATTCTGTGGCTCCGTTGGCTATCATGTTGCGGATAGTCTGGGTCCAGCGTACGGGAGCGGTGAGCTGAGCTATCAGATTTGCCTTGATCTCTGCCGGATCGGTGTGGGGCTGTGCATCAACGTTCTGGTAAACCGGACAGATGGGAGTGTGAAATTCCGTGTGGTCGATAGCTTCGGCGAGTTCTGCGCGAGCAGGTTCCATGCAGGGCGAGTGGAATGCACCGCCAACCTTGAGCTTCAGAGCTCTTCTTGCACCGGCCTCAAGCAGCTTGGCGCATGCGGCGTCGACAGCCTCGTTTTCGCCCGAGATCACAATCTGGCCGGGGCAGTTATAGTTGGCACATACAACTATGCCTTCGTTCACGCTTGCGCAGATCTCCTCAACTTTTTCGTCGGGCAGGGCTATTACTGCTGCCATAGTCGACGGCTTAACCTCGCAGGCTTTCTGCATGGCTTGAGCGCGGGCGCTCACAAGGCGCAGTCCGTCGTCAAAGCTGAGCGCTCCGGCCGATACCAGGGCGGAGAACTCACCGAGAGAGTGACCTGCCGTCATGTCGGGCTTAAGATTGGAGCCGAGGGTTTTGGCAAGAATCACCGAATGAAGGAATATGGCGGGCTGAGTGACGCGGGTCTGTTTCAGCTCTTCGTCGGTTCCGTTAAACATGATATCCGTGATGCGGAAGCCGAGAATCTCGTTGGCACGGTCGAAAAGCTCGCGTGCCGTCTCGTTAGTGTCATAGAGCTCTTTGCCCATTCCTACGAACTGGGCTCCCTGTCCGGGAAAAACTAATGCTTTCATTCTTCGTTGTTGAATTTAGTTAGCGGTTGCAAAGTTAAGTTTTTTTGAGATAAAACCGTTGGTCGGAATGCTTAAAATTGCTAACTTTGTAACATTGTTGACTTTATTTAATCAACTCTCGGACCTCTAACAGATATAAAACCATCATCATAATGACTACCGCATTCTTCAATCTTGGTGCTCCCGAGATTATTCTCATAGTTTTTGTTGTGCTTCTGCTGTTTGGTGGAAAAAAGATTCCCGAGCTTATGCGTGGTCTTGGCAAGGGCGTAAGGAGTTTCCGTCAGGGAATGTCGGAAATCACCGAAGAGATTCAGAATACACCTGATGATAAGCCTTCTGCCGCTCCGGCGCCAAAGGCTCAGCGCCGTCCATCGACACCTGCTCAGGATGTGAGCGAGGAGGCCTGATTTTTTTTGTGCTCTGCTGATTCTGTGTCGATATGGCATCAAACCGGCTGCAGACAATGACATTCTGGGACCATATAGATGCCCTGCGCAGTGTGATTTTGCGTGCAGGACTTACTATTGTGGTCATGGCGGTGCTATTGTTTATTGCGATGCCATGGATTTTCGACAATGTCATTCTTGCGCCGTGTCGTTCTGATTTTCCTTTCTATCGGCTTCTGGCCTCCATTTCCCGGGCTTCGGGCGGCGGTTTGTGGATGCCTGATTTCGCGACTGACACAGATTTTCATTGCGATCTGATCAATATCCAGCTTGCGTCGCAGTTTTTCATTCACATGTCGACCTCATTCTGGCTTGCGGTTGTCATCTCGTTTCCGGTGGTGGTCTACATTATCTGGGGATTCGTTTCGCCGGGGCTTTATCCATCTGAGAAGCGAGGTGCTGTCAAGGCCTTTCTATGGGGTAACCTCATGTTCTACCTCGGTGTGGCAGTAGGCTATTTTATCGTCTTTCCCCTGACGCTGCGTTTCCTTGCCGAGTACAAGGTGAGCGATCTCGTGCCCAACCAGATTTCCCTCGATTCCTATATGGATAATTTCCTTGTGCTGATTCTGGTGATGGGGATAGTCTTCGAATTGCCTCTTGTTGCGTGGATGCTCGGCAGGGCGGGAGTGCTCACCCGCGCTTTTTTCTCCCGTTTCCGCCGTCACGCTATAGCCGGCCTTCTCATACTTGCGGCAGTCATTACTCCGACAGGCGACCCGTTTACTCTGATGGTGGTGTTTCTGCCGGTATATATGCTGTGGGAACTAAGTGGAATCCTTGTGCCATCATCGTCTGACGATGACGCTGATGGTGATGATGGAAGTGATGCCGACAATAGTAGAAATAGCGGCGATCTCGATTCGCTTTACATCCCTTCCTACCGCCGTTCCGTTGAGGCAAATAATAAGGATGTCACCGATTGCACTTGACGATAACCTTTGTTTGAATATCCACTGACGGGTGTGATCTTCAGGGTATCGTTTCGGTAATACTCGGGTCAGTCAAGATATATAAGGCCGGCGGACAGACGTCTGTGAATAAAGAACGTCTGTCCGCCGGTTTTCTTTATCTCGCGGGCTTATTTTGGTTCAATAGAGTTCGGTGTCGTCCGAAAGGTTTTCCAGATCCTCGTCGTTGTAAGCATCGTCGCCATACAGATCCTCGTCAAGGTCTATTCCGGCATCCTTGGTGCTTATCGTATCGATTTTTTCTTCAAACTCCTTAAGATCGACAAACTGAGGGGGAGGTGTACCCATAGCCAGGGTGCATACGGGATCCTTCAGTGTTTTCATAGGTTCGATCTTTTTGAGTTCGATGAAGAAGGCGCGGTCTGTCATATAGTCGAAAACAAACATAAGGCGCTGTCCCTCGTCTTCAATCTGATCGATCAACTGGCAGTCCTCCATCAGATACACATCTACGTCTGAAGATTCCATTCCCATATCTTCAAGTGTTATCTCACGCTCTTTCTCCCAGTTGTTGTCGCAGAGAAAGAATGAACTCATCTGGTTCTTGTCGTAACCTACAGAGTCGCAGATTGCGTTGCGAAGGTCGAGAAAAGTCGCATCGGCATCAATGCTTATCTCTCGTTTGAAGTTGTCCGCTTCGTCGGACACCAGTCGAAATTTGTAAATCATGCTTACGTTTGTAGTTTAAGATTAGCGCTTCGGAGGGTCGACTCGATGATCGGCCGGGTTCACACTGCGAAGTTAATAATCAAACAATCAAAAGGCAAAAAATATTAGCTGTTTTTTTGCTATTTTTTCGTGTTGACCCTCCCGGCTGCTCCCGATATGGAATAAATGTGTAACTTTGCACCATGCGCTTTAAAAGTAGCAACATATTTCCGATGCTTGGCCGGGCGTTTGTCCTTTTGGTATTTATCAGCATTCTTGCGTCGTGCCGCCGCCCAGCCGGCAGGGTTTTGTCAGCCTATGGTGACTCCATGCCGGGTTGGGAACTGGATCTCTACCCCGACTCGATGGTCACGCGCGAAAGGCGCACCGGCGAACTTCTGACTCTTACGGTCACAGCCTCGGATTCGTTGCGCGTATGTGAGATTTCCAATCACCATCCCGAGCTTGAATGCGGATCGCCACTGATTGCCGAGACTTTCAGGATTGCTGCGTGCAGATTTGTGGCCGAAAGCGACGATGTCCCGTCTGATTCTGGGGGACGCTATTCTCCTGAGACCATATTTTTAGCTGCAGCTTCGTTAGATCCGCATGGATCGCGTCGTTCGCTTGAAGCGCTCGTCAGAGACGGACGTATCTGTTCTTCCGATTCATCAGCGGTGTGGCCGGTCACCGGTAATTCAAGACTCATGTGGGCTGTGGCGGCCTGGGAACTTTACTGTGTGACGGCCGATCGCGACTGGCTTGCATACGCTTTTGAAGTAATCGATCATACTATGGCGGCTGATATAATGGTAGCTCTTGATCAGGAAGTCATGTTGCTTCATGGTTCGTCGTCAACGGATCCGGAGAGGATATTGAACAGCTATCCTGAGTGGATGAACTGGTGTGATATCTATCAGACTATGGGAATCGCTTCGAATGTGCTCGCTGAGCGTGCCGCTCACTTCATGACACTGATGGCGCGCGAGCTGGGGCGCGACCCTTCGCAGTATGAAGCTATGAGCAGTTATCTGCGATGTGCAATCAACGATCATCTTTGGCTACCGGACCGCGGCTATTTCGCACAATATATTTATGGTGGTCTGTTCCCTATCCGTTCTGAGATAGCCGACAGCCATGGTGAAGCGCTTGCAGTCGCTCTCGGTATGGCATCCGACGGCCAGTCGCATCTCATTGTTTCCAACACTCCACGCAGTCCCTACGGCCTGCTGATGCAGTTCCCTCTGTCACCCTCGTCTCCACTATTTATGGCCACGCCTGCAACCGAGGCTTTATGGGCGATTGCCTCATCAAAGGTTGGCAATACCGGTTCCCTGCGTGCTTCCGCAACCTCTGTCCTGCGGTCGTTTCTCTTAATGGTGTCATCCTCGCCTGAGGCATTGTCTCCGGAGCTCTGCAGTGCTCTCTATGCTGTCTTTGTAAAGGCTGTCGCAGGTATCAGCTTTGATGCTGATGGTATGAGGTTGTCGCCCGTGCTCCCAACAGGCTACAAGAAATTTACTATCTATGGCATACGCTACGGTCAGGCGGTCTACGATATTGAGATCAAGGGCTCAGGCGCGTCTGTACGTCGCCTTACGCTCGACGGTGTCACTCTTGCTTCACGCGTGATTCCTCGTGGCATGTCAGGCCACCATCGCATAAGTGTGCAGCTCGACAACTCCCGTAATGTTTCCTACAGTTATTCTGACGAAATCAATGTGCAGGCACCTGTCTGGGCACCTCCCACACCGCGAATTATTGGTTCCGGCTCGGCTTCATTGCTCAGGGTCGCTAATTATGCTGATTCTCTTTCTTATGAAGTGTTTGTCAACGGCAGTTTCCTGAAAGACATCAGCAACGGATCATTACCGAGTATACGGGCAAGAGGCTTTACCTCGCTGATGTTCGTACCGACTTCGCCGGTTGGCTGGAGCGGTTACTCATGCCGCCCGTTCTGTCATTTCCCGGCTAAATCCGAGGTTGTTGTCAAGCCTGAGGAATTTGCCGAACCCGTATCCTTCATGCGCTCCATACGTGCTGACCACGACAGCCTTGTCGAGTTAAGTACCGAAGTCAATACCCGGTTGGCTCTGACGGCCGATGTCAAGGAGGAGGGAGACTATATGATCAGTGTGCGCTATGCCCCGAGTGTGCTCGGTGGGCAGGCAGCCCTGCGCACTCTGTTTGTCAATGGCCTGCGGTGCGGGGTAGTGGTCATGCCGGCTATTTCAGCACAGAAGACCCTTACGGGATTATACTACAGTAATCCTCTTCGTGCCCATCTGCGCAAGGGTCTCAACACCGTGTCGCTCGACTATATCACGCCCTACAATGTTAATCCCGACGATTCTCGCAACATAGCCTTGATCGATCGTGTTACTCTGATTAAGTTATGAAGAAAGTAATTGGAATATTAAGTGACACTCATTCCTGCTGGGACGAACGTTTCCGCACTCATCTTGCCGGGTGCGATGAGATATGGCATGCGGGTGATATTGGTGATCCGTCAGTCCTTGATGCGCTTGCTGAAATTGCACCGGTCAGGGCGGTATGCGGAAATATTGATCACGGCGAGGTGAGGCGACGCTGTCCCGAGGTTCTTGATTTTACGATCGACGGACTGCATGTTTGGATGACACATATCGCAGGTTATCCCGGAAGATATTCTCCCGGAGTGGCTAAGATACTGCGCGAAGGCAAGGTCGGACTCATGGTCTGCGGCCATTCACATATTTTGAAAGTGATACATGACGATCAGCTCGGTCTGCTTCATATCAATCCCGGGGCTGCCGGATGGCATGGTTGGCAGAAAGAACGGACACTTGTCCGACTGACGTTGAACGATGGTATTCCCTCCGAACTTGAAGTTGTCACTCTCGGCAAACAAATTAAAAACTATTAAATAGCCAATTATATGAAAAGACTGTTACCGGTATGTCTGGGCGCTGTTGCGCTTACGCTCTCCCTGTCAGGCTGTAAGACCACTGAAGCAAACTATAAGAATGCCTATGAGACGGCTCTGCGTCATCAAAAGGATCGTCAGGACACAGGTGTTCCGGAAGGTATTGAATTGAAAAACACAGGGGCCCTCGAGCCTAAGCCCGTCGAAATCGATGGTGTCACCCTGCCAATGGTGACGGCGTGGGTGTTGACCGGCGACAAAGCCGTTGCGCCCATTGACTCATTAGGTAAATTCACTGTTGTGGTAGCTCAGTTCAAGCAGGTGTTCAACGCCTCGCAGATGAAAAAGCGTCTCTCTGCAAATCCTGATTACTCACCTCTGTTGCTGAAGCTTTCCAATGGCAATTATCTTGTTGGTGTCAACACAACCGACGATCCAACGGTAGCCATGAAACAATATGAGCACGTTAAAGCCGATTCCGCCGTTTTTCTGAAGCCTCCTTTCCCATTCGTATTCAGGGCCGGACAGATCAAACGTTAATTATCACCGATAGTCTCGATAAACACTTCCTGCTCTGTCTGAATGGATGGAGCAGGGGTGTTGTGCTTCGTCTGACAGCGCTTCATGCTCACCATTCCTGCGAGTGCCAGCATAAGCAGCAGAAAATAGAGTACTACAGTTCGTCCAGGTTTGGCTTTGGGAGTCCGATTATTGCGGTTGTTCACGTCCCTCATATCATTGTCAGTTTGTGAAATCTACCGAAAGTCCTATCTGGAAGCGGCGTGGATTCATGGGGTAGTGTGGCAGACTGAAATAATCATTACCGCCTATACTTCCCTGATTAATATGCGAGAAGAGAACGTAGAAGCGGGTTTTGCTCAACTTCATGTTGACATAGGCATTCATGAAAGGATAGCCTCCGCATTTGATTTTGTCCTGATTGTAGAATGACATGGTAGCCGGCTGATAGTTGGGGGCATAATACTTCGAATAGTAATCGCAGTCAACACCGAGCTGAACGTCGAGCACTTTCGATACTTTAAACAGTATGAAGAGATTGCTGAACACTGCCAGTTTTGGTAACGGGAGGACGTATTCGTCGGACGAGGTCTGATAAATCACTCTGTTCTGCCAGTTGAGAATACCTACCTTGAAGTTCTGTGTCAGTGATGCTCCCAGCACCTGTATGTTTCCACCGTGTTGGACAGGTGTCGACAATGAATCGAAATATACCATATTTTGAATATTCTCAACGCCGACATCTATCTTTGTTCGCGTCCTTGGATAGGATATGCTTCCGCCTATTCTGAATTTCCGGATTTTGCCGAACGTGTTGTGCCAGATGAAGTGGTTTGACACATAATTCTCCAGAAGATATGGTGCTGTCAGGTTTGAGAAACTACCTTCGGCATCAACCGTAAGTGTATCTCTGAACAATGGTATTGCTGTGGCGAGATTTCCTTTCAGATCCATTTCGCCGGCGGCCCGTCCCGTAATACCGAATCTGGCGGTAGCCTCATATCTCAGTAGCGAACCCTGTTGTTTGGTTAGCTGACCTCCTACCCAGACCAGATGTTCGGACGCTTTATGGTCGATGAGATTTTCATACGGATATGGTGTCAGACCCTCTGGTAATGTCTCGTCGCGTAGCAGGGTATCGGGATTCTGAGTAAAGTTGCGCAATTCGTAAGTTAGGAAAGCTGACAGACCGAATTTGGCGTATTTATGAAATCCTTCGTGCAGAGCGATACCGAAGGTGTTTGAAAATGAACTGTATTTTGTTACATCATTCGTACCATCCATGCTCAGATATGTGTCCTTCCAGAAAGAGTGGTCCTCCGAAATATTGGGATTGACGAATCTGTGCTTGTTACTTACGTAGTTGAGAGTCCACACGACAGAACTCACCGGTACGAATTCACGTGGCGTGATGCTGTCGGCTTCTTCTTCAGGTTTTGTAGAATCGGTAGGAAGATCGCGCCAGAACCCGAACTTGTAGCGGTTGTTTATCATTAGCTCCTGACCTACCAGTCGGCTGTGAGCATCCGACAGATTGACCGGAATTGATCGCGGCTCGATCGACGCTACACCTCCTTGCACTTCGGCCGGGTCGGTGATATAAAGATCGTCGGTGATACCGCCATTCTCCTTGTTCAGGAAATTATAATGATAGAAGAAAGCCTGCAGGTCATATCTGTCGCCGATATACGATCCACTTGCGCCCCATGTAAGATCTTTTGTCGATTGATTGGTGTACGATCCTTTCGAGTAGAGATAATCGAGCATGGCGCCGATCTGCAATTTTTTGTTCACGTTGCCCGAAAAGGTGGTTTTGAGCCTGTCTTGCGTGTTGTCTCGTCCTCCACCCGTGTTGTAGCTCACGAAAGTGACAGGAATCCTTGAGTTGTAAAATTTGTGGTTTCCTTCGACAGGCAGCCAGTATGACAGGGCATCGCGGAAAAAGAACGGTGACCCCTTCGGTCGGTCCAGGTAGATCATGTTGATACCCTCTGCACCGAGATTGCCCGTGGTAGCAAATGCCGGCGTGACATCGTTAGGCACTGCCTGAAGATAGTAGTTCAGCAACAGTGTGTCAACAGTCGATTTCTCGCGGAGACCCAGTGGCGGAAGCATCGTCCAGGCACTTATAACCTGTTCCGGTAATTTCCCGCTGCTCTGACTGCTTTGGCTGCTCTGACGGTTCTGGGCCGACGCACAGTTCCATGCAAGCAATGTGCATATTATTGCACCTGCATATATCCTAAATATGAAATGTAATCTGTTCATGATGGTCTTTGGGGTGCAAAGTTACTATTAATTTCCCTTAATGCTATATTAATATGTGAAAATACAAAAATTTACAATTTTGATTTGCGTGCTCCGCAAATAATGGCTACCTTTGCACCCGCAATCGGGGCGAGTCCCCGGCCGCGCAATACAAAACCTCTATAACTAACAGATTAATGGCAACAAAAATCAGACTGCAACGTCATGGTCGCAAGAACTATGCGTTCTATCCTATTGTTATCGCCGACAGCAGGGCACCACGAGATGGTAAATTTATTGAAAGGATAGGTTCTTATAATCCGAACACCAATCCTGCTACAATAACTCTTAACTTCGAACGGGCTTTGTATTGGTTGAACTGTGGCGCACAGCCTACTGACACAGTTCGCACTATCCTCTCGAACGAAGGCGTGCTCCTGATGAAGCACCTTCAGGGTGGTGTCAAGAAGGGCGCTTTCGACGAGGCTGAGGCTCAGCGTCGTTTCGATGCCTGGAAAGCTAAGAAGCAGGCCAACGTTGATGCTCTCCGCGCATCGATGGCTACAAAGGCAGAGATCGCCGTTAAGGAGCGTCTTGCCGATGAGCAGGCCAAGAATCAGGCTAAGGCAGAAGCCGTAGCCAAGAAGCGTGCCGAGATCGCAGCTGCTAAGGCTGCTGCTGAAGCCGAAGCTGCCGCTCAGGCTGCCGAGGGTGAAGCTGCCGAGGCTCCCGCTGCTGAATAATCCGGCTCAGCAATCATCTGAACATCCAACTGTGGCGTCATCTGTCTATCGCGACAGGTGACGCTGCTTTTTTGTCATGTTTTGTCACCCCATTGTGAAAATATCGTCGAAATATGTTGCCTGTGTTGCGAAAAGAGCGTAACTTTGCTCTTTGAATGTCTGCCTGTTCAGGCATTATTCAGCCAATATTTTCCAACTGTTTAATCATCAGCTCAATCATATAATATGGCCGATAACACTTCTACACCTCTCAATCCGGCGGAGGAGACTGAAAACGCAAAAGGTCTGAACTTTATTGAACAAATTGTTGCCGACGATCTGAAAGCCGGCAAAAACGGAGGTCGCCTGAATACCCGTTTTCCACCTGAGCCCAACGGCTACCTTCATATTGGTCATGCCAAGGCGATATGCATGGATTTCGGTATCGCAGAAAAATTCGGAGGAACCTGCAACCTGCGTTTCGATGATACTAATCCGGTGAAAGAAGATGTAGAATATGTCGATGCCATTCGTGAAGATATTCATTGGCTTGGTTTCGACTGGGGCGACCGTGAATATTACGCGAGCGACTATTTCCCCCAGCTATATGATCTCGCCGTTCGTCTTATCAAGGAAGGCAAGGCTTACGTCGACGATCAGACCTCCGAGCAGATAGCTCAGCAGAAAGGTACTCCTACCGAGCCCGGTGTTGAAAGTCCTTACCGCAACCGTACTCCCGAAGAAAACCTTGACCTCTTCGAGCGCATGAATGCCGGCGAATTTGACGAGGGAGCTCGCGTTTTGCGTGCGAAGATCGACATGGCCAATCCGAACATGCACTTCCGCGATCCGATCATGTATCGCATCATCAAGACCCCTCATCATCGCACCGGCGATAAGTGGAAAGTCTATCCTATGTATGACTTCGCCCACGGCCAGAGCGACTTCTTCGAAGGTGTCACTCACTCCATCTGCACCCTTGAGTTTGTCGTTCATCGTCCGCTCTACGAATACTTTGTCAATTTCCTTTCCGACGGCTCCTACTGTCCGCGTCAGCTTGAGTTCAACCGCCTGAACCTCACATACACCGTCATGAGCAAGCGCAAGCTTCTCCAGCTCGTCAAAGAGGGTCTGGTGGCAGGTTGGGACGATCCCCGTATGCCGACTATTTCAGGTATGCGCCGCCGCGGTTTCACTCCACGCTCCATCCGCAACTTCGTTGATAAGATCGGCTACACCAAGTATGAGGCACTCAACAGTGTAGCTCTGCTTGAGCACGCTGTCCGCGAGGATCTCAACGCCATTTCCACCCGAGGTATGGCCGTTATCAATCCTGTGAAGGTCGTCCTTACCAACTATCCCGAAGGTCAGATCGAGACTGTTGAGATGGAAAACAATCCCGAGGATCCCGAGGCCGGTAACCACAAGATGCCTTTCGGACGTGAGCTATATATTGAGCGCGACGATTTCATGGAGAATCCTCCCAAGAAATTCTTCCGCCTATGTCCCGGCGGTGAGGTGCGTCTCAAAGGTGCCTACATCATCAAATGCGAATCTGTCGAAAAAGATGCAGACGGCAATATCACCACACTGTATTGCACCTATGACCCGGACACTCGCTCCGGCCTTCCCGGAAGCATGCGTAAGGTCAAAGGTACTCTCCATTGGGTCGAGGCTACTAATGCCCATGAAGCAACCGTGCGTCTTTACGACCGACTTTTCAATGTTGAGAATCCCGCGGCCGAGACCGACAAGGACTTCCGTGAGCTTCTGAATCCCGACTCCCTCAAGGTTGTGACTGGAGTCAAGGTCGAGCCTTTCATTGCCGAGAACGCCACCCCCGGAGCACACTTCCAGTTCCAGCGCGTTGGCTATTTCACTCCCGACTACGACAGCACTCCCGAGAACCTGATCTTCAACCGCACTATCGCGCTCAAAGACAGTTGGGAAAAAACCATGAAAAAAGGCTGATTTACCCACGCCTTAATCTCTAACAGTAATTTATGACCCCGGGCGGCAGTTCATCCGATTCCGATAATTCGCGCAGAGAGCTTTACGAACGCTTTCTGTCAGATCTGCGCAAGGATAGGCGCGTTATGTTCTATGATCTCGATGATTTAGTCGAGCTCTACGACTATGCCAACGATATTCAGGATAAATACGTTGCCATGGAAGTCTTGTTCTGTGGCGAACGTCTTTATCCCGAGAGTACCGATCTGGCTGAGCGACGTGCCCTGTTCTATTTCGGTTACGACGAAGATGCCGCCATGCATGCTGTCGAGTCGTTGCCCTCTTCGTCCATGATCGGGGTGCTCCTGTCGCTCAGGCTGAAGAGAGCGATTCCTGAGGTTGCTGTCCCTGCACTCGACCGGCTCTTGGCTGAGCGGGCAGAGTTTACCGACGAAGAAATTATCCAGTTGGCCGACACTGCCGAAGAACTTGGCCTGTATTCCTGGCTGGTCGAGAACAAGGATAAAATCTGTGCCCACACCGACTATCCGCAGACGTTTCTTTACGAGCTAACTCAGATAGCTATGGAGCAGGAGCCCGAAACGGCTTTGAAACTGCTTGAGGAACTGACTATGCTTGAGCCTTTTGCTGCCGACTTTTGGTTGACTATGGCTCAGATCTATGTTTATCTCTCCAGCCCCGAAAAAGCTCTTCAGGCTCTCGACTATGCTCTTGCCATTGATCCCGACAATATCCGTGCGCTGATGTTGAAGGCTCAGTGCTTCAACGATATGCACCATTCTCTCGATCAGGTCGAGCCAATATTGCGCCGGGTGATGAGCATCAACCCCGGTGTAACGGCAGCCCCCCTTGCTCTGGCTCTTCTCTATGCCAACGAAGGTCGTACTCCTGAGGCACGATCTATTCTTCTCGATCTTTACGCGTCGGTTGGCCCCGAGCCGCAGCTGCTTGATGTGATGCTCACCGTGTCCGATGGCGATATTGAACCGTCGGTCATCGAATCATTCCTGTCGACCGATATGCGCGACTATGCCGACAATTATATCGAGATGGCAAAGCGACATGCCTCCGACGGACGTCATGGTGCATCGGCTGCGCTCATTCTTGCCATCGACAAAGCTTATGGTGTGACTGTCGGCCGCGACTTCATGATGGAGGAACTTTATCATGCCGGTCGCTACGAGGATGTTGTCGAACGTATCCGGGCCGCTTTTGCCGATCCGCTGCTACTGTCAGAGACTTCTTCCGATCTGTCAGAGCAGATGCAAATTTATATTTACATCCTCTCCATGCTGCGCCTTGGTCATCGTTTGCCCGAGATGCTGGCTGCCGTTGGTAATCTTATCCGCCAGTCCCGTCTCGACGTAACGCAAGAGAGCGCCGAAACTCTTATGAAACGGCGCTCCCTTATAAAACTGTTGATTAAACTTCACTCCCGTCTTTCCGGCGACGCTACGTTCGATATTGACGACGTCGATCCTTTCGTTCACGGTCTTATCTGATGCCGATCCTCAGAACATCCTGATATAAGGATTCCCTTCGATTTCGGCTTTCAGGGTAGTGGCGGGGCCATGACCCGGATAAATGATTGTGTCTGGCGGTAGATTGAGCAGTTTCCTGCGTATTCCCTCCACAAGCTGACGGCCATTTCCGCCAGGTAGATCTGTGCGACCTATGCTGCCGCGAAACAAAACGTCGCCTGTTATCATGAAGCCGCTCTCAGGTGCATAGAGCACTATCGACCCGGGCGAGTGGCCGGGTACTTCTATCACTTCGAGAGCCTCCTTGCCTAAATATATCTTGTCGCCTTCTTTCAGTTCATGATCTATGGTGAGCGGGGCAGGGGTATCCACGCGCAGACGGAACATTTTTGCCTGTCCCGCTATGCTCTCGCCCAGGGGTGCATCCCCTTTGTTGGCCTCGGTCTTGAGTCCGTAGGTGTTTTTCACATACTCGTTTCCGAAACTGTGATCTATATGCAGGTGAGTGTTGATCAGATGCTTAGGCGTTACTCCCAGTTCGCTGATTTCATCGCTCAGCCGCTCTTCTTCCTGGCGGGTCATCATGCCGGGGTCAACTATGGCTGCTTCGCCTGTAGCCTCGTCCCACACTATGTAGGTGTTCACTCCGAACAGATTGAACTCTTCTTCGCGTATTTTCATAGTTCTACGTATATTAGCTGTTTCGTCTCAAAGAAAGCCTCACTGAAATAATCGCTCAGCGGAACATCGACTATGGGCCGCCGTGTCTTTGCGATTTCGTCGTTCAGGTCGCCCCCTTTAAGGCATAACAAACCTGGAGGAAAAGCGTTTGCTGTCGATGGCTTGAGATTTTTTCTTATCAGGGGTACAAGCTCATCAAGCCGCATCACTGCGCGGCTCACCACGTAGTCATATTTCGCTCTGCATTCGCCTATATCACCCTGTTGTGTGGTCACGTTGCTCAGCCCCGTGGCGTCAGCTATCGACTGCGCTACCTTGATCTTCTTTCCTATTCGGTCGATAAGGTGCAGTTTGCAGTCGGGCCACATTATGGCGAGCGGTATGCCGGGAAAACCGCCGCCTGTTCCCATATCCAGAAATGTTGTTCCTGGCTTGGGAGTGATAAACTTCGCAATTGCCAGAGAGTGAAGGATATGATGCAGATATAGATTGTCGATATCCTTTCTCGATATAACATTGATCTTCTCATTCCATTCTCGGTATAGCGGTCCCAGAGCAGCGAATTGATCTTTCTGCTGCTGCGTAAGGTCTGGGTAATACTTCAGTATTTCGTCCATCTTTCAGTTGTTTCTTGCAAAATTAATTCATAACCTCTGTTTTCTCCAAACCATCTGCCATCTTGTCTCACATTTTTCTCTCTTTTGAGTGGCGGAATGAAAAAATCACCCTACCTTTGCACCCGCTTTAGAAGATTTACAGACTATGGAATGGTTACAGAACTTATTTTCCGACCACACGGCGCTACAGGCTGTTGTAATCCTGTCAATTATCATAGCCAGTGGACTCGCGATGGGCAAAATCCGTTTCTTCGGAATCTCGCTTGGTGTAACGTTTGTGTTTTTCATGGGTATTCTGGCGGGCCATTTAGGCTTTTCCATCGATCCCGCTATGCTTGATTATGCCGAGAGCTTCGGTCTTGTGATTTTCGTCTACGAGCTCGGCTTGAAAGTCGGCCCCGGTTTCTTCAGTTCGTTCCGCACGGGTGGTATCCGTCTTAATATGCTCGGCCTTGGCGTGATTCTGCTCGGCACAATGATGACCGTGGGTTTCAGCCTGTTTCTTGATATTCCCATCACCGATATGGTAGGCGTGCTTTGTGGCGCAACCACCAATACTCCTGCGCTTGGCGCTGCACAGCAGGCTCTGTCCCAGCTTGGTTTGAGTGCCGGTGATACCGCTCTTGGTTGTGCCGTCACCTATCCTCTCGGTGTTGTAGGCGTGATTCTCGCCTTGATCCTGATAAGGAAGTTCATCGTTCGGCCTGCAGATTTCGAGTCGCCCGATCGCGATGATCACAATCAGACCTTTATTGCCGCTTTCCGTGTCTCCAATCCCGCCATATTTGGTCTTACCGTTAAAGACATTGCCCGTATTGCACCCGGAAAATTCGTCATCTCGCGTCTTTGGCATGACGGACGCGTCTGTATTCCCGGTTCTGATTCACAACTCAACGAGAACGATCGTATTCTCGTCGTCACTACCGGCCAGGAAACACCCGAACTAAGGATAATTTTCGGAGAGCAGGAACAGACCGACTGGAACAACGATACTATCGACTGGAACGCTATCGATGCCACCCTCGAGTCTCGTCATATTGTTATTAGCCGTCCCGAGTTCAACGGACGCAAACTCGGTTCGCTTCATCTTCGCAACACTTACGGCGTCAATGTGAGTCGCATCAGTCGTGCGGGTGTTCGTCTGCTTGCCACGCCCGGCCTGACTCTTCAGCTTGGCGACCGTCTTACGGTGGTAGGCGAGGCTCAGGCCATCGACCGTGTCGCAAAACTCTTTGGTAATGCTGATGCAAGTCTTAAAGATCCCAACCTCGGCGCGATATTTGTCGGCATGGTGCTTGGCCTGATGCTTGGCAGTATTCCGTTCGCGATTCCCGGTATCTCGACCCCCATTCGTCTCGGACTCGCAGGCGGTCCTATGATCGTCGGCATCCTCATCGGGCGTTTCGGTCCATCGATGCACCTTGTGACTTATACCACCCGTAGCGCCAATCTCATGCTTCGTGGTATCGGTCTGTCGCTTTTCCTTGCGTGTCTCGGTCTTGAGTCCGGAGCTGGATTTCTCGACACCATTCTTCGTGCCGACGGACTCACATGGATCGGACTCGGATTCCTCATCACCGTTATACCTGTCCTGATCATGGGCCTTGTTGCAATGCGCTTCTATAAGGTCGGTTTCGGAAGTACCTGCGGAATGCTGTGCGGGTCTATGGCCAATCCCATGGCGCTTGAATATGCCAACGAAGCTGTGGCCGGCGATACCCCTGCGGTAGGTTATGCCACTACCTATCCTCTCGGAATGTTTCTGCGTGTTGTGATAGCCCAATTATTGGTGCTTTTCATGGCCTGAACCCGCCCGAATGTTCTTTTTTTGTGGATTATAAAGCATATATGATATTTTTTTTGCAATTTTGCAGTCTGATAATTAGTAACCGGCCTGTGGGTTATCCCCCGCGGCTCAATCTATCTAATTGAATATGGAGTTATCCGCCAATCAGATAGCCGCTTTGGTCTCCGGTAGAGTGGAGGGCGACGGCGAAGTCTTGATACACGAATTTGCCAAAATCGAGGAGGGACAGCCAGGTGCTATCTCTTTTTTGGCGAACCCCAAATATACCCCTCATATCTACACCACCCGTTCGTCGGCAGTTCTTGTCCGCAACGATTTTGAGCCCGAAGCTCCCGTCTCGGCAACGCTGATCAGGGTTGAGGACCCCTATGCCACAGTTGCTCATCTTCTCACTCTCGCTCAGCAGATGATGGCCTCCTCGCCCGTTGGCATTGAGCAGCCGAGTTTCATAGCCGAAGGAGTTGAGATTCCGTCCGACATCTACATTGGTGCTTTCGCCTACATCGGTAAGGGATCTGTAATCGGCAAGGGTGCCCGTATCTATCCCCAGGTATATATCGGCGAAAACTGTTCTGTTGGCGAGGGATCGATCCTTTACCCCGGAGTGAAAGTTTATGCCGGCTGTAAGATTGGCGCCAATTGTATCCTTCATTCAGGAGTCGTGATCGGTGGCGATGGCTTCGGCTTCGCCCCTGACGGCGATTCTTACACCAAGATTCCACAAATCGGTAATGTCGTTATCGGCAATGACGTTGAGATTGGAGCAAACACCACTGTCGATCGAGCAACTATGGGCTCCACACGTATTGCCGACGGCGTCAAGCTCGACAATCTCATTCAGATCGCCCACAATGTCGAGATCGGCCGTTCTACTGTCATGGCTGCCCAGGCTGGTGTAGCCGGATCGACCAAGATTGGTGCTCACTGCATGATCGGTGGTCAGGTCGGTCTTGCAGGTCACATCCATGTCGGCGACCGTGCTCAGATTGCTGCTCAGTCCGGAACTCAGAAAAATGTGCCCGACGATGCCCGTCTTTTCGGAACTCCCGCGATGGATCTCCGCGAATATGGCAAACAGGCCGTCTATGTCCGTCGTCTTCCTGACCTGTTTGCCCAGGTGCGCGATATGGACCGTCATATAAAAGGCACCCGAAAATAATCAGATAATCTTTCAATTTTTATATAATGAAACAGCTCACCATAAAGCAGCCCTTCAGCGTTACGGGCAAGGGTCTGCACACCGGTGCTCACATCACTGCTGAATTTTGCCCCGCTCCCGACCATCATGGCTATAAGATATCACGTGTCGACCTCGAAGGTTCGCCGGTAATCGATGCTGTGGCCGAGAATGTTGTTGCTACCACCCGTGGAACCGTCATCGGTCGCGGGCAGGTTACGGTGAGCACTATCGAGCATGCTTTGGCTGCCCTCTATGCCGCCGGAATCGACAACTGTCTCATTAAAGTCAATGGACCCGAGCTCCCCATTCTCGACGGTAGCGCCAGCGAGTATTGCGAGAAGATTGCTGAGGTCGGTATTGAAGAGCAGAAGGCCGATAAGGAATATTATATTGTAAAGCAGAAAATCGCCGTGCGCGATGAAGCGACTGGCGCATCAATCGTTGCTCTTCCTGACACAGATTTCTCAATCGACGTTATGGTGGAATACGATTCGCCGGTACTCGCTAATCAGTATGCTACCCTCGACCGTATGGAGGACTTCGGCAAGGAGATCGCTCCCGCGCGTACATTTGTTTTCGTCCGCGAGATTGAGCCGCTTCTCAAGGCAAATCTTATTAAAGGCGGCGATCTTGAAAGTGCGGTCGTGATCTACGATCGTCCTATGGATCAGTCCGAGCTCGATCGCATAGCCGATCTCATGGGCGTGGCTCACAAACAGGTAAGTGAGTTCGGTTTCCTGCAGGATACACCTCTCGTGGCCGACAACGAGCCCGCGCGTCACAAGCTCATGGATGTGCTTGGTGACCTCGCTTTGGTCGGTCGTCCCCTCAAGGGTAAGATCCTCGCCACTCGCCCGGGTCACACCATCAACACTCGTTTCTCTAAGAATCTGCGCCGCGAGCTCAAGCGTCAGGAAGTTCAGGCTCCTGTCTACAATCCCAATCTTCCCCCGGTGCTTGACAACAACCGTATCCGCGAGCTCCTCCCTCACCGCTATCCTTTCCTGCTCGTCGACAAGATTATCGAGATGGGTCAGAACTATATTGTCGGAATCAAAAATATCACAGCCAACGAGCCTTTCTTCCCCGGCCACTTCCCCCAGGAACCCGTTGTTCCCGGCGTCCTTCAGATCGAAGCTATGGCTCAGACCGGTGGTCTCCTCGTGTTGAGTACGGTTGATAATCCCGAGGCTTATTCTACCTACTTCATGAAGATTGACAATGTGAAGTTCCGTCAGAAAGTTGTACCCGGCGACACCATAATTTTCCATGTCTCGTTTATGACTGAGCTCCGTCGCGGATGTGCTGTCATGAAAGGCTACGCTTTCGTTGGCGATAAAGTAGTGTCTGAGTGCGAATTTATGGCGCAGATTATCAAAAATAAGTAAACCAACCGTCTACTATGAAGCAACCACTGGCTTATATACATCCCGCCGCCAAAATAGCTCCCAGCGTGGTTATCGATCCCTTTGTGACGATCGATGCCAATGTGGAGATAGGCGAGGGTACACGTATAGGCAGCAATGTCACCATCATGGATGGTGCTCGTATCGGGCGTAACTGCACCATTTTCCCGGGTGCGGTAATAGGCGCCGTCCCCCAGGACCTCAAATTCCAGGGTGAAGACACTCTGGCTATTATAGGCGATAATACCACTATCCGCGAATGTGTGACTGTCAATCGCGGCACTGCGGCCCGAAACCGCACTGTTGTCGGAAGCGACTGTCTCATAATGGCCTACAGCCATATCGCTCACGATTGCATTATCGGTGATCATGTGATTATCTCAAATGCTTCTCAGCTTGCCGGCGAGGTCATTGTCGACAACTACGCCGTTATCGGCGGAGGTTCCCTCATCCATCAGTTCTGTCATATCGGTGCTCATGTGATGCTTCAGGGCGGTGCGCTTGTCAATAAAGACATCCCACCTTATGTCAAGGCGGCCCGCGAGCCTATCGCCTATGCCGGCGTCAATTCTATAGGTCTGCGCCGTCGCGGTTTCACCAGCGAGACAATTCAGCAGATTCAGGAAATCTACCGCATTCTCTATCTCTCCAGTCTCAACAACACCGATGCTGTCGAGCGTATCGAAGCCGAATTGCCGGCTACCAAGGAGCGCGACGACATCATTATGTTTGTCAGAAACAGTAAGCGCGGAATCATCCGTGGCTACGGTGTCAAGTCAAACCTCGAAGTATCATGAGTTTATACAAATACTCGTTCCTTAACAGCGAAGCCGGGCGCAAGCGCCTGGCTTCCATGCGTATTGTTCAGGCCACTCATCTCACCTCCCTTTACACTCTTCTGCGCCTGACTCCTGCCGATTCTTCAGCTCTTCCATCCATCCTGCCCGGCCAGTTCGTTCAGGTAGCCGTACCCGATGCGCCGCATACTTTTCTGCGCCGTCCGATTTCGGTAAATATGGTCGATGAGACCGATAATACCCTGTGGCTTCTCATTCGTCGCGCTGGCGATGGCACTTCTAAGCTGTGCGATATGACGGCTGGCCAGACCCTGAGTGTAATCCTTCCTCTTGGTAAGAGTTTCAGCGCTCCCGAAAGTCCGACCGAGAAGCTCCTTCTCGTCGGTGGTGGTGTCGGTGTGGCTCCTTTACTCTATCTCGGCAAGAAGCTTGTCGAGGCCGGCTATACTCCCGAGTTCCTTTTGGGAGCCAGAAGTGAGGCCGACATACTTGAACGCGCCGATTTCGAAGCCCTCGGCACTCTGCATATCTCTACAGACGACGGTTCCTGCGGTGAAAAGGGGCTTGTGACTCAGCATTCTCGTTTCTCTTCACCATTCGATCGCGTCTATTGCTGTGGTCCTGCTCCAATGATGAAGGCAGTCGCAGCCTTGGCTAAGGGTTCTGATGCCTGGTGTGAGGTTTCGCTTGAAAATATGATGGCCTGTGGTGTCGGAGCCTGTCTGTGTTGTGTCGAAAAGACTGTCCGTGGAAACGTCTGCGTTTGCACCGAAGGTCCAGTTTTCAATATCAATGAGTTAACTTGGTGATATGGCTGATCTTAAAGTAAATATCGGATCTCTCGCCCTTCGCAATCCTGTTCTTACCGCCTCTGGCACTTTCGGCTATGGTGAGGAATTTGCCGATTTTATCGACCTTTCCCGTCTCGGCGGATATATTATCAAGGGCACCACTCTCAATCCACGCGAGGGAAATCCCTATCCGCGCATGGCCGAGACTCCTTCAGGCATGCTCAATGCCGTGGGACTTCAGAACAAGGGAGTAGATTATTTCATTGAGAATATTTATCCCCGTATCCAGGCGATCGATAGCCGCTTGATTGTTAATGTTTCCGGAGCCGTTCCCGAAGATTATGCCGAGGTTTGTCGTCGTCTGGCCCCGCTCTCTGGTGTGAGTGCTGTCGAGATCAATATCTCTTGCCCTAATGTCAAGCAGGGCGGTATGGCCTTTGGTACCACCTGCGCCGGTGCAGCAGAAGTCACCAGAGCGGTTCGTGCCGCTTATCCTGGCACGGTCATTGTCAAACTCTCACCGAATGTCACTGATATTACCGAGATAGCCCGTGCTGTCGAGGCCGAGGGTGCCGATGCCGTTTCTCTCATCAACACCCTGATGGGAATGGCTGTCGATGTTGAGCGCCGCCGTCCTTGTCTTTCCACGGTTACCGGTGGTCTTTCCGGACCCGCTGTCCGTCCCGTTGCTGTCCGTATGGTCTGGCAGACCGCAAAGGCTGTCTCCATTCCGGTGATAGGTCTCGGCGGTATCATGTGTGGCCGCGATGCTCTCGAGTTCATCCTTGCCGGAGCTACTGCCGTCCAGGTCGGAACTGCCAATTTCGTTGATCCTGCTGTTACGGTCAAAATTGTCGACGAGATCAACAACTATTGTGAGCGTCACGGTGTTCAGAAAGTATCCGATCTCATTGGAGCCCTTCAGTATTGACCCTATTTCCCGATGATCCACACTGCCACCGACTTCGACCTTCGTCCCCGAAACACTTTCGGGTTGCGTGCCTCCTGCAGCCGTTGGATTGAATATACATCCGACGATGATATCCCATCGGTCATCGCTATGCTCGATAGCGATGGCTCGCCGTGGTTTCATTTCGGTGCGGGAAGCAATCTTCTGATCGCTACAGATTGCTTTGCGGGTTCTGTCCTTCATAGCTCTATTCTGACTCACGAGGTCGAGCCTCTTTCCGCCGGTAGGGTTCGTATCCTTGCCGGGGCAGGCATTACCATGGATAGCCTTTGCGAGTGGGCGTGTCAGTCGGGTCTTTGGGGCCTTGAGAATCTCTCTGCCATTCCTGGCGAAGTCGGAGCCTCCTCCGTTCAGAATGTCGGCGCCTACGGTTGTGAGGCTGCTGATCTGATCGAGTCAGTCCGCGTCTACGACACTGTTGCCCACTGCTTCCGCACTCTTTCCCGCGATGAGCTTTCCTTCGGCTATCGCATGTCGCTCATGAAGCAACCCGGATTTAAGGGGCGGTTCATTGTCTCTCAGGTTTCATACATCCTGTCGGTCACTCCGGCTCCAAAGCTTGATTATGGAAATCTCGCCTCCGAATTGATCGCCGGCGAGCCTGTCACTCCTATGGCTGTGCGCGAGGCCGTGATCCGTGTCCGCAACCGTAAACTCCCCGATCCTGCTGAAATCGGTAGTGCCGGTAGCTTTTTTAAGAATCCTGTTATTGATGCCGACCTGTGGGATTCCTTCGAGCGACGTGTTGTCGAGATTCTCGGCCCCGGTGTCACGATTCCTCGTTATCCCGCAGGGGAGGGCAGGGTGAAGTTGTCTGCGGCCTGGCTTATCGACCGTGCTGGTTGCAAGGCTATGAAGTCAGGTGGTGCATCCGTGTGGCAGAAGCAACCTCTTGTACTGATCAATGCCACGGGCCATGCTGTCTTTTCCGATATCGATAACCTCTGTCAGGAGATTTCCGATACTGTCTTTGCCATGTTCGGTATTCGGCTGAATCCCGAGGTAGAGCGCGTTTGCTGATCCTGTTTCAATAATCTTAATAATTTGTTCACGTGAGTACATTCATTATCGAAGGGGGCAGAAAGCTCCGCGGCTCCATTACCCCCCAGGGTGCAAAAAACGAAGCCCTTCAGGTCATAAGCGCTTCGCTTCTTACCGACCGGATTGTCACTATCTCAAATGTGCCCGAAATACTCGACGTGCACAATCTGATAGGGCTTCTTCAGGGTATGGGTGTTAAGGTTACCCATCCCGTCGAGGGCACTTACACTTTCCAGGCCGATGATATTGACACAGACTATATCAATGGTCAGGAGTTTATCGATCGTTGTTCCCGTCTGCGTGGATCTGTCCTGGTTGTCGGTCCGTTGTTGGCGCGGTTTGGCAAAGTCTGGTTTGCGAAGCCGGGTGGCGATAAGATAGGTCGTCGCAAAATTGATACTCATATCACAGGCCTGATGGCTCTTGGTGCAACGATGAGCTACGACTCTCACAAGAGGGCCTATCAGCTTAGTGCTCCTGATGGACTCAAGGGTACATACATGCTTCTAGACGAGGCTTCCGTGACAGGTACCGGCAACATCATTATGGCAGCTGCCCTTGCCGAGGGTGTGACTACTATCTACAACGCAGCTTGCGAACCATATATCCAGCAGCTTTGTCGTATGCTCGACATGATGGGTGTGCAGATCGAAGGTATCGGTTCTAATCTTCTGCGTATTCACGGAACTTGGGAAATCGGCTCCGCTGTTCATCGTATATTGCCCGATATGATCGAGGTAGGTAGTTTTATCGGTATGGCGGCTATAACCAGCAGCGGTATCACCATAAAGGATGTCGCCTACGATCAGCTCGGCATTATTCCTGATGCTTTCCGTCGGCTTGGTATAACGATTGAGCGTCGCGGGGATGATATTTATGTTCCCGAACAGGATCTCTACGAGATTGAATCCAATCTCGACGGTTCGATTCTCACCGTGGCCGATGCTCCTTGGCCTGGACTGACCCCCGACCTGCTTAGTGTCATGCTCGTTGTCGCCACTCAGTGCCGTGGCAGCGTGCTTATCCACCAGAAGATGTTCGAGAGTCGCCTCTTCTTTGTCGACAATCTCATTGACATGGGTGCTCAGATCATGCTTTGCGACCCTCATAGGGCTATTGTGATCGGGCTTGACCACCGTTTTGCTTTGCGGGCCAACAATATGCTTTCGCCTGATATTCGTGCCGGTATAGCTATGTTGCTGGCTGCCATGTCTGCCAGAGGTATCAGCCGTATCGAGAATATCGATCAGATCGACCGCGGTTATCAGCATATTGATCAGCGCCTCAATGCGTTGGGTGCCAATATCCGGCGCGAGGACTGACCTTAGTTTGCCGGGACTCTCCCGGCTTTTTCAGAATTTCAATGTTCTCTTGTTGATGCTGCAAAGTTACAGCCTTTGCGGCGTCAGGGGGGTGCGCACCTGCCCCTGACGTTATTTCGCTGCTCCGGTTTTATCATTGTTTTGGCTGTATCCGAACCAAAATTCACCACTGAGTGTTAGAAAGAAAACATTCATTTAATCATAATCTCTTATGAATTTACTCCGCACTCTTGGCGCAGCTCTCACTCTCGGTGCAGCCATGTTGATTCCGACACACTCCGACGCTTGTTCACGCGTAGTATATATCGGCAGCGACTCCACACTTCTTGTAGTCGGCCGTTCGCTCGACTGGAAAACTCCTATCCCCACCAATCTCTACGTCTACCCCAAGGGAATGGCCAAGAAGGGCAACACTCTCCCCGGCTCGGTGGAGTGGGTTTCCAAGTATGGAGCAGTCTATGCTGTTGGCTATGACGGTGGTGTCACCGAGGGCATGAACGAAAAGGGTCTCTCGGTCAACGGCCTCTTCTGTAAGGGTACGGTTTATGTAAATGAGCAGACCGAAAATCGCGCTCCTATGTCGCTCGCAATGTTTGTTGCCTGGATGCTCGACAATTTTTCCACCACTCCCGAACTTGTTGCCGAACTCAACAAGCAGGAATTCACTATCAGCGGTGCCACTTTCGATGGTGGAACCGTCTCGGCTCTGCACTGGGGCATTACCGATGCTGAAGGACGTAGCGCTGTCCTCGAATTCGATCATGGCAATGTCAAGATCTACGAAGGCGAAGGCACTCGTGTTCTCACCAACGATCCTCCTTTCCCGTCTATGCAGGCTATCAACAAATATTGGGAAGGTGTCGGTGGCACCAACTTCCTCCCGGGCACTGTTAAGAGCCCCGACCGCTATGTTCGCGCAAGTTTCTTCGTCAATAACGTTGACAAGGTCGATGATCCCGATATCGCTGTTAGCATAACTCGTAGCGTTGTCATGAACGTCTCTGTTCCATACCTCTACACTGTCAATGGCGAGCCTAATGTCTCATCAACACAGTGGCGCTCATTCTCCAATCTCCGCGACAAACGTTATTATTTTGATATCGTGACCAATCCTGGCATGTATTACATCGACCTCAAGAAGTGTGATCTCCGTGAAGGTGCCTCTGTTTTGAAGCTCGACACTTCCAAGTCATCTGATTACGTTGGTGATGTTACCTCTCGTCTCGTGAAGAGCAAACCCTTCACCCCCATGTACTAAGACGCTCAGGTTATCTGATATACCGCTGTATCACCGGGCAACCGCTGATGCAGCGGTTTTCTGTCTGCCAATATTTGGTGACCTTCTCAAATTTGTGTAACTTTGTCCTGTTTTCTCTCGCTCGCAATTCCGATAAAACGTGCGAAACCTGATCAAAAAACTGCTTTCTATTGGCTTCCTGATGCTGATGTCTCAGGTTGCTTGTGCTCATGCATCCGAACCTGCCGACAGCTCTTCGATGCTTGCCGACTCCGTTGCTGTTCCATCCGGTCGTAACTGGGTGCGTCAGCTTGTAAGCACTGGTTTCCACATCAACGATCCCTCTATCCGTTACCCTGGTTTTGCCGGATGGCTCGTAAAAGTTTATAATTGGGGCGACCGCACTTTCAATTCCTACGACGATGACTATGTTGTCGGTACTGGGAAAAACTGGAAAGCTTATATGAAGAATGATATGTGGATGCGTACCTATGTTATGCATTTCAAAGACAATTCGTTGCTTCATATTTCATCCAAGCTCTACGACGACTTGGGTTTCAACTTATGCTTTATGGCATTGAGTGTTGGCTATACTTTCAATGTCAATCAGTTGCTTGGTGACAATAGTGTGCGCCATCGTCTTGATTTTAGCTTTACAAGTTCTTTGTTCTCAGCAAGTTTCACCAGCCAGATGGCAGACGGGGGAGCTATTATACGTAAATTCGGTGATTTTAAAGGCGGTAAGCGTCTGAATTATGAATTTAACGATATTCATGTCGACAACAGAAATTTCGATATCTACTACTTCTTCAATCACGACCATTATTCTCAGGCAGCTGCCTATTGCTACTCCAAATATCAGCTTAAGAGTGCCGGATCGTGGGTGATAGGATTCAACTATCTCCGTCAGCATATCGATATGAATTTCGAAAAATTGCCTTTGGCAATGTTAGATGCCATTCCGTCGCTAGACCATGAATATCGGTTCAGCCATACCGACTATAATGTCCTTTGGGGTTACGCCCACAATTGGGTTCTGAAGCCTAAAACTCTTCTCATCAATATCACTGTGCTTCCCAGCATTGGTTATAAGCATACGAGCGAGTCGAGTAGTTCTATCCGCGACCTTGTTTCTACTAATATCGAGGGCCTCGGTGCTATTGTCTATAACCGCGAAGCGATGTTTGCAACCCTATCCGGTCGTTTCAACGGGTATCTCAACTTCGGTAAAAGCTACACGTTCTTCAATAGCACTCAGATCCTGACAGCCAGCTTTGGTGTCCGTTTTTAATAAAAGTTTGTCCGTTGTTCTTCTTAAAGTTTCCCGTTTGTAAATATTATTGCGTTGGTTATTAATGATTTGTCTGATGATGCGGTAGCGAAAAGTTGTCAAAAACGGAAATTTGTGGAATTGTTGCGATGTTAAAAATTTGTCAGGATGCAGGAATTGTTGTAGCTTTGCGTTGTAAATTCCTTATTTACGATTTCAGATTATTCAACTAAATTCAGAATCAATACCAATCTAATATGATACAGACCGTAGTCAAACGCGACGGCCGAATCGTAGGCTATAATGAAGAAAAAATCAAGGCTGCTGTCCGTAAGGCCATGCTTACTACCGATCTTGGCGAGGATGAATCGCTGCTTCAGCGTATAGCTGATCATATTGGTATGAGAGGGCGCGATCAGATGACTGTGGAAGAGATTCAGGATTTGGTTGAGCTCGAACTGATGCAATCGCCACGCAAGGAAGTGGCCAAGCGCTATATAGCATACCGCGATCAGCGTAGCATTGCCCGTCGTGCCAAGACCCGCGATATTTTCCTTGAGATCATCGAGGCTAAGAGCAATGACATCACCCGCGAGAATGCCAACATGAACACCGATTCTCCGGCGGGTATGATGATGAAATTTGCTAGTGAGACCACTAAGCCTTTTGTTGACGACTATCTTCTGTCGGCTGAGGCAAGAGAGGCAGTGCGTCATGGTTATCTCCATATACACGACAAGGATTATTATCCCACAAAGAGCCTGACTTGTGTCCAGCACCCCCTCGATCGTATTCTTGAGCATGGTTTCTGCGCCGGTCATGGTGAGAGCCGTCCCGCCAAGCGTATCGAGACAGCAAGTATAATCAGTTGCATCTCTCTCGAGACGGCCCAGAACGAAATGCATGGCGGACAAGCGATCCCTGCTTTCGATTTCTATCTCGCTCCTTTTGTCCGTGCCTCGCTTATCGAGGAGTTAAAGAAACTCGAAGAGATTGAAGATCGTCAGCTTACTCATCTTTACGATATCGCGCTCGACGACTACATCAAGCGTCCTCTCAAGGGTTTGGAAGGTGATGAGCGTCTTTTGCAGCATGCTGTTAATCAGACTGTCGACCGCGTCCATCAGTCTATGGAAGCATTCATTCACAATATGAATACAATCCACTCGCGTGGAGGCAATCAGGTGGTGTTCAGCTCTATAAACTACGGTACCGACACTTCTGCCGAAGGTCGTTGCATCATCCGCGAACTCCTCCGTAGTACCTACGAGGGAGTTGGTAATGGTGCTACCGCCATATTCCCAATCCAGATCTGGAAAAAGAAGAGGGGAGTTAGCTATCTTCCAGAAGATCGTAATTACGATCTCTATAAGCTTGCATGTAAGGTAACTGCGCGTCGCTTCTTCCCCAACTTTGTGAATCTTGATGCCACTTTCAATTATCATGAGAAGTGGAGAGCCGACGACCCCAAGCGCTATCTCTACGAAGTGGCGACTATGGGATGTCGCACCCGTGTGTTCGAGAATCGCTATGGCGAGAAAACCTCTGTGGGTCGAGGTAATCTGAGCTTCTCTACCATCAATGTTGTCCGTATCGCTATCGAATGTATGGCTATCATCGACCGTGAGGAGCGTATCGCACGATTCTTCCGCAAGCTCGATGAAATACTTGAAATCACGGCCCGTCAGCTTTGCGACAGATTCAACTTCCAGAAGACTGCTCTTGTCAAGCAGTTCCCGTTGTTGATGTCGCGCCTCTGGAATGGTTGCGAGAATCTGAAACCGACCGATACCATCGAGTCAGTCATCAATCAGGGTACTCTCGGCATCGGTTTCATAGGTCTTGCCGAGTGTCTTGTTGCCCTGACAGGTAAGCATCATGGCGAGAGTGAGGACTCGCAGGCCTTGGGACTCAGAATTGTGAGTCACATGCGCAGCCGTGTTAATGAGTTCTCCGAGCGTTATGGCCACAACTTCTCTGTTCTGGCCACTCCGGCCGAGGGCCTTTCTGGTAAGTTTACGGCTGCCGACCGCAAGTCGTTTGGTGTCATTCCCGGTATAACCGATAAGAACTATTATACCAACTCCAACCATGTTCCGGTCTACTATCATTGCAGCCCCGCACATAAAGCACGTATCGAGGCTCCTTATCACGCTTTGACCGGTGGAGGCCATATCTTCTACGTGGAGATCGATGGTGACGCAACTCACAATCCCGAGGCTATCTCTCAGATAGTCGATCTGATGGATAAGCACAATATCGGCTACTGCTCTGTCAACCACAATAGAAACCGTTGTATGAATTGCGGACATGAGGATGCCGTCGAGAACCTCACGGTTTGTCCCGAGTGCGGAAGCACCCACATCGACCGTCTGCAGAGAATCACGGGCTACCTTGTCGGTACAACCGACCGCTGGAACAGTGCCAAGCTCGCAGAGCTCAACGACCGTGTTGTCCACAAATAAATCGGTCATGCGCGTTCTCGATATTGTTGAGGCGACAACTGTCGATGGACCGGGGTTCCGCACCTCGGTCTATCTTGCAGGTTGCGATCATCATTGCCCCGGTTGCCATAACCCTCAGTCTTGGGATCATGAAGGGGGAGTGGAGATGGACGCGGAGCAACTCCTTGAGCGCCTGTTTGAAATCGGATTGGATGTGACTTTCAGCGGTGGTGATCCTATGCTGCAGGCTGGAGATATAATTACGGTAGCTTCCGGCCTTAAGAAAAAAGGTTACTCTGTGTGGGTCTATACAGGCTATCTTTATGAGTACGCCGAGACCGACCCGATTATGAGTCGTCTGCTTGATCATATCGATGTCCTTGTTGATGGTCCCTATGTTGCCTCTCGGCGAGATACGGGTCTTCAGTTCAAAGGTTCCTCCAATCAGCGCCTTGTTGATGTCCAGGCTTCACGTAGGTCCGGAGAAGTCATCATCTGGCACAGCACATTCTGACCATCTTCCAGTCATTCCCGGAATTTCATCCACTCTTCCAGTATATCAGCGGGATGGTATGAGTGTGGAACCGGAGCTCCATAGATATCAGTGGGTTGCATCTCCTTGATCACGTTCCATAGCGGTCCCGCCTTCATGCCGGCCTCTTTCCATTCCGCTTCAGGTTTGGATGCCCGCAGAATTCCGCCTCCGCATATAATGTTTATGTTCAGTGTCTTCTCGCCGGGCTCAAGCATCGCGCTACGCAGATTCACGTATAGATCCAGATCTTGTCCGTTTTTCAGCCCGAGCCAACCGCCATAGCACAACCGCGGATGCGGTTCATATCGTTCTATAATTTCGAGTGTCTTGTTCACAGGGTATCCTGCTACGGCCGGGGTTGGGTTCAGACGGTCAAGCAGGGAGCTGACATCAGTTTGTCCGAACCCCTTAATCCGGTGACACAGATGGCCTACTTCTCCGAATTTCAACACCGTCGGCTCTGAAACTTCCGTAGCGAGTCCCGCTCCGTAGAACACCTGCTTTATATGTTCCACAACCAGATCATGTTCCAGGGTGTTTTTTTCATCCCATTCTTCTCCGCCCTCTACGCACTTATTTCCCATGCTCTGTGTTCCCGCAAGAGCCATAGTGCGGAATGTCGAGGTTGTTGCGTCATAGTTCAGAAGTTGTTCCGGAGTTGCGGTGATCCACAATCCTGTCTCCTGAGTGAAATAGAGAGCTCTGAATGTATCGGGTAGTTCCGTGAAATACTCCTCGGCCAATTGAGTGGCGTTACCGCTCACCATAAATGCCAGGCGTCTGGACAATACCACCTTTTTGGTACTGTATCTCAGCCCCTTCTGTGCTTCATGAAAGTTTGCGAGATAATGAGCATACTCTGTACTCAACGGTCTTACAAGTCTTTGTGGGCCGTCAAAGCTCGGCATATCATCAGGAAGCGCCAAAACATCTTCAGCCGTCATTTCCGCTTTAATTCCGACAGCCGAAGATGCAGGTGCGGCAAACATGGTTATCACGAATGCTTTCAGCTCCCGATCCGTAATATCCAGACGGTTCTCGCCGTCATGAGGCCTGGATGCCATGAAGCGCACTTCGCTCTCTCCGGGCAGTGCATATAGCACGAAAGGCAGATTCAGGCTTATCGCCCGTTCGGCTGCCTTTCTGATATTTTCAGGGATGAGTTGACTCATTTCTTGTTCATTATCAATCGACCGGTTCGGCCATAAGCTCAAATGGCAGTGCAGATGTCACTTTTACGTTCACTACTTCTCCACGCTTCAGCTTTTTGGTTTTGCTTACCAGTACCTCCGGATCAACTTCCGGTGAGTCGAATTCCGACCGGCATACATAATAATCGGGCTCCTCGCGGTCTACTACCACTTCTATAACGTTTCCGACTTTGCTCTGCTGTATTTCAAGCGATATTTCTTCTTGAAGGGCCATCAGCCTGTCAAGGCGGCTCTGTTTCACCTCGTCGGCTGTCTCATCTTTAAAATGCTTTGCCGCATAGGTGTCATCCTCTTCACAGTATGCGAAAGCACCCATACGTTCAAACCGTTGCTCCTTCACGAAGTCGAGAAGCTCTTCAAATTCTTTCTCGCCCTCGCCCGGGAATCCAACCATCAGCGTTGTCCTGATATGTATTCCCGGCACCTTCTCGCGTATTCTTGCCAGGAGATTTCTTGTCTGCTCTCCCGTGATGTGACGGCGCATGTTGGTGAGCACCGGATCCGAAATATGCTGCAGCGCTATGTCAAGATACCTGCACACGTTGCTTCTTCTTGCCATCACATCGAGCAGATCGTCGGGAAATCCTGCGGGATATGCATAATGAAGCCTTATCCAGCGTATGCCCTCTACATCCGCAAGTCGGTCTATCAGTTCAGCCAGACGGCTTTCTCCGTAAAGGTCCCTGCCGTAGTCTGAAAGATCCTGTGCTATTACGTTGAGTTCTGTCACTCCCCGCTCTGTCAACAGACGTGCTTCGTCTATGATCTCTTCGATTGGTCGCGAGCGGAAGCGTCCTGTTATCAGCGGAATAGCGCAGAAAGCACAGAATCGGTTGCACCCTTCCGCTATTTTCAGATATGCGTGGTGGCGTGGAGTTGTTATCATGCGGTCGTAGGGAGCCGTTGCCGGGCGTCGCTTTACAAGATACTCCACAATTCCGCTCCAGTCAGTCTTGCCGAACCATTTGTCGACCTCCGGCACCAGTTCCGGCAGATCGGCTGAATATCTTTCCGACAGGCATCCCATGGCTATGAGAGTGCCGATTTTTCCTTTCTTGCGCAGCTCACCCCATTCCAGCAGGGTGTTTATCGACTCTTCTTTGGCATCGGCTATGAAGCCACAGGTATTCACTATCACAACCGAGTTTTTCGGCAGTGTGGTCGGATCAGCTTCCACAAGGGTGGTGCAGCCGGCGTCCGAGAGCATTTTTAGCAGGCGTTCCGAATCTACAAGATTCTTCGAACACCCGAGGGTCACGACATTTACAGTGGTGGTCTTTGACATCAGATCAGAAGCCGAAGAGTGATTTTACGAATTCTTCCTTGCGGAACACTTGCAGATCCTCAATCTTCTCTCCCAGACCTATATATTTCACCGGAATCTTGAATTGGTCGCTTATGCCTATCACTACGCCTCCTTTTGCCGTACCGTCGAGTTTCGTAATGGCGAGTTCGTTCACCTGAGTGGCAGCTACAAACTGACGTGCCTGCTCGAATGCGTTCTGACCTGTCGATCCGTCAAGCACCAACAATACTTCGTGCGGCGCACCCGGCACCACGCGGTCCATTACCTTGCGGATTTTCGATAGTTCGTCCATCAGACCCTTCTGATTGTGCAGACGGCCTGCGGTATCGATTATCACGACGTCAATATCGTTTGCAACGGCGCTCTGGAGTGTGTCAAACGCGACGGCCGCCGGATCGGCGCCCTGACGCTGTTTCACTACCGGCACTCCTGCTCTTTCGCCCCACACGTCAAGCTGCTCGGTAGCTGCGGCTCTGAATGTATCGGCCGCGCCGAGCATCACCTTGTGTCCCGCACGTTTGAATTGGGCAGCGAGTTTTCCTATGGTGGTTGTCTTGCCTGCGCCATTCACTCCAACGACCATGATCACATGAGGCTTGTGTCCTGCCGGAATACTGAAATCCTCGTCGCTGGCGGTTGTTGCGTCATTCTCAGCAAGCATCGCGGTAATCTCTTCACACAGAAGCCGGTTTAGTTCCGATGTCCCGACATACTTGTCGCGGGCTACGCGTTTTTGCAGGCGGTCGATAATTTTCAGGGTTGTGTCAACGCCCACGTCGCTTGTAACGAAGATTTCCTCAAGATTGTCAAGAAAATCGTCGTCTATCGTATCGCGTCCGGCTATCGCACGCGTAATTTTCTGAAACACGCCCTCTTTGGTGCGCTCAAGGCCCTTGTCGAGGGTATCCTTCTTCTCTTTGGAGAACAGTTTTGAGAAAAATCCCATGTGGTCAGATTTCTAAAAGGTATTCTGGCAATGATGCTTTTCAGCTACAAAGGTAGCACATTTTTTTGAGAAAATCACCACTCCCCGGGTTCAACCGTTGTTGTGGTCAGATCTCGTCGATATGGCGTATGATGCGGGCCGGATTTCCTGCTGCTACATGTTGTGGCGGTATATCTTTTGTGACCACCGAGCCTGCGCCGATCACACACCGGCTTCCGATTGTCACTCCCGGAAGAATCACGGCATTTCCTCCTATCCACACGTCATCGCCTATAGTCACCGGTTCTGCCCATTCCGCTCCGGTGGCCCGCAGTGTGGCACCAAGTGGATGGCAAGCCGTGTAGATACTCACGTTGGGCCCGATAAATACATTTCGGCCTATTGTCACTTTGGCCTCGTCGAGGATCGTCAGATTGAAATTGGCAAAGAAATTCTCGTCTATGTGGATATTGCAACCGAAGTCACATCTGAATGGCTGGTTTATGTGAAATTGTTTCGGACAACTGCCCAGAAGTCCGCGCAAAATGGCTTGCTGCTCCTCGATGAACTCCGGCTTCAGGTCATTGAACAGTTTGATCTGTTTTCTCACCTCCATCAGCTTCTTGAAAAAAACAGGATTGGCGGCATTATAGAGCTCGCCTCTGAGCATTTTCGCCCATTCTTCTTCAGCTTCGACAGTATTCATCTCTGTTTTATCTGTGGCCATACATTTTTTCATAATAGTCGGTATATGCGCCGCTGGTCACTTCTTCAAGCCAATCGGTGTTGTTCAGATACCATTCCACGGTCTTCTCTATCCCCTTGTTGAAATCGGTCGCGGGCTCCCATCCAAGTTCGGTTTTCAGCTTGGATGAGTCGATGGCATATCGTAGATCGTGACCCTTGCGGTCTGTGACGAAGGTTATGAGATGGTGTGAATATCCCTCGGGGTTTCCGAGGAGGTTGTCTGCAGTATCTATCACTCTCTTTATCAGGTCGATATTGGCCTTTTCATTCGATCCGCCTATGTTATAGGTTGAACCGGGCTTTCCCTCCCTGAAAATCAGCTCGATAGCCCGGGCATGATCCTCCACATACAACCAATCCCTCACATTCTCTCCTGTCCCATAGACCGGTACAGGTTTTTGTAGCCTTACATTGTTGATTACCAGCGGAATCAATTTTTCAGGGAACTGATATGGACCGTAGTTATTGCTGCAGTTAGTGATGATCGCAGGCATCCCGTAGGTATCATGATAGGCCCTCACGAAATGGTCGCTTGAGGCTTTGGCTGCCGAATAGGGTGAATGCGGGGCGTATGGTGTTGATTCAGTGAAAGGTGCGTCGTCGGGCATCAGTGAACCGTAGACTTCGTCGGTCGACACGTGATGAAACATTTTTCCCTCATATTTATCCGGTAGCGACTCCCACCAGGCTCGGGCGGCGCTCAGGAGTGTAGCGGTACCCATCACATTTGTCCTGACGAAATCGAGTGGCGCTTCTATCGACCTGTCTACGTGACTCTCTGCCGCAAGATGGATTATGCCATCAATATTATGATCGCGCATGGCGCCCAGCATTGTTTCATAGTCACATATATCTGCCTTGAGAAAACTGTAGCGCGGGTTGTTCTCGATATCCATTAGATTGCCCAGATTCCCGGCATAAGTCAGAAGATCAACGTTGAGAATCCTGTAATCACAGCATTTGTCAAGAAGATACTTTATTAAGTTCGAGCCTATGAAGCCGGCACCGCCGGTCACCATAATATTCTTCATAATTACTGTTTTTTTTCGAAAGTAAATGGAGAATCAAAATTTTTGAATTTCGGATATCGTCGGTCTTTCTCGCTCAGGATGGCTTCGTGCGGCTTAACCGGCCACGATATGTTTAGATCCCGATCGAAAAGATCAAGGCCCCCTTCGTGGTCCGGAGCATAATAATTATCGCATTTATAGGCGAAAACGGCCTCGTCCGACAGAACGGCAAAACCGTGGGCTATTCCTCGTGGCAGAAAAAGTTGCCTGAAATTATCACCGGTCAGCTCAACTGCTACATATTTGCCGAATGCCGGTGATCCCTTACGTATATCAACGGCGATATCAAGTACTCTGCCCGACAGACATCTCACGAGTTTAGCCTGCGCATGTGGGGGCGACTGGAAATGAAGACCGCGCACAACGCCGCGTGCAGACTGGCTCTGATTGTCCTGAACGAAGTGGATAGGCTCGCCCGCTATCTCGTTGAAAGCAGCCTCGACCCACGTTTCCGTGAAGTAGCCCCTTGCGTCATTGAATACTCTTGGGGTAAGTATCTTAACACCTGGTATCAGAGTCTCTTCTATTGTCATATACCGGTTTCTTTTGTGCGAGTTTAATCAGATATCTGCCGTAATCGCTTGATTTCATGGGCTCACCCACACGCAGCAGCGTTTCTGGGCCAATCCACCCCTGAGTGTAGGCAATACCCTCGATGCAAGCTATTTTCAGGCCCTGTCGCTTTTCGATAGTTTCGATATAGGCTCCCGCTTCTGCAAGCGAATCATGTGTGCCGGTGTCGAGCCATGCGAATCCCCGTCCGAGGGTTGCCAGATGCAGACGGTCCTGCTCAAGATAGCGGCAGTTGAGCGATGTTATTTCGAGTTCTCCTCTTGCCGACGGAACGATTTTCAGTGCTTGTTCCACGACATCCGACGGATAGAAATAAAGACCCACCACGGCATATTCGCTTTTGGGGTGCACAGGTTTCTCCTCGATACTTATGCACCTTCCGGTAGCTTCGTCGAATTCAGCCACACCATACCGTTGTGGATCGTTCACGCGATAGCCGAACACGGTAGCTGTTTTCTCAGGCCCTTCGGCACGTCTTACGGCTGAATGAAGTTTTTCGGTCAGCCCCTCACCATGAAAGATATTATCTCCGAGTACAAGGCATGCAGCTTCTCCATCCAGCCATTCAGCCCCGATTATGAAAGCCTGGGCCAGACCGTCGGGTGAGGGCTGCTCGGCATAGCTCAGCCTCACCCCGAAGTCACTGCCGTCGCCAAGCAGCCGACGGAACAAAGGGAGATCGTCGGGTGTGGATATCAGAAGTATATCGCGTATGCCCGCAAGCATCAGAACCGACAGTGGATAGTACACCATCGGTTTGTCGTACACAGGAAGCAACTGTTTGCTTACGCCTTTGGTTATCGGGTAAAGCCTTGTGCCGGCTCCTCCGGCAAGGATAATGCCTTTCACGTCTGAATTTCTTTTTTGACAAAGATAACTAATTATTATGGAACTGACAGATTGCCGTTGACAAAAATTTTTGATTTTTTTAGATTAAGTTGTAACATTTCGCGGTGGATTGCGTCCAATATATGTAACCCAATCAAAACATCAGAAATGAAAACCAGAATCCTTGCCATTTTGCTGGCGATTACATTCTTGTCTGGCTCGGGTGTAGCCGCTCATACCCGTCAGAAAAATAAGCAGAACACCAAGTCTACTGCGTTAGTTGAGAAAAACGTTACGACAGAACTCACCTACGATGTCACCCGTTTCAGTGGAGTTTCCGTATCCGCCGGCATCAAAGTGATTTACACTGTTTCCTCCAAGGTGAACGTAACCGTCAAAGCTACCACACCCGAGCTCCTTAAGCGTGTCCGGGTTGAGAATGTCAATGGTATTCTCTCGTTTGGCATTCGCAAAAAGAATGGCCGCAACAACGGTATGGGAGCAGGCAATATGGTGGTGGCCTATGTAAGCGGCCCATCGCTCTCGTCGGTCTCGGCTTCGTCAAGCGGTGAGTTTAAGACCCGTTCCGGATTTAATGTCTCGGAACCGATGACTCTGACTACATCGAGTAGCGGTGAGATCTCGCTTGCCTCGGTTTCATTCAGCTCTATGGAGATATCCGCCTCCAGTAGTTCCGAAATATCGGTTGATAGTGCTACAGGCGGTGAGATCGTTGTCCATACTTCGAGCGGATCGGAAGTGGAGTTTGGCACTGCCAGTTGCAAGTCTATTCTGGCCACTGGTAGCTCAGGCTCTGAGATCAGTTTCTCGCGTGCTACTGTCAAGGGTTCTACAACTTTTTCGGGTAGCTCGGGGTCGGAATTCAAAATTGCAGGATCGGGCAGTCATGTTGATTTCAACGTATCGTCGGGTGCTGAAGTCAAAGCGCGCCGTTTCGTTGCCAAAACCGGTGTTGCCGTTTCATCGCGTAGCGGTGGCGATATCGATTGCAATGTAGATCGTCTCGAACAGCCCAGTAGGAAGATAAAGAACAATCGGTAGTGGGTAGGTCAGGGCTGTCAATTCCAGCCCGACAGATAATCATGATAGTTAGTAGTGAGTAGCCGCTTTGTCAGATACGACAGAGTGGCTACTGCTGTTGCGGGCAACAGCAGGGGATAGGCGGTAGCCATCTCGACGGTGATCATTATAGCCATACATGGTGCGCCTATCGCTCCGGCCATCACGCCCGTCGTGCCAAGAAATACGAAGTCTACTACCGGTAGATGCGTACCGAAAAAATAATTGGATCCGGCGGCATAAAGAAATCCGGCGACACTGCCTATCATTATGGTTGGAGCGAAATCGCCGGCCACACCGCCACCGCCGTTTGTCGATGATGTCGCGAACGGTTTGGCAAGAAGCATGGCCAGAGCGACACTCATCAGTAGAATCTGGCCGGAAGCATAGTCTTTGAAAATATTTGTCAGCCAGGTGTAGTCGATTATTGTATGTGGTACATCGGCGAGAAGTTTGGCAACGGCTCCATAGCCTTCGCCGTAAAGTGTCGGAAAAAGAAAAAGCAGAATGCCAACGGTCAGTCCGGAGCTGATGTTCTTCACCCAGTGATTTTTCATTCTGTTATAGTGGGCGGTCATTTTCTTCATCACAATGGCATAGTAGGCGGAATAGATGCCGGTGAATAGACCTAACAGTATTACGGGTATAACATGTGTCCAGTTGAGGGCCGGGATCGAGGTGAATGTCACGTCAGGTGTGCAACCCGACCACACATAAGCTGTCAGCGCGGATGTCAGTGTCGAAATGAAGAGTGCTATAAGGGCCAGGGCATCGAGCGGGAGTGCAAGAATTTCAATCGTGAATAGAGCGCCCCCCACCGGTGCTTTGAATATTCCGGCTATACCGGCACCGGCACCGCAGGCTATCATTACCATTACCTGTGTTTCGGTCAGTTTGAACCACCTTCCGATATTGCTTCCTATGGCGGCTCCAGAACTGGCTATAGGTCCCTCGGAGCCTGCCGAACCTCCGAAACCAAGAGTGAGCGAACTTGCGATTATCGGTGCCAGTATCAGCCGGGGCGACATATTGTAGTTGCGCTCTGCAAGGCTCTTGCGCAGTCGTTCGACTCCGTGATAGATTCCCTGGTGCAGAACATATCGCTGATAGATTACCGTAAGCATAATACCTACGACCGGATAGAGTATGAACAGATAGTTCGGACCGTCGTAGTGCAGGTGTGGCAAAAGAGGCAGGGAGATCCACCGTATCAGAGATTTCAGGAAAAAGGCGGCCGTTCCAACGGCGAGCCCGACGAGGAATGCTATCGCCAGAAAGATCATTCTTTGCGATGTGAGTGCATGTAGTCGGCTTGAAATCTTTTTTGCCGCCGCTGTGTCGGAAGTTGTCATTTCAGTCAGATTTTAAAAGCTTCTATCAATATTAACCTCCGTAATAGCGATTTAGTTTTAATTTATATCCCTAATTATGGAATTATCCTGCGGGTTAAGTTGGTTTTTCGGCTGAACCTCGCTACCTTTGCAGAACGATTCGACTCACATAAAATTATAACCAACAAGACCTCTTATGGCGGTCATAAAGAAACCCTCAGGACGTAATCTCCGCTATCACCTCGGTGCAGTCATTGCTGTGACTGCGTGGGGTGCCGCGTTTATTTCGACAAAGATTCTTCTCCAGCACGGACTGAGTGCCGTGGAGATATATATTTATCGATTCATTATCGCCTATATCCTGGCTTTCTGTCTTTGTCCGGCTCCTTTGTGGAGCAGGTCGGTGAAAGATGAGCTGCTGTTTGTGTTGTGCGGAGTGTGCGGAGGTTCGGTTTATTTCGTAGCCGAAAACACGGCGTGTATGTATACGTTGGTAACCAACGTATCACTGATTACTGCTCTTTCACCTCTTATCACTACTCTTATAGTAGCCCTGGCTTACAAGGGCCATAAACTTCCCCGTGGTTTCCTGTTAGGCTCGCTGATAGCTTTCTCCGGTGTGGCCTGTGTGATCTTCAACAGCAGTTTTGTGGTTAAGGTAAAACCGTTGGGCGATATGCTTGCCCTTATAGCAGCCATCAGCTTCTCGATATATACCCTTGTGCTCAAGCCTCTCAATGCTACCTACGGCAGTTGGTTCATCACTCGCAAGACTTTTGCCTATGGCGTGATCACGGCTCTGCCTTTTATGGCTCTGGAACCCGAACACACACCGCTGTCCGTGCTTTTCGAAACGGAAGTCATAGTAAATTTAGCATTGCTGAGCGTAATTGCTTCGGTTGTGGCTTATATGTTCTGGGCTCAGGCGGTGAAACACATGGGCGAGGTGAAGTCGAGCAACTATCTGTATTTCTCACCTCTGGTCACCTTGATTATGTCGGCTCTGCTGCTTGGCGAATATGTCTCGATAGTAGGCTTCATAGGTTGCATCCTCATTCTGAGTGGCGTGATATTGAGCGAGAAACTGAGCCATCGTCCGGAAGTCAATAGAAAATAATCTAATCATCCAGCAGATAGCGAGCCTCTTCTACCAGATCGGACGCAAGTTTCTGTGTAGTTGGATTCCCTGCGGAAGCCTCTTTTTGAGCAAGCTGGAGCACCGCGTTAGGGAAAGCACCGACCAGATTCCAAAGCAGTCTTATTCCGACGTAGCGGGTCAGATTGGCATCCGCCTTCAGACAGCATTCGGCTATGTCAAGCGCGTCCTCTCGTTTGCGAAGCAACTTCAGACACAGCACGTCGGCAACCTCAGTGCAGTTTACGTCTTCTATCATACTTGCAATTTCGTTATGGTCGAGCGATGCGGCATTCAGCAACATTGGAGCTAACAGCATGCTCTCGCGTGTCCGCCGGTCGTGCCAGAGCGCCATGGCTGTTTCTTTGTCAGGACCAAACATTGAGGCTGTTTCAGATATCTGGGGCAGATTCATTCCGAAAATCATAGGAAATGGACTTCCGGCCTTACGCAGGGTGTCGGCTATGATGCCGTTGCGCATTGCAAACATGTGGCGCTTTATCAGCTGAATTTTGCTATACTGGGTCATAATGACTGCAAAAATAGCGATTAGTCATCTCATAGACAAACCCTCGCTGCATATTTGCATAATTGACCTAAAGGAGTTAACTTTGCGCCAATAAAGTTATTAAGATGAATAAAAGAATATCATCCACTCTGATAGCGTTGATATCGGTAGTGTTGGCCTCGATGGCCGATATTACAGAGTTGCCCGTTAAGATTGTCGACGGTAAGAGTTACTATTATTACGATGTCCAGCCGAAGGAGACGATTTATTCGATCTGCCGTCGGCTGAATATTTCTAAAGAGCAATTGTTTGAGGCCAATCCGTCAGTTGCTTCCGACGGTCTTAAGGCAAATTCCACACTCTATTTTCCGAAGAAATTGAACGGTTCGGATGAGGTGGCCGGATCAACCCATCTTGTCAGGAAAGGCGAGACTATCTACGGTATATGCCACACCTATGGTATTACTCCGGATCAACTTGAAAAGTGGAATCCGGATATCAGAGAGGGTCTGAAAGCCGGTATGATGGTTTATGTCACTGCTCCCGGTCTCTCTATAGAAAACGAAGTCGCTGCTCAGCCAAAGGACGAGATCCCGACATCCGAACGGGTGATAGCCGACGTCAGGAACGCTCAATCAGATGCTGACGACATTTCTGTTGCCAACGAATATCTCCTGTATAAAGTTAAGGACAAGGAAACATTCTATTCCATTGCCCACAGTCATGAAATCTCTGTTGCCGATCTCGAAGCTGCCAACCCGGAAACAGGAATACTTAAGGCCGGACAGATTCTGAGAATACCCAGTCTGCGCACGGCCGACAACGGGAATCTGACCGCACAGCAGACATCACCCGCTATTGCCATCACTGTTCCGGGATCACTGAACACAGGAACCGATGGCAGTGAGGAGATTACTGAAGAAATTGTTTCAGCTCAGGAACCGGTTGCGGCAAAAGGGATCGACATAGCTGTGATCCTGCCATTTATGGCTGAAAAAAATCCCCAGCCGAGACAGTCGCAGCTTTACACGGAGTTCTACAAGGGATTGCTTCTTGCCGTCGACAGTATGCGCCATTGCGGCACTCCGATAAAAGTTCTTGCTTTTGATACGAACGGGTCTGACGATTCTCTGCGTTCTATTCTGAGTAATCCTGAACTGAAAAACGTAAGGCTCATAATCGCTCCGGAAAATGACAACCAGCTCGAACAGATCGCAGATTTCGGCGACAGTAACGATGTGAGTGTCCTGAACCTTTTCGCCATCCGTTCGCAGGCTCATCTGAATCATCCGAGTGTTTTTCAGGCCAATATCCCTCACAACGAGATGTACACAAGGGCCGTAAACGGTATCGTAAAAGATATGAGCGGTCGAATACCGGTCATAATCAGTACGGGCGATTCAGACAGCGATAAGCAGGAATTTATCAGAATGCTCAAGCGTCGTCTGGCCGCCGAGGGAATAGAATATAAGACCGTCAATTACACAACGGCGTTATCGATCGACGATCTGTCCTCGCTCGATCGCAGCAAGGCCTATTCATTTATTCCGGCCTCGGTCAAGCAGACAGACCTTAACCGTATTCTGCCGGCTCTGATCGAATTCAAGCAGTCGATGATGACTGTGTCCGATCCTGTCAGGCTTTACGGATACCCGGAGTGGACCACTTTCCGCGGTGAGACTCTTGAGAATATGCATGCGATGAATACCTATGTATATTCCCGTTTCTTCACTGTTCCCGACGATCCGTGGGCTTCCGAGGTGCAGAGTTCATTCCAGAATTGGTATGGTGTGCCGATGGGTAATTTCGTTCCTCGTCAGGGTCTGCTCGGCTTCGACACTGGAATGTATATCATCGGTGCGTTGCGCAATGATTATCCTGTGTCAACATACAATGGGGTGCAGAATGGATTTCATTTCAACCGTCCGGAAGGGGTGAAGGGTCATGTCAATACCGAACTTTATTTTGTGAATTTCCGCCCCAGTGGTCTGATTGATCGAATTGAACTATAATCTTATGCGAAGACTGACGATAGCCATGTCGCTGCTTGTAGCGGCTGTAGTATTTCCGGCCGCCGTATTTTCCCAACGTGCCTACGAGCCTAAGTTCTGGGTGGGTGCCGACGGTGGTATGACTTTCAGCAATATGCAGTTTTCCCCGAGTGTCAAGCAAAGTATGCTCGGAGGTAAGACACTTGCATTCCGGATGCGGTATGCCGAGGAAAAGTATTTCGGACTTATTGGTGAACTGATCCTTGAGCAGCGTGGCTGGAAAGAGGATTTCAAGGAAGATAAGGACAAATTCAACTATTCGCGAACTCTAACTTATCTGACTCTTCCCGTCATGACCCATATATACTTCGGAGGATCGAGAGTTAAGGGCTTTGTAAATCTCGGACCTTCGGTCAGTTATATGCTCAGCGACAAGATTTCAAGTAATTTCGACTATGAGAATCCTGTGTCGGTAGAGGGATTCCCTTATCATAACAGAGAATTGGCTCAGTTGTCTATGGCTGTGAGCAGTAAGTTTGACTATGGTATTTCGGCCGGTGCTGGAGCAGAATTCTTTGTTGGTAAAAACCGTCGCAACTCATTCTCGATCGAAGGCCGGTATTATTTTGGTCTCGGCAGTATCTTTCCGAGTCATAAGACAGACCGATTCAGTGCGTCGCGAGGCACATCCATTTCCGTGACGGTTGGCTACTGGTTCCGTCTTTTGGGCAACCGTTAGGAGTAGAGTATTTTCAGAATCAAGGTATAGAGCAGGTCGTATTCATTCTGGCGGCTTCCTACACCTTTGCTTTTTCTGTCGAAATCTCGAAGATCCGAGATTATCTTTAGAACCGAGGTAGGGCTGTAGGTTCTGACTCCGTTATCGTAACGCTTCATCTGAAACGAGCTTTTGGCTCCAAGCATCTTCATTTTGTCGGCCGGTGACATCCCTCTGCCCCAGTGACAGCACAGCAGCCCTGCGAAATAATCGAATAGAGCGGCCACTGTGAGAACGGTCGGATTATTTTTGGGATTACTACGGAAATATGATATTATTGTCAGGGCCCGGTTGCCATTGCGCGTCGATAGCGCATCGCACAGCTCAAAGTTGTTGTAGTCTTTGCTTATGCCGATATTGTTCTCAATCACCTCGGGTGTGATGAGCGAATTCGGCTGAAGAATCATCGCCAGCTTCTGTATTTCGCCATACAGACGCGAGGCATCGGTACCTATGAAGTCGGCCAGCATTGAAATGCCTTTAGCTTCGATGTTGAGACCCTGTTCCCGCACGATGCTTTCGATCAGCCGGGGAAGATTGCTTTCGTATATCTTTTTTGACTCGAAATTGACATATCCTCCTTTCCTCACTGCTGCAAGCAGATCTTTGCCTTTGGCCTCCGATCCTCTGAAACATATTACAAGCACAGTGGTTGAGGATGGATTCGATACGTAGGTGTGTAGTTTGTTGATCTGGTCGGCTCGCACGGCCTGAGCCTCTTTCACTATCACGATCTGTCGCTCGCCCATCATCGGGAAACTCTTGCAGGCACGGATTATTGTTTCCGGGTCGGTTTCCGGCGCATAGAAGGTATATAGGTTGAAAGATTTCATATCGTCGGGCACCGTTTGCTCGAATGCTTCGGCAAGGCGATCAATGAAATAACCTTCCTGACCATGAAGCAGATAAACCGGCTTCTTTGGTCCGCGGCGTATTTCAGCCATAAGGCTGGAAAAATTTAGAGAGGTGTCTGCGGCCATCTGAACAAAAATTTCCGTAAATTTACACAAAAATTCCACATGATCCAACTCAATTTGCCACTCCCGGCAGACCTGCTTGTTGAAGACCTCGAAGGGGGGCGTTCAAGGGTCTACGATCCCATACGTTGCAGGTGGGTTGCCCTGACCCCTGAAGAATGGGTTCGCCAGCATTTTACTGCCTGGCTTACAGCCGAAAAAGGCTTTCCTCGCAGTTTGATGGCCAATGAGGTTGGTCTGAGGGTTCGAGGAATGCCTAAACGCCTGGATACTATAGTATTTGCACGTGATGGGCGTACACCTCTCTGCATCATCGAATATAAGGCTCCGGAAGTTACTGTGACTCAGGCGGTTTTCCGTCAGGCTGCCCTTTATAACATAGTGATCAAAGCCCCGTTGCTAATCGTTAGCAACGGCCTTCAGCACTATTGCGCTCTCGTGACTCCGGGCAGTGGAAAGCCTGTATATCTGAAAGATATACCTCAGTATGCCGAACTTGAAATCCTTCTCAAGCAGGGTCGACATCTGGATAGATGACCGCACGCCTGAATGACTCCCTACCGGTGCCACGAACCCTGATATATATATCATCAAGCGCCCTGTGGAGGTTACGCATAGAGATGGCAGGTTCGAGTTTCAGCATGATCTTGCGTATATAGAGGGTCTGTATTCGTCCGACGGGCGGTTCCTGTGGCCCTGATACACGGCTGTCTCCAAGCACTTTGCGTAATTCTGTAGCATAGACCTCCGCTGCATCGTCAGCAAGGCGCGGATCGGCATGCTTAACGTATATGTTAATAATCCTGACAAACGGCGGATATAAAAAAGTCCTTCGTTCCTCTATTTCGTGGTTGTAGAATCCGAGATAATCGTGATTAAGAAGAAACGGGAACACCGGATGACCCGGAGTGCGCGTCTGGATAGCAACAGTGGCCTCGTCCTTACCTTCTGTTGAGCGTCTTCCGGCTCTACCGGCTACCTGTTGCAGCATGTTGAATGTGCGTTCGGCGGCTCGAAAATCGGGCATCGAAAGCATAGCGTCGGAATTGACTGCCGCCACCATACTTACACCGTCGAAATCAAGTCCCTTGGTAACCATCTGAGTTCCTACGAGTATCTTTGATTCCCTTTTGGAAAAGTCGGATATGAGGTTGCTGTAAGCATCCTTGTTGCGGGTAGTATCAAGGTCCATCCTCGTCACTTTAACATTAGGGAAACATCGGTTGATATCGTCGGCAATTCGTTCGGTTCCATAGCCGGCGAGTTCGACAGACGGACTTTTGCATGAAGGACAGACAAGAGGCAGCGGGTATTCCGATCCGCAATAGTGGCAAACAAGTTTGTCTAAGCGTTTATGATAGGTGAGCGACACATCGCAGTGCTCACACTTAGGAATATATGCGCACTGCCGGCAGATGGCAACAGGTGCGTATCCGCGACGATTCAGAAAAAGAATAATCTGGTCGCCTGCGTCAAGCGCCTTTTTCGCCATATTGACGGTTGTATATGCAAATGCGCCTGAGACTTCACCACGCTTGTATGCACGAGTCATATCAACAAGCTCCATTCTTGGCATACGTGCACCACCATAACGCTCGGTGAGCTCTACCAGACCAAATTTCTTGCCTTCGGTAGCCTTCCAGTAAGTATCAATAGCGGGGGTGGCGCTTCCGAGAAGGGTTTTTGCACCGTGCATTCGTGCAAGCACCATGGCTGTGTCTCTGCCGTTGTATCGGGGAGCAGGATCCTGCTGCTTGTAGCTCGGGTCGTGCTCTTCGTCAACGATTATCAGACCGAGATTCTCAAATGGAAGGAAAACCGACGATCTGGCGCCTACAACGACTATTGGCTCTTTAGATTTCAGAATCTTACGCCACAGATCAACCCGCTCGTTGTCGGAGAATTTCGAATGATAAACTATCACCTTGTTGCCCAACACTTTCTGTAGCCTGTCGGTGAGCTGTGTTGTGAGAGCGATTTCTGGAACAAGCATCAGCACCTGCCGTCCCCGGGTCATCACATCGTTTATCAGATGAATATATATCTCGGTCTTTCCTGAGGAAGTGACACCCCGTAGTAAAGTCACGTCTTTATCAAACCATGACTTATGAATGGCATCGAGAGCATTCTTCTGAGCCTCGGTGAGTTGAGGAAGAGGAAGAGTAGGGGCACCTGAATAAGCGAACCGGTTAACCTCATGTTTATAGAACTCAACCAATCCCTTATCGCGTAGCGCCGCAAGAATTGGAGCGGTCACACCTGACCTTTCCATCAGTTCCGTACGGCTTACTTTGCGTGGCGAGGCCGTCCGGCGATTCACGCCCTGGAGTTCGAGAAGCGTCAGCAACGCAGCTTCCTGCTTCGGAGCGCCTTTTACCGCTTCAAATGCAGATGATACTGCAGTGGCCGGGGAAATTCCATCGGGCACAATAAATCGTATGCTCGGGATATGCTGAGGCCTGTAACGCTCAACAAGTTTCTCGGCTACCATCACAGCTCCCTTGTCGACAAGACGCGAGATCAGAGCGTTGACGTTACTGAAACCTGTCTTTTTTTCGATGTCGGCCACAGAAAGCCTTTTGTTCTCATGGTCGAGGATCTGAAGAACGACCACTTCTCTTTCAGAAAGGGGTGAGGCCGGGTCTTCTTCATAATTTTCTACTCCAACCACGAATGTTTCGCTCTCGATCTTCAATCCGGCCGGCAGGGCAGCCCGCATAACTTCGCCGGGAGTGCAGCAATAATATTCAGCTACCCATTCCCAAAGCTGTCGCTGCGGACGTTTTATGATAGGGTCTTCGTCGAGCAAACGTTCAATCTCTTTTACCTCGATATCCTCGCGTGGTTTGGCCGCTATGGCCGAAGCAACGATGCCGGTATAATGCTTTTTCTTTCCGAAGGGCACTATGACCCGGCAACCTTCCTTAACCTTTCCAATCAGTGGGTCGGGAACAAGATAGGTGAACGGTTCGGGGAGAGGTAGAGGCAAAAGGACTGAAACGTAGCTTGACACGAGTAATCAGGGTTTAACAAGATCAGGATATCGTTCTGCAAAATATTTCCACAGTGAAGAGAGCATCAGGGCCTGGCGCATAGTCCCACCCTTGAGCAGTGCCGCCAGTTCCTCACGAGTCAACAGTTCTACTCTCAGATCCTCGGTATCATCGAGATGCTGAGTCGCTGACAGAGTCACATTTTCGGCTATGAAGCAGTATGTCAGGTTGTTCTGTGAGCCGGGATTGGCACTGACGATGCAATTTAGACTCCATGTGCCACCGGTATAACCTGTTTCCTCGGCAAGTTCACGCCTGGCCGCAACGAGTGGATCCTCACCCTGTTCAGCTACTCCGGCGCATAACTCGGTAGAGATAATCCCGAGTCCGTGACGGTATTGCCTGACCATGATATAACGACCTTCGGGTGTTGATGCAATTACATTAATCCACGCCGGATATTCAAGAACCCAGTACTCGTCGTTAATTCCGCCGTCGGGCAGTTTCACGGTATCTCTGCGGGCTGTGAGCCATGGGCGCTCCAGATAGTATTCGCTTTTAATTACTTCCCAGGGACGTATATCCTCCATATCGGCTGTGGGTTTATTTGATGTTTTCGCGTACGCGGTCAAGAAAACCTTTCATCGCTTGCGAGTCGTGGTTCTCGACGATCTCTTTGAGTTCGGACAGACGTTGTTGAATCAGGTCGAGCTGAGCGGGGGTATTGGGGTTGAACAGGATCTCGCTCAGCAGATAATCGTCTTCGCTCATCAGTCCGTGAGCAATGGCCATGTGACGTTTGAACGTCGTGCCCGGTGCATTCTGATGCTTCATTATGCCCGCAAACACCAGGGTAGATGCAAATGGTATCGACAGAGAATAGGCAATAGTCATGTCATGCTCTTCGAATGTGTATTCCTCGATGTGGAGCCCGAGACGCGAATAAAGATCCCTGAAGAAAACCCGACCGAGATGGTCGCCTTCCTTGATGATTATTGCATTTTCATCGGCCAAATTGCTCAACGAGGCAAAAGTCGGGCCGAACATAGGATGGCTCGAGACGTATGGGTGACCGCATTCGGCGTAGAATTCCGGCAACCCTGTTTTCACAGAGGCGATGTCGCTGATTATGCAACCCGGATCGATGTGAGGCAGAACGGCCTTGAATGCATCAATGGTGTATTTCACTGTTGCCGCATTTATCACAAGCTCGGGGTGAAATTCATCGATTTCATCGGTCGAGGTGAAACGTTGCGCATTGTACGTGAAACGGAGGCGTTTGGGATCGGGATCGTAAACCGCAACCTCATGCTCGAAAGAGAGCAGGTCGCAGAAGAACGATCCCATTTTCCCGGCGCCAAGAATAAGGATTCTCATTGCTTAAGTGGGTTATCGTACACGGTCGTTGAGAACCTCGATCTGCTGACGCACACTTTCCTCGTGTATGGCGAGCAGCACAGCTTTCAGGAAGTCGGTCGACATTGCCATGTCTTCACCGATTTTCAGGCGGGTCTTGATCACGTCGTTATATCGGTTGGCTTGGAGCACAGGCATGCGATGTTCTTTCTTGTACTGGCCGATCTCACGCGACACGCGCATACGTTTGGCGAGGATATCAAGAAGTTCGTTGTCGATCTGGTCAATCTGCTGACGTAGCAGTGCAAGATTCTCGGTCGACTGGTGAGAGTCGCGGATCACTAAAGTGTGAAGGATGTAGTTGAGAATCTCGGGCGTGATTTGTTGAGCAGCGTCGCTCCAGGCGCAGTCGGGCTGGCAGTGACTTTCGATTATCAGACCGTTGAAACCCATATCCAGAGCCTGCTGCGAGAGGGGAGCGACGAGTTCGCGCTTGCCACCTATATGACTTGGGTCGCAGATGATAGGGAGGCTGGGATAGCGCAGACGCAGTTCGATAGGAATATGCCACTGGGGCATGTTGCGATACAGATGCTTTCCATAGGTCGAGAAGCCACGGTGAATAGCACCGATTTTGTGTATTCCTGCGTTGTAGATTCGCTGGAGAGCTCCTACCCATAATTCGAGATCAGGGTTCACGGGATTTTTTACCAGAACAGGAACGTCGGCCTTCATTTCTGCCAGAGTGTCGGCAATTTCCTGCATTGCAAATGGGTTGGCAGACGTGCGGGCGCCTATCCACAGGATATTAACGCCGGCTTCGAGAGCCTGCTTTACATGATCGCGGGTAGCTACTTCGGTCGCGGTATACATACCGGTCAGCTCCTTAACTTTCTTAAGCCATTCCAAGCCGGGGGAGCCTACACCTTCGAATCCGCCCGGTTTTGTACGTGGTTTCCATATTCCGGCACGGAATATCTTTATGCCGTTGGCCGCAAGTTGAGTCGCGGTTTCAAGCACTTGTTCTTCTGTCTCGGCACTGCAGGGTCCTGCGATCACGAGCGGCTCACTCGTGTTTACTCCTTCAAGAATTATCGGTTGGATATCTTTCATTTGGGTATATTATTTTTGATTATTCATTTGCTTGATACGTTCGAGCGCTTCATCCATCTTCTGCTCGGTTGCACACAGGCTTATTCTGATGTATCGATCTCCGTTCTGACCGAAGATGAAGCCGGGAGTGATGAACACACGGGCCTCATACAGGACTTTATCGGCAAGCTGTTCGCTTCCCTCATAGTTGTCGGGTATTCTGCCCCATAGAAACAGTCCCTGCTGACGGGGATCAAATTCACATCCGAGTTCGTTCATGATCAGCTCGGCCTTTTTCCGACGACGCATGTAGGTGCGGTTTACGTCATCATACCATTCTTTTCCGGCTGAAAGTGCTTTGACAGCCGCCAGCTGCATGGGTTTGAACTGTCCTGAGTCGATGTTGCTCTTAACTTTCAGGATCCATTCGATGAACTGAGGATTGGATGCGAGCATCGCTATACGCCAACCTGCCATATTGTGGCTCTTGCTCAGTGAGTTCATCTCTATGGCTATATCTTTTGACCCGTCCACCTGCAGCAAGCTCATAGGCTTATCATTGAGTATGAAACTGTATGGATTGTCATGGGCGATCACAATGTTGTGTTTCTTTCCGAAGGCTACAATTTTTTCAAACAGCTCCTTTGATGCAGGCGTTCCAGTCGGCATATGCGGATAGTTGATCCACATGAGTTTGATGCGTTCGAGGGGCAGCTTCTCCAGTGACTCGAAATCAGGCATCCAGTCATTATCTTCTTTCAGATCATATTTGAATATCTCAGCACCGACAAGGTTGCTCACAGAGGTATAAGTCGGATAGCCGGGATCGGGAACCAGAACCCCGTCGCCCGGATTCAGAAAAGCGAGAGATATATGCAGAATGCCCTCTTTAGAACCTATCAGCGGCTGAATTTCTTTCTGAGGGTCCAGCTCAACGCCGTAAAATCTCTTATACCAGTCGGCAAAAGCGTTTCTAAGCTCCGTAATACCTACGTAGGGCTGGTAGGAATGGGTATCATCACGACGGGCGCTCTCCGCCAGTGTGGATATGACTTCAGGATGAGGCGGACGGTCTGGGCCTCCTATACCAAGTGAGATGATGTCAAGGCCCTGAGCATTGAGCTGGGCGACTTCGCGCAGTTTGCGCGAAAAGTAGTATTCCTTGATTGTAGCTACTCGATCGGCGGGGACAATGGCTGACGAGTGGATTGATTCAGACGATTTCATGTTTACATTCTTTATATTCTCCCAAAGTCTTGAAGTCGTTTATCAGGGGACGCACGGCATCGATTGCCTGACGGTAGCGTACATAGCTGTCGAAAGTGAGATCGAGATAGAATCTGTATTCCCATTCTCTGCCGATTATAGGCATCGACTGAATCTTTGAAAGATTGATATCGTAGAAAGAAAATATTGTCAGGACTTTCGACAGAGCTCCTTTTGAGTGGGGAAGGGTGAAAGCGATCGAGGCTTTATCGCGGTTCTCCGGTCGGGGACGCAGTTCGTCAGCAACCAGAGGATCGGCTAATATCAGGAAGCGCGTGAAGTTGCGTTTGTTTGTCTCGATACCTCTGTCAAGTATTTCGAGTCCGTAGAGCTCGGCGGCAAACGCTCCGCATACGGCACCCATTCCCAATATACCTTTTTCGGCAATTTCCTTGGCTGTGCCGGCCGTATCAAGCTTCTCGGTCATCTTGAGATTGGGATGATGGCGCAGATACAGTTCACACTGCATGAGTGCCATAGGATGAGATCCGACTTCGTGTAGGTCGGTAATTTTCTGCCCCGGCATTGCAGCCAGAACATGGGATATCCTCATTTTGGTCTCACCGACGATCGTGAGATTGCTTTTACGCAGGAGTTCGTGGTTTTGGAGGAGTGCTCCGGCTATAGTGTTTTCTATTGCCAATATGCCGAGAAGCGAGGCATCGCAGTCGAGTGTGTCGAACATCTCGGGAAAAGAATCACACTCGATGGTGTCGATATCCTCTCCTTCGAAATAAGCCCGCGCTGCAGCATCATGGTAGCAACCGGCTACACCCTGAATTGTGACTCTTTTTTTTGCAGATTCCATTTCTCTTAAAAACTTGCTCCCGGCTTATCCCCAAAGTAGGGGAGGAGCCGGGAGCCGTATGGTTCGATTAGTTGTTTGCGTGGGGTGCCTCAGACTATCATACGCGGTTTATCCCGTCCTCCTTCTGTGCGAAATAGTACGAGCTAAAATAATAATATGCGTAAAATCGAGTCATCGGACAAATGATGTTTAATGTCGCTATCCTTATGAATAGTTATGCAAAGGTACGCAAATCTTTGCACTATGCAAATTTTTCAGCACATAAATCATAAAAAATGTAGCACTGACGTGTTTTATTTAGATAAAACCTGATTCATGGTTGTTATACTGTCATGAATACTGATATTAAAGAATCTTTCGATCTGAGCGGACTGACCGCTCTTGTTACCGGTGCCGGCGATGGTATAGGTCAGGGTTGCGCTGAAATTCTGGCAGCGGCTGGAGCTAACGTTGTAGTGACTGACCGTACTCTTGCCAAAGCACAGGTGACAGCCGACGCCATTGTTGACGCCGGTGGAAATGCTACTGCATTCCAGTGTGACGTAACTGCAGGTCAGGAAGCTCTCGAAAAGGTGGTAGATGATTCGGTGGCAAGATATGGCACTATAAACATTTTGGTCAACAATGCCGGTGGTGGAGGCGGCGGACGTGAGAATCCGTGGAAAATTGACCTTGCCTACGTTCAACGAATATATATGTTGAATCTATTTGCACCCTGGATGTTGGTTCGTCTAACGGCTCCCCACATGCAGAAATCCGGATATGGGAGTATTGTCAACATAACTTCGATGAGCAGCATCAATGCAAGTCCCGATATGGCAATTTATGGATCGAGCAAGGCTGCTCTTAACCATTTGAGTGCAAATCTTGCCTTCGATCTCGGGCCGATGGGCATAAGAATCAATTCGGTGGGGCCCGGTGCAACCCGTACTCACGCACTTGAATCAGTCCTGACCCCGGATATCGAAGCTCGTATGCTCGCCCACACTCCGATCAGACGTCTTGGAGAAGTCAGCGATATTGCCAAGGCGGTATTGTTTTTCGCCTCTCCGGCATCATCATGGATTAGCGGTCAGACACTGATGGTCAATGGCGGGGGAGTTCAGACTCTTGACTGATATTATCTCCGGCTATACTTACCTCAGGTATTTGGCTCTGATTATTGCGTTGTAATAGCAAAAAAATGTGTAACTTCGCGTTGTCAATTTTCAACCCATATTTTGGCCGGGCTATATAAAGTTATCCGTTTTATAATTGTGACGCTGCTGACGCTTTCGGTGGCTGTCCCGGCTCTGCTATATGCTGTTCTTTCTATCCCTCAGGTTCAGGAAAAAGCGAAAGGCATAGCTGAAAAAGAACTTACAACGCTTCTTGGAACAAGAGTGTCGATCGGCGATCTTACAATCACGCCGTTTAACAGAATTACATTGCGTAAGGTCGCTATTGAAGATTGCAACGGCGACACGGCATTGAAAGTGCGCCGACTTGGAGCCGGTCTTTCTGTCGGCAAGTTGTTGTGGGGTGGCCGACTTGTGTTCAATTATGCCGAGATAATCGGTCTGGACGCTACGGTAAGCCGCGACAGTACAGGTGGACCGCTCAATGTTCAATGTATCATAGATGCTTTGAAACCCAAGGATAAAAATAAGCCTCCGACTCAGTTTGACTTCGCGGTAAATGCGATTGTGATCCGACAATCATCGCTTACTTATGATGTAAAGGATGCACCCTGGGAAGTTTCCGGAATAGACAAGAACCATATATCGGTCAGAGATCTGCGTGCCGATATGCGTTTGCCGCGGATGCAGCGTGATGATTATTCCATCGACCTGCGCCGACTTGCTTTCAGTATGCCTTCGGGATTCAGTATAACTGGCCTCGAATGTCAGGTGAGACTCACACCATCGGTTGCTGAGGTCGAAAAGTTAAATATCGAACTTCCGGCAACACTTCTTTCATTCGCACCGATGTCAATAGAGTATGGTGACTGGGGACATATAGACAGCGGCTTGCTTTCCCGACTTCCTGTGAATCTTGAGCTACTAAGTGGATCACACTTCTCATTCAGTGATTTCCGACCGCTATTAAGCAATATGGCGTCTATTGTTCCCGACCGTATGGAGGGTGATATCAGAATGAAAGTCTCAGGTACACCTGACAGTCTGTCGGTAAGTGATTTTCATATAGCCCTATCAGATAATCCTGCCGCAACACCTTTCGCTAACATCAGCGCGAACGCTTTGGCAACAGGTCTTGTAACCGATTCTCGGAGCGCTCGTTTTGATCTTCAGCGTCTGATTCTTATCTCGGAATCAGGTAGTATCCCGGCAATGACCTCAGTAGCTAAATTGTCCGACCTGTTTTCAACCCTTGGGAGCCTACATCTTGAGGTTGCAGGCTCGTTGCAACTGGAGTCAGGTCGTCCGGCGGCCGGCTCGGCAAATCTTGATTTCCGGTCTCAGGCGGGTAGTATTCTCGCAAACGCGGCCCTGAAGAGAAAACAGAACGGTATCTCCAATCTATCTGGCACAGTCGATTTTGACGATGTCGCACTCCGAAAGATTCTCGCAGCATTTTCCACACAGTCAGATATTCCGGTTTCCCTGACCGGCAATATTACAGCCGACGTTGACCTTCTTAAAAATAAAGCGGTCGAGGGTAATGCTGTGGCGAAAATTGATGAAGTCGAATTCCGAGGCTCTGAGTTCCATAATCTTGAGCTTGCTGTCAGAGCCGAGGGTAGAAAGTTTAATATAGATTTTGATGTTGACAACCAGGGCCTGGAAATTGACTTTAAAGGTATGGTAGATCTCAATGATCCGTCTTACCGCCGTCTGAACTTCGATATGGTTGCCAACGACATAGATCTCGGTCTGCTCGCCGGAAAGCAGGGTCGGGAACTTTCGCTGACTGCTACTTCCCGAATGGCTCTAATTAAGACTCCTGACGGCCTACAAGCGCTTGACGGCACATTCAATGTCGGCGATCTCACTCTGGTTGCCCCTGCCGGTAAACGCTTATATGTTAAAAATATAGATCTTGAGGCTAAAGCTGATACTATCACGGGTGCCGACAGTGAAGTCCGAATCAAATCTGACATCCTTGAGGCATGGCTGAAGGGCAGGGTTGATCCCTTTGCCCTGCCAAACGAAATCAAAAGCCTCGCATCTTCACTCGTACCGGCACTTTTCTCAGAATCACGTATATACGACCGCGGTCGTAATGATTTTGCGTTCAATATCCGCCTACTATCCACGGAGGCCCTTGAGAGTTTCACAAAATTGCCTGTTCAGGTGCGTTATCCTGTTGTTCTCGACGGATCTTTTTCAAGCCCGGACATGAGTGCCAGTCTTGACTTCTCCGCTCCTTACCTCTGGCAGGGTAATAAGGAGATAAACGCCACCTCAATGCGGCTTAACATTAATGGAGACAAGATAGGGTTCCCAGAGTCAATGCTGACAGCTTCCACAACGATGCCTACAAAGAACGGTCGGATGACACTTGATCTCAGTGTTGCCGGTGGCGCCAACACGGCTACGATAGGCGCTAACTGGAAGGTTGACAGCAACCGTGATTTCTCCGGAGCGTTAAATTTCCTCGCATCAGTCAACCGTGATCTTTCCTCGGGCAAAACTCTTGGCTCTGTTCAGGTGCTTACGAGCGAACTCGTGTTTAACGACACTGTCTGGACAGTATCTCCATCGCTTATCACCATACAGGACAAAAATATTACCATCGACCGTTTCCGTGTCGGCCATCAGAGCCAGTATGTTGCCATAAACGGCAAAGTTTCATCTGCTCCTGGCGACTCCGTATTGGTAGAGTTGCGCGATGTTGACCTCGATTATGTTTTCGAGACCCTCAACATCAGCAATGCCATGTTCGGTGGCATTGCCACAGGCGACCTTGTGGCTAAAGAAGTGATGTCGTCACATCCGGTTGCCTATACCGACGGTTTGAGTGTGAAAGGTCTTAAATATAACTTCTCGTTGATGGGTGATGCCTTGATACGCGCTGATTTCGATGCCGAGAAACCAGCTGTAAATCTTTCGGCACTCATCGACCAGCCCAACGGACGCCAATCGTCAATAAATGGTTATATCAAACCTACCACAGAAGGCTATATTGATCTCGATATGCAGGCCGACAGGATAGAAGTGGGCTTCATGAAGCCCTTTATGGAGGCTTTTGCTTCGGCGGTTGGCGGATATGCCTCCGGAAAGGCACATCTTTACGGCACATTCCACGATATAAACATGAGTGGTGACATCTATGCCGAAGATCTCAGCCTGAAACTTGATTTCACCGGCACAACCTACTGGGCAACCGACTCCGTTCATCTCCAACCCGGATTTATTGATCTACGCAATATAACTCTTCGCGACCGCGACGGCAACACCGGAAAACTCAATGGCTGGCTCCGCCACACAAATTTCCACGAACCAAGATTCAATTTCCGCATCTCCGAGGCCAAAGACCTCCTTGTTTACGACGTTGCTCCTTCGCCCGAGCTTATCTGGTATGGCACGATCTACGGCGACGGTGGAGCGGACATAAACGGAGTGCCCGGACGGATAGACATTAAAGTGGATATGTCGACCGCGCCTAAGTCGACATTCACTTTTGTGCTGTCGGATGCCGAAGAGGCTTACGACTACACGTTTATATCTTTCCGCGATCGAGACGCAGGAATCGCCGGTACCGAGGAGCTCGACTTCTCTACCCCCGACATCGTGAAAGAGCTCCGTAAGTCGCTTGCCAAAAAGGTTGAGCAGGAGAGTGCGAGCATCTATGATATGGATCTCACTGTGCGCGTCAACGATAATGCCCGCCTCGTTGTAATCATGGATCCCGTAGGCGGCGATGCTATCCGTGCGCTCGGCGACGGCGTTATGACCTTAAGCTACAATAGCGCCAGCGAGGAACTCGGACTGAGAGGCGACTATACCCTTGAAAGCGGTACTTATAATTTTACATTCCAGGATATTATCCGCAAAGACTTCCGGATCTATCCCGGAAGCACTATCCGCTTTAATGGCGATCCATATTCCGCGCAACTCAATATCACTGCTGGCTACCGCCTCACTGCCAATCTCAGCGACCTCGACGAGTCGTTTCTCGATGATCCCGAACTTACGCGCACCAGCGTTCCGGTCGAAGCCGAGATCATAATCACGGGCGATATGCGTCAGCCCGAGATCGACTACGATTTCTCCTTCCCCACCCTCAAGGATGATGTCAAGCGAAAGGTCAACTCCATTGTGAGCACCGACGATATGCGTGCCCGCCAGATGCTTTATCTCCTTGCTCTGAGCCGTTTCTACACACCCGACTATATGTCGGCCACCAAAGGCAACGATCTTGTTTCGATGGCCTCGGCTACGCTTTCTTCTCAGCTCGGCAATGTGCTCGGTCAGCTTACCGACAAATTCAGTATCGCACCAAATATCAGAAGCGATCGCGGCGACTTCAGCGACGTCGAATTCGATCTGGCGCTCTCTTCTTCTTTGCTCAACAATCGTCTGCTGTTCAACGGTAACTTCGGCTATCGTGATAAAACGCTCAACAACAATACTTTCATCGGCGATTTCGATATAGAATATCTGCTTAATCGGTCAGGGTCGCTGCGTCTTAAGGCCTACAATCGCTACAACGACCAGAACTTCTACGTCAAGAATGCGTTGACCACTCAGGGTGTAGGCGTGGTCTACCGTCGTGATTTCGACGATATGCTTTCTTTCCTGAAAGCTTTCCGCAGAAAGAAGAAAGATGTTCCTGCCGATTCGCTCACTACTAACCTGCCCGCTCCGGCGGACATTAAACAGTAAACATTATGACTCCCGAAGAACGACTTAGAATAGAAACACGTGCCGTCGAGCTCCTCCACACGGTTTATGATCCCGAGATCCCTGTCGATATCTACAACCTCGGCCTGATCTACAAGATAGAGGTCGACGATGATGCCGTGCTTCACGTCGACATGACCCTCACCGCTCCCGCTTGTCCTGCGGCTGAGTTCCTTGTCGAGGATGTGCGCATCAAGCTCGAATCCATCGAAGGGGTTAAGAGCGTCGATGTTCAGATAGTATTCGAGCCCGAGTGGAATCAGGATATGATGAGCGAGGAGGCCAAGCTCGATCTCGGTTTCCTCTGATTTCCCTTCAGTTGCTATGGTCTATTTCCTGAGCGACCTTCATCTAGGGGCCTCTTATATTGGAGATGAGAAGCGTCTCGAGAGGGCGCTAACGCGTCTGCTCGCCTCGATGAAGGCCGATGCCACTCATCTGTTTCTGCTCGGCGACATTATCGACTACTGGTTTGAATATCGCAATGTTGTGCCCCGTGGATTCGTTCGTTTTCTCGGCGCGCTGGCCGATCTTGCCGATTCAGGGGTGAAGATCGTGTGGCTCAAAGGCAACCATGACATTTGGATGACCGACTATCTCACCGGCGAGATCGGTTGCGAGATTGTCGATGGTGTGCTTGACACCCATATCCTTGGCAAGCGATTCGTGATGGAGCATGGCGACGGTATCGGCCGTCCTCCGCTCTCGTTCCGTCTTCTTCGCCGGCTGTTCCGGAGTTCGGTGGCACGCCGCGTTTTTGCTGCTGTCCATCCCCGCCTCACTGTGGGCTTCGCTCACGCATGGTCGTCACACAGCCGTAAAGCCGGCGGGTACAACCGTCCCGACCTCACTCCCGTCAGAGATTGGGCTTCTGACTATCTCAGGTTGAATGGCCATGTCGACTACTTCGTATTCGGTCATTTTCACATGGCTTCTCAATCCGAGCTTGCCCCCGGTTGTGTCCTTACCATGCTTGGTGATGGATTTAGCAGTTACTGTTATGCGTCTTTCGACGGGTCTGCATTGCAATTACTCACATTCCCTGTCTGAAGTTGATTTTCCACCCCCTCTCAGATACGCTCATTCGCTACTTTTAGTTTTATTAACAATTGCCTCCTTACAGATTGAATTGTTGCTATTTCTTTATATATTAGATGATTAATTGGATTTCAGACGTGATTTTTCGAATAGAGGTTGCAAAATACTGTTGCACAACATATCTTTTCCTTGTTGCTTTTGCAATTTTAAGGCCTAAATTTGTGCCACAAACATAAAGCAATCTTTTTTACCTTAGAAATTGTACCTATTGGAAACTAATAAGGAGGGGCACCGTGATGGTACCCCTTTTTATCTTTTTTGCTCTCCACGTTTTTCTTTCTGCTCTCCTCGTTTTTCCTAACGTTAATTATTACCTGTCATGTCAGCTGTTCCCTTGTCTTCCTCCTCCCGCCTTGCCGTCGTCGATGCCCTGCGTGGCTTCGCGCTTATGGCTATCGTCGTGCTCCACAGCATGGAGCATTACAATCTGTTTTTCTCTCCCGGATGGCAACCCACGTGGCTTAATTCTCTTGATTCGGTCGTTACCTCTGTCGTGTGGTTCCTCCTCGCTGGGAAAGCCTATGCTACCTTCTCCCTGCTTTTCGGTTTCAGCTTCTATGTCCAGATGCGCAATGCCCGCAGGCGCGGTTCTGATTTCAGGCTCCGTTTTGCGTGGCGTCTGTTGCTGTTGGCTCTTTTCGCTCAGTTTCATGCTTTGTTCTATAATGGCGACATCCTTCTGTTCTATGCTTTCTGCGGACTCATTCTCATTCCCGCATCCTCATGGTCCAACCGAACAGTTCTTATTGTAGCGCTATTCCTGCTTCTCCAGCCTGTCGACTGGGCCCACATGCTTCTTGCAGCCTTCGATCCTTCGTATATCGACACCAACTCCCGTTTTATCGTCTATGCCAATCAGGCCGGCGAGGTCGCAATGCATGGCAGTTTTCTTCAGGTGTTGGCCGATAATATTGGCAATGGTCAGCTTTTCAGCAATTTCTGGCAGGTCGAGGCCGGACGTATCACTCAGACTCCCGGTTTGTTCCTGCTTGGAATGTGGTTAGGTCGTAAGGAGATGTTCGTCCCTTCTCCCCGCTCGGTGCAGTTCTGGAGCCGGGTGCTCATCGCTGCTCTCATCCTTTTCGGTTCGCTCTATCTTGCTCAGAACATGATCGCTCCTCATCTTGTCCACACTACCTGGGTCTCTCATTTCGGCATTGCTTTGGGTATGCCGGTCAATCTTACTATCATGGCTACCCTCGTGTCTCTGTTCGTTCTATGTTGGTTTGCAGCCTCCGGCACCGGCTATCGTTTCCAGCGTATCTACGTTGCCTACGGACGCATGTCGCTCACTAATTATATCACCCAGTCCATCATCGGCGTGACCCTTTTCTATCATTTCGGTCTCGGTCTCTATCAGTATTGCGGAGCTACCTTGTCCCTCCTTGTCGGCCTTGCTGTTGTTACTGTTCAGGTCTGCTGGAGTCGCCGTTGGCTTGCTTCTCATGCTCAGGGACCCGTAGAGGCGCTCTGGAAAAAGCTCACTTGGATTGGGTTCCGGCCTGTCAGTGGTTCCCTCGTTTCGAAATAGTTTCCCGGCTGCGGTTCCTGCAAAGAATATGTCGCGCTGCGGTTTCATCCGTTAGCTTTTTTTCGTAATTTTGCACTGCTGAATCTTTCTTCCCGAAAACCTACTTCTATGCCGACAATCGATATCTCCCGTCTCAGAAAGCACTACGGAATGAACCAGCGTCTGCTTGCCGAAAAACTCAATGTGCGTCAGAGTTTCCTTTCTGCTATCGAGAATGGTCGCAGTCGTATGCCCGACGATAAACTGCCCAGACTTATGGAGATTTTCAGCCTTGAGAATTTTGACGGCTTCATGATGGATGAGGCAGTCCCGGATGTGGTTCAAGTGCCTCCACACACTCATTCCGGCATAGAAAGCGATCCGCTCACTAAACTCCTCATGCATATTCACCGGCAGGCTCACAACGATTCAGACAGCCATGATTCGCGTGCGCGTGAGGAGGAGCTTGAAGCAAGGATCGATTCTCTTGTTGAGCGTAATGAGCGTCTGTCCGACAAGATCGATAACTATCGCGACGAGATCGATACGCTCCGCAATGAAATTCTGCGTCTTAAGCAGCTTTTGGTCGCCAACTCTATTTCTTTCTGATTTCAACTATATATTCACCTTCATTATAGGCGATCGTTTCGGCGGTCAGATTGTGGGCTTTTAACCGAGATGTCAGAACGTCGGCCGCAGGTAGCAGATCGCTGTCCGATTTCCTGTCGTGGTGTATGCTGTTTATGAATTTTTCATCTGTCGGAAATGCTATGATAATTCGTCCATCCGATGTCAGGTTCTCTTCAGTCAGACGGCGAAGGGTGGCTATTGGTCTGTGAAGATGCGGATAAACCGAATATAGTAATACCATGTCGTAACTACCCTTAATTGGTTCTTCCTCGAAGTCAGCTTGAACGAATTCAACGTTTTCCGTTTCTCCAAATTTTTGTTTAGCGATCCTTAGCATTTCAGGCGAAGCATCGATTGCTGTCACTTTTCCGTTTTTGCCGACCCTTTCCGACAGGTAGGGCACTAGTACACCAGTGCCGGTTCCAAGATCTGCAATCCTGTATCCTTTGTTTATATTCAGTTTCTCAAGAATGCTATTTATCTTTTCAGGGATCGACAGCACTTCTTCGGCATCCCATATCGGGGCAAGTCTGTTGAAAAAGTCAATTTCTTCCTTGTTCATGTTCTGACAGTCTTTTGGGGTTACGTTTGTTTTGATAACTGCAAATTTAGTGATTTGTAGTGATATATTTCATGTATGTGAAGTGATTTATTACTGAAATACTTGTTTCACGTTAGTATAATGGTTAATTTTGCATCGATTTCTTAACCAAATTTCACAACCGACAAGTATCCATTATGCCCAAGAACTCGCTTCGGATTGCTTCACTCTTTTTGGCTTCCTCTTTGGTTGCCTCTGCCGATACGATTGCTCCCGACACTATCCGTCTACCCGATGTTTCGGTTTCCGCTCCTCTCAAGACCGATCCCGACCTTCTGCCACTAAATGTGCAGATCATATCCTCTGCTCAGATCGAGAAGTCGGGCGAAACATCTCTGTTGCCTGTTCTGGTTTCCAAGGTGCCCGGTTTATTTGTCACTGAGCGTGGGTTTGCCGGCTACGGCGTATCTGGCGGCAGTGCTGGTGAAGTTAATATCCGTGGTGTGGGGCAGGGCAACAAGGTTCTTTTCATGATAGATGGACAGCCCCAGTGGGCCGGTGTGTTCGGTCATTCTCTTGCCGATACTTACGTTGCTAATGGCGTAGAATCTGTTGAGGTTGTAAAAGGCCCGTCATCACTTCTCTATGGTTCAAATGCCATGGGTGGTTCTATCAATCTGATCACTCGCCATCTCGGCAGCGATGGTCTCAGCGGACGTGCACGCGCGTGGTTCGGTTCGTTCAATACTCAGCGCTTTTCACTATCTTCCGAATATCGTAAAGATAAACTTAGCGTATCACTGGCCGGTCAGCTTGATCGTAGCAATGGCAATCGAAAGGGCAGTGACTTCTGGCTGGCCAATGAATTGATGAGGTTGCAATATTCTCCATCCAGCCATTGGTCGGCCGGAGCTTCGGTTGACATGACCCAGAGCCTTGCCAATAATCCAGGAACTCTTCAGAGTCCGTTGGAAAATATGTGGACCAAAATATTTCGAGGAACAGCGTCTGTATTTGCAAAGAACACTTATTCAAATGCCGGTGGCGGATATCAGGCTTACATAAACTGGGGCGATCATCAGGTTGACGATGGCAATGCCCCTGGAGCGACTCCACGCACTTATCTTTTCAATTCCACCGATTATAATATGGGCATGACCCTCTATCAGACCCTTTATCTTCTGCCTGAAAATACGTTGTCGGCAGGTGTCGATTTTCAGCATTGGGGTGGCCATGTATGGAATACTGACAAGATTGATCCCTCTGTGCGCAGTGCCGAAAATTCCCACCATGTCAACGAGATTGCGGGATATATCATGATGCAACAGGCCTTCTTCTCCAATTTCCTCAACCTCAATGCAGGTGTCCGTCTGCAGCATGGTTCTGTATATGGTAATGTATGGGTTCCTCAGGCCGGTCTCGTAGTTCGTCCCGGTAGCGAATCACGTTTCAAGTTTTCGTTCGGCAAGGGATTTCGTGCACCAAATATTCGTGAACTCTATCTTTATCCTCCGGCCAATCCTGATTTGAAGCCGGAATATATGCTCAACTACGAGCTTAGTTATCAGCAGTATCTCGTAGATGGAAATCTAATGCTCGGAGCTGCTTTGTTTTTCATTGACGGCGACAATATGATACAGACCCGTATGCTTGATGGGCGACCTCATAACGAGAATGTCGGCCGTTTCATCAACAAGGGCTTTGAACTTGAGGCAAACTGGCGTGTCATTCCCTCGGTGACGCTCGGATGTAATTACAGTTATCTGCACACCGACGCCATGACCCTTAATTCGCCGAAAAACAAGTTGGCCGCAGAGATCGCCTATTCTCCGGGGCCCTTTAGTTTCACTATCGATGAAACAAGTATATGGAGTATGTACAACGGTGGTCCAGATAACCTCAGGGTTGCTTACACCCTCCTCAATTTCCGTGGAGCCTATACTCTTCATGCGCAGGTGCCACTGACTTTATCTTTAAAGATCGACAACATCACCGACAAGCACTATGAAATTATCTACGGCTGTCCTATGCCGGGAACAACCATAATGGGCGGAATCGAATTCAAGTTTTGATGTTTGGTTCCTGAGCTATTGCTTTTCCCTAAATGTTCAGGAAATTATCAGATGGTATACCGTCTGACAGATTTGATTATTCTATTAGTTAATCGGCGCCCGCTATGATCATTCTAAGAATCCGCCTCTCTATTCTATATTTTCTGCAGTTTGCCGTCTGGGGTTGTTATCTGACATGTCTTGGGCAACTTCTCGGAGCCGCCGGACTTGGATCAAGTATTGCGTGGTTTTATGCTGCGATTGGGTTAGTATCGTTGCTCACCCCCGCATTCATAGGCCACATAGCTGATCGTATCTGTCGGCCCCATAAGATATTGCGTCTGTGTCATGGTGGGGCCGCGCTTGTCATGTTGATAGCTTGGGCCTATTCTTTCACACACCCCGTCATGGAGTTTGGTATTTTCTTTCCTCTCTATTTCCTGTTTCTTGCATTATATCTTCCAACCATGGCTCTGGCCAATACTACCGCTTTCGGAATTCTCAAGAGCCGGGGTATGCAGCCAGTCGATGCTTTTCCAGCTATCCGTGTCTGGGGTACGGTAGGATTTGTTGCAGCCATGTGGTTTGTAAATTCAGCATACTGGGCTGATGGTCATTTCGGATTCACGCTCTCCGATCATCATTCGTTTTCACGGTTCCGGTTTCAGTATACTTCAATGCAGCTGCTTGCTGCATCTTTGTTTGGTTTCCTTACCGCTCTTTATACCCTCTGTCTTCCGACTGCAGGATCTCCTTCCTCTCCCGAAACTCCCACTTCAGCTCGTCCGGGTCTCCTTAACTCGGGTGCGATCCATTACTTTTTCAGACGCCCGTATCTTCGCATGTTCCTGATCTTTATAGCCCTCAGTGGCGTCTGTCTTCAGATATCAAATGGCTTTGCAACTCCGTTTATCACTCATTTCACCGGACTTGAGGAATATGCCGGTTCTTTAGCTGCCGGAAATGCAACAATGTTGTTTTCCCTATCTCAGATAGCCGAGGCTCTGTGTATTCTTCTGGTCGGAGTAAGTCTGAAGCGGTTTGGTATTCGCGTTGTCATAACTCTCGGTCTTTCTGCCTGGGGTCTACGTTTCCTTCTGTTCGCTTTGGGTAATACCGGCGATGGACTATGGTTGCTCATTTTGTCTATGCTTGTCTATGGTGTGGCTTTCAATTTTCTGACGATTGCGGGTCATCTTTATATGGAGCAGGAGTCTCCTCGTACTGAAAAGGGACTTGGCCAGGGCGTGATGATGCTTATGAGTAATGGTGTCGGTGCTACATTAGGAATCCTGATTGCCGGGCGCGTTATCAATCATTGGTGCAGTTGGCAGGTAGTTACGACTCCCGCTGGCCCAGTCCGGTTATTTATGGGCGATTGGTTATGGCCATGGCTTGTTTTTGCCCTCTATGCTTTCTGTCTGGCAGCTGTTTTCTTTTTTGTGTTCCGTCCTTCTGCAAAATTCGTCAATTGATGTTTCGACTTTGTTTTTCAATTATTCTTTTGTTTTGTGCCATGACTTCCGTGGCGGAGATTCCTGATTCGGCAGCCATACGTCGTGCTGTCGAATCTCAGATGTCTATCCATCCCGAATCTTCGTTATGTGACATCTACAAATTCTTTTATCAGGATCGTTTTGGGCCCGGTCATTTGCTTTCTGACAGGGATATGGCCCGAAAATATCTTGTTGACGAGATGAGTAGGTGTGATACTGTCGATTCAGTTCTTTTCGAACCTACGGGGGCCGAAGCCAATTTTATCCGTGTTAATCTTTCTCTTGTCCGCGATAGCATTGTCCCTTTTGATACCTTCTTCGATGCTTTCATTCAGAGCGTGGCATCGTTCAGTGTTCCAGATCCATCACTCTGGAAAGAAGAGTGGCAGGCTATCGATGCTGTAATTAAGGAGATGAATCTCACAATCGAGGGTCAGGATGGAGATAGAGAGAAGATTGCTGAATTGTTTGGGAGTGCGACTTCTGATCTTGCGGTTCATCACTCCAGGCGGTTTAACCAACTTTACCATCCTCACTATCGAATAATCAGTACATCCGTTTTCGTTCGTATGATACTGCCGTTGTTGCGGTTCTCGTCCTTATCTCGATAGTACCTTTCGCATTGGTATCCTATTAAGGTTCATCTACGTATTACATGGACTTTTGTCCATTTCAGATTGAGAGTCTTGCGTCAATGAAGACGGTGAGAAGTGGTTTAGGCTTTTATATAGACTTGTTGGGGCAGGTGAGTCGTACCTACCCCAACAAGTCGTTTTACCACATGGCGTGAAAATGATTCACCGGCCCGTGTCCTTTTCCTGTCTCATATTCGGCTCCCGATAGGAGAGCAGCCGTCAGATACTCTTTTCCAAGTCTCACCGCTGTGTTAAGATCTGCGCTTTTGGCCAACCATGCCGTAATAGCCGACGAAAGCGTGCAACCTGTGCCGTGTGTATTATTTGTGTCTATACGTTTCGATTCCATGCGTACCATCTCGCCGGTCTCAGCGTTATAGAAGATATCGGTCAGTATTTGGTCCGACAGGTGACCTGCTTTCAGCATGACAGACACCTTACTTTCTCCGTACATCGACGATAGGGCTCTGGCTGCTTCTTCAAACTGGCTTTGTCTGTCGATTGCCTCACCCAGCAGCAGTGAGGCTTCGGGAACATTCGGGGTGATAACTCGGCAATAAGGAATCAGTTCATCTCGGAGAGTCCCGATGGCATCTTCACGAAGAAGAGGATCGCCCGATGTGGCAACCATAACTGGGTCGAGTACTATGTTGGTAACTTCGGGATATTCCATCAAAGTGTGCAGCACCGTCCTTATCAGTTCCGAACTGTGAAGCATACCTATCTTTACAGCATCGGTTCCGATATCAGATAGTACCGACCGTATCTGTCCGGCCACGAAATTGTCGGGCACAGGATGTACTCCATACACCCCCTGAGTATTTTCGTCGACTATAGCCACTGTTGCCGTCGTGCCATAGACGCCAAGTGCCGAGAACGTTTTAAGGTCAGCTTGTAGACCTGCACCTCCCGACGGATCAGATCCTGCTATTGTCAGAGCTCTGTGGAATCGTTTCTTCATATCTCCCATTTCAGATCAGCATAAGCTCCGTGCCAGAACAACCACTCCAGCCGTGTGCATTCAACGAAGATTTTTGTCATTTTGTCGCGCACGCTCTCCGATGCCTTCTCGGCAAGCGAATTGCAGATAGAAATAGCCTCCTCCGTCGATTTCTCGAATGTCATATCCGAATATGTGGAGATCCAGTCTTTATATGGATTCGTTTCGTCGCTTTGCCTGGCTATCTCTTTTCCTACTTTCAGATATACCCAGAAGCAGGGTAGAATAGCTGCGGCTTCGACCTCTACCGCTTCCTCTGCTTGAGCGCTGAGTACAGATGTATAGAACCGGCATGCCGGCGACATCTCGTCTGGTCTCTTGTCAAGATACATTGAATGTAGGGCTTTTTCTACTGCTACGCCATCCTGTGCGAAGCGCAGAAAAGTTTCTGTCATACAGGTGGAGGAAAGACGAGATGCAATGTGCGCCAGCACTTTGCTGTATTGGCCGATATACAGGCTGTCTTGGGCTATGTATCGTTCGAACACGCTCCTTTCCAATGTCCCGGCAGCCAGTTCTCTTACAAACGGCAGATCAAGAATAGACCTATATACGGGCTCCGCCTGTTTCCAGGCCACTTCCGACCATTTATATTTGTTTTCCATTTTTTGAATTTAAAATTCTACTGTTTCGGTAGTTAAGTTCAGAAAGTCGATAGTCAGCAGTTTCCCTTCTGCTGTTTCTCCGGTTCCTGCCAGAAGTTTTATACACTCGGCTGCTTCGAGAGCACCGATCGTACCCGCAACGGGGCCAAGAACTCCTGTAATTCGCTTTTGACCCTTACAGAGATCTTCAATGTCAGGGAAAAGCTCCCTGTATCTTTTCCCTTTCTTGTGGTTAAATACGCTCAGCTGGCCTGAGAATTCACCGATCGACCCGTAGATCCATGGTTTGCCTGTCGTTGCACACACATCGTCAATCAGAATGCGTGTCTTATAGTTATCACAGCAATCTACTACCGCGTCACAACAACCTATCAGTCTCTCTGCATTCTCAGGTGTCAGGCCCTCATCACATACCTCTATCGTTATTCTTGAATTAAGTTTTCTCAGTCGTTTTGCTGCGATTTCAGTTTTCTTCAGACCCGTTTCCTCCTCGGAGTATAGAATTTGTCGCTGCAGGTTGCTCAGGCTCACTGTGTCGCTATCTGTCAGTATCAGCCTTCCAACACCGGCTCCGGCAAGATAAGGTGCTACAGCCGACCCCAGGCCGCCTACGCCCACGATAAGCACCGTGGCCGATTGTAGACGTTTTTGGCCTTCGGTTCCGAACTCCTCAAGCATTATTTGCCGGCTATATCTGTCGATTTCAGTGTTGATCATCGTGTCTCTTTCAGGTCGGCCAGATCAAACACTCTGTCCCAGTCTTTCCATACCGGTTCTCTTCCTCTCGCTTTCAGGTCAGCGGCAACTCTCTCGGGCGATGCATCGTCGCTGATGGCAAACTGTTCGAGCGAGGTCACATGTGTGGCATACCCTCCTGGATCGGTCTTTGACCCTGCACTCATGGTTGTGACACCGAGGGTCGCCATGTTATTCCTGAATTCGTGATTTTCTCTTGTGGAGTATGAAATATCTACATCCGGATCATAAAGTCTGAATGCAAAGGTCACTTGAGCCAGTTCACGGTCGCTCATGACCACGTTTGGCTGAAATCCGGACTCAGAGGGTCGCATTCTTGGGAAATTTACCGAATACTTGGTGCGCCAGTAATGCTTTCTCAGATAAGTCAGATGACGCGCCATCATCGTCAGATCGGTTCGCCACTCCTCAAGGCCGATCAGAACACCCATCCCTATTTTGTGAACTCCGGCCTGACCCATGCGGTCGAAGCCGTCTACACGCCATTCAAAGTTGCTCTTCATGCCGGTGGGATGGTAGTCCTTGTAGCGTTCACGGTGGTATGTTTCCTGAAAGCAGATCACTCCGTTCAGGCCCGAGTGTGTGAGTCGTTCGTAATCCTCTGCGCTGAGAGGCATTACCTCAATTGTCAGGTTGCTGAAATAGGGTCGACACACCTTCAGGGCTTTTTCCAAATAGTCGGTTCCGGCTAACACCGGGTTCTCACCGGTAACTATCAGCAGATTCTCAAAAGGACCGAGAGCTTTTATAGCCTTACATTCCTCTTCTATTTCTTCAGGAGTAAGAATGACTCGCTTGAATTTGTTTTTGTGGTTGAATCCGCAATAAACACATCCGTTAGTACACGAGTTGGTGATGTAGAGTGGAATAAACATCGATATAGTCTTTCCGAACCGTTGCTCGGTCAGTGCTCGGCTTTTCTGGGCCATCTGTTCCAGATAGGGCGCTGCAGCCGGCGAGATCAGTGCCATGAAATCATGGTCATTCAGATGATCCTTGCCTAACGCGTGTTCAACGTCTTGCCCGGTCATCTTCATGATCGTATCTTCTGTTTCTTCCCAGCTATATTTTTTTAGTTCATCTGAAAACATGGCTTCAGTCAAGGAATGATGTTAGCGGACTTGAAGCATGGGCGGAATCACTTATTGCTCCGGGCCCTGCCTCGTATGCATCTCTACCGGCTCGAGTCGCGTCGGCAAAAGCCTTTGCCATCTTCACAGGGTCGCCGGCCACAGCTATGGCCGTATTCACAAGCACGGCATCTGCACCCATCTCCATTGCAGCGGCCGCGTGCGATGGAACTCCCAGTCCGGCGTCAACCACAACCGGAACTCTGCTTTGTTCTATAATGATTCTGATCAGATCGCGGGTCACCAGTCCCTTGTTTGAGCCTATGGGAGCAGCCAGTGGCATCACTGTTGCAGCACCTGCATCTTCGAGCCTTTTGCATAGCACTGGGTCGGCCTGAATGTAGGGGAGCACTACAAATCCCATACCGGCAAGCACCTCTGTAGCCTTAAGCGTTTCTATAGGGTCAGGCAGCAGATAGCGTGGGTCCGGATGTATTTCAAGTTTCAGGAAATTTGTTCCAAAAGCTTCTCTCGACAATTGGGCCGCCAGTATGGCTTCCTCCGCGTTGCGCACTCCCGATGTATTTGGAAGTAGCTGAATATCATCTGATTTGATATGATTTAGCATGTCGTCCTCACGGTTATCCATATCTATGCGCTTCATGGCTACGGTTACCATTTCCGTGCCCGAGGCCTTAATTGCCTCAGCCATAATGCTATTACTTCTGAACTTGCCGGTGCCGACAAATAGACGAGACTTGAATTCTCGTCCTCCTATGATTAGTTTATCCATAGTTATTTTATTGATTCTCTTATTGTTTTTATTATTGTCCCGGTCATATCTTCTCTGTCGGCGGCATTGATTATGCACCCGCTGACAGCTATCCCGTTAATGCCAGTACTCATTAATTCCTTGATATCCTGAGGTATAATTCCACCGATCGCTACGATAGGTAAAGAAATACTGTTTACTTTACAGTATTCATTAGCAAGCCGATAGCCTTCAAATCCCAGAATTGGACTCAGATTCTTCTTCGTGCTTGTGAACCTGAAAGGTCCGTATCCTATGTAATCAGCACCCGCTGAGGCGGCTGCCATGATATCCTCCGGTGTATTTGCGGTGGCGCCTATTATCTTGTTAGGCCCCAGTAGTCTGCGCGCTTCTTTTACCGGTATGTCGTTTTTCCCGAGATGCACGCCGTCGGCTCCGCTTTTCTCAACGAGCTCTACTTTGTCGTCAAGCAGGAATATTGCTTTGTGCTCTTTGCAAAGTTGGGATATAACCTTTGCTGCTGACAATAGTTCGTCTTCGTTGCCATCTTTCCATCTCAGTTGAATCCATCGGCACCCACCGGCCAAGGCCGCTGTCGCCTGCTCGATGGCATCCGTTTCTGAATGTGGATTGGTGATAAACTGCAAGCAGAACTTCTCGGGATTGATACGCCGTCGCCATGCGTCTGATAGCATGGCGGCTCCATGAAATCCTACCTCTTTCAGGCGTGACAGTTGTTCCTGTTTTACTCCTCCCAAGGCTATGATTCTCCTCCCGCTTTGCAAAAAATCATGCAGGGCAGTGGAGTCGAAACATCTTTTATATCCGGGTTTGGATATACTCGGATAAATGGGACTGAGAGTCACGTAATCATATTTGTCTGCACATTCACATTCCTCAGGCGAATGACACGACCGGCTTAATCGTCCTCTCCAGTTGACTGGTACAGAGTTGTTTCTCTGGTTTAGGTGAATGCCTCCTATTCCGGTTTCCTCTGCTACCTCAAAATGATCATGCAGGGTAATGCGTTTTCTTAGGGTCGGATCAATCTTATTTATCAGACTCTTAATTTGTTGCGAATTATATCCCGGCTTTCTGATATGGACATAGTCATACCCTCCTTCTACAAGCGCCCTTGTGATATCGGCCGCTTCATCGGGATAAAAGTAGTCAACTGTGACAGCGATCTTTATAAATTTCTTATCCACCGCAAACAGCCTTTATCACAGTTATCTTCATACCTTCTTTCAGAGGCATATCCTCTCGGTCCGTGCGGCTAACGACACGATTGTCCACTGCGACCGCCCGTCCCGGACCGGTCAGGTTTTCAGCAATCAGAAGTTGTTCGAGAGTTTTGATTTCCGGTGCCACGGCGATCTCTCGCTTGTTGATTTCTACTTTCATATTTTTGCTATTTGTTATGAAAGTGTCTCGCGAGAGGTTTCGGAACTTTTTGTCCCTTGTGATCCGTTTTTCAGTTCAAGTCCTTGCGCCGGTTCTAACCGTTTCAAGTTCCAAGGGTATGTTCTCAGCCTCTTTGGGGCACCCCTCTTGAGTGGATTACTTTCACCACAAAATTAATCATTTTTCTTTAGATTATCATATTTGGCAAAAAAAATCTGTCCTGCATGTTTATATCACACACAGGACAGTTTGTCTTTTCTGCCAATGGCCTCTTATTCCTTTTCCTGACCTTTCAGTATTTCAACGGCCATATCATAGATGGTTTCGTCGTCCAGAACAACTATTCCGCCGTCAGGACCCGGTTCGATATGTACACCAGCATTCTTGCCAAACTCGTAATTGGCGCCACCGAAGTAGTTGCGCACTGTCTGAACGGTGATATTCAGCTTGTCGGCTATCTGATGGGTAGCACCATCAGGCAGACTGTCTTTAAGACGGCGGAGTTCGTTGAAAGAGATTGTTTTAGCCATAGTCTTTATGGATTTATACGGGTTAATATTGTTCGGTGAGGATGAAAAGTGTGCTAAATTTACTCATTCTTTGCGAGACTGTGAAATATTAGCCCTGAAAATGCGATATGTTTTACAACATATCTCCCGTGGGCTTATATTTTTTCAATATCGCTTGATTTTATCCACGCTCTGTGAGTATTGTCGATTTTCACATCATACCATTTCAATCCTGTCGTGTCATTGTGTACGCCTACTGAATCTACAATCGACACGTTTGTACCTTCATGCAGCAACATTGCCTCTTCTGTTCTGTCTTTTGGTTCGCGTGGCGATGTCGACAGGATTGTTGACTTTGCAGTAACGATAGCTTCAGTTTTTGATGTCGCAATACTCGATGCTCTGAGTGCAATCACTACCAGACCGACCGTGGCAATCGCAAATCCTATGGCTGAGAAAAAACCTGTCTTACGCATGAGCACTGATGTGCTGAAAACATACAGCGCTATGCCACCCAACATCAGAACAAACATTCCGAATGCAAGCCATGCCCATGTGTCGGCACTTGTGGTGGTAGCCACACTGTCGGTCGTGTTCGACAGAAACGACCCCTTCTCCGATGGTTTGTCAATGGTCTTCGACGACACGAAATCCAGATTGGCTCTTGTGTCAGGATTACCCGGATCCAGACGCAGCGAACGGTTATAGGCTATTATGGCCTTGCCAATATGTCCCAGTCTGTATTCTGTATTGCCGATGTTATACCACAGCTCTGCCGATGTCCCCTCAGTTCTGGCTGTCTCTTGATAGAGTTCGAGCGCTGTCTGGAAATCATCAGCCATATAAGCTGAGTCTGCTTTCTCAGTCAGGCTCTCGGCATATCCGTTTCCGGCGAAAGCAACAATGGCTGCTACGAGTATATATATACGGGTCAACATTTTTGTTTCTGTTATAAGGTTCGGTCAGTGTTTAATCGGCTTGAGGCGTTCGATATTGTTGATTGTATCTGCTGCCAGTTCATATAGTTGTTCCGGTTGGGCAGCTGCCGATGGAGCATATCTGGCCATTTCGCATTGGTCTATCACTTCAACTACATTCTTTGCAGTTTGGCTACCGGCCTCCCCGAAGCGTGTTGCAAGTTCGTTCGTAACGTTTTCACGGGTCAGTTGTGAACCCGCCATCGAGAGCTTGTCGCCGAGATACCCCCACAGTGCCTTGAGCAACTCCTCATAGAACTTGTCGTTCTGATGCTGATCGAGCATTTTCCGGGCGGTGCGCAGGCGCTGGCGTGCCATCTTGTTGGCGCGTGCTATGCGTCTGCCTTTCACGTCGGCCATGGCGCGGGCATGACGGCCGTAAATCACTATCGACGCGATCAGAATTCCAAGTGCACATGCATATAGCAGCCAATACCAGGCTTTATCAGTCACTGGCGTATGTGTTTGCGACAGTTTGCCGTTCACGGCATGAATATGCAGTATATCGGTATTTTTGGCCTCTATCCCCTTACGTTCTGTCGTCGATGGGGTAGAGACGCCCTGAGCTACTTTTATATTATAGTCGGGCATGGCTATGGAGACATATTTTTCGGTAGTCGGATCGAAATACACGAAATTGTCTCCTCCTATTTTGAAGTCGCCGACAGCTGTCGGAACGAAAGTATATTCTACTGTCATTGTTCCGCTTACACTGCCTCCGTTTGCGCGGGTCTGTGTCTCGGCTTTGGGAGTATACTGCTCGAATTCCGATGGGAAATCAATCACCGGCTCTTTCAGATATTTGATATTACCCGTTCCGGTGATTGTGGCGAGCAGTGTGGCGGGATCATTCGTGCGGAAACTGTTGCCGACAAGGCGGCTTTCGAAGTTGAATTTTCCTACCGCGCCGTTGAAGCCTGCCGGCTGTGGTTGGGGCAGTGGTTTCACCTCAACCGAAGCCGTGTTCGAGCTGACCTTGATATCTCTTTCCGTGGGGTTGCGCATTGAGAAGAGACCCATATCGATCTGTTCGAACTGCACTACGGTTATGTCATAGTTGCCCGAGTTGATTGTGAGCTTTCCTGACTTCTGCGGAAACAGAATGCACCGCTTCAGCACCGCTGTGCGATAGTTCTGACCGTTGAAACTCTCAACCTCGTTTAACGACGGTGTTACGTCAAGTTCCTCTATAAGACATCCGTCGAAGCTTGGTTGGATAGTGGGGCGGAACGACGAAATATTATATTTTGTATAGAGTTTTATAGTGCATTCTATTGCTTCCTGCTCATACACTTTTGAGCGCGAGAGTATGATTCTCACCATCACGTCGTTTGAAGCGACCGATCTGTCGCTCGACTGCGTGGAGATATCATCCATGTCTACGTCAGGCCGGCCTCCGGCTGCGGGTTGATTTTGATTTTGAGTGGCAACGACGGTGATTTTCACAGGTCGTGTGCTATATCGCTTGTTTCCGTCTCTTATCGTTGCCTCCTCGATGGTATATTCTCCCGGGGTCTCCGCAAGATAGTAATACGTGAAGTCAACCGACATCGACGAAGATGCTACACCGTTGATCACCTGATAACTCTGCCTTGTCGATTGTGCCGGTCCATATAGTTGCCTGCAACCGTTTATCGGCTGCACTCTAAGATCTGACGGTTCGCTGCCGTTCGAGAGTCGGTAGGTGACGGCAAACTTCTGTCCTTGCGGTACTCTGTCGGGTGCCTGTACTTTAAAAGTGGTCTGGGCCTGACTGCCGGCCACGCCTACAGTCAGAAATATTATTATCGAAATTAGGAAGCGCATGATCTTGAATTTTTGGAAACTTCAACAGACTTTGCAATTATCTTACCACGGGTTCGTCACTTTTCTGCGACGTGCCTCCTGAGTTTTGCGGCGCTGTGCTTCAACCCTCCTGCGTGTGGCTGCCTCCTCATTTTCCATAGCTTTCAGAATCTGCTCTGCGTTGGCATCGCTCATTCCCTGCTTCTGTTGTTGAGGTTGCTTGTCCTGATCTTTCTGTTGTTGCTGTTGCTGTTGGTCCTGGTTTTGATCCTGATTTTGGTCCTGGTTCTGATCTTGGTTCTGGTCCTGGTTTTGCTGCTGTTGCTGCTGATCCTGATTCTGGTCCTGATTATCCTGATTCTGATCCTTGTTCTTGTCATCATTCTGCTGATCCTTTAGCTTCAGTTGCGCAAGTCTCAGGTTCTCGCGGGCCTTGTCGTTGTCCGGATTGCGTCTCAGTGCGTTTTTATAGCTTTCAATGCTTTGCTGATAATTTTCCTGATTGAAAGCCATATTGCCCAGATTGTAATATGCCAGTTCCGAGATTGTCTGATTGGATGCCTCCTTTGCCAGTCGGTTCAGGATCTCCGAAGCCTGAGCCATCGGGTTATTACCCGAGTTCGGATCGGCCGAGCCTGCCTGACGGATATACGAAGCTGCGAGATTAAAAAGAGCTGTCTCAGAGTTCGGGTTCGACTCCAGAGCTTTCTTATACATCACCTCGGCTTCGGCAAACCTTTTCTCCTTATACAGTTTGTTTCCGTCTGCCACGTAGTTTCGCTCATAACGGTTGCTCTGACCTGTCGGTTTGGCGTCGTTTGCCGCCCATGCCGATGTCCATGCTCCCGAAACCAGTGTCACTACTGCCACTGTCTTCACGCTTTTAGTGAAGAAGTTTATGCCTCTCAGCCACGAAATCTTTCTGTAAGGTATGATAGTATCCACGAGTAAAAGCAGTAATGCTATGATTGCGAAAATTGGAAACAGTTCGGCTGCCGGCGATGATGTCAGTCTCTGATATTCCGATTTCTTAAGTTTTGACAATTGGTCGTCGAGTTCGGTTGTTACCGACGAACTTGCCCCCGACAGGTATATACCTTTACCGGCTTTAGCTATCTCTTCGGCCGTGGTTTCGTCGAGTTTAGTCACTACCGGAGCACCGTTTTGGTCGGTCATATATTCACCCTTCTTTCCTTTCAGGGGTATAGGAGCGCCGTTACCGCTGCCTACGCCGATAACATCCACCTGAATACCGGCGCTCGCGGCCCTGGCAGCCTCAGCCACGGCATCATCTTCAAAGTTCTCTCCGTCGGTGATTATTATTATCGCTTTGTCGCAGTCCGAATCCGGAGTAAACGATGTTACTGCCATATCTATTGCCGCTCCTATTGCAGTGCCCTGAGTCGGCACCATGTCGGTCGACAGATCGTTAAGAAACATCTTCGCCGATATGTAGTCCGAGGTTATCGGGAGCTGGGTATAGCTTTCACCCGCAAATACTATCAGGCCTACCTTATCGTTGTTCATCTTATCGATCATTTTCTCAAGTATGAACCTTGCACGCTGAAGTCTGCTCACTCCGTTCGGATCGTCCGTTGCCGACGCCAGCATTGAATTGCTCACATCGAGACAGATCATCACTTCGATACCCTGTGTCGACTCTGTCTCGGTCTTTTCGATCCTCGATGGAGCCACGGGGCGGGCTAAGGCAAATATTATGGCTGTCAGGGCCAGCAGTTCAAGGGCCAGCTTGAGCCAGCCGGTATAGCGTGATGCTTCCGGCATAAGGTGCTTTATCACATCCTGACGTCCGAAGCGGCGCAGTTTCCTGCGGCGGCTTATTCGTGCGAGTGTGTAGAGCAGCGCCAGCAACGGCACTGCTGCGAGCAGATAAAGATATTGGGGATTTGCGAAACTGATCATTGTCGTTGCTTATTGACTCTTTTTCTGTGTCGTTAAGAATCAGGGTATTGATCTTAGCACGGTGTTGCGAAGCAACAGTTCCAGTGCCAGCAGGGCGAATGCAAGCAAAGCCCATGGCATGAAATTATCTTCCGTATGCGAGAAATTTCTCACGTCTATCTGACTCTTTTCCAGCGAATCTATCTCTTCGAATATTGATGTCAGAACATTATTGTCGGTTGCCCTGAAATATTTGCCTCCCGTAGTCGATGCTATCGTCTTGAGCGTCTCTTCATCAATCACCACCGGCATGTTCACATATTCTATTCTTCCGAATTCGTTTTCAGCTGGAAAAGGTGCCATTCCGTTGCGGCCTATACCTATTGTATAAACCTTTATACCGTATTTTTTCGCTATTTCAGCGGCTGTTTTCGGAGCCACAACTCCCGTATTGTTCGATCCGTCAGTCAGGAGTATTATGCTTTTCGACTTGGCTTTTCCGTCTTTTATTCTGTTGATCGAGGTTGCCAGACCGTCGCCTATGGCCGTGTTGTCTTGCAGCATACCCATCTTTATATCATTTATATAATTGATGAGCATGGCGCGGTCGGTTGTCATCGGTACTGCTGTGAAACTTTCTCCCGCGAATATCACAACGCCGATATTATCCGATTCTCTTCCTGCAACGAATTTCGATGCCACCTGCTTGGCGGCTTCAAATCTGTCGGGCTTGAAATCTCTTGCGAGCATCGACGACGATATATCCAGAGCTATCACTATATCGGTGCCTTCGGTTGCCGTGGTGCTCCATCGGTCGCGGGTTTGAGGGCGGGCGACCATCACTATCAGACAACCTATCGCCAGCAGTCTCACTCCAAACATTGCGTGAAGCAATAATGCTCTCATCGAGAATCCTGTTTTGGCGAAAGGTACAGTTGTCGAGAGTGCCACCGACGCGTGTAGTCGTCCGCGCTTCCAGATATACCACGCTACATATGGCACCAGTATCAATAGCCCCCAGAGATAGTCGGGATGTGCAAATATCATGGTCGTGTTCAGTTAGTCTTGGCTTTTTTATTATCTTTTGCCTTCTCGGCATGCTCCTCCTTCTCAGAGTCTTCTGCTACGGGTGCAGGCTTCGTCTCTTCAACGAACTGCACCGCCGACCGCATGGCGGCGATATTGTCGTCGGGCAGTGGACGCACCTTTGCGAATTTAACGAAGTCGGCCATTTCGAGCACCTTGCTTAGTTGCTTCTCCGACAGGCGTGTTTCCTCATTGTGGTGCAGTGCGTGGCGGATCTGTGTGGTGGTCATTTCCATCGCGTTGATGCCGAATCTCCTTTGCAGATAAACTCTCAGAATATCGGTCAGCCTCGTGTAATACTGCTTCTCCTCGCCGCGCTCACATAGGCTTTCGCCCTTCAGTTCGTCAAGCTGGCGGATAGCCATTTCGTATGGCGGTTCCTCGCGTTTAACGGGCATCGGGAGTATTCTGCCCTGCTTCTTATAGCGCAGGTAGACGTATATACCCGCTCCGACAGCTATCAGACACAGCAGAATCCACAGTCCGTAATCCGCCATCCAGTCTGGAACATAGTCCAGTATCTGGCGCTTCGGATTCACCACATCGGCATAATCATGCACTGTTTTGAGGGTGTCTACTGCCACGGGGAGCACTTTCACTACAGGGCGGTTGGAGATGAAAGTATCGCTGCCGTCTATATACAGCACTGGTGGAAGCGTATACACTCCCGAGTCAAACGACTGAAGTATGATGTCGCGTAGCATCTGCCTTCGGCCGTTGCCCAGATCCGTATATTTCGGCTCGCCCACACTTCTCACTTCAACTTCCTGCCAGATTGAATCGGGCAGCATGACGTCGCCCTCCTCACCTATTGGTCCTACTACCTCCAGGTGCAGTGTGGTCTGACGACCCATCACCAGACTGGCCGAATCGAGCGATGCCTTTACGGCTACCTGTCGGTCGGCTCCGGTCGTGGCTATTGTGGCGGCGATCGCCGTGCCTATTAGTATTGAGGCTATTCGTTTCAAGTGCTCTCTCTTTATCGTGTTTTTGTCTTAATGCTTTAGGTGTAGATAGGTCAGTGGCCCGCGGTACCGCGGCGTCTGAAGAGTCCCATCAGGGCTGCAACATAGTCCTCGTCTGTGGCTATGGAGGCTACGTCTACTCTCGCCCGGTTCATCGTTTCCGACATTTTCTGCTGCCGTTCATACCACCATCGGCTATATGCCTTTCTCACTTTCTTCGACGAAGTGTCGATCCACCTTTCTTTGCCTGTCTCCAGATCGGCCACTCTCATCAATCCTATATCGGGCAGCTGGGTGTCGCGTTTGTCATACACCTGCACGGCAATCACGTCATGTCGGTTTCTTGCTACCGACAATGCCTTCGAGTAGTCATGATTGTCGATGAAGTCCGATATCAGGAAGGTGGTTGCGCGTTTCTTGAGTGCATCCGTGAAAAATCGCAGTGCTACCGAGATATCTGTCGAGTTATTCTCCGGTGTAAAAGTCAGCAGCTCTCTGATGATAAATAGGATATGTTTTCTTCCCTTTTTCGGGGGAATGAACTTCTCAACCTTGTCGCTGAAAAACAACACTCCTATCTTATCATTGTTCTGTATTGCCGAGAAGGCCAGAGTGGACGCCACTTCAGCTATAACCTCTCTCTTCTGAGGACCTTCGGCTCCGAACAGACGCGAGTGCGACACATCCACAAGGAGCATCACCGTCAGCTCTCGTTCCTCCTCATACACCTTCACAAACGGATGGTTGTGGCGAGCTGTAACGTTCCAGTCAATATCGCGCACATCATCGCCATACTGATATTCGCGCACCTCGCTGAATGTCATACCGCGTCCTTTGAATGCGGTATGATATTCGCCGGCAAATATGTTCTGCGACAATCCGCGTGTCTTTATCTCAATTTTTCTGACTTTCTTGAGTAGTTCGCTTGCTTCCATTTACCATTAGTGAGTTCGGTTTCCACGTTTCTCTTTCAGGGTGCAACTGTGATCAGGGCACTTCAACCTTGTCAAGAATTTCCGAGATGATTTCGTCGGTAGATATGTTCTGTGCCTCGGCCTCATAGCTCAGTCCGATGCGGTGACGGAGCACGTCGTGTGCAATGGCTCTCACATCTTCCGGAACTACATAGCCTCTCTGGCGCAGGAAAGCATACGAGCGGGCTGCCTTCGCAAGCGAGATCGATGCACGAGGCGATGCTCCGAACGATATTATATCCTTCAGGTCGGGCAGCGAATAGTCGGCGGGGTAGCGGGTCGCAAACACGATGTCCACTATGTAGCGTTCTATCTTCTCGTCAAGGTAAATCTGGTTCACCACTCTCTGCGCTTCGATGATCTCCTCGGGGCGAAGCAGCGCGTGTATCGGGCGCTTAATCGGCGAGATATTCTGGCGTATGATCAGGCGTTCGTCATCCTTTGTCGGATAGCCTATGATCACCTTCAGCAGAAAACGGTCTACCTGCGCTTCCGGCAGCGGATACGTACCTTCCTGTTCGATTGGGTTCTGCGTTGCCATCACAAGGAAAGGCTCGTCGAGTCTGAACGTTGTGTCGCCGATCGTCACCTGGCGCTCCTGCATGGCTTCGAGAAGGGCGCTCTGCACCTTTGCCGGGGCACGGTTGATTTCGTCTGCCAGCACGAAGTTGGCGAATATCGGACCACGCTTTATCTGGAACTGTTCTTTCTGAACGCTGTATACCATCGTACCGATCACGTCGGCGGGCAGAAGGTCGGGTGTAAACTGTATGCGGCTGAACTTGGCGTCGATCACCTGTGCCAGTGTCTTGATCGCGAGGGTTTTTGCCAGACCCGGAACGCCCTCGAGCAGCACGTGTCCGTTTGCGAGCAGTGCGATGAGCAGCGAGTCTACAAGATGTTTCTGACCTACTATCGCCTGATCCATTCCTTGTGTGACCAGCGATACAAAGTTGCTCTTTGACACTACTAAGTCATTGAGTTCCCTGATGTTTGCGTTGTCGCTCATTTCTTTATTTAGAGGTTGTGGTTTTATCTTGTTGATGTTCAGTGCGGACTGGTTTGCTGCTTGTCCATAATCCTTGTCTGTCGGGTCAGACATCATATTTCTCCAGCGTTTTCCGCTCTTTTGCTACAAAATTAGATAATACTGTATAATCAATCACTTAATTGTGTGTTAATTTTACCTATCATTTATTAAGGGGATATTTAAATAATGTTGTCTGAACTTTTCGGACCTCGGTCATTCTGCCTCTCTCAATATCTTTATGGCTGCCAGAAACACCTCCGAGGTCGCGCGTTCTATGATCAGCCCTCTTTTGCCGTGCAGGTGGAGTGTGGTGCTCATCATTCGTTCTCCGGGCCCGGCTATGGCTACGCATACTGTCCCGACGGGTTTACCTTCTGTTGCTCCTCCCGGGCCTGCTATTCCGCTTGTGGCCACTGCTATGTCACACCCCAGCGATCTTCTCGCTCCTGCTGCCATCTGCTCTACGACCGGTATGCTCACTGCTCCGTGCTTTTCAAGCGTCGCTCTGTCAACACCAAGTATGTTCCGCTTCACCTCGTTCGAGTACGCTACAACTCCGCCTTTCATTGCTTCCGAACTTCCGGCTATTAGGGTGATTTCGTGGGCTATGTTGCCTCCCGTGCAGCTTTCTGCTGTTCCTATTGTCAGCCCTCGCTCTTTCAGAATGTTCAGCAGAATCGCGGCTGTTGGCAGATCTTCGTCACATATCAGCCATTCTTTTGTCAGATCTTTCAGCTCTTCTGCCGCTTCATGGGCTATTTTATTTAGTTTCTCCCCGTCGTTCAGTTTCCCGTCGAGCCGAAGTCTTATTATGCCCGGTTTCGGCAGATACGCCAGGTGCAGGCATGGGTTTAGTTTCGCTTCAAATTCAGCAAGGTGTTCTGCAAGTGCCGATTCGCTCACTCCTGCTTCTATCAGTGTCGTGTGTGTTGTCACTATGTCATTCTCGAAGTGCTTCAGCAGTCGCGGGAGCACCTCCGATCCGAACATCTCTTCTGTTTCAAACGGAACACCCGGCATCGACACCAACACCTTTCCCTCTCGTTCAAACCAAAGTAGGGGAGCGGTTCCTACTCTGTTCTGAATAATTTTGGCTGCGTCTGGCACCATCGCTTGTCCTTCTGTAAGTTTGTTGAGTGCTCGGCCTCGGCTGTGCATCACGTTCTTTACGTTTTCCAGCACTGATTCATCAAAATGCAGGCCTCCACCGAATATTTTACAGAGTGTTGGCTTGGTTATGTCGTCTGCTGTTGGGCCCAGTCCGCCTGTTGTCAGTACTACCTGCGTTGAGCCTAAAGCATGTTCTATTGCTTCGGTGATAGCCTCGGCATCGTCGGCTATCGTCAACACTTCGTTAACTTCCCATCCGTATGGTGCCATTTTTCTCGCAAGCATTCCGCTGTTGGTATCCGTCACCTGTCCCAGCAGAATTTCGTCACCTATAGCTATGATTGTTACCTTCATGTCCTATCCTTTTAGCTGATTTTTATTATTCCGCCCTGTGGCTGTTTTCCTGTCCTCTCTCCATTGCTTCTGCTCCGCTTTGTCAAATCTTTCTATGGCATAGCTCAGCGTTGTGGTCGACACTCGCCCGATATGCTCTTTCAGATAGTGCCTCAGTGCTTCCGGGTTCTTCTTTCCGCATTCTCTCAGCACCCATCCTGTGGCCTTCTTTATTAGATCGTGTGGATGTCCGAGCAGCTTCGTTGCTGTCGCCATCGGTGTCTCGATATTTCCTTTCCTTATCAGCGTCAGCATCGATACGATCGCAACCCGCTCTCTCCACAGATTGCCCGAGGCCAGCAGTCCGTCGGTCACTCCTTTTCCTCTCCCTTCCGCGAGTTCTTCTCCGACGATGTAGGGTGCGCTCAGGTCCACCAGGTCCCAATTGTTTGCCTTATGACAGTGTCCCAGATACAATGCCGCTATTCTTTCCTTCTCTTCGCGCGCCTTTGTTTTCTTATATCGTTCCACCAGTGCCAGCAGTCCTGCCAGTCTGAACTCATGCACGTCACTATCTATCATCGCCAGTATCTCATCCATATCGCTTGTGTGATATTTCTTCGATATGGCTCTGTTGGCCGGAACTGTCACTCCGATAAATTTGTCTCCTTCACCATACTCGCCCGGCCCCGTCTTGAAAAAACGTTCAAGCACCTTCCGCTTTTCGTCCGATCCCGCGGCAGTGAGTTCATGTTGCCATTCAGTTAGCATTTCTCACACGTTTTCTACGGTTACTCTGGCGAAAGGCACCTCTGAGTAGCTGCAGAACTCTTTATCCAGATATTTGAAGTATCCCGCTGTCGCAACCATAGCGGCGTTGTCGGTAGTAAATTCTCTGGCCGGTATGAAGGCTTTGAGCCCACGCCTTTTGCAGTAATCCGCAACGGCTTCTCTTACTTCTGAGTTCGCCGATACGCCTCCGCCTATCACCACTGTTTTCACTCCTGTCTGCTTCACTGCTTTGTCGAGTTTGTCAAGCAGTATGGCTGTGATGGTGCTTTGCAGCGAGGCTGCCAGATCAGCTCTGTTTTTCTCTATGAAGTCGGCATCGGTTTTCAGTCCGTCTCTGACGGTATATAGAAACGACGTCTTTAGCCCGCTGAAACTGTAGTCCAGCCCGTCTATATGTGGCTTGGCGAATCTGAATGCTTTGTTGTTTCCCTCTTTCGACAGGCGGTCTATGTGCGGTCCTCCGGGATAGGGCAGTCCCATCACCTTTGCGCATTTGTCAAATGCTTCCCCGGCTGCGTCATCTATCGTTCTGCCCAGAATTTCCATTTCCTTGTAGCTTTTTGCAAGTATCAGTTGGCTGTTTCCTCCCGACACGAGCAGACATAGAAACGGGAACTCCGGCACTTCGTCTTCCGCCGTCTTCTTTATGAATTGTGCTAATACATGGCCGTGCAGATGGTTCACGTCTATTATCGGGCATCTCAGTCCCAGCGAAAGCCCTTTCGTAAACGATGTCCCTACCAGTAGCGACCCCAGCAGTCCCGGCCCGCGGGTAAACGCTATTGCGCTCAGTTCCTGCCTGCTTATGCCTGCTCTTTTCAGCGCTGCGTCCACAACCGGCACTATGTTCTGCTGATGGGCGCGTGATGCCAGTTCCGGAACCACTCCGCCATATTCCTCATGCACTGATTGCGATGCGATTACGTTGCTCAGCAATATTCCGTCTCTCACGATTGCTGCTGAGGTGTCGTCGCACGACGATTCTATTCCAAGTATTGTTATGCTCATTTCCTTTCTTTTTCGTCCCGCAAAATTAAGCAAAATTATTCCGTCAGCCATGCGCACCTGCCCCTAACATCGCTTTGTATGAAAAAGAATTTTACCTTTTGCGATTTTTTGAGTAATTTTGCGCCCTCAATATTTTACTTCACTATGCAGAATATTCGCAACGTTGCCATCATTGCTCACGTCGACCACGGTAAGACCACTCTCGTCGACAAAATGTTGATGGCAGGCCATCTGTTTCGCGACAATCAGGCCGCTGGCAATCTCATCCTCGACAACAACGATCTGGAGCGTGAACGCGGTATTACTATCCTTTCCAAAAATGTTTCTATAGCCTACCGCGACTGCAAGATCAATATCATCGACACTCCCGGTCACTCCGATTTCGGAGGCGAGGTTGAGCGAGTCCTTAATATGGCCGATGGATGCCTTCTGCTTGTCGATGCTTTCGAGGGTCCTATGCCTCAGACGCGTTTCGTTCTTCAGAAAGCTATTCAGATGGGTCTTAAGCCTGTCGTGGTGATCAATAAGGTCGATAAGCCTAATTGCCGGCCCGACGAGGTCCAGGAGATGGTGTTCGATCTCATGTTCAGTCTCGATGCTACCGAAGATCAGCTTGACTTCCCCACTGTTTACGGTTCTGCTAAGCAGGGCTGGATGAGCACCGACTGGCAGAAACCGACCGACAATATCCAGGCCGTTCTTGATGCGATAATCGACAATATCCCGGCGCCGGTCACACTCGAGGGCCCTGCCCAGATGCTCATCACTTCGCTCGATTTCTCGAGCTATGTCGGCCGTATCGCTATTGGCAGGGTTCATCGCGGCACTCTCCGCGAGGGTATGGAGATCGCTCTTTGCAAGAAAGACGGTTCTGTGATCAAGCAGCGCATCAAGGAGCTTCACACATTCGAGGGCATGGGACGCAAGCGTGTCGAGAGTGTGTCGAGTGGCGATATCTGCGCCATTGTTGGTCTTGAGAATTTCGAGATCGGCGACACCGTTGCTGCTGCCGATACTCCCGAGGCTCTTCCGCGCATTGCTATCGACGAACCCACGATGTCAATGACCTTCACGATTAACGATAGCCCGTTCTTTGGTCGCGATGGCAAGTATGTCACCTCCCGTCATATCGGCGATCGTCTCACCCGCGAGCTCGACCGCAATCTTGCCCTGAGGGTCTCTAAAGATCCCTCCAGCGACGTCTGGACTGTTTATGGTCGCGGCGTCCTTCATCTGTCGGTCCTTATCGAGACTATGCGTCGTGAGGGATACGAGCTTCAGGTCGGTCAGCCCCAGGTTATCATCAAGGAGATTGATGGCCGTAAGTGCGAGCCGGTCGAGCTGCTTACTATCGACGTTCCCGAGGAATACAGCTCCAAGATGATTGATATGGTTACACGCCGTAAGGGCGACCTGATTTCGATGAACACTCACGGCGATCGTATCCAGATGGAATTCAATATCCCCTCTCGTGGTATCATTGGCCTGCGCAACAATGTCCTCACCGCTTCTGCCGGCGAGGCGATTATGGCTCACCGCTTCCTCGAATATCAGCCCTGGAAGGGCGACATCGAGCGTCGCACCAATGGATCTCTCATCGCTATGGAGGCGGGTACGGCCTATGCCTATGCCATCGACAAGCTTCAGGATCGTGGAAAATTCTTCATTTTTCCCCAGGAGGAAGTCTATGCAGGGCAGGTGGTTGGCGAGAATGCCAAGGACAAGGATATCGTTGTCAACGTCACCAAGTCAAAAAAACTTACCAATATGCGTGCCAGCGGTGCCGACGATAAAGCCCGCATCGTGCCCCCCGTCGTTTTCTCGCTCGAAGAGGCTCTTGAGTATATCAAGGAAGATGAGTATGTCGAGGTTACTCCCCATCACATCCGCCTCCGCAAGATCATTCTCGACGAGCTTGAGCGTAAGCGCGCCAATAAGGATTGATACACTTTTGATTAGCGGGAAATTTGCCGTGTAAATCACGGCAAATTTCCCGCTAATCACTTTCCTCTTTAGTGCTTTATCATCTGTTTCGCCCTGATTTGTTGACATTGGTTTTTTCCCTCTTCTCCGTGCTCAGGCCTGCTCGGTCTGCTCTCTGTTTTAGATTCACATATTATCCGGATTATTTTACAACTTATTTTCCACCATCTTATTATGAAACGAAAGCATATTCTTTTGTCTCTGCTTGTCTTGGTCGCAGGAACAGTTTTTGGCGAGAGAATTAAAATCACATCAGGCCCCTATCTCCAGCTCGTTAACGAAAACGAAGCGACTATCGTCTGGACCACTAACAACAGGGCCGTTTCCTGGGTAGAGATTGCTCCCGACGACTCTCTTCATTTTTATGCGGAAGAGCGGCCCCAGTATTATTCTACCTATCTCGGTCGTGCCGTCATCGACACAGTTCATAAGGTGCGGATCCCAAATCTTCAGAAAGGTACCAAATACCGTTACCGCATCTTTTCCCACGAGGTTCTTGAAGAAGGTCCCTACTATGTGGCTTATGGCCCTACGGCGTCTACGGATGTTTACGGACGCCTTCCTCTGACTTTTCGCACCAACGATGCTTCCCTTCCTTCCGTCGAATTTATGGTCGTTAACGATATTCATGGCGATAGCGCCCTGTTTATGGATCTTATGAGCGGTTTCGATAAAGACAGGATTGATTTTGTTGTCTTCAATGGTGATATGGTCAGCTATATGGAGAGTGAGGATCAGATCATGAACGGCTTCGTCAACAATGCTGTGCGCAAGTTCGCTTCCGAGACCCCATTCTATATGTCGCGTGGCAACCATGAGACGCGCGGAAATTTCTCAAAGAATTTCCTGCATTATTTCCCCACTCCTACCGGTCTCCCTTATTTCACTTTCAGTCAAGGCCCGGTTTTCTTTATCGTCATGGATGGTGGCGAGGATAAGCCTGACTCATCGATTGAATATTCCGGTACTGCCTTTTTCGATGATTATCGCGAGCAGCAGGCTGCTTGGCTCAGGCAGGTTGTCAATTCCGACGACTTTAGAAATGCGGCATATCGAGTCGTTATCACTCACGTCCCTCCCGTCAAGGATACTTGGCATGGGCAGTTGCATGCAAAAAAGCTTTTCCTCCCGATTCTTAACGAAGCGGGTGTCGATCTGATGATTTGCGGACACCTCCATAAGTACGAGTATAATGAGCCCGGAACCGATGGTGCCCAGTTCCCCATTTTGGTTAATTCCAATAAGCACGCCCTCGATGTCAAGGTCGATCCTGAGAATCTCGACGTGACCATAATTGGTCGCGATGGCAAGGAATTCAAGAAATTTGTCTATCCCAGGAAGAGGTAACGCTGGCAGAGTCCTCCGGGGTGCCACAAGTTTTGTAAGTCTCTTTTTCTGAGAGGGGCGCGCTGCTGATTTAGTATTGGCGCCCCCCTCTCATTATTTTACATCTTGTGTTAAAGATGGCAAAATGCCACACTTTTAGTTTTATTTTTGTGAAACTGTAAAGAATTTCTCTGACATTTGTTGTTGTTTTTATAGGCGGAAATACTGCCTTCCCGCTTTCCGCGGGGTTTTCAACGTTTTATCTGGCTTTATCTCTCTCAGCTACTTTTACTATGACACACGCTTTATTCAAACAGCAACTGCTCGGTCTGCAGACCAACTTGCTTAACTTTGCTTACACTCTCACGCTTAACCGCGACGATGCCTACGATCTTCTGCAGGACACCACGCTCAAGGCGCTCGACAATGAGGACCGCTATGTGGCCAACACCAATTTCAAGGGTTGGATCTTCACCATTATGCGCAACGTCTTCATCAACAACTATCGTCGCACAGTCAAGTCCGGAACAGTCATCGACACGTCCGACGATCTTTATCAGCTCAATGTTGCCGAGGAGTCGGGTCACTCTTCTCCCGACGAGAGCTACGCCGTCAAGGAGATCAACAGTGCCATCAATTCTTTCTCCGACGACTATCGTATTCCTTTCACGATGCACCTCGCCGGCTACCGCTATGCCGAGATCGCAGGCAAAATGAATCTCCCTGTCGGCACTGTCAAGAGCCGCATCTATTACGCCCGCAAACGGCTCCAGATGGCATTGGCCGACTACGACACCCGTTCCTGATCCTCTTCGTCTACCTCATTTTTAGGCGCGATTTTCATCTGTCTGGATGTTTTCGCGCCTAATTCTTTTAGCTTCTGTGCGCGCGACAGCAGGTTGCCCGTGCCCTCGCTCAGTTTTCTCATGGCGTCGTTCATCGATCCCTTCGCCGTGTCGATCGAGCGCTCTATCTTGATCATGTCTTCAACGAACGAGGCCAGTTTGTCATACATCTTTCCCGCAGCCTCGGCTATCTCGATGGCGTTCCTTGTCTGGCGGTCGCGGCTCCAGAGCTGTTCTATCAGCCGCAGCGCCGACACTATCAGCGTCGGCGACACTATCAGCACGCTCTTGCTGCATGCGCGCTCCCACAGCCCCGGGTCCCCTTGCATCGCCGCCATATATGCCGCTTCGTTTGGCACGAACATCAGCACGAAATCAGTCCGCCGTTCCCCCACGTAGCGATGATACTCTTTGTTAGCGAGCTCGTCCACATGTCGGCGCATTGATTCTATGTGTCGTTCTGCTGCCGCTCCCCGTTCTGCTGCGTTTGTGGCGTTTGCCATCTGCAGGAAAGCCGTCAGCGATACTTTCGAATCTATGACCAGCGTCCTGCCGTCCGGATAGTTCACCACTACGTCCGGCCTCAGTTGTTTTCCCGATTCATTTTTCAGCTGCTGGCCGCCCATGGTGGTGGTGGCCTGAACCACATACTCCTCGCCTTTCCGCAGTCCTGACTTCTCCAGAATATTTTCAAGCACCATTTCGCCCCAGTCGCCCTGTGCCTTGTTGCTTCCGCGCAGTGCTGTGGCGAGTTCATGAGTCTCCCGGCTGCTCATGCGGTTCGCCTCTATCAGTTCCCTTATCCTGCCGTCGAGTGCGAATCTCTCCCGCGCTTCCGCCGTGTAGCTTTCGTTCACCGCCTTTTTGAATTCCCTTATATTGTCCGACAGGGGAGTGAGCAGTTCGCTCAGCCTCTGCTCGTTTGTGTGCCTCAGTCTTTCAGATTGGGTCGTGAATATCTCCGTAGCCATATTCCTGAAGCGTTCTGTGTCGCGGTCTGTCTGCGCTTTTAACTCCGCCAGTTGCTGTCGGTATAGTTCCGCACGCTCTTCTGCCGTCGAGGCTTTTCTGCGTTCCTCCGCTATCTGTCCCGCACTTCTCACAGCGTGCAGTGTAAGCGCCGCCGTCAGCAGCGCCAGTATTACCAATGCTATCGTCATAATACTGCAAAATTACACCTTTCCTCCCTCATCTCAAAATTTCCAATTCACCATAAAGAAGGTTCAAAGTATGTAGGGGTGTAAGGAGTGGAGTGGCCGCCCGACACCACGGGGAAGACGTATTATCTTTGCCCGTTTAATGCCACTCCAAAAATATTTGTGCGTTTCTTGCCTCTCAATTGCTGAAAAATTGTTACCTTTGCACGCAATAAATCTGTTTCCCTACACTATGTCATTTATTGCAGATAGAGTAAAAATGGACGGTCTGACATTTGACGACGTCCTTCTTATTCCGGCATATTCGGAAGTTCTTCCACGCGAGGTTAATCTTAAGACCCGTTTTTCCCGTCGTATAACTCTTAATGTTCCTCTTGTCTCGGCAGCGATGGACACTGTCACCGAGGCCAGTCTGGCTATTGCTATAGCTCGTGAGGGCGGTATTGGAGTTATCCACAAAAATATGTCGATTGCCGAACAGGCGCGCCAGGTTCATGCGGTGAAGCGTGCTGAAAACGGTATGATCTACGATCCTGTTACCATCAAGCGCGGTAGCACCGTTCGTCAGGCTCTTGCAATGATGGAGGAATATCATATTGGAGGTATCCCCGTGGTCGACGACGACCGGCATCTGGTCGGTATCGTGACTAACCGCGACCTGCGTTTCGAGAGAAATCTCGACCGTCCCGTCGACGAGGTCATGACCACCGAAAATCTTGTCACCACCAATCAGTCTACCAATCTTGAGGAGGCTGCTCAGATTCTTCAGGAGCATAAGATTGAAAAATTGCCTGTAGTAGATGCCGACGGCCATCTCATTGGTCTGGTCACATATAAAGATATCACCAAGGCCAAGGACAAACCCAATGCCTGCAAGGATGCCCGCGGACGTCTTCGTGTGGCTGCCGGTATAGGTGTCACTCCCGATTCCATGCAGCGTGCCGACGCTCTTGTCGAGGCCGGCGTCGATGCTATCGTTATCGACACCGCCCATGGCCATTCGAAAGGCGTCGTAGGCGTTCTTCGTGCTGTTAAGGAGAAATATCCTCAGATCGACGTAGTGGTGGGCAATATCGCTACAGGCGAGGCTGCAAAATTCCTTGTCGAGAATGGTGCCGACGGTGTGAAAGTCGGAATCGGTCCCGGATCGATATGCACAACCCGTGTTATCGCCGGCGTAGGTGTGCCTCAGCTTTCCGCAGTTTACGATGTAGCCAAGGCGCTCGCCGATACCGATGTGCCTCTGATTGCCGATGGCGGTATCCGTTATTCCGGCGATATTGTCAAGGCTCTTGCTGCCGGCGCTCATTCGGTGATGCTCGGTGGTATGCTTGCCGGTGTCGAGGAAAGCCCCGGCGACACCATCATCTACAACGGCCGTAAGTATAAGGCTTATCGCGGTATGGGATCGCTCGAGGCTATGGAGAAAGGTTCGAAAGACCGCTATTTCCAGGGCAACGAAAACGATGTCAAGAAGCTGGTGCCCGAAGGCATTGCTGCCCGTGTGCCTTTCAAGGGTTCTCTCTACGAGGTTACCTATCAGATGCTTGGTGGTCTCCGTGCCGGTATGGGCTACTGTGGAGCCAAGGATATTGATGCTCTCCATAGTGCCAAGTTCACCCGTATCACTAACGCTGGTGTTGCTGAGAGCCATCCTCACGATGTCGCTATTACAAGCGAAGCTCCCAATTACAGCGCTTCTTCTCGCTGAACTTTCTGATTTCTGAAGAATATCGACGGCCGGAATGCTATATTGCTTTCCGGCCGTCTACAATCGTTAAAACATTTCCTGATGACAAAAAAAGTGTTGACATGGGTTGCTTGTCTGTCTGTAGCCGTTGCCCTCCAGGCTCAGACCCGTCAGCCCGACGAAATGGCCTACCGCGTCAAAGAGGAGGCTTTTTCCCGTTCGCAGATCGATAGCATCGCCCGCTTTATGACCGATCGTCTCGGATCGCGCCTGGCCGCCTCAAGGATGAAGCTCCGTGCCGAGCAGCTTGTCACCGACAAGCTCCGGGATCTCGGGCTTGAGAACGTGCGGGTCGAGTTTGCATCCGACTTCCCCAAGGGTGGCTGGGATAACGAGAGAAACTACGTTGCCATGACGGCTCCCTATTATTGCAGTTTTGCCGCGAATCCCAAAGCCTGGTCGGGTAGCACCGACGGTCTTGTGACGGGGGAGTGCATTCTGCTCGATGCCAAGACCGTCGACGATCTCGATAAGTATCGCGGTAATCTTACCGGCAAGATTGTCCTGATGCCCCCTACGCGCGAATACGAGCTTTCTTTCCAGCCTATGGCTTCGCGCTATACCGACGAGCAGTTGAAGGACATGACAAAGGATACGCGTCCCGGCGGCGGCTGGGGACGGCGGGGATACACGGCTCCTGACAAGGCTTTCCGCGCCGCTCTCGACTCTCTGATCCGCACAGAGCGTCCTCTGGCCGTGATGGTCGGGGACGGCACTTTCAATATTCCCGGTTCGCGTGGCGTCAGCTATAAGGTCGGCGACCCCGAGCCTGTGCCCGAGATTGTTCTTCCGATCGAGGACCATGGCCGTATGTGTCGCCTCATACAGAGCGGCGAGAAGGTTGGCATGGAGCTCGACGTGCGCAACACTTTTACCGACAATCATAAGATCAATAATATCATAGCCGAGATTCCCGGCACGGATCCTAAACTGAAAAATGAGGTGGTGCTGATCGGTGCCCATCTCGATTCATGGCATGGTGGCACCGGCGGAGCCGACAACGCTTCGGGCTGCATAACCATGATCGAGGCCATGCGAATCCTGAAGGAGCTTGGCGTGAAGCCCCGCCGCACTATCCGTCTCGCCCTCTGGGGTGGCGAGGAGCAGGGCCTGTATGGTTCGCGAGGCTATGCCGACACAAAGCTCTTCGACAGCAAGAACAAGAAAACGCTGCCCGGTTACGACGACTTCGCTCTTTATCTCAACATGGACTTCGGTTCCGGTCGATTCAAGGGCGTCTATCTCGAGGAAAACGATATGGCCTTCCCATTCTTCGAGGCCTGGAAGCAGCCCCTTGTGTCGCTCGGCTTCGACACCTTCTCGCCTCGCAAGGTCGGTAGCACCGATCATGTGAGCTTTACTCGCCTGGGTCTGCCGGCATATCAGTTCATTCAGGATCCGCTCGACTATTTCCGCGCTTACCATACCACGATGGACACTTTCGAACGTCTGTCGCTCGACGACCTGAGGGTAAACGCGGCGATTGCAGCATGGCTCGCTTACTCCGCCGCGATGGACGATTCACATATCCCCGTAAAGCCCGGCTATCCCTCGAGGTTGGCTGAATGATGCAGGGAGGTTGGAAAACGACCGGATCTATTGATAGTCAGACCAATAGCTCCGGTTTTTACTGTTTTCGCCTTTTAGAGGTTGTCGAGTAGGATGTCGATGTCTTTTTCTGTTGTAGACCAGTCGGTTACAAATCTTACCGGCGTTTCTTTTTCTCCTTCCGGTCCCCACATTTCAAACGATGCTATCTCCTTGAGTGACTGAATCTTAGCGTTTGGCAGAATGAAGAACTGCTGATTGCTCGGCGAATCAATAAACAACTTAAATCCCTTATCTACAAAGCCTTGCTTCAGCTTCATGGCCATTCTGACAGCATGTTCTCCGATTCTCTGATACAATCCATTGGAAAATAGCGAGATAAACTGCACTCCCAGCAACCTCCCCTTAGCCAATGTGGCCCCGTGGAGTTTGATTAGTGACACAAATCTTGGTAAAAGCTCTGGTTTACTGGTAACTACGGCTTCTCCGAAAAGAGCGCCACACTTTGTGCCACCGATGTAAAACACATCACACAGCGATGCTATATCCTTGAGTGTCATCTCACTACCGTTGATCGCCAGACCATAAGCGAGTCGGGCTCCGTCGATATAAAGAGGTATCTCGTATTCCTCGCATACACCCTTAAGCTCCTCAAGTTCAGTGCGTGAATAGATTGTGCCAAGTTCCGTAGGGTAAGAAATATAAACCATTCCGGGTCTCACCATGAATTGATGGGTTCCATCGCGATAGAAGTCTGCAATAAAGCGTCTTACGTCTTTTGCCATCAGTTTGCCGTCGCTGTTTGGAAGCGTCAGAACCTTATGGCCGTTCGACTCTATGGCCCCGGCTTCATGCACATTTATGTGAGCCGTGTCTGCCGCAAGCACACCGTCGTTGTGATCTAGCAAGCGGTCGATCACCACCGCATTTGCCTGAGTTCCACCCTCAAGTAGAAACACATCGCCCCTATCCAGTCCGCATGCCTCAAGAATTAGCGCTTTGGCACGCGCCGTAAATTCATCACAACCGTACCCCACGGTGTGGAGCATATTGGTTTCTACAAGATGTGCCATCACATCGGGATGCGCACCAACCATATAGTCACTGTCGAAGTATATCATCTTTGAAAATATTATTAGCTTGAATAAGTGGGATAATTTCTTTATGAGAAATCAAAAAGCTTTTGAATTTTTCGACTGCAAATGTACAAATAATTATACAATTAATAAAGATTAACTAATATATCAACGGTTTATCTTCCATCCATATAATTTTATTCTTACTTTTGTCGTATTCAAGGTATTACTTTGCCTATTCTATCATAAGACCAACAAGATATAATGTCATCAAATTTTAATAACAGCAAGATAACTTCGACCGATATATTATCATCGACGATTCACTTTCTGATAGTCGCAACCGCAAAGAGTTCTCTATTAAATCTGTGAGGATGTCAGTCTGGCTGATCAATTGTGTTTTAGTATGCCTGATTAGCGTACCGCTATGTGGAATCGTGATTCTCCAAATTCTTAGAATTGCATTCAAGTGGTCGTTATTTGACGAGCCTGATGAACGAAAAATCCACGACAGTCTTGTTCCGCGGTTGGGTGGAATGGCCTTTGTGCCTGTAATTATGTTATCAATGTCATTGCTTGTCGGACTGAGCACTATAGTGGGCGGGGAGCTACTCCCGGTTTTTATGACTTTTGCCCGTCCGATGGTATTCGGCTTTTGTGCTTTAGTGCTGTTATATTTTGTCGGCATAGTCGACGATCTAATCGGTATTCACTATTTAACCAAGTTAACCTTTCAGATGGTTTGTGGTGTGCTTTTCATTGCCGGGGGAGTATGCCTTGATGATCTACACGGTTTCGTAGGCCTCACGGAGTTGCCTGGTTTCATTAGTTGTCTGTTCACGGTGATCGTCGTTGTATATATTATCAACTCCATTAATCTGATCGATGGTATTGATGGTCTCGCGTCGGGATTGTGTGGTATAAGTTGTCTGTATTTCGGTATTTTATACCTCTTAATGGGCGAATATGTGTTTGCAATGGTGTCATTTGCTACTCTCGGTGTTCTCATACCGTTTTTCTACTATAATGTATTCGGCGATTCGCGCAGACAAAAGAAAATTTTGATGGGTGACGCCGGCTCACTGACGCTCGGTGGTATTTTGAGTTTCTTAGGTCTCCACATGGCCGACTACGATCTGACCTCATGCGAGGCAAATCCCTTGATAATGGCTTTTGTCCCGCTGATGGTGCCATGCTTCGATGTTGTCAGGGTATTTCTGCATCGTTTGCGTAATGGAAGTAACCCTTTCTTGCCCGACAAAAACCATATTCATCACAAACTGCTGGAGATTGGATTGTCACAGCGTAGAGCTATGGTTATCATCCTATCAGTTTCACTTCTTCTCATTCTGTTCAATGTCTGTTTGTCGACTGTGGTCAACATCAACGTCCTCGTTTTAGGCGACATGTTGCTTTGTATATTCGTCAATGTCTGGCTGACTCGTCGTGCAAAAGGTCGGCCAACAAGAAATGTCACGAGAACCTCCCGATAAATTATTTATAATTATTTTTGAAAGAATTTATCTATGCCATAGTTGTGGGTGTTATATATTTTTCAGATAAAAGTTGTGGGAACAATAATTATGTGGTGAAAGAGATATAGCTCTAATTACCAATGATATATGCTGATTTCTTGAAAAGTGGGGTGCAAAGTTACAAATAATTATTGATTAAATGTGCGATTAACAAAACTTAACCAATTAATATTGCTATATTCTGTCGGACGTAAAATTTAATTTTTATATTTGCCTAATAATCATAACCAAAAATGTGATTTAATTCTTCCTAATATAAAACCAACCAACTCATAACCCTAATATCTATACCAATGATTACAAACTATTCTACCTGGCGAGATTATGCCGGTAGGTTTTCCTTTGCTGGAAATTACTTCTCGGATGGGCATGGCACCATCCGCTATCTGTTGCTACGAGCTTTCTTTCTCCTGTCAATAGTTCTTATGCCACTGGAAGTGGGTGCTAAGACACATGTGTTTGTTGTGCCGGGATATGACTATAAGACAGAGGCTACGAAGACCGTTCTTGAAACTGGTGACCTTAGCTGGCGTAAACTTAGCGTTGCAGGTGGCTTTGAACTTTACTTTGATCCTAATTCGACCGCAGGACTTTTCACCATCGAGAGTGCTTCGAAAGGGTATGGATCGCTTGGCAAAATGATACAGTTAGTTTTCACGCCTTACAATTATATGAAAATTACGGGTGTGAGACTATATGTATTTGATGATCAGTCGGACGGAATCAAATGCGGTTCGCAATCACTGTCGTTTGTCAGCGGTGATCCTGGGTACTATTATTGGACTGGATCTACCACCGAGCCTCTCACTCTGAGAGTGAGCAGTCAGGCCCGTAATGCAATGAAGTTTCGCGTGATAGAAGTCGATTATGAGTCTGCAGTTCCGGGAACTGAGCCGGGTGGTGATAATCAGGGCAGTGATAACCAAGGCGGTGACAATCAGGGCGGTGACAACCAAGGCAGTGACAGCCAGGGCGGTAGCAATCAGGGCAATGATAACCAGGGCAGTGACAATAATGAGGACCCTACGCCGGTGATTACATTCTCGCCCGAGGCTAATGACCCGATAACTCCGGAAACGAGAATAGCTTTGTCATGTAACGTCGCTAATGCCACAATTTACTATAGGACAGACGGTACTACTCCAAAATTCATAAATTCGGAGATATATAGAGAACCGATAGTATTATCGCTCCCCGACAATATGACTATCAAAGCTGTAGCCGTAACTCCTCGCGGTAAGTATGCGTCGGCTGAACGTACCTATAGATTCGGGTCAGTGAATACAATCGCTGATTTTCTTAACAATGCATCGTCTGAGTCGCCCAGTACACTTTCTACGAGTCTCACCGTAGTCTATTCCTGTCCACCGACTATTTATGTCGCTGATGCTACAGGTAGTTGTATTCCACTTATAACAGGCGGAACGACGGGATATGCTCCCGGAACGGTTTTTTCGTCGATAACGGGTACACTTGGCAAAGATAAAGAGGGCTTTGATGTGATCAATCTGTCAGCGACCCCCGCGGTATCTTCAACGGGTGGTCAGGCACCGGTTGCTAAAGAAACAACGATAGACCGCATAATGTCGCTGCCGCTTCATAGTTTCGTCGCGTTGCGCGATGTTACGATTAAAGATGGAGTTGCATTCAGCGAAGATGGTCGTGCGCTTTGGCTGGATGACCGTTATCGTGTGCTGTCGTCGGCTGCTGTAAATAAAACGGCAGATCTCTCAGGTTTCGTTGGACTTTATGGGGGGGCCCGTTGTCTTTATCCTGTTTCGGTCAACTTTCATACTGATCAAGGTACTGACCCGGGTACTGATCCCGGAGATGGTACAGAGAAAGCTGATTCATGTTCTCTCGCCGTAACTGCATCCGGTGGTAGAGTGGAGGTGTTTGATGCCATTAATGAATACACCCACACCCCGATAGGCGCTCCAAAAGAGCTTCCATGTAAAATCGTGAAGGGCAAGACTGCCTATGCTTTCCTCCTGCCTGACGATAAAAAGCAACTTGCCGGTGCATTTCTCGACGGAACGGTGATTGAAGCTGCAAATCCCGCTTTCAGCGAGACGCCCTACGGTCTTCTGATTCGTGTAGAGATGGACAAAGATCATCAACTTCTTGTGGTGTTTGCAGAATTGGATGGCATTGAGGAAATCAATGTTGACAATGGCGAGACGATATATTATACAATCTCAGGTGTAAGTCTTGGCAAAGAGCGGCCTACAAAGGCCGGAATCTATCTTGTGCGCAGAGGTCAGAAGGTAGAGAAAATCATGATCAGATAACAATATAAATCACAGTCCATGAAAAAACTTAATTCATGGGGACGTCGCGTAATAGCGATGTTCCTACTCCTGCTTGGTTTCTTACCGATCCAGGCAAAGACCGTGATATTCACGGTCGATCCTAATGACGAGTCCGGCGTTGTCTTTTGGGATGATGCAACTAATCCTACAAGTAGTACGAAGGTTAATGGCCTCGTTCGGCTTTCAATTACATATAAGGCGAATAGTAAACTGAACGATAGTGATCCAAATCATGTTGTCTATAATCTTAGAGATAACTCTGATCTTAATTTCTCCTATCTCGGTGAATCGGAAAAGGGTGGGATAACAGAGATTAAGATTCACAATGGATTTGATAGTAACGGAGAACGACTAAAATATGGATCACAATTGTTGCCATATTCTAACCGTGTTTTTGCGTGGACTTCTTCGATACCACAAAAAGATGTAATGTTAACTGTTGTACCTGGTCAATCAGATGATTACGATGAGCAGCTATATATATCAGTGTCGAAAATAGAGGTGACTTATGATGAGGGCGAGCCCGAGGTTCCTGAGGTTCCAAGTATAGAATATTTCACTGTCACTGCTGAGAGTGGAGAGGGCGGAATTGTGAGCATTGCCGGAATCGATGGTGAAGGTAAGGCAGAGGCGAACTCGGAAGTTGAAATAAGCTTTGGTGCTAACGATGGTTATGAGTTGACATCAGTCTTAGTTAATGGTGTCGAGATGTTGAACTCTGTATCTGAAAGCAAATTATCTCTTAAAGTTGAAAGCGACATCAATGTTGTGGCAACTTTCAGTCAGAAACTATATGCTGTTACTTTTGGCGAAAATATCTCGGTTAAGAGCGGGGAGAATACGATAGTGAGTGGAGCCACACTTCCACATGGGACGAAACTTGAGATAACTGTTGAAGCCCCGGAAATGAAGGTGATCAATAGCGTTACTATCTGTGGAGTAAGCCAAACTGTTGCGAATGATAAAGTAGCGGTATTCACGCACGAGCTTACTGATGCATGTGAAATCGTGGCAACTTTTGAAGATGTCCCTGCTCCTCAGGAATATTCGATCACATGGGATACAACAGTTGAGGGTGCAGAAATACTTGTGTATAATAATAAAACTCTCAAATTATACAGCTCGGGCGAAAAGGTAGCGGCAGGAACTGAAATCTATATTATAGCAGAAGATGCGAAAGGCTATGTAATCAGTAAACTGACAGTAAACAGTACGGAATATACTAATCATGATTCTGAAAAAACAAATCAGATTAAAACCGGAGTATTTACTGTTAATAACGACATAACTATTTCTGTAGAAGTAGAGAAAAAGCAGTCAAACTTCAGTGTTAGCTGGGTAGCCGATAGTAATTGCAGTATAATGGTAAAGAAAACCACAGGTGGTGATAATGAGATCTCTCCGCTTACGGTTCAGGAAGGAAAATCGGTTTTTGTCACTATCATTCCTGATGACGGATATGTTCTGAAAACAGTAGTACCATCTGAACTGCTGTCGGACGACGGTACTGTTGTGAATAAAGAAATCACTGTCAGCAGAAATCTGGAAATTTCGGCAACTACCGAAAGAATAGCTGAATACACAGTCAATTGGAGTGTGAATGACGATACCGGAGCAACTGTAATAATCACTGCCGGAGAGACTGCGCTTGCGAATGGTAATAGCGTACGGAAAGGTAAGGTGGTAAGTGTCAGTGTAACGCCTTCTAAGGGGTATAATCTTGAAAATGTAAAGATTAATGAGATTGATCAGGCCCTGAACGATGGAACTTTCAGCAAGGAACTGACTGTAGATGCTGCTGTGAATATCGAAGTTACGGTGAAAAAGAAAGAATACTCACTCACCGTCAGTGGTCATGAGAATGCAACTGTAACGGTTGACGGGGTGGATTATAGCGCATCTACCAAACTTACTCATGGAGAGGAGTCGGAAATCAAGGTTAAGGCTTCAAGCGGCTACAGACTTATAAGTCTGACATTGGATGGTGAGACTACCAACACTGATGGGCTGAGCGAGAAAACATTGAAAATAAAGCCTGAGAAAGATGTATCGCTTGTGATAGTCACAGCCGAAATACCCTCGCAGGGTATTAACTGGACCGTTTCTGAAAATGCCGAAATATCAGTAACGGTAAATGGCCAGAAGATAGATAATGGCGCACAGATACAAGATGGGACTGAATTGACAGTTAAGATCGCAGCAAAGGAAGGATATGAACTTGAATCGGTCGAGATTGGTGGGGTTTCTTACCCGCTTGATGATGTATCGACGTTTGAAACACAGATTACAGTTTCCGGCACCATTTCAATTAAAGCCGAGGTAAAGCCTAAACAATACCATCTCACGGTTACGGCTGAGAAAGCGGTCGTGCTTATCAATGGGAAGCCTTATACAGAAGATTTGACTGTAGCATTCGGTGCGAAAATCTCCATTACGGCTGAAGCAGATGAGGGTTTCGCTATTAAAAGCTTATTAGTCAACGGAACTGTTAAGGATCAACCTGTTTCGGTGACAGTAGAAAGTGATCTGATTATTATTGTTGAAACAGAGAAGGTTGAAGAACAGGATAAGGCGGAGAGATTTAACGTGACATGGACCATCAACGATGAAACAGGCGTGACTGTCAAGGTGAGTAATTCTGAGGGAAAAGTGGTGAATGGCTCCAGTCTGGAAAACGGTTCAATCGTAAATATTGATATTCTTGCGAATGATGGATATGAGATTGAAACTATCATGATAAATGGCGCTAATCAGCAACTTACAGATGGAAAGCTAAATGTTAGTGTGACATTAGATAAGGCTCTCAATATCATTATTACTGTCAAAAAGAAGGAATATCAGCTGAAAGTAACTGTACCGGAAAATGCGACAGTCATAGTATCGCAAAATGGTGAGACAATTCCAGTTGGAGCGCCTCTTGCCGTAGGTAGTAAAGTTACTGTTAAAGTAACAGCTAAATCCGGTTATGAGCTGGAAACAGTTACTATTGGTAAGACTCAGTATACTCCTGAGGACAAAACAACATTTGAAATGGAGATCACCGTTTCCGGCGAACTGAATATTATCGTAACCCTGCGCGGTATACAAACGCATGAGGTGAAGTGGACGGCTTCGGAGGGAGTAGTGATTGAGATGAGCCAGAACGGAAAGGCTCTTGAGAGTGGCAGTACAGTCATGCATGAGAGCAGTGTAAGGATTTCGGTGAGGCCCAATGAGGGATATGAACTGAAGGAGGTCGCTGTCAACGGTACCGTGACGGAGCTGACTGACAAGAGCAAGTATGAGACTGAGATGAAGGTAACCGCACCTCTTGAACTTAAGGCGAGCGCAGCATTGAAGAGCTACAAGATTGAAGTGAAAGGAGGCGAGCAGGCAGAGGTCGCTGTTGACGGTGTGACAGTGAGCAACGATATGGAGTTCACACATGGCCGAAACATTGCTATTACAGTCAAGGCCAAGAGCGGTTATGAGATAGCTGGTCTTGAACTAAACGGGACTGTGCTTCCCATAGGTGAGGCCAAGAGTGAGGCCACTGTCGTGGTAAGAGTAGAAAAGAATCTGCTACTCAATCTGATAATGAGACAAAAGAGTCGTTATCAGGTGAAATGGAACACCCCGACAGGTGTAGATGTAACTGTGACAAAGGTCGGTGGTCAACAGATAGCCAGTGGTGACAGCATTGAGTCGGGCAGTGAGGTTAAACTTAAGATCGTGGCCAAAACCGGCTATCGCATAGGCGTAGTCAAGATTGCTGATGATGCAATGAATGTAGCAGTAGACACTCTTTTTGAATCGACCGTCACTATCGCCGGTCCGACTCCAATCGAGATATGGACAACGCAGGCCGACAAATATCCGGTGGTATGGAGCAACTACGATGGTGGTAAGATAGAAGTGCGCCGTGCAGATGACGGTGTGGTCCTGAAGAGCGGTGAAAGCGTAACGAAAGGAACGCGGATAAAGGCAAGGATCGAGCCCGAAAATGGATGTAAGATTCTGACAATTCTGGTCAATAACAAGGAGCAGACACTGACTTCTACGACAGATGCTATGGAAATTCAGATCACCGTTGATACTCCGACTACGATAAATGCACGCTTTGAACGACCGAAATGTATGGTAGTCGCGATTGTGAATGATAGTTTATGTGGCACTGCCCGAATTGCCGGTTATGGTCCGGACGAGGCAGTGGAGTTTGCGAGCGGTAAACTCATAACCCTCGTGGCAGAACCGGCTGAAGGGTGTGAATTCGTAGGGTGGCTACGTGACGGAGTTGCCATAAATGGTGGCCCAAGCTTGTCGCTTACCATAGACAAATCAGCGAAATTTATAGCGCAGTTCAAATCAAAATTGTATGACAAACACAGTGTCAGATTTGAACTCAGCCATCCGGAACATGGCAAAGTGAGAATAAAACAACTTGAGGACCAGAATCTTGATTTAGATGTGAAAGCCGGTCAGAAGTTTGATACAACCCGCCGTATTCTTGCCGAGGCCGAAAGTTCCGATCCAGACACCGAATTTGAGAAATGGACTGACAGCGATGGCAAGATTGTCGGCCAAGAACCAAGAGTGGTGTATGCATCACATTATGACGGAGTTCTAAAAGCATGCTTCGTGAGAATGGTGACGCTAAACTACAGTTGTGACGATGGTGGCCAAGTCAGCGCCGAGGATGCTGACGGAGAGCCGATAGAGAGCGGCGAAAAGGTGAGAGACGATGTTGCCGTAGTCTTGAAAATGAGGCCGGACAGCGGATTTAAAGTCGAGAGTGTGAACGTCAACGGGCAGATGCTTCCGGCCGACAGCCTGAAAGTAGAAGCGGGAGGCCTGACATTGGCCAGCATAGTCGTGAAAGAAGCTACTACCGTGATAGTGAAATATAAGGCCGGAACTGATGCTATTGACAGCATATCGGCCGATGACGAGCATGGTGAGGCAACATACTATGATCTCCGTGGCGCGAAACTCGGAAATATTCTTCCCTCAACTCCAGGCATCTACATAGAAGTCCGCAATGGTAAGTCACGAAAAATCAGAGTCGGCGGCCGCTGACCGATAAAGTGAAGCCGAATAAATCGAGTCTCCAACAAAATATGGTCGGGGACTCGATTTAGTTTTTTTAACAATAGTTGAGGCCAGGTGCACAGGGGAGGGGAGGGTTAATGTAGTAATTTTGCAGCGAAATGAATGAGTTATCACAGCAATCAATGAAACTGAGACGAGATATATTCCGATTCAAACAGTTTAGCGTGGCCAACAACCGGAGTGCCATGAAGGTCGGCACAGACGGCGTGTTGCTCGGTGCATGGACATTGATAGGCCATGATGTGAAGCGGGTGTGGGATGCAGGAGCAGGAACAGGGTTGCTGTCGCTGATGATAGCTCAGAGATACGAAAACGTTAGTATAGATGCAATTGAGATAGACGCTGCCGCAGCAATGGAATGCCGGGAGAATGTAGCCGGATCGCCGTGGAGTGACAGGATAAGAACAATAGAAGGAGACTTGATGGATGTGTGGAGATCGCTGGAACGGCCTGGCGTGATAATCAGTAATCCACCTTTTTTCAGTAACGGGCTGAAGGCACCCGACAAGGCAAGAACAGTGGCCCGTCATGCTGACGGAGGAAATATGGGGCCGGTAGCTTTGATTTCACTCGCAGGGAAGGTGCTCAATGAAGGGGGAAGCCTGTGCATGATTACTCCTGCTGACATTGAAGAAGAAGTTATTTTTGCCACGACCATGGCACGTTTAAGTCCGGCAAAAATCACCGAGGTTGCAAGTAAATCGGGGAAGGCACCGACAAGGCTTCTCTGGCAACTGACAAAAGGGAATGTAACTACCGAACGAACGAGAATGATACTCAGAGGCGAAGACTCGGAAATGAGTGACGAATTCAAGAAATTGACAGAAGAATTCTATTTAGACATAAAAAGATGAATAATTCAGACAGCAGACTTACATTTAACGTGAAGCGCAGTCAGCGTATTCTCCTGCTGATATGCATAAGTGTTCTGTGCCTCGTGGTAGGGGCCGTTTTTGTGGCAATAGTGACCGGAAACAATCCGACGGATGCAAGAATCAGGATCACGGCAGTGATCCAGGATATCGTTATTTTCATGATTCCGGCTGTCGGTACAGCAGTAATGGTGACACGTAGACCGGCTGATCTTCTGTGTCTGGAGCGACCGAGTGTTGCTTTAACTATCGCCGGTATTGTAGCGCTGATTTGCAGTATTCCAGCCATGAATGCCCTGATAGCCTGGAATGAGTCGCTACCAATGCCCGATGCCTTCCGCGCAGCTGAATCACAGGCGGGCGAGACAATAGCCATGCTGATGGGACACGGGTCGGTAAGCGGCTTAATTGCCGGATTGCTGATAGTAGGTCTTCTGGCGCCTCTATGCGAGGAGCTTTACTTCAGGGGATGCCTTCAGCGAATTCTTGCGACTTCAGGATTCAACGTACATGCCGCCGTGTGGATTTCGGCTATCATTTTTTCGGCTGTTCATATGCAGATGGCAGGATTCTTTCCGCGACTCCTATTAGGTGCATTTTTCGGTTACCTCGTGGTGTGGAGCGGATCGGTATGGACGAGTGTCGCAGCACATGCTTTCAACAATATTATTGCCGCTATTTCGGAATGGAGCATGATGAGGGGAACACAGACCGGAATTGACCACGTAGGGCAAGACTCGACCGTGATGGTGGCCGTGTCGATAGTACTGATAGCAGTGATGATTTTAGCTATCTACAGAATGCGGATCAATCGAACTTCTTGCGACGGAAGATAAAGTTGCGTCCAAGGTATTTCTCGCGCACAACTGGATTGACCGCAAGCTCCTCGGATGTACCCTGATAGAGAATGCGACCATCGAACAGAAGATAAGCACGATCGGTGATTGAAAGGGTTTCAGGAGCATTGTGGTCGGTGATGAGAATACCGATTTTCTTTTCTTTCAGGCGATAGACGATCTCCTGGATGTCTTCGACCGCGATAGGATCGACACCGGCAAAAGGTTCGTCGAGCATTATAAATTTAGGGTCGATCGCCAGACAACGGGCAATCTCGGTTCGACGGCGCTCACCGCCACTGAGCTGGTCGCCAAGATTCTTACGAACCTTTTCGAGCCTGAACTCCTTGATGAGACTTTCGAGTTTCTCGCGCTGATATTCCTTGGGCTTGCCGGTCAATTCGAGCACAGAACGGATATTGTTTTCCACAGACATCTTTCTGAAAACCGAAGGTTCCTGAGCGAGATAACCGATACCGTAGCGGGCGCGCTTGTAAACGGGGTATTCGGTTATATCACGATTGTTGAGAAAAATGCGACCTTCATTGGGGGTAATCAGACCGACAGTCATATAGAAAGTAGTGGTCTTGCCGGCACCGTTTGGTCCGAGAAGACCAACGATCTCGCCTTGGGTAACATCAATGGAAACATGATTGGCAACAGTGCGCTTACCATATTTCTTGACGAGATTCTCGGTGCGGAGCACCATGTGGCCATCTTCGGGCTCGGCTGAAGCAAAAGCATCGCCCGTCTCCATCGGCATCTCAACCGGCTGATCGGGGATGTTGACCTCGGTATTAATATCTTGACTACTCATTTGGATGAAGAAGCGTTGCAGGATTGTTTTGCTTTGCGGAGGCGAGCCTCGATATAGTCGGTGAGCAGACCAACGGCGACAGCATTTGAACCGCCTTGGGGAACTATCAGATCGGCATGGCGCTTGGAGGGTTCGATATACATCTCGTGCATAGGCTTGAGCACTTCCTGATAGCGGTCGATAACCATCTTGGGTGTACGTCCGCGTTCAACACAGTCACGCGAAATAACACGGATGAGACGTTCGTCGGCATCGGCATCGACAAATACCTTGACATCCATCATTTTGCGAAGCACGGGATCGTTGAGCACAAGTATGCCCTCGACAATCACGACATCGGTCGGTTCGACATGGACAGTCTCGGCCTGACGGGTACAGGTCAGATAGCTGTAAGTAGGCATCTCAATTGGATTGCCGGCTTTGAGACTTCTGAGCTGCTCTACAAGCAACGACCATTCGATTGCGGCCGGCTCGTCGAAATTGATCTTCTGCCTGTCTTCGGGAGGAATGTGGCTTGAGTCCTTATAGTAAGCGTCCTGAGGAATGACAGTCACTTCTCCCATCGGGAGGCTGCTGATGATTTTGTTGACAACGGTAGTCTTTCCGGAACCGGTGCCACCTGCTATGCCTATTATTAGCATTGTCGGGAGGATTATGGATTTTTCAATATGCAAAATTAAACAAAAACGGCGAGAAAGCGCATTAAAGTAGTCAAAAAGCCCAATACCGAAGCCTAAAGAACGCAAAAGATGAAGCAAAAAATAGCTAACTTTGCAGCGTCAAGGAGAGCAAAGCTCAAAAAAGATTCTGACGAGACAAGATAATTATAAAAATTACAGATAAATGTTATTATCCCACTCCATAGCCACGTTTGGCCGATACTGGATGTTCATGCGCAAGGTTGTGAGCGCACCCGACCGCTGGCGCGTTTTCCTGTCGAGAACAGTCACGGAGATAAGTAAGCTCGGTGTAGATTCCGTTCCGCTTGTAATAGTGATATCAGTATTTATAGGTGCCGTGTGTACGATTCAGATGAAGTTGAACACGTCGTCGCCGCTAATGCCGGCCTACAGTGTCGGTCTGGCTACGCGCGATATAGTGCTTCTTGAATTCTCCAATTCAATTCTGTGTCTGATACTCGCCGGCAAGGTCGGTTCGAACATCGCTTCGGAAATAGGCACGATGAGAGTGACCGAGCAGATCGACGCACTTGAAATAATGGGTGTCAATTCAGCGAATTATCTTGTGCTACCTAAAGTGGTGGCATTCATTCTGTTCATGCCGGTGCTCGTTGCTCTGTGTATTGGCACCGCAATAGTAGGCGGCTATCTCGTGGCATTCTTCACAGGCATGATAAGCGTGGCAAGGTATGAATACGGTATTCAGGCTTACTTCAACGAATGGTATGTGTGGTACGGATTCATAAAATCATTGTTTTTCGCCTATATAATAGCTACCGTTTCGAGTTTCTACGGTTACTACGTGAAAGGCGGAGCGCTTCAAGTGGGCAAGGCAAGCACTAATGCCGTCGTTTCGAGCAGTATATTGATACTGCTGATGGATGTAATACTCACGAAACTCCTTCTGCAATGATCGAAGTAAAGAATATCACGAAGTCGTTTGAGGACGGCAGGACAGTGCTTCACGATGTGAGCGCCACTTTCTATTCGGGCAAAACCAACCTGATCATAGGACAGAGCGGTTCGGGTAAGACCGTTCTGATGAAATGTATTGTCGGACTTGTCCGTCCCGATAAAGGCGAAATTCTGTATGACGGCCGCGACTCGTTGCTCATGAGTTCGGCTCAGATAAAGGAGCTCCGCAAGGAGATAGGCATGCTTTTCCAGGGATCGGCATTGTTTGACTCGGAAACAGTGCTCGGCAACGTGATGTTTCCGCTGATGATGTTTACCGACATGAGTCCGGCGGAACAGAAGGAAAGAGCAGAATTCTGTCTGGCACGTGTGAATCTGAAGGGCGCAGATCACAAGTATCCTTCAGAGATATCCGGAGGTATGCAGAAGCGAGTAGCTATCGCCAGAGCGATAGCGCTGAATCCGAAGTATCTGTTCTGTGACGAGCCGAACTCGGGTCTCGATCCCAAGACCTCGATAGTGATAGATGAGCTACTGAGCGATATCACTCACGAATATGGCATAACCACGATTATCAATACGCACGACATGAACTCGGTGCTTGGCATCGGAGAAAATATCGTGTTTATAAACAAGGGATATCGTGACTGGGTAGGTGACAAGAACAAAATATTCCGCACGAGCAATGAAGCCCTGAATGAATTTGTTTTCGCAACAAAACTGTTTCAGGAAGTTAAGGACTATATAGTAAGTCACGCCAGAGAAAACGAATAATAATCAGGACAATTATAAACTATCCGGGAGATATGTCCGGGCCGCACGCCCGACATATCTCCCGGATAGTTTTCTGTCGAAGTGTTTTCAGGTCATCAGTCACCCTGCGGGGCTGTGGTATCACCTTCCGTTTCGGAGTCGGGGGAATGTGTGTGACGACTATGGCTGATGTAACGTTCGTAGTAGGACATAAGCAGAGCGGTGACAGGGAGCGCAATTATCATACCGATAATTCCAAGCAGGCTACCCCATACCGAGAGCGAGAGAAGAATGACAGCGGGATTGAGGCCCATTTCCTTGCCCATCACATGGGGAGTCACAATGTAGTCGCAGATGCTCTGGCTCGCTACATAGACCAGACCACACTTGCCGAGCTGCGGAAGGAACGAAACGTCGCCTCCGAGCGAGTAGATAAAGCAGATCGCCGCCACAGGGATAAGAGTGACATACTGAAAATAGGGGATCATATAGAGAATGCCGACAAGTATGCCCATAGGGATGGCAAGAGGCATACGGACAATCGAAAAGCCAACACAATAGAAAACCATCGCGAACAGTGCAACGACACTCTGACCGCGAAAGTAACTATTCATGTTGGTCTGCACATCGTTGACCACCATCATTGCACTCGGACGATATTTGTCGGGGATTATGAGTTTGAATCCTCGCGAAATCTCGGGGTAGTCGATCATTATGAAGAGGAGATAGACGAGAGTGAGAAGCCATGCAATGGTGTGGATTATGACGTCGATAGATTCCTGAAGAATCGAAGACCCTTTGCTGAGAATGGTCTCGATATGGTCGACATTGAGCATCGAACTGACATTGTCGGGATCGAAGTAACGGCGGATAAACTGGATAGCGGCTACATAATAATCGGGCATCTGTTTTTCGCCGGAAGAAACGCTCTTGAGGATGTCGCCGAGCAACTGAAGATCTTTTACGACGGTCGGCAGAAACAGGTAGACGACCAGGCCTACCAGAATAAGGATCTGGACAAGTGTCAAAACGGATGAGATAGCCCGGCCACGTTCATGGGTCCAGCGGCGATTGAATTCAACTATGGGCTGCAGCAGATAGGCCAGAAAGCATGCCACAAAGAATGGCAGGAGGACATCGCGGAGATATCGGAGAAGACAGATGAGCGCAGCTGCGACAGCCAGTCCGATAATGAGATTCATTATCCTGTCGCGGTTCCAGTAAAGTTGTTTCGGCATTATTGTGTTGGTCTAATGACAATGTCGGTTAATGTAATGACAAAGGTACACAAAAGATCGGAAAATGTGATCAGAAGTGTGGCAACTATCAGATAAATTAAATTATGAGTGGCAATCCGTAAGATTGTGGTGAGGAGTGTCACAGCATTCTCGTTATACTACAATAGCAAAAAAGAGAGGAGCTCTCACGAGTTCCTCTCTCTCCATTCATCACATTATGCTTATTAGTGCTTAGTCGTCGGAATGGTTGTGCCGCTAAGGGATAAAAACCGCTTGCGACAATAGTTTTGAATTTTGGCTTGAGTTTTTGTTTCCAGCGAATGTCAGACTACCAACAGACGCAGAAATACAGATAATAAGTTACTGTCGAAATCAGTAGCGACTTTCCACTATATCCCAATCGACGATATTCCAAAGTGCCTTGAGCGCGTCAAGACGGCGATTCTGGTAGTCGAGGTAGTAGGCGTGTTCCCAAACATCGAAAGTGAGAAGGGGATAGAGGCCGTCGCGCAGTGGGTTAGTCGCATTAGGGCCCTTGGTGATGAAGAGTTTACCATCATCATCCTTAGAGAGCCATACCCAACCGGATCCGAACAGGGAGACACCTGCTTCCTCAAACTCCTTCTTGAAATTGTCGAAAGAGCCGAACTGGCTGTCGATAGCCTTGCGGAGATCGCCAGATGGCTCGCCTCCGCCGTCAGGCGAGAATGAGAAGAAATAGAAGATATGGTTCCATGCCTGAGAAGCATTGTTGAAGAGGGGACCGTCGGCCTGACGGATTATATCCTCAAGCTCCATATCTGAATATATGGTGCCCTTAATAAGGCGGTTGAGATTGTCAATATATGCTTTCTCATGCTTGCCATAGTGGAAGCTAACGGTGCGAGCCGAGATTGCGGGTTCAAGTGCATTTTCGGGGTATGGGAGCGAAGGCTGAGTGTATTCCATAGGGCAGTAAGTTGGTTTTTAGTTTTTTAAAGGGAGAGCTTTATCAGTGCTCTCATAAGGAAAACAATAAAGAGGGTGAATGGTTCGAGAAAGATCGGTGTTTGAAGTTAATTAACATACCCTAAAAAATTAAGAACTCAATGCGTGCATGGCGGCACTCCGATCCAACGGAACATAGATTTGTAGACACCGGCCCGGACACCCGGAGCGGACAGAACAAGATCGTGAAGACCTCCCACGACTTTGACGGCATGGACATCGAGGCTCAGGCGCATGCCATAGCGACGAATTTCGTTGACATCGAGCACGGCATCGGCACGAGAAGCTTCGGGCGTCCAGTTGTCACCGAAGTAGCTTTGGGCAGAATACATAAGTAATACCGGAACCTTGACGGTGTAGGGGTGGTGGTGGAGCCATCGCTGAGCAAGATCTATGGCACGAACCCATCCGGCCGTGACGTCGGGCGAGACGGGGTGTTTCCAGGCCGTGTTGAAATTCCATTCGCCGTGTTCAGAGGCGAGCAGAGCGGCACTATATGCATCGGACATGCCCTGGGGAATCTTCATACGGGGAATGATAGCGCCTATCAGATCGACGGCCCAGATCCACCGCTCGGTCTTGCCGAGATTCCAGTCGAGGAAAGGACTGTTGAGAATCATACTGCAGACCATCGGAGAGGGATGGCGAGCCATGAATGAGGCAGCAATGAGACCGCCGGTGCTATGACCCATGAGAATGACACTGTCGATTCCGGCCGTTTGCATAATTGATAGGGCGGAGTCGATATCGGAATAATATTCGCTGATATTGCGTATGTCGAACTGACGACGCCCCGGCAGGGTTGAGCGCCCGTATCCACGCAAATCGACGGCATAGAAATCAATAGCATGAGCAGCAAAGCTATCGGCCATCTCTTTCTGAAAGAAATAGTCATTGAAACCGTGGATATATAACACACCGAGACCGCGAGAAGTGCAGTCGGCGAGTCGTCGGATCACGGTGGAAACTTCGGGACCATAGTAATCGGGACGCTGCCTGACTGTAGTTGCCTGAAACCTGGGGCCAAGAATATCAGGGGACCAACGGCTGCGGGCCTGCAGCGACGGGAAAAGCAGCAAGAAGAGAAGCATGAGGAGGGGGGATGTAGCACGCTTGGTTGTCATAACGGTAGTTTTCGGTGATTAATCCTATTATAAACTTTTTAACAGAAGAGGGAAATATAAAGTTTCAGCATAAGGAATATTCGGGAAATAATGCTATTTTTGCAGCACTAAACAAAGAAATACTATAATTTGCTATGAATCTTAAATCTTTTAACAGATATCTGCTAACAGGAGCGGCGTTGGTTCCGGCAATTACCGCTACGTGTGCAGACAAAGCACAGGGTAAGAATGAAAGTCGTCCGAACGTGGTGATAATACTTGCTGACGATCTGGGCTACGGCGATCTCGCATGTTTCGGCAACAAGCGTGCGGCTACCCCTAACGTTGACCGTCTGGCAAATGAGGGTGTCAAGCTCACAAACGTGCATGCTGTGGCATCAACCAGCACTCCGTCGCGTTACTCTCTGCTGACAGGCGAATATGCGTGGCGACGTCCTGATACCCAAGTCGCGCCCGGCAATGCCGGAATGATAATACGCCCGTCGCAGTACACTATGGCCGATATGATGCGTCATGCAGGATATCGAACCGGCGCGGTAGGCAAATGGCATCTTGGCCTGGGTGACAAAGGTGGCGAGCAGGACTGGAACGCTCCGCTGCCTATGAGTCTGGGCGACATAGGTTTCGACTATCACTATATCATGGCGGCCACGGCCGACAGAGTGCCCTGCGTTTATATCGAAAATGACAAGGTGGCCAATTACGATGCGTCGGCTCCGATATATGTGAGCTATAAGGGCAACTTCAAGGGAGAACCTACTGGACGCGAGAATCCGGAGCTACTGTATAATCAGAAAGCATCGCACGGACATGATATGTCGATAGTGAACGGCATAGGCAGAATAGGATATATGAAGGGCGGTGGCAACGCACTGTGGAAGGATGAGAATATAGCTGACTCGATCACGGATCATGCCGTGAAGTTCATAGAGAACAGTGTTGAAGACGGTGAGCCTTTCTTCCTGTATTTCTGCACAAATGATGTTCATGTGCCGCGATTCCCTCACGATCGTTTCAGAGGTAAGAATCCGATGGGACTGAGAGGAGACGCAATAGTTCAGTTTGACTGGAGCGTAGGCCGAATTATGGAAACACTTGACTCGCTTGGCGTGGCCGACAACACACTTGTGATTCTGACGAGCGACAACGGCCCGGTGGTAGACGACGGATATGATGACAAAGCTGAGGAACTGCTTGGCGACCACAAACCTGCCGGTCCGTTCAGAGGCAACAAATATAGCGCATTCGAGGGAGGCACCGCAGTTCCTGCGATAGTGAGGTGGCCGGAGCGAGTGAAAGGCGGTGAAGAGTCAGACGCACTGCTTTCGCAGATAGATTTCATGGCGTCGCTGGGTAATCTTGTCGGCGCGACATTGCCTGCAGGGTCCGCCCCCGACAGCCGCAATTATCTTGAGGCACTTCTGGGAAATGACCAGCAAGGTGCCGACTGGATCATGGAGCACTCGGGACAACTGTGCGTGCGCACTCCGCAGTGGAAATATATCGAACCCAGCGACGGACCGGCCATGATACAGTGGGGACCGAAGGTAGAAACCGGAAATCTGTCCAAGCCACAGCTTTACGACATGAAGGCAAGTGACTGGGAAGGAGAGAATGTGGCTGACAAGCACCCTGAAATAGTGTATGATATGCAGAATATCGTCAGAAGGGTGAAAAGTGGAAGCAAAACAGCCAAATAATTTGCAGAGTAATAAGAAAAGCATTATATTTGGCCGATGATAAGGCGTAGGGCGGTGCAACCGGGAGAATCCTGCCGATTGCACCGCTTTGTCAACCTTAACGCTTCATCACCGTAAGTCTCATAAACTCCATCACCAATCACAGGGTTTATCTCCCTCCCCACAAACTATGAACACAATCGAGGAACTGTTTAATTCCTATCTTACCCAGTTTAAGAGTGTCGATATCGCAGAATCAGAATTCAAGAAAGATCTTCACTCCGACCCCGAAATGCGACGCCTGTATCGCGAGTGGTGTCACGAAGTGGGAAGCACTGAGAAAAACGGTTTCATTGATTATTGTGAGGAATATCTGAGTGACCAGAACTCTGTGTGGGATACACTAAGCGATTATAATGACGAATGACAGACGCCTGCCGGCGGAATGGGAATATGACGGGCCTATAATGCTCGCGTGGCCTCATGCCGAGACCGACTGGGCTTATATGCTTGATGAGGTAGCGGAATGCTACACTGAACTCGTAAAAGCTCTGACAGAGGAGAAACAAGTAATCATTGTGGCACCCGACATATCGGTGCCCAAAGCCGCCCTGAGCTTACTGCCTCAGGACAAGATATTTTATTTTGAATGTCAGACAAATGACACATGGACGCGCGATTACGGACCGATATGTGTCGAGGACGACAGGCGATTTGCAGCGATTGACTACAAATTTAACGGCTGGGGCTTGAAATTTGCCTCGGCGTATGACAACATGGTCACGCTGAGAATGTTTGGCAAAGGACTCCTTTCGGGTAAACGCATCAATCGCCTGAGCTTCGTGCTGGAGGGCGGGTCGATCGACAGCGATGGCACGGGATGTGTGATCACGACTTCCGAATGCCTGATGTCGGCAAACCGCAACGGATCGCTGACACGCGCTGAGATCGAGAGTGAATTGAAGAAGCAACTTGGAGCCGAGAGACTCGTATGGATCGATCATGGCGCGCTGGCCGGGGATGATACCGACAGTCACGTAGATACGCTGGTGAGATTCTCGCGCAGCGGCGCGCTGCTATATGCGGGCTGTGAGAACCCGAAAGACAGCAATTACGAGGAACTGCAGGCAATGAAACGTCAACTGCATGAGCTTTCTGCAAGCGGACAGTTGCCCGATCATCTGCTTGAGCTGCCTTCGCCCGATCCGATTTTCGACGAAGACGGGCAGCAGTTGCCGGCTACGTATGCAAATTTTCTCGCAACACGTGAGAGGGTGTATATGCCGACCTACGGACAGCCGCAAAACGATGAACTCGCTGCGAAGATCCTTGAAGTCGCTTTCGGTACGCCGGTGAGAAAGGTCGACTGCCGGGCACTTATCCGTCAGCACGGATCGCTTCATTGCGCTACCATGCAACTTCCGGCCTCACTCGTTTCATTCATATAAGACTTTTACCTATGATGAAGATACTAGCTACAGGAATAATTCAAAGCTGCAAGAGTGCGGACGTTGAGGACAACCGCAGACGCCTGGCCGAGGAAATCAGAAAGGTTGCGGAAGCGGGGGCAAAGCTGATTGTAAATCAGGAGCTTCATGATTCATTATATTTCTGCCAGACAGAAAATACCGACCTTTGTGACCTTGCTGTGACGATTCCCGGACCGGCCACGGATCTTTATGCCGAACTGGCACGCGAGACAGGAACCGTGATCGTCACATCAATGTTTGAACGCCGTGCTCCGGGACTGTATCACAATACGGCCTGCGTGTTTGACGCTGACGGCAGTCTGGCCGGGCGCTACCGTAAAATGCATATTCCCGACGATCCGGCCTATTATGAGAAATTCTACTTTACGCCCGGTGATATCGGCTTTGAGCCGGTGAATACGTCGGTCGGGCGTCTCGGAGTACTCGTGTGCTGGGATCAGTGGTATCCCGAGGCCGCGCGTCTGATGGCTCTTAAAGGTGCGGAGATTTTGATATATCCTACTGCTATAGGTTGGGAGTCGAGCGACACTGCTGAAGAAAAAGCCCGGCAGCGTGATGCCTGGATGACTATTCAGCGTGCTCATGGTGTTGCCAACGGGTTGCCCGTTGTCACTGTCAACCGTGTCGGACACGAGCCTGATCCGTCGGGCATGACGCGTGGAATTGACTTCTGGGGCTCGAGTTTCGTTGCCGGACCGCAAGGCGAGCTGATTTTTGAGGCTCCTACCGATCAAGAATGCTCGGCGGTTGTTAATATTGATATGAAACGCAGCGAACACGTGCGCCGCTGGTGGCCTTTTCTACGCGATAGGAGAATAGATGCCTATGGTGGCCTTACGAGTCGCTTTATCGACTGAATCAAAAACAACGAAACGATGAAACAGACAGGTGATATGGCTCCCGACTTCCTGGGAGTAGATCAGGACGGCAAAGAGGTTAAACGCAGTGATTTTCCAGGTAAGACCATTGCTCTTTACTTCTATCCCAAGGATATGACTTCGGGATGCACCGCCGAAGCATGCAGTCTGCGCGACGGCTACAGCGCTCTTGGCGACAAAAATATTCAGGTGATAGGTGTAAGTGCGGATAGTGCCGATCGCCATAAGAAATTTATCGAGAAAAATGAACTTCCCTTCCCGCTGATAGCCGATGTCGACCATAAGCTTGCCGACGAATTCGGCGTCTGGGGCGAAAAGTCAATGTATGGCAGAAAATATATGGGAATGTTCCGCACTACATTCCTTATAGCTCCCGATGGAAAAATCACCCGTGTCTTTACTCCCAAAGAGATAAAGACCAAGATCCATGCCGATCAAATTCTGGCGACTCAGAGCTAAACGTCTTACATAAGTGTAACAGCAGACAAGGAGGGACGCCTAATAATTCATTAGGCGCCCCTCTTAGTTAGCTGTTTCGTCTATCTTTATTTTTCGGCTGATGCCGCGCGCGAACCGCGCTTGCGTGCCGGCTTTTCATCTATAATGGGAGTCTCCGTCTTGATGCCTGCGAGCTCCGGATCGATCATGATGCGGCCGCAATATTCGCAGACGATGATTTTCTTGTGCATCTTTATCTCCATCTGCTTTTGCGGGGGGATGCGGTTGAAGCAACCTCCGCATGCGTTACGCTGGATATAAACGATACCAAGACCGTTGCGTGCGTTATGACGGATACGCTTGAAGGCAGCCAGAGTGCGGTCGTCGATCTTCGGCTCAAGAGCCAGAGCCTGAGCACGCAGGCTTTCTTCGGTCTCTTTCGTCTCCGATACAATCTCCTCAAGTTCCTGACGCTTTCCGACCAGGATGTGCTCTCTGTCGGCAAGTTCAGTTTCGGTAGCCTCGATATCGGCACGCTTCAGGTCGCTGGCGCGGTGATACTCGTTGATGTGTTTCTCGGCAAGTTCTATCTCGAGTGTCTCAAACTCGATTTCCTTGCTCAGCAGATCATACTCACGGTTGTTGCGCACGTTGTCGATCTGTTCGCGGTATTTGGCAATCTTAGCCTGCGAAGCCTCGATTTTGGCATGCTCGGCGTTGACTTTTACACGATAGTCCTCGATTTCGCCTTTATACTTCTGGATGCGGGTGTGGAGTCCTTCAATCTGGTCTTCGAGGTCGCTTACTTCAAGGGGCAACTCACCGCGCACGGTGCGTATGCGGTCGATTTCTGAGAGGATGCGCTGCAGTTCGTAGAGCGATTTCAGTCGCTGTTCTACGGTGTAGGCATCTGTCTTTGTCTTGCTTGTGGTAGCCATTAAAATATAGACTGACTTAGTTGTGCATGCCGGAAACAGAGCCTGTTTCAGACATAATTTATGGGGTTGCGGTCGGTATGTGCATACCGGACTGCAAAGTTAGGAAATTTTTCTGTAATAATCCGAAAAAAAATCTGTTTGGTGCACGATTCGCTCTCTTGATGCCCGATATCGACTATCAGCAGTTGCGTTCCGTAGTCTATGAAGTCGTGATAGCGGGTGTCTGAAGTGATATAAGCATCTGCGCCTTGAGCCAATGCCGCTCCTATGAACGATCCACCCGACCCTCCGCACAATGCTATGCGCTTTATAGGCCTTGACGAATTGACCGCCTCATTGCACCGGGCCACGGGAGTACCGAACGTTGCTTTTACGAGTTCGACAAACTCCACAGGCATCATTTCAGCTTCCAGTTCGCCTATGGCTCCGCAACCAATGCTTCTGCACGGATTGGCCATTTGCAGAAATTCGTATGCCGGCTCCTCGTATGGATGAGCACTTATCAGCGCTCTTTCCACTCCGTCGGCGAGCCATGCTGGAACTATCACTTCTATCCTCGTTTCCGGTTCGGTGTGAATCTCTCCTATCCTTCCTACAAACGGATCTGCTCCCTGAAGCGCCCTGAAGGTGCCTTTGCCTTCAATGTTGAAGCTGCATGAATCATAATCGCCGATATGACCGGCTCCCGCCGAGAACATTGCTTTCCTCACGACTTCGACATGCGAAACCGGTACGTATGTGGCCAGTTTAAGCATCTTCCCTTCTACCGGCACCAGGGGCCTGCTGTTGACCAGACCGAGCATTTCGGCCATGCATGCCGACACGCCGTTCCGCGCATTGTCGAGCGACGTGTGGGCTGCATACACCGTTATGTCATGCTTTATGGCGAGAGCAACCGACTTCTCGACCTCAGTCCTTCCTGCTATCCGTTTCAGACCTTTGAAAAGCAGTGGATGGTGGGAAAGTATGAAGTTACATCCTGTACGGATAGCCTCTTCGACAACCGCAGGCGTGACATCCACACTCAGCATGACGCCGCTGCACTCGCACCCGGCATCGCCCAGCTGAAGACCCGAATTATCGTAGTCTTCCTGCAGGGCGCGCGGAGCCGCGTGTTCTATCGCTGCGATTATGTCAGCTATTTTTATCGGTCGGTCGCTCATCGGTTAATTTTCTTCCGGCAGATTGAGGGCTATGCTCAGTTCGTCGAGCTGCGACTGGTCGATTTCCGAGGGAGCGTCTATCATCATGTCGCGTCCTGCATTGTTTTTCGGGAATGCAATCACGTCGCGGATTGAGTCGAGACCGGCCAGGATCGACACAAATCGGTCGAAACCGAAAGCCAGTCCACCGTGAGGAGGAGCGCCAAACTTGAACGCATTCATCAGGAAGCCGAATTTGTACAACGCTTCTTCTTCCGAAAGGCCTAGCAGACGGAACATGGTGTTCTGCAAACCTGCGTCATGAATTCTGATCGAACCGCCTCCGAGCTCATTTCCGTTCACAATCATATCGTATGCTGTGGCGCGAACTGCACCCGTATCGCTGTCGAGCTTGTCTATATCCTCCGGGTTGGGAGAGGTGAAGGGGTGGTGCATTGCATAATAGCGCTGAGTCTCATCGTCCCATTCAAACAGTGGGAAGTCGATAACCCACAGACACGAGAATTTCTGAGGATCCCTCAGTCCCAGACGCGATCCCATCTCAAGACGCAGTTCACACAGCTGCTTGCGTGTCTTTGCGGTCTGTCCAGCCAATATCAGCATCAGGTCGCCGGGGTTTGCTCCTGCGCGTTCTGCCCATGTTCGTAGGGCCTCGTCGCTGAAGAATTTGCCTACTGAGCTCTTGATTGATCCGTCAGCCTCAAATTTAACCCACATCATACCCTTGGCGCCTATCTGCGGACGTTTCACGAAATCTGTCAGTGCATCCAGCTGCTTGCGGGTATAGTTGGCACATCCCGGAGCTACGATCGCTCCTACATATTCAGCATCGTCCATCACTGCGAAGCCGCTTCCTTCGGTCAGATCCTTGAGCTCAACGAACTCCATACCGAAACGTGTGTCTGGCTTGTCGCTGCCGTAAAGGCGCTGAGCATCAGCCCACGTCATGCGGGAGAACGGCTCAGTGAAGTCGATATTCTTTACGTATTTAAATATGTGCTTCACAAGTCCTTCAAACATCTGCAGCACATCTTCCTGCTCTACGAACGACATTTCGCAGTCGATCTGTGTGAACTCCGGCTGACGGTCAGCTCTGAGGTCTTCGTCGCGGAAGCACTTCACGATCTGAAAATAACGGTCGAAACCACTCACCATCAGCAATTGCTTGAAAGTTTGAGGTGACTGGGGCAGTGCATAGAACTGTCCGGGATTCATGCGCGATGGAACCACGAAGTCGCGTGCGCCTTCCGGTGTCGATTTGATGAGCACCGGTGTTTCCACTTCCAGAAATCCTTGCTGATCCAGATAGCGACGTATTTCAAATGCCATCTTGTGGCGCAGCTCCAGATTCTTTCTCACTGCGTTACGACGCAGATCCAGATAACGGTAACGCATTCTCAGGTCATCGCCGCCGTCGGTGTCGTCTTCTATGGTGAACGGTGGGACATCGCTGCGGTTCAGTGTTTTCAGTTCCGAAGCAATGATCTCTATATCGCCGGTCGGCAGATTCTTGTTCTTAGATGTACGTTCTGACACGATGCCTTTCACCTGAATCACGAACTCTCGTCCGAGCTTGTTGGCTGCCTCACATAGGGCAGCGTCGGTATCGTTGTCAAACACTATCTGAGTTATGCCGTAGCGGTCGCGAAGGTCTACGAAGGTCATACCTCCCATCTTGCGGGAGCGCTGAACCCAGCCGGCGAGTGTCACTTCCTTGTCTGCGTCTGACAGTCGGAGTTCGCCGCATGTATTGGTCCTATACATAGTAATATGAATTGTAGGATTGATGTTTTCGGAGTTATGGTTGAGAAGATGTGAGCCTGATTTGGCGACTGCAAATTTACAAATTTTTCACCGCCTGTCAGCTATTTGTCTGCCCTATGTTTGGCATTCGCCGCCGATTTTGTCTAATTTTGCATCATTGTTGCCTCATCCCGCATTCCTGTCCTGGTTGGCAGATGACGGGGTGGCTGAATGGTTTAATATTAACCCCACATTATGAAGGAAAGAATACTGCTTTGCAAACCGCATCTGTGCGGACGCGAGATCAACTATGTTCTTAAAGCTTTCGAAGGAGATTGGGTTGTCCCTCTTGGTCCCGATGTCAATGCTTTCGAAAAAGATCTTGAGCGTCTCGTTGGCGGCGATAAGCGCGTGGTGGCCCTCGCTTGCGGTACTGCGGCGATCCATCTTGCACTCATTATGTGTGGCGTTGCACCCGGCGACGAGGTAATGGTTCAGAGCTTCACTTTCTGCGCTTCTACCAACCCGGTGGGATATCTGGGTGCTGTTCCTGTTTTCGTCGATTCCGAGCGACAGACTTGGAATATGGATCCCGTTCTCCTCGACAAGGCTATAGCCGACCGCATTGCCGTTACCGGCAGAAAACCTAAGGCGATCATTCCTGTCTATCTTTATGGAATGCCGGCTGACATCGACGGAATCATGGACGTTTCCCGTAAGTATGACATTCCTGTTATCGAGGATTCTGCCGAGGCATTCGGCTCCCGCTACTGTGGCCGTTTCTGCGGTTCATTCGGTAAATACGGTATTATGTCGTTCAATGGCAATAAGATGATCACTACTTCAGGCGGTGGTGCTTTGGTTTGTCCGGATAGTTCTACGGCTGAGCGGGTGATGTTCTATGCCACCCAGGCTCGAGAATCCTACCCTTATTATCAGCATGAGTGTCTTGGCTATAATTATAGGCTTTCAAACATCAGTGCTGCCATAGGCCGCGGCCAGATGGAAGTGCTCGACGAGCATCTCGCTCATCACCGCCATCTCCATGCGCTTTACCGTGATCTTTTTGCTGAAATACCTGGTATCACGGTCCATGATAATCCTGACGACCGTTTTGATTCCAATTTCTGGCTGACAACCGTAACCATCGATCCATCTGTCAGGATCAGAGGAATGGAGCGTGCTTATGCCGAGGTTGTCGGTGGTGCCATTGGCGGAGCCGGTGGAGTGACTCACCGTGCATCCTCGCCGCACACCGCATCCGAACCGGCCGTCAATGTCGAGGGTCTTCGTCTTTACCTTAATGATCTCGATATCGAGTCACGTCCGCTGTGGAAACCCATGCATCTCCAGCCGCTATGGAAAAATTCTCCGGCCTATGTCAACGGTGTGAGCGAATCATTGTTCCGTTGTGGGCTTTGCCTCCCTTCCGGCCCGTGGGTCACCGACGATCAGGTGCGTTTTATCGTCAAAAGCATCCGCGAGGCTATCGTCTGATTTAAGCTACTTTATGCTCCGAGCGAGGCAATTGCGTCCTCAAGTGTCTGCTTCAGCATCTTCCTCATTCTGTTTTGTGAAAAAGGTCCGCACATTTTCGGGAGCCCTTCTATAGCTTTCCCGGCTCGGTCAAGATATTCACCGAGCATCCCGCTTCTGTCGGCCTGTGTTATTGTGTCGGTCAGAAGTCTCGCACATCCTTTCTGAGTCGCTTCTTTATATGGATACTCTGCTTGTCTGCATAGTTCTTCAAAAGCATATGTCATTATTTCAAGCGTAAACTCATCTCCGGGATTCAGCGAAGATATGTCGCGTATATAACGTTTTATCTTCGTAACTCTTGGCCGGGGAAAGCCGCGTTGCCTCCTCCTCGCTTCTTTGTCTATCAGTTTTTTCGCTTTTTCTATACGCGTGTCAATATCTGGCTGGGCATAGAAATCAAGGTAATCCTTAGCCTCGGGTCGTGCATCATAGAGCTCAAGAATCAGTTGGGTCATCTGTTCCTGATCCAGATGTGTGAGCAGTTTCTTCAGTTGTGTCTTCGACATGATTTGAATATTTTGAATATAATTGTATGGTTGAAAATATACAGCCGGGACACCAAGATAGGTCAGTGTCCCGGCTGCTGTTATCAGTCAGAATTATGCGTTGGCCTTGGCGGCAGCCTCGCGGGCTGCTTCGCTGTCGGGTTTCAGCCAGCGGTCAAGCCAGCGGAAGAATACGCGCTGCCACATCACGCTGTTCTGCGGTTTCAGGATCCAGTGATTCTCATCCGGGAAGATCAGCATTTCGGCGGGTACGCCGCGCAGGCGTGCTGCGTTGAATGCCATCATACCCTGCGAGGCGAGAATGCGGAAGTCATATTCTCCATGAGTGATCAGAATAGGCGTGTCCCACTTGTCGATGAAGCGGTGGGGCGATGCTGCGAATGTGCGCTGGGCTACTGCGTTCGTTCTGTCCCAGAACGGGCCGCCAAGATCCCAGTTTGCAAACCACATCTCTTCCGTCTCCAGATATTGTGCCTCAAGGTTGAAGATACCGGCATGGGCTATCAGGGCTGCGAAGCGGCCGTCATGATTGCCGGCCAGCCAGTAAACGGAAAATCCGCCGTAGCTTGCTCCTATCGCACCGATATGCTCATTGTCTACATAAGGCTTCTCTTTCATGAAGTCGACGGCGCTCAGATAGTCGCGCATGTTCTGTCCGGGATAGTCACCCGAGATCTGTGCATTCCATTCCGTTCCGAAGCCGGGAAGACCGCGGCGGTTGGGGCATATGACGATATAACCTTTGGCAGCCATTAATGCGACGTTCCAGCGGTAGCTGAAGAACTGGCTAACTGCCGACTGCGGACCGCCCTGGCAATAGAGCAGTGCGGGATACTTCTTTTCGGGATCGAATTTCGGGGGATATACAACCCATGTGGTCATATGCTTTCCGTCGGTGGTGGGGACGAGAACCGAATCAACGGCAGGCATATCGAGTTCGGCAAGGAGTTCGGTGTTCACATTGGTGATCTGACTTACCTTTCCGGCGTTCACACTGCAAATCTCGTTAGGTTGTATCATAGAGTGGCGCATGGTGATGAGTGTTGTCTCGTCAACCGGTGCCAGAGCTGCGTAGTCGTAGCGTCCTTCAGCTACTACGCTCACGGCCTTGTCGGCTACGTTGATCGAGAACACGGGAACCACGCCCCCCTTAGGAGCGATGAAGTAGATCGACTGGCCGTTGGGATTCCATTCTATGTTGTCGGCGGTATAGTCCCAGTCGCTGGTCAGGTCTGTCTTCTCGCCGGTGGCCATATCCATCATGAAGATACGGTTCTTATCCGACTCATAGCCGTCATGTTCCATCGAGAGCCATGCCAGGCGTGTTCCGTCGGGCGAGAAGCGGGGATTGGTGTCATATCCCATCATGCCCTCGGTCAGGTTTTTGGTCGATTTATCCTCGAGTGAATACAGATACAGATCGGAGTTTGTCGATATGGCATATTCCATACCTGTTTTTTTGCGTGAAACGTACACCAAGCTCTTCGAGTCAGGCGACCATGCGAACGATTCTACTCCGCCAAACGGTTTCATCGGTGCTTCGAAAGGCTCATCAGCCATGATGTCGGTCACATTTTCAACGCTCGTTCCATCGAAATCGCCGATAAGGGGATGAGGTATTTCAGTCACCCATTCGTCCCAGTGTTTGTACATCAGGTCGTCTATCACGCGGCCTGTGGCTTTGGGCAGATCGGGATATATGTCCTGTGCGGTGCGCACATATTTCACTGTGCCGATCATAACAACGTGTTTTTCGTCAGGCGAGAACAGGAAGCCTGAGATACCGTTCTCCACGTTGCTCACGGCTTTGCGGCCGCTGCCGTCGGCGTTCATTACCCAAAGTTGGTTCGAGCCGTCTTTTGCTGCCATGAAGGCGATTTTGTTGCCGCCGTCTATCCACACCGCGCCGTTTTCGCTTTCAGGCGTACGCGTCAGTCGGTTGTTGTCCGATCCGTCGGTGTTCATCACATAAAGGTCGGCGTTGCTGCGGTTCTGCTCTACGCTTTCGTAGGCTATGCTATACAGCACCTTCTTTTTGTCGGGCGATACAACTGGATTGTTTACTCTGCCGAAGGCTTCAAGCGTTTCGGTGGTGTACTGACGGTCGGTGGGCTTGTAATCGGGCTTGTCGATCATTGTTTTTCCTCCGTCGCCGCTCTGATCGCCGCTCTGACATGCCGAAAGAGCTATCGCTGCTGTCGTGGCCATGAATAGGGCTTTGAGATGGTTTGACATAATGGGGTTTTGGTAAAATGGATAGTATTTTGGTTATTTGTGTTTTTTCTGGTTATAATGTCTCTGCTTATTCTGGTCTGCGGTTCTGTATATCCTGCTTCCTCCAGGAAACAGCCGGCTGATGAGATCCTGTCGGTGGATTCTCCTTAACGATTCTGTGATCGGTTGCCTGTAGGCTTTGTCATACCAGAAAAAGAATTGCCTCTGTGCTTGTTTTTCTTCAGGTGACTTTGCCGTAAATACCGGCTCCATAGTGTATGGATGTACTCCTGAATAATATATCTCGCTCGCGACGGTCATGGGCGTGGGTGTGAAGTCCTGCACCTGTTCCAGATGCATGTCCAGATTCTTTGTCTCGACAGCAAGTTCTGCCATGTCCGCTTCTCGGCATCCCGGATGCGAGGAAATGAAGTAGGGTATGAGTTGCTGCTTCAGTCCGTATCGTCGGTTCACGTCGTCAAATATCTTCTTGAACTCGTAAAACTGACTGAACGATGGTTTCCTCATCTGTTCCAGAACGTGGTCACATGTATGCTCCGGCGCTACTTTCAACCGGCCGCTTACGTGATCCCTTATCAGTTCTTCGTTATATCGTCGGTTGGCCTGATCTACTGCTTTGTTTCCGGTAGGATGCATCGAGAGATCATATCTCACACCGCTTCCTATGAACGATTTCTTTATTCCCGGCAATGTGTCTACACTGTGATATATGTCAAGCAGGGGGGTGTGATCGGTGTTCAGATTCGGACATACTGCCGGATGCAGACACGAAGGTCTCAGGCATTTCGCGCATGACTTGGCGTTTCTGCCTCGCATTCCGTACATGTTTGCCGATGGACCTCCCAGGTCGCTTATATATCCCTTGAAATCGGGCATTGCTGTCACTCTTTTGGCTTCATCGACTATGCTTCGTTTGCTGCGCGATGTTATGAATTTGCCCTGGTGGGCGGAGATGGTGCAGAAAGCGCAACCTCCGAAGCATCCTCTGTGCATGGTGATCGAATGACGGATCATTTCGTATGCCGGTATCGTCTTCCCGTAGTAGCGGGGATGGGGTAGACGCGTATAGGGCAGGTCGTAGCTTTTGTCAAGCTCCTCTGTGGTCATAGGAGGAAACATCGGGTTGGCCTTTACAGCTGTGGATTCGTCAATCTGCTGCCACAATGTTGCGCCTCCTTCCATTCTGTTACTTTGTTGCTCTATATGCCTGAAGTTGCCCGATTGCTTTTTCTTGTCCCGTTTGCAGTCCGCCCAGTTGCTCAGAATTATCTGATCCTCATTTGAGGTCTGAGGCATCTCGGTTGTAGGTCGGAGCATCACGGTCTGTCTCACATCGGTTATTTCTCCGATTTTTTCTCCGGCATCAAGTCGTGAGGCTATTTCCAGAATAGGTTTTTCACCCATTCCGTAGATCACGATGTCTGCCTTTGCCTGAGTGATTATGGATGGCTTCAGCTCGTCGGCCCAGTAATCATAATGTGAAAATCTTCTGAGCGACGCTTCTATTCCGCCTGCGATTATCGGCACTTCTGGAAACAGACCGCGCAGTATCTCGGAATACACTATTGTTGGATAATCGGGTCGGGCACCGTGACGTCCTCCCGGAGTGTATGCATCGTCGCTTCTTCGCTTTCGTGCAGCCGTGTAGTGATTCACCATCGAATCCATCGCTCCGGCCGATATACCGAAAAACAGTCTCGGAACCCCGAATTTCTTGAAGTCTCTCAAGTCGTCTTTCCAGTTCGGTTGCGGAACGATTGCTACCTTATATCCTGCGGCCTGCAGTGTGCGTCCTATCACAGCAGCGCCAAACGAAGGATGATCTACGTATGCGTCACCGCTGAAAAGCACAATATCCGGCCTTTCCCACCCCAGCAGTTTCATTTCTTTCACCGAGGTGGGTAGATACAGTTTTATGTCGCGTGCAGGATCTGTCATTGTTTTTCTGTTGCTGTTTCAGTTTCACGCTTCTCGCTCAGCAGCTTCTCCATCTTCACTATTTCGTCACGTAAGCGTGCTGCCTCCATGAATTCCATTTGCTTGGCGGCTTCTACCATTTCCACTCTCATTCTTGATATTGATCTTTCAAGCTCAGCGCTACTCATATATGGTATTACTGGATCGGCCGCAATATCTACGCTCGTTGAAAATTCGCTTTCGTACATGGTGTAAACCGTCTTGGCGCTTTTCTTGCTGCTCTCGGCATTGCGTTTTTTCGGTTCGTTGCGCGGATCGCTCTTTTTGGCTTGGCTACCCGAAGTGCTTCTCTTTTCTTCTGCATCTTCTTTGTCCATACCTATCAGGCGCTGGCGTGCCTTTACAATGGCTTGCGGAGTAATGCCGTGCTCCTCGTTATAGGCGAGCTGGATAGCGCGTCGGCGCTCTGTTTCGTCTATGGTCTGGCGCATTGAGTCCGTAATCTTGTCGGCATACATTATTACCATGCCGTTCAGATTGCGGGCTGCGCGGCCTACTGTCTGCGTCAGCGAGCGGTGTGACCTCAGGAATCCCTCCTTGTCCGCATCAAGGATAGCCACAAGGCTCACCTCTGGCAGATCCAGACCCTCACGTAGCAGATTGACGCCTATCAGTACGTCAAACACGCCTGCTCTCAGGTCGTCAAGTATTCTGATGCGGTCCAGGGTGTCTACATCGCTGTGGATATAGGCTGCCTTTATTCTAAGGCGCCCGAGATAGTCATTAAGCTCTTCGGCCATTCGTTTGGTCAGCGTCGTTACCAGCACACGCTCATCACGGCTCCGGCGCAATTCTATTTCTTCCAGCAGATCGTCGATCTGATTGAGCGATGGTCTTACTTCGATGATCGGGTCGAGCAGTCCGGTCGGGCGTATAATCTGCTCGACTATTACTCCCTCGCTCTTCTCAAGCTCGAAATCGGCGGGGGTGGCGCTTACATATACTGTCTGTCCTGTCAGATTTTGGAATTCCTCGAATTTCAGTGGACGGTTGTCTAAAGCTGCATCCAGACGGAATCCATATTCTACAAGGTTCATTTTTCTCGACAGGTCGCCTCCGTACATTGCCCTGATCTGTGGAATAGTCACATGACTCTCGTCGATTATTGTCATGAAGTTGCGTGGAAAATAATCCAGCAGACAGAAAGGGCGCATTCCTGGTTCGCGTCCGTCGAAATAGCGCGAATAATTCTCGATTCCGGGGCAGTGGCCTACCTCGCGCATCATCTCGATGTCATACGATACTCTTTCTCTTAGTCTCGACGCTTCGAGCAGGCGCCCCTCTTTCTCAAATGCAACCGACTGAGTGCCCAGATCAAGTTCTATCTGTGCTAAGCCCGATGCCATTCGCTGCGGCGAGGTGACGAACAGATTGGCAGGAAATATTTTGAATGAATCATGTTTGCCGAGGCTGCTCGCATCCGATGGGTGAAAAGTCGATATGCTTTCTATCTCGTCTCCCCAGAAAACTACTCTTACGGCTATCTCTTCGTATGCCAGGAAAATATCTACAGTGTCGCCTTTCACTCTGAATGAACCTCGTCCGTTCTCAACCTCGTTTCGGCAGTACAGAGCCCCGACCAGCTGTCGCAGAAAGGCGTTGCGCGATATTTTTTGGCCTACTTTCACTTCGATTACGTTCGAGTTGAAGTCTTCCGGATTTCCCATACCGTAAAGACATGATACCGAGCTGACCACTATCACATCGTTGCGGCCCGAAAGCAGGGCGGAGGTGGTGGCCAGACGCAGACGGTCGATCTCGTCGTTGATCATCAGGTCTTTCTCGATATATTTGTCAACCGACGGAATGTAGGCCTCCGGTTGATAGTAATCGTAATAGCTCACGAAATATTGAACGGAATTTTCAGGAAAGAAATTCTTCATTTCGCTGAAAAGCTGAGCCGCGAGTGTCTTGTTATGGCTCAGTATCAGGGTGGGGCGTTGAACTTTCTCGATCAGGTTGGCCATAGTGAAAGTCTTGCCCGAACCCGTGACGCCAAGAAGCGTTTGGGCCGGTTGACCGGTCTCGATTCCCTGTGCTAATTGTGCGATGGCTTGCGGTTGATCGCCAGTGGGTGAATAGTCGGAATGGATTTTAAATCTCATGGCTTTCAGTATGGGTAAATTTATGCAAAGATAAGAAAAATTTCGGGCTCTGTCAAGTCTGATCTTATTCCTTTCGTAGACAAAAATATCGAAGTCAGGTCTCAGTTTCCGGTACTGCTTGATATTTATTTGAAAAGTTTTTATCTTTGCACTATGCATTATCAGGCAGAAATACTTGCCGACCTGCTGTCGGCACATGGTGTGACCGATGTCTTCGTGTCGCCGGGATCGCGTAATGCTCCGTTGATTCAGGCAGTTGCCTCGCGCGACGATCTGAAAGTCCACGTTACTGTTCCCGATGAACGTAGTGCGGCATTCGTGGCTTTGGGTTTTGCGTCGGTATCGTCGCGGCCGGTTGCATTGATTTGTACATCTGGCACGGCTCTTCTCGATTATGCCCCTGCGGTTGCTGAAGCGTTCTATCGTAATATTCCGCTCATTGTGGTTTCGGCAGACCGGCCCCGTGCATGGATCGACCAGTGCGATAGTCAGACGATCGTCCAGCCTTCAGCTCTGGCGGCGGTGGTAAAGCGTAGTTACGATGTCGGTCCTTGTTCTCATGACCTTGCTGAAGCGTCCTGGTTTGTCGATCGGACGATCAACGATGCTCTCATCGAAGCTATGACTCCTCCACTTGGTCCTGTTCATATCAATATGCCGGTAGATGGCTTTCGTGCCCCCGCAGCTTATCATCGTCCCGCCGCAAGGATCGAAGTGCTTCGTTCGCGTCCGGATCTCGAAGTCTCCAAGGCTCGCGAACTCGCCGCCATGATCCGGCCGCCAGTCCGGGTTCTCGTTCTTGCCACGGTCGCACCTCCCTCCGGAACCCTTGCCAAGGCTCTCGGAAAGCTCTCGGGATTGCCAAATGTTGCCGTGATTGCCGAACCGCTTGCTAATATTCACGGTTCCAATATAATATATAATCCCGATGCGGCTTTGGCTGCTGCCGACAGTGATTATCTCGACCGACTTGTTCCCGAGGTTTTGATCACGGTCGGAGGACCTGTTATCTCCGCGAGGATCAAGAAGTTCCTGCGTCGTAACCCTCTTGTGCGCCATTGGGATGTGGGATTCCGCTCATCTACGGTCGATTGTTATAATCAGTTGACTATGAGAGTAGAAATGGATCCGGGCTATTTCCTCAGACAGATCGCGTCGGCCATGCAACCTTACCTCACCTTGGATGCCTCCACCTATGCTACAGATTGGCAGATAGGCTCGCGTAAGGGTTATTCCGTTGTAAATTCGATAGTCGCACGATCTCCGTGGAGCGATCTGAAAGCGTTTGCCACTATGTTGCCATTGATTCCAAAGCGCTGGAACATAGAGCTTTCTAATGGTACGACCGTTCGCTATGCCTGCATTTTGGGCCTCTCCTTCCCCCATCGGTGCGAGGGAAACAGAGGTACGAGTGGAATCGACGGGTCAACGTCTACTGCTGTAGGTGCTGCTATGGCATATAAAGGTGGTGTCACACTGCTGATTACGGGAGATATGAGTTTTCTCTATGATATGGGTGGCCTGGCTGTCGCTACGGCTCCTGACTCTCTGAAAATCATAGTACTGGATAATTCTGGCGGGGGTATTTTCCGCTCTATTCCCGCTACCCGTTCTCTCTCCGTAATGCCGGAAATGCTTGCTATGAACGGACTTGATGTGCCTGTTGGAAGTTTGGCCGAGGGTTTTGGTTTTGAATACTTTGAGGCCGCCGACGAGAAGTCTCTGCGGGCTGTTTGGCGAGAATTTGAGGCTGCTCCCCGAAAGGCGATTCTGCATATTTCTACTCCCCCCGAAGCAAGTGCAGCGGCTTATGCCTCTCTTTTTGATCATTTTTCTATTGTTCCGAAATAAATTCAATTATATATGAGAGAATGGATTACGATCAAAGAGTATGATGACATACTCTTTCAGCAATATGGCAGGATTGCCAAGATAACTATCAACCGTCCTGAGGTTTACAATGCTTTTCGCCCTCAGACTAACTTCGAGATGCTCGATGCTATGTCAATCTGTCGTGAGCGTAGCGATATCGGTGTAGTGATACTGACTGGCAAAGGTGATAAGGCTTTCTGCTCTGGTGGAGATCAGCGTGTTAAGACCAAGGGCGGTTATCTCGATGCAAATGGTGTGCCACGCCTTAACGTTCTTGACCTACACAAGGCTATCCGTTCGCTCCCGAAACCGGTTATAGCTATGGTAAATGGTTATGCAATAGGCGGTGGCAATGTGCTTCAGGTCGTTTGCGATCTCACTATTGCTTCTTCCAACGCCCGTTTCGGCCAGACCGGACCAAAAGTCGGAAGTTTCGACGGCGGTTTCGGTTCGAGCTATCTTGCCCGCTGTGTAGGTCAGAAGAAGGCTCGCGAAATTTGGTTCCTATGCAAGCAGTACACTGCTGCCGAGGCACTGGAAATGGGTATGATAAACTGCGTGGTTGAACCCGAGGAACTTGAAAACACGACAGTAGAGTGGTGTGAGACAATTCTCAAGCGCAGTCCTATGGCTATACGCATGATCAAGCGCTCCCTTAATGCGGAGCTCGATGGTCAGCATGGTCTGATGGAGCTTGCTGGAGATGCTACAATGATGTATTATCTTATGAATGAAGCTCAGGAGGGAAAGAATGCTTTCCTTGAGAAGCGTGACCCCGATTTCGACCAATTTCCGAAATTCCCCTGATGAAAGCTGAATTTCTGCCGTATCAGCTTGATTTTCTACGGCCCTCGCGCACCTCGCGTGCTGTGATGAAAGTTAAGGATACTTATTTCCTCAAGATTTACGACGAGAGCGATCCCTCACACTTCGGTGTGGGGGAATGCGCTGTATTTCGTGGACTCAGTGCTGATGATTCCCCTCAGTATGAAGTGAAACTTCGCGATCTCTGTGCTGCCATTGAAGAAGGTCGTAAGATCGATATTAGTCGATGGCCTTCGATTAAGTTCGGACTTGAGACAGCGTTGTTGGATTTTGAAAACGGATGTTGCAGGCGTCCGTTCCCTACTCCGTGGAGTGAGGGGCACGGTGGTATCATGATCAATGGTCTTGTGTGGATGGATACACCCGAAGTTATGCTTGGCAACGCCCTTGCTAAGGCGGAGGCGGGTTTCAGATGTATTAAACTGAAAATCGGAGCACATGATTTCGAGAAGGAGCTTGAGATGGTCGATCGACTTAGGCTTGCATTCGGTCCCGATCGTCTGGAAATACGTCTTGACGCTAACGGTGCTTTCGCTGATCCTGAGGTTGCAGTGAGTAGACTTAAGCGCCTTTCTGTGCTTGACATTCACTCGCTTGAACAGCCTGTAAAGGCCGGACGCTGGGATCAGATGGCTTATGTCTGCGAGAATTCGCCGATTGATATAGCTCTCGATGAGGAACTTATCGGAATATTCGATCCTATCGATATGGAAAAGATGCTCCGTTACATTTCTCCGCGGTATTTGATTCTGAAGCCTTCGCTTTGTGGTGGTTTCAGCGGAGCTACCGATTGGATTCAGGCTGCCGAGAAGCTTGGTATCGGTTGGTGGGCAACCTCGGCTCTCGAGTCTAACGTTGGTCTTAACTCAATCGCTCAATGGACCTCGGCACTTGATGTGACAATGCCTCAGGGGCTGGGTACCGGGATGCTTTATTCGAATAATATCCCATCACCATTGTGGCTTGATGGACAGATGTTGCGTTACGACCCTACTAAAACGTTTGATTTACCTTCCTTTTGAATGAGTTTTAATTCTGAGACGTTTATCGACCAGTGGCTTGACGACCGCGACTACGTGATCGCACATACATCGGGCTCAACCGGCCGCCCCAAAGCAATCCGACTGTTTAAGAACGATATGATTGTCTCTGCAAGAGCGACAAATGAATTCTTCGGCCTTCATAGAGGGTCGAAGATTGTTTTACCCTTGTCGGAAGATTATATAGCCGGCAAAATGATGATTGTCAGAGCTCTGCTATCACATGCCCACATAATTTCCGAACCGCCCTCAAGGTCTCCACTTTCGGAAAGGCTCCCGTATTCTGTAGATCTGGTTGCTATCGTACCGCAACAGATCCGTGGTCTGATATCCTCGCCCTGTGCCATCCGTAATGTGATTGTTGGTGGAGGCCCTATTCCCTCCGACGATGAGAAGTTGGCTCTCAGTGCGCGTCCGGATATCCACTGGTGGGCGACGTATGGCATGACCGAAACGTGTAGTCACGTTGCTCTTAGAGCTTTTGGCGAAGACTGGTTCTCGGCCCTGCCGGGTATATCATTTTCGCTTGATGGCAGAAAGTGTTTGGTTATCACCAATCAGGCCGCCTCTTGGAGCCCGGTTGTCACCAACGATATAGTTGATTTGCGCGACGCCCGGTCTTTCCGCTGGCTGGGGCGCGTAGATAATGTGATAATATCCGGTGGATTGAAGATTCATCCGGAGATAGAGGAGAAAGCTTTTGAAAAGGTCATGGGTTCAAGGAATTTCTATATTGTCGGCCGCCCGTCAGAAGCTTGGGGCACGGAGTGTGTTCTAAAGATAGAAGGGGAGCGCGATTTCGACCTTGAAACGGCTATTCAGGAGGTGATAAGGGGCCTGATACCTCATCATCGACCTAAATCTATTGAATTTGTGCCATCATTTCAGTATACATCATCAGGAAAGATAATACGCAAGTGAGCATAAAGTAAAAATATTTTGTAACTTTGCATTTTGCAAGGAGTAATATCTACGAAAAAGCTAATCTATTTTCTACAACATGAAAAAATTTCTGACGAGTTTTCTCGGTTCGCTGGCAGCTATATGGGTAACTATTACCCTTTTAGTTGTTTTTGGCGTGTTTATGATGTTTGTTGTGCTTGCCGGTGCTTCGCAATCGGCCAAAGTTGCCGTCAAGTCAAAAACCGTACTCCGAATCGATCTTTCTGGTCAGGTGACCGATCGTCCTGCTCCTGCTGATTTCGTTGGAAAGCTAACCGGAAATAGTCAGGAAAAAAATCTGCCTCTCGATCGACTCCTTGCAACAATCCGCCACGCTGCAAAAGACAAGAATATCGACGGTATATTCCTGGATTGCAATGGCGCAACCGCGGGACTCGCACAGACTCAGGCTATTATCAACGCTTTGAAAGAGTTCCGCAGTTCGGGTAAATGGGTGTATTCTTATGCCGACATGATGACTCAGGGAAATTATATTATTGCTTCGGCTGTCGCCGATTCTCTGATAGTCAACCCGATAGCTATGGTAGATATTCATGGACTTTCTTCAACGACCTTGTATTTCAAGGATCTTCTTGATAAAGTAGGGGTCGATGTTCAGGTTCTTAAAGTCGGAACTTACAAGAGCGCTGTCGAACCATTTATGCTTAATGGCATGAGTGAAGCTAACCGCGAGCAGCAGACTGTCTATCTCTCCTCGATCTGGAATGTTCTGGCAGATGCTGTAGCCGAAGGGCGGGGCGTAGCCGTAGATTCCGTCAATTATTGGGCTGACAATTATTCTTATACCAAGCCTGCTTCGTGGTTGCTTGAAAAGGGAATTGTTGACGCTCTCAACTACCGTCATGAGTTTTTTGAGATGATGGGTCGTGCAACTCAAGCTGAGAAACCCGCTAAACCCCGTATGATCGATTGGGAGGAATATTTCGTAGCTGTCGATGTCGACTCTCCCAAGAAGAGCGGCAAGAAACAGATAGCCTTGCTTTATGCCGTGGGTGATATTACCGAAGACGGTGACGGAGGTATCGCCTCATCGCGACTTGTGCCGCAGATTCTTGATCTTGCCGAAAATGATAAGGTCGATGCTCTTGTTCTCAGAGTTAATTCCGGCGGAGGCAGTGCATTTGCTTCGGAGCAGATTTGGGAAGCCCTACAGCAGTTCAAGTCGCTCACAGGAAAGCCATTTTTTGTGTCGATGGGTGACATGGCAGCATCCGGTGGCTACTATATCTCTTGTGGTGCTGACAGAATTTATGCTGATAAAGTGACGCTCACGGGTTCAATCGGAATCTTTGGAATAATTCCTTGTGCCGAGAAACTTATGAGCGATAAGCTTGGCATTCATTCAGCAACGGTGGCAACTAACTCAACAGAGCAACTCGGCTTCCTGACTCCCATGTCACCTGCTCAGCGCGAGGCGATGCAGGGTTATATCAATGCAGGATATGATCTCTTCACCCGTCGCGTAGCCGAAGGTCGTGGTATTTCACAGGATAGTGTGAAGGCTATTGCTGAAGGGCGTGTATGGGATGGTCTTACCGCAAGCCGCATAGGTCTGGTCGACAGACTTGGAGGTCTTGAGATTGCATTGGCCGATATAGCGGAGGAAATAGGAGCAGGTAGTGATGAATACTATGTAAGAGCTTATCCTACAATAAAATTCAAATGGTGGGAGGAAGTTCTTGATCAAATGGGTGAGATAAAGGAGGTGAAGTTTGAAACCTCACTCGGTGATTTTGCACCCGTCTATCGTGCAGTGAAGTCTCTGCGTTCGCTCGATGATCCCTTGCAGTGCAGAATGGAACCAGTTATTATCCAGTAATTCATTTCTTAATAGTTAACCGCATCGCTACAACAGATGAGAAGACGCAAGTTTTGGGCAGTCACTCTTCTCTGGCCTCTGTCGAAGGTCTACGGCTGGATCATAGCCATACGCAACGCTATGTTCAACCACGGGATACTACGCCAGCACACTTTCGACATTCCGGTGGTGGTGGTGGGCAATATCGCCGTCGGCGGTACCGGTAAAACTCCTCATACGGAATATCTCGTAGAGAAGCTTTCGCAGACTAACAGGGTAGCGGTGCTAAGCCGAGGGTACAAACGTAAGACACACGGTTTCCTGGTTGCTTCATCCCGTTCTCTTCCTGATGATATAGGTGATGAACCTGCTCAGATATACCGTAAATTCGAAGGCAAGATTCCGGTTGTCGTATGTGAGAACCGTGTGAAGGGAATAAATGGAATCATCAGCGAGTTGCCCAATGTAAGCACTGTTGTTCTCGACGATGCCTTTCAGCACCGCTATGTGAAACCGACGGTCTCGCTTGTTCTGATCGAATACGGACGTCCCCCTTATCGTGACTACCTTCTGCCTTACGGCCGTCTCCGTGAACCCCAGAATGCCCTCAACCGTGCTGATATTGTTGTCGTGACCAAATGTCCCGCTTCGGCCAAACCGATGGACTATCGTGAATTTAAAGAAAATCTGAATCTATATCCCTTCCAGAAACTTTATTTTTCGACTTACGATTATTTGCCGTTGAAGCCGGTGTTTCCCGAATATGTCGACGAGATACCATCGCTTGATTTCATGTCGAGTTCCGACGTTATCATCTCTGTGACAGGCATATCAAACCCTTTGCCTTTTGTCCGTCATCTGCGTTCGTCTGGTGCTAAAGTCAAGGTGCTTCGTTTCGGTGACCATCACAATTTTTCCTCGGCTGATATTACGGCAATCGAGCGGAAATTTGCTAAAGCCGGTAGTGGCAGGAAGATTATTGTCACCACCGAGAAAGATGCTATTAGACTTGAGAAATCCGGTATTTTCCCCAAGTCGCTCAAGCCATCGCTTTTCTATCTGCCTGTCAGCGTCGAGATACTCTCGCCAATGGGTCAGCAACAGCCGCTTGAAGATGCTGTCAGGCAGTGCATACGCGAGAATTTGAACAATAGCGGCTCTGAAAATTGTTAATCCTATACTCACAATTCCTCATAACATAACAAGTATGCTTGAAAAAATCCGCCAGACGGCTGACTATATCTCCTCGCGAGTAAACAAAATCCCTGAGACAGCAATTATCCTTGGTACAGGTTTGGGTGCACTCGTCGATCATATTGACGACAAAGTTTTCGTACCATACAGCGAGATCCCTAACTTCCCTTTGTCGACTGTTGAAGGCCACAGCGGAAACCTTATTTTCGGAAAACTCGGTTCGCGTGATGTCATGGCCATGCAAGGTCGCTTTCACTACTACGAGGGCTATGATATGAAGCAGGTCACATTTCCAATCCGGGTTATGCAGGCTTTAGGAGTGAAAACTCTTTTTGTAAGCAATGCCGCCGGTGGAATGAACAAGGAATTCCGTGTCGGTGACATCATGATTATCACCGATCATATCAACTTGTTCCCGGAAAATCCTCTTAGGGGAAAGAACTATAATGAGCTCGGGCCGCGTTTCCCGGCCATGACCGAGGCTTACAGCCATCGCCTGATCAGTCTGGCCGACAATGTTGCCGGTGAGAAAGGCATCCGTGTGATGCATGGTGTATATGTCGGAACTCCCGGTCCCACCTTCGAAACACCTGCCGAATACGAATATTTTCGCATAATAGGCGGTGATGCAGTTGGCATGTCAACCGTTCCCGAGGTCATCGTTGCCAATCATGCCGGTATGGAGGTTTTCGGTGTCTCGGTGATAACCGATCTCGGCGGGAAAGATGTTACAGACGTTCCTACGCATGAGGAAGTTCAGAAAGCTGCCGAAGCCGCTCAGCCCAATATGATGGAGATCATCAAGGGTGTGGTTGCAAGAATATGACCCGGAAGGTCGCCTTTCGCGGCTGTCCGATAATAACTTAAACTAAACAGTTTTAATCAAATATTATGGAAATCTCTGAGATAGGGGAGTTCGGACTTATTGACCGGCTCACTGAGAATCTGCCTGTACATAATGAATCGACCATAAAGGCTGTAGGCGACGATGCCGCAGTGTTGCGTTACGGTGAGAACCGCGATGTGCTTGTTTCGACCGATCTTTTGGTCGAGGGAGTGCATTTCGACCTTACCTATGTTCCGCTTAAGCATCTGGGCTATAAATCGGCGGTAGTCAATTTTTCGGATATATGCGCTATGAACGGAGTTCCGCGCCAGATTACGGTTGCGCTTGGAATCTCGGCCCGATTCTCGGTGGAACATATCGAGGCTCTTTATGCAGGTATCCGTCTTGCGTGCGAGACGTATGGAGTGGATCTTGTCGGAGGAGATACTACGGCCTCACGTTCCGGGCTTGTAATCAGCATAACCGTGATCGGTGATTGCGAAAAGGGTAAAGCCGTCACCCGCAGCGGTGCCAAAGATACCGACCTGATCTGTGTGTCGGGTGATCTTGGGGCTGCATATATGGGTCTGCAGCTGCTTGAACGTGAAAAGGTAGCTTCAGCCGGACAGAAAGACTTCGTTCCGAAATTCGAAGGCAAGGAATACCTGATAGAGCGTCAACTGAAACCCGAGGCACGTAAAGACATAGTCAGAGAGCTTGCTGCTGCCGGAATCGTACCTACCTCTATGATCGATGTGAGCGATGGCCTGTCTTCTGAACTGCTGCATATCTGTAAGGAAAGCAAGACCGGATGCAGAATCTACGAAGACCGTATTCCTATCGACTATCAGACTGCAATAATGGCTGAGGAGCTAAACATGAATCTTGTCACGGCGGCCCTGAACGGTGGTGAAGACTACGAGCTGCTCTTTACCGTACCCTTGCATTTTCATGACAAGGTAAAACAGATTGACGGTGTAAAGGTGATAGGCCACATCACTAAAGAGGATCTCGGGTGTGCTATGATAACCCGCGATGGCGCTGAAATTCCACTGAGAGCACAAGGCTTTAACCACATGGCCCCAGTTGAAGAACAGGAGTAATCTCTACGGCAAATTTTCCGCAGAATGCGTATAGGTCTGTATTCTACTCGTTTATGTTGGAAAATAGAATTTGACGAAATAAAAAATTAAAAAAATCGCGAAATATTTTGTCAATTCAAAAAAAGGCCTTAACTTTGCACCCGTAATCGAGAACGGAGAGCCGCTCAAACAAAGATTACTAAGAAAATTGCCTTGTGGTGTAATGGTAGCACGTCGGATTCTGGTTCCGCCTGTGAGGGTTCGAATCCTTCCAAGGCAACAAATTTAAAGAGCTAATCTTAAAGGTTTAGCTCTTTAATTTTTTTTCGTGGTTGCTGTCAGAATCGGTATTGAATTGACGCCAGTATAGATCGCTGTCTGATATTGAAAGAGTGCTCCGACCGCGACAGGGTTCCATAGGTCACGTACACATATCTTCTTTTGTTGAGAAGATAGTTAGCCGCGAGGGTGAATCTTGTTCTATTGTTCAGCTTTTAGGCTGCTGAGGTATCAAGCAATATCAAATTGGCAGTAATTTCTTATTTTGTCAATTCAAAAAAAAGTCTTAACTTTGCACCCGTAATCGAGAATGGAGAGCCGCTCAAACAAAGATTACTAAGAAAATTGCCTTGTGGTGTAATGGTAGCACGTCGGATTCTGGTTCCGCCTGTGAGGGTTCGAATCCTTCCAAGGCAACAAAATGAAAGAGCTAAGTCTTAAAGATTTGGCTCTTTCATTTTTTTCGTGGTTGCTTCAGAATCGGTATTGAATGGACGCCAGTATAGATCGTTGTCTGATATTGAAAGAGTGTTCCGACCGCGACAGGGTTCCATAGGTCACGTACACATATCTTCTTTTGTTGAGAAGATTGTTAGCAGTGAAGGTGAATCTTGTTTTATTGTTCAGCTTCCACGCTGCTGAGGTATCAAGCAGTATCAGATTGGCAGTGTTCCCTTCAGGGAATCGCGTAAGGAAATGCTCGACTCCGGCCGTGAAGTTTATCGCATCCTTTGGGATGATAGTCAAGAAAAGATTATGATGGAAAGAATGATATGTCGTGCTCAAACGGGTTATTGTAAGTTCTGAGAGTGCGAAATCTGCATCATAATTGGCCGACAACCATCTCAGCAAGCTCCCTCGTAAGTATGGCTTTATCCCAACCGATGTCCGTCGGTAAGGTATCTCGGTATCGTCGCGCATTGACGACTCTGATACGGAGGAGATGTTTGCATCAATTCCAACCACCATCTTGCTGTGGCCGAGTCCTTTACTGATCCCGCCCTGAAGTGTCCATGTGTCGCTGTGCGAAAGTCGGTCGGCGTATGTCGTGATAATGAAGTCATCTATAAACAGTTGGTTTGACATTACGGAACTTCGGCGATAGTTGTAGGATGCTGTGAGATTGGCAAAAAACGACTTCATGGGATTTCGGTACCGGTAAGAGAGCGAACCGGTAACTCCTTGAGAATATTTGTCCGGATTGGAAGCGATAAACAGATTGCGATAATCGGACAGAATAGGAACATCGATGTAAAGATACGGTTTCGGGGCCCCGAGTCTGTATGTGAAGTAACCTGACAGTTCTGACCGTGCTGTTAGTTGACGGTGTACACTGAAGCGGGGAGACGCGTTGATATAATCGTGCTGTCCCGACACAGAATAGTGGTACCATCTCAGCGGTACTTTAAGCGACAACCTCCAGCCGTTACGCTCATAGTCGGCCTGAGGTGAAGCATTCAGGTCTGACAGAAATGCATCACGCACACCATCGTTGTCAAACTTTCCAAGTCCGGAAAGCGTGGCGTTCATACGATGATAATTCAAATCAAGGCCCGCTGTGAGATAATATTTCCAGAATCGGCGCAATCTGCCGATACGTGTTTCGGTTGTGCTTCTGAAATCGGAAGTACCAATAGTCTGCATAGCATTTTCCTCTCCTGCCACGATCAGCCTATCGGGCATATATCCGAAAGAGTTTATGGAGGTCAGGGTAAACAGCTTCTTGTCGTTGCGCTTCACCAGTTTCAGATCGTTTGTTACCGAAAAATTCTTTCTGCTGACTTGTTGTGCAAGGTCGGATGACCCGGTTATGGTAGAACTCGCTTCGTACCATTTCCCTTTCAGTGTCAATTTATCTTTCAGATAATAGCCGCGTTTGTTCGTCTCATTGAAAAACTGTGCCGAGAGTTCGTGACTGCGGTTTCTCTGTGTATTGTTCTGAATGAACGTGGGTATCTGGGTGCTGAAATAATCGGTAAGGATTCCGGACGAATAATCGAGGCGGTCGGCCATGTAGTCGAGTTTAAGCCGCATAGAGGTGTCACCCGTTTTCCATGCAGTTATAGCATCTGCGAGCCACGACAGGTTGTCGCGTGTCCGTTTCTCAGGCAGGGGAGTATTAATAACATCAGCTGATATATACTCCGGCCATAATGAAGATGTATATTCTGACGAGAACATCACATCGAAGTCATGATCACGGATCTCGTTGGCCGGATTCCAACCAGTGTTATCGGCCTTTAAGGTGAACATATTCTGAATCTTCGGAGCTATCCGCATTGTGAACAGTGAGCCGTCGTAGAGCAGCGGCTGCACACCGGAGGCAGCTTGAGCCACACCAACCCAGCGGCTTCGGGCATCATCCTTCAGTTTCAGGTTTATTCCGGCTTCTTCCGGAAACTCTATCCCTTCGAGTGCTTTCACCGGCTGATGATTCTCCATCACTTCGACCGATTTGACATCCTTATGCGAAATGTTGTTGGTCGCAAGTCCATATTGGCCGCCGATGAAGTCATTACCTTCAATATAGAATTTGTTGATCGGTTTGCCTTGGTATTCTATAGTTCCGTCATCTTTAACCTTGATTCCCGGCAACCGTTTGATCACATCGATTATTGCATTGTCTTTTGCATTAGCATAACGGTCTACATTGAAAACCAGAGTATCGCCCTTTGCGTAAATATCGGGCGCTTTGACAATCACATCATTCAGTTGAGTAGGCCTCTGAACGAGCCTAATCGTCGAAAGGTCCGATGAAAGGGGGAGTGTGAGCGTTTCATAGCCAATACATCGGATAGTAACCGAATCCGCTCCCGCTTTAAGCTGCAACTCGAAGGAGCCGTTTCGAGCGGTCGAAGTGAAGGCACCTCCGGCTTTTACGATCGCTCCGGCTATAGGCTCATCGGTAGTGGCATCTCTGACAAGTCCCCGAAGTATGCCCGGATCTGCTGCCTTTGTCGACAGCAGTCCAAGCACGACGCAAATAATGAAAAAGCTGTATCTTCTCATTTCTTCCAGTCGAGTTCGAGATAATCAAAAGGAAGTTCAATCGGATCGTGAGCATTCAGAGCCGGGTTTCCCGCTTCATCAGTGACGGTTATATGGCCGCCTGTTGTAGCTTCGTAATATGCGAAAGGATTCACCTCGTAGCGATGTTTTGTGTCATAGTATTCGCGACGTTTCACATTGTTGAAGGGAACCTTATATAGCGTTATGGGTCGAGCAGCCTTTGAATTTATACCGATGCATTCGAAAGTATAATGACATTTTTCGTCGGAAGCTTTCATAATGAGTCCCGGTAGCCCATGAAGTTTCCACGGCCCGTCGGATAAAGGAATATCCTCGGTAAAAAACACCCTCCATTCGCGTCCACGGAAACGGCAGCGGGCGCTATGACACTCATAACCGAGTATTGTGGCAACTGAATCGGTCAGTTCCCAGTCGATTGCGGGCATCTCCTCCTCGTAACGGAACCAGTCCATACAGATTTTCTCGGTATGGGTCAGTTTTCCTTCGGGATAGTTCTTGAAGATTGTCAAAAACTCTCCGTTACTGAGTTTACCCTCCATCACCGCATTGGATATCTGTTCAGGACTCGAGGTCATGATGATAGAGTCAACCGTAAGATTTTTATGGCTTGAGAACTTCGACAGACCATCTGGGCCGATCTGCAGAAGCATATTGTCGGAAGCGATATTGTCGCCGATGGTTCCCGTGGTGTCTACGCTGTAGCGGTAGTCATACACGAATTCCATAGTCTCGCCGGCTATCGTCTCCGTCTCGGGCACAGAGTGTTGAAAAATTCCAAGCTTGCGGCGGATAGTTTTGCCTGATAAAGCGGACGCCGTGATTGCGGCAGCCACGATGAAAAAAAGAGTTTTCTTCATATCTTTTCGGTTTGTTGGTTGACGCTGCAAAGTTACTCAGCCCGTGGTCCTCAGCCCGAAAATTATCATTACTCAAACATTAGAGAATTATTACTAAATTATTACCGCACCGTAAATAGCACGGCCAATATGTAAATCAACCGCCTCTAATTCGTAACTTTGCAGCATGAAAAAACGGATAAAGACACTCTACATAATCACCATTTTCGCAATCCTCTCGTTTCTGGGGATGCAGGGGTACTGGGTGTACGGACGCTATGAGTTTGCACTCATGGAGCATGAACGCAGCCTTATGGATAGGATAACGGAATGTGTGAACGAATATCGGGAAATCAGGAACCATCAGACTTACGATAAGCAGGATTCCCTTCACACACCTCATGAGGAGGATATCGTGATACCCCGATTCAGCCTGATGCAGCAATATGGCGATACAGTGAAAACAACACGCACGGCAACAGTGATGACCTATCACAAGTCGGCTTACGACCTTCTCGGAATTGAACCGGGCACACCCCTTACCGCTGAGATGAAAAACCGGGCATTGGAGCTTGCCCAGCTGGAAACACCGTCAGATTCGGTAGCATACGATGCATCGGGGGCTAATGATGAAAATGAAGCGTGGATGGCGGCACAAAATATCCATATAGAACGCAGAGATCCGTTCACAAGCGAAGGTATCGACTCTGTGCTGACCAAAGCCGGAATCAAGGCCCGGATAGAGATATCCCGGGCCGACAGTATGGTCTGGAATACTGAAGTGTCATATCATCGGTCGGTCGTTAATCCGGAAATATCCATGACGGTGCCTTATTCGCAACTGGAAGGACAGACCGTGACGCTAAGTTGCAAAATCAATCCGTTTGATATTCTTCCGGGAATGTGGCAAACTCTGTTAATCTCGCTTGTGGTGTCGGTGTTTCTGATAGTTTGCCTCATTTTGCAGTTTTCTACCGTGCTGAAGCTATCGCGGCTCGACAAGATGCGTACAGGTTTTATCACCACCATGATTCATGAACTGAAACGGCCGATAGGAACTCTGAAAATGTGTGTTTCGGGCCTGGATAACCGACGTATGATGGAAGACGAGTCGACTAAGCGGGAACTGATCTCCGAAACAAGGAACGCTCTTGACAATCTGTCGGCCTATTTCTCTAAGCTCAGGGATATTACCTTCAATAATGTGGAACAGATACCGCTGAATATTCAGATCATCAGTCTCCGCAAGTTGTTTGACGCCGTTGCCGCAGGTGTCTCGGTACCTGCCGATAAGAATGTGTCTATCATTAACGATATTGAGTCTGATATTGAAGTGTCGGCCGACCGGTCGCATCTGTTCAATATCCTTAACAACCTGGTTGAGAACGCGGTTAAATATTCTGGCACGTCGGTTGAAATAAGAGCCGAAGCGGCAGTCGTCAATGGGTCGGTCAGTATGCATATCAGCGACAACGGCAATGGTATTCCATCCGGCGATCTGAGGCATATTTTCAAGCGTTTCTATCGCGGAAAGGCCTCGGCGGGAGAACAGCCGGGTATGGGACTCGGACTTGCGTACGTGAGGCTCCTTACCGAGGCTCACGGAGGCGAAATCGGTGTCGAGAGTACGGAAGGCGAGGGTACATGTTTCACTATCAGACTGCCGCAATGAAGAGAGCATTGAAAATACTCCTGGTCGACGACGACCTGAAAAACTCGATGCTTCTCAAGCGCTTTATCGAGGTGGAAGGCTACGAGGTGATATATGCCAATAATGGCAGGGTCGGCCTGGAAATGTACAAGGAGATCCACCCGGACCTGATTCTGCTCGACGTCAATATGCCGGAACTCGACGGCTTCGAGATGGCAAGGATAATCAGACAGAATGACAAAAGAGTGATAATCTTTTTCCTGACCGACAGAACAGATAAGGTTGACCGTCTGCATGGTTTCTCCCTTAAAGGGAACGACTACATACCGAAACCATTCTATCCCGAAGAATTGATAGCCAAGATCAAGGAGCGGTTTGAGAGTATGACCGTGAATCAGGTGATGGAATATCAGTTGGGCGACACCTCATTCAGGCCCAATCTGTTGTCGCTGACCTATGCCGGGGAGACTCACTCGCTTTCGGTACGCCAGACGGAGATAATGCAGATGCTGGCTGAAAATATAGGACAACCCGTTGAACGCGACGTTATTCTCGAAAAAATTTGGGGCGACGCAAGTTATTCCAATTCTCTGGCCCTGAATGTGCAGATAACCTATATCCGCCGACTCCTGACCGATCCGAGGGTAACTATCTCATCCATCAAGAAGAAAGGATATATTCTGACGATAGACTCACGGTAGAATCGGAATCCTGGTATGAAGTCGATATTACTGCAGGAGGGCTTTGCGGACAGAGGGATATATGGAGGGGCAGGCGGCAAGTATGGAGTGGTTACGGTCGGTGCGGATAGATTCGATGACAGCACCCGCCTCGGCAGCAATGAGTTGACCGGCTGCCACATCCCACCGGTTAAGATTCAGTTCCCAATAGGCGTCGAAGAATCCGGCGGCGGTGTAGCACAGGTCGATTGCGGCCGAACCCATGCGGCGTATGCCGCGAACCATCATTGCAAGGGTGCTTATTTCCCTCAGGTTGTTGTCGGGATTGTCACAACGGTCATATGGCATGCCTGTCGCCAGCACCGCTTCCGATAGTCTCGATTTTTCAGAGCATCGTATAGTTTTCCCGTTGAGCCAAGCACCTATTCCCTTCACTGCACAAAAACATTCGCCGAGGTAGGGAGCGAAAACCACACCGATCCGGGCCTCGCGGTTGCATTCAAGGGCAATAGATACACAAAAAGCCGGAAGACCCATGGAGAAATTGGTTGTGCCGTCGAGCGGATCGATCACCCAACGCCATTCTCTGTCATCGTTGGCTCTGCCTGATTCTTCCGATATGATCCCGTGGGTCGGGAATTGGCGGTGGATATAGCCGAGAATTGCGGCCTCAGCTTCCTTGTCGGCAATGGTCACAACATCGCTGTCGTTTTGTTTAGTAGTCTGCTCAAGGCCAGCAGTCCGGAAATAACTCATGTGAATTTTTCCGGCTTCTTCGGCCATGGTCAATGCTGCAGCAAGAAAGCGGGTTGCTTCGCAAGGCTGTTCGGGAAGATATTTTTTCAGATTCATCCGGTAAAGATAGCAAGATAAATCGAGATGTCAATGACGGCGAAAAAGAATTCAGAAATTTTGCAAATTATAAGAACGGATTTTTCGGCGGGTGTGATTCTATTGCTATCTTTGTAATGAAATATATGGAAGAAGACTATCTTAATCAGTTAAATCCCCAGCAGCAGGCCGCAGTGAGCTATCTCGACGGTCCTGCGCTCGTTATTGCCGGAGCCGGTTCCGGCAAGACTCGAACACTGACTTACAAAATAGTGCATTTGCTGAGGATGGGGTTTGAACCTCATCGGATTATGGCGCTCACATTCACCAACAAGGCAGCCCGCGAGATGCGTGAACGCATTGAGCAGCTTGTTGGTCCTTATCTGGCGGGCCGGCTATGGATGGGTACGTTTCACAGCATTTTCTCACGGCTTCTCCGCGCGAATGCCGAGAGAATAGGCTATAAGAGCTCATTCACTATATATGACACGGCCGACTCGCGCTCTCTTGTCAAGCAGATAATCAAGGATATGGGTCTTGATGACAAGATCTATAAACCTGCCACCGTGTTGAGCTCTATTTCGTCGGCAAAGAATGCGCTGGTCTCGCCCGAGCGCTACAGCACACTGCCGGACGTGATGCGTGCCGATGCCGATGCCCGCCGACCGGAAACCCATGCTATCTACAGGGCATACCGCGACAGATGTTTCAAGGCCTCGGCAATGGATTTTGATGATCTGCTGTACTATATGAACGTGTTGCTGCGCGATAATGCCGATATACTGCATCACTATCAGGAATTTTTCAGATATGTGCTTGTAGATGAGTATCAGGACACAAATTTCGCTCAGCACGTGATAGTGTCACAGCTTTGCAGCGAGCATCATAACCTGTGTGTCGTCGGCGATGATGCCCAGTCGATCTATTCTTTCCGAGGGGCCAATATCAGGAATATTCTTAACCTTAAGAAAGCCTATCCGGAGCTTCTGACTTTCAAGCTCGAACAGAATTATCGCTCCACACAGAATCTTGTTGGGGCGGCCAATTCGCTAATAAGGCATAACCAGGAGCAGATACCGAAGAATGTAGTGTCGATGGGAGAACCCGGAAATAAGATTGAAGTAGTATCGAGCTACAGTGACTATGAAGAAAGTTTTCTGGTTGCCAACCGTATAGCGCAGCTGCATACAAAAGCTGGAGACAGCTTCCAGGAGTATGCCATACTGTATCGTACAAATGCCCAAAGCCGAATACTCGAGGAATCTCTGCGCAAACGCAACATTCCTTACAGAATTTATGGAGGTCTGTCTTTCTATCAGCGTAAAGAGGTGAGAGATGCGATCGCCTACTTCAGGGTGACTGTCAATCCCGACGATGACGAGGCATTGCGCAGAATAATCAATTATCCGGCACGAGGAATAGGAGAGACAACTCTCAACCGTCTGTCGAGCGCGGCTGCCGATGCCGGAGTGAGCATCTGGACGGTACTCACATCTCTCGAACTTTTTGATACCGGCATAAAAGCTGCCGCGGCCAAGAAGCTCGCAGAATTCAGAAAGCTCATTCAATCGTTCATTGATCTTAATGATAGTGGCGAAGATGCGTTTACCGTTGCTAAAGCAATAGTCGACCGTACCCGTATGATAGCGGATCTGATCTCCGACAGAACACCCGAAACCATATCACGTCGGGAAAATCTGGAGGAACTTATGGCCGGTGTTGCACAGTTTGTGGAAAGCAAGACCGAAGAGGGAAGTTCACCCCACACACTGTCGGGTTTTCTTGCCGAGATTTCGCTTGCGACGGATCAGGATAGCGACGATACGGCAGGCGAGGAGCGGGTGACACTTATGACAGTTCATGCTTCGAAAGGCCTTGAGTTTAAAAATATATTCGTGGTCGGAGTGGAAGAAGACCTTTTTCCCTCGTCAATGTCTCAGGGATCGAACAGTGAGATCGAAGAAGAACGCAGGCTGCTGTATGTGGCGATAACCAGGGCCAAGGAGTTCTGTATGCTGAGCTATGCCACTACAAGATTCAGAAATGGCCAGACCACTTTCACGCGACCGTCACGTTTCCTGAGCGAAATTGACCAGAGATATCTCAAGCCAATGAACGGCACGGAGCTGACGAGCGGCCCGCGCGTTAATCCTGCCGACCGGTATCGGGAGTCATATCACTCGTCTTCTTCATTTTCGCGTCCGGCCTCGGGACGAGTCTCCGACCCGCGCCGAAATGAAATTGCCAGGACAGTGCCGCAGCCATCACGTCAGGCCTCGGTGGCAACGCCTGTTGCCGACGCAAGGCTTCATCAGGCACATGAGCTGAGCGAAGGCATGGAGATAGAACATAATCTGCTCGGTATCGGCACCATTATCTCAATCGATACATCGCAGGCCGATGCCAGAATCAAGGTGGAATTCAATAATACCGGCGAAAAGAATCTATTGCTTAAATTCGCAAAATTCAGAATAATAGAATGATCAATACCAAGCCCCCGACACCCTGTTATATAGTCTATGAAGACAGACTGCGCAGTAACCTCGCTCTTATCGACTCCGTGAGAAAACGTGCGGGAGTTGATATTATTATGGCTTTCAAGGCTAATGCGTTGTGGAAAACGTTCCCTCTGCTAAAGGAATATGGTTTCGGCTTCACGGCTTCGTCGCTCAACGAACTTCGCCTCGGTTATGAGGAGCTTGGAGTGAAGGGCCACAGTTATTGTCCGGCCTATACTGAGTCAACGATAGGGGAATATCTTTCGATGTCGAGCCATATCACGTTCAATAGTATATCGCAGCTTGAACGCTTCGGTGATGAGGCATCGGCGGCCGGTGTCTCGCCTGGACTCAGAGTTAATCCGGAGTGTTCGGTAATTGAAACGGATATCTATAATCCCGCTCTGCCGGGGTCACGTTTCGGCGTTACTGCAGCTATGTTGCCTGAAAAACTTCCGGCATGTCTGGAGGGGCTACATTTCCATGCTCTGTGTGAGAATGACAGCTACGCGCTTGAAAAGGTGCTGGAGGCATTCGAGCAGCAATTCGGATATCTTCTGCCGACATTGAAGTGGGTCAACATGGGTGGCGGACATCTAATGACGCGGCAAGGATATGATACCGATCATCTTGTGAAACTGTTGCTGGGATTCAGGAAACGACACCCGAGTCTGGAGGTTTTCCTTGAACCGGGTTCGGCATTCAACTGGAGGACCGGAGATCTGGAAGTATCGGTTGTGGATGTGGTCGAGAACCAGGGTGTGAAGACGGCAATAATCGATGCCTCGTTTGCTTGCCACATGCCCGACTGTCTGGAAATGCCATATAAACCCGCGATTACCGAGAGCGTTGAGCCGGCTGACGGACTCCCTTCCTATCGTCTGGGAGGTAACTCATGCCTTTCGGGTGATTTCGTGGGCGACTGGTGTTTCCCAAAACCCCTTAAGGAGGGTGACAGACTGACATTTGAGGATATGAATCATTATACTACGGTAAAAACCAATATGTTTAACGGCATATCCCATCCCGATATCTATTTCTGTCATACCGATGGCAGGATGGAATTACTGCGTCACTTCGATTATTCGGATTACAAAAACAGAATGTCGTGAAAGCTGAATGTAGTAATGTTGCCGACCGACCCCGTTTCTCGATCATTGTTCCGGTATATAACCGGCGCGATGAGGTTGCGGATCTGCTTGACTCGCTCGCTAAGCAAAGTGTGAAGAATTTTGAGACAGTGATTGTTGAGGATGGTTCACCGGATCCTTGTGGTGACATTGTTGAGCGGTATGCCAAAAGTGCAAATGCCATATATATATTCAGACCGAACGAGGGCAGATCGTATGCGCGAAACGCCGGTATAGAAGCGGCGAAAGGGGAGTATCTGATATTTTTCGATAGTGATTGTGTGATTCCTCCCGATTATTTCGCGATTCTCTCGAAAGCACTTGACGAGAAATATCCCGACTGTTTCGGCGGACCTGATGCAGCCAACGAGACTTTCAGTCCGACGCAAAGAGCTATAAATTTCGCAATGACCTCATTCTTGACCACCGGAGGAATAAGGGGTGGAAAGAAATCGCTTGAGAAATTTGTTCCGCGTTCGTTCAATATGGGTTTTTCACGTGAAGTCGCCGATCGCATCAAGGGTTTCCGCGAGATGTTCAGCGAGGACATCGACATAAGTACCCGTATAAAGAACGAGGGATTCGGGATAGCGTTGATACCGGAAGCGAAAGTGTGGCACAAACGACGGGTTGATTTCAAGAAGTTCTTCAGGCAGGTGCATGTGTTCGGAATGTCGCGCATCACTCTGAAACTTCTATATCCGGGTTCGCTGAAAGCCGTACATACACTTCCGGCGCTTGCGGTCGTGATAGGGCTGCTGCTTGTTATGGCGGGAATATTTGTTTCTCCGTGGTGGTTGCTTCCGATAGGGGTTTATCTGGTGGCGATATTGATCGCAGCTATTATGTCGACGCGTTCTGTCAAGATCGGAATTCTTGCGGTACCGGCATCAGTGATACAGATATGTGGATATGGCAGCGGATTTATCCGCGCTTGGTTTGACAAGATTCTGCTTGGTCGTGGCCGTGATATAAATCAGGAGATAGCCATGCGCAAAGGTAAATAAAACCTAAATCAACCATGAAAATCAGCGATCTCGATAAAAGCGACAAACCGCGTGAAAAGGCAATGCGCCATGGTATCGGCACGCTAACCAACGCCGAACTGCTCGCTATCGTGATAGGGTCAGGCTTACCCGGTCAATCGGTTGTCGAGCTAAGTCAGTCTATGTTGCTCGGCTCGGATAATAAATTATCAGCACTTTCACGTCAATCAATAGGTGAGATGTCGCGTAAGCACAAGGGCATTGGACCGGCTAAGGCTGTGAGCATCGCTGCAGCCTTCGAACTCGGGAGACGGTGTATGGCAGAGACTCCCGTGGAGGTATTGCAGATACGGACAGCTGCCGATATTGACAGATATATCAGAGCCAATACAAGGCTTGCACTGATAGATTACGAAGAGTTCTGGGTGCTGAAGATCACGCGCTCGAACCGCATAAAGGGTGCATCGAGAGTGAGCAGCGGCGGCACGGCTGCGACGGTAGTGGATGTCAAGATGGTGATGAAAGAGGCTGTCGATTCACTTTGTGACGGTATGGTGCTTGTTCACAATCATCCGTCGGGGAATCTGAATGCTTCGCCGGAAGATATAAAGTTGACAAAAAGAATCAAGGAAGCATGCGATCTGTTCGGGATCAGACTGATTGATCACGTGATCATAGGTGGTAATAGCTATATGTCGTTCAGAGATAGGGATATTTTGTGAGGTTCATTCGACAAGCTCGCGGAACAGTGTGTCAAATGTGCAATCGAGGTCGGCGCAGAGACCAGGATGTGAGGGAGACGTGCGTATAGAGGCACTTCGCACCGCTGTCAGCCAGCGGTAACGCTCTTCAACGGGCAAGCTGGCCATCTCACCGGCGTTTTTTAGTCCGGCGGCGACTCTTTCGAACTGTGAGAGCTGATGAATCAGAGTGTCGGGGTCGTGGGGTGGATTCATCAGAGCTACCCTCTGTAGAGGAATGTGTATGGCCACTCTTATCCAACGTCGTCTTTTGCACATCATAATCAAGCCGACATTGACAAACTCACCGCGTTCGATTCTCGGCAGGTAGCGGATAATGGCGTATTCGTAGAGATTGGTGATGTCGGAATTCATGAGATAAGATCTTTTCGGATTTTGATTGCCTCGCGGGTGAAGTCACTGCTATGGTTTAGACGCGTGACGAGAAAAGACATATAGGCGTTGCGCAGCTCTTCGGGTGTCATCGCCAGATCGTCGCGCACAAGCCATTCTTCAGGGATCAAGTCGACGATTTCAGCAAGGCGTTCGGGTGTCAGAATCTGTCGGAGGCGGCTATCTGCTTCCTCCAGGAACTCAGCTTTGCGGATGAGGGCATGATCACGGATATAAGGAAACGGGGCTGCCGCCGCCTGTTCGGGTGTCTTTGACCACGAGTGGTGAAAGAAGAACGAGGCTCCATGGTCGATCAGCCATGTTTCTTTGCCATGCCATACGAGCATATTTGTGTTTTTGACAGTGCGGTCGACATTGGTGAGGAACATGTCGAGCCAGACAATCCGGGAAGCCTCGTCGGCTGTGACCGGATTGACGTAGGGGTCCATCGTCAATGCGCCTGAGAGGAAATGAAGGCCGAGATTGAGACCGGTGCTATCGCGAAGCAACTCCTGAACTTCAATATCCGGCTCTGTACGGCCAAAGTCGACGGGTGTGTCGAGAATGACGAGTTCGGGCACACGCATACCGGCGGCACGGGCAATCTCGCCACCCAAGAGTTCGGCAACAAGAACCTTGGCCCCATGACCGCCGCCGCGCCATTTCACAACGTATTTGAAACCATCGGAAGCTTCGGCAAGGCCCGGGAGGGAGCCACCTTCACGAAACGGCTCAATGTAGCGCGTGAGCCTCTCGCGTCTTAACTGTTCCATAGAGAGTGAGGGTATGATTACTATTAATGAAACAACTGAAGCATGGATTTATTCCCCTGACGAATTAAAAAATTGAAACGCTCCACCTGCCGGAGCAGAGGAGCGCTTCACTGAAAAACTGAATAGCTATGATTTTTTGTGTCTGGAGGTGAGAAAGAATGAGGAGAACGAGGAGAATGAATCAAACGGGAAGCACTCGCTGAATGTGCAGGAAGCGCTTGCTGTAATAACCTCCGTCGGGATATGTATCGATCGAAACGCCTTTCGATGTAGCGGCATGAATGAATTTTACTTTGCCTGTCTCATGGTCGACATCAACAACGATTCCTACGTGGCCGACTGATTTACGGTTGCCTCGGCCGGAGAAAAACATCAGGTCACCAGGCTTTGCATCGGTGAGGTTGATGCGTTCACCCTGTGTAGCCTGTCCTCTCGAAGAAGAGGCGAGTGAATAATCAAACTTTCCGAAAACGTAACTTGTGAAACCGGAACAGTCGAAAGCGGAAGGCCCTTTGGCGCCGGAACGGTAGCGTGTTCCTATGAATTGCTTCGCATAGTCGATTATCTGGCCCGAGAGAATAGCTTCATCGGTGAATTCTGGTAGGTTGTCAACAGGACCACCGAGAAGTTCGGTGAGTGTCGGCATATATTCATCGCCAGGCTGGAAGTTGTAGGAGCTTTCCACATCGGTCAGTTCGGCTGTCTTGCTCTCATTGACTACTGCCGACGATGAGAAAGCAGCAACGGCACCTATAACGATAGCGGCAAATAATTTGGACATCATGATAGATTTTCTAATTGATTGGAAAATACTTTTTTGACGATGCAAAGTTACGGCGAATTTTTATTGGCACAATGATTTAAGGTGCTAAAATGTACTAAAATTTGTATTAATCTGGTGACTATTTTTAACATTAGGTCTTGTTTTGCACAGAAAACTCGCGTTGTGTGCAAAAAAACAACTAAATTTGCAGTCGAAAAACAATCAGTGAATTATAATGAAAATTGGAAATATCGACCTTGGTGACAAACCCGTGATGCTCGCTCCGATGGAAGATGTGACGGATGTGTCGTTTCGTCTGTTGTGTAAGGAACAGGGAGCTGACATGACCTACAGTGAGTTTGTGTCGGCCGATGCCCTCATCAGAAATATTGCGGCGACCACCAGAAAACTGGAGATTAATCCGTCAGAGCGCCCCACAGCCATACAGATCTACGGCCGTGATGTGGATTCGATGGTCGAGGCCGCCCGGATTGTAGAGCAAGCTCGTCCCGATGTGCTTGACATAAACTTCGGATGTCCGGTGAAGAAAGTTGCCGGTAAGGGCGGAGGAGCAGGAATGCTTCGAGATATTCCCAAAATGCTTGAGGTGACAAAGGCTGTTGTAAAAGCAGTCGATCTCCCCGTTACAGTCAAGACGAGGCTTGGCTGGGATCATGAGCATAAAGTAATAGTTGAACTTGCTGAACAACTCCAGGACTGCGGTATACAGGCACTGACCGTACACGGACGTACGCGGTCGCAGATGTATACTGGAGAGGCTGACTGGGAAATGATTGCAAGGGTGAAAGAGAATCCGCGTCTGACAATACCGCTGATCGGCAACGGCGATATCACAAATCCGGAAAAAGCTCGGGAAGCGTTCAGCCGGTATGGTGTCGACGGTATTATGGTAGGCAGGGCTTCGATTGGTGCGCCATGGATATTTCACGATATTAAAGCCGGACTTCTCGGTAATGAAGTGGTTCAGCTAACCAATGCCGAAAAGTTTAAGATACTTCGACGCCAGATCAGAGAAAGCGTTGAACGGATAGACGAGTACAGAGGAATCCTGCACATAAGGCGCCATCTGGCGGCCTCACCCCTATTCAAGGGAATCTCTCATTTCAGAGACACAAGGATCAAAATGCTAAGAGCGGAAACTATAGAAGAACTTAACACTATACTCGACCATATAGAGACAGATATTCTCGGGTGTCAGCAAATTGGCCTAAATGGAGAGGAAACTGTCGTAAGTTGCTAATTATTTTCTGCTTCGGAGTAATAGCATTAATTTTGTGACGGAAAAAGTAATTATCAGATGAACAAGAAGCTAATATCAATTCTCTCCGGACTGATTGCCACAGTTCTCGGCTGCAATGCAGAAATAACAAACTATGAGCTGAAGGTGAATGACTTCAGTGAACTAAAAGTAGTTGATAATGTAGATGTCATATACCGTTGCAACCCCGATTCAGCGGGTATGGCTGTTTTTAAGGCGGAAGCGTCGCATGCATCCGGTATCATTTTCCAGCCCAATGGCACTAAGCTTCAGGTTGAACTTGCACCGGACGCTCCAAAAAGCGGACTACCGGTGGTGACCGTATATTCAACATATCTGACGAAGGTTGAGAATGCAGGTATCGGTACCGTACGCGTATATGATCCGGCCCGTGGACCTAAGCTTAAGGTCAGATTGATCGGTAACGGTCGTCTTATGGTTGAGGGTATCGACGTACATCTACTCGAGGGATCGATCGACACCGGAAACGGAACGGTGGTCGTGAAGGGAAAATGTGACAGTGCGAAGCTGACAAATACGGGATCAGGCCAGATTGAAGCTGATCAACTGATAGCGAAGCAGGTGAAATGCAGTATCTGGGGAACCGGTTCGATCGGTTGCAGCGCTGAAGAGGCACTTTCGGTATCGGGTGCAGGTAGCGGACAGGTTTATTATCTTGGAAATCCGTCGGTCAAGAATCGTTCGATAGGGGTTAAAGCTTTGCCTCTCAACAGTAAATAAGGACTGAATATGAGCGGCGATGAGGGGGAGGCTCTCGGTAGAGACACACTGAAACTACAGGTAGCCAGAACTATAAAATGGAATGTAGTCGATAAGGTCGGCTCGCAGATCCTTTATGCCGTAACAGGAATAATACTTGCGAAAGAACTAAGCCAGTATGACTTCGGCCTTGTCGGAGCCATACTTGTCTTCCAAGCATTTGCATCGCTTTTTGTCGATAGCGGATTTTCGTTTGCTCTGCTCCAACGCAAGAATCCCACCAAAGAGGATTATTCCACGGTTTTGTGGTTTAATCTTCTGATTGCTATATGTATATATGTCGTTCTGTTTTTCATTGCTCCACTCATAGCTGACCTTTACGAGGGTAGCCGGGAGCTGATACCGCTGTCGAGGGTTATGTTTCTGACATTCATTGTCAACGCAACGTCGATAGTGCAGACTAACATCCTGATGAAGAAGATGGTAGTGAAGATGGTTGCTGTGAGCAACAGTTGCGGCCTGTTTGCCGGTTCGGTAATCGGAATATGGATGGCATTGAGCGGCTATGGAGCCTGGGCAATTGTGGCACAGAATCTTACGCTCGCATCTGTAAGGTCGGCAATCCTTTGGGCAACCGGCGGATGGCTGCCTGACATTACATTCTCGTGGCGGATTCTGAAATCATATATGCGTGTGGGACTGGGAGTAGCGGCGAGCTCGTTTCTCAACACCGTGTTTCAGAATATCTATAGCCTGATTATTGGCGCTGCCCGCGGCCTTGTCTCATTAGGCTATTATACCCAGGCAGATAAGTGGAGCAAGATGGGTATTTCCTCCCTCTCGCAGGTGCTGACTTCATCCTTTCTGCCGCTCTTGTCCAAGTATCAGGATGAACCGGTTGAGTTTTCGGTGGTTACGGCTAAAACGAATCGTTTCACAACCTACCTGCTCCTACCGGCGACCGGTATGCTCGTTATGGTCGCCACACCGCTGTTTCATGCCCTGTTCGGCACAAAATGGGATGGCTCGATAGTTCTGTTTCAGCTACTTCTGCTACGCGGTATCTTCACGGTTTATTCGACTCTCTACAATAATTATGTCATTGCTCTCGGCAAGGCTAAGTTGATGATCTATACCGAAATACTACGTGACGTAACGGCTCTGGCAGCCATTCTGCTTACTCTGCCGATGATAGGGGAGAGCCGGGGTGGTGATGATCTCTGGGGAGTGAGACTATTCGTGTGGGGTCAGGTAGCGGCTTCGGCTGTGACGTGGGTCACTACGCTGATAGTGGCGGCGAGGCTGGCCCGCAGAGGCTGGTTGCGGTATATCACAGATACACTTCCATATCTCGCGGTGACGGTGGCAGCAATGGGTGCGATGTGGGCGGTTGCGGGTGTGTCGGACAGCGCATGGATCACGTGCGGACTGGAACTACTGGCAGGAGGAGCAGTTTATTTCGGCTTGAATGCTATTCTCGGGTCGAAAATGCAGTCTGATGCGATCGCTTTTCTGTTAAAGAGACACTGATTAACGAAAGTTAGGGAAGTTAGGGGCGGGTGCGCACGGTAGATAGCAAGGAATTGATTATCTTTGCAGAACTATTGAAAACGTGAAAACGAAATTTTGATATGTCAAAACTAACAGCGAAACAGAGAACTTTGATCCGTGCACTATGGGTGGCATTTTTTGTCGGCGTAGTGGCTTTAGGAGTGTTTTTCGTGCTGATCTATAAGGGAGTGATAGGATATATGCCTCCCGTAGAGGATCTTAAGAATCCTACCGACAAATTCGCGACTGTGCTTTATACTTCTGATGGCGAGGAGTTCGGGCGCTATTTCCGAGGAACGGGCAACCGTGTGTATGCTGACTATGACGAGATTTCCGACAATGTAGTAAAAGCGCTTATCGCTACAGAGGACAACCGTTTTGAAGAGCATTCGGGTATCGACGTGCAAGCACTGGGCCGTGTTTTGCTCAAGACCGTTCTGCTGCAGCAGAAAAATGCGGGTGGCGGCTCGACCATCACACAGCAGCTTGCCAAGCAACTTTATTCGCCTGAAAGCAACGGCCTGATGAGTCGTGCGCTGCAGAAGCCTATCGAATGGATGATAGCAGTGAAGCTGGAGCGTTATTATTCGAAAGACGAGATCCTGAAAATGTATCTCAACCAGTTTGACTTCCTTTATAACGCCGTTGGAATCAAGAGTGCGGCATACGTGTATTTCGGTAAAGATGCCAAGGATCTTAATATACAGGAAGCCGCCACATTGGTTGGAATGGTGAAAAATCCGTCGTATTTTAATCCGGTCAGAAAACCTGATCGCACCAAAGGGCGTCGCGACGTGGTTATTGACCAGATGGCAAAAGCCGGTTATATCACACAGGCCGAGGCCGACTCGATAAAGGAGCTTCCGCTGACTCTTGCTTTCCACTCGGTTGACCATAAAGAGGGACTCGCACCATATTTCCGCGAGGAACTGCGCAGAATGCTTCGAGCAAAAAAACCGGCAAAGAGTGATTATCCGAAGTGGGATATGAATCAATATCTTGCGGATTCTGTGGCATGGGCCACGAATCCGCTCTACGGTTGGATAGAAAAGAATCCGAAACCCGACGGGTCGAAATATGACATATATACTGACGGACTCAAGATATACACCACCATTGACTCCCGTATGCAGCGATATGCCGAGGAAGCGGTTGAAGATCACCTGTCGCAGACGCTCCAGCCCGCTTTCTTCCGCGAGAAACGCGGCACAAAATATGCGCCTTATTCAACTGACCGCAACGAGATAAGCGAGTCTACGGTGAAAACCCTGATCGGACGTGCAATGAAGCAGACAGACCGTTACCGCACCATGCACAAGGCCGGCAAAAGCGACTCAGAGATAGAGCAGGCTTTCAAGACGAAGACCGATATGAAGGTATTTACTTATAAGGGTGTGGTCGACACAGTGATGACACCGCTCGATTCCCTGCTATATCACAAGAGTTTCCTTCGTGCCGGATTTATGGCAATGGATCCGGTGACGGGCCAGGTGAAAGCTTATGTCGGTGGGCCCGATTTCAGTCACTTCCAGTATGACATGGTGTCGACCGGACGCCGTCAGATCGGTTCGACCGTAAAACCATTCCTTTATACCTACGCAATGGAGGAGGGCTACACACCATGTGATCAAATGAGCAACACGCAGCCTGTGCTTTACGATGAGAGCGGTACGATGTGGGCCCCGCGCAACAGTAGCTCGGCACGTGTAGGCGAGATGGTTGATCTGCGTTGGGCGCTCACTAACTCGAACAACTGGATCTCGGCCCGCCTAATCAGTTCACTATCGCCCGCCGAACTTGTCAGGACAATGCATAATTTCGGCATAACGTCGCAGCTCGATCCTGTGATGTCGCTCTGCCTCGGACCGGCCGATGTTTCGGTCCAGGAGATGGTGACGGCCTATACGGCATTTGCGAACAAGGGCATGCGAACAGATCCGCTGTTTGTCACAGCCATAACCGACGGAGCCGGAAACGTGATATCAGAATTTTCGCCACGCTCAACCGAGGTGATCTCAGAAAAAGCATATTATAAGATGCTCTCGATGCTTCAAGGTGTTGTTGATTACGGAACGGGCAACCGCATCAGACGTGCGCCATACAACATCACGGCACCGACCGGCGGCAAAACGGGCACAACCAATAGCAACAGCGATGGCTGGTTTATGGCTTTCACACCCGAACTCGTTGCCGGCACATGGGTTGGCGGCGACGAGCGATATATTCACTTCAACGGCATGGCCATGGGTCAGGGTGCTTCGATGGCTCTACCGATTTACGGCCGCTTCATGAGCAAAGTGTATGCCGACAAGACACTTCCTTACCGACAGACATCTACCTTTGATATTCCGGGCGGTATAGATCTTTGTGAGGGAGCCGGAATGATGTCGGCAGGCGACGATGAGAACGATTCGGCCGGTGCTTCTATCGAAGGTGTTTTCGACTGAAACGGGCATCTGAGGGGTGTCGGGAAGGCACCGGAAAAACCTGCGCGGAAGCTGAAATTTTTCGGCTTCCGCGCAAGTTTTTCAGAAAGAATCATTAAATTTGCAGTTGCAACATCGCTTGCATGATCAATCACGTTTAACTCAACCAATCTGTTTGTCAGCTATGGCAGAAATAGATATTGCAGAGGTGTTTAACGCCTCAAAGGTATTAGCCGAAGTAGCCCGTCACCCCCGTTTGATAGGTCCCGTGAAAGGTATCACCGACTGTGAAGTGTATCTCAAGCCCGAAAACCTTCAGCACACCGGCTCATTCAAGCTCCGCGGAGCGTATTATAAGATCTCGCAGCTTACCGACGAAGAGAAGGAGCGCGGCGTTATCGCCTGCTCGGCCGGCAACCATGCCCAGGGTGTTGCTCTCGGTGCTGCTCATGCAGGTATCAAGGCTCTGATATGCCTTCCCGCAGGTGCGCCGATCAGCAAGATCGAGGCTACCAAGGCACTTGGTGCAGAGGTTTGCCTTGTTCCTGGTGTGTATGACGACGCCTATGCAAAGGCTGTTGAACTTCAGCAGGAGCACGGATATACATTCGTTCATCCTTTCGATGATCCCAAAGTGATAGCCGGTCAGGGAACCATCGGTCTCGAGATTATCCGTGAGATGCCCGATGTAGATGCAGTTGTTGTGCCTATCGGTGGTGGCGGTCTGATAGCCGGAGTGGCTTTCGCGCTCAAGACTCTTAAGCCCGACGTAAAGGTGTATGGCGTTCAGGCAGAAGGCGCTCCCTCAATGGAAGAATCTATTGCTAAGAGTGAGCGTATCCGCCTTGACAGCGTGAGCACTATTGCCGACGGTATTGCAGTTAAGGAGCCCGGTGTGAATACCTTCGAGATGGTGCAGAAGTATGTTGATCAGGTAGTGACCGTTTCCGACGACGAAATTGCGGCTGCTATCCTCTTCCTTATCGAAAAGCAGAAACTCGTGAGCGAAGGTGCGGGAGCTGTGCCTATGGCCGCAGTTCTTTTTGATAAGCTGCCTGTGAAGGGTAAGAAAGTTGTCTGCATGGTAAGCGGCGGAAATATCGACGTAACCTCGCTTAACCGTGTTATCACCCGTGGTCTTGTAAAGACCGGCCGTGACTGCACACTTACGCTCATAACCGCCGACAAGCCCGGTCAGCTCGCCGAGATATGCGAGATCATCGGTCAGACAGGTGCAAATATCCTGAGCGTGAACCACGAGCGCAATTCACAGAATACACAGATCAACGGTTGCCGCCTCCACATTGAGCTGGAGACCCGCAATCCGGAGCATATAAGCGAGATTAAACACACCCTGCGCAAATCGGGTTTTGTTCTCGCGTGAGAACTATGTGAAGAGCCTTTTTTTCACATAAAGGTGATATGAAATCTGTCGGGAGTCTCAGCTGAGACTCCCGATTTTGTGTTCTTAAAAATTTTGTGTACTATCTTTAGTGTGAGTACAGATTTTACGAAGAGTGCTATTATCTGGAAATATATATAAGTGGTTTTAGTCCGGCAGTGGAGTAACCGAGAGAGGATACCTATCGAATGGGTTCATGGAAAGCACGGTTTTGATTAGGCCTCAAGATTAAATAGAAATAACAGTTGACGCCCGGCTTCGTTATGAAACCGGGCGCCACTATTCTGATGAAGTGCAGGTTATGCGTTCTTCACTTTCTCTACGATAGCTTTGAAAGCTGCAGGGTTGTTCAGAGCCAGATCGGCCAGAACTTTACGGTTGATCTCGATACCAGCTTTGTGGATGAGACCCATCAGCTTGCTGTAGGACAGATCTTCCATGCGTGCGGCAGCGTTGATGCGCTGAATCCACAGAGCGCGGAAGTTGCGCTTGTTGTCCTTGCGGTCGCGGTAGGCGTAGGTAAGACCCTTCTCCCAGGTGTTCTTTGCTACAGTCCACACGTTACGACGGCAGCCGAAGTAACCGCGGGTAAGTTTTAAGATTTTCTTTCTGCGAGCTCTTGAAGCTACATGATTTACTGATCTTGGCATTGTGTTGTCTTGTTGTGAGGGTTAGCGGAAGGCTCAATAACCTTGCTCTTGTGGGCTAAACTCTCGGTTAGATGATAAGTGGATGTTGAAAAAATCACATTGGCGCCGGCCTGCTGGCACAGCCGCTTGTGAGAGATACGGAGACGCGCTCCGCCATGCTTGATTACTTCAGGGCCAGAAGCTGCTTTACGCTGTTTTCGTCGACTTTGGCTACAGTGCCGAAGTGAGTCAGGTTGCGTTTCTGCTTTTTGGTCTTCTTGGTCAGAATGTGACTCTTGAAAGCATGTTTTCTCTTGATCTTTCCTGATCCGGTAAGGGCGAACCTCTTTTTGGCACCGGAATTAGTCTTAATCTTAGGCATTTTGGGTTTAGTGATTTTTTTGTTTATGCTATTTTGGCCGGTTATCGGCCGATCAGCTTTCGGTAAGTTGTTGTTACGACTGTTTCTTTTTGGGCGAGATCATGATGATCATGCGCTTGCCTTCGAGAAGGGGCATCTGCTCAACCTTGCCATATTCTTCGAGATCGTTGGCAAATCTGAGCAACAATACTTCGCCTTGCTCTTTGAAGAGAATAGCGCGGCCCTTGAAGAACACGTAGGCTTTGACCTTTGCACCTTCCTGCAGGAAACCTATGGCGTGCTTGAGCTTGAAGTTATAGTCGTGGTCATCGGTCTGAGGCCCGAAACGGATCTCCTTGACCACAACTTTGGTGGCTTTTGCTTTTTGCTCCTTCTGGCGTTTTTTCTGCTGGTAAAGATATTTCTGATAGTCGAGGATCTTGCATACAGGCGGCTCGGCGGTGGGGGAGATCTCGATCAGGTCAAGCTCTTTCTCCCTTGCCAGGCGAAGCGCTTCCTGAATGGTGTAGATGCCGGGCTCCACGTTGTCGCCCACCAGGCGGACTTCACGGGCGCGGATACGCTCGTTGGTGTTATAGGGGTCTTTTGCGGCAGTGCGCTCATTCGGACGGCGCGGGCCACTACCCGAGGGGCGGCGCGGTCCTTGTGGAACGAAAGGTTTTTTCTCCATTCAGGGGTTTATTGGTTGATCATTTCGTTGACCTCGTTGGTCAAATTCTCTGCAAAGGTAGCAATTTTCATCGTACCTTTATCACCTTCGCCCTGTTTTCTTACAGAAACTTCACCTTCGGAGGCTTCTTTTTCGCCAACAACGAGCAAATAGGGGATACGTTTGAGCTCATTGTCGCGGATTTTCTTGCCTATCTTCTCGTTGCGGTCGTCGATTGCGGCACGTATATCCTCTTTGGCAAGCTCGTCGGCTACCTTGCGGGCATAGTCGTTATATTTCTCAGAGATCGGAAGAATGACACACTGTTCGGGTGCCAGCCACAGCGGGAAGCGTCCGGCGGTGTGTTCGAGAAGCACAGCCACGAAACGCTCCATCGAGCCGAAGGGGGCACGATGAATCATCACGGGACGGTGTTTCTGATTGTCGGATCCTGTGTATTCCAGTTCAAAACGCTCCGGAAGGTTGTAATCGACCTGAATAGTGCCGAGTTGCCATTTTCTTCCGAGAGCATCCTTAACCATGAAGTCAAGTTTCGGACCATAGAACGCTGCTTCGCCAAGAACATGGCTGGCCTTTATGCCCTTTTCAGCGCAAGCATCGATGATAGCCTGCTCGGCAAGGTGCCAGTTCTCATCGGAACCAATGTATTTCTGTTTGTTCTTGGGGTCGCGCAGAGACACCTGAGCTTCATAGTTGTCAAATTTCAGGGCCTTGAAGATGTATAGGATAATATCCATCACCTTCAGGAACTCGTCTTTTATCTGCTCCGGTGCGCAGAAAATGTGGGCATCGTCCTGCGTGAAACCGCGTACACGGGTCAGGCCATGAAGCTCACCGCTCTGCTCATAGCGGTAGACAGTGCCGAACTCGGCCAGGCGCAGAGGCAGATCGCGGTAGCTACGGGGCAGTGCGCGGAATATCTCGCAGTGATGCGGGCAGTTCATCGGCTTGAGCATATATTCTTCGCCCTCTTCAGGAGTATGAATGGGCTGGAAAGAATCTTTACCGTATTTTGCGTAGTGGCCTGAAGTCACATAGAGCTGTTTGTTGCCGATGTGGGGAGTGATCACCTGCTGATAGCCATATTTCTTCTGTATCTTGCGGAGGAACTGCTCCAGGCGGTCGCGCAGGGCTGTGCCTTTCGGGAGCCACAGGGGGAGTCCGGCTCCAACGCGGCTACTGAACGCAAAGAGCTCCATCTCTTTGCCCAACTTGCGGTGGTCACGCTTCTTGGCCTCCTCGACCATGGTCAGATACTCGTCGAGCATCTTCTGCTTGGGGAAGGTTATGCCATAGACACGCACGAGCTGGTTGCGCTTTTCGTCACCACGCCAATATGCGCCGGCGAGCGACATGATCTTTACAGCCTTGATCGGGGCTGTGGTGGGGATGTGCGGTCCGCGACACAGATCGGTGAATGCGCCCTGGGTATAGGTTGTGATGTGGCCGTCCTCAAGCTCAGAGATAAGCTCGCACTTATATTCCTCGCCACGATCGCCGAACATTTTCAGCGCATCGGCTTTTGAGATATCGGCGCGAACAATCGGCTGCTTGGTGCGGGCCAATTCTATCATCTTCTTTTCGATCTTGGGAAAATCGGCCGAAGTGATGGTGTGTTCGCCCGGATCTATGTCATAGTAGAAACCGTTGTCGATAGCCGGACCTATGCCGAATTTCACTCCGGGATAAAGCTCCTGGAGCGCTTCGGCCAGCAGGTGAGCCGAACTGTGCCAGAAAGCATGCTTGCCTTCCGGGTCATCCCATTTGAAAAGCTTTATGCTTGCATCCTCGTTGATAGGACGCGAGATATCCCATTTTTCGCCGTTTACGGTCGATGCCAGAATGTCCTGAGCCAGACGCGGGCTGATACTTTCGGCTATCTGTAGCGGGGTAACACCGGCCTCAAACTGCTTGACTGAGTTGTCAGGAAAAGTAATATTGATCATCTGTTGTGGCAAATATTTGTTGTTTTTCCGCGAGCGTACGGATGCCCGCAGTTTTTGCGATTACAAAGTTACTCATTTTCCGCCAATAAATCGTAAACAGACTGAATTTTCTATGTGCCGGATTCAGATTTGTGTATCTTGGTGGCATTAAATCATGGCGGAGTGGCGGTTATTTCCTGTCGCGGAAGTATCGGCGTAATAGAGGGGCGCCGCTACATACTGTTTTCAGAAATAGATGCCCAAACGTACAACGGCAAGATGTGCGCCGTTTATGTCGATCTCCTCAGAGTCGGAATAGCCTTTGCCATGCATGCCGTTATAAATATATCCCAGAGCTATATAGCTGCTATAAGTCGCGCTGTAGGCAAGTCTGAAACCTATGGCCGGGGAGCAGAAGAAATCGCAAGTTGATTTGCCGCTGGTGCGATCGTTGACCACGCATCCCGCTCTTAGTTCGCCGAACACTTTCTGCGGTGTTCGGCTCATGGAACTTCTGATTATTCCATAAATCGGAAATGTTCGGGTGCTGTTGTTTACCGGCACGTTTATTCCCGCGCCTATACCGGCTACCTCCAGATAAGGACACTTCAGGCCGCAATAGGCGTCGATGTTGACTGTCGACATTCCGTCGCTGCCCATATCTACCGCACCGCCGACATCGGCTCCCCAGGCGAAACCACTTTTGACCGGTTCTGACGCCGCCGCGATAACTGCAGAGGCCGAAAAAGCTACGACGGTTGCTGCAATTTTCCTGACTATCTGGTGAGTCTTACGCATACCCATTTGTCGCGTTCGGTGTATCCTTCGATTTTCAGGCCTACTTTGCCGGCAGCTTCTTCTATCACAGGTATATCCTTGACATAGAAGCCGCTCAGAAGCATTTTCCCGTCGGGTTTCATCGCCGAGCTATAGGCGGTTATGTCACCCGTTATTACATTGCGGTTAATATTGGCCAGAAACAGGTCGGCTTTGTCATCAAGTCGGCTCAGTACACTTGCGTCTCCGCAGATCAGTCTGATTTCGCCATGACCGTTGCTCCTCACGTTTTCTATGGCATTCTCATATGCCGGTGGATCGATTTCAATACCCGTCACCGGAGCCGCTCCGCGCATGGCTGCGAGAATGGCGAGAATACCGGTGCCCGTTCCCATGTCGATCACTGTTTTGCCGGTTAAGTCGGCTGCCAGCAGTTGTTCGGTTATCAGCGAGGTAGTGGCATGATGACCAGTGCCGAATGCCATCTTCGGATCGATCACTATATCATATTCACATTTCGGCACGTCGGTGTGGAAGGAGCTGTGAATCGCAAGTTTTCCCCCAATTACGATAGGTTTGAAATAGTGTTTCTCCCACTCGCTGTTCCAGTCTTCGCCTTCAACCAGTTCGCTGCTTATAGTGACACGCACGTTGTCGAAAGGCAGTTCATTCAAGGCTTCGTTCGCCTGTTCCACGTCATAGTCTTTCGCGCGGATATAGGCGTTCATGCCTGATTCGTCGGGTTCAAAACTTTCGTAACCGATCTCAGCCAGCAGTGCTGCTGCAACATCGGTCATATCTTGTGAGCAGGGAGTGAAATCTGCTCTCAGTCTGATATAATCGTTCACCTTTTTTGATGTTAATGGCGCGGAATGGATAATGATGGGGCAGGGCAGAGCTTATTTCTTCTTCCCTATTAGTGATTTTGCCTGACGGAACAGGTTGTAGGCGGCCAGTCCGTAGCCTGCGTAGTCCATCAGAGTTCCTGCATGACCCAGAATGCTGCCCGAAAAAGGATTGAACCACTGTTTTTTCAGGCTCATAGTGTCTTTTGTCAGTATTTCTTTCTGAATCTGAAGCTTAGCGGTGAGATAGGCTCGTTGGTATCGCATTTCGTCAAGAGTATAACCCTTCCATCCTGCGACCTTGTTGGGTGGTAGTTTTTTTGCTGACATGATATTATTGCAATAATAATTTTGATACTAAGCGAGCTATCGGATTTATGATCAGTGGTTTCCTGAATAGAAGTATCAGTATGAGCACAAGCAGGTTCAGGCAGCACATGGCGCCGTAGGCCCATATGAGCGGCATAATTTCGGCAAGAAGATGGGCCATAGCTATCGTGAAAAACAATACTGCGATTGTTATCAGGGCGAAAGCTATCAATGCTATAGCTATCGTCGACAGCAGTACGCTCATTTTCTCGGCAACTCCAAGTCGGGCATTTTCAATGCTCAGATTCACGTACTGCTTTATTTGGGTAGCCAGACGCTGATAGGCGTTGCCACTCGGCTGTTCTTCTGTCATCGGATTCTCTTTTGGATATAAATACTTTTTCGCCGGGGCACGACAGAGTCATGCCCCAAGCGTAAAAAGAGGAGTGTTCGCGGCGTGTCAAACGCCGGATTATTTCTACGGTCTGACTTGTCAGTCGTTGATTTCGGTTGTGAGCTGCTCAACGAGTTCATCAATCTCGCTGTCGCTGCAGATTATGCCCTTTTTGCGAAGAATCTCCTTGATTCTTGCGCGTGTGTCTGCACCCTTTTCAGGAGCGAGAAGGAGGGCAGCAGCTGCGCCTACGATAGCGCCGCCAAGGAATGCAGATATTGCTGTGATGCTGTTCATCTGGTCTGGTTTTTAGTGTAAATGCCGGATCTTAAGGTGGGTCTTAGAAAGCCAGCCTCAAGATCCGGCGATAAGTTTATTTAATTTTTGATGGCTTCGATCTCGTCGGCGATTTCGTCAGCAATTTCCTCAAGTTTAGATTTCTTGAGCTGAGTGTTGAGCTGCGAACTCTTTTCTTTGAGGAATTTCAGGATCTCATCGCGGGTTTTGTCTCCTTTTTCAGGTGCGAGCAGAAGACCGGCTGCTGCTCCGGCGATAGCGCCGCTAACTACGGCTAAAACAATGTGAAGGGGTTTCATAATTGTTGAATATATTGTTATTTATGTTGTCATTAAGTAGTGGAATATCTGTAAGGGGCTGTTCCTCTCGTTCCTCTTGACTGTATAACAAGCTTACCTCTGAAAAAGGTTTTGAATTTAAGAAATTTTTATAGATTGTAACTTCTGTTTAGTATGCAAAGATCGGGCGACTCTCCATCATTTCGTTAACACGCTCTTTCACGTTGGCGGTCACTTTCTCGTCGGTCGGAGCCTGAAGCACTTCGTCGATCATGTCAACTATGACAGGCATCATGTCTTCTTTCACGCCACGGGTGGTGATGGCGGGAGTGCCGAAGCGCAGACCTGAGGTCTGGAACGGACTGCGGCTGTCAAAAGGAACCATGTTCTTGTTGGTTGTGATGTCGGCTTCGACAAGAGCCTTCTCGGCAACCTTACCGGTCAGATCGGGGAACTTGGTGCGCAGATCCACAAGCATGCAGTGGTTGTCGGTGCCACCGGAGATAATCTTATATCCTTTGTCGGCAAAGGCTTGTGCCATAGCCCGCGCGTTGCGCTTCACCTGTGCCTGATATTCACGGAATTCAGGAGTGAGAGCCTCGCCGAAAGCTACAGCCTTGGCTGCGATCACGTGTTCGAGCGGTCCGCCCTGTGCACCGGGGAAAACTGCTGAATCGATAAGAGACGACATCATGCGTGTCACACCCTTCGGAGTCACTTTGCCGAACGGATTCTCAAAGTCTTCACCCATCAGAATCAGGCCACCACGCGGACCTCTGAGGGTCTTGTGAGTGGTTGAGGTAACGATATGGGCGTGCTTCACCGGATTGTCGAGCAGACCGGCGGCGATAAGTCCGGCAGGATGAGCCATGTCAACCATGAAAATAGCGCCGATCTCATCGGCGAGTCTGCGCATGCGGGCGTAGTCCCATTCACGGCTGTAAGCGCTTGCTCCACCTACGATCAGTTTCGGACGCTCTCTGCGGGCCACTTCTTCCATCTGGTCGTAGTCGATCGTGCCGGTGTCTTCCTTCACGTTGTACTCAAGGGCATGATACATTAGTCCCGAGAAGTTTACGGGGCTTCCGTGCGACAGATGACCTCCGTGTGCAAGATTCAGACCGAGAAACTTATCACCCGGTTTCATGACGGTCATGAATACGGCCATATTGGCCTGGGCGCCGCTGTGGGGTTGCACGTTTGCGTATGCGGCACCGAACAGTTGCTTAACTCTGTTGATGGCGAGCTGCTCCACCTCGTCAACCACCTGGCAGCCTCCGTAATAGCGGTGGCCGGGATAACCCTCGGCGTATTTATTGGTCAGGCAGGAGCCCATGGCCTGCATCACCTGGTCGCTTACGAAATTTTCTGATGCGATCAGTTCTATGCCGCGGCTCTGGCGAAGATGCTCGCGTTCTATGAGTTCAAAGATCTTGTTGTCGCGTTCCATTTATTTTGTCTGTATTGTTTTTCGGGCCTGAGCCCGTCATCTTATGATTGGTTTCTATTTTTTTACCGGTTTCTTCACGCTCCATCCGAAGCGGCCTATCATGTTGCCTAAGCCGAAATACTGGCCGTGGCTGTAGGCTATCAGCTTTGCTTTGTCAAGGCGGAAAGCCCCGGTCTCAGGGTCAATAAGTGCTTCATCGGCTCTAACGTTGACCACCTCGGCAATAAACATGTCGTGGCTGCCCAGGCTCATGATGCTCTTAACCCTGCATTCTATGCTCAGTGGTGATTCCTCTACCGACGGACAGTTTACCTTTACACCCGGTTCGCGTGTCAGGCCGCATTCTTTCCATTTATCATAATCGCGGCCCGACCTCACTCCGCACCAATCGGTTGCTTTCGCCATGCTTTCCGTCGTCAGATTAATGGTGAATTCCATGTTTTCCCTGATCAGGTCATAGCTGTAGCGTTCGGGTCGTACTGAGATATAGCACATTGCCGGATTGGTGCAGATTGTTCCTGTCCAGGCTATGGTCAGAATATTGTTCTTCTCTGCAGTTCCGCAGCTCACCAGAACGGCTGGGAGCGGGTAAACCATCGTGCCGGGTTTCCAGTCGGTCTTCATGCCTGATTATTGGTCAGTCAATAAGTGCCTTGTCGCTCTTAACCGAATGGCCGCAGTAGTGGCATTTGATTGTCACGTCTTCGCGGTCGGTCACCTCGAACCGGGTTTTCATCGGCTCATTGTTGGTGATACATTTCGGATTGCCGCATCTCACTATTCCCACGATAGTATCGGGAAGCTCCACCTGTCGCTTCTCCGTCACGGTATAGTCGCGGATTATGTTGATTTTGGCGTTGGGTGCAATCAGTGCTATGCGGTTGAGTGTCGCTTCAGGAAAGAACACGTCAGCGACCTTGATGATTCCCTTCTTACCGAGACGATGTGATTCGAGATTATTGCCAATGGTGACGTTAGTATCAAGATTCTCAATGCCGAGGATCTTGACGGCTTTGAATAGCTTGTCGCTCGGTATATGGTCGATTACGGTGCCACAGGCCAGAGCTGCTACGGCAAGCTCTTTTTTGGGTTTTACGGTCATGCCTTATGCTCTTTATAAATATCTATTCCGAGTGCCTTACAGATAATTGCCTGACGGGCGAACAGGCCATTTCTTGCCTGCTCGAAGTAATAGGCTTTGGGATTATCGTCTACGTCGCGGTCAATCTCGTTGACACGGGGTAGTGGATGGAGCACCTTCAGCGTCGGTTTTGAGTCGGCAAGCATATCATTGTGAAGCGTATACAGATCCTTCACGCGTTCATATTCCATTATGTCGGTGAAACGTTCGCGCTGCACACGTGTCATGTATATAATATCGCTCTCGGCTATGACCTCTTTGCTGAATTCCGTGTGTTCGTAATATTTGATACCGTTTTTGTCGCAGAACTCCTTATATTCCTTGGGCATACGGAGCTCGTCGCATGCAACGAAATTGAATGTCGGATTGAAATATCTCATCGCCATGAGGAGCGAATGAACAGTGCGACCGTATTTCAGATCTCCAACCATCGTGATAGTCAGATTTTCAAGCGTTCCCTGTGTCTTGCTGATCGAATACATATCAAGCATGGTCTGCGAGGGGTGCTGGTTGGCACCGTCGCCTGCATTGATTATCGGAGTATCAGTGATTTCGGTGGCGTAGCGGGCAGCTCCTTCAAGATAGTGGCGCATGATGATCAGATCAACATAGTTGCTCACCATCTTGATGGTGTCTTTCAGGGTCTCACCCTTTGATGTTGAGGTTGTCCCGGCATCAGAAAATCCTATAACGCGGCCTCCGAGACGGTTGACCGCCGTCTCGAAACTGAGACGCGTACGTGTCGACGGTTCAAAGAAAAGAGTTGCTACTACTTTGCCGTCTAGAATCTTATGGTTAGGATGCTCTTCAAAATACCTGGCACGCTCAATAAGATCGAGAATCTCTTCCCGACTTATATCGTCGATGCTGACAAGATTACTCATCTGTTATTTCGCTTTAATTCAGAACAGATATGCTGCAGTGATGGTCCATACTCTGTTTTTGGCATCGATTTCCTGATAGCCGTCGATCGCTCCGATTCTTTCGAGTGCCTTGTTAAGACCTATGCCGTAGCTTGCTCCTATCTGCAGGTGTCCCAGGATTTCTGCTCCGAAACCGAAGTTCCACGAAGTGTTCACCTTATGATTACGGTATGCCTCGTTGATGGCACGGCGCGAGGTGAGGAAGGCGAAGTCAGGGCCGGTTGTGAGGAAAGGTTTTACCAGCGGCAAGCTGATTTTCCATTTCAGGTTAACGGGTATGTTGAAATAATCACGGGTGCTGGTTGTCTTAACACCCTGCGATGCCATCCATTCTGCATTGCGGCGGCTATACATCAGTGAAGCGTCAAAACCTACTCCGATAACGGGTACTGTGAATTCAGTCATAAGACCACCCGTGAACCCAGCGCGGTTTTCAGAATCAAACACGCTATTGTTGAAATGGAGTTCGCTCACGTTGATACCCAGACGGGGACCGATCTTGAACTGTGCCGATGCACTTTCGGCAGCCACTATCAGAAGCAGCGCTGCCAGGATTGTCTTAAGATTTTTCATTGCCAATTGGTTGAACGTGGTTATATAATTTGACGCTTTTCTTTCATGCGCCTCGTGTTGCAAATATACTACTTTTTTAGCTTTTCCGGGTTAACACTTTGATAATTTTCAAAAACGAATTTATTTTTCTATCATTTTCAGGAATGTGTCTTCGTCAATCAGCGGGATCCCGAGTTTAGTGGCTTTTTCAAGCTTTGCCGGACCCATATTGTCGCCGGCCAACACGTAGTCGGTCTTTTTGCTGATTGAGCCTGAGTTTTTTCCTCCGTGAGCCTCGATGAGTTCCTTGTAGCGGTCACGCGAATTGCGTGTGAATACACCGCTGATCACTATCGTTTTGCCTTTCAGTAGCTCTGACTGAGGTTCGCCAGTCTCATCGACCGACATTCTGAGTCCTGCGGCCTGAAGCCGGTCAAGAATCTCGATATTTGCCGGTGAGGATACATATTCTCTTATAGCAGTGGCAATACGCGGTCCGATTTCCTCGATAGATGTAAGCTCTTCAAGGCTCGCACTGCGCAGTGTATCCATATTTTTTACTCCTTTTGCAAGTTTCTTGGCTACAGTTTCTCCGACATACGGTATTGAAAGCGCATATACCACCCGCTCGAAAGGAACCTGACGGCTCGCTTCGATACCTTCCATGATTTTTTCTGCAGTCTTTGGTCCGAGGCCTCCAACTGTCATCAGGCGTTCTTTGGTCAGGTTATAAATATCTGCGATATTATTTACGAGACCTGATGCGAAGAGCGTGGAAGAGGTTTCTTCGCCGATTCCGTCGATATTCATCATCCGGCGTCCTACGAAGTGTTCTACTCGCCCTGTGATCTGCGGACTGCAACCATATTTATTCGGACATATCCATGAGGCTTCCCCTTCAGCACGTTCGAGCATCGTGCCGCATGACGGGCAGTATTTTACAAATTCGATCGGTTTAGCCCCCGGTTCGCGAGCCGATTCTTCTACTCCGGTGATCTTGGGGATGATCTCACCCCCTTTCTCAACGTAGAGCATATCGTTTTCGTGAATGTCGAGCGATGCAATGATATCAGCGTTGTGGAGTGATGCCCGTTTCACTATCGTACCCGACAGTTGCACCGGTTCGAGATTGGCAACCGGTGTCACAATGCCCATACGTCCAACTTCAAATGACACGAATTTCAGTCGCGTGAGTGCTCTTTCTGCCGGAAACTTATATGCGATCGCCCAGCGAGGTGATTTTGCTGTAAAGCCCAGATTAAGCTGCTGGCGCAGGTTATTTACCTTGAAAACAAGGCCATCGGTAGCTACCGGCAAGCTCTTTCGCTCGGTGTCCCAACGCTTTATGAAGCTGTCTACCTGATCTATTGTATCAAGCAACTCCATGTGGTCGGATACCTTGAAGCCCCATCGCCTGGCAGCCAGCATGTTGTCGTAGTGGTTGTCGGAAGGCAGGTTTTCTCCTACAAGGTAATAGAATGAGGCGTCGAGTCCACGTCTTGCTACCTCGGCCGGATTGAGAAGTTTGAGGGTCCCGGCTGCTGCGTTTCTGGGATTTGCAAATAGCGGCTCCTCGTTGAAAGCACGCTCGGCATTCAGACGTTCGAATGCTTTCCAAGGAAGTAGCACTTCACCTCTGATCTCGAACATCTCAGGCACGTCGTCGGCGTCTACAACCGTAGGAATAGATTTGATCGTAAGGATATTATCGGTAACTACATCACCCTTTTCACCATCGCCACGGGTAACGGCTCTAACCAGCCGTCCGTGCTCATAAATCAGGGAAATGCTTGTTCCGTCATATTTCAGTTCGCCGCAGATCCTGACCTCTTCTCCAGACAATCCTTCGCGACAGCGCTTAACGAAATCATCCACCTCCTCAACACTGTAAGTGTTCGATAGCGAGAGCATCCTGTTGATATGTGCTGCCTGTTCGAAGCCTTTGATCAGATCACTACCGACTCTGTGGGTCGGCGATAGCGGATCATCATATTCAGGATATTGCCGCTCAAGGTCTTCAAGCTCCTTCATTATCAAGTCAAACTCCATGTCGCTGATTTCAGGGGTGTTGTTGACATAGTAGTTATGATTGTGACGGTTGAGCTCCCGGCGCAGAAGTTCGATTCGTTCTTTCATGTCGAATGGTGGATTAGGGGATGTTGGAGTAGTTGAGGTGTCATCTCGCGTCAATGTGGCCTTCGTAATAGTTGACGTAGGCACGGTTCACCTGTTTCACGCCGCCCGGTGTCGGGTAGTTGCCTGAAAAATACCAGTCGCCTGGGTGATCGGGAACGGCCATATGCAGCCCTTCCAGTGTCTGATATATGATCTGTACCTCGGCACGGGTATCTGCGGGTGTGAGGATAGCAGCGATCTCTGCACTGATCTCATCGTCACTGAATGGAGCATATATTGCTTTGACGCAGTTTTTCTGTTCAGCAGCAGGTTTCTCAAGCTCTTTAAGACACTCCTGATAGGTCTGCTCAGGTATGTTGCCAAGACCTTTTTTATTGAGCAGTGACATAGCCGCGCGGAAAGCAATGAATTCGCCCATACGCGACATATCGATTCCGTAATAATCAGGGTATCTTACCTGAGGAGCTGACGACACTACAATGATTTTCTTAGGCGACAGACGGTCAAGAATACGCAGTATTGATTGTCTCAGAGTTGTTCCACGGACAATGCTGTCGTCGATCACCACAAGGGTGTCTTCGCCGGCGGTCAGACAACCGTAAGTAACATCATAGACGTGAGCGGCAAGGTCATTTCGGGTTGTACCTTCCGAAATGAAGGTGCGCAGTTTGATATCCTTGATCGCAACTTTTTCAACCCTGATCTTACGCTTCATGATCTTTTCGAGAGTTTCCGGCGTAAGACTGGAATTTTCAACCATCGCTGTAATTGCCGACATCTTCTCGCGGTCAAGCTCTCGTGTGAGTCCTTCTACCATTCCAACAAATGCAACTTCGGCTGTGTTGGGAATGAAAGAAAAGACAGCTTTGTCAAGATCATGCTCCGGCAAGGCATTGATGATAGCTCCCGTTAGATTGCGACCAAGAGCCTTACGTTCCTGATAAATGTCGGCATCGCTGCCACGGGAGAAATAGATCCGCTCGAAACTGCAGCGTTCGTTGCCGGCTTCGGTTAGGATCTGTTTTACATCCATGGTTGCGTCAGGTTGCACTATAACAGCAGCCCCCGGACGCAATTCAGTGATTTTGTCGAGCGATACATCAAGCACTGTCTGAATAGCCGGACGTTCGGAAGCCACAGCAATGATCTCGTCATCGGCATAGTAGAACGCAGGACGGATGCCATGGGGATCACGAAGCACGAACATATCACCGCTACCGGTCGCACCACATATCACGTAACCGCCATCCCATCCGGGAGCTTCGGATTCAAGCACCCTTGCAAGATCAAGGCGTTCTTCGATCATGTGGGTCAGAGCTGGTTCGGGAAGTGCAAAGCGAAACTGACGGTAAAGACGCTGATTTTCTTTGTCGAGCGCATACCCGAGCTGCTCAAGCAACATGACGGTGTCAGCGTATATACGCGGATGCTGTCCGCGGTCAACAATACGTCGGAAGATCTCGTCTGTGTTGGTCATGTTGAAATTGCCACACAGCAGGAGATTTCGCGAGGGCCAGTTGTTACGGCGCAGAAACGGATGCACATAACTCAGGCCACTTTTGCCTGTCGTGGAGTAGCGCAGGTGACCCATATAGATTTCGCCTATGAAGGGTGCCTCGCGCTCGGCTTCGTCTGGGCTCATCTGTTCCAAGCCGCAGGCTGTGAGTTTAGGAAGCACACCTTCGTTGAAAATCTCGGAGATAGCACCTGAACCGAGAGCACGCTCACGGTAAACATATTCGTGGCCTGGTTCACTGTGTAGCTTAACCACACCTATGCCAGCCGCCTCCTGTCCGCGATTGTGCTGTTTCTCCATCATCAGATAGAGCTTCGACAATCCGTAGGCATAACTGCCGTATTTTTCTTTATAGAAGGCGAGTGGCTTGCGCAGACGAAGCATCACAATGCCACACTCATGTTTCAAAACTTCCATGTAGGCAAGGGCTAATATTCAACGGTCAGATTAATGGTTATCAGCGAATGAACAGCAGTTCACGATATTTGGGGAGTGGCCACATCTCGTTGTCGACCATAAGTTCGAGCTTATCAATATGATAGCGTATCACGTCCATCAATGGCACAACATTATCGTGGTAGGCTATGGCTTTCTCGCGCTCAGTTTCTATTCGGTTTGCCGCCTTTCGTGCATCGATCATCTGGCTGACCTTCTCACGGATTATTTTCATGTGACTGGCCATGATCTCGATTGTAGTCATATCCTGCGACGATATCTCATCACCCTTTTCTTTGGGGAAGAGGCTGCGTATCTTGTAAACATTGTCGAGGAGAATTGACTGATAGCGTGTGGCAACCGGTAGTACATGATTTATGGCGAGATCGCCGAGAACGCGGGCTTCGATCTGAACCTTCTTGGTGTACATCTCCCATTTCACCTCGTTGCGGGCTTCGAGTTCAACCTGAGAGAACACGCCGGTGCGACGGAAGAGTTCGATCGAATCGGGCTGCAGATATGCATCGAAAATCTTCGGAACGCTTGTTTCGCAGTCAAGTCCACGACGCTGTGCCTCAACTTTCCATTCCTCGCTGTAGCCGTTGCCATCGAAATGGATAGGGGCGCTTCCGACGATGATTGTCCGTAGCTCCTCCAACAGGGCATGACGCAATGTTTCGCCATTCTCGACACGAGCATCTACTTTGGCACTAAAATCCATGAGTTGCTCGGCTACGGCGGCATTGAGTGCTATCATTGCCGATGCACAATTGGCGGAAGAACCGACTGCACGGAATTCAAAGCGATTGCCGGTGAAGGCGAAGGGACTCGTGCGGTTGCGGTCGGTTGCGTCAAGCATAATTTCGGGAATTTGTGACACACCCACGCTAAGCTCCTCCTTATTGCCGAGAGCCACGAGTTCATCGTTGGTGCTGTTGGCTATCTGATCAAGGATTCCTGATAGCTGAGTTCCGGCGAAAATACTGATGATAGCGGGCGGAGCCTCGTTGGCGCCAAGACGATGTGCGTTGGTTGCGGAAGCGATCGAGGCTTTCAGCAGACCGTTGTGACGATGAACGGCCGCCATGACATTGGCTACAAAAGTTATGAACTGGAGATTGTCTTTCTGGGTCTTGCCCGGTGCAAAGAGGAGAACGCCCGTATCTGTGCCAAGACTCCAGTTGTTGTGCTTGCCTGAGCCGTTAATTCCTGCAAACGGCTTTTCATGGAGCAGAACTCGGAAGTGATGACGGCGGGCAACCTCGGCTATGAGTGACATCAGCAGGAGATTGTGATCGTTGGCCAGATTTGTCTCCTCGAATATCGGTGCAAGCTCAAACTGATTGGGCGCTACCTCGTTGTGGCGTGTCTTGGCAGGAATGCCGAGTTTGTGACACTCGATTTCCAGATCGAGCATAAATGCCTCAACACGAGATGGGATAGCTCCGAAATAATGATCTTCGAGCTGCTGATTCTTGGCACTCTCATGACCCATAAGGGTGCGACCCGTAAGCATAAGGTCGGGACGAGCACTGTAAAGCGCCTCATCCACAAGGAAATATTCTTGCTCCCAACCAAGGTAGGACCGCACATGCTTCACATTGGGATCGAAATAGCGTGCAACTTTAGCAGCTGCTTTGTCAACGCTATTCAAGGCTCTGAGCAGCGGGGTTTTATAGTCGAGACTCTCACCTGTGTAGCTGATGAAGATAGTCGGGATACAGAGGGTACCCCCGAGAATGAAGGCCGGCGAAGATATATCCCAGGCCGAGTAGCCACGGGCCTCGAAGGTGTTTCTTATGCCACCGTTGGGGAAACTTGAAGCATCAGGCTCTTGCTGAACAAGGAGTTTGCCGTTGAATTTCTCGATTACGCCGCCTTTGCCGTCATGTTCGATGAATGCGTCATGCTTTTCGGCTGTGGTTTCCGTAAGGGGCTGGAACCAATGGGTATAGTGACGGGCTCCATTATCAATAGCCCATTTCTTCATACCTTCGGCCACAGAGTCGGCAACCTCGCGGGGCAGAGGTTCCTTGTTATCAATAGCCCTCACAAGAGCCTCGAAGGTGGGGGCGGCCAGGTATTCAAACATTTTCTGGCGATTGAATACCTGTTTGCCATAATACTTTTCAGGGCTTTCGGCAGGAATCTCCACGGGATCAGCCTTACGGTTGAAAGCCTCATCGACTACCTTGAATCTCAATTGTGACATTTATGGAAACTAATTATGTTAGATGATTTTAGTAAGACTTTGTCTGATATACGCTATTCAAAAAGAAGGGGTGAGCCGACAGGCACACCCCAAAGAATTTCTATTTGATGGGACTGTTGGTTGACAACGATTTAAGACGCTCAACCGCCTCAAGTGTATCTTCAAACCGCCCGAACGCCGTAAGGCGGAAGTAACCCTCGCCGGAAGGTCCGAATCCTACGCCCGGCGTTCCGACAACATTACATTCATTCAGCAGTTTATCGAAGAACTCCCAAGATGTTGTTCCCGCTGGGGTCTTGATCCAGATGTATGGGGCATTGATGCCTCCATATACTTCCAGGCCGAGTTCAGCGAGACCCTCGCGCAGAAGTGCGGCATTACGCATGTAGTATGCCACAGTCTTGCTGATCTGACGACGACCTTCGTCAGTGTAAAGGGCTTCGGCACCGCGCTGAACGACGTAGCTCGCGCCATTGAATTTTGTAGTCTGACGACGCAGCCATAGAGAATTGAGACTCACTTCCTTACCATTCTGATCGACACCCTTAAGTTCTTTAGGAACGACTGTGTAACCGAGGCGAAGGCCAGTGAAACCAGCTGTTTTACTGAAAGATCTGAACTCGATAGCACATTCTTTCGCACCTTCTATCTCATAGATACTGTGAGGAACATCACTCTCGGATATATAAGCCTCATAGGCAGAGTCGAACAGGATGAGCGCACCATGAGTGCGGGCATATTCGACCCACTCAGCCAACTGACTCTTGGTGAGGGTGGTGCCAGTGGGATTATTGGGATAGCAGAGGTATATTATATCGGGATTCTGAGTGGGGAGCGACGGGATAAAGTTGTTTTCCGCTGTGCACGGCAGATATTCGATATTGCTCCAACCTCCGCCAGGGAGTGCCTCGCCGGCACGACCGGCCATGACGTTGGTATCGACATATACGGGATAAACCGGATCGGTAACAGCTACCTTGCAGTCGCGAGAAAGAATATCACCGATATTACCGGTATCGCTCTTGGCACCGTCGCTGATGAAGATCTCGTCGATAGCAATCTCAATACCGCGTTCGCGATAGTCGATCTCGGCAATCTTTTCGCGAAGGAACTGATAGCCTTGTTCAGGGCCGTAACCGTGGAAAGTCTGCTCCTTGGCCTCGTCCTCCACGCCGCTCAACAGACCGGATATGGCTGCCTGACAGATCGGGCGGGTAACATCACCGATACCCATACGGATAACCGGTGCGTCGGGATGACTCTGTTTGAACTGCTCTACCTTGCGGGCGATCTCGCTGAAGAGATAGCTTGCGGGGAGTTTGAGAAAGTTGTCGTTGACCTTGATCACTGTATTATGATTTTAAAAATTGTCTGATTTACGGAATATTATCTGATATATTCACCTGTGAAGACGGTTTCGGCGGGACCTGTCATATATACGTGGCCATCTTCCCGCCAATCTATGTCGAGATTGCCACCGAGCAGATGTAAAACCACATGGCGGTCGGTCCGCCCGGTAAGAGCAGCGGCCACGGCAGTTGCACAAGCACCGGTTCCGCAGGCGAGAGTCTCACCACTGCCGCGTTCCCATACGCGCATCCTTATGTCGCCGGGCCCAAGGACTTCGGCAAACTCAATGTTGGCTTTTTCGGGCCAGACATCTGCAACCTCAAGGCGGCTACCAAGACCATGCACATCGACACCATCAAGGCTATCAACGAAAATCACGCCGTGAGGATTGCCCATTGAGACGGCTGTAACATTCACCCTGTCGCCGGCGGCAGTCGTCACGGTTGCGTCGGTCATTCGCTCGCCATCGTAGCGCGCAGGTACTTTTGCCGCTTCAAGAATCGGTTCGCCCATATCGACGGTAACAGTCTCAATTTTCCCGTCGGCTCCAGTATGTAACTCAAGAATCTTAATTCCAGCGAGAGTTTCGAGGGTAACGGTTGTTTTATCAGTCAGTCCGTTATCGAAAACGTATTTACCCACGCAACGGCTTGCATTGCCACACATCTGAGCTTCAGAGCCATCGGAATTGAACATCCGCATACGGAAATCGGCTTTATCGGAGGGCATGATGAGGACAATACCGTCGCCACCTACGCCAAAATGCCGATCGCTCATCTTGCAGGCTAATGCGGGAATGTCGGCAGGAACTTCATTGAGGCAATCGATATAGATGTAATCGTTGCCGGCACCGTGCATTTTAGTAAATCTTATCTTCTCCACGTTGGAAACTTGTTGGTTGAAAGATGAATCAAGGATCATGGAAATTGAACTGCAGAGTAAACTGCATGCAGAGTCCTTAACTGAGTGCAAATTTACAAAAATCCATCTCAATAATCTTCCAATTTCCAAAAAAAATATCGGTCTCGCGAAAATTCCAATCCCTGGTGAAATGTTTGAGGATTTGCCGAGCCGAGAAACCGATGGCGTTTTGGGGAGATAAATCCGATTAATTCAGTATTGCACAAGACGTGTCATCCGATAGGTTTAATCTGCTTTCAACAAGATTAAAGGCACCGTAAGACAAAATCAATGTGACCTGTCTGACAAGATGACTATTTAATAATATTAACACATTTTATGTGTTTTAAATGATACCGGGTCGGAAGTTTTCACAAGTCGCGACGTAACTTTGCAACCGCGGAGAGGGTATCGGATAATCAAACAACTAAAAATTCAGGAGAAAGGAGTAGATGGAATGTATGAAACAGATAACAGATGTTAAGGGATCCAATAGTAGGGAGGTCTTTTACGATGAGAAGAGACCCAGGTCTGAAAGGCGTCCATGTCTGAAACACCGTCGGCAATTACGGCTTCGTAAAACTCCACTCCGTGATAATCGCTGTCATCAGGAGCTTCGAATTTGAGTCGCAAAATTGTGTCGCGCTGTTCAGGTGTCATCACATGAACTATTCGTTCGGCCATTTTTTCAAAATAGCCATCATATAACGAGCCTTCTTCTATATGGATGATATCAAATTTCCATTTCCCATTCGCGGGGCTGTTGTAGTTGATATGCCATGCAAGACAGCGCTCTTCGGTATGGAGTCCATTTATACATCTAACTTCTGATATTCTTTGATCGGCTGCAATCTGAGCCATAATTGCAAAGCTGCTCTCAACAGTGATTCCGGAAGAGTAAATGTGGAGATCTATGTCGTTGTGAGTGACAAGAAGCTGCATCCTGAGCGAGCCAATAATATTCACACGGCAACCGGTCTTCTCCAACAAGGTGACAATACCTGATTCATCAAGCACCTGATGAGCTTTTGCCTGGTTTGAGGCCGCCAAAGCGCGGATTTCGGTCTGAGTCATTATCATTGATGATTGAATAAATCTACAAAAATAATGCTTTTCTACGAAATATGGATTTGATCAGAATGAGTTCTTTGAAAATAAAGGTTGAATATACCTGATCCAAGAGAAATGCCTGCGATTACTGAGATAATCAAGATCGTGCCCATGAGTATAGGCTTCTCTCTCAAAAGATATGTTTCGGTATGCTGCATCGTGATTCCTGTAAATCAGTAATCGAATGAGCCATTCAATGATGTAAAGTATATAGAAGGGCACGAACAGCAATTCGCGTTGTTGGGCGGTGTGAATTCGTTCGTGATTGATAACATAGCGATCGATCCACGACGGGTCGCGGGTCCAGATTGTGCCAAAAAGATTAAGGCAGTATTTTTTCGGCACAAGAATACTTTTAATTATCAATGGTCGTTTCATCTAGGGTAGGACAAACTGTGTATCACAAAAGTAATCAAAATCCGGATAAGGGAGAACTGAACACACCGAAAGTTGAAACCACGGGGATACGTACATGTGGTTCTGATATTATGATACGGGAATCCGGCCGCCTTGATTATACAGCGATCAGTGGATCTTCTTATTTGTCAAGAAGGTCATATTGTTCGTCGGTCACGGGCTCAAGCCAGATATTCTCGCTCTCTTCACCCGGAACAGCAAATGCCAGGTGGGCGAACCAAGAATCTTTTGCGGCTCCGTGCCAGTGTTTCACATTGGCAGGAATATTGATTACAGTGCCGGGCAGAATCTCGACTGCGGGTTTGCCCTCTTCCTGATACCAACCGTGTCCTGCAACGCCGACAAGCATCTGGCCGCCACCTTTCTCAGCCTTGTGGATATGCCAGTTATTGCGGCAGCCGGGCTCGAAGGTGACATTTGCAAAAGGAATCTGCTCGCTAGCGATCTGGGCGAGATAGCTGTTGCCGATGAAATATTTAGCGTAAGCAGTGTTGGGTTCTCCGATGGGAAAGATCATTTCACGCTGGAATTCAGCCTTTGCGTCTTCACCCGTCACGTCATCGCTCCATACATCTTTTGCCAGCCGGAAAGCCGCCCATGCCTTAGGCCAGCCGGCATAGAATGCGATGTGAGTGATAATCTCGGCCGCCTCGATGCGGGTTATTCCGTTTTTCTTGGCTTCCTGAAGGTGGAAGGTAAGGGAACTGTCGGTTATTCCTTGCGAGATGAGCGAGGTAATCGTGACGAGGCTTCTGTCGCGAAGCGAGAGAAGATCGTTTCTGCTCCACACTTCGCCGAAAAGGATATCGTCGTTGAGGTGTGCGAACTCAGGCGCGAAGTTGCCAAGTGCGTCGCGTCCGGCTGTCTGCGTCACTTTTGTGGCGGGTCTTGTTGTCTGCTGTGCCATGATGTTGATTGTTAGAGCGGATAGAATGAGTATGCTTAATATTCGTTTCATGAATGATGATTAGATGATAAAATATCGGTGAAGTATAGAATTTATTATGTAAAAGTACGGCTTAATTATGAAAAATCCTTTTCAAGGAGGCACAAACAGCTTTGTCAGCAGGCTCAGAATCTCATTTTTCTTCTTGTTGACGGGCTTTGCTTGTCGTGACCAGATAGACACCGCTGAAGATTAGGGCGACCGCAAAACATTTGCTCAGGTTGAACGAATCCATTCCCCACCATACGGCGACTATTGTCGCCACTATCGGCTGCACATAGTTGTACATACCGGCTACGGTAGGACGCAGATTCTTCTGCCCGACCACAATCAGGGTGTATGCGATGAATGTGGCGCAGACTACGATGAACACCGTTGCAAGAATCTGACCCGCTGTCAGTGTCGCCCACTGAGCTGTAAAGAAATCTCCGGCCGAAAAAGGCAGGATGCATACAAAAGCGAAAGTAAACATCCACTTCATTATTGTGAACAGCGAATATTTACTTACAAATTTTTTGTAGACAACAAGATACAGCGCATAGCTGAATTGTGCGCATAGAACGAGCAAATCGCCGACTATAGCATTGTTTCCGGCCTGATTTGCGGCGTTAACCCTGTTTCCCATTATCAGCAGGGTTGCTCCCAAGGCACCTGCAATAATGCCAAGAGTCTTTTTGGCCGTTATCGGTTCTTTGAGCACAAAAGCGGCAAAGATCATGGCCCATAAAGGCATGCTGGTAGTAATGATCGAAGCATCCGACGGCGATGTCATTCCTACTCCGAATATGAAGCACCCCTGATTGAAAACAATTCCGAGGAGTGCGGCTCCAAACAGCCTCAGAAGATCGCCACGACCTACCCGCTCGTTTTTCAGAAACAATGAGCCGAGCCAGAACAGAACCATCGCTCCGGTTATGCGCAGATTGGTTAGCATAAGCGGAGTTATCGCTCCGCTCACAAGAACAAATTTGGCGAGCGGCGACATGAGTCCCCACATCGTGTTGGCGCTGAGCATCGCCAGATGACCTTTCCAGGATATTGTCATGAGATAATTTTTGAAGTCGGCTTGTTACCTGACTCTTCTTTATCTATTGTCAGGTATGTGAGGAGGGAATCGTTTCTCTCCTGTGAAAACTGGATTACCTGTTCTCGGAGTGAATCACAAAGAGGGGAGCGCTCCGATGTCTGTGTGCTGCCGACACCGTTCATCTGCATAAATTCCAACCTTCCTGAGGCTGTTTTACGTCATATCGCATTATGGGGTGCAATCTTATTTTTCCAAAGGTATATTAAGCACTACCACCGTTGGATCACAACCGTCTTCGGTTATCGCGTACATCTTGCCATCTTCATATGGAGGAGTGATATGTCGTAAGCGGCGGTCAGTGTGAATTTTGCCTGTTAGGTTGCCCGACCAGTCGTATACAAAAATCATGTTGCCCGTCACATAATCTGTGTTTCCATCTCCCGCTTTCATGGAGTCTTCGATGCTCAATTCTGAATTGAGTATATAAACCGCATCATCCGATACTGCGGCCGATACAAATCCCATCGGTTTCTTACCGTCAAGTCCCAGATAGTCATGATCTGAAAAATTATGATCGCCATCTGCTGCAGGATTAAAAAATTGAGCGACGAGAGCTAAGGTGTCGCCATCTACTTTATAGAATCCGGCTGCTTCTCCCGAGCCGAGGGCGAGCACCTTTTTGCGGTCGGGAGAAACGTATGGAGCATACTGGTATGCCGCTGTGACAGCATTGTTCGGGAGATTTCGAACATTGTCAGGTATCTGACGGTTACCGGTAAGAGCAACGACTTTACCCTCGGGCGACAAGACCTTGAATAGCTCGGGATAATCTACGTAGCCTTCCGATGTGATATAGTTGCCGTTGGCAAGCTTTTCAAGAGACCAGAAGGATGTTTCAGTTTCAAAAATGGGCTTATAAGTAGGGGTCAGCTGCTGAGGTCCGACAACTACTGTTGTAGCTCGGTGTTCCAGAGGCTCGGAGATGATAAAGCCTTCGTCGGTGGCCGAGATGAGTGTGAGTCTTCCGAATTCTCCGGGACCGCTTCCTTTGCGGCCGAACTGACCTATATACTTGTTTTGGTCAATATCGATTATGTGAAATGCGGAATCGGCTTTGTTATCATTGATGGCCAGCAGATTGCCATTGCGCGACATAGAAATCGGATTACCGATCACTAATTCTTCGCCAAAATCTATGGGGGAAGATGTTACTTCGGTAACGATATTTCCTTTTTCAGAAGAACCGCTGCAAGCGGCGCACGCCATAATTAGAGCACAGGATAATGACTTGAAGATTTTCATAAATTTCTTGTGAGTCGGTTTTGATGAGTTATTGTTGCTGAATTGGCACATCGGATGCCGAACTTATTGACCGACTATCTGTTAAAGTAGCGGAAACTAACAATTACACCGACAAAGGTAAAGATTTATTCTTGATTGTGCAACGACTGTGTTCTGATTGTATCCTGGCATGCACGGTTCCAACATAAATATTGGCGACGTCATATTCTATAGCGGCAATATTTCGTACTGAGTAAAGTAGTACGCATGTTTGGTCGCCGGATAAATGTAGGATATGCCTCTATGATTTTTTCCGGACTCATACGTTTCTTAGTCCAAGGATGAATCCATGTTTAAATAATCTCCTGAAATGTAACATCCGAGATCACACCGTGATTACGATTTTGCCGGTCTGGCCGCGCTCTTCCGCTAAAGCGTGTGCATCGGCTATGCGTTCAAACGGAAATACTTCGGCTATCACCGGATGGATGCCGGCGCTTTCAATCAGCGCCATCATTCGGTCGATCTCATCTTGAGTCGGCGTATTGCTGTAAAAGCCCGTCAGATATACGCCTGACGGTATTTCTTTAATTGGATCGAAATATTCCAGTCCGTAGATTCCACCAAGTAATCCCGTGTGACAGACAATACCATGTCGGGTTGTCAGGCGGAGTGAGTCACGCAAAGTTGCTGCTCCAATCAGTTCAAGCACCTTTGTTGCTCCGGTTGGATACTGACTGAGGAATCTTTGGCGAAAATCCTTGCCCTCGGTCACCACCGCGTCGGCTCCTGATTTGATCATAATCTCAGCTTTTCTGTCGCTGCGTGTCGTAGCTATAACTTCGGCCCCAACCGCTTTGGCAAGCTGGATTGCTGCCAGTCCGACGGTCGATGTTCCGCCTCTGATTAGCAACCGGTCGCTCTTGTTTAGCTGTAACGAGAGCATCAGCGACCCGTAGGCGGTAAAAAAAGTTTCGGGGATTGCAGCAAGTTCTGTCCAGCTGAGTTTGCTTTCTACGGCAAACACATGACTTGTCGGTACAAGAGCATATTCAGCATAGCTGCCGTTGAAACTGCGTCCCATACCTCCCATCAGGGCCACCACCTGCTGGCCTTTTCTGAATCGGCTGTTAGATGGATCGGCGATCTCTCCGACACATTCAATTCCCGGTACTATCGGTTTGGAGATATAGATGTTGGCTATTTCAAATTTCCTGAGAAGCACTTCTGAGTGATTGATTCCGAATGCTTTCACCTTTATCAGTACCTTTGCAGGACTCACCGCAGGTGTGGCCATCTCACTGAGTTTCATATCTTCCGCCCTGCACGGTTCAGTCAGTATAACGGCTTTCATATCTTTTTCCAGCAGTGAGGATCGGGAGCGTAAAAAGAACAGTGATATCCGTATGCAACTGCCGGACATCCGCGACAGAATCTCAGAAGCTCGCACTTAGAGCATTTTTCAAATCTGTCGAATTGTCTGTATGTGTCCATTTCTTTTCCTTCCCAAAGTTCATGTATAGGTTTCCTGAACAGATTTCCGACCTTACTTTCAAATCGTCGGCAGGCCATTACGTCGCCGTCGGGCAGTATTGTGAAATGACAATCTCCACAATGACATCCGTCGTATATCGTATCGGGATCGCTCTTCTCAGGAATCTTGAACAATCCTTTTTCATATAGAAACAGCGTCCATAGATGATCTTTAAGGTTGAAAATCGTGCATGACTTCTTATGTTGCTCGAATTTCTGCCAGATCACTCCGAGAAAATCACGGTATTCTTCAGGCGAAATGTGAGTGGATTTTTCTTCCGATGTAGGGCAGTAACGACCGAATGCAAAAACATCGACCCCCTTTTCAACTACAAGATCGATTATCCCGGGGATCTCACTTAAGTTTGTTCCCGACACCGTTGTCATTATTGCTACCCGTATGCCGTTTCGTTTCAGCACATCGATCTTTTCTACTGTAGTGTCGAACGATCCGGGTTTTCTTATTGAGTCGTGCGTCGTCCGCATTCCGTCGATTGATAGCTGGTACTTCTGGCAACCGAATTCTTTAAGCTGTTTGCATACGTCATCGGTCAGATGAAAAGGATTGCCCAGAATCGTAAAGGGGATGCTGCGTTTTTTCAGCATAGCCGCTATAGTGCGGAACTGCCGGTGAAGTATCGGGTCGCCTCCTGTGATATAGAAATAGGGTAGCCGGTTCATGCGTCGGCACATTTCTACACATTGCTCGATTACCATCTCAGCTCTGTCAGGCGACATTTCGATCAGATGCGGATGACCCTCCGAGAAAATATAACAGTGTTCACATCGCTGATCGCAGCTGTCGGTTATATGCCATTGAAATGCGAAATACTCCATTGTCTGTTTGTCTGTTCAGCTGGAATTGATAGTTGTTTTAAACTGTCGCAGGTCTAAAACATGATGACCGAAGCATCTGTGTCGCCGCGATTTATTCTGTGGGGAATTTCTTCGTCGGTTTCACCAAGAGCCTCTCCGGCATGGGAATCATGGTAGTCGCTTTTTGTCTTGTCTGGAAGGGGACGGACTGTGATTTAAAAACAGGCTCCGACGCAGCGTTTTGTGCCGCTGTTGTCGGAGCTGTTTATTTGCCGCGTGGGAATTACTTTTCGCCTGTACCGCAAGCCGAGCCGCACGCTGCAGGTTTGGGTTCGGGCTTCTCGTCGCCTGCACCACATGCTGATCCGCATGCGCCTTGGGGCTTCTCGGTTTCGCTGCTGCCGCACAGATAAGCCTGGGCTGTATGCTTGACGGCACTGTTGTTGATACGTTTCATGAATGTTCTATTTTGGGATTCAACTTATGGAATTTTCTGCAAAAATAAAGGATTGTTTTATAGTGATCAAGAACTTAAAAAATAGTAAGTAAGTCATATAAATATTACTTTTGTTGAGTTGCAGATGATTGCAGTTTCAAGTTTTTTTCAAAAAAATTATATCACTCGAATCGTTTGTTTATGTCGCTTCTTAGATGTAATTTTGTCATTGAAAATAATCTGAATATGAGACGGAAAGAACAATTGAATTCCATTATAGAGATCTGCCCGGTTCGAAATGTGGTAGCCCGGTTCGGTAATAAATGGGCGCTTCTTGTCATACTTGTTTTGAGCGAGAGCGAATCTGTTCGCTACAATGAACTCGGCAGGAAAATTCCTGATATTTCATCTCACGTGCTGGCTAAGACGCTCCGGACTCTTGAGGCCGATGGCCTTGTAAACCGTAAATATTATCAGGAAGTGCCACCTAAAGTAGAGTATTCTCTGACAGATACCGGCCGATCTCTTGTTCCGATCATCATTCAACTCACAGAGTGGGCGCAGACCAATATGAAGTCGATTATCGCACATAGGCGGGAAAATCAAACCGGAGATTAGGTTTTCTGTTCCTTTATGGTTAAATTTGCGAAATAAATTAGTCGATAAACCTTGGTAATGATCGAAACCGACCGTCTCTTTTTGCGTCCTTGGTGTGAGGAGGATGCCAGTGCTCTCTATAAATATGCGAGCGATCCTGATGTAGGTCCTGCAGCTGGCTGGATGCCTCACGCTTCAGTTGAAAATAGTCTGGAGATAATTCGCACGGTTTTCGCTGCCCCCGAAACCTATGCCATAGTTTTGAAAGACACGGGCGAACCTGTTGGTTCTTGTGGAATAATGTTGTCCGATCTCAATACCGGCGCTATGGCGCGGTATGAGGCTGAGATAGGCTATTGGATCGGTAAGCCTTATTGGGGGCATGGATTTGTTCCTGAGGCTGTCAACGAGCTTTTGATTCGATGCTTCAAAACGCTTAAGTTGTCTGCTGTGTGGTGTGGAGCTTATGAAGGCAACCGGAAGTCGCTCCGCGTGATCGAGAAATGTGGGTTCCGCTATCATCATACCAACCGCGACGTGATTTCTCCACTTGGCGACACGCGTACCGAGCATTTCTACCGAATTACCGACTCAGAATTTCTGCAGATCTAATTATGCGGAGAAGAAGACTCCTCACCTTTATTGGTGGCATTTTGGCCGTTTTGGTCGGTATCCTCCGTGGTATCGGTGGACTCACCCTTGTGTGTTCTCCGCAATCAGCAATGCACCTTGGCATAGGCTTAGGTCTATTGATTGTTTCGGCGTGGTTGTTAATCGCAGGTCTGGGCTACATTATAAGACGGGATAATCAATGGCGTCTGTGGCTTATTGTGGGCCTGATTCTTTTTTGGATTGATGGACTCGTCAATGGGTTCCTGCTTTTTGGTTCTCCTCAGATTTCAGGCCAGATTATCAATCTCGGTTGCGTTGTCGGCATCTGCACTTGCTTAAGTTTCAATCCGGATCGGTCGAAGCGTCTGTAGTGCTCTCATCATAGATTCTCATCATATCTCGGGCTATATATCCCATCTCTTCTCTGAGCCATTGAGGGCTGATTACTTCGATTGCCGCTCCATATTTCAATAACTCCTGAATGAAATCGATGGTGGGCCTTACGAAAAATGTGAAGATTGAGTTGTCATCATTTTTCTGAGTCTCTTCTTGAGTGTGGTGCAGTGGCAGTGAGCGGAAATAGTTTCGTTGTGTTCCGTCTACCCTTACTTCTACTTTCTGCTGCTTCTCCCTTTTCTTATATCCGATAATAATTCCGATACCCTCCCTGAAATAGCTTTCGGCATCAAAATTTGTCGGTAGCTTGAATTTGTGTTTAGATGGTTCTGCGGCTTTCACTCGGTCCAGGCTGTAAACTCTTGCACTATCATAAGTCTTGCTCTTCCCCAGGAGATACCACCGTTGCTTGAATACTTTCACACAAAGTGGTTCGATTTCAAACGTTCGAGCTGTTTCTGAATTGAAACTCTGATATGTCAGCATTACCGTCACGTTGTCGCGCATTGCTTCAATAAGTGGTGTCAGAAATTTTTGTCCCGATGGAATATTTTCAAATAGTATTCTGTGCTTCAGATTCTGACTCTCATTCACCAGATTGTTGACTGCAAGTGTATTCAGAAGCCAGTGGCGCACTCCTTCCGAATCCATGTCATCGCTGTTCTCTATTCGGTATAAATATCCGGCTCCTCTGTTACACACAATGTTTATTCCGAATAGTTCTTTGATAGCGGCTATGTGGCGGAAGAACGTCCTTTCCGGCAGTTTTATACTTTTATCAGTGTTGTAGCGTGACCTTAGCCAGTATCTTTCGATCTCCTCCCGTGTCAGGCCACCCGTGTGGTTCAGTAGGTCTACCAGCCAAATATATCGGTTCAGGTTTGTCATATCGGTCAGTCTGGTATTGCTTTCAGAATTTGTCTCGGTGTATTTTGAAAAAATCGTAGTAGAGGCGTGCGTTTTCCGTTTCATACCATTTCACTACATCAACCGGGCAATGGTCGAAATCATACACCTTGGCTCCTTCCATCGCCATGAGGAAAGGGGAATGGGTGGCGATGATAAACTGGCAGTTTCCACTGTGGCCGAAATACTCTATCAGTTGAGCCAGTTGCATCTGAAACTCACACGACATGCTGTTTTCTGGTTCGTCAAGTATATAGATGCCGGGATCTTCAAGTTGCTCCGACAGTCTCATCAATGCTGTTTCACCGTTCGAGAATCCTCGCTCTATCTTTCCGATTGTATCCTGAAGGTATCTGTTGAACGATTTCTTCCGCATCTCTACCACCGCGCTATATTCTTTCAGTCCATATCCAGTCTCGAGATTGATATGGCGTGGATGATCCGGATTTATCACAGGATTGCTCAACCTTGCTCTGCCGTAGTCATTCAGCATGAATTTGCTTTTGTGCAGGCGCTGTTCGTTTTTCAGTCTGAACTCTTGCATACCCTGAAAAATATCGTCGCTCGTTATCACGTGGCATATTGAAGATATGTCAAACACTTGTTTTTGCCTGTTACCTCCGAATACCTCTTCTCCGCTCAGTGATGGGGCGGCAGTGTAGTGACACAGATCTACAAATGATTCCATGTGTCTCGTCGTGTTGTATCTTGACGATCGGTCGGCATTTAGTTTTCGTGCTATGATGTTGAGTACTGTTGACTTACCGCTGCCATTACCTCCGCATAGAAGTGTGATAGGTTCGAAATCCATCGAGAACAGACCCAGGCGGGTGGTCTGACAGAATGGATATATTTCTGAGTAATACCCGATCATATCAGGGTTGATTCCTCCGGGCGGATTGATGAACTGTTCTTCAGTTTCCTGATCGGGGAATAAGAATTGTTCCAGATATAGCATTTTGTGTAGTTGTCCTTTTGTTCCGTTTTCGGTTGCAAAGATACACACCGGTTCTGCCATTTAGTGGCAGTCTCAATTTTTTTTTCGATTATTTGGGAAAAAACGGGAGACGGCCTCCGATCAAAGGTTGCCGTCTCCCGTCGATATATCTGATAATTGTTAGTTCTGAGGATCGAATAGATCTGTTGAGAGATAACGGTCACCGGTGTCAGGCATTAGGGCAACGATTGTTTTCCCGGCGTTCTCCGGCTTCTTGGCGAGTTCCGATGCTGCATATAGAGCGGCTCCGCTTGAGATGCCACACAATACACCCTCCGTTCGTGCCAGGCAGCGTGCTGCAAGAGCTGCTTTTGCACCTTCTATAGTCATGATAGTGTCTACGACCGATCTGTGGAAGGTTGTCGGGACGAAACCGGCGCCAATACCTTGAATTTTGTGCGGGCCTGGCGCTCCGCCGCTAAGAACGGCGCTTTCTGCCGGCTCTACTGCTACGATTTCTACTGTTGGTTTCTTGCTTTTCAGATATCGGCCAACGCCACTTATGGTGCCACCTGTACCTACGCCGGCAACGAAGATGTCTACCCGACCCGATGTATCGCGCCATATCTCGTGTCCCGTCGCAATAAAATGTGTTTGCGGATTTGAGGGGTTGTTAAACTGGTCAAGTATCACAGAGCCTTCAATCTCTTTTCTTAGTTCCTCGGCTTTTTCTACCGCGCCTTTCATTCCCAGTTTGCCGGGTGTCAGCACCAGTTCGGCACCGAGAGCGAGCAGGAGCTTTCGGCGTTCCGTACTCATGGTGTCGGGCATAGTCAGGATCAGTCTGTATCCCTTGATGCTGCTTATCCATGCCAGTCCTATGCCAGTATTACCCGAGGTAGGCTCAATGATGGTTGCTCCGGGTTTCAATATGCCCTGAAGCTCAGCTTGGGCTATCATATTTTGGGCCACGCGATCCTTGACGCTGCCACCCGGATTGAACGATTCCAGTTTGAGCAACAGATGTGCCTTGGCGTCAATTATTTTGCTATATCTTTGAGGTTCAAGCAGGGGAGTGTTCCCTATAAGCTCTGTGAGATTTTTTGCGATCTTCTTCATGTCGGGGGAGTAAGGTGATTATTATGCTTTTACAACAACTCTGGCCCCCGATTGGTTCCCGTTATCTGATATTGATCATTTTGTGGGTTTGAAGCGACAATCTCCATTGAGGATGCTCAAGGATATACTCCACACATTTCTCAAGATTTTCGGCATTAGTTTCGTCACTTCCGGTGTCGCAGGGTTGCAGGTAATATTCTCCCGCTTCAATTTCTCCAAATTTTCCCAGATCTTCGAAACTAACTGCGCTTTCACCGGCCACAACCTTTAGTTCGTCTATCCTTCCCGTTTTCTGATGAAGCGATTTCGGTGAGCATGTGACCCAATCGATCGCCACCGGTAGTTTTACAGTACCGTTGGTTTCTATGTGAACCTTATAGCCTTCTCTGTGTAGTATCTCTATAAGTTCGTCGTTAACCTGCAATCCTGGTTCTCCTCCTGTCAGTATTACTCGTTTTGCCGGATATTGGCTCAGTTCCTTAATCAGTTCTTCAGCGTCATATTTTTCTCCGGCCTCATGATTGGTGTCACAGAAACCGCATCTCAGGTTGCATCCCGCGAATCTGATGAAGATTGCAGGCGTTCCCGTCCAGTGGCCTTCTCCTTGCAGAGAATAAAAAATCTCGTTAATCTTCATCCTCTATGTATGTCGCGATATTGTTGCGGCTCTCGGCGATATCTACCCTGAAACACTGCGGAATCTGATCGCATATCCACTTTGCTACGTTTTCTGCCGTAGGATTGCATGGAACAACGTCATTCAGAAATGAATGATCGAGTTTTCCGTGAATCAGTTCTTTGACGCGGGCGAAATCTATCACCATTCCATCCTCGTTCAGTTCCTTCGACTTGCAGTATACTGTTATCATCCAGTTATGTCCGTGGAGTTCCGAACATTTGCTTGGATAGGAGAGCTCCAGGCGGTGGGCGCCGGCTATCTCCATGGTCTTCTTTACTATATACATCTGCTTCTTACTTCTGTTATTTTACTGATAATTGTGTCTGTCTATTATTCTGCAGTAGCTGTTCGTCTGTGATAGCCACAGAAAGTATGTCGGTCGATAGGATTGGGATAAATATTGTCATAATCAATTGGGGTGAGTTTCATTGGCAAAATTAGGAATATCTGCCGTTATTTTGGTATTGAAAGCCTGGAAAATTGTTTTTTGCGACGAATTTCTGTTCTTTCTCACAAATGATCTCGTCATGCCGTCCGTTCAACCATTACTCTCGCGATGCCGTCTTTGAAATCCATTGCCTCGCTGAATTTTTCCTTAAATGCGAATTCGCCTGTCTTATCGATGTATCCCCATTTTGCTCTCGCTCCGGTTCTTACTCTTGCCATACCTTCACAAAATAGCTCAGCCTGATAGAAAACCGGTTGAATGACGAAGCTACCGCTCTCGTCAATGTACCCGTATTTGTCACCATCTTTTTTTGGTGCGAGACCATCGCGGAAATTATTTGGCTCGATAAATTCGGGCCTCTCAGGGTCGGCCGTAGGATTTCCAAGTTTGTCTATAAAACTTGTTTTGCCGTCAACCTTGACCCTTGCCACTCCATCTTTGAAATTCTCGGCAATATCAAATATCATCGGAATCATGAATTTACCATTCCGGTCGATATAACCATACTTTTCACCGTTGCCGACGGCTGCCAGTCCTTCATGAAAGTCGTTGGCAACTTCAAATTCAGGGGCTATTGCATATTCGCCGTCTTCATTGATGTAACCATATTTGCCGTCAATTTTCATCCATGCAAACCCTTCGTGAAACTCTCCGACAAAATCGAACTTAGGTTCTGCAATATAGTTACCGTTGCGGTCAACGTAGCCATATTTTTGGCCCAATTTTATCATGGACAATCCTGTCTTGAATTCACCTATCTTATCGAAAATCGCTTTTATTGCGAAGGTACCGTCATGGTTTATGTAGCCCCATCTATCATCAATCATTACGCGTGCAATGCCATCCTTGAAATTGTCGGCCTGCTGGAATTTCGGCTCTACGACAAAAACGCCGCTCTTGTCTATATATCCGAACAGGCAGTCGGTTTTAACGGCAGCAAGATCCTCATGGAAATTGGCGGCACCGAAAAATTTCGGTTCTATAATGAAATTGCCCGATTTATCAATATAGCCCCATAATGCTACCTTCTCTTTTTTCATATCCTGAAATTTGTAAAATGATTTTGTTAGCTTAACATCTAAGCAGTTCATGATGTTTTGTGGCCTTGTAGCCAAATAGGAAACTCAATTTTGCGTAAATTGAGGAATTCGGCCTCCGTTAAGTTAAAGTTGAGTTGGCACATTTCCGAAAAAAATTGTAAATTTGCAAGGTAACCAATCTTTATAACCCCCATTATCACCGAGCATGCGCGACGACGAGGATGATGATATGCTTTACGATGAATCGGCTGGAGCCGATTTGTCGGATGACGATGTAATGTCGCCTCCCGAAGAGGGAGGCTTTGATACAATACAGGTTGATCTTAATGATCCGGCTCAGCGCCGGCAACTGAGAGGTATGTATCAAAGCTGGTATCTTGACTATGCCAGCTATACCATTCTCGACCGTGCCATTCCTCATATTGCCGATGGCCTTAAGCCTGTGCAGCGGCGTATTCTTCACGCCATGAAGACGCTCGACGACGGACGTTTCAACAAGGTTGCAAACGTCGTCGGTACTGCCATGCAATATCATCCTCATGGCGACGCTTCCATTTATGGAGCTCTCGTTCAACTTGGCCAGAAAGAACTACTGATTGATACGCAGGGTAACTGGGGTAATACATTGACCGGTGCCTCGGCTGCTGCTGCCCGATATATTGAAGCACGTCTGAGTCGTTTTGCTCTGGATGTTCTTTTCGATCCTAAAGTCACGGAGTGGACCCTGAGCTATGATGGCCGAAAGAAAGAGCCGGTAACTCTTCCCGCCAAGTTCCCGTTGTTGCTTTCTCAGGGAGTGGGGGGTATTGCGGCCGGACTCTCATCACTTATCCTTCCTCACAATTTCAATGAGCTTTGCGATGCGGCAATCTCCTATCTCAAGGGTGTGCCGTTCGAGCTTTATCCTGACTTCCAGACCGGAGGCATGGCTGACGTGTCACGTTATAACGATGGAATGCGTGGCGGACGCGTTCGTGTGCGAGCCCGTATCGAGAAGATCGACAACAAGACGCTTGCGATCACCGAGCTGCCTTTCGGCCTGACTACAGAGACGCTGATCGAATCGATTCTGAAGGCCTTCGAGAAAGGGAAAATCAAGATACGCCACGTTGACGACAATACTTCGGACACAGCCAATATTGTTGTCCAGCTGCAACCTGGTACTTCAAGCGATAAAACGATTGATGCTCTTTATGCATTCACCGACTGCGAACTGTCGCTATCGCCCAATTGTTGCGTAATATGCGACAATAAACCGCATTTTGTAGGGGTCAGTGATGTGCTGAAATATAACGCTGATTCTACGCGCGATATTCTAAGACGGGAGTTTGAAATTGAGCGTGGTGAGGTTGCCGAACAACTGTTCTTTGCCTCGCTTGAGCGTATATTCATTGAAGAACGCATATATAAAGATCCTGAGTATGAGCAGGGTAGTAACGACTCTGAGATTTTCGCTCATATCAGAATGCGGCTTCAGCCATTTGTCTCGGGTTTGTTCAGGGAAATCACCGACGATGATCTGCGACGTCTGGAAGAGATACCAATGAGGCGAATTCATAGATATAGTGCGGATAAGGCAGATCGTCTTATCGCCAACTATCGTGATCGCATTTCTTCGCTTGATGACAAGCTGGCCAACATCACTCAGGTTACAATAGATCATTTTACTCATCTGAAAGAGGAATATGGCCATAATTATCCCCGTCGCACGCAGTTGCGAAGCTTCGACACTATCGAGGCTACAACTGTAGCCGAACAGAGCGAGAAACTCTACATCAACCGTGAAGAAGGCTTTGTAGGCACGTCCTTGAAGAAAGATGAATTCCTGTGTTCGTGCTCTTCGATCGACGATATAATAATATTTTACAAGGATGGCCGATACAAGGTTACGCGTGTTTCTGACAAACTGTTTGTAGGTAAAGGGATAACGCATATCGATGTATTCCGCAAAAGTGATGCCCGTACTATATATAATGTTATATATCAAGACGGTAAAGGTGGAACGTATTATATGAAGCGTTTCAACGTGACGGGTGTTACCCGAGATCGAGAGTATAATCTCACTATGGGCACTCCGGGTTCACGTATAGTTTATTTCTCGGCTAACCCTAATGGTGAGGCTGAGACCGTGCGCGTCACCTTAAAACCGAAAGCTCGGCTTAAAACCTTGCAATTCGATATTGATTTCGCAGATCTTGCAATCAAAGGCAGGGCAGCGAGAGGTAATATCGTTACACGCAATGAAGCATACCGCTTTGTCAAGCGAAAGTCTGGCACTTCTACGCTCGGTGGACGTGAAGTCTGGTTTGATCCAGATGTACTTCGACTCAACTATGACGGGCGTGGCACGTTGTTAGGTGAGTTCGGTGCCAATGATATGGTTCTTGTCGTGCTGAGGTCTGGTGAATATTACACCACCAGTTTCGAGGCGGCGAATCACTATGAGGATAACATCCTGCGAATTGAGAAATATCGCCCCGGACATGTATTTACAGCGATTGTTAATGATGCAGATCAGGGTTTCCCCTATCTTAAGCGGTTTGCCTTTGAGCCGTCGGCCAAAAGGCAACGGTTCATTGGTGAGAATATGAAATCATCCCTCATAGCTCTTACCGATGAGGCCGGAGCCCGCTTTGAAATCACATTCCCGAATGCTGAGGGAATGCCTCCGCGTCTGCCTCTTATAGTTGTAGCACCGGAATTTGTCGCTGTCAAATCGTTTAAGGCTAAGGGAAAACGTCTCACCAATCTCTCATATAACACTATCACGGAGATTGAACCGATCGAAATGAATGTCGATGATGCCGAGATAGAACCTGATGCACCTGAGACTGACGAACTATCGGATACAGAAAAGAGCGACGATGAAGTAAGAGATGAGTTAACCGGTCAACAACGATTCTTCTGATGAGAGTATTGCTATTTCTCCTCGTATTTGCATCAGCGTTCGTTGTTTCAGCTGATGATAACATTGATCTGGTTATATCTTCAGATAAACCGTTGCGACCGGTCACATCCTCGATAATGATAGGCGGTGGTACTCTCCGTCTTACTGATAATTATCTTAGTCCATTCAGGACATCCGGTTGGTACGCAACAGTAAGCGCTGAACGCATTCAGGCGCACCGAAGTCGTCCGGAGAAAATGGCAGTTTGGATGGCCGGTAGTGTTGACCTCGGTCGGACGCACACAATAGGTACGACGAATGGTCCTATGTGGCGTGCCATGCTGCATGCTGAAGGTGGTCCATTATGGAAGTTACCTGTGACATTCAAGAACATCAGCATCGCCGCCGGAGGCCAGCTTGAACTGGATGCTGGTGCTGACTATCGTCCGGCAAATGGAAATAATCCGGTAGCTGCTCAGGCTGCGTTATCAGTTGCACCCACAGTTCATCTCCAATGGCAAACGCACATTTCCTCGTTGCCGGTGAATCTGGGCTATCATGGTTCTTTACCTCTGGCCGGAATATTCTTTGCGCCAGAATATGGAGAGCTGTACTATGAGATTTATCTCGGAGCCAGACAGGGTCTTGTACATTTCGCGTGGCCTGGCAGCAGACTGTCATATCACCATCTGCTATATGCCGACTTCCAGTTTGGAGCCACAGCCTTAAGGATAGGTTATGACTTCAGGGGGCTAACTCAGAGTGCTAATAATCTGGCCACGAATGTTCTCTCCAATATGCTTATGATTGGCATTACCACTACCCGTCTCTCAATTAATCCTTCGGCCGCCCGCCGCTCGCCGAATATTGTCTTAGGCTTATGAAGATTTTCCGGTATCTGACGGTTCTCATACTGCTTCTTCAGTTATGTAGTTGCCATAGTGACGATACTCTTGACATGACAAATGATGTCGAGGGTAATGTTCAGGCCCTATGGGAAATAATTGATCGCCATTATTGTTTTCTTGACCGCGATAGCCTGGATTGGGACGAGGTTTACCGTAAATATATGCCTATGGCCGATTCAAAGATGGGAAGTTATAACATGTTCAGAATGCTCTCTGAGATGCTCGATTATCTTCATGATGGTCATGTAAATCTGTCATCGCCATATGGAACAAGTTATTATAGAAAGTGGTGGTCAGACTATCCACAGAATTTCAATGAACGAGTGATAGAGGAAAACTATCTGCGGTTCAATTACAATCAGATCGGGACATATACATATGCCCATCTTCCTACAGTCAACGTGGGTTACATCCGTGTATCATCGTTCAGCAGTGACATCGGAGAAGGAAATCTCGACTGGATACTAAATCAGCTTGCGCTTGTCGACGGCCTGATAATTGATGTCAGGGACAATGGAGGAGGGCTGCTTACAGCGACTGAAACGCTTGCCCGTCGCTTTATTACACGTCGTACTCTTGCCGGTTATATTTCTCACAAGACTGGACCCGGGCACAATGATTTTTCTGAACCCGAAGCATTCTATTATGCGCCTCCCTCAGGTCATGTTGTCTGGGGAAAACCTGTAGTTGTTCTGACAAACAGATCGACGTTTTCTGCAGCTAATACATTTGTCGCTTTCATGAGATCGCTGGGAGGTAATGTGACTGTAGCCGGTTCTACCACTGGCGGCGGATCAGGAATGCCGTTCAGTTCGTCGCTCCCTTGTGGATGGACTCTACGTTTTTCGGCATGTCCGGTATATGATCCGGCAATGCAGCTCACCGAGTCAGGGGTCACCCCGACTCCGGGACATGAGGTACAATGCACGTCCGAGGAATTCGGTCGTGGTTACGATGCTATCCTCGAACATGCAGTGGAATTCCTCATCGGGGCTCCAATCCCAAATGAGTTAGTAACTCTCTGACAGCCTGATCTGGATTGTCTGGATTGTTGGTAAGCATTTTGATGAATAGTGAACCGATAATGGCACCGTTCGAATATGTCACTGCCTGCTCTAATGTTTCCGGATTGCTTATACCGAATCCTATGAGCCTGGGCGACCGCAGATTCATTTCGGCTATACTCCTGAAATAATCAAGTTGTTTCTCTCCGAATCCGCTTGTTCTTGTTCCTGTGGTTGCAGCATCGCTCACCATATATATGAAAGAGCCGGGAGCTCCGTTTTGTGAGGCTAAGTCAATGAGATGTAACCGTTTTTCTGAGGTCTCCGGAGTTATCATATTGATCATTGCAATTCCGGCTTCGGATGCTGACTCAATGAGATTATTGTCTTTGGCGCCGTCGGAAGCGTATGGCAGATCCGGAACAATCATACCATCGATTCCCGCATTTTTGCAATCCTCACATAGCTGTTGGGCTCCATATTGCATCAGGGGGTTAAGATAGCTCATCAGTATCATCGATACTTTCACTCCGGCCCGGCGCGCTTCAGCAGCTTGTTCAAGAAGTAGTTTTGGAGTCATACCGTTTCGTAGGGCTTTCGTTGAGCTGTCCTGAATTGTCTTGCCGTCGGCCATAGGATCAGAGAACGGCAGCCCGAGTTCTATCATGTCGATGCCTCCATTTTCGAGTGCCTTGATTACAGGCACAGTAGAGTCGAGATGAGGATAACCGGCCGTGAGATATACGCTCAGGATATTATTTTTCTTTCTCCCAAAAAGGGATTGGAGTCTGTTCATCTTCGTTATATTTTCTAAGTTCAAGAATGAATTTTGATAGGGCAAAGATATTCTTTATGCCCGGTTCGGTTTCGAAGCAACTGTTGACATCGATTCCGGCCATGCCCGGACGCATCACCGATGTGATTTCTTCGATATCATTCGGTCCGATACCTCCTGAAAGCATAAAGGGTGTTGCAAAGGGATAGGTTTTCAATATGCTCCAGTCGAATTTCTTGCCTGACCCACCTTTATTGCCTTGATGTGAATCGAGAATAAACATATCAACGCAGTTGCAATAAGTTGCCATTGCAATCCAGTTCGTCTGTCCTGAAAGGCCGAGTGCTTTAAATACTGTAAGACCTTTACGTCGGAGTGAAGCGCACATGTTGGGCGTCTCGTTACCGTGGAGCTGAACGATACGTAGACCATATCGCTCGCATGTTTGCAGGATTTTTGATTCAGAAGCATCGACAAAAACCCCGACGGGCCGGATATATTCTGGCAAGTGCTTCACTGCCGAAGGGTCAAGATCCAAGGCATTGCGCGGTGACGACTCTACAAAGATAAACCCCATCAGCATGGGCGTGAGCGATGCAACATCGCGTATGTTTTCAGGATCGCGGTTGCCGCACACTTTGATCAGCATATCGCTGTGGCGGGGTGGCGTTAAACTACTCATGTGCGTTAATAAATGCTCTTAGTGTAGTTGCGGGGGCGGATGATTTCATCAGGGCTTCTCCAATCAGGAAACCATCGAATCCGAGATTTCTTAGACGTGTTACATCTGCCGGAACATGCATTCCGCTTTCAGCTATTCTGACTTTATCGTGCGGAAGCAATTCGCACAGCCTTGCGGATATGTTGCAATCGGTTGTAAAAGAAGTCAGATCGCGGTTATTTATACCAAGCATATCTGCATCGATCTTCACGTATTCACTAATTTCGCGTTCACTGTGCAGCTCAAGCAGAACTTCAAGCCCGAGAGAGTGGGCATAGTCGGTCAGTCTGCTTGTCTCGTCATAATCAAGCACTGCGGCGATTAGGAGAATCGCATCGGCACCAATAATGCGTGCCATATCGATCTGGTATTCATCAATAATGAATTCCTTTCTGATTATGGGTGTGTCCGGCGCCGCTATTCTTGTCTGAACAAGATCAGAATCCGTTCCTCCAAAGAATGGTGCGTCTGTCAGAACTGATATTGCCGAAGCTCCGTTTTCTGCGTATATTGTAGCAATTGATGAGACATTTCCCATAGGTGAAATCTCACCTTTCGATGGTGATCTGCGTTTGAATTCTGCTATGATACCGGATCCGGTCTTGATACTTTTGCTCATGGAGCGACCAGAGCGTTCTGAGTCTTCCGCAAGGTTATGTATCAGAGTTCTGGAAAGTCGATTCGTCATTGCTGTTACCTCACGCCGTTTAGTGTCGACTATGCGCTGCAAGATATTATCTTTGTCCATATATCTGTCAGGTGTTCAGTTCGAGAAATTTTTTGAAAGCGCCTTTTGCAGCTCCGGATCTTATCGACTCGTTGGCCATTGATATTGCTTCAGGGAGCGACAATGACGGTTGTAAAGTGCGGATCGCAAATGCAGCGTTGGATACAACGCAGTTTGTCTTATCTTCCGAAGCTTTCCCTTCAAGGATGTCATCGAAGATCTTTGCGGCATCAGCCGGTGTGTTACCGCCGAACAGTTCTCTTCCATCAACTTGTTTAAAACCGATAGCTTCCGGCGTATAGAGCTTCTCGCTCTGCATCCCGTCTGCGCGTGTTTCAGAGACTTTAAACGGAGATGTGAGCGATATCTCATCATATCCGTCAAGAGAGTGAACTATTGTGCAGTCAATTCCTTCAGACTGAGCGATGTATCCGTAGAGACGCATCAGCTTCAGATTGTAGACTCCAAGCAACTGATGTTTAGGGAGAGTTGGATTGACAAGCGGACCAAGCATATTGAAGAATGTTCTTACGCCGAGCGCCTTTCTAACCGGACCAACACTCTTAAGCGCAGGACTGAACAGAGGTGCGTGAAGGAATACCATGCCTGATCTTTCGAGAGAAAGTCTTAACTTTTCAGGATCAGAAGTGAATTTGACACCATGCTGTTCAAGAACATTCGACGATCCCGAGATAGAGCTTGCTCCATAGTTACCGTGTTTCACAACCTTCATTCCGGCTCCTGCAACAACAAAGCAAGTACAGGTAGATATATTGAAAGTATTGTGGCCGTCACCACCGGTTCCTACGATATCTATAGCTTTTATGTCGTCGCCAAGATCTATCGGTGTACGCCTGCTGAGCAAAGCATCGCGGAAACCTGCAAGCTCATCGGTTGTTATGCTTCTCATCAGAAACACTGTCATGAATGCGGAGAGCTGAGCATCGTTATATCGCCCGTCGGCAATATTGAGAAGCACGTCAGTCGCTTCCTCGCGTGTGAGACTCCTGTGCTCAAACATTTTGTAGAGTATATTCTTCATGTCGTCAGATTTTTAACCAGTTCTCAATCATTTGGTTTCCTTGTGGTGTGAGTACAGATTCGGGGTGAAACTGCAGTCCGTAGATAGGTAGAGTCTGGTGGCGGAGAGCCATTATATGTCCTTCGCTGTCTGTTGCGGTGATCTTCAGTGTATCATGAGGGAAATCATTCGTGTCGATAGCCCATGAGTGATAACGTCCCACCTGAAGTTGTTCAGGCAGACCCGTGAAAATCGCATCCTGATTGTCAAGAACGGTAATAAGAGTCTGCAATCCATGATATACTTTCGGCAAATTTATCAGTTTCGCCCCAAAGGCCTCGCCAATGGCCTGATGTCCGAGACACACCCCGAGCACTTTCGATCTACCGTCGGAAATCTTTTTGAGAAGCTCGGGTACTATTCCTGCTTCCGAAGGAATACCAGGACCCGGGGAGATAATGATTGCCGGATAACGCGCCGCATCATCAACGGTAATTTTGTCGTTACGACGCACGTCTGCCGTGACTCCGAGTGTACGCAGGGCGTGTACGATGTTATATGTGAAAGAATCGTAGTTGTCGATTATTAGTAGTGACATATATAGTAGGTCGTTTGATTTGAGGTTATCTGCCAAACATCCGGGCGAATTCAACAGCTTTTGTGAGAGCTCCGAGTTTTCCCTGAACCTCTTTAAGTTCACTTTCCGGATTTGACGCTGCGACAATTCCTGCTCCTGCCTGACAATAGAGTTTGCCGCCATGACTTACAAAGCTACGTATGGTGATCGCCTGATTGATCGATCCGTCGAATCCCAACATTCCTATACATCCGGCATAGATACCTCTGGCATTTGGTTCGAGGCTGTCGATAATCTGCATCGCTCTTACCTTCGGCGCACCGCTGAGCGTGCCCGCCGGAAAAGTGTCGGCAAACAGACGGTATGGATCAGTCCCCTCTGGCAGAGTTGCGCTTACTCTTGATACCATGTGGATCACATGGCTATAATATTGTATCTGTTTCAGGAATTCTATAGAAACATTCCCTCCCGATCTGGCAAGATCGTTGCGTGCCAGATCGACCAGCATAATATGCTCTGCGTTTTCTTTCTCGTCAAGAAGAAGGGCTTGTGCAAGTTCTCTGTCGCGGGCATCGTCGCCGGTGCGTCGGAACGTTCCGGCTATGGGATCGATATAAGCTTTCCCATTCTCTATTCGGAGATGCGTTTCAGGCGATGAACCGAAAACCTTGAAGTCACCCATATCGAAGTAGAAAAGATAGGGCGAGGGGTTGATGCATCTCAAGGCTCGGTAGACATTGAATTCATCGCCAGAGAAACTTCTTTCAAAGCGTCTTGACAGTACAACCTGGAATACATCACCACGAAGACAGTGTCCGATGCCGGAGCGCACTATGTCCATGTATTCTTCATTGGTTAATGTAGATGTAACCTCCGATGATGAGGAAAAAGGATATTGGGCGAAATTGGCACATCTGAGAGTCGAAATAAGTGAATCAACGTCCTGAGTCTGGCCAGGCGCAAGATTCTCAGTGATTGTGAGCTGATTCTTGTAATGATTCACTTCGATAACGAATCTGAAAAGAATGTAGACCATGTCAGGAATGGTTTCAAATTCTTTTCCCTTTGGCTGAATACTGACCGCCGGCTCAAAGAATCGGACAGCGTCGTAGGCGGTGATGCCGAAAAAGCCGTTGGCACTTGTCACTTCGTCAGCATTCTCTATCGAGTAGCTATCCATATATGCTTTCAGAGCCGTGATTACATCGTTTGACCCTTCCCGATTTTCCAACGTGGTTGATGTTGATGTGCCATCGGGATATGTTGCCGTTATCTGGTTATTTTCGACTTTGAATGATGCTATCGGATCCACTCCTATCAGTGAAACGGAGTTGTGGCTTGTATGATAGTCCGAACTCTCAAGCAGGGCGGAACAAGGATACAGATCCCGCACTTTAAGATAGATTCCAACCGGGGTTTCGAGATCGGCCGGTAGGATCGTGTGATGAGTGCGTATCACCATTCCGTGTTTTTCGTTCATACGGTTCATGATTTTTAATCGCAAAGGTTTATGTTATCAAGGAAGGCCGCCATATCTTTGTCGCCACGCCCTGAAATATTAATAACTATAGTTTGATCAGAATCGAATTTCTCTTTGTCAAGTACGGCGAGAGCATGACAGCTTTCAAGGGCTGGTACGATACCTTCGAGACGCGTGAGTCTGAATCCGGCCCGGAGTGCTTCATTGTCAGTAATAGGAATAACTGTTGATCTGCCGCTGGCAGCCATATATGCATGTAAAGGACCTATTCCGGGATAGTCAAGTCCTGCCGAAATGCTGTAAGGTTCGAGGATCTGTCCTTCCGGGGTCTGCATTACGAGAGTTCTGGAACCATGTATTATGCCCTCATGTCCTAACTGCAATGTTGCAGCACTTTGTCCGCTATCAACACCGAGACCTGCAGCTTCAGCAGCGATAAGACGTACCTCCGGATGCTCGATGAAATGAAAGAATGCTCCCGCAGCATTGCTCCCTCCTCCCACGCAGGCAATTACAGCATCAGGAAATTCTGATCCGGTTTTTTCCAGCAGCTGCTTTCTTATCTCTTCTGATATCACACTCTGGAATCTCGCTACCATTTCGGGATAGGGATGAGGTCCGACTGTTGATCCAATTATATAGAAAGTGTCCGAAGGATGACAGCACCAGTCGCGTATTGCCTCGTTGGTTGCATCTTTCAGGGTGGCATTTCCGCTTTCCACAGCCCTCACTTCAGCACCAAGCATTTTCATACGTTCAACGTTGGGTTTCTGACGTGCGACATCGGTTGCGCCCATATATACTATGCACTCCAGACCCATCAGTGCACAGACTGTTGCGGTGGCAACTCCATGTTGACCGGCTCCGGTCTCTGCAATAATCCGGTGTTTACCCATCCTTTTTGCCAGAAGCGCTGAACCTATTGCATTGTTGATTTTATGAGCTCCAGTGTGGTTCAGATCCTCTCGCTTCAGGTATATACGGCAACCATAGTGATCACTCAGTCGCTGCGCAAGATAGAGAGGGGAGGGGCGGCCAACATAATCGCTCAGCAACGATCTGAATTCTTTTTGAAAATTCGGGTCGTCGATATATCTATTGTAGGCTTCGCGTAGTTTGGCGACAGTGCCGTGAAGTATCTCCGGAATATAAGCACCTCCGAACTGGCCGTAGAAACCTGCCTCGTCTGCAAATGGTGTCATGTTATATTTTAGTGATAGTAGATTTAATAAAAAAACCGCTCGGCATGAAACCGGCGGCTGTTGGTTTTGTTCGCAATGTTCAGACGGCTAAAAAATAGCCCGTGACAAACTGTCCGCCGAGATTATTCGGAGGCGCCACCAATATTGGTTGTTAAAGCTATAGTTTGTCATACCGTTTTTTAGTTTGATGCTGCAAATTTAAAATGATTTATCAGAATATGCAATTATTTATAAGAAAAAGTTGTAATTTTCTTACGGATTGTGTCAGTAGAGCTTGTTATGATATAGGTCGGAAGAAATGATTTGCCAATTGCTCAATGATTATTATTCTTCTTCTCTGCCTGATATCACGGCGTGAGTCATGCTCTTTTGATCTGAATAATTATCTCTATATCGCCAAAAAACATTACCTTTGTAGTCCTTATTATAGTTTTAAGGATCGCCCGTAGGAGGCAACATATCAATCATTGATGCCTAAAGCTAACATTCTCATTTTATTGCCTGCCTTGCTCTCGGTATCCTCGGGAACATTGATGGCTCATTCTGTCGACTCCGAACCTGATTCAGTAAAGCACTTGAGCGAGGTTACGGTGACAACTATTAAGCAGTCTGCTCTCCTCGAATTGCAGGCGGCTGCTGCAACAGTGGTTTCACGTTCGCGTATCGAGCGTCTGAACATCGTTTCAATGCAGGGCATAAGTGAGGTAGCTCCCAATTTCTATATTCCTGACTACGGATCGCGCATGACATCAAGCATTTATGTGCGTGGAATAGGTGCCAGAATTGATCAGCCTGTAGTAGGCCTCAATGTCGACAACGTCCCTTTTCTCAACAAAGATTGTTACGATTTCGATCTTCCTGATATCGAACGAATCGAAATGATAAGAGGGCCGCAGTCGTCACTGTATGGCCGTAACACTATGGGTGGGCTCATAAATATCTATACGATTTCACCGATGCTCTATCACGGTCTTCGAGTAATGGCCGAGGGAGCATCTTCGACTGGACTGCGTGGTGCTATATCGGGTTACGGACGAATCAATCCCAATCTTGCCATGAGTCTTGCTGTTGCAGCGAGTCACTCCGACGGATTATGGAAGAACGGATATAACAACAGTAAGATCGGCAACGAGAATGCAGGCAGTGCACGTTGGCGCACTGTCTGGAAAGTATCACCAACAGTTGGCATTGACAACGTAGCTGCTTTTACGATTAACAGTCAGAACGGGTATCCCTATCGCAAGGCTGGGTTGCCAGGCATTGCTTATAATGATACCTGTTTTTATCGCCGCACACTCTTTACAGATGGTCTTACAGTGAACTGGCATCCAAATAAACGGTTCAGCCTGTCAAGCATAACTTCGTTTCAGTATCTTGACGATAATATGACTCTTGATCAGGATTTCACAACTGACCGTTATTTCACACTCACCCAGGCTCGTAAAGAATGGACTTTTACTCAGGATATAGTCGCGAGGGCAAAGCGTGGCAATTATGACCGTCTGACGGGAGTATTTGCTTTTGTGCGTCATACCGATATGTCGGCTCCTGTCACCTTCTACGAGGATGGAATTGAGAGGTTGATCGTCGACCACCGTAATGAGGCTAATCCATATTATCCTATAGCTTGGGATCATGACAGCTTTCTGTTGGGTAGTGATTTCCGTTATCCGGTGTTCGGTCTTGCCGTCTACCATCAGAGTTCTTACGACCTTGGCCCATGGAAAGCATCTCTGGGCTTGAGACTGGATTACGAGCACGCAACACTCAATTATCATAGCACCTGCAACACCTCATATACAATATATGATGCGACTACTCCTGGCATAAAGCCCGTATTCTCCGAACGAGATATAGATATCGACACAAAGGACAAATTAAGCAAGAGCTTCACGGAGTTTCTTCCCAAATTCACACTCACCTATGCTTTGCCTATGTCTGTTCCGAGCGATATCTATCTATCGGCCGGCAGGGGTTATAAGTCTGGAGGTTTTAATACTCAGATGTTCAGCGACGTGTTGCAGCAGGAACTTATGGCTCGTCTCGGCCTGGCAAGTCTCTACAGTGTCGATGATATTGTGAGTTACAAACCTGAGCGAAGCTGGAACTACGAGATAGGTGCTCATATCAACTGTGATGAAGGCCGTGCCACTACCGACATCGCGTTGTTTTATATTGATTGCCGCGACCAACAGCTCACAATGTTTCCCGATGGAACCACAACCGGACGAATTACTACCAATGCCGGACGTACCCGTAGCTTCGGAGGTGAACTGCAGATTCACTATTCACCCAATCGTCACTGGACCTTTAATTCGAGCTATGGGTACACTAATGCAACATTCCGTCAGTTCTTTAACGGAAAGACTGACTACCGCGGCAAGAGGGTTCCTTATGCTCCGGAATCAACTCTCTTTGCCGGTCTGACATATCGCAATCAACTCCCTGGTGTTGATTTCCTTGATGGACTTTCCGCGACGCTGAGCTGTCGCGGAGTCGGCGATATCTATTGGAATGAGGATAATGAGGCACGTCAACCGTTTTACGCACTCCTGCAGGCATCGGTGGTGTTGCTAAAAGATTCTTGGAGCCTCGACTTCTGGTGCACTAACCTCACAAACACCCGATATGACACATTCTCGTTCATATCGATGAATAACACATTTTATCAGCAGGGACATCCCCGCCGCTTTGGTGTGACGCTCCGTCTGAATCTCAACACGTTCTAATAATTATCAAACTCAATGGAAATGCATAAGGTAATTCTTAAATCAATAGCATTTACTCTGCCGGTTCTGATGTTTGCATCCTGTGGCGGAAATGACGAGCCTGAGACTCCTGAAATACGTCTAAGCTCTCCCGAGGTCATTAATTGTGTGATAAATGGTGGCTCTGCTTCCACATTGTCATCGGGTGGTTATACCATAATCACGCATGAAGGAAGCAAAACTGCGGATCTTCAACTGAAAGGATTCAGCATGAGTTCATCTTCCGCACCACGTGACTACATTATCTCCTCCCTGCCGATAGTTGTCAATGGATCTGGATCCGAGAAGACTTATACTGTAAATACTTCCTCGGCTACTTCCGACGATGGAACGCTCTCTGTAAGCAGCCTGAATATCAAATACCAGACTGGAATAGCGGACGGAGATAAGAGCGCCGATCGTATGACCCTCAATTTTAGAAGTGGTTCGTCGTTGATCACAATGGTTCCCACCGAAATTTCAGCTACTGGTACTACTGTGACTACCAATATTACCAGTTCCTCGGCTCACACCTCAACAAAAATGGTCTACAGGATCACCGTGACCCCAGGCAGCACAAAAGCTGATCTTTATGTAGCCAATGCCGATTTCATGGCCGGTATGCCGGCGCTTGGCGAGATGAGATTCGGCGATGCTGATGTTGAGTTCCGTGAGGGTGGGTTATCTATTAGTTCGGCTTCTCTCATACCGAGTATTGACGGAGTGCCTTCTCCCAATCGACCTGTCACTAATCTCAGTGCTGTGGTTGATCTTTCCGGTCCGGTGACTGTCGGGTTCAATTGCATGGGTATCTTCCGTGTGCAGGCCGATCTTCAAGGTAATCTTTTCCAATCAGAATAAATAGACATCATCATAATCTCAGGATCCTGCTTCGGCAGGATTTTTTGATATAGCTATGTGGGTTACACTCGCTGTAGCGTCGGCCCTATTTCTCGGCGTCTACGATATTTTTAAGAAAGTATCATTACGCGACAACAATGTGTTGGCCGTGCTCTTCCTTAACACGCTCTTCAGTGCCGTGCTGATGAGTCCCGTGGTGATTCACGGATTATTTGATAGAACACTCGATTTTGATACTACGGCCCATCTCCTGATCATGCTTAAAGCCGTGATCGTGCTGGGCTCTTGGATTCTTGGTTATTTCGGCATAAAGCACCTCCCGCTAACTATCGCCGGTCCTGTCAACGCTTCTCGGCCTGTGCTGGTGCTCATCGGTGCCCTGATCATCTATTCCGAACATCTGAATGTCATTCAGTGGATCGGAATTCTGATTGGTTTTCTCTCGCTGTTTCTGATCTCCCAGGTCGGTCGTCGTGAGGGTTTCGCTCTCACACAGAGCAAGTGGCTTTGGTTTAGTTTCGGTGCGGCACTTCTTGGCGCCGTAAGTGCCCTCTATGACAAATTTCTGCTTCGCAGCTTCTCGCCTCTATCAGTGCAGGGATGGTATGCGTTCTATCAGTTTATCTTTATGGGTAGCCTTCTGTTTTTGCTCAACCGGATTCAGGCTTCCCGCGTTCTCTTTCGGTGGCGTTGGTCCATACTCTTTATTTCCGTCTTTCTCACCACTGCCGATATCGCCTACTTCTACGCGCTTTCATTACCCGATTCAATGATTTCAATCGTTTCTATGATCAGGCGGGGCAGTGTGATGGTTTCATTCTTTTATGGCGTATTGATTCTGCATGAGAAGCATGTCAGAGCCAAGATTGTTGATCTTTTGATACTCCTCGTCAGCCTTATTCTGCTTGTCGTTGGCTCCGAATAGTTTACCGGAGTATAGTCACAAGGTCGGGCAGAATCTTTCTGTCGGCTTCCGCCCAGTCGATACTATGTAGCTCTCGTTCTGCGACCCAGGCAATCTTATTGTGCTCAAGACACTTGGGCTCTTCGCCGTCGACTATGGTACACAATAGGACTGTCATATCCAGCGTAAACTTGGCATACTCATGCCTTATGCGTGTAAGTTCCCTTATGGGAATGATTTCAATACCAAGTTCTTCCCTTATTTCCCTCACAATGGCTTTCTCGTGGCTCTCGTCTGCTTCAACTTTTCCACCGGGAAACTCCCACTTTAGGGAGTTGTGTGGCTGCGACGACTTTTTTCGTTGAGCTGCGAGAACACGGTTGCCATCCACAATGGCCGCGCCAACAACCTCGATTGTTTTCTTCATTCCCTTAACGATCTATCTCAGGGAGTACCGAGGCGATACTTTCGCGACTCTTCTCCATCACCTCAGCCAGATCATGTTTACCTTCATTGTCGGGGTTGATCGGTCTGTGAATGGTTAGGGTGATTGTTCCCCAGTGAGGCAGCTTGGCAAAACGCGACATCACTTTATAGCTTCCTTGAATTGTCACCGGTACAACTGGCAATCCGAATTCGGCAGCGAGCATATATGCTCCTCTTTTGAACTTATGGAGTTTACCGTCGGGTGTTCTGGCTCCTTCCGGAAAAACTACCAGCGACATGCCGTCGTTCAGCTGTTTCTCAGCTCTTTCCATAGTCTTTCTGAGCGCCGACGGACTCGATTTATCGACATATATCTGGCCTCCGCGTTCACATGCAAGTCCAACAAACGGAATCTTTCTCAGCGAAGCTTTCATCATCCATTTGAAGTTATGGCCAAGATAACCATACACCGAAAAAATATCATAGGCTCCCTGATGGTTGCATACAAACACGTAACTTGTCTTTTTGTCAATATTATCGCGTCCGGTCACTTTAACCCTGACAAAAGCAAGGATACACCATAGCCTTGCCCATACCACTTCGGGATAGTAAGCGCCGAGACGTGAACAGCCCATCAGAGAAAGGACTATGGTTACGAGCGCTGTTATGATAGTGGCCACCACAAGAATTGGCAGCATTATCAGGCATTGGTAGATACGGTAAAGAATTATCATGACGTTTTATGGTGAGGATGGTTATTATTCTTTTACAATAAACTCGAGAAAATCGGCAACTACAAAGTTTGAGCCCCCGACGAAAATGAAGTCAGCGGGGTCTGCATTATCGGTCGCCATTCGATAGGCATTAGTTATGGTTCCGCCATCTTCTGCGTCGATTCCTGCTTCAATTGCTTTATCTTTTAGTATATTGCTGGGCAGTGCGCGTTCAACCGAAGCCTGAGTTGCAAACAGTTTCAGATTCTCTATCTCGGCTATCATATTTAGTATACCCGAGATGTCCTTGTCGTTGGCAAACCCTAAAACCAACAGTTTCCGGCTCGGCATCTTTTTCAGTTCGCGGGCTATATATTCCCAACCACCTGTATTATGACCCGTGTCACATACCGTCACGGGATTCTCGGCTACGCGCATCCACCTGCCGGCGAGTCCTGTTAGCTCGCAGACTTTTCCGAATCCCTCTCTGACGGCTTTATCCTGGATTGTTAGCCCTGTTTTGCGTAGTTCCTCTATGCCTGTCAGTATCGTGGCAGCGTTTTTGGTTTGCCAGTCTCCGGTCAATTCACCATGAATGTTTCCGAATGCTCGCGTATTATAGTCCTGACCGTTTTGGTTTGGAGTAGTTTCGCTGATGATGTTTTCCTCACATGCGAACCTTATCGGGGCATTACACTCCCTGGCCTTCACTATGAAAACATTCTGCACTTCGCCCTTAGCCTCACCTACAACCACCGGTACATCCGGCTTTATAATGCCGGCTTTTTCCGTAGCGATTGCTCCAAGCGTATTTCCCAGCATGGCAACGTGATCATAAGATATGTTGGTGATTATGCTCAGTATAGGCGTTATGATATTTGTGCTGTCCAGTCGTCCGCCGAGCCCGGTTTCAATCACTGCGATATCCACATCGTTTTTAGCGAAATACTCGAAAGCCATTATCATGGTCAGCTCAAAGAATGAAGGTCTCAGTTCAGTGTTACTGTCAAGAAATCGCTGCGTGAAGTCAACCACGCTTTCCTTATCAATCTTTTCACCGTTTATCCTGATTCTCTCCCTGAAGTCCACAAGATGCGGCGAGGTATAAAGACCGGTCTTATATCCTGCCGATTGCAATACTGCCGCAAGTGTATGCGCTGTCGATCCTTTTCCGTTGGTTCCTGCTATATGAATACACCGCAGTTTTTCTGTCGGGTTTCCGAACATCTTGTCAAGTTTCAGTGCGGTGTCAAGCCCCGGCTTATAGGCTGAGGCTCCCACGCGCTGATACATCGCGAGTTGATTGAAGAGAAATTCTATTGTTTCTTCGTAAGTCATTGTTCAGAATATTATCCAGCCTGTTACCCCCGCCAGCACTATTACCAGTATGGGATGGATTTTTGCAAAAAAAACGAGACAGAACGCTACCACGCAAATTGCTATGCTGCAACAAACCTGATAAGTCTCTTCTCCGAAATTTGCCGCATTCATGAGCAGTAAGGCGGCCGAAGCTATTAGTCCGACTACCACAGGACGCAGGCCGGCAAAGATGCCCTTTACTATTGCGCTCTCTTTATGTCGTGCTATTAAGTGTCCCGCCATGAGTACGAGACAAAATGATGGCACAACCACCACCAGCGTGCAGATGATTGAGCCAAGGATTCCGAATATCGGCGATGAAAGTGCTTCGCTGCTCGCACCTGGAGCAACATATCCGATATAAGTGGCCGAGTTTATACCGATCGGTCCTGGTGTCATCTGTGATATAGCAACAATGTCGGTGAACATTTGTTCCGTAATCCAGCCTGGACCGACAATTTCACGCTCTATCAGAGCCAGCATTGCATATCCCCCGCCGAATCCGAAGAGGCCTATCTTGAGATAGCTCCATATTAGTTTCAGATATATCATGATCAGTTCTGCGGTTGGTTAAGTTTTTCCCTGCGTTTGTGAACATAGCAACCGTATGCACCCCCGATCAATATATATAATATCGGACTTGATATTACAGGGAGCTTCGACCAGATCAACAGTCCTACGACAATCGGAATCCAGATAGTTTTCCATCCTATTTTCGCCGATCTGGCCGTTGTGATAACTGGTGCGATGATCAGAGCAACTACGGCTGGTCTGATTCCCTTGAATATGCTGCTCAGTATTTCGTTCGACTTTATCAGATCAGGTGTCAGGAAAATAGCAATTGTCAGGATGATGAGAAATGAGGGCAGGATTGTACCTAACGCAGCTGTGATACTGCCCTTGAGACCTTTAATCCTGTCGCCCACCGAAGCCGCTATATTTACTGCCAGAATACCAGGAAGCGACTGAGCAACAGCCAGGAGATCTAGAAATTCGTCCTTTTCTATCCAGTGATGTTTGTCTACGATCTCGCGTTCTATTATCGAGATCATTGCCCAGCCTCCTCCGAAAGTGAATGCTCCTATACGGAAGAATGTCAGAAACAATTGCGCAAGCTGATTCTTCATTTCTCTAAGCGTGCGGTTAATACTTGAGTTATTGTTTCGATAGCCTCGGGTGACTATCGCAGTGCAAAATTACAAATTTCACTTTTCTTATTCAAAAGTCGACAGCCGTTCTTTCACGTGTTCCGGGAGTTTCCTCTCTTTTTCTTTAGGTAGAATCAAGAACCCCCTTTTCTGTCCTTTGGTCTCGAGCACAACATACTCTCCATGAAATTTCATACCGGTAATATTCGATAACAGAATGATTTCGTCTGCGGGTAACTTATAGCTCCTATTCTCTTCACCCTTGTAACTGATCATTATTTTTTCGTTGTCGATAGTCGCGGTGTGAGGGATTGTTCCTTTTGCTGCTTCTGGCGACAGTAGTTCCGATAATATTATGATTGCGAGGATGCCTGGCAGTATGACGAGTAGAATCATCAGCCCTACCAGACTGTATCTTACATCGGCAAATCCTATGGCTATACAGAGCACCACTGTCACGGTTGCGGTTGCCAACGCTTTTGTCTCGCTGATTTTGTCGCTCAGAAGTATTCGCAGATATGTGCTTCCCGATATTCGGAATGTTTCGTTGTCAGCCATTCAGGTTCTATGAATAAGTGCGGGCACCCGTCTCTGTCGGATGCCCGCATGTTTTAATTTATCAGTTGTCAGTCATCAAGTTTGTGGATGACAAGACCCGATCTCAATTTTGGTTCGAACCACGTTGTCTTCGGAGGCATGATATTACCTGTATCAGCGATATCCATAAGTTGCTTCATCGAAACTGGATAGAGAGCGAGTGCCATTGCCATTTCTCCTGAGTCAACTCTCTTTTTGAGTTCTTCAAGACCTCTTATGCCACCTACGAAATCAATGCGCTTATCGCTTCTCAGATCTGTGATTCCCAACAGGTCGCGTAGTATCAGGTCGCTTGAGATTGTCACGTCAAGCACCCCGATCGGATCGCTGTCATCATATCGACCTTCCTTGGCTGTGAGTTTGTACCAGTGATTCCCGAGATAAAGAGAGAACTCGTGCAGATGTGCGGGCTTGAATATTTCTTCGCCCATATCTTCTACGGTGAAGTTTTCTTTCAGCTTCTCAAGAAACTCTGCCTCACTCATGCCGTTCAGATCCTTCACCACACGGTTGTAGTCAATGATGTTTAGATGTGAGGCCGGGAATGCTACTGCAAGGAAATAGTTATATTCTTCCTCTCCGTGATGTCCCGGATTTGCCTTGGCTTTCTCCGAGCCAACCAGAGCTGCCGCCGCTGTGCGGTGATGCCCGTCGGCTATATATAGTGCGGGAATTGCTTCGAATGCTTTGGTGATTTTTTCCGAAAGATCGTCGGGAACCACCCAGAAAGTATGGCCGAATCCATCGGGCGCTACGAAGTCATATTCCGGTTCGGTCTCAGCCACTCTTTTGATCACCTCTTCCAGAACCTCGTTGTCGGGGAAGGCAAAGAACACTGGCTCAACGTTGGCGTTGTTGATCCTCACGTGTTTCATTCTATCCTCCTCCTTATCGCGTCGGGTGAGCTCATGTTTCTTGATTCGCCCCGACATGTAGTCGTCTACATAAGCTGCGAGAACTATTCCATACTGCGTCCGGCCGTCCATGGTCTGCGCATAGATGTAATAATGTTCTTTGTCGTCCTGTTGTAGCCAGCCGTTCTTCTGGAAAGCCTGGAAATTTTCTACTGCACGATCATACACCTGCGGGTCATGTTCATCTATCGTGCATTCGAAATCAATCTCCGGTTTGATGATATGATACAGAGACATTGGATTTCCTTCAGCCTCTGCAAGAGCTTCGTGCGAGTTTAGGACATCATAGGGGCGAGATGCCACTTTGGTGACCAGTTCGCGTGGCGGTCTGAGTCCTTTGAAAGGTTTTACTTTGGCCATGGTATAGATTTATCAGGTTGGATTTTGGTTAGAAATCTTTAGCGTTGGGCATATATCGGCTACTTCCTCTCTATTGTCTGAGCGCGGTCCGGACCGATGCTCACTATCACGATGGGAGTTTCAAGTTCCTTTTCAAGGAATGATATATAGTTCTTGAAATTCTCGGGGAAGTCTTCCTCGCTCTTCATATGAGTCATGTCGGTTTTCCAACCTGGCAGGGTAGTGTATACTGGTTCGAGCTCCATGGCCTCAAGAGAATAGGGCATCTTGTCGGTCAGTTCTCCGTTGATTCTATAGGCCGTGCATGCCTTGATTTCATCAAAATCGTCGAGCACGTCGCTTTTCATCATTATGAGCTTCGTTACTCCGTTTATCATGATGGCATATTTGAGTGCGACAAGATCTATCCAGCCGCAACGACGTTCGCGTCCGGTCACGGCTCCATATTCATGACCAAGATCGCGGATTTTCTTTCCCGTTTCGTCGAAAAGCTCGGTCGGGAACGGTCCGCTTCCCACTCGTGTGCAATATGCCTTGAAAATGCCATATACGTCTCCAATCTTGTTGGGCGCGACTCCCAGACCCGTGCATGCACCGGCTGTTACGGTATTGCTTGAGGTGACATAGGGATAAGAACCGAAGTCTACATCAAGCATCGTACCCTGTGCGCCTTCACACAGCACGCTCTTTCCCTCTTTCAGTAGCGAATTGATTTCATTCTCCGAGTCGATTATCTGGTAAGTCTGGATATATTCTATTGCTTCCAGCCATTTATTTTCAAGCTCAGTCAGATCCGGGGTTTCGCCGAGAACTGCCAGCTGTGCCAGGTGACGATTGCGGGCGGCATCATAGCGCTCTTTGAAATCAGGGAGTAGGGAGTCACCCAGTCTCACACCGTTACGCGATGTCTTGTCCGTATAAGTCGGACCTATGCCTTTTCCGGTTGTACCGATTTTGCCTGCACCCTTCGCGCGTTCGTTGGCTGCATCAAGCAGACGGTGTGTCGGCAGAATCAGGTGTGCCTTCTTGCTGAGTTTCAGAAGTCGGCGCAGATCTACGCCCGACGCTTCGAGTGCTTCTGCCTCTTCTTTGAACAATACCGGATCAAGCACTACGCCGTTGCCGATTATATTGGTGCGTCCGTTCTGGAACACTCCCGAAGGAATGCTGCGCAAAACGTATTTCTTTCCTTCGAACTCAAGAGTGTGGCCTGCGTTGGGTCCTCCCTGGAATCGGGCTACTACGTCGTAACGTGGTGTCAGTACATCCACCACCTTGCCTTTTCCCTCGTCGCCCCACTGGAGGCCGAGCAGTACGTCAACTTTCATGTCAGAAATCTGAAAAGTAGGTTATTATTGCTTCAGACTCATGCTGATTCTCGTTGTTTCGGTTGTTATCTGTTGCCGAGAATTGCGATGAGTGCTGGTTTATTGATTTTCGTTAGTAATTTTCTTTGTTGCCTGTCGAATCTGTGGTTTCGCCTCGAGTTTTGCACATTTTCCGCATAGCCCGTACACGTATAGATCGGTGTATGTCGGATGAAATGTGCCGTATCTCCGCTCTGTCAGCAGGGAGTCGAGTCGTGCGTCCTTTATCTCCTTGACTTTACCGCAACGGCTGCACACAAGGTGATGATGGTTCGTTGCTCCGATTATCTTCTCATACTGGGCGGTGCGTTGACCGAATGTGCGCTTCCTGACCAGTCCTGCGTTTTCAAGAAGTGAGATAGTGTTGTACACTGTACCTCGGCTCACGTGATAACCGTCCTCCGCAAGCATCGCATGCAAGGTTTCAATAAAAAAGTGATCGGTCGTTTCAAACACCTTCTCGAGAATAGCATACCTTTCGGGTGTCTTGCGCATATTGTGTTGAGTCATGTAGCGCGTGAGCATCCTGGCTGCTGCTTGCTTTGTTTTGTTATCATTCATAGTGCCGCAAAAGTAAGCATTTAATCGCAAAGGCGCAAATTCACAAGCTCTTTTTTAGAGTGAGGTTCTGCTGCTTGCCGTCGGCTTAATACTCGCTTGATGTGTGGAAGCGTATCGAGGGATTGTCGTTTTTGGCCATTTGCAGAACGTAATTGCTGTCGGCCAGAAACACATCACGCCCTTGAGTGTCCACTGCCATAAACTGATGTTTTCTGCGTTTGAACTGTGCCAGGGCCTCTGCATCATCACTCTCTATCCAGCATGCTTTGTATAGTGAGATTGGTTCCCACCGGCATTGCGCGCCATATTCATGAAGCAGTCTGTATTGTATTACTTCAAACTGAAGCTGGCCAACAGTACCGATGATCTTGCGCCCGTTGAACTGATTGGTGAATAGCTGAGCTACTCCCTCATCCATAAGTTGATGAATTCCCTTTTCAAGCTGTTTGGCTTTCATTGGGTCTGTGTTCTCGATATATTTGAACATCTCCGGAGAGAAGGATGGGAGTCCTTTGAAGTGAAGTTCTTCACCCTGGGTCAAGGTGTCTCCGATTTTGAAGTTTCCCGTGTCTGGTATGCCGACTATGTCTCCGGGCCACGCTTCGTCAACTATCGACTTTTTTTGGGCCATGAATGCCGTCGGGGCTGCGAATTTCAGGAATTTTCCTTGGCGTATATGTTTGTATGGGGCGTTTCGCTCAAACTTTCCGCTGCATACTTTCACAAAAGCTATACACGAACGGTGGTTGGGATCCATGTTTGCGTGAATCTTGAATACGAAACCCGAGAACTGTTCTTCCTGTGGTTTCACAAGTCGTTCTTCTGTTTGAACAGGTCGCGGCGCCGGAGCGATTTTTACAAAACAGTCAAGAAGCTCTTTTACTCCGAATGTGTTTAGAGCCGATCCGAAAAATACGGGTGCTGTCTTTCCTTCAAGATATTCTTCTGTGTTGAATTCCGGATAAACACCCTCTATCAGTTCAAGGTCTTCACGCAGTTTGTTGGCATCAGCTTCGCCGATGGCTTCATCTACAAGCGGGTCGTTCACATTCTCGATTTCCACTCGTTCGCTCACTCTCTGTTTGTCCGGCGTGAACAGATCGAGAGTCCCTTCATATATATTATATACGCCCTTGAATTTAGCTCCTATATTTATCGGCCAGCTCAGAGGTCTGACCGAAATCTGAAGCTCTTTCTCAAGCTCGTCAAGAATATCGAAGGGGTCTCGGCCTTCGCGGTCGAGCTTGTTCACGAAAATTATCACAGGCGTATTCCTCATTCGGCACACTTCCATAAGTCGGCGCGTTTGTTGCTCCACGCCTTTGGCCACGTCGACTACTATGATAACCGAATCGACAGCAGTCAGTGTTCGGTAGGTGTCTTCTGCGAAGTCCTGGTGACCCGGAGTGTCGAGAATGTTGATCTTATATCCGTTATAATCGAAACCCATCACGGATGTGGCTACCGAGATTCCTCGTTGCTTCTCTATCTCCATCCAGTCTGAAGTCGCTGTTTTCTTGATTTTGTTCGACTTCACGGCGCCGGCCACATGGATGGCGCCGCCAAACAGCAGCAACTTTTCTGTCAGAGTCGTTTTTCCGGCGTCGGGGTGTGATATTATGGCAAAGGTACGTCTGCGCGCTATTTCTTCGTTTTGTGTCACTGCGGTTGGTTTATCTGTTATTCTTTAGTGTCTCGATACATTCCGCAAGGCTTTCCTCCCAGTGCGGTATTGTGATTCCGTATGTCTTTTTGATGCGTTGCTTGTCGAGCACGCTATATAAGGGTCGGGCAGCTGCAGCCGAGTTCTCCGTGGCGTAGTCATCGGTCGATACGGGTGTCACTTTGCAGTTTTTCACTCCTGCCATGCGGAAGATAGCTTTGGCGAAATCATACCATGAGCACACTCCTTCATCCGTGAAGTGATATATACCGGGCACCCATTGTTTGGCCTGAAGTATCGTATCGATGGCATTGGCGAGGTCAAGCGCGGACGTTGGTGTTCCTACTTGATCGCAGATCACGTTGATATTGTTTCTTTCCACCGAGAGTCTCAGCATGGTTTTCACGAAATTGCGGCCGTGAGGGGAGTAGAGCCACGCTGTGCGCAGGATTATGGCGTCAGGGCAGAGTGATAGTAGCACAACTTCTCCTTTCCGTTTCGAGGTTCCGTAAGTTGAGGTGGGATTCACTTTGTCTGCCTCTCTGTAGGGCCTGTGAGCAGTTCCGTCAAACACATAGTCGGTCGATATGTGAATCACTTTTATGCCGTTTTCATACGCTGCGGTCGCGATGTTGCCTACTGCCTCGCTGTTTACTTTCAGACACTGTGCGGCCTCGGTTTCGGCTCTGTCTACAGCCGTATATGCGGCGCAGTTGATTATGTGGGTAAACTCGCCGTTTGATATGAAGTTCAATGTTGCCTCGCGGTCAGTAAGATCAAGGGTGTCGGCGTCTGTATAGATCGTCATGCCGGGAAATGATTTTTCCAGTACAGATCGCAGTTCTGTGCCTAATTGACCGTTGGCGCCGGTGACTAATATTTTCACTTTTCTCGAAGTAGTGTGGCCGACCGTTCGTTCGGTCTGTTGCCTTCCGACTGCAAAGTTACGCAATCTCCGTCAATTTTCCCTGCGCACCTGCCCCTAATTTGTATAACCCTCTCCTCTGTGTTAGGATGCTTGACACATTTTAAGAATCCATTTTTTGCGCCTTTCATGAAAAAAGAGTAATTTTGGGCAGTGTTAGGATGTCTGCTCCCGGCAGATATCCGTTTATCTATCGATTTACGAGCACTATGCTTACCTACAATACTCATCTTAAGCCTCTCGTTTTGCCTGAATATGGGCGAAACATACAGCAGATGGTCGATTTTTGCAAGACAATCGAAGATCGCGACGAGCGCAATAATTGTGCCCGTTCCATCATCGTTGCCATGCGTACTCTTTTGCCCCAGACAGGCGATCCTGAAGAGACTCAGCGCAAGCTTTGGGATCATCTCGCTATCATGAGTGGTTTTGATCTTGATGTTGACTATCCTTTCGATGTAGTCCGCGAGGAAACTCTTCGTACTGATCCTGATAAACTGTCTACAGCTCCCAACTATATCCCGCGTCGGCACTACGGACTTCATATTGAACGCCTGGTTGAGATTGCGGCATCTATGGAACCGGGCCTGCAGCGTGATGCTCTGATACTCTTGATTGCCAGTCAGATGAAAAAACTTCGTCTGGTTGTTAATCCCGAGGGGGTAGACGATGCTAAGGTTTTCGAAGAGCTCGCTGAAATGTCGCGTGGTGCCATTGTCGTTGAGCCTGAATCTGTCAGGTTGCATGAGTATGAGATGGCCGATCTGCCTTTGGCTCCAAAGAAAAAACGTAAGCGCAAGAAATAATCTCCTGACTCCTCCATTGTTATGATTCGCAGAAATGAGCTTGTGCCCGTTGGCAATGTCGGTAAGCCTCATGGCCTTGCCGGTGAAATGCAGCTGACTATTGATCCGGATGTACCTCTTGTTCAAGGCGATTGCTTGATCTTTGAACTGGATGGTATTTTCGTGCCTTTTTTTGTCGATTCTGTCAGGTCTCGCAATTCGTTGAGCCGTCTTGTGAAGTTGGACGATGTCGATTCCGATGCTGCCGCCTCTCAGTTCAACGGCCTCACTGCTTATATGACAATCGAACATGTCGATTCTATCTGCGGGGAAGATGACGATGATGAGTACTATGATGGCGATGATGATGACGGAGGTTCGTCTCTTTATGCGGGCACTTTGATTGGATCTACCGTTGTTGATTCGGATGGTCATGTGATCGGAAAAATCCTGGATATCAATACCTCTACTGCAAATATTCTTTTTGAAGTGGAGCGCTCGGATGGCTCTGAAATATTTATCCCTGTTGCTGAAGAGTTTATTGTAAGTTTCGATTCTGATAAATCGGTTCTTACCCTCGATCTTCCTGAAGGATTGCTCGAAAGTCAGTCTTAACAAAAAAAAGAGTGAAATGGAATTCGACGAAAATAAATGTATCGACTATATAAACAATCGTCTTGCTGAGGTGGGACGCGCTCCGTACGACGACGACGAGATTCTCAATATCGTTGATATGGTCTATGACTACTACGATTCCCGTGGTCTGTTGGATATCGACGATGATGGTGAGGATAGTCCCGAACGAACCGCACTTGAATCTGATATTGTTGCCTATGTGCAGACGATGCTCAAACGCGACAAGCGATCGGTTGTGCGCCCTGATGACGTTGAAATCATTGTTGCCGCTGAACTCGACTATGAAGAGTCTCTGGAAGAAGATATCTGAGAACGGCGTTGCGTCTCCGCTTAGGGGACTCTCGCTATGGCTGTCGCTGACGTTTTTCGTCATCGGCTCAGTCAATCCGCTATATTCTCAGGTGTTTTATTCCGATCCTTTCGAAGGTTATGCCGAGGAGACATTCATGGATATGGATTTCGAGCCTAACCTTGCGACTCCCCCCGTGCCAGATACTGAAAAAGCTGCTGTCAGAGAATACATGATGGCTCTTGCAAGTTCTATTAAGGGGCCTTTTTCTGTCGATCTTATGAGAGATGATGAAGTGATAGTCATCTCTTTGCCGGCTGACCGCCTGTTTCTCCCGAACGATACGATACTTGCCGAAGGCGCTGAGCGTGCATTTGAGCCTATTCATCGTCTTATGTCTGAATCCTATAGGTTTAAGGTGGTATTGGCGATGCATACCGATGATACCGGCAATGCGCTTTATCGTGATAGAATATCGACTCAACGTCTCTATTCGGTCTATGATCAGATGCTCAACGATATTGAGGACGGAAAGATTGATCCTGATATCGTGATTATTCCTTTCGCGATGGGCGATTCCGATCCTGTTACCAATAACGATACCTGGCGGCATCGCGCTGAAAACAGAAGACTTGAGATATATCTTATTCCTGGTCCCGAACTCATCAAGCTTGCTCATGAGGGTAAGCTGAATCCGCCCGGTGAATAACTTTTCTTACAGATAATAATTGATTTAGAATAAATAGCGAAATGGCAAAGGAACTCAAAGATCTTACCAAACGCAAGGACAATTACTCTCAGTGGTATAACGATCTGGTTATTAAAGCCGACCTCGCCGAGCAGTCGGCAGTGCGCGGCTGTATGGTCATCAAACCCTATGGCTACGCAATATGGGAAAAGATGCAGCAGACCCTCGATCGTATGTTTAAAGAAACTGGCGTACAGAATGCCTACTTCCCCCTGCTTATCCCGAAATCGTATCTCTGCCGCGAAGCCGAGCATGTCGAGGGATTTGCTAAAGAGTGTGCTGTTGTTACTCACTACCGCCTCAAGAACGATCCTAACGGCAACGGTGTGATTGTAGACCCCGAAGCGCGCCTCGAAGAAGAACTCATTGTGCGTCCGACTTCTGAGACAATCATCTGGGGTACATATAAAAATTGGATTCACAGCTACCGTGATCTGCCTATACTCTGCAATCAATGGGCAAATGTGATGCGTTGGGAAATGCGTACCCGTATGTTCCTCCGTACGGCCGAATTCCTTTGGCAGGAGGGCCATTGTGCCCACGCAACTGCGGAGGAGTCGGAAGCACGTACGGTAGAGATGATCAATCTCTATGCTGAATTTGCTGAGAAATATATGGCAATGCCTGTCATCAAGGGTGTTAAGAGTGCTAATGAGCGTTTTGCAGGAGCACTCAACACTTACACCATTGAGGCCATGATGCAGGATGGCAAGGCTCTGCAATCTGGCACATCTCACAATCTCGGTCAGAACTTTGCCAAGGCATTCGACGTGACATTCGCCAACAAGGAGAACAAGCCGGAATATGTGTGGGCCAACTCATGGGGCGTTTCGACCCGTCTGATGGGTGCCCTCATCATGACCCATTCCGATGACAACGGTCTTGTGCTTCCTCCTCATCTGGCACCCATTCAGGTAGTCATAATCCCTATCTCTAAAAACGCAGAGCAACTTGCAGCTATCACCGACAAGGTACTCCCGATCATCGAACGTCTGCGTGAGCTTGGCATCAGCGTCAAGTATGACGACGCCGACAACAAGCGCCCCGGTTTCAAATTTGCCGATTACGAACTCAAGGGTGTACCCGTGCGTCTTGCTATCGGTGCCCGCGACGTTGAAAACGGTACTGTTGAACTCATGCGCCGTGATACGCTCGAGAAAGAAACTTTGCCGCTGGCAGGTATCGCCGAGCACATCAATGGTCTGCTCGAAGATATCCAGAATAACATCTATCAGAAGGCTCTGCGAATGCGTCAGGAAAAAACCTATGTCTGTGACTCTTACGACGAATTCAAGGAGAAAATCGAGGATGGCGGTTTCTTCCTGTGCCATTGGGACGGTACTCCTGAGACTGAGGAGCGTATCAAGGAAGAGACTAAGGCTACTATCCGTTGTATTCCTCTTGATGCTCCCGAGGAAGAGGGTGTTGATATGCTGACAGGCAAGCCCTCTCATCGACGTGTGATTTTTGCCCGTAACTATTGATCCGTATGTCGTCCGATTGTATGGCTGGTTCTGACACTGTTTCTTCACCTGTGGTGCGGACTCCGGTGATTGCTGTAGTTGTGCCCTGCTATAATGAGCAGGAAGCTCTTCCGCTGTCTCTTCCGAAGCTCATGTCAATCCTCAGTAGTATGGTCGACGACAATCTGATTTCCGCTGATAGCTATATCCTTTGCAGCGATGATGGTAGTAAAGATGATACATGGGGTGTTCTATGCCGTTGGCATGAAGATAACCCCGCTAAAATCAAGGCTATACATCTTGCACATAACCGAGGGCACCAATATGCGCTTCTTGCTGGTCTGATGACTGTCGGAAGTGCTTGTGATGCTGCGATTTCCATTGATGCTGACCTTCAGGATGATCCCGAAGCCATGATCGAGATGGTTAAAGCTTATCTCAATGGCGCTGAGATTGTCTATGGAGTGCGCTCGAACCGGGAAAGTGATACCTGGTTCAAGCGCACAACGGCTCACGGATTTTATTCATTCCAGAAAAGCATGGGCCTTGATACCGTGTATGATCATGCTGATTATCGCCTGATGAGTTCACGTGCTATCCGGTTGCTTTCTGAGTATGGCGAGAGTAATCTCTTCATCCGCGGAATCATCCCTCAGATCGGATTGAAAACCGCTGTTGTAACCTACACACGCAATGTCCGTGTTGCCGGAGAGTCAAAATATCCGTTGAAAAAGATGCTGAGTTTCTCAATCGATGGAATCACCAGTTTCTCTTCTCGACCTCTCCGAATGATCTTTTTCGTCGGAATAGCGTTGCTGATTCTTGACGTTGTGATGGCATTGTATGTGTTTATTAGCTATTTCGGACATGATGTGATTCCAGGTTGGACTTCTTTAATGCTTTCAACCTGGTTTCTCGGAAGTCTCATTCTGATAGCCCTCGGTGTCGTAGGGGAGTATATCGGAAAGATTTTTATCGAGGTCAAACATCGTCCGCGCTTTGCGGTCGACAAAGAACTTCTATAGTCGTTTGTGAAATAATAGAATATGGATTCACGCCAGTTTGCTGCTACCATTTCCCGCAATACCGGTCTTGATGCCAAGACGGTTGCTCTTGCCATAGATTCGATTGCTATAATTCTATCCGGTGAGTGCGCCGACCTCTCGACCGTTGCTGTCCCGGGGTTTGGAAATTTTATTCCTGAAAAAAAAGATGAGGAGATCAGTGTTGACCCTGTAACTCTCGAACGTACTTTGCTCCCTCCCTCGATCAGTGTTTCGTTCCGTCCAAGCGTGATTCTTCGCAAACGTATTAATGAAAACGGGCTATGAGCAAAATATCAATTCAGCAACTTGCATCGCAGATTCCCGATGATCTGCTCGGGGATGATCTACAGGTTAAACTGAGTTTCGTTCGTTTACTCTTTGAAACTATCAGTAATGAGCTTTCCTCCGGCAACGAAGTTTCGGTCAAAGGTTTGGGACGATTCTTACTAACCGGCAACGAAAACGAACCCGTAAGTTTCGAACCTGAAAAATCTTTTGCTGAGTCGGTTAACGCTCCGTTTGCCGGTTTTATGCCGGAGCCTTTGTCGCCAGAGGTCACGGAAGAGATGCTGTCTCAGTTTGATATTCCAGTTGAAGAACCGGTAGATATTACACAAGAGGATATTGCTGGGCAGGAAGATGACAGTGCTGTTCCCGAGACTTCTGTGGTTGAGGAAGAGCCTGTTGTTGACAAGTCCCAACCCATTGTCGATGACCCGGTATCTATTGAACCGAAAGTTGCAGTGACGCAGGAAGAGGTGGAAGATTCTGTCACAGAAATTACACCTGAACCAGAACCGGTTTCAGCTCAGGATCCGGTAGAGGAAGTTTGCGAAGCTCAAGAATCCGTGATTGAAGAAGTCTTCGAACAAGAATCAGAACCGTTTGAACTGAAGAATGAAGAGCATCATATCGCAGAAAATGAGATAGATGTTGAGACTGAAGAAAATGAGGATAACTCAGATAATGATTCCGTTGCAGAGACCTCGTCTTCAGGGTTCTCTACTGGATTTCTCATTGGCCTGATTACGGGTCTTGCGGTCGGTGCTATTGCATTCCTGCTATACGTCATGCTTTATGTGAATCGCTCGACACCCACATCATCTGACGGTTATGACGATGAAGATGAAGAATATGTGGTTGAAGAAAGCACTTCTTCAGATTCACTCTCTGTTTTCTGAATAAGTTGATCTATGGCTGACTGGAAAGTTAAATACGATCGTTTGGTAGAAAGGGCGCTCGCTATATGGAAGTATTGGAGCGAGTCCGTTTGGCTTGATACCCGAAAAAATTTTAAGGTCGCTGCCGTAAAAACGATAAACCTCTCTGTCAGATCGTTTCTAAGCACTGATCTTCAGAGTCAGGCTTGTGCACTAACTTATCGTACGGTGCTGGCGCTTGTTCCAGCTCTTGCAATGGTTCTCGCGATTTTCCGAGGTTTCGGATATTCAGATGCTCTGACCGGTCAACTTTATAAACTTTTCCCTTCTCAGCATCAAGCGATTGCTGTAGGAATCAAGTTCGTGGACGGTTACCTTGAACAGGCATCCGGTGGTGTATTTGTCGGGGTAGGTATTCTATTTCTCCTGTGGACCCTCATATCGCTGCTCGGAAGCGTAGAAGATTCCTTCAATGTGATCTGGAGGGTGAGGCAGGGGCGTACTTTCTGGCGAAAAATCACTGACTATCTCGCTATATTCCTGATACTTCCTGTATTGATGATCTGTGCGGGCGGCTTATCACTGATGATGACCACCACGATCAATAAGCTTGTGTTTATCAACTTTATGGCTACCGCATTAAAGGTACTTATCGATATCGGTAGTTACGTGATGACCTGGCTATTCTTTGCAGGGGCCTACATGCTAATACCCAATGCAAAAGTCAAATTTCTCAATGCCTTTCTTGCGGGTGTTGTAGTTGGAACATCATTCCAGGTCATTCAGTGGCTTTTCCTCACAGGTCAGATGTATGTAACCAAATACAACGCTATATACGGTAGTTTCTCTTTTGTCCCTCTGTTACTGATATGGTTGCAGTTGTCGTGGCTTGTGACCATGATCGGAGCTTTACTTTGCTACGCTTCACAGAATGTAGGGCAGTTCAACTACTATCAGGATGTGGCCAAAATCAGCGAAGATTATAAACTTAAAGTTACTTTGGCAGTACTTGCCATCATAGTCAAGCGATTTGTCAGAGGGATGCCGGCGCTGACAACAACCCAGATCAGCGATATCTATGGAATACCTTCCGACCTGGTGAGGCAGGTAGTGTTGCGTCTCAATAACCTCGGGCTCATTGCCATGGAGGAAAGCGAGGGAGAGTTATCCGAACATCCCCTTTTACCCGGAATCGACGTCAGTCAGCTTTCAGTTGAAAAAGTTATCTCATGTCTGCGTGAGAACGGTAGCCATGATTTCATTCCCGGGTTCAGCGATAGATTTCCCGGTGCGATTGCTGTGGTTGACAAAATAACTGACGCCATGCTGAAGACCGGAAGTGACATAACAGTATCATCTATTAACATAAAAGTATAACATAACCAAACCAGTTATCAATCATGAATAAGACTCAGATTGCTACCACCGAGGCTCCCGCAGCTATCGGTCCCTACAGCCAGGCCATCAAGTGCGGCGACATTCTCTTTATCAGCGGTCAGATTCCTCTGAATCCTGCCGACGGCACTATCCCCGAGGGTATAAAGGCCCAGACAGCTCAGTCGATCAGCAACATCAAAGCTATCCTCAAGGAAGCCGGTATCAGCATCGACAATGTTGTGAAGACTACCGTCTTTCTGGCCGATATGAGCCTCTTTGGCGAGATGAATGAAGTTTACGGTCAGGAGTTTACCGCTCCTTTCCCTGCCCGTTCGGCTGTTGCCGTCCGTGAGCTGCCCAAGCAGGTTCTCGTAGAAATCGAGACCATCGCTACTCTTGCCTGATAAAGTCGGCGAAATCAATTCACAATCGGGAGTGTCTATCATAGTGTAGCCACTTCCGATTCTTATTTTATCTCATTAACATTAAGTGCTTGCTATTTATACAATAAATTTGTAGATTTGCAAGAAATTATACCTATTATGGACCTCAAATCTATACTTACAACAGCGCTAATGCTATCGGCCGTGCCGACGGTCGCCCTCGGAGCTCCTTCCACCCCTGAGACTCCCGAGCAGAAAGCTGAGCGGATGGACTGGTTCTCCAAGGCGAAACTTGGCGTTTTCATCCACTGGGGTGTTTATTCGAAAGGTGAAACATCAGAAAGCTGGGCTTTCCATAACGGGCATATCTCCTTGCCTGATTACATGAAGCAGGCTGAGGCATTTACCGCAGAAAATTATGATCCGGAGTATTGGGCTAAGCTGATTAAGGACAGCGGTGCCAAATATACTGTGATCACAACCAAGCATCACGATGGCTTCGCTCTTTGGGACACCAAGGCAGGTGATGTCAGTGCGGTTAAGAGTAGTCCTGCAAAACGCGATGTGATTGCGCCTTTTGCCGATGCCGTCCGCGACCAGGGCCTGAAACTCGGCTTTTATTATTCGCTGATTGACTGGCCCAGAGAGGACTATCCTGAAACATACCGCGACAAACCTCCGAAATATGACATCAAGGCCAATCCCAAAAAATGGCAACATTTTCTTGATTTCAATAACGCGCAGTTAACGGAGTTGAGCAGCACCTGGAATCCAGACCTATACTGGTTTGACGGTGACTGGGAACATTCGTCGGATGAATGGAATGCACCCGGTGTGGTGGAGCTGCTGAGAAGCTACAATCCTAATGTTATAATCAACTCCCGCATTCAGGGACACGGCGACTATGCCACACCCGAACTCGGAGTCCCCGTTGTACGTCCTGAGTCAAAATGGTGGGAGACTTGCATGACCATGAATGATTCATGGGGCTACCGCATCGCAGACAACAACTACAAGGATCCGATGACCGTTTTGCGCATGCTGGTCGACTGTATCAGTATGGGTGGTAATCTGCTCCTTGATATCGGTCCTAAAGCGGATGGTACGATACCGGAAGAACAGGTGGCGATACTCGAAAATCTCGGTCGCTGGACCAAAAAGCATGAGGAGGCTATCTATGAGACACAGGCGGGTATACCAGCCGGACATGTACAAGGCTATACCTCGCTTAACCATGACGGAAATATCTTGTATGTCTATCTTCCTTACCGTCCTACAGGACCACTGGAGGTGAAAGGTCTTAAGAGCCGCATCAAGAACATCCGCGTTGTAGGTACAGACAAGAATCTTACCTGGAAGCAGTATAATGATATTTCCTGGAGTGAAGTGCCCGGAGTATATTATATAGACGTGCCTGAAGATGTGCTTGATCCTCAGATCACAGTGCTTGCTCTTGAAATGGAGGAACCAGTGAAACTTTATCGCGGTTCGGGTCAGGTGATGAGCTTTAACGATAATGAATTAACAACCACGAATAACAAGTAAGCCAATGCATTACGCAAAGTGTTTAGCAGCATTGGGAATCACTGCGCTTTCGGCCATCACCATGCAGGCTGAGTCGCTTACATCCCGCTATGCTCCACGCCTTACCGAGCCACGTGCTTATGACTGTTTCAGAACAGACGGAAAAATCAAAGTGGACGGTAAGCTTAATGAGGGCGCCTGGAAAAAGGCTCTGCCAACTCAGAATTTTGTTGACATTGAAGGCGACTCGAAGCCTGTTCCCGCTCAGAAAACATGGGTGAAGATGCTTTGGGACGAAGAAAATCTCTATATAGGCGCCTGCCTTGAAGAGAAAAACATCGTTGCCAACCTGACACAACGCGACACTATCATCTATCATGACAATGATTTTGAAGTGTTTCTCGATCCTGACGGAGACGGACTCAATTACTTCGAGATCGAAAACAACGCCCGTGGTGTTGTTTTTGACCTGACGCTTGATAAGCCTTACAGGAGCGGTGGCAGTTTCTTTATTCCTTGGAATTGCGAAGGACTGCAACTTGCTGTGTCGCATGACGGTACTCTCAACAAGACAACCGATACCGACAAGGCCTGGTATGTCGAGATGGCTATTCCATTCGCCGCACTAAAGCGTGACTTTACAAATCCCAAGGATCTGAAAGTGTGGCGTATCAACTTTTCACGCGTAGAGTGGACCCCCGGTTCGGATAAAGAAGACAACTGGGTATGGAGTCCGACAGGACGCATAGACATGCACATGCCCGAACGCTGGGGTTTCCTCAACTTCATTGATGCAACAGTAGGCACACAGGCCGCAAAGAGTATCCAGAAGTATGACATGAATGCCTACAAACTTGTGTGGGCACTGTTCTATGCTCAGCTTGACGAACATTCGAAAAAAGGCAACTATATCCGCAAGGCCGACGACTTTTTCCTGACCCCCGAAGATATGGCTCTGCTGCCAGATGGCGGTTCAATCACGGTTGATGCTACCAACTCGGCTTTTGATATGACTGTAACCGTTCCTGCGTCGCAGGAAATATACCGCATAAACCAGGATGGTCGCTTCTCAATTGAAAAGATCAAACCCCGAGTTGTGAAAAACTGGGCCTGGATGCGCCTCAAGCCGGAGTGGTCAGACCGCGAATACAGCGAATATTTCAAAAAACTTCACGATGCCGGTATCAGCGCCGTCCTCTTTGAAGGTTATGACGAGAAAGCTTATAAGCTCTGTAAGGAAGCGGGTCTGCAGGCTCACTATTGGAAATGGACAATGAACCGCCGCGAGCTGCTTGACAAGCATCCTGAATGGTTTGCCGTAAACAAGAAAGGGGAGTCGTGCTACGACAATCCTCCTTACGTAGACTATTACAGGTTCTTGTGCCCCTCTCATCCTGAAGTGGCAGAATATCTGGCAGAAGACTATCTGAAAGATGCCAATCTACCGTATGTTGACGGTATGCATCTCGACTATGTCCGCTTCCCAGACGTGATCCTTCCCGTGAGTCTGTGGCAGAACTATGGTATTGAGCAGACCAAGGAATTGCCGGAATATGATTTCTGCTACTGCGAACTATGCCGTGCCAACTTCAAGGCTCTCACCGGCCGTGATCCTCTTGAGGTAGAGTTCCCGATGGAAGATCAATCGTGGATCAACTTCCGTCTGGATGCTATTACACGTGTTGTAAAGCATATAGCCGATTCAGTGCGTGGTAACGATAAGTATCTCTCAGCAGCAGTGTTCCCAGGCCCGTCAATGGCCAAGAGAATGGTTCGCCAGGACTGGGGCAACTGGAATCTTGATGCCTACTTCCCCATGATCTACAACGGATTCTATTATGAGGGTCCGGAATGGATAGGTCGCTCAGTTGAGGAGGGCGTGGCCGCTATCAATGGCCGAGCCTCGCTCTATGCCGGCCTGATGTGTCCGGATCTTAAGGGAAAAGACTTCGTTAAAGCTCTGGAGGAAGCCTACTCAAATGGCGCAGCCGGTGTGTCGTTCTTCGACGGTCCTGATGATCAGCAACTTAAAGAACTCAAGGAATATTTGGATACCCATAATCTTATTCCTGCCAACTGATAACGCTGAAATCAACTGAATATCAGCCCTGCATCGGAACTTCCCGGTGCGGGGCATTTTTGTAGCACGTTAGGGGCAGGTGCGCACCCTATGAGGCAATAGCCGATACTAACTTTGCAACGACTTCAGGCCTTAGGCCGCGAGAGTCGCTGAGGATCTAACACGGTTGGATCCTCAACAAACGAACATTGACATTTTGGATTTAAAGATTGATATATTGAGAAGAATTATTTCAGCTTAGTGATGGAAGAATTCGAGCGGTTTGCGCTTGTAAGCCTTAATCCTCAAAAAATATCGGGGCTATTCAGATCGGAAATTTTGCACTTCGATATTGAATCTCAGGTTTCTCAAATTTGGAGCGACTGGGATATTTCGGGTACTCAGAATTTTATAATAATTTCATCCTCATCGTAAACATAACATTACGTTCGCGGAGTTTGTATGTACTGGTATAGATATCCATAGCAGTATAGTTCACTTTTGTGAATGATTTGAAGTTGAAAATATTATTAAATGCCAGATTCCATTCAAACCTTCCTCGTCGATAAGTTATTCTTGAATCTCCAAACCAAACGTTTTTGTCGCCTGAATTCAGATTATTGTAGTTGTTTTCAGCTGAAACATTCACTATGAGATTTTTTGTAAGATAAAAGTTGATATCGGCTCTACCGGTCCATGTGCGTACCCATGGAGAATTGGTCTCGACACCGTCGGTCTCGCTCCTGTTCTGGCCATATGCGAATGCAAATGCGATACCCATCCATTGTGCAGGTGTTGTCGACATAATTACGCTGCCGCTCCAGTTTTTTGTGCTGAAAGCAAAAAGCGACTCATCTATCAAAGAATGCCTCCTGTATAGCGACGCACTCGCTCCCATCTTTATGGTTGTACCCCAAAATCCGAGTCCCTTGTTTAAGTTTGCGGTGACGGAATATCTATTTGATGTATTTCGCAATGGCATGGTTACCATTGCAGTAGCCAACCCATCGTACTCATAACCTGAGATGTTGTTATGCCTAAACTGATTCCAAGATATACCAGCATGACCGAATATCTGTCTGAACGGATTTGAAAAGCGGTAAACTATGGCCGTTGACCATGTTTCATCTACTATCGTACGTTCTATCTCAGATCTCCTGAATGACAGGTAGTCGGTCATAACAATTCCTCTCGCAGCCCGTTGGGAATTATCTCTCATCCGGTTGTAATTCAGATCAAAAGCCAGCCAGTTGCGTCCCATCGTATAGGTTATATGCATCTGAGGCATGAAACTAATGTAGTTCCACCCTTGCGACAGCGAGTTGTCAAGACGGTCACCAAGCCATTGCCGGTTGTATGAGAGCGGGAGTGTCAGTTCCATGTATAGGTGTCGAAATAAATAGGATAGTTTCGGTTGAATACCCATATCCAACTTACCAAAGAGAAAATCATTTTGCATCGAGTTCTTGTCTGTCAATTCCATTCCGGATAATTCTGACCTGACATTTTCCAAATCGAAATCAGCGAACAGACCGGTATAAAGCCTAACCTTGTCCATCATCAGGCTATGTGACGAAAAGAGATGCGCCAATGCTGCGTCGGTGGTATAATTTTGAATTAGATTTGAATTTAGTGATGATTCATCTTTACCCCTATCAACCGATAAAGACTGCGGCCTGTGGTTCCACCCTGTAGTAAGATAGAATTCCCATGCACGCTTTCCACTTTTCCTGATCAGATTTAGGCGGTCGATCAGTTCAAGAGTTGGATTGTCGAGATGCTGATCTGCTGCAGTTACACCGGTTGTAAAGCTGCTTGATATTGCGGCGTTTGCTATATCTCGGTTCCAGTTAGCTTTTATGTCAAGAGAATTTTTCAGATACATATCATCTCCATTTCTATTAACTGCGATGGCACCAGATAATGAGTTGATATAGCCACATGACTTTATCTCCTGAAATATGCTGCGATAGTTGCCGGCTAACGGTTCATACTGCTGCGATAGCGAAACTCCGCTTTTACGCAGTTGGTCATAGTAATAACCAATGTTGACATTCAATGTGGTGAGCGAATCAGTTTTTACGATCTGATTTATACTGACAGCGTTCGACTTATTATCTATATATCGCCTCGGCGCTATGCCGGGAGTTGGCGGCGATATGACTGACAGCGGAGCCTTATTAGTGAATCTCTGAAGATTGTCGTCGGTTTTTGACTGTAATTCGCTATTGACATCTATTCCGCTATTGTTTCCCTTATAGGATGAGAGATTCTGTACTTTCCGGCCAAAATACATGGCTATAAGTTCGGCAGCCCATAATGCCGGTTTATAACCGCCTCCGCCCATAGCCGAAACCGTCCATGTACCTTTAGCTAACGATTTTAGTTTGAGATTGATGGTTATATCTTCGGAAGATGTTATATCTTTCAGAGCTCTTATAGGCTGATGATTCTGATATACCTGGACAGATGCCACATCATTGGCCGAAACATTATTGGTCGCTATACCGTATCTTCCCTGCAGAAGGTCCATATCCTCCACATAGAAATTTTTCACCTCCTTACCATTGAAACTGATCCGCCCAGACTCACTGACTTCTAATCCCGGCATCTTTTTTATAACATCACCGATAACACGGTCAGACTCATCCTTGAACGCCGCAACATTGTAATTTATGGTGTCGCCTCGCTCGGTAACTTTATCGGCAACAACAACAACCTCCTTCAATTCCTTTCCGCCTTGAAGAGTGAGATCAATGCGCCTCGAAACGGCTGGGATAGCTTTCTTAAGAGTAGAATATCCCAGCATCGAGGCCCTGATTGTGATGCTGTCAGACTTTGCTGTAAAATCAAGTACATATTCTCCCGACTCATTAGCCATTGTATGCGCCACAATCTTGCCTCCATCAAACACTGTAATCATTGCTTCGAGGGGCTGCCCTGATATATCAGAGACTCTACCATGCAATTTTACTTGCGCACAGACAATCTGCGCACAAGTAAAAAGCAGTATGGTGATTAGAAATCTGGATTGAACTTTCATAAAAATAGGGAGTTACTCTATCTCAAGTTGAGTATAGGAGTGCTGACGTGAGGATATCACGCGTCCGGTCTTTGCGTTTATCACCGATTGATCTGCAGCCTTGAAATAATTCTCGTTCAATGCCCTTTGGAGCTTCCAGACCTTATCGCGGGTTGAAGGCTTGTACTGATTGCCTCTTGGCGCATAGATCGGGAAATTACCGTTTTCAACAGCTACGGCTTCAAAAGTATATATGCCATCTTTGTCGGATATCTTCATGATCAGGCCGGGCAGGCCGCCGAACTTCCAGGGCCCATATTCAACCGGAATGTCGGGAGTAAACCACGCAGTGAAATCACGTCCACGCCAATGGCATGTGGCCTTGATGCACTCATAGCCGCACACAGTGGCTGTTTCTGTTCCAATCTGCCAATTGAAAAGTGGCAGGCTCTCTGTATAGTATAGGTTTTCCGAATCAAGAGCTCTCGGCATGGTTGCCCATTCGGTCAGGATCCCATCCTTCGTAGTTATCTGTGAATACTGGTATTCTATCCAATAATCAGGACGATGACCTTGAATCCAACGTGCAGGTGGATAAGCAACATTCCTACCGTGAGTATCGAACCAGCGAGCCAGACTGTCTTCATTGACTTCGACAAAGAAACTGCTGTAGTCAGTCATGTCGGGTGCAATTTTCAGCTGCCCTTCGTCAATCCATGTAGACTTGTCTTTTATATCCTCGGGGTTGAAAGCGTATCTGATGCGAACTTTCGCATCAGATACCTTTACCCTTTGCCCTATTGCCGCTCTCACATAATTGGAGTGAGATATTTTTGCGTCAGAGTCTTTTCGCTGAGCAAAAAGACTCGTCGATGACAGACTTATATATGTAAGAGCGGCAATAAATGCAGCATATCGTAGAGATATTTTATTGATAATCATTTTTAGTAGATGTGAAAACTTAATTTGTTGGTTATTTCTTTGGTTCTTAATTGGTTGTCTCTTTCGAAAAGCTCTAATAATCAGTAATTTTAAAGAAAAGCCTGACCGCTTTCTCTATTAAAGTTATGAATATTAAGGCTATCAGTATATTGAAACTCGGCAAGAGAGCTAAATCGCCGATAAAGAATGTCTTGGAAGAAATTGCATACGTCCTACCCAGACCACTCTGCAAGCCGAAATTCGATGTCTTAAAATTGTTATTTACTGATCGCAAAGTTACGAAAAATCCGTAAGACGCAAAACAATTTATGAAATATTTTGAAACATAGTACTACAAAGTTAAGCCATAAAATCAACTAGCAACTGAAAATGAGCTATTTACTCGGAGAAAACCTTTTAGGTTATTCATAATTAAGTATTTTGCGCAGGCGTCGGTTAATTATATACTTGATTTGGCGGATGAAGGCTTCTGTCAAGGTTGAAAAATCGGAGCCTTTAGGTATGTATTAACGAATAAGTTTGTTTGTATTTTAATTGCCCCTTGTTGCTATGAGGAATACGAGTCTGAAAAGAAAACAAGATTGAGATGCTTTGTCCCCCTTTGCAGCCAGAGCCTTGAAGATAAGCGTGTGGGCGCAGAACTCCAACCTATTGTCGGTTGTGATTGACTTGATGATGTATCTGTAGGGGAACAGTAGCCGTATGATGGCTTTTTCCAGTGGTTCGGGATGGTTTGCCTCAGTCTCTCCATTAGCCGGCTAATTATCCTTCTCTCAGTGAGTGTGACTATCGCGTATTTGCCTTCCTTCCCAACTATCGTGTTTGTCTCGCAGTCCGCGAATCGAGACCCGTCAGCTTCTGCCAGTATATGGTGAATACCTACCCGCTCAGTGATATTTTTACCGTTGTTGTGCGGTCGGGACCTCCATAGTCTCATCTTATGGCTGCAATGGGATGAGAACTCCACTGATGTGGATGTGACGGTAAATTAGCTCGGAGGGGATGTTTATCCAATTTTTTCCTGTCTACCGATATTTAGCCTCGAGCCTCAAAAATATTGTGGCTATTCAGATCGGAAATTTTGCACTTCGATATTGAATCTCAGGGGCAATGGATCTTTTGATATCACTGAATTATTTGTATCTTTGCAAAGTTTCAAGATAATCCATTGCCTATAGAAATCAATGAAAAAACTTCTTTCTCTTTGTTCTGTGTGCCTTCTTCTCACTGTTGCCTGCAGTCGGAAGGATAGCGGCAGATCCGATCCGGATGCTACATTTATGAATGAAATCAAAGTTTCGGCGGATTCTGTCGAAATGAGTGTGGTTATCAAGCCTGGTAACATTTTCAGGGCGGATCCATATATTGTTGTCAGTGATGTTGAGCATGCCAACGGTTTGCATTTCGCTGTCTTCAACGACAGTCTGAGATATTTGTATTCTTTTTGTCCGTATGGACCGGGACCTGAAGAGTGTCTTATGCCGATGGTTGTCAACAATATGCCTGAAAGTCGGTTTATTGTTAGAGATCATGGTGACGGCCGCTATCATTCTTATATCCTCACCGATAGCGGAGCTGTCAACAGCGAAGTTTTTGCTGTCAGGGAATTCAGTCCCTATGAATCAGTTATGGAACTCAATTTTTGTGGCGGAAGCCGGTATATGATGAAAGGGATAAGTCCACGGCACATAGTAAGAAGACTTGTCGATTTCTCCACAGAGACAGTGCTCGATAGCATTAATTCTCCTTTCAGTCTGAAGGAGGAAATGGGAAAAGATTATTACAGCGAGTTTGAAGATTTCTGGATGGTGGTCAACAACTCACGTTTTGCTACAGCATATTTTCTTATAGACAGGCTGGAATTCGGGATTATCGATAGCGACAGTCTCCATATCGTCAAATATTGGGGTGGCGATAAAGCTCCCGAATTTTATCGTTATACCGATGAAAAACTAACGGGCAAGTATGAGTATAATGTAGATTACAACATTGTTTACTATGAGTGGCTCTATGCTTCCGATAATTATGTATACGCAAGTTATTTCGGAAAACCATGGGGTGATCTAAAGGAACATTCCAATATTATACGAGTCTACGGATTTTCTGGAGAACCCTTGTTGCAATGCAATCTTGATGTGTCCTTAGCGTCGTTCATTGTTATGGACGACAGTAGGCTCATTGGAATCAACCCAGATCGCTCCGACGATCAGTTCTATTGCTATTCTTTAAAATGATCCACAGTAACTAAAGTACGATACGCGCTCTTACAACCCCGGATACAAAAATTAGGATTAAGCAATAAATTGCTTAATCCTAATCGGTTAAAAGAGCGTCGGGGTGACAGGATTCGAACCTGCGACCACCTGGTCCCAAACCAGGTGCGCTACCGGACTGCGCTACGCCCCGATGCAAGAGGTCGAGTAATTGCCAATTGCGATGCAAAGTTAATGAAACTTTTCCTTACATGCAACAAGTAGGACATTTTTTCGTGCAGCAGGGCTATTGTATTCTCCTGGATGTCTTTTTTCAACAAAGAATGTAGGACGCACAATCGGCTACAGGGAGTTTTATCTGTTCACCGGTGGACATGTTTTTTACGGTGACGGTTGATTCCTCCAGTTCGGTTTCTCCAATAATACCAACAAAACGGGCATTGAGAGCATCTGCCCGTCCCATCTGTTTCTTCATCTTAGCGGCATCAGGGTATATTTCGGCTGAGACACCGGCCTGACGTAAGGTCTTTATCAGTTTCATGGAAGCAATAGCTTCATTTGTTCCGAAGTTGCAGAACATGATATCGACACCACGGGAAGCATCGGCGGGGTAGAGGTCAAGTGTATTAAGTACATCATATATGCGATCAGCACCGAAACTTATGCCAACACCAGAGAGGCCGGGCATGCCGAATACACCTGTCAGATTATCGTAGCGCCCACCACCTGAGATACTTCCTATCTGCACATCAAGGGCTTTGACCTCGATTATTGTTCCGGTGTAGTAATTGAGGCCTCGGGCGAGTGACACATCAAGATCGAGCTGAGCATCAAGACCAAGCTTGCTTGTACCCTCAACGACCTCTTTAAGTTCGGCCACACCGAGCGAACCAATCTCGCTTCCACTAAGAAGAGTTGCAAGTTTATCCAGACGTTCGTCAATCGATCCGTCGATTGCGAGGATGGGTTTCAGCGCTTCGATAGCGTCCTCCCGGAGTCCTCGCTGTCGAAGTTCCTCACACACGTTATCAAGGCCGATCTTATCGATCTTATCGATGGCCACGGTTATGTCAATCATCTTGTCGGGTTCTCCGATATGCTCGGCGATTCCGGCAAGCACTTTGCGGTTGTTAAGCTTTATGGCGATTCTGACCTTAAGACGGCGGAACACTTCATCGATCATTTGCAGGAGTTCTATCTCGTTGGTCAGAGAGTCGCTTCCTACTACATCGGCATCACATTGGTAAAACTCCCTGTAACGACCCTTCTGCGGACGGTCGGCACGCCACACCGGTTGGATCTGGAAGCGTTTGAAGGGCATCTGCAGTTGGTCGCGATGCATCACGACATAGCGTGCGAAAGGCACAGTGAGATCATATCTGAGACCTTTCTCGGAAATCTTCGGTGTTAGATGCACGTAATCGCCGTTTTTTGCCATTTCGAGATCAAGCTTTCGGGTGAAATCGCCGGAATCAAGAATCTTGAAGAGCAATTTATCACCTTCTTCTCCATATTTCCCCATCAGGGTCGAAAGTGATTCCATGGAGGGGGTCTCTATCTGAGAAAAACCGAAGAGGCGAAAAACACTGCGTATAGTATCGAATATATAGTTTCTACGGGCCATTTCTACAGGTCCGAAATCTCTCGTTCCTTTGGGTATTGATGGTTTCATTTGTAAGCGTAATTTTGAATGGGAAATCAGTTCTGACCCAGCGGTATCAGTAAGCTCCACGAACAGCAATCGGAACATCGCAGGGTCTGCTGACAAGTTTGCGGTAGAGATGAATGATGGTATCTATGTCATTCTCTTACACCGGAGCTACGCAAAGGCCCTTAGTTCAGTTGACGTTTTGTTTGAATCTTACTTACTTTCTGGTATCAAGGAATAAAGGAGATCGATTTCTTCAGCCCAACGAGATTCATCAGGAGTCTCGAGTATTAATGGAATACCTTTCATTCTTTCGTCGGCCATAAGATTTTTGAAAAATGGGAGGCCTATAGTACCGTTGCCGATAGTTTCATGACGGTCAACGTGACTCCCGAGACCTTTCTTTGAATCATTGATATGCATTCCGCTCAGATATTTCAGACCAATGATTTCGTCGAAGTCCTTCCACATCTTTTCATAACCTTCGTCGGTAGCAAGATCGTAGCCTGCTGCGTAAGCATGGCATGAATCAATGCAAACACCAACCCTCGACTTATCCTCGACCTTACTTATAATATGAGCGAGATGGGCGAAGTCGAAACCAAGATTGGAGCCCTGGCCAGCGGTATTTTCAATCACTGCTTTTACACCGGACGAATTGTCAAGAGCCATATTGATGGATTCGGCTATCAGATCAAGGCAGGCATCGGGATCAATCAGTCCCAGATGAGAACCCGGGTGAAAATTGAGCATTGACAGACCGAGCTGTTCGCATCGTACAATCTCGTCAGCAAACGCAGTGCGACTCTTCTCAAGTTTTTCTGGATCGGGAGCCCCGAGATTAATCAGGTAGCTATCGTGAGGAAGTATGGAGGCAGGGCTGTAGCCCAGTTCCATGCAATTTCTGCGAAAAGCTTCGGCCTCGGCGTTACTAATAGCTTTGGAATTCCATCGTGACGGATTCCGGGTGAAAAGTGCGAAGGCCCCGGCTCCGATGTTTCTGGCATTAAGCGGGGCAGAGCTTACGCCTCCTTCTACCGAAACATGAGCTCCGATATAGCGTGCGGTGCGTGAAGCACGGCTGTCATTATTTCCCGGCCCGAATGTCTCGGCTTGCGGTTCTATGCTGTTGTTCTGTTTCAATCTCTCATTTTTTACAACGAGCGGGCGGAGAGCATACTGCTTCCACCCGTCCGGTATTAATGCTATATACTATATCAGAAAGGAAGGTCGTCGGTGGGTGCCGATTCGCCTACTGCCGGCGGGGGAACGGGAATAGCACCGTAGCTCGGTGCCGGAGCTGCACCATAAGGCGCTGCAGGGGCATATCCATATCCGCCGCTCTGAGGAACAGGCGCGCCTGAGGCAGCTTGTTCTACTGCGGGTTCAGCTTTCCATCCACGTATACTTACAAACCAACGTCCATTGTATTCGCGGCTCTCGATATCGAAACTGAGCTTGATCTGATCGCCCACATTCAGAGGATACTGGTCGGCTCTTTCTCCAAAGAAATCAAAAAAGATTTTTTTTGGATATGTTTCCTGTGTTTCGAGAATGTACTCGCGTTTCTTCCAGGGATTTCCTGCTTTAGAAGTGCCTTCTACGGGGGGGAAAGCCTGAATGATTCTTCCTATTACTTCCATATTTAATAGTTGTCAATTTTCTTATGGGTTATTTCTCTACAAAGTTAGCAAATCCGCCTGCCATTTTCAAAATTCCGACGCTGATTTTCCCGAAAAATTTATCAACATAATCTTTCGTTGAATTATTGTTGCCTATATCTCAAGATTATTTGATATATTCGCAAAAAATTTTAGAAATGGAAGTATTACAACAGACAGATGAGCGCCCAGGCCAATGGTGGACGGCGCCAACCGAGAGTGAATCAGGCCGATTGATAATGGTGACCGGCCGTAAGGACGTAGACCGCTTTCGGAACAATCCCAAATACAACATACGTATTGAAGTGAGTTGGCATTATCAGGGTTTAGCTGACGGCATGCCCGATGAAGAGACATCCGCACTTATGGAGAAAGCTCAGGAGGCACTTGTCAGCGCATTCCGCAAAGATCCTGTGGCAGTGATGACGGGGATCTATACCGGCGACGACGAACGTGACTGGATTTTCTATACTCTCAGCACTCATATTTTCGGCCGTAAACTTAATGAAGCTTTGAGTTCATTACCTGAACTTCCCTTAAAAATTTATGCTGAAAATGACCCGGAATGGGCTGAATATTCAGAAATGTCGGAAGTAGAAATCAAGATGGACTGAACATCTGATAGTCGATACCAAAAAAGCAACGCGACCTTTCATTCAATTGGTCGCGTTGCTTTTTGGTGATCTAAACTGTTACTTTGCGGGAGTGAAGGGCGGGGGTGTCTGTCCGTCTTTCTCCGACTCACCGTTGCTTTCCGGATCGGGTTTCGGCTCGTCGTCGGAGGGTTTGGTTTCATCCTCCTTGTTCTGTTTCTGCTGGTCGGTTATGTCCTCGTATGGATCATTTGCATTCTGATTCTCGCGGGCAGCAAGTATTTCATCAGTGCGCGATACCCACTGGCGTTTACCAAAAATCTTTTCGACATCTTCGGTAAAGATCACCTCGCGGGTAATCAGCGTGTCGGCGAGTTTATGATGTCCCTCAGCATGCTGCTTCAGGATCTCTTTGGCACGCTCATACTGCTCGGAAATAATACGCGAAACCTCTTCGTCGATCAGTCTTGCGCGTTCGTCAGAGTATGGCTTACTGAAACCATAGTCCTGGCCTGTCGAGTCATAGTAGCTCAGGTTGGGCAGTTTATCACTCATGCCGTAATAAACAACCATCGCATACGCCTGTTTCGTAACACGCTCAAGATCGTTGGCAGCTCCTGTCGATATTCTGCCGAGAAACAATTCTTCAGCCGCACGACCGCCAAGTGTCGAACACATTTCGTCGAGTATGGCTTGTGTCGGAGTTATCTGACGCTCTTCCGGCAGATACCAGGCGGCACCGAGAGCTTTACCGCGAGGCACAATCGTAACCTTGATCAGGGGATTAGCATAACGAAGGTGCCAAGAGATGGTAGCGTGACCTGCCTCGTGAACGGCGATAGCCCGCTTCTCCTCGTCGGTTGTGATTTTTGAGCGTTTCTCCAGACCACCGATGATGCGGTCGACAGCATCAATGAAGTCCTGCTTGCCAACGTGATCTTTATTATGGCGTGCTGCAATGAGTGCAGCCTCGTTACATACGTTTGCAATATCGGCGCCTGAGAATCCCGGTGTCTGACGTGCGAGCAGTTTTACGTCTACCGTATCGTCAGTCTTGATTTTGCGCAGATGAACATTGAAAATAGCAACTCTATCGTTCAGATCGGGAAGATCCACATAGATCTGACGGTCGAAACGACCTGCGCGCAGAAGCGCTTTATCAAGGATGTCCGCACGGTTGGTAGCTGCCAGGATTATTACGCCACTGTTGGTGCCGAAACCGTCCATTTCAGTCAGAAGCTGGTTCAGGGTATTCTCACGCTCGTCGTTTGAACCCATGTTGGGATTCTTTCCACGAGCACGGCCAACGGCATCTATCTCGTCGATAAAGACGATGCACGGTGCCTTTTCCTTAGCCTGTCGGAAGAGATCGCGAACACGCGAAGCTCCCACGCCGACAAACATTTCTACAAAGTCGGAACCCGACATAGAGAAGAATGGAACGTTGGCCTCGCCCGCCACAGCCTTTGCAAGCAGAGTCTTACCCGTTCCGGGAGGGCCCACAAGCAGTGCTCCCTTTGGAATTTTTCCTCCCAAATCGGTATATCGCTGGGGATTTCTCAGAAATTCTACTATCTCCTGTATTTCGGTCTTTGCCTCTGAAAGTCCTGCTACATCCTTGAATGTCACCTGGATGGGACCATCTTTATCAAAAATCTTTGCTTTCGACTTTCCAACGCTGAAGACACCACCTCCGGCACCTCCGTCCTTACCCGACATTCTGCGCATCATGACGAACCAGAATCCGATCAGCAGAACAACGGGCCCGAAAGTCCAGAGCATTGCCGAATAGTCGCTGCTCTTCTCAAACTTTACCTCGCCTTTGAATACGCCGTCTGCCTGCCACTGATCAATTTTGTCCTGCAGTTTGTCGGCTGACGGTATATCGGTAACGATGTATGCCTTTACACCCGAACCAGCCTTATATGAACCCTCGGGAAAGACTTTCTGAGCCAGTGAATCGGTCAGAAAACCTTCGGCACGGTTTTTATTAGTAAGTACGATGATCTTGTTGACACCGCCGGTGGCTACATAGTTCTCAAATTTGCTGTAACTCACCTCGCGCGAGAGCAAATCATCGTCAAGATATAATATTCCAATCAGGAAGACAACCACGATGGCATACATCCAATACATGTTGAGCTTGAATCCCGATTTCTTTGGCTTCTGATTCATAATGCGACGTTATGGAAAATTTGGTTATTTGCGTTGTTTAATGGTTAGGCGAAAGGCTTCGAAGACTAATATACTCAGTCTTCATCTGGCAGATCTGTCTGTTTGCCGTCGCTCCATAGTTCCTCAAGATTATAACGGGCACGGGCCTCCGGTCGGAACACATGTACAAGGGTGTCGCCATAGTCAACGACTATCCATTCCGAGTTCTGATAGCCATCATAGTTATATGGCTTTATATCAGCCTCTTCAAGCAGAAACTCTCTGATGCTGTCGGCTATTGCCCCTACATGCATTGTAGATGTTCCCTCACAGATAATAAACCGTTGTGCGGCACATGACTCTATATGTGATGTGTCGATGATTGTTATCTTTTTGCCTTTTCGTTGGCGAATTCCCTCCACTATAAGCGAAGTGAGATCTTTGTTTTTGGTGTTCAAAAGCTTATGATGAATATGTAAAGTTATATACTTATGTGCAAATTTAGGAAAATTTTTTCACTCCATGTGCACTTTCACATATACTAACAAACGAACGGACCGAATTGATTACTCGTGCCTGTTATTCATACCTCATTGATTCTGCAGGGGAGAGTGACGAAATCATCTGAGACGGTAATATCAGTATAAGCGACGTGACGATGATCACACTCAGATTAAGGACAACAACGCTAATCCATCCTATCTCAGCCGGCACATAACTCAGATAATATGCATCGGCATCGAGCGGAAGAGCGTGAGTCGTATTCTGGAGAAAGATCAGGCCGAGGCCTAACGCGTTGCCAGCGATCATGCCTCTCACTACAAGTCTCTCGGCCATATATATAAAGATGCCTCTTACCTGACGGTTGCTCGCACCGAGCGATTTCAGTATCCCGATCATTCTCACTCTTTCGAGTATAAGAATAAATAAGCTCGATATCAGTGTGAAGCCTGCCACAAGCGCCATCAGAACAAGAATCACTACCACATTGGTGTCAAGCAGATCAAGCCAGCTCAGATAGGAAGCACCGCTACGGTTAACATTGTCAACAACCGGCACGAATCCCGATCGTGAGATAAGTGCGTCTGATAGAAAAACTTCTGACAGCTTTCCGCTCATCTCATCAATTGCGCTGTTATCGATACCGTTGATTTCGATGACCGTACATTCAGTTGAATCAAGGTTTGCAATCTTTCCTACGACTCCAATGTCGGCAAAAGCCATCTTTTTGTCATAGTCGGTGAAATGGGTATCGAAAATCCCGGTCACGGTCAGCTTCCTGGTCTTTAGATCATCATCAACAAAGAAATGCGCATAAACGCTTTCTCCTGTATCTATTCCGAGAGCATTTGCTGTTGCGGCGGATACCACCAGTGCATTCTCGCCTTTATCCCACATTCTACCTTTTGTAATCTGTGAGGCGATAAAACTTCTGGTATTACCATCTGAAACGCCCTTTATCATCAGACCCTGAAAGGCCTTGTCAGTCTTGATGACACCCGACAGATCGACAGCAGCTGAGATCCCGGCGTCCGGCATGACTCTTTCGATTGAGCCCCTCAGATCTCCGAGTTTTATCGGAGAGATTCTATCAATGCCGTTGCCGCCCGAGTAAACGGTTATCTGCGAGTTGAAACCCGTTATTTTTTTCTTCAGTTCATTCTTAAATCCGGAAACAACTGCAATACTGATCAGCATGATAATCATTGACAGCGCTATTCCGCCAACCGCGATCACTACTCCCGGCGACGACCTTTTTTCAAGCGTCCCGTCGGGAGCCGGTGTCCGGAAGCTCAGACGCTGACCTATGAAGACAGAAATCGAATTCATTCTCTGCAATGCTTTCGGATCTCGCGTTGCCATTATCCGAGCTTTCGGCCCGGATAAGCCTTGAGGGCTTCTTCAAGAACTTTCAGGGCGTGTGCCAGATCTTCTTTTTTCAATACGTAGGCCAGACGAACTTCATTCTTACCCATACCGGGCGTGGTATAGAATCCCGAGGCCGGAGCCATCATCACAGTAGCTCCTTCATAATCGAACTCCTCAAGACACCATGCGCAGAACGTCTCGGCATCATCTACAGGTAGCGAGGCGACAGTATAGAATGCACCCATCGGAATGGGAGTATAGCAGCCTGGGATGCGGTTGATCCCGTCGACAAGGAATTTTCTGCGCTCCACATACTCGTTATATGTGTTCAGCATATATTCTCCTGATGCGTCGATAGATGCCTCGGCAACCAGCTGACCGAGCAGGGGAGGACTGAGACGGGCCTGACAGAACTTCATCACATTCTTTTTAAGCTCTTTGTGCTTTGTGATGAGCGCGCCTATGCGTATGCCGCATTCACTGTATCTCTTCGATACGCTGTCGATCAGAACAACCTGATCTTCGATACCCTTAAGATGGAATGCCGATATATATGGTGCACCAGTGTATGTGAACTCTCTGTATACTTCGTCTGAGAATAGAAACAGATTGTGCTTTTTCACAATATCACGCAGTGAATCCATTTCCCGCTGAGTATACAGATATCCGGTCGGGTTGTTAGGGTTACAGATCAGTATACCTTTGGTGCGTGGCGTAATAAGTTCTTCAAATTTTTCAACCGGAGGTAAGGCGAATCCGCAGTCGATGCTTGACGGAACCGTTACGATTTTTGCTCCTGCTGAGATTGCGAAAGCCATGTAGTTAGCATAGGCCGGTTCCGGAACGATAATTTCGTCTCCCGGATCCAGACATGCCATGAAAGCGAACAAAACCGCCTCCGAGCCGCCGCAGGTCACAATTATGTCGTCAACATCAACGTTGATGTTGAATCTGTGATAGTACTCGGCAAGTTTCTTGCGAAGCGACAGCAGTCCTTCCGACGGACTATATTCAAGAACATCTCGGTCGACATGCTTAAGCACCTCCAGACCCTCCGGTGGAGTAGGAAGATCGGGCTGACCGATATTTAGATGATACACCTTTATGCCTCTTGCTTTGGCAGCGTTTGCCAGAGGCACAAGCTTTCTGATAGGCGAGGCGGGCATTATTTCGCCGCGGTTGGATATTGTTGGCATATTCGGTTGGTTGTTCAGATTACCTCAAGGTTTGCTAGCAGACGCTGGCGCACTACTTCATATAGCATTACGCCTGCAGCGACCGACACATTCAGCGACTCAATATCGCCGAACATCGGAATCGACACAAATGTGTCGCATTCCTTTAATACTTCAGATGAGATTCCCACATCTTCGGCTCCCATCACTAACGCTACTGGACCTGTATAGTCTACTTGCGTATAGTTAATATCGGCTTTCTCGCTGACGGCAACGATCTTATAACCGTTTTCCCTCAGAAATTTCGCGGCGCCGGCCATATTGCGTTCCCTGCATACCGGTAGCCTCAGCAGTGCGCCGGCAGAGGTCTTTACCGCATCACCGCCTACAGATACGCTTCCCCGTTCGGGAATAACCACAGCATTGGCACCAGCACACTCACATGTCCTTGCGATGGCTCCGAAGTTTCTAACGTCGGTAATGCCGTCAAGAAGCATCATCAGCGGCAACACGCCCTCCTCATAGAGATTGGGGACTATCTCACCTAATCGATAATAGCTCACAGGCGATAGAATTGCCAGAACACCCTGATGGTTCTTGCGGGTTATCGAATTGATTTTCTCTACCGGAACTCTTCGGCACACTAATCTGTGTTTTCTTATCAGATTAAGCAGCTCGTGTGCCAGATCGCCTTGCAGGTCTTTTGCTATCAGTATGCGGTCTATATCGCGACCCGCATCTATTGCTTCGATAACGGCTCGTCTGCCGTAGATATATTCGTCTCGTTCCATTATTTTCCGTAATAGTTACTTATTATTTGTTCTTCGCGACAGCAGTGCCTTTGCGGCCTCTCTGGCTGCCGGATCTTTAGAATCTCCGCTCAGCATGATTGCGAGTTCATCTACGCGCTTATCCTCGGCAAGCGGAATAATGTGGGTATGAGTCGAGTCTTCGTCGTCCTTTTTGTATACCTTATAGTGAGTACTGCCCATTGCCGCCACTTGAGGAAGGTGGGTAATGGCTATCACCTGCAGGCTCTTGCCGATCTCGCCCATCATATTTCCCATGCGGTTGGCCACATCGCCGCTCACACCTGTGTCTACCTCGTCAAAGATTATCGAAGGTAGTTCCATGCGTTTGGCGATTATCGACTTTATGCTGAGCATCAACCTTGATATTTCGCCTCCCGAGGCTGCATTTCCTACTGGCATAAGCTCTTGATTCTTGTTGAATGCAAACATAAAAGCCAATGAATCCGAGCCGTTGGCGCTGAGTTCTGCCGATGAGATGCTTACTTCGCATCTCAGATTCTTCATTCCCAGCGGGGTTGCCTTTTCAACGAGCTGACGGCTGAAAGCAAGAGCTGCTTTTTCCCTTGACTTTGTTATCTGTCCTGCGGTCTCTTTTGCCAGCGCAAGTGTGCGGCGAGCCTCGCGTTCAAGTTCACTCAGGGTACCTTCGCTGTCATCAAGTTCGTTAAGTCGTCGGGCAAGCCTGTCGCGTATTTCTATCAGCTCGGCCAAGCTCTCCACATGATGTTTCTTTTCCAGCGAATAAAATGCGTCCAGACGGTTCTCGATTTCGGTAAGTTCGCCCGGATCTGTTGCAAGATCCTCATCTATTCCCGAAAGTGTGTCGGAAATATCTCTTAGTTCGATGGCAACCGATTCCAGACGTTCGCCTATGTTTTCTTCCGCCTTTATCACAGATTCAAGAGTTGAGCATGAATTTTTTGCCTCGTACACAAGATCGATAGCATTGCTGTTAGAAGCCGACAGTGCATTGATAGCCGTTGCAAGCGCTTCCTTTATCTGACCCAGATTGTCAAGCACATCTCTTCTTCTTTCCAATTCTGACTGCTCGTCTGCGTTTTCAATTTTCAGATCTGTCAGTTGAGCCAGCTGATATCGTGAGTATTCTTCCTCTTCGCGCGATTTCTTCACGCGTGCCCGGGCCGCTTTCAGTCGTTGCAGTGCATTTTTAAAAGTCGTCCAGCGATGGCGGTGCTCCTCTCTCAGTTTCTCGTTTCCGGCAAGAGTGTCTATAACATCAGTCTGAAACTCCGGTCTTCCGAGCAACAGATTCTGATGCTGTGAATGGATATCAATCAGTTGTATAGCGACTTCCCTGAGGGTGGACAGGGGTACGGGCGAATCGTTTACAAAAGCTCTCGATCTGCCGGTCGGTGATATTTCTCTTCTGAGTATGCATCTTTTGTCATCCCAGTCAACATCGTTTTCCTTACACCACGCCTCAAGTTTCGGATGATTTTCAACGACAAACGTAGCTTCAATCACCGATTTCTTTTCAGAGCTTCTCACGTGGCGGCTGTCGGCACGTCCACCCATAATTAGCGACAATGCTCCCAACATTATCGATTTTCCGGCACCTGTCTCACCGGTGATTATGTTCAGTCCCGGTCCGAATGTGATGTCGATCTGGTCGATAAGTGCATAGTTTGAAATATGTAGTGTCTCAAGCATAGGTGTCAGATTTCTGATGTTGAATGGTTCTCAAATAGTTGCTCGGTTGGGTAAAGTTGTTCAAATATTGAGGCTACCTTTCTCTTTTCGTCCGGTTTTGCGGCTGAATAGAGATTCCTGATTTCGTCAAGTTTAGAATCTTTTATCAGATTAGTGATAATGCTCTGATGCTTTTTGCTGTTAATCTCCTCGAGAATCGATAGACAATCTATTATCACGGCTCGGCCTTTGTTTGGATTCACGGTCATTTGGTCGAGACCCTTACGGTGATAGTCGTAAATCATCTCTCGTATTCCGGATGTCGATACATCGGTAAACGCGTTGAGTAGCGCACTTCTGTTTCGGTCGTCCTGAAAGATTTTCCAGCCGCTGTCGCCCGACGGTTGTGCTCGGTTAACTATTGCTGCCGCGTTATCATAGAACTCATTGCCACCTTTCAGCGAAAAGCTGTCAAAGTCGAGTCCTAAAATCATATATGCATAAAAGTCAAGCAGGGCTGCGAGGCTGCTCGTGTTCTCCTCGCGGTTGAATATTATCCTGTCGCCCTCCGAAAACTCGAATTCAACCTTCTGGTCTCTGAAATTCAGCAGTGTAGTGGTATAACTACTGTCATACACTGGACGGGTGCTTTGCACGAGGAGCTCTCCGTTCACACGCTCATTATCATAGCCGTCAACGGTCAGCAGTAATCGGCATTCTATCTTTTCTTCTGGCGCGATCTGCACATTGCTGAAGCGGGTGCTGTTCATATATCCGCGCATGGTTTCCTCAAGATTCTCAAAGAGTGCCTTGTGGGTATTCTGCAGTTTTGAAGTGTTCACCTCTATCACACATTTCAGCTCTTGTGCCGAAATGGTTGTTACGCAGAATTGCAGCAGCGGGATGATTAAAAGTGCCCCTTTTCGCATGGTCGGTCGCTTTATGCGCTCATCGCTTAATCTGATTCTGTTTGCGATAGTTTGGCAGATATTTCGTCAATGATATCACGTGCCACTTCTCGTTTGCTTTTCAGTTCAAACTCCTTCTCGTCGCCTGAGCGGCTTATGATTGTCACCTTATTTGTATCTACTCCGAAACCGGCACCGGTATCCGACAGCGAATTCACCACAATCATGTCAAGGTTTTTCCTTTCCAGCTTCTCTTTTCCGTTGGCCGATGCATGATCTGTTTCAAGGGCGAATCCTATTAGCATCTGTCCTTCTTTCTTTTCTTTTCCGAGAGTAGCGGCAATGTCAGGGTTTTTCACGAGTTCCAGAGTCGGGACCTCTGTATGTTCCCGCTTAATTTTCTTATCGCGATTGTGTGCCGGCGCGTAGTCTGCAACAGCTGCCGCCATTATGGCGATATCTGTTTGCGGCCACAGTTCCTCGCAGGCTCTGAGCATCTCTCTTGCAGATTCGATTCTGACAACATTTACGCCTGCTTCTTGCGGCTCTACGCTGACAGGTCCAGATACGACAGTCACTTCTGCTCCACGGCGGGCCGCTTCATCGGCTATTGCAAACCCCATTTTCCCGGTCGAGAAATTCCCTATGAATCTCACGGGATCTATTCTCTCGTAGGTTGGTCCGGCGGTTATCATTATCTTTTTCCCGGCCAGATCCTTTTGCGAATCAAAGAATCTATCCAGAATCTCCACGATTTTTTCGGGCTCTTCCATTCGCCCTTTACCTGTCAGATGGCTTGCGAGTTCGCCTTCTTTCGGTTCTATAATATGGTTGCCATACGATCTCAGAAGCGCAATATTCCTCTGAGTCGTTGGGTGGGCCATCATGTCGAGATCCATCGCCGGAGCGATGAATACTGGAGCTTTTGCCGAAAGATATGTTGTTATGAGCATATTGTCTGCCACTCCATTTGCCATCTTGGCTATCGACGATGCCGTTGCAGGTGCTATCACCATCGCGTCGGCCCACAATCCTAAATCAACATGACTATGCCACTCGCCGGTATTTGCACTGAAAAACTCGCTGACGACCGGTTTGCCCGATAGAGCCGACAATGTGACCGGCGTGATAAATTCTTTTCCTGCAGGAGTGATCACAACCTGTACTTCGGCTCCGGCTTTCACCAGACCGCGCAGAAGGGTCACCGATTTATAGGCGGCTATCCCGCCGGTAATTCCGAGTATTATATGTTTTCCTTTCAGCATGCTGGTCGTAATTTGTTGAGTTTGCCGGGTGGTGGGGTAGAGGGTTGACGTTTTATTGATGCTGATGATTTTTGCTCCCGCGTGAGGCAAGAATCCTGTCGTGTATCATTCTGAAACAGTCCTTGGTATTTCTCGAGAAATCTCCCTTCATCACCCAGTCGAAATATCCCGGTTCCTTTCTCAGTACTTCCTCAGCAGGATGCCCTTTATGTTTGCCGAAATTCACTATCTCGCGGCCATTGTCATCATACACAAGCCTGCCCATGAAGTCTACATTTCTGTTCATGGCCGAGAATTCTGCCAACGTCCCGATATTGTTTTCGAGATCTGGATATTTGTCAAGCTGGGCTTTGAGCACTTCATAGGTAGCCATTGTGTCGGCATCCGATGAGTGTGCTTGTTCCAGCTCCTTGTTGCAATAGAATCGGTAAGCAGCTACCAGTGTGCGCTGTTCCTTCTTGTGGAATATGTTCTGTACGTCTATGAAGCGAGCTTTCGAGAAATCAAATCTTATTCCAGCTCTGTGAAACTCTTCGTCGAGCATCGGTACATCAAACCTTGTAGAGTTATAGCCCGCTATATCACATCCTTCAAAGAATTTTGCTACACCTGCAGCTATCTTGTCGAAAGTCGGTTCGTTTGCCACATCCTCATCTGTTATATGATGGATTGCAGTAGCTTCCGCCGGGATTGGCATTCCGGGGTTCACTCTGCGCGTGTAAGGCTGCGGATTGCTTTGGCCAGGTTCCACTTTCAGCACCGTTATTTCTACTATCCTATCGTTGGTAATGTTGGTGCCCGTAGTCTCCAGATCAAAAAATATGATGGGTCTCTCCAGTTTGAGTTCCATATCCTTGCTTTTGCGATTGTACTGATTGCGTTTGCCAGCTTTTGACGATCTTTGTCTTAGTCAATGATATTCATTGGCATGAGTATCATCAGTAGTTCGGTGTCAGGCTCCTGCTCTGCGGGAACGCACACTGCCGGCCGGCTCGGATCGGCAAGTTTCATGACAACTTCCGGTGCCTGTATTGTCGAATAGATGTCAAGAATGTATGGACCGCTGAATCCTATCACCATATTCTTGCCGGTGTAGTCGCAAGCCACAGTTTCGCGCCCCGAAGTGCCGTTTCCGCTGTCTTGTGCTGTAAGCAGAAGATTATTGTCGCTCAGATTAAATCTTATCAGGCCATTGCCATCATTACCGAATACAGTTACACGTCTTACGGCATTGATCATCGACATTCTGTCTACTGTCAGTATATTCGGATTCGATGGTGGTATTACTCTGTTGTAATCCGGGAAGCCACCCTTTATCTGGCGGCAGTCAAATTTATAGGATTCCGACTGGAAGCATACGCTCTTCTCAGTGATTGTCACGTGAATGTTTTCTTCCTTACCGAATACGTTCTTGAGCACGGTTGCAGGTTTCACAGGAAGAATGAATGAGCACTGCGCCTCTGGTTTGATCGAGCGGTCAGTGTAGCGCACCAGTTTGCGGGTGTCTGTAGCGACGAAAACGATTTTATCCGGTTTTACGTCCCATAGAATTCCCATCATCTGAGGACGCAGATCATCAGAACCTACTGCGAAAATCGTGTTCTCTATACCTCTTAGGGCCTGCTCCGATGTGATATCGAATTCCACCGACTGGCCTTCGTTATCCATGGCCAATGTCAGGGGATATTCTGACCCGGGTATGGCGGCCGTGTTATACACTCCGTTCGGATATGAGATAACCGTTTCCAGCGTGTCATCATTGATATCGAAAGTCATTCCCTGATTAGGCATCTCTTTCAGGAGATCAACCATTCTATGCGCATCTAGGCAGAACGAACCTGATCCTTCCGCTTCTGCCACCTCAAGTGTCGCTACGAGCGAATTTTCAGTATCCGATGCTTTTACGGTCAGAATATTGTCATCCAGTGTAAAGAGAAAGTTATTCAGTATTGTCAGGGCGTTCTTCGAGTTGATCACTTTACTTACGGCCGAAACAAAGGAATAGAGTGTTTTGCTGGGAACGTTAAATTTCATGATTTTCCTATTGGTTTGCAGAACTCATTTCAACTCTCTGCCATGTTTTCTGAGCTTTCGTGTGCCCATTTGAAGCATCTGTCAGATGTTGGTGAGCTCTCTGTTAACATTCGATGATAAGTTAAAATGAGTTCTCTTTAGCGTCAGCTACTTGTCAGCGGGTAAATCCCTCAGTAGTCTAACAATCAACAAAGGTAGCAAATATATTTGACAAATCAATGCGCACCTGCCCCTAACGTCACAAATCCCTCTGCGATTTATCAGATCGTAGAGTCCAATGGCAAATGCATTATTAGCCATTATTAGCGAAAATATTTGAAAAACTCACTACTGTCCACTAAAAATGGACGTGGTTAAAAATTAAATAAATTCGGTTCACTTGACTCATAGAGAACATTGACATTTTTGAAATTCGATTTGTCGAAGAGATCTCTCAAATGAGT
>JAAVDO010000005.1 GCA_014801735.1 Bacteroides sp. | reverse complement strand
GGGGGGGGGGGGGTGGGGGGGGGGGAAAGGAAAGGGGGGGGGGGGGGGGAGTTGTGAATGATTCGACACTCTTGTTTTCTGGTGAAAAAACGGAAGCATCTTTTTTTGCAGGATTACCAGAAGCAACAGAGTCATTATCAATGGTTGACGTGGACGAAAAATCGATAGTAGAGTGGTTTTGAGCTGCTGAGGATTGTTTTTTTTCTTCAACCAACATATTTCCTTGGCCAAACATAAGCCATAGGACAGAAAGCTGGGGATATGCCGAATGAATTTTCCCGATGAGCTCATTACTGACCTTTTTGTTTCGGCCATTAAGCAATTGAGACATCGAAGGCCGAGGTATAGAACAGTTATCAGCAAACTGAGTTACCTGGATACCTAGATAACGAATGAAATCTTTCAGACGAGAAACGATGTCCATAATATTTTGTATAAAGTAAAAATAAGAAATGAATATTGAATTACGGATGCAAATGTAATCAAATTTATTTAAAAAACCAAATTTAAAAACGCAATCTATGAAATTTCGGTTCGTAAATAGTAAATTTATAAATAGTAATATTTACATTTGCAAATGTAAATATTACATCTGCAATGTAACGAGGATAGCTAATTGTTTTGTTGAGATACCTAGGTATAATTAACTGGCTATTCGTCTATTATATGCCAAAAATCCCCGTATTTCAATCTATATAGCCGAAATACGGGGATTTTAATAAAGAGTTAGTTGAATTTAATTATGCTATAATCTAATATTTAGTAGTTTAGTTGTGACGTTAAAATATATTTAATACCTGTATTTTATTTAGTCAAACTGTTTGCGTTTTGTTTTGTAACCTTAATTCAAATGTAAAATGCTTAACTTGCCAGATCGCGAATCACACAATTCTGATTAATCTGGCAAATGATTTCGTTATTTTACGAAATCAAATTGTAGGGAAATAAATTGCTGTGGGATTAAGGTGCGTATTTTTTAAGAATGTAAATTCGGTTTTGTAAATAGTCTAAACCGCCATTCTGTTGTTCATGTTTCAATAATATAACACCGCTTTATCAACTCATGTTTTAAAGTGGGGCATATGTGTTATCGAGATTAACACGATTTAAATATACAGAGATTTTGATAGATGCCGTCAGAATAGGATATTTCTTAATGACACATGCGGGCTTTCTATTTATGAGAATGTAGGGAGCTAAAAAAATATCAACAGTTTGTATGACAAATAAATCCAAGACGTAACACATGGTAGAAAAAACTCTCACAAATATTAATTAATCAAAGGGTGGCTCAAATATTTGATTTTTATGTATCTTTGCACCAATCATACCTAAATACTATAAGCATGAACAGAATCTTAGGCAGCGTGGCTGCAGTATTTCTTCTGTCGCTTGCGGCTCCGAATGTTTTCTCCCAAAATTATGTCAAGAAATTAAAAGGAGCCAAAGGGATAGAGGTTACTTATGAGAGTTCCTTTAAAGGAAAAGTCTCGCCGGTAAAAACACTAATGACAGTGTGCGGTGATGAGGTCGAAATAACATCGAAACTTCCAGAAGACGAAAGAAAAGAGTCGTCTTTGCAGCAGAAGACGTTTATCGATTATGCGACTAACGAAACATACAGACTTGCCGTATTACCTAACGGGAACATGATCTCGTCAATGAGTCCTTTTGAATTTGGGAAAGGGCTGACGATACAGAAAGACGGGAGTATGCTTGGACTGCCGTGTATTATTGCAAAGGCGGTCATAAATTCCAACAACATCGAGATATGGTATACGACCTCATTGCCGTTCAAAGGAACACCACAGCCAAATGTAGGTGTGCCGGAAGGTCTCGTCCTGAAAGTAGTCAGAAACGGTGATACAGTGCAGGAGGCCACAGCAATCACAAGGATAAAAGATGAGAAAAAGCTGTTTCCAACTACATGGGGCGAGCAGATGGATAGTTGGGATTATCAGTATACCATAAATCAAAGCGGAGTGATTACCATCCCAGTTTTCGACCAACAGAGAATAAACTTCTCGGGAGCAAAAATTCCAGATGAGCTGAGAGACGGAGAGATTTATAATGTTGGAGGAGGTACGATAATTATTAAGAAAGTCAGCCTACCTGATTCGGCTGAAGTAGCAACGAGAGATGTGTTTGCCGAGGTGGTGCAGTACTCTGACGGCGATGCCTACGACCGAACCGGCTCAATTTTCGTTATCCCTACCGGAAAGAAACAATCTTTCATAGATGCTCTGAAGGATCTGAAGTCGGTACCTGCATTTGAGTCGGACAGTTCTTTTTATCATGGTCTTATCTCGACTGACGAATACGATGTACCAGTAGAGCTGATGCGTTTCTTTACTGGCTTCGGAGTGCGTGCATATAATCACAATAAGGTGAAAGGACAGGACTGGGTAGACTCAGTTTTGTATAAGACAGAAGTAACAGATCTTGCCGCATATTTAGCCGGAGATCAATGGATAGGCGCATATATAGGCAACTGGGACGGTAAGGGACACAAGGTTTCATTGAATCTAAAGTATTATCCTACAGGTCACAGAAAAGAGTATAAGGCGCTCCCATTGTTTAATACAGTCAATTATCTCGAGCAGGCAGGTCAACCTTATCCCATCTTCATGCTGAATGATTCTCTAACAGTAGAATTCACTCTACCTGAGGACGTTGAGAACGCATTCCTCAACTATACGACAACCGGACACGGTGGCTGGGGCCGAGGTGACGAGTTTAATCGTAAGCCGAATACAATATATCTGGACGGGAAGCAAGTGTTTACGTTTATTCCCTGGCGTGAAGACTGTGGAACATATCGTAATTGGAATCCTTGTTCAGGTAACTTTTCAAACGGATTGAGTTCATCGGATCTGAGTAGATCAAACTGGTGTCCTGGTACAGTAACCAATCCCGAGTATGTTTATCTTGGAAATCTTTCGGCGGGCAAGCACAAAATATCTGTAAAGATTCCACAGGGCAAGCCGGAAGGTAGCAGCAACAGTTACTGGTGTATCTCGGGAACCTTGCTGTATTAATCGTTAATTAAAATAATACCATATGAAAGCTGTCGGCAAAACATTGTCGTCAGCTTTTTCTATATATAAGACCATAAACCACTCCTCAAAAAAGATATGCCTAAATACCCATAATCACTATTATGTTAAATAGGGTATTTAGGATCTCCCCTAATCATTATATAGGTGACTCAGATATTCGTTTAATACACGATTTCTGAAACAGGTAAATACTACAGATTTTGGGCTTCATGAGATATTTTCTATACTCAACCATCATTATTTTGGTCCATATTAGTTAGATCCGCGGGAAATTGGGAAGAATCGTGAAATTCTTTTTTGTGCAAGAGGAAGTGTTACCGACATTTTTATGTATTTTTGCAAGAACCACAGCAATATCGACTGGTATTGCTAAGTATTTCCTCACATAATTATTATAGAGCAAATAATTATTGTCATGACTATTCAGACCAAACATATCACAGACAAGAAGATAGAAAGTGACCGAAGAATATTGGAGCTTCTGGCCCAATCATTTCCCAATATCAGTTCGGCGAGCACGGAAATAATAAATCTTGAGGCAATTCAGAATTTGCCGAAGGGTACGGAGCACTTCGTAGCGGATCTGCATGGTGAGCATGAGGCTTTCAGGCATATTCTGAGGAATGCTTCGGGAAATATCAAGAGAAAGGTGACGGATCTATTCGCTACTTCAATGCGTGAAAGCGAGATTAGGGAACTTTGCACTCTGATTTACTATCCCGAAGAGAAGCTTCAGATGATCAAGACGACCGATGAGGATCTTGACAATTTCTATAATGTGACCCTTCACAAGCTTGTGTGTGTATGTCAAAGCATCTCATCAAAATACACCCGATCGAAGGTCAGAAAAGCCTTGCCCAAAGAGTTTGCCTATATTATCGAGGAATTGCTTCATGAGTCCCCTTCCGACTACGATAAGCAGGCATACTTCAGCAGAATCATAGAGACTATAATTTCGACAGGTCAGGCCGAGAATTTCATTACGGCCATTTGTCAGGTAATACAGAAACTGAGCATAGATCAGCTACATATTCTGGGGGACATATATGACCGTGGGCCAGGAGCTCACATCATCATGGATACTCTATGCCACTACGGACAATGGGACATTCAGTGGGGTAACCATGACATTTTATGGATGGGAGCCGCAGCGGGTAACGAATGTTGCATCGCCAATGTAGTAAGAATCTGTCTTAAGTATGGCAATATGGCAACCCTGGAAGACGGGTATGGTATAAATCTACTTCCTCTCGCAACGTTTGCAATGGAGACTTATGCCAATGATCCATGCACTGAGTTTGCGACAACCGACCAAGAAACAAATCATACGGAAAAGACCCTCCGGCTTATGAAGCAGATGCATAAGGCCGCAACAATAATCCAGTTTAAACTAGAGGGTCAGATGATCGCAGCTCATCCAGAATGGAAGATGGATTCGCGCAGACTACTCCACCACATTAACTATGATAAAGGCACCATAGAGATAGACGGAAAAGAATATGAACTCTCTGACAACAATTTTCCGACTATAGATCCAGCCAATCCTTATGAACTCACTCATGACGAGAAGCATCTAATGAAAAAAATTTACCACTCGTTTACGGTGAGCACTGCCCTGCAACGCCATGTTGACGCCTTGTTCTCCCACGGGTGTATGTATTCCGTCTATAATTCCAATCTCCTTTTCCATGCGTCGATGCCCTTAAATGAAGACGGATCGCTTAAAGAAGTAGAGGTAAGAGGGGAAAAATATAAAGGAAAGGAGTTGATGCACAAGATTGGTGTATTACTACGTTCAGCTCGTAATGATGACACTCCCGTGGCTGAGAAACAGTATGCAAAAGACTATTACTGGTACTTGTGGTGCGGACCGGACTCCCCTCTTTTCGACAAGGATAAGATGACAACTTTTGAACGCTATTTCGTAACAGACCATTCCGCTTCACACGAGGAGAAAGGCTGGTATTACAAGCTCAGGAATAATGAGGAGATTTGCGATATGATCCTTGACGAGTTCGGAGCTGAGGGAAAACAGCGTCACATAATCAACGGACACGTTCCAGTCAGGACAGGCAAAGGAGAGAGCCCAATAAGAGCTAACGGCAAGCTGATGGTGATTGACGGCGGGTTTGCCAAAGCCTATCACAAGACTACAGGTATAGCGGGTTACACACTGATATATCACAGCACCAATTTCGAACTTGTCGAACACCAGCCTTTCACTTCTATCGAAGAAGCTATCCAGAATGGAACTGATATCGTTAGCTCAACGAAAATGGTCGAACAGACGGCTGAGCGCATCAGAGTGCGTGATACTGACAAAGGCAAGGTCTTGAAGAGTCAGATAGATGAACTGTCAGAACTTCTATATGCTTTCCGCCACGGTATAATTAAGGAGCGCAACGCAAAGAGCGGAGAATAAACGCAACGCGGGCCGGCAATGTTGATCAACATTGCGGCCCGCGGTCTATCTAATCACTAACCAGGTCACTCAATCATCGCCACAAGTTGAAGCACCTGTTGCAGCATCAAGGCCTGCGATAGTCGCGAGATTTACGATATCTCGTACACTTGCATTCACATTTATAAAATGAATCGGTTTATTAAGGCCCATCTGGATAGGACCGATGGCCTCACCAACTCCCATCTGAAGCATCATACGCGCAGCCGAAGATGCAGCTGTAAGATTGGGGAACACGAGTGTATTGACATCCATTCCCTTGATTCTTGAGAACGGATAGTTTTTGTCACGCAGATTCTTGTCGAGCGCGAAGAGCATATTAACCTCACCGTCGATTGCTAGATCAGGATATTGCGCATGCATACGTTCAACAACATTGCTTACCTTCTTCGGCTCTTCTTCTTCTCCCGACGAACCAAAATTGCTATAACTGATCATAGCCATAACCGGAGTGTGAGAAAAATACTTCACTGAATGACGGGCAAGACGAGCTATATCGTAGAGTTCTTCCTCACTGCAGTCACGGTTGACCTGGGTATCAGCCAGGAAGAAGACACCTCGTTTAGTCTGAACGATGTGCATTGCGGCGAAATGATTATAGTCAGGACGGATTCCTATAACCTCTTTCGCAATATGTCCGGTGTGGTTAGCTGCAGAGAAAGTGCCTCCAATGAAGGCATCTGCGTCGCCAGTCTGCACCATCATCATGCCGAAATAATTTCTATCGAACATGCGCTCGAGAGCTTCACTATAGGTAATGCCCTGACGCCGTCTGCGTTCTGCCAGAACTTCAGCATAGCGACTGCGACGCTCGCTCTCACGGTCATGACGGAGATTTACAATCTCCATGCCTGAGATATCGATTCCGAGTCGCTCTGCACGCTTTGCGATCATCTCTTCGTTGCCGAGCAAAACAGGGATATAATGGCCCTCGCGGAAACCCATGTAAGCGGCACGGAGCATATTGTCGGTGTTGGCCTCGCTGAATACAACGCGCTTCGGGTGCTTTTTTGCCTCCTCATTAATGCGACGCATCATCTTGTTGTCGTATCCCAGAAGCTTACGCAATTTATCATTGTAAGCCTCCCAATCGGTGATAGGCCGACGGGCCACTCCACTCTCCATCGCCCCTTTTGCAACGGCGGGAGCAACAGATGTGAGCAAACGAGGATCAAGCGGCTTCGGCAAAATGTATTTAGGTCCGAACGACAGATGTTCTCCATCATCGTAGGCTGCAGATACTACCGGCGGAACAGGCTTCTTAGCCAACTCAGCTATAGCATGAACAGCCGAAAGCTTCATCGCCTCGTTAATAGTTGTTGCGCCCGAATCTAAAGCTCCTCTGAAAATGTAGGGGAAGCCCAACACATTATTTATCTGATTGGGGTAGTCACTACGCCCAGTTGCAAAGATCAGATCGGGACGTGAGGCTATGGCTTTCTCATAAGCAATCTCAGGATCTGGATTGGCAAGAGCGAAAACAATGGGTCTGGGAGCCATCGACTGAATCATCTCAGGCGTTACAACGTCTTTAACCGAGAGGCCCAAAAATACGTCGGCACCAACCATAGCTTCGGCAAGAGTGTGAACTTCGCGCGAAGTTGCAAACTCAGCTTTTTCTGCAGTAAGATCCTTACGGGAGGTGGAAATCACGCCCTTACTATCGCACATCACGATATTTTCTTTTTTCACACCTAAAGCCATATATAGCTTTGTGCATGAAACTGCTGCAGCTCCAGCTCCGTTTACAACGAGACGAATATCTCCGATCGCCTTGCCTTGGATCTCCAGAGCGTTAATAAGTCCGGCTGCAGAGATAATCGCGGTACCATGCTGGTCATCGTGCATCACGGGAATGTCGCATTCAGCTTTGAGGCGTTCTTCGATTTCGAAACATTCGGGGGCCTTGATATCTTCCAGATTGATTCCACCAAAAGTCGGCGAGATTGCCTTGACAATCTCTATGAATTTCTTGGGATCTTTCTCTTTTACCTCAATATCCATACAGTCGAGTCCGGCAAAAATTTTGAAAAGTAATGCCTTGCCTTCCATAACTGGCTTACCGGCCAACGGACCGATATCACCGAGACCAAGGACTGCAGTGCCATTTGAGATAACGGCTACAAGGTTGCCCTTGTTAGTGTATTCATAAACGTCCTGAGGGTGTGCTTCAATTTCCTTGCAGGGGTAGGCGACTCCCGGAGAATAGGCGAGAGCCAGGTCATATTGTGTGCTATAAGGTTTGGTGGGCACCGTTTCAATCTTGCCCGGCTTACCCTCACGATGATATTCAAGGGCAGCTTCTTTAGTAACCGTTTTCGACATATGCGGATAGGTCTGGTTATGTTGATAATCTAAATTTCCTTAGAAAGTCACAGTTATTTCAATAACTGATAAGCACTATGACGTGCAAAAATATGACATTTTCGAATTATTGCCAAATAATAAACCTACAAATTATTATTTGAGGCGATTTTTCAGTCAAATTCGTCGGGAATAGCGAAATTCTGTGTAAATTTGCAGTGGTATGCGTAATTATCAGAACGCACTACCCCGCACTTCTCCACCTCTATCATCGTATTCCATAATAACAACCGTTTCATAGCAATGAAAGTTCTGAAATTCGGAGGTACATCGGTCGGAACCGTCGAAAGTCTGCAAAACGTCAGGCAAATCGTGCATGACCATGCAGAAGCTGAAGCCGGACGAGCACCGGTTATTGTAGTCGTGTCAGCACTCGGAGGTATCACCGACCGCCTTATATCAACAGCTCGCATGGCGGCTTCGGGAGAGTCTTCATACATATTCTCACTTGAAGAAATTGTCAAGCGCCATCATTCAGTAATCGATGGAATCGTTCCTGATGAACATAAAGACAGAATATCGGGCGAAGTCAACAAAATGCTGGATGAGCTTTCTAATATATATAAAGGTGTAAACCTGATACGCGACCTATCCCCCCGTTCGCTTGACATAATCGTGAGCTACGGCGAGAGATTGTCGTCGACAATTATCAGTGCGATCCTTGAGCCGTCGACCATCCTTCTTGATTCAAGAACTTTTATCAAAACCGTGAATCAGTTCGGCAAGCATGTGCTTGATGCTGATTCTACGAAAACTGCGCTCGCAAAAGCTATCCCGGATGAAATGCTGAGAACGGCAAAAGTTATTCTTGTGCCCGGATTCATCGCCTCGAACAGTGATGGTGATGTAACTAATCTGGGACGAGGCGGCAGCGACTATACTGCAGCTATCTTAGCTGCCGGGCTACCTGAAGTCGAGGTTCTGGAAATATGGACGGATGTCGACGGATTCCTCACTGCTGATCCGAGAATGGTTCCGGGGACCTATGTTATAGACCGGCTTTCGTTTATCGAGGCTATGGAGTTGTGTAATTTTGGCGCCAAAGTGATATATCCGCCAACGATCTATCCGGTATTCCATAAGAATATCCCTATTCTGATAAAGAACACATTCAATCCCGTGGCTCCAGGTACACTGATATCTGACCGAACACTGCACACGGATAGCGAGGCTGTGAAGAATACCTCAATAGCAAAATCCATAAGAGGTATATCATCGATCAACGACACATGTCTACTCACCTTCTCAGGTCTGGGTATGGTGGGAATCATAGGAGTAAATGCCCGCATCTTCAATGCTCTTTCAAGAGCCGGAGTAAGTGTTTTTCTGGTATCACAGGCTTCAAGTGAAAACACGACCTCTTTTGCAGTGAGAAATTCCGATGCTGACAGAGCTGTCTCCGCTCTTGAACAGGAGTTCATGACCGATCTTCAGACTGGCGAGATCAATCCGATCACAGTGGAACGAAATCTGGCCACAGTCGCTATAGTGGGAGAGAATATGAAAAAATCTCCTGGCGTAGCCGGTCGTCTGTTCGATACTCTCGGCCGAAACGGCATTAACGTGAAAGCTTGCGCGCAAGGGGCTTCGGAAACCAACATCTCTTTTGTAATTGATCTGGCAAACGAACGCAAGGCGCTCAATGTAATTCACGAAAGTTTTTTCCTGTCTGACACTCGTGTACTCAACCTCTTCATAGTGGGAATTGGCAACGTCGGGTGTCGACTGCTTCAGCAGATAGCCCACCAGCAGAAAACACTGCTTAAATCCAAAGCGCTGAAGCTACGTGTTGTGGGTATTGCCAATTCCCGAAAAGCGATCTTCTGCAGCGACGGTATTGATCTCTCTGATTGGAAAGATCAACTCGACAGATCACAACTGCATGCCTCGCCGGAACTCATCAGAGATGAGATTCTTGGAATGAATATCTATAATTCCGTTTTTGTCGATTGCACATCATCACCAGTAATCGCAGCCCTCTACCCTGCTATGCTGGCACACAATGTCAATGTTGTAGCTGCCAACAAAATAGCTGCTTCCTCCGATTATACGTCTTACAAACACCTGAAAGATCTGGCAAAAGCCAAAAATGTCAAGTTCCTATTTGAGACGAACGTAGGTGCCGGTCTTCCGATCATCAATACTATCAACAACCTGATAAATTCGGGTGATAAGATACTGAAGATTGAAGCTGTGGTCTCGGGTACGCTTAACTATATATTTAACGTGCTCTCAGAAACAGTACCGATGTCTGAAGCTATAAGAAAAGCCCGCGATGAAGGCTATAGTGAGCCGGATCCTCGTGAGGATCTTTCTGGAAGAGACGTAATCCGCAAAATTGTCATCCTTGCCCGAGAAGCAGGATACGAAGTTGAACAGGCTGATGTGAAAGCTGACCTTTTCATCCCTGAGAAATTATTTGATGGCTCTGTAGAAGATTTCTTTGCGAAACTGAAGTCATTTGACAAGGAGTTTGAAGAGAAACGAATTGCTGCCGAATCAAAAGGGCTGACATATCGTTTTGTAGCTTGTCTTGAAAACGGAAAGTTATCGGTTGGCCTGCAGACAGTCGGAGCTTCTCATCCATTCTATAATCTGGAGGGTTCCAATAACGTGATTCTCATAACAACCGAACGATATCGGGAATATCCCATGGTTATCAAAGGTTACGGTGCCGGAGCAGAAGTTACGGCCGCCGGTGTCTTTGCCGATATTATCAGCATAGCTAATATTCGCTGAAACAGAATAATCTTTTCCTCACCAAAAAACATCCAACTGCTTTGTTATACCGATCAACATCACGTAATTCAAAGAATGTAACTCTCTATGAGGCCGTACGCCATAGCGTCAATACCGATGGGGGTATCTATCTTCCAGAACGAATTCCCGTGATTCCGAGAGCATTCTTCAATAATATATCGGAAATGACACTACCCGATATCGGGTATGTAGTCGCCAATATGCTTTTTGGAGAAGACATTGACAGCGAGACCCTTCAGGCGATTGTCAAGAATGCAATCAATTTCGATATTCCGATGCGCAAGCTCGAAGACAGGATTCACACTCTCGAGCTGTTTCATGGGCCTACAGGATCTTATAAAGATTTCGGAGCAAGGTTTATGGCGCATCTACATCAGCGGTTCATCCGTCCGGGCCAGAAATCCAACATTCTAATTGCCACGCGTGGAGATGCCGGCGAGGCGGTTGCGAAAGCATTCTTCGGAATGGATAATGTGAGAGTATTCGTGTTGTATCCTCACAAGCCTGACGCCTCAGCCAAGCGACGCACCGGTTTTGCAAAGCTTGGAGCTAACATAGTTCCGGTAGAAATAAGAGGTTGTTTTGCTGATTGCCTTGAACTGGTGAAACGTGCTTCATCCGATGAAGAGCTGGGAAGAGAAATAGATCTCCAGACTGCCAATTCTCTGAACGTAGCTCGCCTCTTGCCTCAGACCTTCTATTACTTCTATGCTTTCGCACGGTTATCAAGGATTATGGATGCTCGCAAAATCCGGCTTGTTGTATCAATTCCCATAGGAAATCTTGGAAATCTTACATCAGGACTTATTGCAAAGCGAATGGGATTACCAATAGATCGCTTTATAGTTGCCAGGACATCCACTTCGCCGTATTTCCTTTCGGAATATTTTATCACCGGACGCGATCCGGAAGATATTCCTCCAGGCTCCGTCTCGCCCAATTTCGAGAGATTGAAAATGCTGTATGACGATAACCATAATGAACTGAGCAAAATTGTCGAAATAGTTCATTATCCGTCTGTACCTGAAATTGATCCAGCTTTTGAAGGTGTGTTCGACAGCTCAGGGAAAGCAGCTTATAGCGCTCTTAAAGAAAGGATACGTGAAGGAGAAACCGGTATAGTGATCGGGACATCAAGCCCAGCAGAAGAAAAATTCAAGCAACAAAACCATAGTGGCGCCCGACATACTCAACTTCCGCAAAGTTATCCCATCTTCAAAGAATATTTACTAACCAACGCTCTGCGTTAAAACCAAACACAAAAACATGGCAAACAAACGACAAATCAAAAAACAGATACATTATGCCTGCGGAGCTCTTGCTGCCCAGTGCATAATAGCTGCTGAAACTGTCAAGGATATCGACATCAAGGCGATGAACGAGATAATTCTCGAGATAGCCCGACTGCAGGCAAATTCTCTGAAACGTTGCAGCTTCATATTCGATAAGTCCGAAAAAGAATTCGACACTCCCCACTCCTACAGTAAAGCCAAGAAAACCTACAATGCTGAGGCTTTCAGAATTCTCATCAAAGATTTTAATGAGAAGGTTGGAGAAATTCTCCACAAGATGAACAGTCTTCTTCCGGCAGAACAGCGGGAAGCCAACAAGGCGGCTGCCTCTAAGTGAGTATGTCAGCACTCAGCGAGTCATTAAGCAGATCTTTACTTAAGATGGCCGGTTGGACAGTGCAATGCACTGTCCCCGACTATCCTAAGTCTATTATCTGTGTTGCGCCACATACATCAAACTGGGATTTCATATTAGGAAAGCTTGCCTATGCTTCATTGGGAAGAAAGTCCGGTTTTCTTATGAAAAGTTCGTGGTTCTTCTTCCCGTTAGGAATAATTTTCCGAGCGATTGGAGGTGTACCGGTTACACGCAAACCGGGATCGGAACTCACAAGGCTACTCACTGAGAGGTTTAAGCGAAGCAAACAACTCACAATTGCAATTACCCCGGAAGGAACTAGGAGCAAGACCACCAAATGGCACACAGGTTTTCTTCATATAGCTCATGACGCAGAGATTCCCATTATTCTTGGTGCAATAGATTTCCGTACAAAAACGATATTTCTTGATAAAATCTATATTTCTACAGGAAATGTCGATTACGACTTGCAGATAATTAAAGATTTCTATAAACCATTTGAAGGAAAATATCCGGAAAAATTCAGTACAGACTGATCTTATGGAAAAAGAAAACCTGAAAATAGCACTGATTCCGACAGATATTATCAGCGGAGAAGCCTCGAAAAATATCACCCGGATTAATAACCGAATCAAGGCTCTTGATACGGACACAGATCTCGTTGTGCTTCCGGAGATGGTCACCACCGGTTTTTCCCTGGATCGGAATTTTGTAGAAAAGGTCTCAGAAGAATCAGACGGTCCATCCATCAGCCGTCTTAAAGAGATTGCATCCGAACACAGTGTTGGGATCTGTGGAACTTTTTCCTGCGTCAATGCCGGCAAATACTATAACCGGGGCTTTCTAATTGATCCGGATACGGATGAGATCTTCTTTCATGATAAGCGTCACCTGTTTTCTATAGGAGGTGAGAAAACGGTTTATGACTCAGGGAATGATGGGCCGGAAATTGTAACTTTCAGGGGCTGGAATATCAGACTTTGTATCTGTTATGATATCAGATTCCCGGTATGGTGCAGAAACAAAGTCTGTGAATATGATCTGCTGATCGTTCCGGCCAATTGGCCTGAATCGAGGAAATATGCCTGGAGACAGCTTCTCATTGCTCGAGCTATCGAGAACCAATCATACGTGTGTGGTTGCGATCGGCTTGGTTCCGACCATTATGGAAACTATAACGATGATATGTCATATATATTTGACAACCGCGGAAAAGACATATCAGAGTTTCACGATAACGGTATTATCTATGCTGACCTCAGTAAGAGCAGACTTATCAGAGACCGTGAAAAGTTCGGCACATGGCGTGATGCCGATTCATTCAAAATAGACTTCTAAGACAACTCAAAGATATTTTTCCAAAAGTCTTTCTACCTGCGGGAGCACAGGAATTACTTCATCATTTATGATCTCGGCAACATTATGATGGGGATTGTTGACAATGAAATTCTCTTGTGATTCAATCCGTGCCTTGACTTGCGATGCCGTAAGGCTGTTGCGATTCATTACCCGTTCGATCCTTACTCGTTCGGGGGCTACCACGGTCCATACCTCGTCAACAAGACGATCGAAACCACTTTGATATAATATTGCTGTCTCAACAAATAGTAGTCGACTTTCCTGACTGGAATTAATCCATGTTTGGAAATCATCTCTTACGCATCCATGAACAAGATTGTTTAGAGCATTTAGAGCAGCAGTGTCAGAGAAAACCAAGTCACTCAACCTCTTACGGTTAATCATTCCGTTCTCTACAAAGCCAGCGCCAAATAAATCCACTATGGATTCCCTAATCTGAGGATCTGAATCCATAAGAGATTTCGCTCTGCTATCACATTCATAGACCTGGTAGCCCATAATATTCAGAATACGGGAAACCACAGATTTCCCGCTACCGATACCACCGGTCAAAGCTATCACATGAGTGCACCTTTTTTTATCCATTCTGTTGTCAGTTTATTTGCTCAATGACATATTCCAAGCTGTCGGGTGTAATGGAGATGCTTCTGAAATAATCAGGTGTCGCACCCGGAGCAACAGGAATCTTTCCCGATCCTGAATCCTTTATTTCATTATAATCCGCATATACCTTCAATGGGTTGTCATCGGCATAAGCACTCATAGGTACGAGATAAGTGACCTCAACTATACCGGGGAAGGTCAACATAGTCTTACCAGCCGGCATGTTTATCACATCGACCCTCACCTTTCGCTGCTTGGCAATAAGCGGCTCAACAGGGATTGTGACAATAACCCGGTCAGGTATGATCCTCATCCCTTCGATAGGTTTGATTTTTACTTCAAAACGGGAGGTATCTTTCAGATCGCTCTTTTCAAGCAGTTCGGTCTCTACATGAGTAAGTGTTCGTGGAATATCAGTTGAGGAATAAACCATTACACTGTCAACACTAACTCTCAGTTGACCTGAAATAATATATTGGAGATTGGGATGTACATCTACCTTCAGATGAATAGGCATTCTCTTTCCAGGATCGGCGGTAAAAGGAATCCGTATGGAATCAGGACGCATAGTCATAACCTGAACGCCGTTTCCGAAATAATCACGCAATCTACTATCAACTTGAGTTTTACTCAACACAAAATTACGGTCTCCCTTCCTATCAGCATCAAAGCGGAATTTCAAACTTGACATTTTTCCCCACTTGAACCGGATCAACTGACTTCCCTTTCCAAGAACTGTCGCACTGATAGATTGGGGCATCGATCCGATCAGGGTTATACTGTCGGGCACACCGGTCAGGTCAACTGGTACGTCGAAATCTCGCTGTACTTCTGTATCCAGTGAGAGAAAAGCCCAAAACACAAAAGCGGCACAAAGACACAGAATATATAGAATAATATTCTTGCCACGTGCCGAATGCACCGCCAGATCGGTCCTGGCGATAAACCGTTTATACCGGGAGTTGAGGGAGCTAAACATAAATTTGCGGATCAATGTAAAACCACAATGCGGCCACAGCCAGCATGGCTGCAGTCCGCATGAGTTTCAAAAACCGATCAATTATCAGTCTTTCTTAATCTTATCCTGCTGAGCAGGGTCGGAAGCAACATCCGGTGCGGAAGGATATACAGAATTCTTGTCGATCTCAATTTCTACACCTTTGGATATTTCGACGCGGAAAGTCTTGTCACCGACAGTGGTTACCTTTCCAAGAATGCCTCCTGCGGTAACTACTCTGTCACCTTTGGAAATTCCTTCGCGGAACTTGCGGATCTCTTTCTGACGCTTCTGCTGAGGACGGATCATAAAGAGATAGAAAACGGCGATAAGAGCAACTATCATTATAAGTTGCATTCCACCTTGTGATTCCATAATCTGAACTGGTTGTAATATTATTAATGGGTTTGAAGTCTGGCATCTGTAGGATGCTGACTGCAAAGATACATTTATTTCCGGATATTTTTAAGCAACAACCCCTCGGATTTAAGATAATTAATAACCGAAGAGAGAACTCCGTTCACAAAATAGCCGCTTTTAGGAGTGCTGTAGCTATTTGCTATCTCCACATACTCGTTGACAGTGACCGGGACTGGAATCGCCGGGAAGTTCAACAACTCCCCTATTGCCGTCATCATAATGACGATGTCCATAAATGCCAGACGGTCGCTATCCCATTGTGAACGATTGATAAAACGATCGATATAACTGCGGTAGGTCTCACGATTGTCAATAACGCTAAGGAAGAGTCGACTGCCGAAAGCAGCGTCTTCCCTATCTTTATATTTGGGCTGGAGCTTGACATCTCTACCACCCTTTTCGGAAGATGCAAACTGTTTGACAGTCTTAATCACGAATGTACCCATAATCTCAAGATCATCGTTCCAATAAACGGATTTTGACTCAAGAATTTCAGCCAGCGTATCAGATGGAAGGATCACATTCTTGAGAAGGTTCTTCCAAAGTTCACAGTCCGTGCGGTAATCCGTGACCGAGAGTGCCATATATTCTTTATATGTGTCAGACTCTATGATGTCGTCCAGAATTGAGCCGACAGCTATCTCATTATCATCAAGGAAAGAAACCGGTCGACTGTCGCGATACTCTTTCAGTTCATCATTCTCGCAAAGTATCTTAATCAGCTCATTGTCTATAAAGCGGGTATCAGGCGTCAGATCCTGTTGAGTGGGAAGATATTTATGCTTGGCCTCTTCCAGACGCGTAGCCTGCAGGTCGGTCACATCGATCATCAACTGCAACAGAGCCATATACAGATCGTGAGCCTGATCGAGTGACTTCTCAAGATTGTTGCGAGCTTCCGAGACCTGAGAGAGACTGTCGTTATAGCTGTTGAGCGTACGGCATACCATTGCGATGGCATTATCGAGAGCATTGCGGCTAAACTCGTTACGACTACGCAAAGTATCTGTGAACTCCGGCACACGAGGCAGAACATTGAGGGTCACATCCGACCAAAACTCCACATCAGAAGCCAAGTTGCGTTCTTTTGCCTTACTATGGCGCAGGTAAGGCGACGAAGCAATTACAGCATTATAGATAGGTACTAAAGCAGAATCAAATGAGGCTACGTTGTTCTTTCCGCGCAGCACGATCTCCCGGATCTTCGAATCGGTAGAGAGAGACTTAGCCATAGGGCTTGCCTTTAAAAACTTATCGGCAGCAATCATCTTACATGCCTCGGGCACTTCATCGCGGACCTTCTGTCCTGAAAGTTCAAGCAGAAGCAACAACAGATCGAGATAAAGGGTATAAGCTGTCTGGCGATCTTTAGTAGACCGACTATCCGGAGCCTGTTCGATTTTAAACTCGCTGCGGGTGAGCAAATAGCTGTAGAGCAACTGCACTACCTTTATTCTGATAAGCACACGATTTATCATGACTGTAAATGTTCGAATTAACTTAACTCGTGGGTTACGTATTGTTTTTGGTGTTGCAAAATTACACAAAACTCTTGGGAAAAGCCCGAATCGTCGAGAGTTTTTTTTGCAATTTGATGTTTCATGCATGATTCTGAGTGGAGAATTGGTCAAAAGTCACTAAATTTGCAGCCGCATGCGGATTCTGCTCCGTCAAGCACCTCTCCTAATTGGAACAATAAACAGGTTAAAGGCAATAATTTGTGAATCTATGATACATATAGGATCGGTAAGAACCCCAGTCGGTATTAAAGCTTTACTTCTGGGAAGCGGAGAGCTAGGAAAAGAAGTCGCAATCGAACTGCAACGCTATGGAGTTGAGGTAATAGCCTGCGATCGCTATGACAACGCTCCGGCCATGCAGGTAGCACACAGAAGCTATGTGGTCAACATGCTTGACGGAGAGGCGTTGAAAGAAATAATCGAAAAAGAAAAGCCTAACCATATAATCCCTGAGGTCGAGGCCATCGCCACAGACATGCTGAAAGAGATGGAGACCAAAGGATTTAATGTGACTCCCACAGCAAACGCAGCATGGCTCACAATGAACCGTGAAGGCATACGACGTCTCGCGGCCGAAACACTTGGCCTGCCGACATCTCCATACAGATTCGCTTCAACGAAAGAAGAGTTTGATGAAGCAGTCAGAATCATCGGAACGCCGTGCGTTGTCAAGCCGATAATGAGTTCATCGGGGCACGGTCAGAGCGTGATAAAGAAAGCCGAAGATGCTGACAGTGCATGGAAGATTGCACAAGAAGGCGGGCGAGCTGGTGCGGGAAGAGTAATAGTAGAAGGGTTTGTAGATTTCGATTATGAAATCACACTCCTGACAGTGAGAAGCCTGTCAGGTACCACATTCTGCGAACCTATTGGTCACATACAGGTCGACGGTGATTACAGATATTCTTGGCAACCGCAGCCTATGATCAGCAAAGCGCTTGAAAAAGCGAGAGAGATCGCAAAAAAGGTGACAGACGCACTCGGAGGATACGGAATCTTCGGTGTGGAAATGTTTATCAAGGGGGACGACGTGATTTTCAGCGAGGTTTCACCGCGTCCTCATGACACTGGTATGGTGACAATGATTTCGCAAGATCTGAGTGAGTTCGGTCTTCATGCGAGAGCTTTGCTCGGACTTCCGGTTCCGGGGATCAGGTTCTATGGACCATCAGCTTCAAGAGCGATCGTTGTCGAAGGAGATACAGATACTGTGGATTTCGGCAATATTGATAAGGTGCTTGAAGAGGAAGGCGTGCAGATGCGTATTTTCGGCAAACCCGAAGTCAAGGGTCACCGGCGCATGGGAGTGATACTCGCAATCGACGAAACCGTGGAAAAAGCGCGTGATAAAGCAGAGCGCGCTTACAGAAAACTTAAAGTGACCTGCAAAGAACGCAGCAAATAATGAGTTGATTTGCGGAGGTTGAGAAAATTTGATTAACTTTGCAACCTCTTAGCAAGTGAAACTAAACACAAAACAAATATATGGCAACAACAGCAGATTTTAAAAACGGTATGTGCCTCGATATCGACGGCAACTACTTTTTCATCGTCGAGTTCCTTCATGTAAAGCCCGGTAAGGGTCCGGCTTTCGTTCGCACAAAGCTTAAGAACGTGAAAACAGGTCGAGTAATCGACAAGACCTGGAACTCGGGTGTCAAGGTAGAAGAAGTGCGCATCGAGCGTCGTCCCTACCAGTATCTCTACAAGGATGATATGGGATATAACTTCATGCACACCGAGACTTTCGAGCAGGTAGCTATCCCCGGCGAAAGCATAGATGGTGTACAGTTCCTGAAGGAAGGCGATATCTGCGAGGCTATGGTTCATGCTGCTTCTGACACGATCCTCACTTGTGAGATGCCTACCAGCGTTGTCCTTGAGGTGACTTACACGGAACCCGGTATCAAAGGTGACACCGCGACCAACACCCTCAAACCCGCAACTGTAGAAACTGGGGCGGAAGTACGTGTGCCTCTCTTCGTGAACACTGGTGATAAGGTAAGAATTGATACCCGTGACGGTTCATACGTGGAGCGCGTAAAATAACGACTTGTCGGAAAAGTAACACAGTCGGAGCGCGGACAGGATGCTACAGCGGCCGTCCGCACTCCGACTCACTTTTGACACGAGAAGAAGAACGGGAACAAAGGGCCAGGCAGTCATGTTATACTTAAACTGTAACCTATAATAAATTACAAGTATATGAAATCAACTGTCAAGACTACAGCGCTAGAGCAGGATGCAATATCGCTGCCTATCGAAACACATCCTTTCGATCCTTTTCTTCCCGACAATACAAGAATATTGATTCTCGGAACGTTTCCTCCAAAAGAGAACAGATGGTCGATGAAGTTCTATTATCCCAACAAGATCAATGATTTCTGGAGGATAATGGGGCTTGTATTTTTTGACAATCGGGACCGCTTCATAAATGAACTTGACAAAACTTTTCGTCTTGACGATATCAGAGCATTTCTTACAGAACGTGGCATCGCACTATGCGACACGGGGTTCAAAGTAAGGAGATTGCAGGACAATGCTTCGGATAAGTTTCTCGAAATAGTAGAACCTGTCAATCTGGAAGAACTAATGGGTCTCATACCCACATGTAAAAATCTTGCCACTACGGGAGAGAAAGCCGCGGGAGTGATCAGCGATCTCACAGGCATATCTGCACCGAAGGTCGGAGAATCGATAACAGGCGTGACACCCTGGGGTAAAGAACTAAAGATATTCAGAATGCCCTCAACTTCCAGAGCATATCCTCTTTCGCTCGAAAAGAAGGCTGAGCAATATGAAGCAATGTTCAGAGAAGTCGGCCTGCTCTAACATCACATGACTTAACTATACCACAACATGACCGAAGCAATGATACTGCTTTTCTCGACCGACGCATCGTCGATATTTCAATGGGTAGTTGAAAATGCCAGTTATCTTCTGGTATTTTTACTCATGGTAGTCGAAAGTTCCTTCATACCCTTTCCAAGTGAAGTTGTAGTCCCTCCCGCTGCATATCTGTCAGCCCAGACCCTGAGAACTATGACCTATAATGGTGGCACAATAACGGTGAGCGACATGAATGTATTTATGATCGTTTTCGTTGCCACATCCGGCGCCATTGTCGGTGCTCTGATCAATTATTATCTTTCGGTGTGGATCGGCCGTCCGCTTGTCTACAAGTTTGCAGATTCCAGAATAGGACATGCTTGCCTAATTGACCGCGAAAAAGTTGACAAGGCTGAACAGTATTTTGATGAACATGGTTCGATATCCACTTTCATTGGCCGTCTGATCCCGGCCGTGAGACAGCTTATCAGCATTCCGGCCGGACTGGCAAAAATGAATGTCGGAAAGTTTATACTTTATACTGGTCTCGGAGCCGCTCTTTGGAATGCCATACTTGCCGGTCTCGGCTACTGGTTGGGCAAAACAGTCAAATTAGATGACTTATTCACACAGGTAGAAAAGTATAATGATTACCTAACATATTTCGGTCTTGGTATCGGGGTGATATGCGTAGGTATCATTCTATTCAATGCTTTCAAAAACAAAAAGTAAACTAACATGCTAGTATCTCCATCCCTGTTGTCGGCCAATTTCTGCAATCTGGGGCAGGACATAAAGATGCTCAATGAGAGCGAAGCCGATATGATTCATCTTGATGTGATGGACGGAGTTTTCGTACCAAACATATCATTCGGCTTTCCGGTAATAGAGTCGGTTTCGAAAATGGCGCGAAAACCTCTTGACGTTCACCTGATGATAGTAGATCCAGGAAGGTATGTGAGTCAAGTGAGAGACTGCGGTGCGGCAATAATGAATGTTCATTACGAAGCATGCACCCATCTTCACAGAGTTGTGCAACAGATAAAAGACGCAGGAATGAAGGCCGCGGTAACCCTCAATCCCGCGACTCCGGTGTGTATGCTTGAGGATATCGCGACAGAGCTTGATATGATATTGCTTATGTCGGTGAATCCGGGATTCGGAGGCCAAAAGTTTATCTCACATATTCTGAGAAAGACGCGCCAGTTATGCGAGCTCCTAAAGCGTACGGGATCAAGTGCGAGAATTCAGATAGACGGAGGAGTGAACTTGGAAACCGCCAAACAACTTGCCGAGGCCGGAGCTGACATTCTTGTTGCCGGCAGCTTTGTATTTTCATCGGAGAACCCCAAAGAGACCATCGCGAAACTAAAAAATATAGATACAAACGGGTAGAAGATACCGACAAAGCGGGATGTCGAAGTAAAAAAAGATTCACGTTAGGGGCAAGTGCGCAGAAAGTCATTCAGAAATTGCGTATCTTTGTATTCTATTTTTCAAAACACCGCATGGAATCTTACGACGAAATATCTTCATCTCCCTTTGAATCGGAGGCACTACCGAAGCCGCGTCCTTCACGGAGACGTATGCAGAATCCTGCAGAAGAGCCAGTAGCAGCGGCAGCCATGCCAAAGCCTAACAGTGAGCAGCAGGACGCTTCTACAACAAATCACCGGCAGCAGAACGGTCAACCCATAGCTGATGCCGGACAGAAAAGACAGCAAAATCCCAAACAGACACAACAGCAGACAAAAAGACAGCAACAAGCGGTAGCCGGAGGATCGCGCCAAAAGGCAGCCAAACCGACACCAGATGTTCAAGCAATATCAGCGGGCGTAACCAATTTTTTCAAGGACGGCCGTATTGCGATGTTCGCAGGAATAGTTCTTCTGGTGTTTGCGACGTATCTTTCGATAGCATTCATCAGCTACGTCGCCAACGGAGCCGCGGATCAGAGTGTGGTCCACAGTTACAGCCTTGACAACATGATAGTGCAACCTGAAAAGGTGAGCAATATCGGTGGACCTCTGGGCGCTTGGCTGTCGGAAACGCTAATCTCGCGCAGCTTCGGACTTGGAGCCATCGTCATCATAATCTACTCAATCATTCTGGGACTGTCACTCACCGGAACACGTCATGCAAAATTCTTTTCGCTGACGTTCAAAAGCCTGATAACACTTGTCAGCATGTCGGTAGTGCTCGGAATGGTAACCTATTCAATGCCGAGTGTAATGTTCTGGGGCGGAGAGCACGGATATTACATTAATCATCTGCTCTATCAGTCGACGGGTGTTTTCGGTATGATCGGCGTAAGCATAATTCTCGTTTCTGCCGTGGTACTGATATTCTTTGCCCAGCTCGCAAAGTTCTTCCGCTGGATAGGCGGTCATATCTCTGCAGCCCGAGCAAGGAGAGAGAAAAGACGCATGGAGCGCCTTGAGGCAAAGATAGCCGAAGAACGCCTGCAAGAAATCAGAAAGGCTGCAGCTGCGATGAAGAATGAGGAGCCGAGCACTACGAATGAAGGAGAAAAAGACTCTTCGGGCCAGCACTCCCCCAACTATAACGAGCCTCTTGAGGAACTGGTAGATTTAGATGATTACCAGACGGATGAACAGACCGAGCAGGAAACATATCATGCACCACATACCCCGGCCCAGAACACGCGGACATCACATGCAGCAGCACCCCAAAGCACCATTGAAATAAAGGCTGCCCCGGTGTCGCCGCTTGATGCTCTTACAGAAGAACCAAAGCCAAAAAATCACCCAGTTCCGGAAGCGCCCATAAAACCGGTTCAAAATACCCAACCGACCGTAGAGCCCATACGGAATGCGGACTCACGTCAGACACCGGCGACCTCACCAAATGTGCCTGAACAGACATCCGCCAAACCTCAAAGCGGAGAAGTCGAGACTGTGACAACAGTAGCAGCCCCCATCGAAGTTGCAGAACATGACGGAGGCGATCTGTATGACCCGACAGCTGAGCTTAGCCACTACAAACGTCCGCCGCTGGAACTTCTGCACGAGCGTCCTGTAAAGACAAACAGCGTGGATGAGCAAGAACAAGAAGAGAATAAAGAACGAATAACCCGAGTGTTGAATAACTTCGGTATAGAAATCTCGAAAATCGTAGCGACAGTAGGTCCTACAATCACGCTATATGAGATAGTACCCGCCGAAGGAGTAAGAATCAACAAAATCCGTAATCTGGAGGATGATATAGCCCTGAGCCTTTCAGCTATCGGTATAAGAATCATCGCCCCAATGCCGGGTAAAGGCACGATTGGCATCGAAGTTCCAAACAAAGATGCACAGATAGTGTCGATAAGAAGCATTTTATCGTCGAAGAAATTTCAGGAGACCAAAGCCGAACTACCTATGGCCATGGGCGCGACGATAAGCAACGAGGTTTATATCGCTGACCTGACCAAAATGCCCCACCTTCTCGTTGCCGGATCGACTGGTATGGGTAAATCGGTAGGTCTGAATACGATTATCGCTTCGATACTTTACAAGAAGCATCCTGCGGAGGTCAAATTCGTGCTTGTAGATCCGAAGATGGTAGAATTCTCGCTCTACGGACGTCTTGAGCGCCACTATCTGGCAAAACTACCCGATGAAGAGAAAGCAATTATCACTGATCCGGCGAAAGTGGTACCGACACTCAATTCACTCTGCACGGAAATGGACAACAGATATGAGTTGCTCATGAAAGCAAACGTTAGAGGTATAAAAGAATATAATGATAAGTTCGTGCAGCGTCGACTGAACCCGCACAACGGCCACCAGTACCTACCTTATATAATAGTCATCATCGATGAGTTTGCTGACCTGATAATGACAGCGGGTAAAGAGGTTGAGACTCCTATCGCCCGTATCGCACAAAAAGCACGTGCCGTAGGCATACATATCATTCTCGCGACGCAGCGACCTTCTGCAAACATCATCACGGGTGTGATACGTGCCAACTTCCCGGGACGAATCGCATTCAGGGTGACACAGATGCTCGAATCACGCATTATTCTTGACCGTCCAGGAGCAAACCAACTGATAGGTCGAGGAGACATGCTTTTCTCACGCGACGGATCAATAGAACGAGTACAATGTGCATTCATCGATACCGACGAAGTTGACGGCATTTGCGAATGGATTTCAAATCAGACAGGATATCAAGACGCATATCTGCTTCCGGAATATGTGGCACCTAACGGAGAAGGTGGCAACGGCGGAGGCGGTAGCGAGCGAATGACTGACCGCGATCCATTGTTTGAAGCCGCCGCGAGAATGGTCATTGAAAGCGGAGTAGGAAGTACTACAGCTCTTCAACGCCGCTACAATATCGGATTCCCCCGCGCCGGTAAGATTATGGATCAGCTTGAGAGAGCTGGAATAGTCGGGCCATCGACCGGAGGCAAACCAAGACAGGTGCTTATGGATAGTCTGGCTCTTGAGCGCTATCTTGAAATCTGCGGAGGTAATAACGTGATGTAATAAACCGCAGCACGGAGATAATTGTTTTATAGTTGAGAACGTAACTCATTGATAATACTGACAACAAATCAGAAGCGGAAGCAAAAGAGGAGAAAGGTGGCCATAATGACTAATATGGCCCTTCCACTCCCCTACTTCCGCAAGACAGCAGCAGTTAATGACAAACAGACATCTTCACTTGACAATACTACTGATGTTTTTGGGTCTGCTATTTCATGGACCCAAGGCTTGGGCATCTACACCTTCCGACGGGATGAAAAGCATTCAACTTGCAACGACAAAGCTGAGATCTACTCCCGGATTATCGGCAACGTTCGTTATGCAAAGTCCTCAAGGCACAGATAACGGCACAATCACCATGGCAGGCGAAAAGTTCATGATCGACAGCAGGAGTATAAAAATTTGGTATGACGGAACAACACAATGGAGCTACATCCCATCGCGTAAGGAGGTTAATATAACGGAGCCGACTTCAGAGGAATTAGCTCAGGTAAATCCCTACGCCATAATCGGGTCACTCGGCAAGAGCTTTACGGCCAAGACTCTTCCAACAAAAGGAGATCTGAAAATGGTGGAAATGACGGCAAAAAACAAGAAAAGCGACATAAAAACTGTCACCATCGCTATAGACAAAAGAAACTATCCAGTAAGCATAAACATGATTCTGAGCGACGGTACTCCTGTAAGTATCAATATCTCGGGAATCAAGGAATATGGAAAGACACCTGGAACAGCAACATTTACTTTTCAAAATAAATTCGCTCCAGGCGCGGAAATTGTCGATCTCCGATAAAACACGGGACCAACGAAGTAAGAATATAAAAATAATAGTTAACCAAAATAATAAGTATACTATGGAGACTCTAAAAACACGTTGCCTTATCATAGGCTCAGGTCCGGCCGGATTTACATCGGCCATATATGCATCACGCGCAAATCTCGGCCCGCTTCTATATGAAGGCCATCAGCCAGGCGGACAGCTCACCACAACTACAGAAGTGGAGAACTTCCCGGGATATCCGGCAGGAGTTACGGGTAACGATATGATGGAAGATATGCGTTCGCAAGCACGACGTTTCGGTGCAGACATTCGTTCGGGCATCATTACAGAGATCGATCTCGATAAACGTCCTTTCCACGCCAAGGCTTCAGACGGTAACGAGATCATAGCAGATACAGTCATAATCTCGACGGGCGCTTCGGCAAAGTATCTCGGTATTCCTGACGAGAAGAAATATCAGGGACTTGGAGTGTCGGCTTGCGCAACTTGCGACGGCTTTTTCTACCGCAAACGCCGCGTAGCAGTTGTGGGTGGCGGTGACACAGCGTGTGAAGAAGCTCTTTACCTGAGCAATATCGCCACCGATGTGTTCCTTATCGTCAGAAAGGACTATCTGCGTGCCAGCAAGGTGATGCAGAAGCGCGTTCTTGAAAATCCCAATATAAAGGTGCTTTTCAATACCAATACCATAGGACTGTATGGTGAAGAGTATCTTGAAGGTGCTCATCTTGTAGAGCACAAAGGAACTGATCAAGAGCGCCACTATGACCTGCCGATCGACGGATTCTTCCTTGCAATCGGCCATCATCCAAACACGGCACTGTTCGGCGGTAAGATCGAGACAGACGAACAGGGATACATAAAAACAGCGCTCCCCACTACAGCAACAAATATTCCGGGGGTATTCGCAGCAGGCGATGTGGCTGATCCACGCTATCGTCAGGCAATCACTGCTGCCGGAAGCGGCTGTCGCGCAGCTCTCGATGTGGAGCGCTTCCTGATGGATGGAGAAGTGTAAGAGTGAGATCCTCTCAAAACAAGATATAAACAGAAAAAGCGCCGGAACAATCATCAGTTCCGGCGCTTTTTCTGTCTTACTCAGATCAGATAATCAGGACGGTTGTAAGTCCCCATATAACGAGGATAAGGTTTGAAACAGCATAGGTTGTAGTATATCCGATAGCGGGAAGCGTACTTCCAAGCGTTTCCTGAACCGCTCCCAAAGAGGCAGTGCATGTGCGCGTACCTGCACAGCAGCCAAGAGTGATTGCAGGATTGAATTTAAAGACCTTATGTCCAAGCCAAAGACCAAATAACAAAGGAACCGAAGTACTCACCGCACCGGCAACAAAAAGCATCGGACCGACTGTTTTAATACCCGAAATGAAAGATGGGGCAGCCTCAATGCCAACCACAGCAATGAAAACATTCAGACCCATATTGTTCATTAGCCAAAGCGCCCCGGGAGCAATATTTCCATAGGTGGGACGCCGTGATCGCAGCCATCCGAAGAAAAGACCGGCTATAAGAGCTCCACCACTTGTACCGAAACTTATAGGAACGTTTCCGATCCTGACGGACAGAGCTCCAAAAAGACCGCCAATAAATATCGAGAGACCAAGGAACATAAGGTCGCTGACAACGGTAGGCCTATCGAGATGACCGATTTTTGCGGCAGCCTTTCCGACCTGTACCTCACGGCCGACAATAGTCAGGCGATCACCTTTGGAAAAGACAGTGTCACGATTAACTTCAATAGGTTCACCACCACGAGCCGCATCGCGGATCACCACTCCCCTCATAAATTTGGTGTTTCTGATGTCAGAGAGAGTTTTGCCAATGAAATGTTTATCGACAACGACTACTCCTACTCTCTGTAGAGGATAGGAAAGAAGAGTATCATCAGCAATCTCATGACCTACTAGCGGCTCAACACTGACAATAAATTCATGGCGACCGCAGATGACCACGGAGTCGCCGGGATAAATAAGATCGTCATGGCGAGGTGCAAAGATATCGTCTCCATGACGAACGCGATCGACATAAACCTCAAGTCCGTTCTGGCGCAGATAGACTTCAATCTCGCGTGCTGTCTGCGGTCCATAAAAAAGAATACCATCAGCACGATAAGCGCGATATTCGGCCGTGCGGAGAGCGTTGACATAGGCCGGGTCGGAATTCTTGCCGGTTTTGTCGAGCTGCTTTTCGAGCTCCAAAGTTTGTCGTCTGACATTTTCCGTGCCGCCCAAAAGCTTCGGACCAAGACTACCGAGGATAATCACCGTGCCGAGCGTGCCAAAGATGTAAGTCACGGCATAGCATACGGGTATTATGTCAAGCTCTCTTTTAAGAACATCAGGTTGCATACCAAGACGCTCCAAAGCCTCGCTCCCGACTCCCAAAAGAGAGGAACAGGTCTGAGACCCGGAGAATAGTCCCACAGTCTCCCCCTTAGTATAACCGAACAAGTATGCCACAGTAAGAGTGACTACAAAAATTGTCATGCTCAGACAGACAGCAAATAGAGCCTGTCTTGCCCCTTCACCTTTAAGCGACTTAAAAAAATTCGGGCCTACACTATATCCTATCGAAAACAGGAACATCATAAAGAAGATCATCTTTACAGGCCCTGAAATCGGTATTTCAAGCTGTCCGACCAACACTCCCACGAGAAGCACAGACGTCACGCTGCCAAGCGAAAAGTTGCCGATTCTAACTTTGCCGAGAAAGAATCCGAGACCCAGGGTCAGAAATATCGCGAGAGCCGGGTATTCTCTCAAAAGACCAATAAATGATTCCATAAGGAAAATGCTAATGAGTGAGTTAAGTACCTTTTACGGATCAGTAAACAACATTGAAACACTGATATATGCACTATTGTTCCTTCAGTGAAAGATCCATCAGAAAGATAACTCTTCAAACGGATGCATAAAAATACGGAAAAAGTATGGAAAATGCCAAGCGAATTTTATAAATTTGTAGCTTAAAACCAATCATCCCATTCGCCTGCACAATCTGGCGGTCAGACAATGAACGAAGAAGCATTCAGTCGCCTTATATTAAAGGACACAGCATTTCAGGAATTAATGCAGAAGCGCATCCACAACGTGCTTCTGGTAGCGTCGCCCTATGATGCATTCATGATGGAAGAGGACGGCCGCATTGAAGAACAGCTTTATTTCGAATATGTTTCCCTGAACCTGAGTTCGCCGCCACGAGTGACGCAGGTAGCTGATACAGCTGCAGCACTTGAAGAGATCAAGGCGCGCCATTTTGATCTGGTGATAATGATGCCGGGTGTTGATGCCGTGAGCGAAACCATGACCGGCGCCAAAGAAATTAAGGCACTTCAGCCAAAATTGCCGGTGGTAGTACTGACTCCGTTCAGCAGAGCCGTGTCACGGCGACTTGAAAACGAGGATATGAGCGGAGTGGACTATGTATTCTCTTGGCTTGGAAATGTCGATCTGCTCCTTGCCATAATCAAGCTGCTTGAGGATAAGATGAATGCAGAGAACGACATCAATCATGTAGGCATTCAGATGATACTGCTGGTTGAGGATTCCGTGAGATTCTACTCCTCAGTGCTTCCGCACGTTTACAAGACCCTTCTGCATCAGAGCATGGAGGCATCGACCGAGGCGCTCAATGCACACGAACAGATGCTCAGAATGCGTGGGCGTCCCAAAGTGATGCTTGCCCGCGACTATGAGGAAGCGATGCTACACGTTGACAAATACGGATCGAATATCTTAGGAGTGATAAGCGATGTGTCTTTCCACCGCGAAGGCGTGAAGGATAGTAAAGCCGGACTTAAGCTCGCCCACGCAATCAAAGAGCGCAGGCCACACATGCCGTTTATCATAGAATCGTCGGAAAGCGAAAACCGCAAAGAGGCAGAAGATATGGGATGTGTGTTCCTTGACAAAAACAGCAAGAAACTTCCAGTAGATCTCAGCGCTGCCATCAACGAACGTTTCGGCTTCGGCGACTTCGTAATCACAGATCCGAATACAGGAGAAGAACAGCTGCGGATCAAAAATCTTAAAGACCTGCAGTATCACATATTTGACATTCCTGCCGATTCATTGCTGCGCCACGCATCGAGCAACGACATATCGCGGTGGCTGTATTCGCGTGCGCTTTTCCCAATAGCCAATGTGGTCAGGGAGCATAAATTCAGGAATCTCGATGAGGCTCCTGCGGTGCGTCGTCTTTTCTTCGATCTGATCGTCAAATACCGCAAGATGAAAAACCGTGGCGTCGTAGCCGTGTTCCAGAAAGACCGTTTCGACCACTATTCGAATTTTGCACGAATAGGCGACGGTTCGCTGGGAGGTAAGGGCCGCGGTCTTGCATTCATCGACCAGATCATAAAAAAGAATCCTATCTGTGACAACTTTCCAGGCGGCATAACCATCAGCATACCTCGCACAGTGGTTCTCTGTACGGATATCTTCGATGAGTTTATGGCTACCAACAACTTGTATCCTATAGCTCTCAGCGATGCCCCCGACACTGAGATACTCAACTGTTTCCTGAAAGCACGACTTCCGGAACGACTAATCGAGGCATTTTTCGCACTGCTTGAGGTAGTAGACAGACCATTGGCTATCAGAAGTTCATCACTGCTTGAAGATAGCCATTACCAGCCGTTTGCCGGAATCTACTCAACCTATATGGTTCCTCATGTCGACGATCGGTATGAAATGCTCAAGATGCTCAGCGATGCCATAAAGGGAGTATATGCCTCTGTGTTCTATGCCGACAGTAAGGCTTACATGAACGCGACATCAAATGTGATCGACCAGGAGAAAATGGCCGTCATCATTCAGGAGGTTGTCGGTAAGGACGTTGAAGGTATAGGCTACTTTCCGTCGTTCTCGGGAGTCGGAAGATCGCTCAACTACTACCCTGTTGGTGATGAAAAGCCAGAGGAAGGCGTAGCCGAAATCGCAGTAGGATTGGGAAAATACATTGTCGACGGCGGACTGAGTCTGCGATTCTCACCGGCTCATCCGGCATCAGTTCTGCAGACATCGGAACTTAGTCTGGCCTTGCGCGACACTCAGACATCACTGCTTGCACTCGACACCTCGAAGATAACGGAAACATTCAACGTGAACGACGGCTTTAATCTGAAGCGGGTAATGATTCAGGACGCCGCCAATGCAGGCGCTCTGAAACTAATGGTTTCGAGCTTCGATCACGAAAACTACATGTTGCGAGACTACGATACGGGTAAAGGCCGTCGTGTAGTAACATTCAACAATATCCTGAAGCATAACGCCTTCCCGCTTGCGCAGGCTATAGGATTCATGCTATCGACCGGTCAGCGCGAAATGATGCGACCCGTTGAGATAGAATTCGCCGGCATGATTGATGACAGCAGTGCCGATGCAGAGCACAAGGGACGAATCTACTGGCTGCAGATACGTCCGATAGTCAACAAGAGTGAACAGGTTGATGAACATCTTATGAGTCTGCCTGATGAAGATCTTCTGCTCAGAAGCGAAAAGGCCCTCGGCAACGGCACAGTAAATGATGTGTTCAACGTCGTCTACGTGCGTCCTCAGGGATTCAATTCCATGAATAATCCGGCTCTTGCCAGGGAGATAGAAAAAGTCAACCGTGATTTCATAAAGAAGAATCAGGGTTATATACTGATTGGTCCGGGACGCTGGGGATCGAGCGACGCAGCTCTCGGTATTCCTGTGAAATGGCCCAATATTTCTCAGGCTCGTCTCATTGTCGAAGCTTCACTGAAGGGATATAGGGTTGAGCCAAGTCAGGGCACCCACTTTTTCCAGAATCTCACATCTATGGGAGCTGCATATTTTACCATTGATTCGTCGGCCGGCGAAGGTTATTTCGATGTGAGCAAACTCGACAAGCTCCCGGCTGTATATGAATCAGACGGATTGAGAATAGTAGAATTCCAGACTCCTCTTATTATAGGAATCGACGGCAAAAAAGGACGCGGCGTGGTTGTTTATCCACCGGCCGAATCTACCATTAACTGATAAGCTCCACCACCAAATCCTTCTGTCATGTCATTTCTCAACAAAATGAAACGGGCGTTCGGCATCAATGAGCACGACTACCTGGAGTATCCTGATCAGGAACTACTCCAGCAACAGTCTGACGTTGATGAACCGGAAGCTCCGGCTCTTCCCGAAAGCAATCTGCTTGAGAGTTCAAGACTTGATACTCTCAGTACGGACATTTTCTCGTCGGTAGTGGAACTGTTCAACGAGATTCAGCCTGAGTTTGTGAGCAAATGCCTTAACACCAGAGAACAAAGCAAGTACATTCTTGAATCAATAAATGCGGGTGTCAGGCAATCGCTCGAAAATGCGATGGCCGATGCACGTCGGCAGGTAGAGCTGGAAATAGCAATAGAGCGGAAAGAGCTGGCGGCTAAACTCGATAAACTGAAGACGCAATACGCTGCTCTTGAAGAACAGCGTAATAATTTTCAGAACGAACAGCTTAGCGCTACAAGCCAGAAGCGCGCGCTGACCGAAAGAGTTCAAGACCTGGAAATGCAGGTTGCAAGTCTGTTGGCTGAGAAAGAGCAGTTTGAGCTTGAAAGCATTAGTATGCAGAATAAATTGCGGGCTATGAGTGTGACGCTTAAAGCAGAAACCGGAGAGCCGATCGACAGTAGCTACGTACAGCAGATCATTGAAGAAAACACTCGACTGAAGGCACAGTTAGCTGATATCGAAAAGTACAGCGATGATTGGCAAAAAGACCTTGACGGAGCCGACAAAAGGCTAAAAATTATTCGCGAGGAGCGTGACAAACTTCAGGCTGATCTCAATACACTGAAGATGAATCTCGATTATGCCGAGAAGTCGGAACGCCGAACGCTTTCAGAACTTTCCGACGCTAACGATGCACTCGAGGAACTGCAGAAGAAATACGATTCGACAAAGCTTGCAGCCGACAATCTTGCTAAACTTCGGATAAGATTCAACGAAAAGGAACGTCTAATCATTGATCTTCGCGACACCAACAGATCACTTGAAGACAAGCTGACTTCGCTTGAGCATATCGACAGCGAAAACAAACAGTTCTCTGGACAGATAAAACAACTCAACGAGTCGCACGCCCGTGAGCTAAATGAAGTCACCAAAGCTGCAGAAGACGAACTCACCGAACTCAGGAATCTGTTAGCTCAGAAGGAATCTGAGCTCAGTGCAGTCAGGGCTTCGTTGGCAGAGAGCATAGCCCCGATATCGGAGAAACCGAAACGCGGAAGAAAGCCAAAAGCGTCAAAATCAGAGCAGAGTGAAAAGTCTGAGAAAAAGGCTTCTCCGAAAATATCGGCTATAGACGAACTGATTGACGAAAGCGAATGGTTGATCGCCCCTTCACCCAACGAAAAACCGAAAATACCTTCTGTTGCTGAAGCTGACGATGATTTTGGTTATAAGGCACCACCCAAAAAGGCAAAAATGGCCGACGATGCTAAACAACTCAGACTTTTCTGATCATATATCATAGAATATCAATTCATTCAATTCCAATGAACCACATATCTCATTTTATAACAATGGCTATGGTTGCGACGGCCTCGATTGGAGGACCGGCGCAGGCTGCCAATAATATATCGGCCTACGAAGGTCTTGAAAAGTATACGGGTGCAGCCCGCTATCCGGCGGCCCCGAGAGCCCTTAACTATACTGCGGACGGATCTACTTACTTGCAGATGTCAGAGGATGGCAAACGAATTGTGAAGCATGACACCCGTACAGGGAAAGAGCTTGAGACACTGATGGATCTGACACATACGCGTGAAACTACGCTCGAATCTATTCAGGGTTACCAGCTTAGTCCCGACGGCAGCAAGATTCTTGTTTACCGCAACCGTCGGTCAATATACAGGCGCTCTTTCGATGCCGAATATTATGTGTATGAAATAAGATCTCGCATCCTGAAGCCACTTTCGACTGATCATCCGCGTCAGCGTGCCGCAACTTTCTCGCCTAATGGACGAATGGTAGCATTTGTTGCAGACAACAATATCTACCTCCGAAAAATAGACTATTGGACTGAGGTAGCCGTGACAACCGATGGCTCTTATAACAGAATTATCAACGGCGTGCCAGACTGGACTTATGAGGAAGAGTTTTCTACAGCAGCCTCAATGACCTGGTCACCCGACAACCGTAATCTGTGCTTCCTGCGCTACGACGAAACAGAGGTGCCACTGTATAGCTTCCCGTTGTATGAGGGAGCTTGCGACGCTATGAATCAGTATGCACTGTATCCCGGTGAGTTTACATATAAATATCCGGTGGCAGGACAGAAAAATTCTGTTGTTACGGTCCATAGCTATGATGTTGAGACGAGAAAGGTGAAAAAGATTGACCTGCCGGGTCTTCAGACGGAATATATTCCGCGAATCACCTATGCCTACTCCCCCGACAGACTGATTATTGTGACCCTCAACCGCAATCAGACGAGAATGGAAATTTTCTCGGCAAATCCTATCTCGACGGTTGTAAAGTCGCTTCTTGTCGAAGAATCTGCCGCCTGGCTAAGCACCGATACATACGAGGCGATACATTATTCTCCCGATGGTTTCGTGATCACATCGTCGAGGAGCGGATATGACCATCTATATCAATACTCCTATTCTGGCTCCCTTGTGCGTCAGATCACCGCGGGCGATTATGATGTGACTGCATATTATGGCTTCGATTCCAAAAAGGGTGTCCATTATTATCAGTCGACCGCTCACGGGCCGATAAACCGCACAGTTAGCCGCATCGACCGAAACGGAAAAGTTACTGACATCAGTCCTGCCGAAGGAACATCGTCGGCTACTTTCAGTCCTGATATGGCGTTTTATACTCTTAGCTATAACTCAGTGAAAACTCCCCCGCGCTACACTCTAAATAGCGCCGCCAACGATAAGGAGATCAAGACTCTGGAAGATAACTCAGCTTATGCCGACAGCTGGGCTGGTGAACCCGTAAGGGAATTCTTCACTATGGAAAGCGATGGCTACAAACTCAATGGCTGGATGCTTAAACCTACCGATTTCACTCCGTCAAAAAAATATCCTGTAGTGATGTTTCAGTATTCCGGTCCAGGCTCACAGCAGGTGCTCAACACCTGGTCGGTCAACTGGGCTAACTACTTCACCAAACGAGGCTACATAATCATGTGCGTAGATGGTCGAGGAACTGGTGGTCGCGGTCGCGAGTTCATGACTTGTGTCTACAAGAATCTTGGTCACTTTGAATCGATCGATCAGGTCAATGCTGCACGTTATGCCGCATCATTGCCGTATGTGGATGCCAATAGAATCGGACTCCACGGCTGGAGCTACGGCGGTTATGAAACCCTCATGGCTTCATCGCAGCCAAATGCTCCCTATGCGGCAGCTGTAGCTGTAGCGCCGGTGACCGACTGGAGATATTATGACACTGTGTATGCCGAGCGCTATATGCAGACACCTCAGGAAAATCCCGACGGATATCAGGCTTCTGCTCCTGTCAATCGAACAGCCGAGGTGAAATGCCCGCTGCTTGTCATGACAGGTACGGCTGATGACAATGTCCACTATCTTAATACTGTCCAGTATGTTGCCAATCTGCAGATGGCAGGAGGATGGTGTGATATGCTGATCTTCCCCAACATGAACCACTTCATCAACGGATGCAAAGATCAGACTGTGGTCTACGCCCGAATGCTCGATTACTTCGACAAAAACATGCGCTGACGCAATGAGTCTCGAAACCAACGACAATAATACACGGAAAAACGGTATTATTTTTCTGTGGATAACATGGGTTGTGAGCACCGGCTGCCTTCTGGCCGTGGAGCTCTCACCACTTGTTGTCGCACGCAAATGGATCTTGATACCGTTTATTGCCGTTGTTCTCGATATTTTACTTTATATCTGGATAAGACAATCACGCGAAAGAAGTATTAATCCTTGTTGCTATCTGATTCCGTTCATCACCTCCCGTGTATTGCTTTGGTCAGCTCTTGCGATGATTGCTATTATCCTTTTGCAGCCTTCGTCTGCCACTGACCATGATATTGCGGCTCCGCCAGTTATTCCGATTCTCGTTATTACACCCATCACTGTGATTTTTACTCTGTGGAGAAGGCTTGCAAAGTTGAAGTTTCCTTTTTGTCGCGATTGTAGGCTCCGTTATGGAGGTCCGGTAGAGAGAGGATTCCTTGGCGCGATTTTTTCTCAGGAGGGAGCGTTCCAGAATAAAGTGCTTCTGCTGATCTCTACGTTCATCGGTGGTGTCGATTGGGTTTACTACTCATTCAGATATATTAATGAGAATCTTAACGGAGCCGATAGATACTTCTTTTTTGTAGTTCCCGGCCTGTTTTTTGTTTTTTCCGCTATCTACATGGGAATCCGTTATTTCGGACTATGGCACTACTACGAGCAAGATTTGATTGGTTCCGAAATCAGACGTGGGCCGGTGACATCTATAAGGTATCTGCTGGTTTGGGATAACAAAGTATTTGTGCGCTTCACCGATCCGGCTGCTGATGATATGTTCAACCCATTCGTTTCCAAAGGCGATACCCCTGCATCAGTCATAATTGGTCGACAGAGGCATATAGATCACGCTACCGCCCTCTCTTACCTCAAAAGCGTGATTCCGATGCTTACAGATACCGAAATGAAATTTCTTTACTCTACCGAGAGTGTGGGCCAGGTTTCCAACACCTATCATTTCATTGTCTTTGTGAACGATCATGATCATACACTGCTTGAACAAAGATATAGCAACGGGTCCTGGCTATCAATGCTGACGCTTCAGCAGCTCATAGAGGAGAAGCAGATCGAACCGGCTTTGGCGGCGGAGCTATATCGAATATACACCGTTACGATGGCGTCGAAAACATATAACCGCGATGGCGATCGGTTGTATAAAGTGCGACACTATCGGCCGACCTTTCATTTCGACGATCTTAAGAAACTTAGTATCAACTGCAACGATAACCGATGGCTCTATGTTGCAAATGACAATGAAGACCATCTGTTCTTTCATTTGCGCCGTTTCTGGCGTCGCAGATTTCAGGGTAAAGATTATTAACGCCTAAGATTGACTATCCAGCTTCAACCATGATTATCATTACCGGCCCTACAGCTACGGGCAAAACAGCCCGTGCCGTAAGTCTTGCTCGACGCATAAACAGTGAGATCGTATCAGCGGATTCCAGGCAAGTCTATCGCCGGATGGATATTGGAACTGGTAAGGACATTGAGGAATACGGCGAAATTCCTTATCACCTTATCGATATCGTTGAGCCAGGTGAAGTCTACAATCTATATCGTTTCCTCACTGATGCCCGGGCTGCTGTCTCAAAGATAGAGCACGAAGGCAAAACTCCTGTAGTATGCGGTGGATCCGGTATGTACGTCGAGGCATTGGCGCGTGGTACTATAATGCCTGAGGTTCCGCGCAACGAACAGTTACGAGCCTCACTTCAGGGAAAAACTATCGAAGAATTGCGCGATATTCTTTCTGGAATGAAACAGCTTCATAACACAACTGATACTGATACTGTTCAACGCGCGATCAGAGCCATCGAGATCCAGACTTTCTACTCTCAGAATCCTGAGAAGACGATTGTCAGTCAATCTTCAACCGAAGATTGGAAACAACCCTTGATAATTGGAATTATGACCGATCGTGAAACCAGGAGGAAGAATATCACTGCCCGTCTTCATTCTCGTCTTGATTCCGGAATGGTTGATGAGGTACGTAATCTCCTTGCTTCCGGTGTAAGTGCTGACAGCTTATTGGCCTATGGTTTGGAATACAAGTATCTCACTCTGTATCTTACCCGTAAGATATCCTACGATGAGATGGTGGAAAAACTTGAGATAGCTATACACCAGTTTGCCAAACGACAGATGACATGGTTTCGTGGTATGGAACGACGCGGCCTACATGTTGAGTGGCTTTCGTCAGATCTTCCAGACGATCAGTTTAATGACAGTGTGTTGGAATTATGCGCATCCCGATAATAGCTATTGGTCTTATTTTGGGATGTTCAGTTGTGTCTGCATCCCATGCGAAGAACAAACAATATTTACTATATCATCCTGTAGAGTTAACCGACACCCTGATTCGATCATCTGAGATTCATTTCCCACTTGGTAATATTGTGTTGGAGGCAAGATGCGCGGTCCCATCCGATTCTCCACGCCGCGGTGGCATTTCAAAAAACGCTTGGGGTCTGGGGCTGACCAACCTTTCATCGTCTGAAACCGTTGAGATAGAAGTTCGTCGGCACACTGATTACATCGATGATGTTAATGGTGGTCGGCGACTTCGACTCTCGGTTACTACCCTGTCTGAAGATAGTATCAGTACTATTGTTAAGACTGATGTTGACCACGGTATCTCACTCACGGGTGGTGAAAACACTCTCATTATGTCTGTAACAGACAACAGATGCACTATCTCTATTGGCGACCGCTATCCTGTCGAAGTTGTATCTTTCATCATTCCGTTTACCTGTTCCGGTTCTGTCGAAACTTATTTCAGGTGTTCTGGAACTGTCCGCCCGTCAGTCTTCGTTGTTGAATCCTCTGAGAGCAACGCTGAGGTATTAAAAACTGACCATGATGTCTCAAAGCTGCTTCAAGGTATTGGATTATCCGGCAATCGGATTGATGGTATCTGGAAATATCTCGATCGGCAGAACGACAACGATTTTGCTCGTCCCGGCGGCTTCTACATATTTGCTACCGTAACCAATTCAGACAAAACTGAAATCATTTACCTTGGCGGAGCTGAAGTTGCCGACGATCAATGGCAACCCGGAATGCTTAAAGGCACTCTTGCATCAACTGTTTTCCTGAATCATTTCGATCTTGAATGGATCTCGGCTTCCTTTGAACGCCTTGCTGGCGAAATGTTTGCCGATCTTTCAGATGACGGGGCAATCCTTACTCTTTCTTTTCCTGAATTGAAGTCTAAAATGAGATTCCAGAGAATTCCTCTCGCTATTCCTTGACCTCCGTCTCAGTAGCTGGTGAGACTGGTCGGTCCGGATAACTGACCGTTTGACTGCTGATGTCATATTCTACGTATGTATCTGTCAGTTTTACTGAGATCTTTGTAGATGTTTTATCAAGTTCATACACCCGATTGGTTATTTCCATATTGAAAAGAAAATTATACAGCTTCTCAGGCAGCTGATCGGAGATCAATAATTGTGGTAATGTTCCTCCCCTACCGTCAATAATTGTCCACGAGTAGTTAGAATCAAATGTCAATGCGCATCCGTTTCTGATCACAACTACATAATGGCCGTTCGACTCACTGAAACTCTCAATATTTGTCGAGTTAAAATACTTATCTATAAAGATTTGAATTTTCTCGGGCATACTGTCCCATTCGCTTGTTGTGCAGCTGCTTATACCAGCCGCGCTGAGCACTGCTAACAGTATGTAAAGATATAACTTCTTCATATTTTTCTGTTTCTTGATAACTTCTGAATATTTAACTCCTCACGATAGAAAAATGTTTTTCTCAGCTGCAAAGTTAATCCATATCGAAACCCCTGAGGTGCGCACCTGCCCCTAACGGTATTACCCTGTTCAGGTATTTCTTTGTGCTTTCAATAAAATTCGTTAAGTTTGCATCATCATGCAGACAAACTCTTCTAACGATCAGACAGCACTGAGAGATTTATGTCTCAGTCTTCAATACACTCCTGTCCGGATAGAATCCATTTCTGAGGGAGGGTCAGGACGTCGTTACTATCGCATCACTCTCAATACCGACGCTACAATTATAGGAACATGCGGTGATAATATTTGCGAAAACAAAGCATTCATCTATCTTTCTCGTCATATCCGTGAGAAAGGCTTACCGGTTCCTGATATTCTGGGTATAAGTAGGGACTTCAAAACATATCTCCAGACTGATGTCGGCTGCGTAAATCTTTATGAGCTCATTAAAGCGGGTCGGGAAAACGGAGATTGGAATGGACAGATCATGTCGCTTCTCCATAAAACGGTATCAGAACTCCCCTCTATCCAGTTCCTTACGGCGCAGGGACTGGATGTATCTCGTTGCCTTCCGCCTATCTCTATGGATGCTCGGGCCTTGATGCGCGATCTGAATTATTTTAAATACTGCTTCCTTAAACCTCTCGATATATCTCTCGACGAGGATCGCCTTGATAACTGTTTCGAAACTCTTATCGGAATGACCTCAATAGGCGACTCTTCTGTTCCCCGGGCATTTATTCTACGTGATTGTCAGTCGCGCAATGTGATGTTTGATGAGGAAATGAATCTTCACTGGATTGACTACCAGCACGGACGCCTTGGTCCTGTGACTTATGATCTTGCATCTCTTCTATGGCAGACTCGCGCTGCCATTCCTGCAGCAGTGCGCGACGAATTGATCGCCGAATATTTCAGGGAGATGCTTCGCTTTGCTCCCGGGACATCTGAAGCGGCGTTCCGTCGTTCACTTCGTTTCATGGTCATCTGCCGTCTGTTACAGGTACTGGGTGCATACGGTTTGCGTGGTATTATCGAGGGTAAAGTGCCGTTTCTTAAACCGATTCCACTGACACTACAACGCCTCGAAGAAATGCTCAGAGCCGAGGAAACGCCTTCACTCGAATATCTTTTGCACGTGATCGGCAAAGCTATGAACCACCCATGGTGTGGTACGCATGAATTGGGAAACAGCGGTTTGTTTCTTGACGTTTGTAGTTTCAGTTACAAACGTGGAATGCCACGGTATCGCTCTGAACATGGCGGAGGGTTTGTTTTTGACTGCCGTGCTCCTCACAATCCAGGTCGTTACGCTGAATACCGTCATCTCACGGGTCGTGATCCCGAGGTCATTACATTCCTAATGAACGATGGTGAAATGCCGGCTCTTGTTGATAGGGCTTACGATTTAGTATCAAAAGCGGTTAAGCGCTATCTTGAACGCGGATTTGATTCCTTATCTGTAGCGTTCGGATGTACCGGCGGTCGTCATCGCTCTGTATTTGGAGCCGAGCAACTTGCCAAGCGGATCAATCGCGAATTCAACATACCGGTTTCGGTAAATCATACAAACTTGGGAATATCATATATCCTTTCGCCTGAAAACAACGGAATATGAAAGCTATTATTCTTGCCGCCGGACTTGGCACAAGGTTGCGACCACTTACTGACTCCTGCCCTAAAGCACTATTACCAGTCAACGGGAAGCCTATGCTCGAACGCTGGATAGAGATATTGACAGCTACTGGTGTCGATAAGATTGCCATAACGGCATATCATCATGCCGACATGATTCATGCCTTCGTCAATTCAATCCGTAGCAAGGTGAGTACATCTCTGATAGTCAGTGATGAGCGGCCGCTATTGCTTGATACAGGTGGAGGAATAGCTCGTGCATTATCTCTTCTCGATATTTCTGATAAGAACGAACTCGTCGTAATCGTCAACGCCGATATATTGACTGATTTTAATATCTCAGCCCTTGTTGATCACATGCAATCTTCCCTGGCTGATGCAATCCTGCTCGTTAACCCACTTAGGGTCACCCGAAGAAAACTTCTTTTCAATTGTGAAGATATGCGGATGGTCGGTTGGCTCGATTCTGCATCGATGGAAACGCGCTCACCATTTCTTGACCTAAAACTTGATTCAACGATCTGTGAAGCGGCATTCGCCGGCATACATGCTGTCAGAGGAAAATTCATTGATACGCTAATTTCCTACCGACAGCCGTTAACTCCTTTCAATATTATCAATTTTTATATTGAGGCCTGCTCTAACGCCTGCATCAAAGGATTTATCTCTCTCGACAGATACTCCTGGGTCGATATCGGCAAACCGGAAGTATATAACTCCTTGACTCAATAATATCCACAACACTACTATGATCGAATACGGATTGGTTGGCAAAAAACTTGGCCATTCTTTCTCAAAGAACTTTTTTACAGAGAAATTCAGGACCGAAAATATTGATGCCTCTTATTCAAATTTCGAGATGCAATCTGTGGAGGATCCTGAAAAAGGTCTTCTTAGTACAATTCTTGGTCATCCCGAACTGCGTGGTCTCAATGTGACTATTCCTTTCAAGAAAGATGTTCTGCCTTTTCTTGATAGCATCGACCCGCTTGCTGCAGAAATTGGAGCTGTCAATACCATACGGATCAATCGTGATACTGACGGGCTGCATCTATGCGGTTTCAACACTGATATCATTGGTTTCACTGATTCTATAAGGCCACTTCTTAAACCAAACATGCCCAAGAAAGCCTTAATTCTGGGTACCGGTGGTGCATCCCTTGCAATATGTGTCGGAATGCGCCGTCTTGGTTTCGAGGTTGTCATAGTCAGTCGAAGGAACTCCGATAATAACATCACGTATGCCGATTTAAACGGCGAACCCTCTATACTCCGTGAATACGGAGTCATTGTAAACTGCACTCCGCTCGGCATGTGGCCCGATATAGATTCTGCGCCGGACATCCCTTACAGTCAGTTGACCTCTCATCATTTACTTTACGATTTGGTATATAATCCGGATCCGACAGAGTTTATGAAGCGTGGACAATCTTTAGGTGCTCAAGTTTGCAGTGGACGTGCTATGTTGATCGGTCAGGCGCTTGCATCATGGCAGATCTGGAATCAAAACTGACCCCTGATTATGGATCTCATTTTCTCGTTCGGTTCGAACCATGATACATGCAATGGGAATCAGGCAGCTCTTATATCTCAAGGGATCAGGGTTCTGCACGACGACCTGCCATTATCTTCGTCCATAACAGAAGAATTCCTTCCTTCTACTCCAGCTTTCTCTGCAATAGGAGCTCTCATGCCTGTTCCGACCTATTCCAATGCTTTGATATACTCAGTCGTACCTCCAATCTTTACAACTGACGAAATAATTCGGATCACTAAACGTATCGAAGAACTCTTCGGTCGAGACAGAAGAAAATTTCAGGTTTCACTCGACATTGACCTTGTGGCCGCCGGAGCTACGGTGATGCGTGCCAGGGAACTACCGCGCACATATTGTCGTATACCCATCCTCAAGATTATTCTCTCCGGATATCTTCTTAGTTCATCGCTCCACTCTCCTTTGTTCTTCTCTCTTTTCCTTTAGATCAATGATACTGTCACACCTCATTCTTGCTGCCATATCAGCTTTGTCACCCCTAAAAGTAGGTTCTATCACTACATAATTAAGCGGAACACCTTTGAACCGTTCTATAACATCTTCACTGTTCCTTCCTATTACCACAAGATTAATCCCTCGAGCATTCATATAGGCGCCATTACGTACAACTTCTTTCGATTCATATTGTCTCGGTATCATTCTAAGCTCTTTTATGCCTCTTCTCCTCATATACCGACCATATCTTATCCTCATGCTTTCAGCAATCTTTGCCGTATCCCCGTCAAGTGCTGACGACATCACTAATAGCTGCCTATCTGCTCTTAAAACTATCTCAGTTGACCTAGAATTCTGATTTACAAAATATATTTCGGTTCCTGTCTTAGGCAAAGAAAGTTCTTCGCATGAAACAAAAAGGCATATCAACATCAACCCGATACACCCCAACCAGATGTGTTTTTTCTTTTGGAGCCACAGTCTGAATAACAACAATAATGTAACTCCCGACAATACAGCCCCGGCACCTAATTCTCCGGTATCTAAAACACCATACGGCATCTGGCTAACCAATGCGGCTACACGGTTTATCAGATCTGTAATTGCGTCAGCCGTCATTGCCAGCCATGAAGGAAGATCATGGTCTGTCGCACTTATAACGAGTGAAATAACTCCGGTTCCCATAGCCAGCGGCAGAAGAATCGGTACCACGAGTATATTGTCAGGTAGAAACATAAGCGGCACACTGTGGAAATAAAAGGCAACACAAATGCTGGATCCTAACACGGCAGACAAGGAAAGAGCAGTTAAAGAACCTATACCACGCACAATTCTGCACCCATTCTCTCCAAAGCATAAGTGATTATAAAACATCAGTATCCCGGCAACACTTGCAAATGACATCTGAAAGCCTGGTTCAATCAGTTCCGAAGGCTTGAACAAGAGAATCACAAATGCAGCCAAAGCCAGAGAATTAGCAGGGACTGTCTTTCTTTGCAACACCACTCCTAATGCAAGAACCGACGCCATAATTGTGGATCTTATAACAGACGCTGCCATACCCGTCATAATTGCAAAAAGCCAGAAAGAAATTACTAAAGCCATTGCAAAGATCCATCGCGATCTAATTAGTCTTAATGGCAACAGAATTATTCCGGCGAAAAATGCTATGACCGCCACATGCAGACCGCTCAGTGCAATAATATGAGCAAGTCCGGCTGTAGATAATACATCTTTTAGGTCGCGATTGAGCAGTGTATCATCACCAAGTAGTATTGCTGCAAAAAAATCTTTTGACGGATCACTGAGATTACTCCCCATCAAACAATCAGTAAGTTTCAGATTCCATCTTCTAATATCATTAAGAATACCACTTTCTTCAATAACATAGTGTATCGAATCAGTTAAAACCACCCCTGACCGCAGAATTCCTTTCTTTAAACTAAATTCGGAGGCTGAAATCTCATCCGGAAGATCTGTCTGAACTTCTATAGGGGTGAGGGATCCACCGAATCCAATTCTGTCTCCTACATGTATTTCAGGATTATAAGATGGTATGATTATGTCAGCCTTGGTTGCGCTGATCGGGCTATAGCATGCAGAGTCTATCCGTAATGTCACTATTCGAGAACTAACGACATCTTTAATATTCACGACTGTTCCGGAATAAACCTGATATTCAGAACGCTTTATATTATCCCGAGGCTCATTCAGAAACCATTGGCAGGTTCCCGAGGCCATTATCACTCCCAATACCACTATATACCTCTTTTTCAACACAAGACATATCACCGTCAATCCCCCAGCAATAATTAGTGCACCGGGCAAGCCGATAAGTATAGCCGCAGCAATGCCAAGCGCAAATGCTGCGGCTACAGGTATCATAGGAGCCGAGGGAGGAGGGAAAATCATCAGCTTTCGGTCATTCTATTGTATTTATCACTACGAAAAATGAACTGACACCAATAACTATCCAAAGCAATACAGCCTGAACCATGGGTTTGATTCCTACAGCCTTGATGGTTTTGATCGACAGCGAGCAACCTATCAGGAAAAGAGTAAGAACAAGACCGCGCTTTGCTATCAGGACAAGAATCTTAGTCAGCGTCTCAGGTAGAGGTAGATATGTATTGATAGTCATAGCAAGTACAAACAAGAATATGAACCAGGGAATCGAAACCTTATTCTTTCCAGATCCTGCTTCTGCCTTATGTTCTTTTCTAAACCAGAACATTGTGAAAAAAGCCAGCGGAATAATCCAAAGGGCTCGTGTCAGCTTAATAAGAGTGGCAAGTTTCAAAGCTTCGGGGCCATAAGCGTCGCCGGCCCCAACAACCGACGATGTATCGTGTATTGCTATAGCTGCCCATGTGCCAAATTGCTGTTGTGACATATCAAAGAAATGTCCTAAAGGCGGAAATATTAGTAGACCAAGCGAGTTGAGAATGAAAATCACGCCGAGCGACACTGCCATCTGATGATCGTTAGCCTTAACAACAGGTCCTACTGCCGCAATAGCTGAGCCTCCGCAAATTGCTGTTCCCGATGAAATTAGCCACGACGTGCGGGAATTTATCGAAAGTTTACTACCCAGCCAAGTGCCTATTACCATTACTCCTACTACAGAAACTATAGTGAATAGCATACCCTCAGATCCGGATTTCAGCGATTCGATGAGGTTCATTCCAAATCCTAAACCGACAACTGATGCCTGCAGAAGATACTTCGAAGTCTTTTTATTGAACTTCGGTGCCGGACAACCTATTGTCAGGGCGAATGCAAGTCCAATAAGCAAAGCGAGTGCAGGCGTGACTGAATACAGTCCGAATAGCTCTTCAGCCGGAAGTGTAATCAGTATGATCAATAAAACATAGAGAAACCGTTTCATAATTTATATGGTTATTCTTGTGAAATTCCCTTAAGAGTCAGCGCAATTCGTAACAAACGAGGATCTATATCAAGTATTTTTACACGTAATGACTGTCCAGACCGCAACATTTCGGTTGGAGACGACACAAAATCGTCAGACATCTGCGACACATGTAGCAACCCGCTCGTATTGTGTCCGATATTTACAAAAGCTCCATACGGTGCCAGATGACTCACTCTACCGTCAATCACCTGACCGATATGAAGTGTTGCAATAAAATCCGGATCAATAGAAGCTTGTTGGCCCGATTGGTTCCCGTTTTGCCCACCGGCAACTCTGTGAGTTTCCATAGGTCTTACCTGCAACTGTGAACCACTTTGTGATGACGAAAGCACTCTTATATCCTCTCCGCCTGTCCTTAGCGACTCAATTATAAATTTTAGAGTAGCGGCGTTGAGCTTGCGGTTCGCATAAGTCGGGATAAGTTGGGCCAGAGAGTTCTGAATCTGAGAGTTATGGGCAAGTCTTTCAGTAGTTACACCCATATCTTTTGCGATCCCTTCAACAGCCTCATATCTTTCAGGATGCACAAATGTCTGATCCAAAGGATTAGTCGCGCCGCCAATCCTTAGGAAGCCGGCTGAGAGCATATATGCTTTTGCACCCATTCTCGCGACGTTTAGCAAATCTTCACGAACGGCAAACCCATTATGCGTCAATCTGTAATCAATGATATTTTCCGCCAGTTTCTGACTTATCCCAGGAACAAGCCGAAGCATTTCGGCAGATGCATAGTTTGGATCTGGACCGACAGCACAAACACATCCTACCATTATCTCGTTCAATCGATCTTTCAGGGCTATCTGATCAACCTCTTCAGGATGGAGTGCAGGATCTACTAAATATTCAGGCGAGACTTTAACGTATTGAACAAGTGGATCAAGAAGGATTCGCCCTGTTGCGACAGGACGCGAAAAAATTGCATCAGTTGATGAAGCAAGCGATGGATCTGCGTTAAGATCTGCATCGGCAACCAGATCACACATTCGCGAATTAATCAAATGGACATCCACAGGCCGAGGTAACCCGAGATTCCTCACCATATTCTCAAATGTCTTCGCCCCTGGCAGTTCTGCAACCGCCACTGTATCTATCTGATTTCGATCTAACAGAAATCCAAGATGTTCGACCGAACCATATGGATCGCTTATCGGACGAAGACTTGCTACGGCAATAACAGCTGCATCAGAATAATTGCCGATCGGTTCAAGGCACACGACATGTGCGAGATCTCCTGATTCCGGATATACTCCCATTACTCTGCGCATTGGAACAAGTGGTCGTGACATGAGCTTCGACCTCAGATTATCAGCCATAAGCTCAATAATAGCCTCTTCAGCTTTTTCCCACGTCGATTTCAGCAGTTCTTCACTTATATTAGGATGAAGAATCGTTTCGTAAGCAATCTCAATAGCATCAGTGACAAGAGCTGCAACATCTTTCGACAATGAAGTCCTGACAAACATTCTTGTCAGACGGCCCTTCAGATCTTTTGATGCCTCTGAATCTGATATAGACACGTCGACTGTTACATCAAGTATTCCGCTCTCCATTCCCCGCTTTATAAGCAAAGCTCTTTGTGGACTGCATACCCGCAGAGATTCACTATGACCGAACAATGAATGGTATGGAGCTGCTTCCACACTGTTCATCATTTTATTATCGGCAAGGCGAGTGATTATATATGATTGCCGGTTAAAGCGCTGCCTCACAAGTTTTCTGGCTTTCGACGATGCCCCGATCAGTCCTGCTAATGCACGAAGCAGATATTTTGCAGCCTTCAATGATTCACCGCGTAACCCTCTTACAGAATCACACTGAAATCCTCTGGTAGACCTGATTTGTCCTTCATATTGATCCGTTACACCTGCAAGAGGTTCTACAATCTCCTGAATTGTTACCGACGATGGTTGGTCGGAAAGTATTTTCAGTGCCGCGACATTAAAGGGATCAGATTTCTGGATCGACTTATATTGCACATACAGATCGGACAACTCATTCATATCCTCTGCGGCAAGTATGGAGGTAACTATTGACTCATCTGAATCTTCCGACAATCCAAGCTCCTCAAAAATCGCTTTCCTCTGTTCATCAAGAACAACCAATGATTTCAGCCGCTTTTTTACCGCTTCGAGTGTTGCTTCATCAATCGATCCAGACTGTTCTTTCCTATATCTCGCAATATATGGGATTGGAGTACCCTCGTCTAACATCTTGACAATTGCGCCCGCCTGTCTCGGACCAAGGTTCATCTCTCGGCTTATTGCCGAAGCAAATTCATTTGCCACTTTCGTATGCATAATCTTGTTTTCTTTATCAGGCTTAGTTTCTCTTTTCCGAAATTCCGGTCAGCGTAATCACCGTGATCTCCGGTCGCGCTCCAACTCTCATCGGGATTCCGACTTCACCCATTCCAATATTAACATACAGATGCTTTTCAGGGTCATCCTTAGCACTATATAGTCCTCCCCAATTCGGATAGCGGAAAACGGCTGGAGAAAGTCCGCAGATCTCTATCTGCATGGCATGCGTATGGCCGGAAAGAGTAAGAGGTATATTGATTTCCGAATTTGATTCGATCTCATCACTCCAGTGTGCCGGGTTATGAGTAAGAAGTATTTTCGTGATAGAGTCGGAAAGTTGATATGGATACGCTTCTGCCAGGGATCCATATACCGGGAAAGGAGGATCACCAATGTTCTCTACACCGATTATTGCCAGAGAGCTGTTGTTTTTTTCTACAAACTCAGTTTCATTCAACAATAACCGCCACCCCATTTTGCGGAAAAGTTCTATCAGTAGTTTCCTGTTCTCCATCTTGGCCTGTTCCGTAGGCCAGTCATGATAGTCTCCATAATCATGGTTGCCAAGTATTGCAATTACTCCATCATGCGCTTTCAGTCGGCTGAAGGGACCAACAAACGGCAACAGTTCCTTTGTATGCCGATTAACTATATCACCGGTGAAAACTATCAGATCAGCATCAAGGCGATTAAGCCGGTCAACAGTCTTGCTCACAAAAGAGGTATCCTGACCATAAGTCCCCACATGAAAATCTGAAAACTGGATTATTCTGTACCCCTCGAATTCTGAGGGTAGACCTGGGATTTCTACTGTTATCTCTCTTATCTGAGTGGCATATCTACCACCCATTGCACCCCACCACATCGCGCCGAAAATTATGACACCAAGACATACACCTGTCTTCGAAATCCATTTTATTCTGTTCCCTTTCCATAATTTTGGTAATGAAGCGGCAAGGTCCAGAAGGCAATATACAATCTTCGGGATATAGAAAGTCAGAAATGTGAATAAGATCCACATTATCTCAAGTAGATCCTTATCATCACCTGACCTTCGTGGTAGACAAAGTCCGATAATAAGTATAATATAGAGCGCTATGGCAGAAATAATATGTATACTCTCGAACTTTCGGCGCCGGCAATTGCTGGAAATCCTTGACTTTATATCACGAAAAATCCTTATATCCGCCGAGATACAGAGAACACACAGACAAATAAGAGGGATCAAAGGGATTCGCATCGCTCGCTCGCGTGGATTTTATTTTTCAAGGGATTGCTATACATCGTCAGCATCATCTCCTTCATAAAGTTTCTGTCAAGTACCGATACCTCAGTACCCTCGATCTCCACCTTGTCAAGCTGTGACTCTATATATCTTCCGAAAGCCTCGGCTTCCTCAGCAGTATATTCCGCAGAATAATGGTGTGTGCCATGAAGCATATCCGTAGCTATATAGTTGATCGGGAAGAGATAATATCCTCCGTGAATCGCACAGTCAATCAAGTGACATACTTTCTTTACAGCCTCATGCTTGTCTGCACCAGCAAGATCATCTTTCAGCGTCGAATTGATACATCCACCTATCTCGAAATGTATGCGTCCTTTCGGTTGAAGCAAACCTGTTTCCATACTGAAAAGATCATCGCGCTGCGACTTCTTGAAGTTTGGATCAAGCCGTTTCAGTAGAAATTCTCTGGCTTTCAGATAATCGTTCGGATCATATTCATAAGATATCGAGACGGGCATAATATTAAGAGACTCAATATTTTCAGCGAAGGTTCCACCACCTCCCAGTGCGAGCATCTTTATGACTGCCTCCTGCGTCATATCGTTTGAGTCTTTTGCTCTTCCTTCTCTCTGAGCTATCCACACGCTTCGTTTCTTATCACTGATGGCATAGTGGATATATGCTGAAAGTTCACGTGCTGCTTCAAGCGCCTTTGTAAGCCGGAGATTACGTTTTACTATGAAGCTGCGGTTAAGCTTTACCAAATCTGTAATCCACTCATAAATCAGAAGATTATCACCTATTCCTACTTCAGAAGTCGGGATACCCTTTCGCAGAAAACATAGATTTAAAAAAGAAGCATCCAGTACAATATCTCTATGATTAGTAATGAAAGTATAGGCTTTTTCAGGTTTTATATTGTCAAGGCCTGAACAGGTAATTCCTGATGTGGTCTTTTCGCAAAGCAATTCCAGAAAAGGCCACATAATTCTGGTCTGAAACTGATCTTTATTTGGAATCGACAGTAATGTTTCTACAAAAGACTCATAATCAACCTGAGGCATTACGTATCTCACAGCATGCTCAAAACCCGGTTCATGAACCAGTGCAGCCATTTTGGCACTGAAAACATCATCGTCGAATGGCGCTATTTCGCTGAAGTCATATTGTTGACTCATATACTTGTCTATTCAGTTAGTGGAATGCGACAGATCGCACATTTGTATTATTATTGGCCGATTACAGATAGACTGACATCGGTTATCACCGTAAGGTAATTCTTGCCCAAAATTAATTCTTTTTTTCCATTTTGCGAAATTAGAACGCCATTTTTTCCGGATAGAATAATCTATCTCGCTTTAGCTTTGGCATATATTCGCCATTTTTCTATCAGAGAGTTCATATCTTCGGGAAGTTCCGAGGTAAAGAACATTTCCTCGCCTGTAGTTGGATGAACGAAACCAAGAGTGCGGGCATGTAAGGCTTGTCTTGGGCAGAGTTCCTTACAGTTAGCAACAAACTGGTTGTAGTTTGCCGAGCGCTCCCCTCTCAGAGTTTCGTCACCCCCGTAACGCGAATCATTAAAAAGTGTATGACCGATACTCTTCATATGAACCCTTATCTGATGGGTTCGGCCCGTTTCAAGAACACATTTTACCACAGAAACATGAAGCAACGGCTCAACAGTGTGATAATGCGTTACTGCAGGCTTTCCTAAATCACTGTCAGGAGGATATACAGTCATTTGAAGCCTATCGCGCAGATTCCGTCCAATATTACCTTCTATTCTGCCATCGGATGGATTTGGAATCCCCCAGACAACGGCTACGTATTCGCGTTTTGTTGTTTTATTAAAAAACTGCTTTCCTAAATGTGTCTTTGCATCCGGTGTCTTTGCGATGACAAGTAATCCCGACGTATCTTTATCTATACGATGCACCAGACCGAGACGTGGATCATCCACATCGTAATTCGGATTATCTCTGAAATGCCAGGCCAATGCGTTGACCAGAGTTCCTGTATAATTGCCGTGACCGGGATGAACGACCAGACCAGCCGGCTTATTCACGACCATCACAGTGTCATCCTCATACACAATATCAAGCGGAATATCTTCAGCAACTATTTCATGTTCATAGCGAGGCCGGTCCATCACTATGGAAACTACATCTAGTGGTTTGACTCTATAGTTGCTCTTTACTGCTTTGCCGTTAACAAGAATACACCCTGCTTCGGCTGCCTGCTGGATTCGGTTTCTCGATGCTCTTTGCATCCGTTCTACCAAAAACTTGTCGACACGCAAAAGAGTCTGACCCTTGTCGGCCACAAAACGAAAATGTTCATATAGGCCGTCATCAGACTCTTCCTGTTCCTCCGGATCTAAATAATTTTCTTCCGTCATTAGTCAGGAATTACGGTATTTTACATATCAAATTGATAAGGTGCCTCTGCGCTTTCATTTCCGACGGAGTCAGAAGGCGTTTCTACGACACCAGCTCCTACTTCAAGAGTAATCGGAGCCGTAACCGACAGGCGTGTGCCAGGAGATAGTCTCATGTTGCCACTTCTGGCACCGACAACAAGGCCTTTATATGCCGACTCTACCGATACTATTGTAATATTTTTCAAGCCAGCCCCCAGCAACAAGGCCCTTGCCTGCCTTTCGGACACATCAATTATCTGCGGCAACTTCACTACCTTTGGAGAGAAGGCATTGATAGTCAAATATATTTCACGTCCATGCTTAACTTTGGCTCCGCTCTGGGGATTTTGGTCAATCACTATGCCTGGTTTGCGCGAAGTATCATAAACTGAGTCACTAAGCTCAACTTTAAAACCTTCAAGTTTCAGTCTATCGTATGCTTCATAATAATTAAGACCATTGACCGACGGAACAATTTCATATTTCCCATGATCTGTCCAATAGTCAAGCCATGTCAACGCTATCCAGACAAGTACGAAACCTGTCACCATCATCACACACAAATTTATCAGCAGTTTTTTCATGAAACTGCTGGGCTCTTTTCCGGATGTCTGCTGAGTCTGCTTCACTGGCTAATTCTATAAGGGCTATCTGGTTTTTGGTCTGACAAACATGTTACTTGGCAGTTACCAAGTGCAAAATTATGAAAAAAAACCACACGGACATTCATATCCTATCATTTTTTACTAACTTTGCAGACTGAGAGCAACCGGTTCAATCCATGTCTCTCGTGGTTTTAACTAAACATGACCCTTGAATAAGAAAAAATTCATAGGCGCGCTCCTGTCGGCCGCCATCTGCTCCCTGCTCACGTTTTCCTCTTGTGGAGAATATCAGAAGATTCTCAAGTCGGGAACACCTGACCAAAAGTTGGCCTATGCCCAAAAAGCTTTTGAAGAGAAACGCTATGTACAGGCTTCAACACTGTTGAGCGACATTGTGACGGTCCTAAAAGGCAATCAGAAGGCTGAAGATGCCTTGTATCTCCTTGGACTGAGCTATTACGAAAACAAGGATTATCCCAACGCTTCAGTCTGCTTCAAGCAATATTACGCACGCTACCCGAAGGGTAAACACTCGGAATTAGCCAGATTCTACTGTGGCTACGGCTACTACCTTGATTCTCCTGATCCTCAGCTTGACCAATCCGACACCATGCATGCTATCGAGGAGCTTCAGGGATTTCTCGACTATTTCCCGCAGAGCGAACGTGTCAGCATAGCTCAGAATGCAATTTTCGAGATGCAGGACAAGCTTACCCTCAAAGAGCTTCAAAGCGCCCAGCTTTATTATAACCTCGGCTACTTCCTGAATCAGAACAACTATGAGTCAGCTATGGTAGTGGCTAAGAATGCAATAAAGACCTACCCCTATTCCAAATATAAGGAAGAGCTTGAGATGCTTATACTGAAATCAAAATATCAGATAGCAAAAGAGAGTGTCGACGAACGCAAAACTGATCGTTATCGTCAGGTACTCGACGAATACTATTCATTTATAAACAACTATCCTGACGGCCCCAATCGTGACGAAGCTGAAAGAATAGGTCGCATAGCTCAAAGTCACGTAAAAGACTGAAAAATTCAAAATAACCCATATATATCCAAAATGGACTACAAGAAGACAAACGCTCCGATTAACACTCAACCTCACGACCTCATTGATCTGTCGCAGGAGACAGGTAACATCTATGAGACCGTGAGTGTCATCGCACGCCGCGCCAATCAGATCGCAGGCGAGATGAAACATGATCTCGAAAAGAAACTTCAGGAATTTGCCACTCTCAACGACAATCTTGAGGAAATCTCCGAGAACCGAGAGCAGATAGAAATTTCCCGCTATTACGAAAAACTCCCGAAGCCTACTCTCATAGCTACTCAGGAGTTTATCGACGACAAACTTTACTTTAGAAACCCCACCAAAGAGAAGTCAAATCTCGACTAAATTTTTTGTTTCTAAAAACATAAAAGAGCGTCCTTCGGCCATAACCGTGGACGCTCTTTTGTTTGGCAAGCTCCAACAAGTATTGAAATCTGCGATAGTGTTCACAAAAGCTCTACTACTTATCGGAATATGTTCGAGCTTGTTGACTACGTGCTATTGTAAGTTGCTGTTCCAGTTTGTTTTTTTTGATCTGCAGCAAACGCAGACTCCTGAAGATATTGGCTGCTGCATATACATCAGCCAAAGCTTGAGCCTGCGCAGCCGGCATGGTGATCGACCGATTCTTTCCGCCGACAAATGTCAGAGTCAGAGGTTCGCCCGAGTGATTTAGGGCAAAGTGTCCTAATGTGTCACATTCAATCTGCGTGAAAGTGATAATCTCGCTACCTCTCGAGCGGTCGTTTCTCTCGCCATCGTGGGCAACCGAGGCGCTGGTTGCATGTTCGCTTCCTGACGAAAGTTCCACACCCGTACTAAGGGTACCTGCCTTTGCAGATGAAATTATATAAAAGACACCGTCAGGCGAGATGCGCGCATGAAGGCCCTCGTTTGATTCTACTGCTGTTTCTTTTTGGGAGTTGGCGACATAGTAACCCTCAACAGGATTATTAACGAACGTCACCACATTTTTCATAGCTTCCGATGCCGAAGTCGTTACCGCAATCAGGCTGTCGGTGGTTTGCAGTTCTTCAAGTGTCTGCCCCTCGATGGCCTTAGCTCTGATATGCATACCGCTCCTTCTTAGATCAACCTGCGAAGGGTAGGCCCTGTCGATAGAATCCAGTAGTTTTATAGCTTTGGCATATTCTCCACTCCCGGCTGCCGTCGAAGCTTCATCATACAACGACTGAGCCTTATCTTTATCACCATCGGAACAGGCACTCAGGACACTGCCGGCAAGTGCCAAAATTGCAGGAATTGCCTTTCTATTAATTGCTCCTTTCAACATTCTTTACTCCTTTTACTGTCTTAATTTTTCGAATTATACTATTGAGCGCAGCATTATCCGACACTCCAACTACAAGATATCCGTTGAAAATTCCATCATGCGATTCAATCGAGATATTCCTGAGGGATGTCTGTGGCTCCTTATTTATTATGGATGTGATATTTGTAACAATACCTATATCGTCAGTACCTACTACTCTCAGTGTAGCCGGAAGCTGAGTGCCGATCTTACCCGACCATTTTGTAGCAATAATTCTATATGGATATCGATTTCTGATGTTCGCGGCGTTAGGACAGTCATTCCTGTGAACTTTGATTACACCTTCCGAAGATACGAAGCCGAAAACATCATCTCCATATATAGGATTGCAGCAGCGAGCCAATTTATAGTTAAGTCCTTTCACATGGTTGCCGATCACCAGCACCTCGCTTGAGGTACCATTCTCAGCCTCGTCTGCCGGTGGCTGCTGAAGTGTGAATTCTTCCGCCGATCTCGTGACTGATGCTTCCGAGCCGGATTTCTCAAGATTCTCAAACTCTGCGATAATCTTGGCCGTATCAATTTTCTCTTCCGCTACCTCAGTAAAGAAGTCTGTCACGCTCTTATAGCCTAGTTTCTTTATGATCTTGCTAAGGGTAGCCTCGTCAATCTCAATTTTTCTGTTTTTTAGTCTGCGCTGCAGTAGTTCACGACCTAATTCAGCAGTTCGTCCTGCACGTTCCTTCAGGGTCTGTCTGATCTTATTTCGAGCCTTCGAAGTAACGACGATATTGAGCCAGTCGGATTTAGGCTGTTGCTGCGACGAAGTGAGGATCTCAACCGTGTCTCCACTGTGAAGTTTATGTGTCAGCTTACAATTACGTCCGTTGACTTTACCACCAATACATGTGCATCCGAGATTCGAATGAATATTGAATGCAAAGTCAAGGACTGTAGCACCGAAAGGTAGTTTGTAAAGGTCACCCCGTGGCGTAAACACAAACACCTCTTTATCATAAATATCAAGGCGCATGTTCTTCATAAGTTCAGTCGGACCGGATTCTGCCGTTTCCAGAATTTCCCTGACATGATTCATCCAGGAATCAAGATTGTTCTCGCTCTTTATTCCTTTATATTTCCAGTGTGCCGCAATACCTTTCTCTGCAATCTCGTCCATGCGTCGGGTGCGTATCTGCACTTCGACCCATTTTTCCTCCGGCCCGTGAACAGTGATATGAAGAGATTCATAACCATTCGACTTCGGTATGCTGAGCCAGTCCTTCAGTCTCGCCGGATTAGGACGATACATATCGGTCACGATGCTGTATGCCAGCCAGCAATCGCTCCTCTCTCGCTTTAACGGAGTGTCGATTATTATTCTTATAGCGAAGAGATCATAGATATGGTCGAGATCTGTATTCTGTTTCTTCATCTTGTTCCAAATCGAATAGATAGATTTGGTTCGTCCTTTGATCTCAAATGTCAGACCTTCGCGCTCAAGCGCCTCCTTCACAGGCTTAATGAACGAATCTATATATGCATCGCGTTTAGCCTTTGTCTCATTCAGCTTGCGGGCTATTCGCTGATACATATCCCTGTTGGTGTATTTCAGCGACATATCCTCCAACTCACTCTTAATGGTATACAAACCGAGCCTATGTGCCAAAGGAGCATATAGATAAGAGGCCTCACACGCAACCATCCTCACCATAGCTTCATCAGGATGGTGATTTATCGCCCGCATCAGCACGAGTCTCTCCACTATCATTATCAGTATCACCCTTATATCCTCGGCAAACGTCAGCAGCAGTTTCCTGAAGTTGTCAGGATCTGTAGCGGCGGCATGACGTCCGTAGAGGGTAGATACTTTTAGCAAACCTCTTATCAGCGTGGCGATATCGCTCCCCCACTCCTTCTCGACTAAGTCTTCCGTCAGCTTACCGAAGCGGCATAATCCATTGAGAAGAATAGCGATGACCATATTACGGTCTGGACTTATTGCCTCGCAGAGCACTCTCGCTGTCAATACGCTATGTGCCACCGGATCTATAGGTAGTCCAGTATCCTCTGCAACCTCGCCCTCAGATGCGGGAGGCAACAATGATTTCAGTTTGGCAAAATCTTCCCTGCTGACTACCCCGTCTGTAAGTCGCACAAGATCACGGTAAAGCAATGGAAGTGGTTTTATTTCTGTTGAATTGATTTTCTTTGGTTGCATGTTGTTCGCTAAATATATTCTCGCGCAAGCTATTCACAAAATTATATCTTTGGCAGCAAACCTACAATTTTTTCTTAAGATATATCTTGTTTTTCTTGATTCTGTTCTTTCTGACTGTGCTGGCAGTTTCTTAACATAAACAATGTTGCCTCGGCGCTTTGTCAGGTCATTCATAATCGCTAACTTTGCAGTCAGAATTGGCTGGTCGGAGCATTCCGCCTCCATATCTATGGAAACCAATCTTTTACTTCCGAATATAACCTTAACAATGGTCGTATTTTTCAAAAAAGGTGCAGGTCATGTGATGGCTGTTGAGACCGATCATCGGTTCTCGCCCGAAGAAAATGAGAAGCTTACGTGGCTTTTCGATGGTGCTGAACCCTTGGCCGCCACCTCTGTAGAGGGTCATTTCGTAGGCCCGCGACGTGAGATGATCACCCCCTGGAGTACCAACGCAGTTGAAATCACCCAGAACATGGGTATGAAGGGCATATCACGCATTGAGGAATTCTTCCTCACAGAAGAAAATCCTCCACGCTTCGACAAGATGCTTCAGAGAGTATACGAAGGCCTCGATGACAAAGTGTTTGACATCAACCGTAAGCCTGATCCCATCGTATACATTGACGATATATCGGAATACAATGCAAAAGAGGGTCTGGCTCTGAGTAAAGAAGAAGAAGATTATCTGCGAGACCTCAGCAACAAGCTCGGAAGGCCACTCACAGATAGCGAAGTTTTTGGCTTTTCTCAGGTCAATAGCGAACATTGCCGCCACAAGATCTTCAACGGCACTTTCATCATCGACGGTCAGGAGAAACCCTCTTCTCTGTTCAAGCTCATCAAAAAGACATCTCAGGTCAACCCCAACGGTCTTGTTTCCGCATACAAGGATAACGTTGCCTTCGTCGAGGGACCGGAGATCGAGCAGTTTGCTCCGATCAATCCCGAGCAGCCCGACTTTTTTGAAGTTCATCCAGTAAAAACCGTTCTGTCACTGAAGGCAGAAACACATAATTTCCCGACAACAGTCGAACCTTTCAACGGTGCTGCTACCGGTTCGGGTGGCGAGATCCGCGACCGTCTTGGTGGTGGACGTGCCAGCCTTCCTCTCGCCGGTACCGCTGTTTACATGACCAGCTATCCCCGCCTGACTCCAGATCGCCGTTGGGAGATGATGATGAATCCACGCGTATGGCTCTATCAGACTCCCTCGGAGATTCTAATCAAGGCGTCAAACGGTGCTTCCGATTTTGGAAACAAATTCGGTCAACCTCTTATCTGCGGATCGCTCCTCACTTTCGAACATGATGAAAACGGCAAAATGTATGCTTACGACAAAGTAATCATGCTCGCAGGTGGTGTCGGCTTTGCGGCCGCCAAAGACGCTATAAAAGGTGTACCCGATCCCGGCCAGAAAGTTGTAGTTATGGGCGGCGACAACTATCGTATCGGTATGGGTGGAGGCGCAGTCAGCTCGGTTGATACCGGTTGCTATGACAACTCCATTGAACTTAATGCAGTTCAGCGTGCAAATCCCGAGATGCAAAAGCGTGTTTCAAATGTTATACGTGCGCTTGCCGAGAGTTCTGACAATCCTATCGTCTCAATCCACGACCACGGTGCCGGTGGACATCTTAATGCTCTATCCGAGCTTGTGGAAGCTACTGGAGGTAAAATCGATATGGCTGCCCTGCCTGTTGGCGATCCCACCCTGTCGGCAAAAGAAATCGTTGGCAATGAGAGCCAGGAGCGAATGGGTATGGTTGTCAACGATAAGGACCTCGATAGAATACGCCGGATAGCCGATCGTGAACGTGCTCCGATGTTTGTTGTCGGCGAAACCACCGGCGACGACCGTTTCGTTTTCGAACAGGCCGATGGCGTTCGTCCCATCGACCTCGCTATGGCTGATATGTTCGGCAATTCACCCAAGACTGTCATGGTCGACAACACTGTCGAGATCAAATATCAGGATGTTGAGACAGATTCCTCAAAAATCCACGAGTATATTGCCGATGTTCTGTCGCTCGAAGCTGTCGCCTGCAAAGATTGGTTGACAAATAAAGTCGATCGTTCTGTAACCGGCAAGATTGCCCGCCAGCAGTGTCAGGGTGAGATACAGTTGCCGCTAAGCGATTGTGGTGTTGTGGCACTCGATTTCGAAGGTTGCAAAGGTATTGCTACCAGTATCGGACATGCACCTCAGGTTGCTCTTATCGACTCCGGCCGTGGCTCTATATTGGCCATAGCCGAGGCTCTTACCAATATTGTCGGCGCTCCTCTTTCCGAAGGTTTGAAGAGCGTGTCGCTCAGTGCCAACTGGATGTGGCCTTGTAAGAATCCCGGAGAAGATGCGGCTCTTTACAATGCTGTTCAGGCTTGCAGCGACTTCGCTTGCGCGCTTGGCATCAATATCCCCACCGGAAAAGATTCTCTCTCCATGACCCAGAAGTATGGAGATGATAAGGTTTTTGCTCCCGGCACGGTTATCATCAGTGCTGCTGGTGAGGTGAGCGATGTTCGCAAGGTTGTGTCACCCGTTGTCCTCCCCCACACATCTTCTCTTTATTATATCGACTTCTCCGGTTGTCCGTTGAAACTCGGTGGATCCGCACTGGCTCAGTCAATGGGTCGTCTTGGTGCCGAAGCTCCCACAGTAACCGATCCTCAGAAGTTCGTAGCAACCTTCAATGCCGTTCAGGAACTGGTTGACAACGGCTCCCTGACGGCTGCACATGATGTTTCTGCGGGAGGTCTCCTCACGACTTTGCTTGAAATGACTTTTGCCAATACCAAAGGTGGTATAACTATTGATGCAGATGCCTTTACCGCATTTGGCGAAACCGACATAATCCGCATTCTCTTTGCTGAAAATCCTGCTCTTGTAGCCCAGATTGATCTCGACCGTCAGGAAGCAGCCGAGAAGTTACTGAATGATGCCGGTGTCCGATTCATTAAGATTGGCACACTTGCCGACGAAAGAGAGATAAACGTTAGATTCAGTTCTGAGAACTATAAGTTTGACATCGATTCTCTGCGCGACACATGGTTCTACACATCCTATCTGATGGACTGCGAACAGAGTGGTCCGAAGAAGGCGGCCGAACGTATGGCAAATTACAAGGTTCAACCTATCACTTACAACTTCCCTGCCGATTTCGATGGAATGCTTGAAAGCCGAAACATCAGCATCTCTCGACGCAATCGTTCAGGTGTAAAAGCTGCTATCATAAGAGAAAAAGGCGTGAACGGCGATCGCGAAATGGCGTTCTCACTCTTCCTTGCCGGTTTCGATGTGAAAGACGTGCACATGTCAGACCTTATGACTGGTCGCGAGACACTCGACGACGTCAACATGATCGTTTTCTGCGGTGGATTCTCTCACAGCGATGTTCTCGGTTCCGCCAAGGGTTGGGCTTCGGGCTTCCGTTACAACGAAAATGCCCGCAATGCCCTCACCCGATTCTATGAACGGAAAGATACGCTCAGTCTCGGTGTCTGCAATGGTTGCCAGCTCATGCTCGAGCTCAATCTCATTAACCCCGAACACCCCGTAAAAGCCCGCATGGCCCACAACGATAGTCATAAGTTCGAGAGCAATTTCCTCGGCGTGACCGTTCAACAGAGCCCGTCGGTAATGTTTGCCTCACTCGCTGGCACCAAAACCGGCATCTGGGTAGCACATGGTGAGGGCAAGTTCGAGTTATCTATGCCCGAAGACGCCTACAACGTTGCCTTGCGCTACAGCTATGAAGCTTATCCCGCAAACCCCAACGGATCCGAAGGCGCGGTTGCCGGTATTTGCAGTGCCGACGGACGTCATCTGGCTATGATGCCTCACCTTGAGCGCGCTATTTTCCCCTGGCAATGTGCTTTCTATCCTGAGGAGCGCAAAAACGACCGCATCACTCCCTGGGTTGACGCGTTTATCAATGCACGTGTCTGGGTAGAAAAACATATCGCTTCGCGACCATAACTAATCGGATGAGGGACCTGCTTCATAAGCGGTCCCTCATCTGGTTTTACCATACAGCCTAACTTTATTCATTAGTTTCCATTACTTAGAAGAATTTCTTTATGGGAGGTTTCTTTGGAACTGTCATGCGTCTGCCGTGTATCAACGATCTTTTTTATGGCGTCGACTACAACAGCCACATGGGCACACGCAGAGCCGGCATGGCAACCTGCGATGAGAACGGCATTTTCTGCCGTTCGATACACAATATCGAAAATACATACTTCCGCACAAAATTCGAGCCTGATCTTGACGAGTTTCAGGGCAATTGCGGTATAGGAGTCATTTCCGACACCGACGCTCAGCCTATCATTGTCAACTGCCATCTCGGCAAGTTTGCCATCGTCACGGTTGCTCGTATCAATAACATCAACGACCTGGAAAAGGAGCTTCTTGCCAAAGGTCACCACTTCTGCGAGCATTCCTACGATATTCTTAATCCCACCGAGATGATTGCCGCCCTGATCAGCGAAGGCAAGACTATCGTTGAAGGTATCGAGAATGTTTATCGCCGTGTCAAGGGATCGTGTTCTATGCTTATTCTTCGCGACGGTAGCATCATTGCAGCCCGCGACCATCTTGGACGTACCCCGATCATCATAGGTCATAAGGATGGTGCCTTTGCTGCCACCAGCGAGACCTGTGCGTTCCCCAATCTCGGCTATTCGATCTATCACAACCTTGGCCCTGGCGAGATAGTCGAATTTACAAATGAAGAGATGAAAGTCCTTAGGAAACCCGGCGATAAGATGCAGATCTGTGCCTTTCTCTGGACATACTATGGTTACCCCGTTTGCGAATACGAGGGTCGCAATGTCGACGAGATGCGCTATAAGTGCGGTAAAGATATGGCAGAGACAGATGACACCGAGGTCGATTTCGTAAGTGCTATTCCCGATTCAGGCATAGGAATGGCTCTTGGCTATGCACAGGGGATCGGCAAACCTTATCGCAGAGGTATCGTGAAATACACCCCTACATGGCCGCGTAGCTTCACCCCCAACTCTCAGGAACGGCGAGAACTGGTGGCAAAGATGAAGCTTATTCCCAACAATGCCATGCTCCGCAACAAACGCGTCATTTTCTGCGACGACTCGATTGTGCGTGGCACCCAGTTGCGCGACAACGTCAGCGACCTCTATGAGGGAGGTGCTACCGAGGTGCACGTGCGCATCAGTTGTCCCCCGCTTATCTATCCCTGCCGCTTCCTCAACTTCACCGCTTCAAAAAGCGAGCTCGAGTTGATAACGCGCCGCGTGATCAAGGAGCGCGAAGGAGCTCACGACCGGAATCTCGAAGCCTACGCCACAACCGGCTCTCCCGAATATGAGGCTATGGTCGAGACCATACGCAAAGGTCTCGGCGTGACCTCCCTCAAATTTAGTTCTCTCGAGAACGTTGTCGAGTCTATTGGCCTTCCTAAATGCAAGATCTGCACCCACTGCTTCGACGGCACTTCCTACGACTGATCATCCATCCATAAGCTCACACTACAAAACAAGAGCGGCCCCATTGGTCGCTCTTGTTTTGTAGTGTTGTCCGGATTATAGATTCTTTAGCCAGACCTTCAGTTCCTCCTCCCACAGCTCGCGGAATCCCGTGTCTCTGCTGCCCCAGCCGTGTCCGCCCGTCGGATACACATGCAGTGTTGCGGGAATCCCCGCATCAACAAGAGCACCGAAATAATCGAGCGAATTGTGTGGGCTGACCGACTTGTCATCAGCTGAAAGGACTATGAAAGCAGGAGGTGTTGAGGAATTCACGTTCAGATGGTGTGACATTTTCCTGTTATCATCGGTCGAGGCATTCTTTCCGAGCAGATTGTCATGCGATCCTTTGTGCGTACGCTCTGGCATCATCGAAATCACCGGATAAAGAAGAACTTGAAAATCAGGTCGCGCTGTCTGGTCAGAACAGCATGTGGCTAACGTTGCTACCAGATGACCGCCGGCCGACGCTCCTCCTATACCGATCTTAGTTCCTGCAGGCATAATTTCCCGCATGATTCTCAGTGCCTCTGTGACATCCTCCTGTGGTACTTCCTTATTACCATTAGGCATCCTGTACTGGAGCACGGCGTAATTAATGCCCTGCGCGCTAAAAAATTCAGCAAAGTCATGCCCTTCATGATTCAGGGCTACACCGGCATATCCTCCGCCAGGACACATGATGAGTGCTTTTCCCGACGGCTCTTCGGATAAATATACTGTAAGCACAGCTTCATTGGTACCCGTCAGGAAACTGTTGTCCCCAGTCGGTGCAATGTTTTCAAGCCCGTTCTTATGCGGAGCTCCTTCCGGCCATAATTTGATGGTCAGTGTGTCGCCGGCTATACACATATTTTCCGCTATCATTGTCAGTATCAGTATGAAGAACGATCTTACAACCTTCATTTCTTGATACCACCTTTCACTCCGCGCCCCATTGCGAAGATATTCTGATTATAGCTCACGGTCTTCTGCGACTGCTCGCGTTTGCGCTTTAGAGCCAATTTTATCAGATTATCCATGAGTTTATCAAACTTTATGCCGGTCGCTTCCCAGAGATAGAACGACAGCGATCCCGGGATAGTATTGATCTCGTTAACATATATGTTTCCGTTGTCGTCATCCACAATCATATCAACTCGGCTCACGCCATTACACGATAGAACTCTGAATGTTTCGCCGGCAAGAAAACGGATTCTGTCACTCATGGCCTCAGGCAGATCAGCAGGAATACGCTTCTTTGATGCCTGCATTCCCTTGGCACCTTTGTGACCGCCCATATACTTATCCTCATAACTTAAAATCTCGTCCGATTTCATCGGTTCCTCGCAGACACTGGTCTGATAGTCGTCGCAATCACCAAGCACCGAGCAATTGATCTCCTTGAGATTGGTGACCATATGCTCTACTATTATTCTCGTGCTGTATCGACGGGCATCGTCTACTCGTGCCGTAAGCTGCTCCAGGTTGTGTGCCGCTCCTATTCCTACACTCGAACCGAGATTAGCAGGTTTAACGATCACCGGGTAACCCAACTTACCTTCTATGCGTTTTATAAGTTCATCTCGCTTTGCGAACCATTCCTTATCGGTAAACCATACGTAGTCGACCACCGGTATATCGCACGACTGCAGTATCATCTTCATGGTGATCTTATCCATACCGTTGGCCGATGACAGCGTGTTGCACCCTGCGAAAGGTATTCCTATCGATTCAAGAACACCCTCAAATATCCCGTCCTCGCCATTTGAACCGTGTAGAACGGGAATTACCACATCGAGGGTAGTCACCGGGCCCTTAGGTCCGAAAATGCCATGGCTCTTCGTCCTGTAGAGATTGTAGTCACCATACACCGGACGCATATACACTTCCTCACAGCGCTCCAGTAATGACGGTATATCGCGATAAGCCTTCAGATCGAGTAATGCTTCTCCGGTATACCATCTACCCTCTTTGCTGATATATATTGGCGTAACGTCATAGTGGTCTTTATCTATCGCACTCATGGCCTGTGAGGCCGAGATCACCGAGATCTCATGCTCGGTCGATCGTCCTCCAAAGAAAACACCGATATTGGTTTTCATTTTTTATCGTCGTTTTAGTTTTATTTTTTCACTTGAAAGTGTCAGGAAGATCATTTTCGTATAGCACTGTATCACCTGGCTTAAGGATACCGGCCAGTATCTCTTGGGCGTGTTTGAAAGATTCGGCCGGATGGACATTAGCCTTATTCATACCGCCTTCCTCTATACCATTCATGATTGCCTCACGGTTATATTCGCCCACAACAATAGCGATATCAGCACTTTCGGCTATCTTACTTCCGAAAGCCTTATTAAGATCAAACTGCTTTTCGCCCAGTTCAATCATTCCCGGGGTAACAATTATTCTCTCGCCACCCTTCATAGACGCAAGAACATCAAGCGCCATGGCCGATCCTGTCGGATTGCTGTTGAAGGCATCATCAATAATAGTCACTCCGCCCGGGGTTCGCTTCATGTTCAGGCGGTGTTCCACCTGCTCGATCTGCTCCACTGCATACCTGATCTTCTCGTCAGGTACTCCGAGACGTCGTGCCACTATCACGGCACCCATAAGATTCGATATATTGCATTCTCCGACAAGCTTTGTCGTCAGTTTCAGTTCGCAGTCAGGTCCGCGCATCACGAATGTAGTGCCTGTAGGCCCGTAGGTAATTTCCTCGGCGGTATATTCCGCGCCACTCTTGTTTCTGACAGCATATCTCGCGCACTCTACATTCTCTACTTTTCGGTCGGCTGCATATACAAAATCATCATTTACAACAGCCAGACCTGTTCCGGGTAATGAATCAACGAGCTCGAATTTCGTGTTTCTAACGTTCTCGATTGTTTTAAACGATTCAAGATGTTGCTCGCCTACGGCTGTCACGATTCCTATCTCCGGATGAACCAGATCACATATCTCTTTTATGTCACCGATATTCTTGGCACCCATCTCAACGATGAACACCTCATTATAGGGCTTTAGCATCTCTCTCACAGTTCGGATGACACCAAGTGTGGTATTATAACTGCCCGGAGTCATTAGTGTATCAAACTGTTCCGACAGTATCCTGTAAAGATAATGCTTGGTCGATGTCTTTCCATAGCTGCCAGTAATGCCTATAATGGTTAAGTCTGGCATTGACTTGAGAATCCGCTCAGCATCCTCATAAAACATGCGGTTCACCTTGTTCTCATAAGGCTGCAGAATCACAAGGGCCGCCATCGTGACGATATGCGATCCGCAATACACAAGAAGTGCCGACAACGAGCAGGCAAAAGCGGCTGCTCGGAGAGAATGCACTCCGAACACAATTGTTCCTACGCCAATCACGATCAGACTCACGGCTATTTGGACTGCATATAGCCGTTTGGCCCTCTTGGTCCACACAAGCGGCTTTTTATATTTTGCCCGTAGCAGATATAGGATATTGCCACTGCAGAACATCACTATCATTGCCAATGCCCAGTCGGTCGAGGCCCATGTCACAAGAGATGCCAGAAACACAACCATACCGAGCAGACGCACGGTCGAGGTTGTGTCACCGCTCTGTTTCAGCCACTTCTGATAACGCTCTTTGCGATAGGAATTTTGCTGGAGCATCATTAGATCGCGCTTCAGTTCGAGCGCCATATTAACGAGCGGAAAGAGCGCACAGATCAGAAAGATTATTGTAATACCCATACTGTTATGATCAACTTTTCAGAAAACTTCTCAAAACGGCTGCAAAACGTCCCGGACAGTCAAGAAAACTGTAATGGCCGGCGTTCTCGAATATCACCAGACCCGTATCCGGAATAAGTTTATCCATAATTTTTGCATCTCTCACTGGTGTTGCGGTGTCATTTTCGCCCCATATCAAAAGAGTGGGAGCACTGATACGGGGCATCACGCTCTTAAGATCTTCGTTGACACATTTTGATAGAATCGCTCTCATGCACGGAGATGCCGCTGCATAGTCTGCCGAACCGACTTTTGCCCTCCGGCGCTCTATCCACGCCTTCGACTTCTCTTTTCCAATAAAAGTCTCGGCAAGCAGCCGCATAAGCTTGAATGAATAAACCTTCACATAGTATTTGGCCGAACGTTTCGGTTTCACACCGGCAGCATCTACCAAAACCACTTTGTTCACTCTCTGTCTTGAGGCCATGAGTATTGAGATGCGGCCACCGAAAGAGTGCCCGATAAGCACGGGATTCTCTATTTTCAGTTTTTCGGCAAATTTCTCAATGAATATAGTATAATCTTCTACCGACCAGACACTGTCCGGTTCTTCGCTGTCTCCGAAACCTGGGAGATCGATATTATACACTGTATTGGTTTCGGATGCAATCTGCGCAATCGACTTAACCGTGGAATGACTACACCCCCATCCATGCATTAGGATCAGAGGTGAGCCGCTGCCCGATACATCGTAGCACACATTGAGCCCGTTGATTTCTAAACTTTGTTTCATTATATCGCTAAAGTTTTACAAAGGTAGTGAATTAAATTAATAACTCCCGCAACCTTACGAAAGGAATTAAACTAAGGCTGTACTAAAAAATGTGCCATTTACACAAAAAAAATGTCAATAAATTTGGAAGATATATGAATTAAATATTAACTTTGCACTGTCAAGAGAAAGAGATCTCTACTGACTGTCTGAAAGACAATGAATTTTGCCTGATAGACATATTGAAACGATGAAATATTGACTGACTTTTAAGTCCTGTCAATTATAAGATATACATTTGTGTGTGTGTTTTTCATAGTATTAGATTAAGATAAAGGTTTAGAGGGAGAGGCGTCGTGATGATGATTCTCCCTTTTTTTATTTTCCTGCCCTGAAGGCAGGTATTTTTTATTTGATAGAGAAGCCATAGAATAGATAGCATAAACCTTATTGTCAGATCCATCTATCCACTCGTAATAAACTTTGTAATAATCAACGTTCTATTAATGCTTCCGCTCCAACTTCTCGTCAGTATAACGGAAAAATTCGAGATGAGTATTGCTGCCCCAACATTTCAGCAAGCGGAGGCAATAATTATCTATACAACCGAATTCGAGCCTATTGATCAGGAAATTGGCTATTGCAAAGCGGGCACCATTCACAACCTTTCGGAAGTCTAAAATTCACTGGAGTAGTCGATACTCACATCTACTCTCAGAATGAAAGGCGAACTGATAAGGTCGAATCCTGTCCCATGTTGAGATTGACAATCCTTCGGGAACGGATATCATTCATGAGACACATACTTGCGCCACACAGACTGACTTCCATATAATAAAACAAAGACTCAATGATAAATAGCGTTCTCCGACTTGAAAATGCAACTCAGAAAATATCGTAATGTGAACAAAAGCAGAGGTCCGGTTGTTGTGAAGTAACAGACATTTCATTGCAATAATCACCTATTATCATCTCATTATGATTTCAATGCTTATTTCGCCCACCAGCAAGGACACCATGACTGCCGCAACGAAAGCGGAGGTCGAGCACCTGATGGGGATAGACGAGGACAGCTACTCTGATGTGGCAGACCTTATCATGAGAATAGTCGACTGGCTACTGAGCTGGGTCGGACTGGAAAACAACGAGACTTGTGTAACGATCCTATATGCCGTCGTGGTGCTCGGTATAGCCATGATTGTGGGTTATATCGCAAAATGGATTATTCTGGGATCAGTAAGACAGATCGTTAAGAAATGGAATTCCGAAGTATTCAATCGCTTGACTAACGTGGATTTCTTTTCGAAGGTCTGCAGAATGATACCGGCTCTCGTGTTTCTGATTCTGATACAGTTCACTCTGTCAAGTCACGACAAACTCGCGACCCTTCTCACCAAAGTCACACTGATTTATGTTGTCTATGTGACAGGAATCGCAATTTCCGCCCTGATTACGGCTATATGGCGTCATATCGACGAGCGTGAGAATAAACGTAAACTGCCACTTAACGGTCTTGCACAGCTTGCAAAAGGCATAGTGTGGATAATAGCAGCCATCATCGTGATTTGTCTGATTATCGACAAATCGCCCGGATCTTTCCTTGCCGGTCTCGGTGCTTTCAGTGCAGTGCTGCTTTTGATATTCAAAGACAGCATTCTCGGTCTTGCAGCGGGTCTCCAGCTTTCAGAAAATGACAGTCTGCATGTAGGCGACTGGATTAAAGTTGACGGTACGGATGCTAACGGCACCGTTGAAGAGGTGACACTCGTTTCGGTTAAAGTGCAAAACTGGGATAAAACGACCACCACACTGCCACCCTACAGCCTGATAAGCGGTAGCTTTACCAATTACCGCTCGATGCAGGAAAGCAACACCCGACGTGTATGCCGTAGCTATATGATCGATGCCGACAGTGTGCTACCGGCCACACCTCAGATGCTCGAGAATCTGAAATCGGTTCCTTTCATGGACCACTTCATCACTACTAAACTTGCTCAAAAAGCCGCCGGTCAAGTTGCCGATGTCAATAATCCGGCAGGACTTGTAAACGGAACAATCGATACCAATCTCGGTCTTTTCCGCGCTTATATGAAGATGTGGCTTGACGCCAACCCTCACGTTTCTCATGTGGATGACTGCTTCGTTTCGACTTTGGCCCAGGTTGCCGGAGGTATTCCTCTGCAGATCTATTGCTTTACATCGACATCACAGTGGTTCCCCTATGAGGCTATTCAAGACACGATCTTCGAACATCTGGCAGCAATGCTCCACGTGTTCCAGCTCTATTCTTATGAGAGTCCGTCGTCTCGCGATGTTGTTGCCGCCGGCTATCTGAGCAATCAGGCCAACAAAGTTGACGAGATGTTTGGAATGCCATATCCATTCTTCCAGAATCCAAACGCACCAGACGGTCCCCGGTCAACACGCGTAGATTCCGACCCTCAGCAGACCTCTGACACCACTCCTCCACAGAAAAGCTAACATCTTACGATAAAGCTATCAAAATCAATCGCACCGGTCAGATTCAGATAATCAGGCCGGTGCGATTCCACTAAAGAGTGGTACGACGCAAAATTTGGTTATAGGGAGATAGGATTTTAAACCAGTTCAGACCAGAAGGTAAGCCGTATCCGGTTCTACCGAATAATTTTCAAGGTATATCCTCCAGTCAGTCACATCGTTGACAGAGAACCACACTTCATCGCCCTCATGAAGAGCGCTTATATCGTAAGGATTCTGAACGAGTTTTCCTTTGATCTTATCACCGTCGATCTCGAGCAATTCAAGCCATATATGCTCACGCTCATCTGATTGCTGGCTACTATCAGTTTTAAGGCCGGCCTTTATTATAATCGGTGTTTCTTTCTGGCCCATATATCTTACAAGACCAAACCGCTCACGAGCCAAGTCACTCATACGTTGAGTCTCGCTGTCGCTGATAAAAAACAGAGGATTGTCAGTCAGCTTGTTGTCGTAGTCATTGATCTTGCGGAAGAAGCCATTTGCCTCATCCTCATCATCGTCGTAAAAAAATATCAGTGCCGAATGAGTGTTGTGACCCTCCTTTCGGTCCGCGATACCGCCAAGTATATTTCTCGGATATTCCCACAGGCCTTTGTCCCAGGAAACAAATGTAGTGACAATAGGTGAATTATCGAAAAACAATCCTAAATGTACACCTTCAGCTTGATCTGGCGCATCGTCAGCTTTATCAAGCATACGTGACGCAAGACTCGACAGAACATGATAGTGGTCGTTGTAATGCTCCACATCCGATCCTAAAATTTCAAGTTCATAGAGGCCACAACGCGTCAGGCCATGGGTATGAAGCCAAACTTCATTCTTTTCATTCGATATAGCCTGAACCGTAAACAGTGAGGATGGTCCCGGCAAAACGGTAGACTGGGCCGCCAGACGGACCCAACGCGCATTTACAACCTTCTCAGCACTTTCATCAACAATGGCAAGCATATCAGGCACCAGAGCTATCGCAAGCTTAAGCTGCAGATGATATGACAATTTGCTATCCCGACCGAAATTCATAAACAGCACGAGAGCTGAATCTGCAACACGTATGGCCGAAAGCTCGCTCTCGGAGAAGAAATATGTACGCAGATTGTATGAATCGGAAAAATGGAATTCATCAATATAGTAGCCGGCTTCGAAGGTCTCATCTTTGTATGACACAACTAACTTTCCCGGTCTGCCCGAACCATCAGGTTCAAACGGGACTGCCTCAATTATTTCAAGATCATCAATGGATTCGATGCGGCTGAACAGCTCATTGGGATAATCAATGATGCCGCTTTTCGGAAGTATCCTGAAGTAGGATGTTTCTTCCCAGTATTCTGGAGCTTTCTCCTTCATACTTTCTCCGGATTTCATGTTTCGTCTGAAAACAGCCATATATTTATCAGCCGATCATTAGGCCAATTATTTGCAGATAATGTTTGATCACACAAAGATAATAATTTTTTATTGTATTAATGAAATATCCATGTATGTTATAAAACATATATCAATCTGTTGATGGAATTCATGTATTACCAACTAATTCTGCAAAACTTTCATTTATAAGTTTATTCACAAAAATAGTTTGAACGATAATGTTTGAGGCGATTTTCCGTTATACCCATATATACACAATCTCTCCACATGGGCAAAATCAAGACAATAGAATTGACATCAAAGCAACAAAAGGCTTTGGAAAACGGATATCGCAATGGAACCTCACATGCTTTTCGTATGCGATGCAAGGCTGTGCTTCTGAAGGCACAAGGTTTGAGTTCCNCAAAGATTGGCGAACAGTTGGATATGCACCAAGTATCGGTCAACAATTGGGTAAAACGCTTCCAGACCGAGGGCATCGAGGGTCTGAAAACCAGGCCGGGACGAGGACGCAAGCCAATTATTGGCACGGAGGACGAGGAAATCATCCGACAAGTAATCGAAAGGGATCGTTCAAGCGTTTTGTCAGCCAAGGCACAATGGGAAGCAGCTACCGGCAAGACAGCATGCGAGGAGACCCTCAGATGTTTTTTAAGCGCATTGGCGCAAGATTTGGACGTATAAGGAAACGTCCAAATGGGAAACCCTCGCCGCAACTCTACCAATATAAGCTTTGGGAGTCGCAAGAGCTTGAACAGCTGTGGTATAATGCTACTATTGACCTTTACTACGGAGATGAATCCCATCTTTGTGAAGAAGCCTATGTTCCATACGGATGGAAATTTTCCAAGGCAGATGTTTACATCCTATTTCAATGTGGTAAACGTCTGAACTGCTTCGCCATGATTGACCGCCGATGTCGCACACACTGGTTTACAACAGAAAATAGCATTGATGCAAATTCGATAATCAGTTATCTGGATGACTTCTCGCTTACTATTGAGCGAAAAACCGTGATTGTGCTCGACAACGCCCCAATCCATGGAGCCAGAAAACTGCTTGAGCTTCGGCCATTGTGGGAAAAGCGCGGGTTGCATATCTTCTTTCTTCCGCCTTATTCTCCTCATCTCAACATCGCCGAGATACTTTGGCCTTTGCTCAAAGGCAAATGGTTGCAGCCGCGTGATTATCTTACTCCGGACACGCTGTTCTATGCCGCCAACCGGGCGCTGGCGACAATGGGTGACGGTCTTATGATTAATTTTAGAAATCATGCAGCTTAATTTTGTTGACTAACTTAGCAAAATAATTTAGCATTTTTCTCAGTGTGTTTTTGAAGAAATGTATCGATACATTACGAAACTTTCTGGTATGGAGAAATCATGAGTTATTCCATAGGCCGGTGATGTAATAAAGTGGCAGGGCGGGAGGCCGGGGTGAGCCGGTTATCCCGCCCTGCCGGGCTATCAGTTGCAATGATATTATCTCATTTCGAGATAGGACACCTTGTCCATATCGCCATAGTCAAGATTTTCACCGGCCATTCCCCAGATAAACATATAGTTGGAGGTGCCGGCGGCAGCATGGATCGACCATTCGGGCGACATTACGGCCTGCTCGTTGTGAAGCCAGATCAGTCGCTCTTCCTGAGGGTCGCCCATCAGGTGGCAGATAGCGTTGCCCTCGGGAACGTTGAAATAGAAGTAGGCTTCGACACGGCGGTCGTGAGTATGTGCGGGCATGGTGTTCCACACCGATCCTGGTTTAAGCTCGGTCAGGCCCATCTGCAGCTGGCATGGACCCTCTTGCAGCACATTGTTCACGATAAGCTGGTTGATCACGCGGTCGTTGCTGTCTTCCATCTTTCCGGCGGCAAAGCTATTGGCTTTAAGAGTGCCTTTGCGGCCGTCGATAGTCACGAGCTGATTCTTGTAGCTTGTGTGGGCGTTAGCCGAGTTCAGATAGAAACGGGCCGGGTTGGCTGAATCGACCGAACGGAAAGTTACCGATTTATTACCGCGGCCTACATATAAGGCGTCTTTGAAGTGAAGCAGATACTCTTTACCATCTACCGTCACTATACCGTCGCCTCCGGTATTGATCACACCGAGTTCGCGGCGTTCCAGAAAGTATTCGGCCTTCAGGGGATCGATTGTCTCAAGGGCGACAGTTTTTGTAACCGGCACGACACCACCGAATATCAGGCGATCGTAAAGCGAGTATGTAAGGTTAATCTTGTCGGGCTCCATCACTTTCTCCATCACGAAATGCGAGCGGAGTTGGGATGTGTCGTAGCGCTTCACATCGTCAGGGTGACATGCATGCTGAACGGTATATGAGGTCTGAGCCGAGGCACAGAAACTTGCTGCGGCTAAAGCTAAGGGGAGAAACAGTTTCTTCATTTTGACTGAGATATCTTGGATATGATATTTAATGATTCACGGCACTTGCCGGTGATATATTGCCAGTCGGCCGCAGATATTTTTTCTTTAGGGAAAAGTTTGGAACCCATGCCGACACAGCATGCTCCTGCCTTGAACCATGAAGTGAGATTCTCCTCGGTCGGCTCGACACCACCGGTTATCATGAGTTTGCTCCAGGGCATAGGAGCCATAAGACCTTTCACAAATTTAGGGCCGAGGACATCGCCGGGAAATACCTTGCAGATCATGGAACCGGCTTCCTGCGCGGCGCCTACTTCACTTACTGATCCACAGCCGGGAATGTAGGGAACACATCGACGGTTGCACACACGTGAAATCTCGGGATTGAAAAGCGGTCCTACGACGAACGATGCGCCAAGCTGCAGATAGAGTGTGGCGGTGGCCGGATCCACTATCGAACCAACTCCAAGTATGAGCTCAGGACACTCTGCGGAGGCATATTTAAGCACTTCAGCAAATACCTCGTGAGCGAAGTCGCCGCGGTTGGTAAACTCAAACAGGCGCACCCCACCCTCATAGCAAGCTTTCACTACATTGCATGCAACTGCGGGATCGGCATGATAGAAAACCGGCACCATAGGAGCCTGCCGCATGGCTGTCATAACGGCCAGATTGTCGAAACGTGACATAACTTTGAATTTTAGCGTTGAACCCTGCCGTTGGCACTTCCGCCGGCAAGAGCCTTGACTTCGTCGGCATCTACAAGATTGAAATCGCCGGGGATCGTCTGCTTAAGAGCTGATGCCGCAACAGCAAATTCCAGCACCTCGGCCTGGGTCGACATTGTGAGCAGGCCGTGGATCAGAGCACCCGAAAATGCATCACCTCCACCAACACGGTCGATTATCGGATTGATATCGTAACGCTTGCTCTCATAGAAATCATTGCCGTCGAATATCATGGCCTTCCAGCCGTTGTGAGTGGCTGAATACGATTCTCTTAAAGTAGTTGCCAGATACCTGAACCCGAATTCTTTCTGCATGGCTCTGAATATGTCTTTATATCCTTCGGCATGAGTCTCGCCCCTCTCGACATCGGCATCGGGCTTGAAACCGAGGCAAAGCTCTGCATCTTCCTCATTGCCGATGCAGACATCTACGTATTCCATAAGCGGCCGCATGATCGACTGCGCTTTCAGGGGAGTCCAGAGTTTCTTGCGGAAGTTCAGATCGCAGCTGACGGTCACTCCATTACTTTTTGCTGCCTGACAGGCCAGCATGGTCAGCCGGGCGGCTTGGTCGCTCAGGGCCGGGGTAATACCGCTCCAGTGAAACCAGTCGGCATCTTTCATGATGATGTCGAAATCGAAATCTTCAGCAGTGGCTTCCGCTATTGAAGAACCGGCACGGTCGTAGATCACCTTGGAAGGACGCATCGAGGCACCTTTCTCACAGTAATAGATTCCGACACGATTGCCACCGCGACTGATGTAGTCGGTATGCACGCCATAACGTCGCAAGGCATTGACGGCGGCCTGTCCGATCTCGTGGGTCGGAAGTTTCGAAACGAAATATGCGTCATGGCCATAGTTGGCGCAGCTTACCGCAACATTGGCCTCGCCGCCGCCCCACATCGCATCGAACGAATCGACCTGGATGAACCTGGAGCATCCGGCAGGGGAGAGTCGAAGCATGATCTCTCCGAGAGTTATGATTTTCATATTGATTGGTTTATTCAGTTGTCTGTATGCGGGTTGAGCCGTTGGCGATCATTGCCCGCTCGTTGCGCAGTATGTGGACGCGGTTCCACCATATCAAACCCATGGTGATGAGTACCAGCAGACCCGATCCTATCCATTTCAGATTGTGAACACATTGGAATATCAGCCATGCGAGCGGACTACCCGCGAAGTCAAGGCTACCTCCGCTGAATCCCTCGGGAATAGCGACAGCAGAGTCGCCTGTCACGGCATAAACATCTTGTGCGGCCAGAGTGAACCACGACGAGAGTCCCGTGACCATGTAGAGTCCGAGTACCATAACCACAAGACCGACGATGAAGGTCTTAGGCACGCTGCCGCGTGTGAAGGGGAGCACAAGCGGAAATACATAGAACATGCCTGCAAGCGATGCCAGAGGCAGAAACTGATTGTCGGGCAGGATCACAGCGAGGGCGAGTGTCACCGGTATAAGCAGCAGGGATACAACCAGAGTAGTTGGATGGCCGATAACCAGTGCAGGGCTCATGCCTATGTTCAGCCCGTCGGCCCCTTTAAATCTGCGGGCTATCAGGTTGCGGGTAGCCTCGCTTATAGGTTTAAGACCCTCGATGAAGAGCACTGTCACTCGTGGGATAAGCTCCATCACGGCTCCCATCTTGATTCCGAGACCGAGAATGTATGGGATCTTGTCGACAATCTCGTGCCCGGAGGTACATGTAAGACACCCGATACCAATACCGACAATCACGCCCAGGAAGAGCGGCTCGCCAAGCAGGCCGAATTTCTTTTTCATACCTTCGGCATCAATCTCCATCCGGCTGATTCCCGGGATTTTATCGAGACCCTTGTTTATGACCCAGGCAAATGGGGCGAATCCTGCGCAAAACGGCTGTGGAATCGATATCCCGTCCATGTCCTTATAGAAGTCCTGAAACTTCTTTGCCGTCATATCGGCAAGAATCAGGGTGATGATGTAGCAGACAATGGCACCGAAGAAACCCCAGGCGAGTGAGTCGGATGCAAAATAGATCACGGCACCGATGAAGGCAAAATGCCAGTAATTCCACAGGTCGATATTCACTGTGCGCGTGGTCTTGGTGAGCAGCATCAGAATGTTGACACCCAGGCAGACCGGAATTATGAATGCGCCGACAGCGGTATTGTAGGCAACGGCCGCTGCAGCAGGCCAACCCATATCGAACACATGGAGTTGAAGATCGTAGATATCTACAACTGAGTTCAGGGCCGGTCCGAGGGCCGATGTGAGCAGGGCCGTCACAATCGAAAGCCCGATGAATCCCACCCCTACTTTCAGACCCGATTTAAGCGCGTCGCCGAATCGTATGCCTATACATAGTCCGAGCACCGTGAATATCACGGGCATCATCACCGCAGCTCCGAGCCCGATGATGTACTTGAAAATTTCCTTCATTACTGGGGCTGTTTGCCGATATATGCCAGTATACCTCCGTCAACATATAAAATATGACCATTGACGAAGTCGGAAGCGTCAGACGCGAGGAAAACAGCCGGACCCATGAGGTCTTCAGGGGTGCCCCAGCGGGCGGCAGGGGTCTTCGATATTATGAAAGAGTCGAAAGGATGACGGCTTCCGTCGGGCTGACGTTCGCGCAACGGTGCGGTCTGTTCGGTTGCGATGTAACCCGGCCCGATGGCGTTGCACTGGATATTGTGACCTCCGTATTCGGAGCAGATATTGCGGGTGAGCATTTTCAGGCCACCCTTTGCTGCGGCATAGGCCGACACCGTCTCGCGACCGAGCTCGCTCATCATTGAGCAGATATTTATGATTTTGCCGTGGCCTTTGCGTATCATACCGGGAATCACAGCTTTAGCACAGATGAACGGGCCTATCAGGTCGATATCTACCACGCGGCGGAAGTCGTCGACACTCATCTGTTCCATAGGTATACGCTTGATTATGCCGGCGTTGTTGACGAGGATATCAATTGTGCCGACTGTAGTTTCGATATCGGCTATCATGGCCTTTACGGCTGCCTCATCGGTAACATCACACAGGTAGCCTTTAGCTTCAATTCCGAGCTCTTTATAAGCCTTGAGCCCACGGTCGACGGTTTCCTGACGTGAGCAGTTGAACACGATTTTTGCTCCGGCTTCGGCAAATGCCTGAGCGATTGCCAGTCCGATTCCGTAGGCGGCTCCTGTAACCAGTGCAACCTTCCCTTGCAAAGAAAAATTTACCATATCATTATAGTTTAATGGTTTGTTTTATTTCTGTTTAGCTTGGGTAAGACAAGATCGGATGGCCTTCAAGGCCAACATTTTTGGTAGGATAAATCAAAGTATCGCAGCCGGTGGCTACGCAACGTCTCGTTTCATGACGCTGACCTGTCTCTGTAACAGGATTTAAGAATTTTGGTTATGATGCGCAAAGTTACGCAAATATGTCGGTAAAACAATAGGTCGGGATTATTTTTGCAGGATTTTTCTTAACTTTGTCGCGCAACTTAATATCATAACCTGCCGATTGGCAAAAATTCACAATATCTGTCATGACTGAAATTAAGACTCTTATAGCCGGAATGGCGTTAGGAATAGCGGGACTGCCTGTCTGGGGGGCGCCCGGTGTCACGATCACCATTACCAATCCGCTGCCTCAGCCACGTAGTGAAATGGTTGAGATTGAGGCTTCTGAGCTGCCTTTTACTAATGGCGTGCTTCGTGACGAGAGGGGCTATGAGGTGCCCTGGCAGCTTACCTATGATGGTAAACTGATATTTCCGGCAAACGTAACCCCTTCGGGGAGTGCGAAATACGAGTTTGTCGAGGGCGTGCCATCACCGGTCGACACTATCGCTTGCGCGAGCTTTCACCCTGAAAGAGTGGACGATATAGCCTGGGAGAATGATTTTGCAGCCTATCGTGCTTATGGACCGGCTTTTGGGGCTACCGGAGGGAAGGCGTATGGATTTGACGTGTGGACGAAATCAAACACACGTCCTGTCGTTGTAGAGCGATATCTTAATGAGCTTCAGCGTGGTAAGTCGTATCATATAGATCATGGCGACGGTATGGACGTGTATGATGTGGGTCCTTCGCTGGGTGGAGGAGCGGCTGCCCCGGTCGGCCGAGATGGTCATTTTATTTATCCTAACAGCTTCAGTGAGTGGGAGATAGCTGATAATGGACCCCTGCGTACAACCCTTCGACTGAAGTTCGAATATGGTGGTGGTGAGGAAGTCAGGGTGATAACTCTTGATGCAGGTAATCCATTAAACCGTAACACGGTGGTATTCAATGGCTTCGAGGCTGATTCTATTGCTGCCGGAATTGTGGTTCACAAACCTTTTGATAAGGCTTACACGTTGACTGACAATTACATAGCAGTGGTTGACCCTACTCAGAAGCCTGGTTCGGGTAATGGAGTGATATTCATAGGATTAGTAAATCCGTCGAAAGATGCCACCACGAGGTTTGTGCCACTTGAAAAGCCTGTGGGCCAGATAGTTGGCCACGCTGTGTCGCTGATGCCATACGTATCCGGCAACCCTCTGACCTATTATTGGGGCTCGTGTTGGAATAAAGGCCGGATAATGACTCCAGATCAATGGCAATCAATGCTTTATGACGCAAGTCGACGTTTGCTCAACCCTTTGGTAACCACGGTCGAAATAAATGACAAATAGAGGAGGTTGGCAGGGGGGTGAGATCCTATAAACACCCCCCTCGGGAGATCGGCCGGATTGTTGTAATATGAGGTTCTATATTCGCTCGGAGTCATTGATTTCTTCCGGATGAAAAACTTGCAGAAACTTACCGAATCAGCAAATGTCAGTTTTGAGGCAATACTGGCAATAGATTCATCAGTGTCGCTCAACATAAAGGAGGCTTCTATGATAAGTAACCTGTCGATATGACTTTTCACAGTCTGACCTGATATTCGCTTTACGATACGCGACAGATAGGAGAGACAGCCAATGAATCGGCGTAAAAGGATGTGTCATGCTTATGAACGAAGTTTTCAGAAACTAATTTCATAAATCGGAAGAATAAGTCGACAGTATGTCCGGATAATTCAAAATCAGATTTCAATCTTTTCTCTATGTTGAGCAAATCAAGGATGAACATGGAGAAAAGCAGAAACAGACATTCCTTCTTATAGATATGGCTACTACCGGCATATTCAGATACATCTCTCATCATTCTTCACTGTCTGGTCTGTCTATTACTTTTTGTATAAAAGAGAATACAAAATCCCACACACAAACTTCATTGCCAAAGCTAAAATTCGTTCATGACAGGCGCGGCAGCTACAGCCCTTTGGCAATCGATTGAAAATAAGCGGAACTTACGGGGCCGTCGGGAGTTATTTCACGTGGTAGATCTTACTGATGATTTTCCAGTTGTCACCATCCTTGACCAGTGTGAACATATCGGCAAACTCAGTATCTCCGAACTGAGAATCAATCCTAACGATCGCAGCATCATCGGCGACATCGCATACCGAAATCTCGTAGTTGGCCGGCTGCGGGCAATCGGTGTTGTAGTAGTCGAAAAGAACCTGGATAGGCACTGATACCAGGGTGTCGTTCTGTGCAAACGACATGGTGGCAGTTTTAGCGAAAGCAGGCTCTGCGATCTTGCTGTCACCCTTTATGGCAGCCTCGGTGTAGAGGTCGAGGGCTTTACGGATACCTGCGAGTTGAGCGGGAGTTGCGTTGATGAAAGTGGATTTCTTAATTTCCATGTCGGTTGTTTCGGTGGTTGATTGTTTCTGTATTTGTCCGCATGCTCCTGTCAAGATAAGAATTACACTTAGGAGAATGGACGGCAGATGTTTCATGGATTAATTTACGACTTGATTGTATCGGAATTCTGGTTATAGGCCTTCGCCACACATTTCCATTCACCGTTGAGTTTGAGCAGAAGCAGGAAGTCGGTGAAGTCTATGCGGCCACCCCATTTCTCTTCAAGGACACGAACGACAGCCACAGTCTCTTCAACCGCAAGCACGTCGATCCTTGCCTTGAAATCTTCGCCTGCACCAACGGTGTCGACATTGTGATAGAACTGTTCGATTGAACCACGCTCCACAGCGCCGTCAAGGATGCCGAAAAGCACCGCATCGTCGGTGAAAAGGGTTTTCGCATACTCGCTGTTGCCTTCGGCCACGCTTCTTACAAATTTTTCAGCGGCGTCGGCCACCGCTTCATATTCCTTGATTGAATCTCTCATATTATTTTTTTTGATTTTGATTGCAAAATTAATGCCTACAACCAGATATGTCAAGTACGGAAAAATTATTCATATACAGATAAATTTTTCCATATTTGACTATCAATATGATTTGTCGTAATTTTGTAGCCCTAAGCATAAATGAAAATATGGCATATACAAAGAAGATACCCGTGGATCTCGACTGCCCCCTGCGACTGACGATGAGCCTTATCGACTCGAAATGGAAATCATGCATTCTTGACGAATTGCGTTCAGGAGAGCCTCTGCGTCCCAGCGAGCTACACAAGCGCCTTCCCGAGGCTGCTCCGCGAGTGCTCGACATTCAACTGAAAGAACTTGTGGACGATGGTCTGATGGAAAAGACTATCTATCCTGAGCTTCCGCCGCGGTCCGAATATCGCATCAGCCCACTCGGCCTGACACTCATTCCAATTATCGACGCGATGCTGAAATGGGGTGAGGAGCATTACGATCTGTTCGAAAAGAAATATGCCGGGTGATGAAGTGGTATAGGCAAGTATGTCATAAATGAGAGAGATCAAGTTATACAGATTCCACAGACGGAAATACGGCACAGAGCAGCGATGTGATGCTATGGAATTCGAGGCCATCAGGCAGGGGATTTTATGCAGCAAGTTTCATCAATCTCGTGGGCGTAGAAATGCACAGGCATCACGATGTAGAGTACTACGCGGATCGCCTGTGCATAACTGCCAATTATCTTAACAAGATATCCCATTCCACCTTAGGTGTAAGTGCGCATAGCTATATCAATAGCCGAATAATAGCTGAGGCAAAAAATCTGCTTGAGATAACCGAGCTATCAGTCAATCAGATTTCTGACACGTTGGGGTTTATGACCCCAGACTATTTCATACGCTTTTTCAAGAAACAGACCGGAAGAACTCCCGGAGAGTTTCGTAACAAGGCGCAGTGAAGGTTTTGTCAAGATAGTGGAATAGGGAATCTATCGTCATCTTCATTATATCGGGTCGCAATTCTGTCGGGAGTCTCAAGCCTGACGGCTCGCCTTGAATTCTTCGTAGTAGGAATCAAGGATGTGTCGGAATGCCTCGCCTATCTTGATATAGTCTGCCTGGGTCAGATTAGCCAAGGAAGCGCGCACGCTCCAGTCGGGGCCGGCGAAGCCGCTTCCGTTAAGGAGCACCACTGATGTCTCCTTAGCGAGTCTCATAACAATATCGAGAGGCTCATGGGTGTTTTTGAGCCATTCACAGAATTCGTCTCCGTAGAATTTCCTGCCCCATACCATCACGTCGATTTCCGAATAGTATCCTACTCTGTCGGGATCATCCACGAGGGTAAGTCCGGCCGACTGCCAGAGCGAACCGAGACGCCGCTCTATCATGTCCTGCATAGTCTTTTTGTAGGCATTTTCTTTGTCGATGAGACACATTAAGGCGAACATAGCCATTTGGATCTGCTGAGGAGTGGAGAGTCCGGCGGTGTGGTTGAGGGCTACTGAGCGGGAGTCGGCCACTATACGGTCAATGAATTTTATCGCGTCGGGATTTGGCGACAGCGAGCGGTAGCGTGCAAAGAGATCCTTGCGCTGTAGCTCCGGCTCGGCAGTGAGCAGACGGTCAAAGATGTTGTCTTTTGCCAGCGCGATGACGGCGAGACGCCAGCCAGTGGCACCGAAATATTTAGAGAATGAATATACGCAGAGGGTGTTTTGCGGCAGCTCATACATCAATGATTTGAAATCCTTGGCGAAAGTGCCGTAGACATCGTCGGTGACAATCATCAGATCGGGATTGTCGGTCCTTACGATCTCCACTATCTTCTTCATGCATTCTTCGTCGAGCCTGTAGGATGGCGGATTGGATGGATTAACGAGGCAGAGAAGCTTCACGCCGGGGTCGCGCAGTTTGTCGAGTTCAGAGTCGGGATACTGCCACGTGTGCAGGCCATTCTTATCCATCTGTGAAGCCGATATGTTTATCACGTCAAACTCGTATCGGTCCAGTTGAGGAATCTCGAGATAGGGAGTGAAGATAGGAGTCATGATCGCGATGCGGTCATGCTTGTTGACTAGGTGGTTGGCCTGCAGAGAGTCGAAGATATAGCACATCGCGGCCGTTCCACCTTCAGTAGCGAACAGGTCGTATTCTCTGCCGAGACCGGGCGCATTGTTGCCCATCTCCTGCGCCATATAGGCTTTAACAATCGCCTCGGTATGTTCAAGCATCCTCACGGGTGTAGGATATTGGTCGCCGATGATTCCCTCGGCCCACTCATAGGCGAGTGAGTCGGGTTCGATGCCGAGGGTCTCGGTGCAGTATTTTATTGCCTCGTTAAGGAAGATTGCTCCGGGAGTGGTGGAGTTGACCGTCAGGAAATGATTCAGGCGTTCCATAGCACCTTCGCTTGCCGGAATACCTGCGACTCCGGGGTCTGTCCTGAATGTGCGTGTGCATTCCGTCAGGGCCCACTGGCCCAGGAGGAAGAATGCCTCGCGCGGTGCAGTGGCGATCCAGTCTGGATTTCCTCGTCCGGCGTTGAGAAACTGACGTGTAGACTTGCGCGCATCTTTCTTGGCGAGGTCAATGAGAACATTCTTAATCTCAAACGGACTCATCTCGGCGAGTTTCCGCTCCTTGTTCTTTACATTTGCCATAATTATTGTGATTTAATTCTTAAGTCGGATATTGAATTTAATAATAGAGTGCGGGAGATCGTGATATGCCATGGCAAATCACGATTATAATTTTCAATAAATCAGGCAAGGACCATCACAAGTCCGCAGAGTATCATCAGGGTGTTGCCGATGGCGTAAGTGACTGTATAGCCCATGGCCGGTACTGTGGAATCAAGCGAATCCTGGATGGCACCGAGGGCTGCCGTAGTGGTCCTTGCTCCCGCAACGCATCCGAGCGCGATGGCGGGATGGAACCTGAACAGCTTAGAGGCTACGAACAGGCCGATGATAAGCGGAAGCGAGGTGGCGAGCATTCCGGCCAGAAGCATCTGCCAGCCCACCTGCTGCAGTCCGGCTATGAAAGTCGGGCCGGCCGAGATGCCAACGACAGCGATAAACATGTTGAGGCCGACATTGTTGAACACCCAGACAGCCGAGTCGGGGATTCTACCGAATGTAGGATGTTTCGAGCGCAGCCAGCCGAGCACGAGACCGGCGATCAGGGCTCCTCCGCTCGTAGACAGGCTGACGGGGATTCCGCCGAGATGAACGGTGATGGCTCCGATGAGTGCACCTATCGCGATGCCGATGCCGATGAATACCATATCGGAGGCGGTAGTGGGTTTGTCGGCATAGCCAATATATGATGCAGTGGCGTTAACGTCGGCCACCGGTCCGCTGATGGTCAGCAGGTCGCCGCGCTGAAGTCTGGTAGAGGCCGTCACGGGTATCTCCACGTTTGCACGTTTGATGCTGTCGATCACCACGCCTTTTGTATATTGCGACTCACGGAAATCCGCCACAGTCGCACCTACCATGTTCTTGGATGCCACCATCACGGGGATTCTTTCAACGGGGAAGGATAGGAGCACGGAGTCAGAGATCTCATGGCCCAGCCAAGACTCGTCTTCGATGATGAACTCACGGCGACCGGAGATGACGATGTCGTCGCCCATATTGACTATGAAGTCGGCTTGCGGGTGGGTAGTCACATCCGAACCCTTGCGCACACGCTCTACGAAAAGGCGGCGTCCCAGCTGCTGCATGTAGTCTTCGATTTCCTTTACGGAGCGTGGTGAGTCAAACCAACTGCCGTCAACCTTATATGCGCGGTAGGCAACAGGGCGCCATGCACTGACCATCGAGGGATCGTTGGCAGAAGGATCCTGATTCATCTGTCGTTCCAGGTCTTCGGTCTGCTGTTTCACCTTCTTTAGTCCACCGAGAAGCATCGGACCGAGTGAACCGAGAATCCATGCCGAACCGATGGTGCCGAAAATATATGTCACTGCGTAGCAGACCGGAATGATATTGGTCCATGCGGTCTTGTCTGCATCAGATGCATTAAGGGTGCTGATGGCATCGTCGGCCACTCCGATCACGGCAGATATGGTCTGCGCTCCGGCGAAGAAACCTGCGGCCTCCCCCTTGTTATATCCGAATAGCTTGGCCACTCCGAGCGTACAACCGAGCACGATGAGGCACATCACCACTGCGAACATCACCTGCTTCAGTCCGGATCCTTTAAGCGATGCGAAGAACTGCGGGCCCACGCTATATCCGATAGCGAAAAGGAAGAGCAGGAAGAACACTTGCTTCAGAGGCCCGGGGACGGGAATGTCGAGCTGTCCGACAAGGACACCGACGAGAAGCACGGATGTCACGGTGCCGAGCGAAAAGGTCTTGTACTTCAGTTTGCCGATCCAGAAACCGATACCAAGAGTGAGGAAGATGGCTATCGCCGGATTGTCGCGAAGTGTCTTCAACAGCCAGTCGAGTATTTCCATAATCTGAGTGTTTTGTTTTTCAAAGAATAAAAATAGGGGCCGCCGAGAAGACGCTCCTGTTATTGAAATAACGGAGAGCTCACGTAAATGTTTAAAACGTGAGCCCGATATAAGAAATTAGAATCACTTCAACTGATTGTCAGTGACGAACTCCAAAAAGACAGATGGTTTCTCAGGGGAGAAACAGCGGGTCAATGCAAAAGGTGGGTTGTTAAAATCCGGGCAAATAGAGTTGACTTTGGGGAATGAAATAATGGCAGGTACTTAAAACGATTTTTCCGGAAGTGATCACAGGAAAATTTTGAGTTTATGGACTATCAGGAGTCAGCTGACCGTATGGATTACAGGTTTGTCGGGCCTGGTATATGTCACGCGAGAAGGCGAAAATGGCGTGACACTGAGGACGGCAGCATCTTCACATAGTAACTACGATCTGACGGAGGAAAGCTCTCGCCAGACCCTGGAGTTCGTCTTCAAAATCGTCTTTTGAATCTGCTTTATTCTCTATATTTTTTCCCATAATTTCTTTGATAACTACGCTGTTCCTCTTTGTCAATATTTTTTTGATATTCAAAGGGTACATAGGTTCGTCGAAATTTCAGATGTGCCATTCTTATACTTTCATCTCGACTCCACTTTTGTATTGTAAATTGATTATTCAGGGTTAAGGAATACTTTTTACCTTGTTTAATGGTTTGAATGTAATCTCGAATAACGCGAGCGCAGGTTTCAGTGTTGCGGAAAATTTGTTCTTCGGAAAAACGTATAACTTCAATTCCCATACGGTTGAAGTATTCGTTACGTTCCTTATCAATAGAAGAATTGTGGCCAGTAGCATAATGGATGGGAGTACCATCGTTGACAGCATAAGGTTCGTCAATTTCTACGTCAATATACAGTCCGTCATGTTCAATGATTAAATCAGGATAATAAAACGACTTACCAACAGGTAATTTATATCCTGTCATTACATTAAAACCTAATTTCTTCAAATAATCAATAAAGAAATCCTCGGAGGCGCCTTTCTTTACTACGTCTTTGGAAGAAAGCTCTGTTAGTTTTACGCGAGCGATATTGGATAATAATTGCTTAATTTTCTTTGCTCGATAGGACTGTAAATGATTGGGATTCGTAAGCTTCCTGACGATGGCTTCATATTTTGATAAATCGTCCTTATAACGGGCCAGGTTTAATTCATATGTCTTTCGCTTTGCCGGGAAAGAAGCCAGATCCTTCCAATATTGCTTTTGCTTCTGCTTGTGGGAGCGCTTATCCCATGATGTTTTAAAAAGAAATAAGGATAGAATGAATAATATTATTGATGAAAGAATCAATATGCTCTTATTAACATTTTCAGAAGGTTGGACTACGAAAAAAAGTATAATCGCACCGATCAACATGAACATAAAGCATCCTCGGTTACCTCCTGAATTATATTTTCCTGGATTTACTGGCTGCTTGGGAGGTCTCGGAGACTGTGGCTTTGTTGGAAGCTCCGGTATGGAATTTAATATGGCCAAAATCTTATTGCTTGTATATATTTCCGGATAGTTCATAAGTTGTTTTAAGAAAACACTATATCAATAAGTGTAAAAAAAATCAGGTTTGATTTATTGGGTCAATGCAAAAATAAGGTCGTCAAATTCTGGGCAAATATAGTTAACTTTGGGGATTGAAACAATGGCAGGTACTTAAAACGATTTTCCAGAATTGATCACGGAAAATTTTGGGTTTACGGATTATCAGGAGTCGGCGGACCGTATGGATTACTGGCTTGACGAGCGTGGCTATATGGCCTGCGGGGATTACAAAAGAGGGGAACGGTCAGATCAGGGAAGAGGGGTTTACCGATGAGCGCGTGATAGAGGACTTTCGGCTTGAGCCCACTTTCCGATGATTTCAAATTGTTACTGTCCGCTAAACCATAAATTAGTGAGTTCGATATAAAGAATCCCACGTTCAAAGATAAAATAATCAGCCATTTAGCATGAAACTAAGTGGCTGATTTTCTTGGTAACCTCACGGAGATTTTGTAAATTTATAGTGACTAATTATAACATTTACAAGATTTTACCGATATGATTACCGAGGACAAAATTACTGAAATTTTCTGTCTTGCCGATGATTTCTGCAAGTATTTTTCATATGATCTTAAAAAAAACATCAGCTCTGCGATGGAAAGGTACACCGGAATAAGCCCTCCCGACTGTCCGAAGCCGAAGTCATTACGATAATGATCCTTTTTCATTCCAAGGGCTTCCGATGTCTC
>JAAVDO010000004.1 GCA_014801735.1 Bacteroides sp. | reverse complement strand
TGTATGCGATAGATTAACTTTAGTTTTTCTTTAGCTGAGTGTTTCATAAGCAAACTGCACTCCAAAAGTTTTTTGTCTAACTTTTGGGGTGCAGTTCATTGCAGGAGTCAGCCCTTTATGGTTATTTTGGGTTCACCACAAACTTAATAATAACCATAAGCAAAAGTAGTAATTTCTTCGGACAGCCGATATANGGTCAGCTAATAAAACCACTCGACCGTGAAAAGATTGTTGAGATTAGCCGAAAACACGGCAGAGAGAAGTATGTCAAGAGCTTCGATGGCTATACGCATCTGCTTACAAATATACAAAATATAAGTCCAACTTCTACCTTTCATGAAGTTGGACTCACTAATTTTTGGTTTAGCGGACAGTAATAAATCTAATCATTAAATTTCCGCAATATAACCCTTAAATGAGTCTGTATNAGAAATGCTGTTTTCTATAAGGTATCTTCCGACCTTCTCTATTCGTGCAAGCTCAACCAACGTGTGCTCACGCTCCTGCATGCACACTCAACTCTCCGCAAAAATCATCTGAATCAAACAAAAATCCCCGCTTCCGAAAGCTCCGGAGGCGGGGATTTTTGTTGCTTTGCGTCGGGCCGCGCTTCTTACTTGCGGATGCGCTCTTTGATGCGGGCCTTCTTGCCGGTGAGGTTGCGCAGATAGTAGAGTTTTGCGCGGCGAACCTTACCGTATTTGTTAACGGTGATCGAGTCGATAAACGGTGATTCGATGGGGAAGATACGCTCTACGCCGATGCCGTCGCTCATCTTGCGAACGGTGAAACGCTTTTTGTCGCCCTCGCCGCTGATGCGGATCACTACGCCACGATACTGCTGGATACGCTCTTTGTTGCCTTCCTTGATGCGGTATGCAACGGTGATGGTATCGCCGGCGTTAAACTCGGGGTGCTTCTTGCCGGTGGCGTATGCCTCTTCGACAACTTTAATCAGGTCCATTTTGTCTCTGTTGTTTAAATAGTTAACATTTGCGCAACATTCGCAGGCACCTCTTGTCCTCCCAGCGGTTACGCTTTTCCGGCNGCAAAGTTACTCATTATTTCCCTTTCAGCCAAATCTTTTGAGTGCTTCTTTACCGAACGCTTATTTCATCAGCTCGTCGAAAAGGTCGTAGAACTTAGGATCTTCGCCTACTACCTTTTTCAGAATAGTGCCGTCGGGACCGATGATGAATTTTGTGGGATAACCGGCCACGGCATAGAGAGTGCTGACCTGATCGGGCGAAGGGGTCGAGGGATCACTCCAGAGCTGAATCCACGGCATCTGATACTTCTCCAGCGCGCCGGTCCAGGCCTCTTTCGAATCGTTGCAGGCCACGCTGACAAACTCTACCTTGTCCTTCAGGCGCTCATACTGCTCTTTCATCTGTGGTATACCCTTGATACACCATCCGCACCACGAGCCCCAGAAATCGAGCATCACATATTTGCCCTTGAGCGACGAAAGGCTTATCATCTTGCCTTCGGGATCGGGAAGCGAGAAATCGGGTGCAGGCTTGCCTTCGGCTACCTTTTCTTCCTGAATCTTGCGTTGGCGCTGAGCCTTGAGACTATTCATATACAGGTCATACATCGGCGCATTCATGGCACTTTTGGCCTGGACAGTCAGCGCTTCGGCCACCTCGAGATTGTCGGCGGGAAGCATTCTCATCAGCTCAATCGAACCCGGACTGTTGGGGTGGGCGGCAATGAATTCGGTGACAGCTTTCTCTACCTGTGCNACGGCTGCGTTGAAAGCATCTTCATCCTTAGCCTNGCGGGCAGCCTGAAGAGCGGCCATACCGGCCTCGGTGCATNCCTGAGCCACGGTGATGCTGTCGGTGAGCGCTGTTCCGGTAGCTCTGGCAACAGGGCCGGTGACGTCGATGGTGATGGTTTCGCCCGGAGCACGATATACGTCGGCCACGCTCTGTTTTCCCTGAGGCGTGACGGCGAACAGATAATAATGCCACGGAGTTGCGTCGACCTCGGTAGCCTGGAGAGTTACGGATGTCTGGCCCGGCAGAATCACCAGTTCTCTCACGCCGGCATCGCGGTTGGTGCGACGGCTGTCNAGNGCCGACACATAGACTTCATATTTGGCGGTGTCGGGCTGGGCGGCGGCATTTACCACAAGCACAGCTGCATCCTGTGCCGATGCGCTCAGGGCGCCTGCCGATGCCAGTGCTATCAAAATTTTTTTCATATTTTTCTTTTCGTTTGTTATTGAATGCCTATTAAAAAGTTACCCGCAAAAATAATAAAATATCGCCAAACAGCCCTTTCCAACTACATTTTTTTTCATGTTATATCAGAGCCGCTCACGGATCTCACGACTATCCCGCATCACAGTCAGCGCGCAACTCTCTGCCAGCCCTTCTCTTCGTTAATGAAATGATCTGTCAGCTTCTGAACCTCAACTGTTCCTTCAATTAACACAAGATCATATTCTCCCGAGCTCCTGTCAAGCACGATCAGTCCGGTCGCCTCGCCCTCATGCTTGCCGTCGGGTCCGATATAGATAGTGGTACGTTCTCCATTCTCTTCGTTGCGCACAAGCAACGGTATATATCCCAGTCCATCCATGATCGACTGACATTTTTCAGCCACAATGTCGATTGACGAGCTCTCATCACAGCTCACTACCTCGATATCCTTTATCGACTTCATGTAGTTGCTCACATCGTTCTTACCACTGCCGATTTTGTCTTTTTTCAAGGCGAAATCAGCAAGCTTTGATACCGACATTCCAACTCTCAGTGTCTCTACGCCGTCTATATCCTTTAAATCGGCAAAACGCTTGCTGCCGCGTATACATCCGGTCGTTGTCTGGCTCATCAGCACTGCTATCGCAACTGCGGCGATAAGTTTCATTACTCTTCTCATGACATATCTTTTTTTGATAGTTATATCAGAAGTACGCACACATTGCCCGATTGTGTCAGCTGCACTCCGGATTTTTTCAACAAAATTACATCGCCGGGGGTAGAAGGGGGTGCGCACCTGCCCCTTTCATAATATCCGGCGTCTCACCGGCGCCAGAAATCATGGGTGAAGAGTATCAACACAGTGAAGAGTTCCAGACGGCCTATGAGCATCATCAGCGACATAATCCACAGTCCTGCCGGCGGCAGGATATCGAAATTGGCGCCATATCCGGTCACTCCGGCGCTCAGACCGGTATTGCAGATACAACTGAAACTGCTGAAAAATGCATCGACAAGTGGCACACCGAGAGCCGACAAGATCACGCCTCCGGCCACTATCAGCAGAAAATAGATGCTCAGGAAAGCGACAACTTTAGTCACGATGTGAGGGGGGACAACCCTGTTGTTTGTTCTGACGCTCAGCACTTCGTTGGGATGAAGAACTCGCCTTATCTCGTTGCGGCACGATTTGAGCAGAATCAGAATACGGTCGATCTTGGCACCACCGCTTGTCGAACCGGCGCATGCACCCGAAAACATCAGCACGAGCGTGACAGCCAGCACAAAAGGACCCCAGTGATAGAATCCGTCAGCCACATATCCGGTCGATGTAATAGTCGAAACCACCTGAAACAGCGGATCGATAGTCAGGCTCTCGACTCCGGTATAGGCACCGCTCACCATTATCGCCGCATCAAACAGCAGCCAGCACCCCGCTATGATTATCAGATAGTTTCGGAAAACGTCGTTCTTCCACAACAGCTTGAAGCCCTGGCCTGAGGCTACTCTGAAGATCAGCACGAAATTCACACCTCCGAGAAACATGAATACCGTCACCACCGACATCACATACACCGAATTCCACTCGGTCACAGANTTNTCTGCCGTCGAGAAACCTCCCGTCGACATGGTCGACATCGTATGGCAAAGACTTTCAAAAGTATTCATCGGACCAAACCACAGCAAGACGAAAAGCGCCAGGCTCATCAGCAGATAGGTGCCCCAGAGACCCTTTGCCGTCTGCGAGATACGCGGTCGCAGTTTGTCGTGGGTTATTCCGGTAACTTCGGCGTTGAACATCTGCATTCCGCCCGAATAATTCAGCGACGGAAGCACCGCGAGCGTGAACAGAATGATTCCCATGCCACCGATCCATTGCATCAGACATCGCCACAGCAGTATCGCATGACTCATGTGGGTGACGGTAGGCAGCACAGAGGCACCTGTCGTGGTGAATCCCGACATCGCCTCGAAAAAAGCCTCACTCAGCGACAGCGGCGTGTCGCTAAGCATAAACGGCAACATACCGAACACCGAGAAGACCACCCATACGAGTGCCGTGAGCAGGTAGCCGTCGCGACGATACATCTCGCGTGATTCCGGTTTCAGCATATAGCCCGACGATACACCGGCCAACGCTGTTACAGCAATTGAAATTATGAATGCAAAGGCATCCCTGCCACCGCCCCAGATGAACGATGCGATCAGCGGAACCAGCATGAAGCAGGCCTCGATCAGAAGCAGGCGTCCCATCACACGCACAAGCATCGGCGTGTTGATATTTCTCACATAGCGGCGTTCCATCGGTTCAGTTAAAGAGACGCTCTACTTTATGAATCGCATCGGCAAGGCAGAACACCACAACGTGGTCGCCCGGCTCGATCAGCGTGTTTCCTTCAACCAGCATGCCCTTGTGGTTCCTTATCAGGCCCGCTATGGTCATGTCGTGGCTCAGTCTCAGGTCTTTCACTCTCGCGCTGGTGATCTTCGATCCCTCCTTGGCCTCGATCTCGGCTACATCGGCGTCGGCAAGAGCCATGAATTTCGACGAATCGGCATCGGCTTCGAGCATNATCTGGAATATCTTGCCCGAGGCGAGCAGCTTTTTGTTGATTATCGTGCCGATGTTCAGGTTTTCGGCTACAGAGATAAACTGCAGATCCTCTACCTCGGCAATTGTTTTGGTGGCACCCATTTCCTTTGCTGTGAGCGAAGCCAGGATATTGGCCTCGCTGCTTCCGGTCAGGGCCACGAAAGCATCATACTGACCGCCGTCTTCCTCAAGCAGCAGCTCGGTGTCACGCCCGTCGCCATGCACAATCTTTGTATCCGGACAGCGCTCGGCAACCCACTCGCAGCGTTTACGGTCAGACTCGATGATCTTGAATCTGTATGCGTCCATACCCTCCAGATTGAGCAGTCGCACGGCTATGCGGCTTCCGCCAACTATCAGTACACGCTTCACCTCGCCGGCACTCTTGCCGCATATATCCCTGATCGTATCGACATGTTCGGCCGTGGTGGTGAAATATACTACGTCGCCATCCATCAGGCGGTCGTCGCCTCGCGGCATGATGGTATCGCCGCCATGCTTTATGGCCGACACGTGGAAAAAGCGGTGTTCCGAGGCGAGCTCCTTGAGTTGCATTCCGCAGAGACGCGCTCCCGAACGCAATTTAACGCCAACCACTATAAGCTCGCCATTATGAAGCTCAAACCAGTGGCGCGCCCAGCGGTGTTTTAATCCGGTTGCGATCTCCTTGGCCGCCANAAACTCCGGATATATCAAATGGTTGACACCTATGCTGGCGAAAAATTCCTTGTGGTCGCGCTTCATGTATTCATAATTGTCGATGCGCGCCACGGTCTGCTTTGCACCAAGACTCTTGGCTATGCTACAGGCCGTTATGTTCGATGCCTCCGAAACTGTTACGGCGATGAAAAGGTCGCAGTGCCCTGCTCCGGCCGCTTTGAGATCGCTGAAAGCCGTCGGCAGCCCGCAATAAGTCAGTAGGTTATAGTTTGAATCGAGAGGCGCCAGTTTATCAGCGTCGCTGTCGAGCACAGTGACCTCCTGCTGTTCGCGCGACAACAGTTTGGCCAGATGTGTGCCGACCTCTCCGGCGCCCGCAATCAGTATCTTCATACGTGTTTCTTAACCTGTTCTAAGATGGCCTCGGCTATGCTCACGCTGTCCATGCCGCATATCTTGTAAAGCTCGGCCGGAGTGCCGTGACCTATGAAGTCGACCGGAATGCCTATTCTTTTCACCGGTAGCATATAGCCGTGATCGACAAGCCATTCGGTTACGGCCGAGCCGAATCCGCCNGCCACCGTGCCGTCCTCGACCGTCACCACCGGTTTGCCCGAGCGGCCTACTTCGTGCATGATCTCCTCGTCGAGTGGACTGATGAAAATCATGTCGTAGTGAGCGGCTTCCACGCCCTGACCGGCAACAAATTTTATAGCCTTGGCTACCTCATCGGCTATCGGGCCGATAGTGAGCACATTCACATCAGCGCCGTCACGAAGTTTCTGGCCGCAGCCTATCTTCACCGGTGCTGTTGTGTCGNCCGCCAGCGCTTTCAAGGCCGTACCGCGGGGATAGCGTATGGCCATCGGGCCTTTCCGATCTTTGCTCTGNGCCAACCGGAGCAACTGGCGCAGCTGTTCATCGTGGCGCGGCGCCGCCACCACCATTCCCGGAATATTCCTCAGGAAAGATATATCATATACTCCGTGGTGCGTCACACCGTCCTCGCCCACTATGCCAGCGCGGTCTATACAGAATGTCACGGGCAGTCCCTGTATGGCGACGTCGTGGATTATGTGGTCGTAGGCTCTCTGCAGGAACGACGAGTAGATGGCTACGAAAGGCAGCATGCCCTCCTTGGCCAGACCGCCGGCAAACGTCACCGCATGACCTTCAGAGATACCTACGTCGAATGTGCGGTCGGAAAACTTCTCCTGCATTTTCGACACCGACGTGCCGGAAGGCATGGCCGCGGTGATAGCTACGATGTTTTCATTGTCGGCGGCAAGCCTGGTCAGCTCCTCGCCGAACACGTCCTGCCATTTCTGTTTTGCAGCCGTTGCCTTGCTCTCGGCCTCACGCACGCCGGTTGTCACATTGAAGCGTCCCGGTGCGTGCCAGTTGGCCGGATCTTTCTCTGCCGGTTCATATCCNCGGCCTTTTACTGTGCGCAGATGCAGCAGCCTCGGGCCACGCATATTCTTGATATCGGTCAGTACTCTGATTATNCGTCCCAGGTCATGACCGTCGAACGGGCCGAAATACCTTATGTTCAGGCCCTCGAAGATGTTCTGCTCGTGCGATAGAAGCGCCTTAAGCGAATTGTTGAAGCGAAGTATGCTCCCGCGGTTACGCTCGTTCACGAGATGCATCTTATTGAGCGTCTTATATGCCTTGTAGCGTAAGCTGTTATATGCCTTGGAGGTGTTTATGTGAGCCAGATAGCTGTTGAGCGAGCCGACATTTCTGTCGATCGACATATCGTTGTCGTTCAATATTATGAGCAGATTGCTTTCGGAATTGGCCGCATTATTGATACCCTCGAAAGCCAGGCCGCCGCTGATCGACGCATCTCCTATCACAGCTACCACATTGCGCTGTTCCTCATTTTTCAGCGCCGATGCCACCGACATGCCCAGGGCAGCCGAGATAGAGTTACTCGCGTGGCCCGCCGTGAAAGTGTCATATTCGCTCTCGGCCGGATTCGGGAAGCCGCTCAGACCTCCCAGCTTGCGGTTGGTGTAAAAATATGGCGCGCGTCCCGTCAGCAGCTTGTGCACGTAGGCCTGGTGACCTACGTCCCACACTATTCTGTCGTCAGGAGTATCAAAAACATAGTGGATCGCTACCGTCAGCTCCACCGCTCCCATGCTTGATGCATAGTGCCCGGGATTCACACTCAGGCTGTCGGTGAGAAAACGACGTATTTCAGTGCACAGCGATTCAAGGCCACTCAGATCGAGTTTCCGCAGATCGGCTGGCGAATTTATTCCGCTAAGAAGCGGATATTGCTCTTTATCAATCGGATGGGATTCAAGACCGGTCAGAAGAAGGCCGTTCCGGACATCTGTCCGGATGCTCTCAGCGTTTTCGTTCTTCATCTTGCTGGGCTGATTCTTTCAAATATTTTTTCCAGAACGGCACGAAGACGATGATCCCCGAGGCTATGATTACAAAAGCCACTCTGAGGTTAAAAGGTTGNGATGCCACTACCATATAGCTGAGTATCAGCCATAAGGCAACCAGGCAAGCCAGACGGAATATCAACGTTCGTTTCATATTCAAGGTTTTATGACTTAGCAAAGTTAATCATTATCGCTCAATCTGCAAAATCATCCAGGCGTCCCGCTTTTTTACTAATTTTGCATGCTCATTAAATCTCATGTTATGAATCCAGCTATCACTACTCTTATTTTTCTTGTAATCAGTAATATTTTCATGACGTTCGCATGGTATGGCCACCTTAAGCTCCAGTCGTCGGGCGTGTCAACCTCGTGGCCTCTTTACATCGTCATTCTGCTTTCATGGGGCATCGCCCTGCTCGAATACTGTTTTCAGGTTCCGGCAAACAGAATCGGTTTCGAGGGCAACGGTGGCCCCTTCTCACTCATCCAGCTCAAGGTGATGCAGGAGGTGATCACGCTTGTGATTTTCGTGATTTTCAGCGCAGTGGCTTTCGAAGGATTCCAGATACGCTGGAACCACATCCTTGCGTTCGTGCTGCTCGTCGGTGCTGTCTATCTCGTTTTCCTGCCCCAGCCTGCGCCTGTTGTCAAAAGCTGACACCTTTATTTTGACCGTTGCGGGATTTTGCATACCTTTGCGGAAACCTTTCATTCAAAGTCTTGATCATGAAAAAACACATCATTTCCGCACTTATCGGGCTTCTCGCCCCTGNCACCCTGTCGGCCCAGTCACAATCCCGTTTCCAGCCCATGGAGCGCCCGTTCACGATGGCGATCTCGTTCGGACCCGGCTTCAATCCCGGGGCCTCGTCTATTCCCNAGCCATTCGGCAAGCGTCCGCAGGTCGCTCCCGAGTTCGATTTCCGCATCGGCTACCCGCTGCGTCACCATTGGTCGGCATTCCTCGACCTCGGCCTCTCCTTCTATCCCATGAAGGCCGACAATATGGCTGAAGCCATCGGCACAGCTCTTGCCAATGCCATCCTGCCAGGCTTCGGCTCAGTCCATCCTTCGGCTTCTGCCGGCATCTTCCGTCTCAGTCAGTTCGGCCGCTTTCTGCTCATTCCGCGGGCCGGTTTAGGCTGGATGCACGTCAAGAAGGGAACCGGCTATCCGTTTAAAGCCGACAGCACCCGGGTCACTATCGCCCGCAATATCAGTTCTCCGACGATAAATCTCGGGATCTCTGCCGGTTATCGCACTTCGCGCCTGTGTTCGCTGATTCTCGACGCCGGCTGGTCATGCCCGCTTCGCCGCTCGACCGCGACAGTCACGACCGTTTCCGGCGCCTCCACCGAGACCGTCCGATACACCTCCCGCGCCTGGGGCAACGATTTCACCGTCTCCGTGGGGCTTCAGTTTAATGTTGAACTCGACTGACAATCGCGGAAAAATGCCTAATTTTGCGGAAAAGTTCATCCATTAGTTCAGATCAGCATGAAGATAGCGATAGTTGGAACCGGATATGTAGGTCTGGTGTCGGGCGCCTGTTTTGCCGAAGTCGGCGCCGACGTTACATGCGTGGATATCGACAGCGCCAAAATCGAGCGGCTGCGTAAAGGCATTATCCCCATCTACGAGCCCGGTCTCGACGATCTTGTGCAGCGCAACGTCGCTGCCGGAAGGCTTCATTTCACTACCGACCTCGCTTCGTGCATCGACGATATGGAACTTGTGTTCTGTGCGGTTGGCACCCCCGCCGGCGACGATGGTATGGCCGATCTATCGTATGTCGAGGCCGTGGCCCGCGACTTCGGTCGTCTCATCAACCATTATTGCATCTTCGTCACCAAAAGCACAGTGCCGGTCGGCACATCGGCCGAAGTCCACCGGATCATAACCGAGGAGCTCCGCAAGCGTTCGGCCGAAGATATTGAGTTTGATGTCGCAAGCAATCCCGAGTTTCTGAAAGAGGGTGCCGCCATAAAAGACTTCATGTCGCCCGACCGCGTCGTGATAGGCACCGGCAGCCAACGCGCCCGCAAGGTCATGGAACGGCTTTACCGTCCGTTCCTGCTCAACAATTTCAGAGTGATATTCATGGATATAGCGTCGGCCGAGATGACCAAATATGCAGCGAACTCCATGCTTGCCACCCGCATATCGTTTATGAACGACATCGCTAACCTGTGTGAACTTGTCGGGGCCGATGTCAATATGGTGCGCAAAGGCATGGGCGCCGACGCCCGCATCGGCAACAAGTTTCTGTATCCCGGCTGCGGCTACGGAGGTTCATGCTTTCCAAAAGATGTAAGAGCTCTGGCAGCTACCGGCCGTAGCGCAGGCTACACTATGGAGATCATCGAAGCTGTCGACCGCGTCAATGAGCGACAGAAAAGCATTGTCTACGACAAGCTCCGCGCCGCCTTGGGCGATCTGCGCGGAAAGCGGATAGCTCTGTGGGGTCTGGCGTTCAAGCCCGAGACCGACGATATGCGCTNCGCACCGTCGCTGGTTGTCATCGGGCGTCTGCTGGCCGACGGAGCTCAGGTGTGCGCTTTCGATCCCGTGGCTATGGACGAGNGTCGCCGCCGTCTTGGCGACAGTATCGCTTACGCCCGCGATATGTATGAGGCCGCCGTCGATGCCGATGCTGTAGCGCTCCTGACCGAGTGGAAGCAGTTCCGTATGCCTGCATGGAAAGTCGTGAAAAGGGCCATGCGCGGCAATCTGATAGTCGATGGCCGAAACATCTATGACTCTGCCGAACTCGCCGACGAAGGGTTGCGTTATTGCTGTATAGGCAAACAATGAAACACGTACATGATCGACACTCTTATTGCATTCGACCTTGACGACACTCTGTATAAAGAAGGCGACTACGTCAGATCGGCACGGCACGAGATAGCCCGGCGGATCTCCGACTCATTCGGGCAGCAGTATCCGGCGCTCGCCGATCCCGCTAAATTGGTCGGAATTATGGAACCACACCGTCTGCATGGCCCCGGTGCATTCGATGCGTTGGCGGCCGCACTGCCGCCCGAGGTCGAACAAGCCATCGGTAGTGTTTATGGCATGGTGCGCGTGTATCGTTCGCATACACCCTCTATCGCACTCTCGCACGAAACCGAGGCCACACTCCGTCAGCTCAGAGCCGATGGCGCCACTCTTGCCGTAATCACCGACGGCCGCATCGAGACCCAGTCGATTAAAGTGCGTGCCCTCGGTTTATTCGACCATATCCATCCGTCGCTCATCAGCATCTCCGAGGCCGTCGGTTCCGACAAACACTCTCCCCTGCCCTTCCTCCGCATCATGGCTATGGCCCCCGCCGCGCGGCGATATGTGTATGTTGGCGACAATCTCACGAAAGATTTTATCTGGCCCAATCGCCTCGGTTGGACAACAGTGTGCCTTGCCGACACAGCCCGCGAGAACCTTATGCCTCAGGTATTGGCGCCAAACACATCGGTGATCCCCGAAGGTATGCCTCAGAAAGTCATCACTTCGCTGGCTCAACTGCCCGATCTGATAGCCGCACTCTGAAATCCGACTGATAAAAATGAATGTCACCGCGTGCGTTTCCCTGACGGGATAGCATGCGGTGACATATTTCTGAAGCGATACGGCAGCAGATATCTGCCGTCACTGTCGTTAGCAAAGATTATTTGCCGGCAATAGAATCGCTGACGGTGAGACGCAGACGACCTTTGGCGCGACGGCGTGCAAGCACCTTACGACCGTCGGGGGTAGACATTCTTTCACGGAAACCGTGCTTGTTAACTCGCTTTCTGTTTGAGGGTTGATATGTTCTTTTCATTGCCGTATATTGTTTTGATATTATTTGCTTGAACTATTCGGGGTGCAAATTTATCAAAAAAGTTTAACGTGCGCAACTCAAAATGATTTTTTCCATACAAACAATGAAAATGTTTTGCCATGTCGCTTGAAATTATTAACTTTGCAGCGGTTTTTGGGGCACATCCTTGAAAGTCGTATTGAATGATGCACTTTACGACGATATGAGAACTGAGATGGCGGCCTCATCCACCCCTTAAAACGTTAATTAAGATAACTGACTAAAAACAGCCATGTCAAAGATTTGTCAAATCACAGGCAAAAAAGCGATGGTAGGCAACAACGTTTCTCACTCGAAACGTCGCACCAAGCGCAAATTCAACGTGAATCTCTTCAACAAAAAGTTCTACTGGGTTGAGGAGCAGGCTTGGATCACCCTCACAATTTCTGCTGCCGGCCTCCGCACCATTAATAAGAAAGGCCTCAACGCAGCTATTCAGGACGCAGCCCAAAAGGGTTATCTCACAGAGATCAAATACATCGATTTTTAATCTAACCCTCTCCACATAATTCCTACCATGGCAAAGAAAGCTAAAGGTAATCGCGTGCAGGTAATTCTCGAATGCACCGAGCACAAAGCGAGCGGTATGCCCGGCACTTCTCGCTACATCACCACCAAAAACCGCAAGAACACCACTCAGCGTCTTGAGCTCAAGAAATACAATCCTATCCTCAAGCGTGTCACTGTTCACAAAGAGATCAAATAAGCATCCTTCTCCAATCCCATCATAATCATCACCAGATATGGCAAAGAAAACCGTAGCATCGCTTCAGAAAGGTGAAGGCCGCACCTATAGCAAAGTTATCAAGGTCGTTAAGTCGCCCAAAACCGGTGCTTACACTTTCCAGGAGCAGATGGTTCCTAACGACGCCGTTAAGGACATCCTGAAATAACATTGACCCCACCCGACACAAGTCGGAACAAAATAATATCGGGCGGATTGCATTTGCGATCCGCCCGAACTGTTTACATATATTTTCAGGCATTCAGAGGTATCTGTCGCCGAATTTCTCTTCGATATCCACAACGATCTGTCTAATCTCCTGTTCCTTCGAACGCGGGTGAATCAGAAGTATATCGCCCGAATCGGCGATTATGTAATCCTTCAGTCCGCTTGCCACGATCAGCTTGCCATTGTCGCGTACGGCAAATATGCATCCTTCCGAGTCATAGCTCTTCACCTCACAATTGCGGGCAACATTGCCGTGGAAATCGCGCGGCGAACTCTCATACAGACTACCCCACGTGCCAAGATCACTCCAGCCCAGATCCACACACTCCACATAGACGTTCCTCGCCTTCTCCATCACCGAATAGTCAATCGAGATGCTCGGACAGCAGGGGAAGCGGCCAAGAATGAAATCCTTCTCCCGTGGAGTGCCGAATGCCTCGGCTCCCTCGTCAAACTCCCTCGCCAGATCAGGGGCATACTGCCGCAATGCCTCGAGTATCACCGATGCACGCCAGATGAATATTCCCGAATTCCAGAAAAACTCGCCGGAGTCAACAAACACCTTGGCCAGCTCCAGATCAGGCTTCTCGGTAAAAGTCTTAACCTTACGGATTCCGGTCTCGACCTCTGGGCCTATCTGAATATATCCGTAGCCAGTCTCCGGCCGCGTGGGAGTGATTCCGAGTGTGAGCAGGGCATCATTGCTCTCTACAAATTCAAAACCTCTCACCACGGCTTTCGTGAAAGCATCCTCACGCAATATCAGGTGATCGCTCGGAGCAACTATCATCGACGCTTTCTGATCGAGAGCGAAGATATGATGAGCTGCCCATGCTATGCATGGCGCCGTGTTCCGGCGAGCCGGCTCGGCAAGAATATTCTCCGGCAGCAGATCGGGCAGCTGCTCACGGATCTTGTCCACATAAGCTGNATTCGTTACGACAACCACGCGGCTGTTGTCAACGAGTGTCAGAGCTCGGTCATAACTCATCTGGAGCAACGAGCGGCCCGTGCCCATAAAATCTATGAATTGTTTGGGGAGATCAGTGCGGCTGTAAGGCCAGAAACGGGTGCCGATGCCCCCGCACATAATCACGCAATAGCGGTGGTTTCTCATGATGTTATAATTGATTACGGCCGGCTGCTACACGACTCTCTGACGCAAAACCACGTCATACGCCCGCACCCTGCTCTTCTGCAAATTTACGACAAAAACCGATACCATCCAACCTATTCATCATTTCTTTCCTTCACCCTGAAAAGAAATAACATCAAAGCCCGGGGCTCCTGTGTATGGGGCTCCGGGCTTTGGACAAGGTTATGTGTACGGATTCAGATGAGCTGGCCGGCGCGCAAGCGGCCGTAACGGTCACGGTAGCGGGTGAGNATGTAGGCCGGGATTGCATAGATGGCAGTCAGGATCCACATCATCATGAAGCCGTGACTCTCGTCGAGCAGCGAGGCTCCGTTGCTGTTCATCCTTATGAAGCCCTCCATACCCCATACGGCAGGAATGCAGTCGCCAAGCAGGGTCCAGAATCCGTTCATGGCATAGCGGGGCCATGTCANTCCGGAGATGAAGAGAAATATCACCGAGGTGAAAACCACCACGAGAAGCGATGTCTCGCGCTCGGTGACGAATGCGCTTATCGAGATTCCGAGCATGATCGAGGCCGTGAGCATAGGCAGCATGTAGATCAGATAGTGCCATACATTACCAAGATGTGGCAGCGAGAACATCAGGGGCACGAGATGCAGAATATAGAGCAGCATGGGTATGTAGAGCAACAGGTAGCATAACGACTTGCCGATCAGCACCGCCGATGGNGGAGCCGGTACAGCCAGCGGATCNATTCCCCCGTTCCGGCGGCGNCGCTCCGACGAGCCGGCATTGAGCATNGTAATGCCGAGAAGCATGCTCTGCTGAAGGATCAGCACTATGATGCCAGGTATTACGAAAGATGCGAAACCCTGTGTGGGATCACCCATCATCACGGCTTCCTGCTTGATTGATACCGAAGGNGCGGCATCGGCAATGAGGCCGAGCCTGTCGGTAGTAGCCGCCCGCATCTNCTCGCCCAACGCAAGCTGAACACCTGTAAGTGCGAATCCAAACGCTCTNTATCTGAGCAGAAGGCTCATATCGCTGTAGAAGGTCACAGTCGGAACTTCTCCTCTTCCGATTTGCTTCTCGTAGTCGTCCGGAATAAGCAGAATACCGTAAACCGTCTTNTCGTTCATCATGGTGCGGGCCTCATCGAGGCTGTTGGCATATCCATAGACCTTTATAGCTTGAGTAGCGTCGACCATGCGCGTGAGATTGCGTGAAGCGGCAGTCCGGCTGTGATCNACAACCGCTATAGGCTGTTCCTTGACAATCTCCGGATTATATATCAGGGTATAGACTATCGGATAGGCCAATGGCAGTCCNAAGAAAAACAGCATCACGCCAACATCGTGAAACACTAAGTAGAATTCCCGGCGCCAAACCATAAGCACCGAAAGAAACCAGTTTTTTATACCTCGTTGTCTTGACATTGCAGTAGCGTTTTAAGGGATATACACCGGATTGAGACAGCGCTTGCGCAGGCGTCGCAGGCCCAGCATTCCCACCAGCGGGAAGCAAAGCAGTGCGATATAATAGAACCGGGAGTAGTAGNTCGGAATACCGTTGAGCGCCTGATCGATATATATCAGGAAATAGTATCGCACTGGAAGGAGATAGCTGAAAATCCCGATGCCGCCATACATCTGTTCGACCGGAAAGCTGAAGCCGGCAATCGAAAAAGCCAGAATACCCGTGAGCGAGCATATCGACAACGACAGACGCAGATTTGGCAGAATACAGCAGATTGTCACCGCAAACCACTGACATGCTATCACCATCAGCCAGATGGCAAAAATCATGTGGAGAGCATGGTTGTTAAGCGGGAAATGACAATATTTGAACATCAGAGCCTGCATCAGCACACCAACCGAAGTAAACAGTATGGCCTGCGGTATCAGTTTGCCGAGAAGAGCCACAAACATGGAGCCTCCGGCACGGCTCAGCCAACGCTTTGATGTACCATGCTTTATTTCCTCGCAGATACTGAAAACGGTGACACATGCGATCATAAGCGCCAGAAGACCCGGAAGGAAAGAATTGCAGAGATACACTGAATAGTTCATCCAAGGGTTGCCAGGCGATTTAATCTTGATATTAACAGGATTAAGCAAAGCTGTGGCCTGTGAGTCGGACATACCCATCGCCGATAGCTTGGTGACCGCCACCCCGGCTATGGTAGTGACAGAAACGGTCTTGAAACCCTTGAATGCAAGCGTACCCGGCACGAATATCGACATATTGTTGTAGTAGCTGATAGTGGTTTCCTTACCGGCCACGGCATCACGTTCAAAACCTTCGGGAATCAGGAAGAATCCGAAAATCTCGCCGCGGCGTGTCATCTCGAGTGCCGCATGATAGTCTTCGGCAGCCTTTTCGACCGAAATGAGCTCGGTGCTTGCCAGATTCTGTGTGATGGTGCGCGAGAGCTGCGAGTGATCGAGATCTACAATGGCCGAGGGTACCTTGAGCGGCAGCCCCTCATTCATCAGATTGAGAAAGAAGAAGCATCCGAACACCGGAACCAGCAACATCGTCGCAAAATAGATTTTTCGCGAGCAGAGCTGTCGGAAACCGTCGGCTATCGCTTGAAGCAGATAATGCATATTGCTTGGAGTGAGGTGTCAGATAATCAGNAGAACAATCACTTTGTGTAGATAACGGTCATGCCGGGACGCAGATCGGGAATCGATTCAAGTGGACGAGCCTTGATCTGAAATGTACGGCTATCCCAGTCGCCTGTAGCCTTGGTTGCGCTCCAGGTGGCATAACTGCCCATATCGCGGATGTAGAATATCTCAGCCTCGATCTCGCGCTTTTCAAGAGCGGGAATCATCACTTTGATCTTCTGGCCCATTTTCATATCGTTGAGAAGTTCCTCGCGGACATTGAAAGTCACCCATTTGTCGGCGATTTTCAGCACACTCATAATCGACGTACCGAGCGAGACGAGCTCGCCGACTTCTGGATACACCTGATCAATCTGACCATCGCATGGAGCGGTGAGATACTGGTCCTGGAGAAGTGCGTTGACCTCCTCGACGCCACCTTTGGCCACATTAACCATAGCCGCGGCACTCTGCTTATCCTCGCTCTGCGCACCCTGACGGGCCATGGACAGCTGTTCGGAAGCCGCCTTCTCGCCGGCAACCGCAGCATCGTAGGCAGCCTTGGCCTCATCGCGGCGCTGTTCGCTGACAACACGTTCTTTATACAGATTTTCCATGCGCTCGTAGGTTTTCTGGGCTATAGTGCGGGCTGCTGTGGCCTGAGCCAGAAGCTGNTGGGCTGTAGCGACAACCTGTGAGCGTGTGCCGCGGTCAATCTTACGGTTCTGAGCGGCGGCGGCATCTTCCATCGCCTGAGCTTGAAACAGACGGGCCTCAGCAAGCGANGAATGTATGTGGACCAGCGTATCGCCGGCCTTCACGTTGTCACCCTCTTTCACATAGAGCTCCACCACCCTGCCCGGGAGTTTTCCGGAAATGCGGACACTTGTAGCATCGGCCTGACCTTCGATCAGTTCGGCAGGTTTCTTCAGGAAACAGAACCCGATGATTGCAATTGCGATAATTCCGACAGTAACGACGAGCATGGCTGTCATCAGTGCGCGGNTTTCTTTTTTCTCGGCTACCTGCGAGCCCGGTATATTATTTTCAGTCATAGCTTTTAAATTATTTATCAGTGGATTTAATCAAGAGTTCCGAGAACCTTCGACAAATAAACGTCGCACAGACGCACGTCGATCATGGCATCGATATTCTCGCTGTTGGCCTTCAGCCAGGCCGTCTGAGCCTCCATCACCTTGTCGGGAGCCATCATGCCCTCGCGGAAGGCAAGTGTGGCCTGACGCAGATTCTCGTTGGCCTTGGCAAGATTTGTCAGCGTCATATCGTGGGTTTTGACGGCCTCACGGGCCTTGAAGGCGGACTGTTTCACCTGGAGATCAATCATTTCGCATGCATCGTCATACTGCAACTGGCGCACTATGGCCTGACTCTTGGCGGCACGATATTTGTTATAGTTCCCACCCCAGTTCCANATCGGTATCTTGACGGCCGCTCCGACAGAGAATGCACCGTTGAAGCGCTTCTTGAATCCGTCATACATATTGGGGTTGGAAAACTCGTAAGATCCTATCAGAGCTACCGTAGGAAGCATCGACGACAATGCGACCTTGGCCTGCTGTTCGCCGGCCTTCACGGCATAACCGAGGGCGCGGAGATCGTCGCGGCGCGAATATACATCGTTCATATTGTAGTCGGTAGCGGCCAACTGATATTCCGGCTGTTCAGGATTGCAGTCGACAGGCTCTACAGGAGTATCGACAGGAAGTCCGCACAATTGCGCGAGCAGCATCCGTGACAGAACCACACCATTGTCGACCTTGGTCAGATCGACCATAGCGGAATTGCGCTTTACCTCGACACTGAGAAGGTCGGCCTTGGTAGCCATACCTTGCTCAAGCAGNCACTCGACATCGTGGCGCAGTGTGTCGAGCAGAGCAAGATAGCTCACGGCGAGTTTCTGCTTGGCTTTCAGTGACACAACCTGCCAATAGGCTGCATCGACACTGTAGATCACATCTTCAGCGCTGTTGTCGCGCAGAGCCTTAGCGGCTTCCTCGGCATAATGTGTCAGTTTGTTCATAGCCACTATCTTGCCNCCCATATAGATAGGCTGGGTAAGCGTCACAGCGCCGAAGAACACGTTATGGATATCATATTCCATCGCCTCCTTCGGGATAAGAGCCACAGTTTCCGGTATGTACTGGCCGTCAGGAGCCTTTACCGGTTCGCCGGTCATGGGATTCTTGACAAGATTATATTGATAGCTCTGCGAAGCAAGATCGAAAGTCTTGGTCGGCAGGAGCTGATCGGAATCNAAAATTGAGATTTTCTTCTGATTGTAGAGATACCCGCCGGCGAAATCAATTGATGGGAGATATGCGGCGAAAGCCTCTTTTTTAAGATAGCCCGCCCCGCGCACATTTTCTCTGGCAATCTGCATCTGCCTGTTGTTGGCGAGCGCCATACTGCGGCAGGAGTCCAATGACACGGGCATAACACCCTCTGGGGCGTCTGAAACTGCGGTCTGAGCGGTCTGNCCATAGGCCATAAGCGGCCCAAGGACAGCTACAGTCGCAAGAAACATCTTGGTAGAAAGGCGCATTGTCGTTAATGGATGAATGAATTATTGCAAAATAGTTGAAAAGACTAAAAATATGTCTACAAAGATAACCGCTATCGCCCGAAAAAAGTTGTGTCAGCGAACCGAATCACGGAGGTTTCATCTTTTCATCCAACTTTTACCGAAAAAGTCCAACACAAGCTATAACGCCGTCAAAACACGCCTGACCGATATACGTGCCGTTTCGTCACCCCGATGATTTTTTGTAAATTTGCAAGACAATACCGCATTCATATTCCACCCTCATGGCAAAGAAAATTGTCGAGACACCGCTGATGAAACAGTATTTCGAGATGAAGGCAAAACATCCCGATGCAGTGCTGCTGTTTCGCGTGGGCGACTTTTATGAAACATTCAGCGATGATGCCATCACCGCCTCCGAAATTCTCGGTATCACCCTGACCCGCAGAGCCAACGGCGCGGCAAGCTCCGTTGANCTCGCCGGATTTCCGCATCATGCTCTCGACACGTATCTGCCACGATTGGTCAGAGCAGGCAAACGAGTGGCTATTTGCGAACAGCTCGAGGATCCGAAACTCACCAAAAAACTCGTAAAAAGGGGAATCACAGAGCTTATCACACCCGGTATCTCGATGAACGACAACATGCTCGATCATCGTGAGAACAATTTTCTCGCCGCCATACATCAGGCATCGCCCGACCATATAGGAGTGGCTTTTCTCGATATTTCGACAGGCGAGTTTCTTGCAGCCGAAGGNAATGCGGAGCATATCGACAAATTGATAGCCAATTTTGCACCGAAAGAGATTCTGACTGACCGCAACCGACGCAAGGAGCTGGAAGATAAGATACAGCTGCGAGGTCTGCTCACCGGCATGGACGACTGGGTGTTCAATCATCCCACGGCGATGGAACGACTGCTGAAACAGTTTCAGACACAGTCGCTCAAAGGCTTCGGAATAGACGGAATGGAGGCGGCTGTCATTGCTGCGGGAGCTNTNCTCTACTACCTCGACCAGACACAACACACACGGACAGGCCATATCGTTGCCCTGAAAAGGATAGACCAGGACAGGTTCGTCAGGATGGACAACTGGACCGTGCGCAACCTTGAACTCGTAGAACCGCTTTCAGAGGGTGGCCGGTCGCTTCTGAGCGTAGTAGACCGAACGGTCACTCCTATGGGAGCCAGGATGCTGAGACGCTGGTTATTGTTTCCGCTACTCGACGCCGCAGCCATAAAGCGCCGTCACGACGTAGTGGAGAGACTCACTGAGGACCGCGATCTGCACGACGACCTGAAAGACAGACTGAAAATGGCGGGTGACCTGGAACGTCTCGCTGGAAAGGTTTCGGTAGGACGAGTCACNCCGCGCGAGATGATTCAGTTGCGCAACTCCCTGCTGCTCATGGCTCCAATAAGAGAGNTATGTACATCGTCGGCCTGCGAGCCACTGGNGGCCATAGGCAAACAGATAAACGACTGCAGAGATGTGAGCGAACTGATAGGCCGGACTCTTACCGATGATCCGCCTGCGGCTCTGAANCGCGGCGGCGAGGTGATTCGTAGCGGGGTAAATGCCGAACTTGATGAACTGCGCGAAATAGCATACCGGGGAAAGGATTACCTGATGAAAATCCAGATGCGCGAAAGCGAGGCAACAGGCATTCCGAGCCTTAAGGTCGGTTTCAACAATGTGTTCGGCTACTATATCGAAGTAACCAATACTCACAAGAATAAAGTGCCNGATGAATGGATCAGGAAGCAGACACTGGTCAACGCCGAGCGCTATATCACTCCCGAACTGAAAGAGTATGAGGAAAAGATACTCGGAGCTCAGGAACGAATCGCNATCCTCGAAACAAAGATATACTCGGAGCTGGTCACCCGCGTAGGAGAATATGTGAAAGCCATACAGCTTGATGCCTCCATGCTCGGACGACTTGACTGTCTGGCCGCATTCGCCACAGATGCAAAGGAATATGGCTATGTCAGGCCGAATGTGAATGAGTCGCTTGATCTNGAGCTTATCGATGCGCGACATCCCGTGATAGAACGCGAACTGCCTGCCGGGGAGCCGTATATCACCAACACAGTCAGACTCTCGAACGAGTCGACTCAGATCATGATGATTACCGGACCTAACATGTCGGGCAAATCGGCTCTGCTGAGACAGACGGCCCTGAATGTGCTACTGGCACAATGTGGCTCTTTTGTCGCCGCCACCGATGCGACTATAGGCGTGGTCGACAGAATTTTCACGCGAGTCGGTGCAAGCGACAATATTGCCCGCGGCGAATCGACATTCATGGTAGAGATGACCGAAGCNGCCTCGATACTCAACAACATGACGCAGAGGTCGCTGATACTGTTCGACGAACTTGGCCGCGGAACATCGACCTACGACGGAATTTCGATAGCAAGAGCAATNGTCGAGCATATCCATGAGACACCGGGTCTGCATCCGAAAACGCTGTTCGCCACTCACTACCATGAACTTAACGAACTGGAAGGCACCCTTGAAAGAGTGGCNAACTTCAATGTNTCGGTAAGGGAAATAGATGGTAAAGTAGTGTTTCTCAGGAAACTTGCACCCGGCGGAAGCGAACATAGCTTCGGTATTCACGTAGCCAGACTTGCAGGTATGCCGGTCGAGATAGTCAAAAGGGCCGAACAAGTGCTCAGGCTTCTCGAAAAGGCTGCTTCAAACGCGGAAGGGAAAGAGGGTGTGAGAAACGCGATGAAAGAGACCGGCGGTACGGGCTATCAGATGTCGTTTTTCCAGCTCGATGATCCGGTGCTGACACAAATACGCGATGAGATACTGAGCATTGACATCAACAATCTGACACCTGTCGGAGCACTGACCAAACTTAATGATATAAAACAGATTATAACCGGGAAATGACAGAGGTTTTCAAAGCTACGCAAGCCGATGATCTACGCTATATGCGGATGGCCCTTGATCAGGCCCGNCAGGCCGCAGAGAGAGGGGAAATACCTATAGGGGCGGTAGTTGTGAGTCCAAACGGTAGAGTTATCGGNCGGGGTCACAACCTGACGGAAACCCTTTCAGACGTGACTGCACATGCGGAAATGCAGGCAATAACGGCGGCAACACAGACCATAGGAGGTAAATATCTTCAGGGCTGCACNCTGTATGTGACTGTAGAACCATGTCTTATGTGTGCCGGAGCAATAGGGTGGGCGCAGATAGGCAGGATTGTTTACGGCACTGCAGATGCGAAACGAGGCTACTCGACATTCACGCNCAACCCGTTTCATCCCAGAGCGACGATAGAGAGCGGAGTAGCAGCAGACGAGGCAACCGAACTTATGAAGGAATTCTTCAGTCTTTGCCGCGAGCGGAGACGGTGAAACGGTCGAACTCGTGAGCGGCAACCGTAGCAGGGAAAACAGAACGTGCCTCGGCAAGAAGAGGTTCGGGATCGACGTAACGCTTCGAATAGTGACCAATTACGAGCATACCTACATCGGCCTTCCGAGCAATCTCAGCGGCCTGTAAAGCCGTAGAATGGCCGCGCTCAACGGCCTGGCCGCGCAATTCATCAAGATAAGTGGCTTCGTGATAAAGCAGATCAACACCCTCNACGGCTNTGGCAACCCTATCGTCGGCCATAGTGTCGGAACAATAGGCATAGCTGAGTGACGGAGGAGCGTCGGTGGTGAAACGGGAGTTAGGAATGATCAGTCCATCGCCGGTGATGAAATCGGCACCATCCTTTATGGCTCCCCGCTGACACAACGGTACGTTGAAAAAGTCGCAGACCTGAGCGTTAAGTTTACGGGGCTTCGGCTTCTCACGCATCAGAAAGCCGAAAGCCGGGATGCGATGATAGAGCGGGAAAGCAGAGACAGTGAGCGACTTTGTTTCGAGAAGCACTCCACCACCCNGTTCTATCGGCACTAAATTAACGGGATAGGATGCACCGCCGCAAAAGAAACGTACCATCCGGTCGACAATGTCAACTCCCATTTTGGGAAGATAGACGTTAACCGGACTGGCAGGACCCCGATCGTGGAGNGCAAGAGTAGACAACAAACCCGGTAGTCCCAGGCAATGGTCGCCGTGCATGTGGGAGATAAAGATGTCGGTGAGGCGGGAAAGNGGCAGATGCATTTTGAAAGCCTGAAGTTGCGANCCCTCGCCACAATCAATCATAAAAAGACGCTCGCGATGGTTAACCACCTGAGAAGAAGGATGATGCAATAGCGAAGGGCTTGCCGAGCCACATCCTAATATGTTAATTTCAAATCTATCCACGAATACAAATTTAGAAAGAATGATGTGAGTAACCAAAAAAAACGCTAACTTTGCAGTAGAAATAGCGGCCCCGGTAGTTCAACGGATAGAATAGAAGTTTCCTAAACTTTAGATAGCAGTTCGATTCTGCTCCGGGGTACGAAGAAGCGGAGCGTGACTGGAAACCCGGCCACGCTCCGCAATTAATTTATNTTANCGGCTGATNATCATACGAGATAATCGGCATCCATAGCGATGTAGTGCTGATAGGGGTGATCGCATGCAGGGCATTTCATGGGAGGAGTAGTGCCTACATATTCGAAGCCGCAAACGAGGCACTTCCATGTGATGGGTTTTTCACGCTTCCAAACGGTTCCGTCCTGTACCTGCTTGAGGATGTTGAGGAAACGGGTCTGGTGTTGCTGCTCGACGTCGGCGATCGCGTCGAAGTGAGAAGCNATTTCGTCAAAACCCTCTTCACGAGCTACTTTTGCAGCGGCGCGATAGAAGCCATAGCCTTCGCTCTCCTCTTCGGCAGCAGCACAGGCGAGGTTGCTCGCGGTGTCACCGATGATACCTGCATCTACACCATTCACAGCCACATCTATCTTTCCNCCCTGAAGCATCTTGAAGAAAATCTTGCTATGATGGAGCTCATTATCAGCAGTTTCCTGGAATACACGCTCAATGGGGAAATAGCTCTCTTTATGAGCCTGCTGAGCATAGAATGTGTAACGTGTGTAGGCTGTAGATTCGTTAAGGTAAGAGATTACGATATTCTTCTCTGTCTGAGTACCTTTAATACTTTTTGCTGGCATTTTGGTTATGTTTTGCGACCGGAAGTGAACCGATCAGGTTAATTACACTTTATAAACAGCATTAACGGATGAAAGGTTCTAAGCAAATTGATATATTTCAACCCTCAAAAAGGCTCATATGGACACTATTTTACAGAAAAGTGCTGAAAGATTGCTTTTTGCAGCCGGTAAGTTTGATATATAGGAAAAATGGTATAACTTTGTGTGCNGAACCTGTAAAAAAGACAGATTTTCACCCCTCACATAAGTTTTCAAAAGGTATGGCACTCATCATCCCCAAAAAGTACAAAAGGAAGCTGCTTCCGGAGACTACCGAAGCAGCCATTAAAACGATAAAAGACGCTTTTCAGCGGCGCCTCTCGGAAGAACTCAATCTGCGACGCGTGACCGCACCTCTGTTCGTACTTTCGGGCACGGGTCTGAACGATGACCTGAACGGCGTGGAACGACCGGTGAGCTTCCCGGTAAAGGATCTCGGTGAACGAAAAGCTGAGGTGGTTCACTCACTGGCCAAATGGAAGCGCGCCAAACTGGGCTCATACGGCATAGCTCCGGGTTTCGGACTTTATACCGACATGAACGCGATAAGGGCTGACGAGGAACTTGACAACCTGCACTCGCTATACGTGGATCAGTGGGACTGGGAGAAGACCATAAACGAGTCGGACCGGAATCTGGACTACCTGAAGGAAACGGTGAAGAAGATATATGCGGTGATCAAGGAAACGGAGATGATGATATACCGGATGTTTCCGCACATCACCCCGCGATTGCCGGAGGAGATAACTTTCATCCACACGCAGGAACTGCTGGACAAGTATCCGGATCTGCCGGCGGCCGAACGCGAGGCTATGGCAGCCAAAGAGCATGGAGCGATATTCCTGATCGGCATTGGCGCTCCACTGAGCGACGGGAAACCACACGACGGCCGAGCTCCGGACTATGATGACTGGTCGACACCGAACAGCGACGGATATAACGGACTGAACGGCGACATAATAGTGTATGACTCGGTGCTTGACCGCGGATTCGAGCTTTCGTCGATGGGAATAAGGGTAAGCCCCGAGAGCCTGGCGGCCCAACTGAAAGAGCGCGGACAGGAAGAGAGATCGAAGCTGGCATTCCACAAGGCCCTGCTGGCCGGAGANCTCCCCTACTCAATAGGCGGCGGCCTGGGNCAGAGCCGCCTGTGCATGTTCCTGCTTCAGAAAGCACACATTGGCGAAGTTCAGGCATCGATCTGGCCGGAAGAACAGATAAAGGAATGTGAGGCAGCGGGAATAGAGCTGCTCTGACGATATATAGACGGAAACAGAAAGANGGATCCCTGTGAAAGCGCCCGGGCGGGACAGCTTTCACAGGGATCAATGTAGATGGGAAATGNAAATCAGATCACTGGTCGATGTAGTTGCGGACGCTGAGGTTGGTGACCTTGCTGTTGAACTGACCAGCCTTTGCGAGNGGGAAGACGAGGGTCTTGACGTCGGCCATGTGGCGCTGACGGGCTTTCTCGCGGACACCGTAAGTGGCCCATGAGATGTTCATGTCGTCGACGAGCTTGCCATCGACATAGAGTTTGACACCCTTGTTATCGCCGGTGATGCGGTAGTGGTTTTTCTCACCGGGGCGCACATCGTGGCGGAAGTGCATGAGCTTGCCTTCGCGACTGTAGCCCATAGTTCCGCTGACGGGATCGCTGAGCCAGACGGTTGCTTCGGGATTGCTGAAGAGGATGGTGCCTTTCTGCTCGGGAGCACCCTCAAGGTCGAACTCAATGGTGTAGTCGTAGCCGATCTCATCGACCGGCAGGTCAGCTCCGGGCTGAAGGGATGCGGCCTCGAAGACAACCTGGGCAGGCTGTCCCTGACGGGCGAGATAGTTNATGCCGGGAGCCTCGCGCATAGCGCTGCTGCGGGAGTCGAACTCGCTGAAGGGAACAGTGACATGGCTGCCGTCCCAGGTCTTAGTGGCCATGGTGGGGAGTGCATGCATGATGCGGTGGTGGATATCGCGGATAGTGATACCATTGTTGGGATGGTCATTCCAGACAGCGAACATACCGCCGAGGAGCTGAGGATGGTTTTCGTCGATCACGACCTTGCCGCCGACATTGGCAGGGGTCCAGCTCTCATAAAGCATGGGAGTGTTGAGATAGTCGTAGTAGTAACCGGCACCGGGCACGATGTAGACATATCCGTCGGGAATGCTGACAACGTTATAGCCCAGAGAGATCATGTCTTCGGGATTGGCGTANCCATTGCTCCAAAGATACATCTCGACACCATCTGACTTGACGGGAGTAGAACCTTTGGCGTGAGTGAGGGATCCCCAGACGATGGGTTTCTTGCCGAAATCTTCGGTGTAGCGAATGTAGCGGTCGGTGAGAGCGCGGAACTGCTCCATAGCTATCGAGTCGCCCTGATATTCGTCGGTACCGATGTGGAAGCGCTTGCCGATGAACACGGGATCGGGACCCTCGAGATACTCCTTGAGAAGCGAATCCATGAACTCGTAAGTAGCGGGATTGGCGAGATCCAAGTGATCGCGGTCGTTGAAAGTACCGTCGGCCGCCAGCTCGGGACGATAGCGGGTGAACGCGAGAGAATGGGCCGGGAAATCGATCTCAGGTATGATCTCGATGCCGCGGGTAAGGGCGTATTTCTGAAGATCGCGGAACTCNTGCTTGGTGTAGGAACCGTCGCGGGCTGTCAGGCCGGGNAANGTCTCGCTCTCGAGGCGGAAAGCTGCCTGGGTCTTATCCCAGTCGTTATCGAAAAATTCCTTAAATCCATTGTCATTAAGATGAATATGGAGAGTATTCATCTTGCGNTAGGCCATAACGTCGACGAGCTTATAGAGATAGTCGAGAGGAATATACTTGCGGCCAGCATCGATCATGAATCCGCGAAATGGATATTCGGGAAAGTCGGTGATACGGCCTTTGGGTAGCTCGGGNGCNGCNTCGGNGAGCTGNAGNAGNGTCGTNGCNCCCCANCGGACNCCNTCGACAGCNGGAGCGGTGATGCTTACGCGATCGGTGATGTCNACAGAATAGCCCTCGGCGGCGAGTTTCTTATCATTCTTGATGGCGAGCACAACGTCGCCCTTGCCGCCTTTAGCCTTGACAACGGGGAGCTCGTGGCCGGTGATGGTCTTATAGTCGGCGGCGAGATTCTCGGCCACACCGAGCAGAGCNGGNTTGGTGTAGCAGATGCGTGCCGAACCGGGGACAAGCGTCAGGAAACCGTCGGCGCCTTTCCACTCGCGGAGTTCGGGCACGACAAACGGTTTGGGATTAGCAGCAAAACCGACAGCCGGAGCAGTCATGAGCGCGGCGGCAAAGGCAATGCCAATCATCTGTTTGACTTTCATGAGATTGAATAGATTTGGTAAATAGATCGAAAGGTGACCGAGGAAAGAANGGCGACCTCAACTGCAAAGTTAGGCAAAAGCACGATGATAAGCAAGGGGAAAAGGATGTTGAGTGAGAGAGTNGGAGAAAAGCAATCATCGTTAGGGGCAGGTGAACAGGGGGAATGGAAAGTGAAGACAGTAACTTTGCGGGAGAATTCAGAGATTCGGACACAACGTCAGAAAAATACGCAAAAATAGGAAAGATATGGCTTCGATAAAGGTTAAGTTTCGCCCATCGACCGTAGCAGAGAGCGAGGGCACTGTTTACTATCAGATTATACACGACAGAAAGGTGAGGCAGCTCGTGACTAACTACCGCGTTATGCCGNCGGAATGGAACGAAGAGCGCTCGACGGTGGTGTGCGGGCTTGAAGGCGAGCGCCGTGGTCTGGTCATGGCGATCAAGGAGCGGATANGCTGGGACGTGGAACGGCTGCGCAAGATAGCCACCACCCTGGCCAACCGAGGTGGGGAGTATACNGCGGACGATGTGATAGAAGAGTTTGGAAAGAGTGCGGGCAAGGGTTCGCTGGCGAATTTCATGGAGGGACAGATAGCACGCATGAAACTNAACGGGAGAATAAGAACGGCAGAGACTTATAAATCGGCNTTGAACAGTTTCAGAAAGTTTCTGGCAAGCAGACATTGCACAAACGAAGGGCAAGAGGATGACATAATGTTATGCGGAATAACGGCATGCATGATGGAGGATTTCGAGGCATGGCAAAAACAGAGAGGGAACAGCCAGAACACGGTGTCGTTCTACACGCGGATACTGAGGGCCGCATACAACAGGGCCGTTGAGGAGGAGATAATCGAGAACAGAAATCCGTTCAGGCANGTATATACNGGGGTTGACAAAACGGCGAAGCGGGCACTCCCCCTCCGGATGATAAAGAAGATAAAGGGACTGGAGCTGGAGCCAGGGGGCNCGCTGGATTTCGCCAGAGATATGTTTATCATGAGTTTCATGCTCAGGGGGATGAGCTTCGTGGATATGGCATATCTGAGGAAAAGCGATCTGGCAAACGGGCACGTGACTTACCGGCGGCGGAAGACGGGACAGCAGCTGACGATAGAGTGGACGAAGGAGATGCAGAAGATCCTGAGCAAATATCCGGAGAACAGGTCGGAGTATCTGCTGCCGATAATCAGGAACAAGGGTGTTAACGAACGGTGTGCGTATCGCAACGTGGGGTATAACATAAACCACAATCTGAAGACTGTGGCGAAGATGGCCGGACTGGATTTCAGGCTGACGATGTATGTTGCACGCCACAGCTGGGCCTCGGCGGCGAAGGCNAAGGGNATNCCNNTNAGCGTGATAAGCGAGGGGATGGGGCACGATTCGGAGACAACGACGCAGATCTATCTGGCGAGCCTGGACACAACTGTGGTTGACAGGGCGAACAGTATTATCCTGAAAGAATTGCTGTGAGAGAGGGCGGAAGATTGGCGCTAAACAAACCTGCCTCAGAACCGACTGGCGCTGAGACAGGTTTGTTTAGCAAATATCCAAATCTCTAATTAATAGATGCTTATCTACGCGCAAAGGTAGCAAAATCTTTTGATTTGAACGTTTTTCTGGCAATTTTTTTTCTCTGATTTCGCAAATTGTTTAGCGAAATGCCTCATTTGAGCAATTTATTATACTAACTATTAGCAGAATAATGTATATCACAATCTCTTAATTAGAGTGCATTACAGAGAGATCAGTCCAACACCATATCTATCATAAAAATGAACAAATTTCGAGTTATTGGATCCGCACTAGCATTTCTTATTCTGGCAGGTATAAGCTGCTGGGCTACGGAGAAATCATTACACATGTTGCTTCCTGCGGGTTGGCCGGAGATACTTGTATGGGGAATCACGATCGCTTTCTTTATTGTTGCATCAATAGGAACAAAACTCATAGCCGACTCCCTAATGTCTAGCGACTTTATAGATAATAGAAAGGGAAAGTTGATTGGTGGAATTATCTTAGTAGTATTCTTTTGGCTGATAATGAGCATGCCGACAAATACTCACACTTTCTTTTATAACGACAAAATCGGCTCAGTCATTTCTAAAGATATAGAAACAACAAATAAGTATCTGCAACAAGTAGTAGACCTGGGTACTTCATCATCTATGGTATTGGATGAAGAAGGGAAGCAGATGAAGGATGCAGTGGAAGAACAGCGTCGACATATCGTAGCACAGTTTAACGGCGATGAAGCTCCCTTCAAACGTGGAAACGGTAAAGAGATCGGCAAACACCTTGAAAACATCAACAAGATATTAAATTCCTCGATTCAGCAGGATCCAAGATATAACAGTAAGGAGCCGTCAATTATAAATGGCTATCAGGTAGAGATAAACAAGGCGTTGGCCCACGCCCTGAGAACCCATACCATAACGGAACAATCGGTGCAGGCGGCCANAAAGCAGAAGACACGGCTTTCTGCATTAAATGATTCCATCCAGAATCATTTAGCTATGTCAAATCTTTCGGAAGATGAGATACGGCAATGCGAGAAAGAACTAAAGGACGGTTATAATATCATCGCTACTAATAAAACATTTATCCAGTTTGACAAGAACTCGGATGATGAAGAGATATATACGCAGGAGAACGCAGAAACAAGGACCAAAAGGATGTCGTCGGTGATAGACGTATTCTTTGTAGACTTCCTTAAGGGAAAATATCCGGCCTCATTCTGGTATTACGTGATCCTATCGGTATTAGTAGATATCGCAGCGTTTATATTCTTTGATATAGCGTTTATGAAACAAGATGATTAATACATTATGGCAGAGAATGATTTCAAATTTGACTTGGACAACCTCAATGTTGAGGAAGAAAATAATCGCCAAGAAGAGGTAAGAGAACAAACAACGACTTCGTACACGACATCAGAAAGCGAAAATGACATTGTCGTAGATGAAGATGATATAACCATTGTAGATAAACGAGCACCAATCGTTTTACTCTTTGGACCTCCTACGAGCGGCAAATCCATGACTTTGGTACGTCTTGCTAGGTACCTAAGAGATAATGGATATGTGGTCAGAGCTGATCCTACATTCAAATCTGACGATAAGTATNAGGCTCGCTGTGAACAATTTCATAAGAATCTGAACACAACCGAAGCGTTACAAGGTAATGCACTGAATGAGTTTCTCATGGTAAAAATCATTAACCATGGAGTAACTGTTTGTCAAATATTGGAAGCACCGGGAGAACATTATTTCAATCCCAAAAAACCGGATGAAGTAAGTGTACGAAATTTTCGCCCATATATGAACGATATAATACGTAATCTTCCTAATAGAAAGATATGGGTTTTCATCACTGAGGCTGAATGGAACGTTCACGCATCAATTAAAGATTCGTATGTTGCCAGAATCAGAGGATGTAAACATCAACTCCTTAAGAAAACAGACCGTGTAGTGCTTCTCTATAACAAAGTTGACCAGAAGGAAGAACTATTCGAAGACGGAAAACTACATGTTGCCTCAGCAGAAAAGGCTATGAAAGATGAGTATCAGGGCCTACCAAAAGTGTTCAAGAACTCGAACCCCATAACCAGCATATGGAAACCATATAATTATCGTTTTGTGCCGTTCTGCACAGGATATTACACTAAACAAGTTGGGGGGAAATACAGATATANCACCAGTGAGGAACGGTATCCCCGTCATCTGTGGACTGAAATTGTGAACAGTATTAAAGGATAGTAGGTATGAGTTCTTTTGATTTATACATTCACGGTACTCCAAGAGGACATCAAATATGGGGTAGTGAAAACAATCATGATTATATCAATAAATTTTATAATCATGACAAGCAGGCACATGAGAAAGCTGTAATGTATGCCGAGATATGTAACGGTGATTCATATTATACTTACATACGACATCAAAATCTCTATGATACAGAAGGGCGTCCAGAAGCTTTTTTTGCATTGACAGTATGCTTTCGTAAATCATATTGTTCTAATGTTTATAAACTGTATAATCTTTTAGAACAGGTATACACCAAACTCTGTTTAGGAACGATTATAAGTCAGAAAGGAGACAAGGAAACCTATATAGTANCAGATCTGACATTAGCCCATACGGGGGGTAACACTACCGTCAAAATAATACAATCTGCTATTAATCAAAATATCACAGAATCAATATCACAGTTTGTTTATCAACTGACTTGTGGCGATACGTTTGACCGNCCAAGCAGAGTAATCAGCCTGCTTGAAGTAGACAGTCCGTTGTTTGTGGATTATTTTAAAAAATATTCCCTGATCATTTCTCCAACGGTGCAGACGTCTTCGAAAGCATATGAGACAGTAGCAAACAATCTGAGAGAAGTTACTTCACAGAAGGAGGCGCTTATCTCAAAAAACTCTCGATTAGAAACGGAAGTAACCGAACTGACGAAAGAAAAACAGGCTCTTTCCAATGAACTGCAGACCTCAATTTCGGCTTCAAAAAAGAAATATCAAAATAAAATCGAAGAGCTGACACAAGATCTTTCAGAAATCACGAAAGAACGAGACTCACTGAAAGGGAAATTATCAGATGCATCCAAATATTCAGAGCAGATAAACAAACCAGTTCAGCAACTTACCCGCCTTTTGGCGGGACGATTTCCTGACAGCTGTGAGAAGAATGTGGATATTTCTGTCAAAGAAGCAAAGAAATGTTCGCAAAAACATAATAAGAAATTANGGAAAGAATGGATTAATAGTATACTATTGCTGNTGGTTCTTATTGTCAGCACTGCTGTTCTGGTTATTATTCTTGTGAACAAACCGAAGGCTGAGCATAATGTAACGGCAATAGTAAATCCTCCCGAACATTTGGACAATNCAACATCTACACCAGAAGTGGTTTCTAGTGAAATAGGACCTGATGATGGAGAGAACTATTTGAGTGAAAAATTCACTGTACCTGATGAAGTAAAATATGATTCTTGGTCAGAATGTTACCCAAATATTATCGGAGGTAGCGACAATCTAAATATCAACAAGGATTACAAGCTGNAGATAACTAAAGCNGGAACTAAAGCTAATGTGCCAGAGGGTACGTGGAAGGTTGAAACCAAAAATGGAAACCAGATTAACGAAGGTGATAGTTTTAGAATAACAGATCCTGCCTTAAAGGGAACAAAGATAACTATATCCTATATTGTTAACGGTGAGACTAAGATAATAAGAAAATGTACCGTAAAATAGGAATACAAATATGGGGTGCATTGGCATTGGCTGTTTCCGTTATCTGCGGAATAAGTTCATGCGACAAACAGCCGAAGAAACCGCCTTACAACCTGAATCCTGAGACCAAATCAGGAATAGTGGTATCATACGAAGAGCTTGGAGGCGTTAAGATTATCCCCGTCAAGCTTAACGGGATAACCATGAACATGATTTATGATACTGGTTGCTCGGGTCTTCATCTTTCGTTGAATGAACTTCAGACGCTATACAAGAATGGCAAATTAGATGAAGGGGATATTCTCGGTGCATCTTATTCTACTATAGCAGACGGATCAATAGTGAAAAACGGACTTATCAATATCAGGAAGATAGAGATAGGCGGTGAAGATGGTCTGGTGTTGGAAAATGTTCAGGCAAGTGTTGCTCTGAATCAGGATGCTCCCATATTGTTAGGAAACNCCGTACTTGANGAATTGGCTTCGGTAGAGGTTGACAATGTAGAGAAAACTATAACTTTTCACAAAAAATAAACAGGTGAACTGCTCCGCATACATTTTTGGAGAACTAACTGACGGATACTCACAATATCCGGAAGACAGTTCTTCAAATCTTTTTCAAAACATATACAAGATGTGTGGCGCTCCCACTCAGATGATAATTCACAGAGAGGGAAGTCTGATGTATTACATNTATGTAAGNAAAATTGACGCCAAAAGATATATTGGATTAGCNATNATCATCAATGGGCAATATATAACAAAGCCNATNTCTCTCTTTGCAATATTTGAAAGAACTATTGAAGAACTGGCGCAAAAGGGAATCGTTATCCATTTCAAAAATAACGGAGATTTAACCTGTAATACTGTAAGTCTATCCGAGGAGGAAGAGGAGATTGCTGCAGTNATAAATAGTTTACAACACAAGATTGAGGTCAACGGCAACTTAACAGAACTGCCACCTGTAGACTATAGATTTTCGATTAACTCACAAAAGGTATTCAATGAGAGTGATAATGACAGAGAAATTGCCGACTGCTCATATAAGTTTGCTTATACAATAGTATTGAAAGAAGAGGATTATGATACATTACGAATTACAAGTTTCAGAAGTATCCTTAGGAATCTAACGGCAGAAAAGAACCGACTGATAAAGGCAAATGAAGATCTTAGAGAGACTAACAGGAAAATTCTACGTAAGAAAAAACAGTTTAAGAATGTAATAGTTCTGTTTCTGNTAGTTATCGGATGCGGTATAGGACTTTTGGTATTGAATGACAATCTGACTTCAACGCAATCTCAACTCGACCACGCGAACAATACCATTAAAGAAAAGGAATCGGTAATAGCGGATAAGGATATCCGCATCATGAATCTGCGCGACACGGTGAGGGTTCTCAGGAGTGATCTACAGATCGAAAGCACCAGAAGGGAGAGAGCGGAAGAGGAACTGGATCGAGTAACATCGAACACTCCTTTCGTGGTGTTGTCGAACGAAGTAAATGCAAGTCAATTCAAATTCTCCTATTATTCAATGGAAGAGAGGAATATAACGGTGATACTTAAGGCTGTAGCTGAAAGCGGGGTAGAGATTGTGTCAAACACTCACAACATTACNATATTTCCGGGAGTGGGCACAAAGGAACTGGCGTTCGCTCACAGNCTGGATACGTACAAATACTATTATGTGGTATTGATNTATGATGGGATGGTGNTTTCGGGGAGAAGGTGGTGAGATTTGGTGGCGGGATGGTAATAGTATGAAAAAGTNTCCANTNTAGTGGANACTTTTTTATTTTTTGGGGNGATAAGGACCTTAGGGTCTTTAAGGACTGTAGGGGCTGATAGGACTGGCTGATGGGACCGTATGGGCAGTAAAGATTTTTGTGGTTGGATGGCGGATGCACCAGGGCGCATNCCTACAAGGGGCGGTGGGAGTGGATGTGGGTTAAGGGGGATGGTTGTGGTTAGTGCCGGTGGGCTTTGGCGTAGTTGGCAAGGATGACTCCGGCGACGATGATGACGAAGGACACGGGCTGGTACCAATGGAAGGTGTCGAGGCGGAGCCAGAGGGAGACGAAGGTGGTGACGATGGGAACAAGATACTGGTAGACGGAGAGGAGCTCGCTGCCGATCATGCGGATGGCGGGGGGCGCGACGATGTAGCAGTAGACGGTTGGGAAGAGGACGATGAAGGCGAGAGTGAGTGCGGGAACGAGGGCCGGAGCGGAAAGGAGGTGTANGACTATATAACACACCGGGNCGGGAGGATGTTGGNGTGNGGACGGAAGTCAAAAGGAGTAAAAAAACTGAAAGAGGCGGAGGTATGACCGTTTTTTTGTAAATTTGCGGAAAGTCAGCAGAATCAGAATGAAAGAGCAAGGAAAAGGCGCCGGCAAATGGCGCAACAACATACAGAGAAACAGGTTTAAGCCCCTGATGTGGCTCCCGATAGCCATTATGGGNCTNATGATCGGTGCGTGTGCNAGCCTGGGACGCCCGGAAGGTGGTCCGCGCGACGAACAGCCGCCCATGTTCGTAAGTTCGAGCCCGAAGCAGGGTGAGCTGAACGTGAAACGACAGAAGCTGAGACTGACGTTTGACGAGAACGTGACTGTGAAAGACGTGATGACGAAGGTAGTCGTGTCGCCGGCGCAGAAGGATATGCCAGTGATCACGGCGAACGGCCACACGGTGAGCGTGGAGCTGAGAGACTCGCTGATCGACTCGATGACATATACGATAGACTTTGCCGACGCCATATCAGACCTGAACGAGGGTAACATACTTGACGGTTTCAGCTTCGCATTTTCGACGGGACCGACAATCGACACACTGGCGATCTCGGGCATGGTGCTGGAGGCACGGACACTGGAGCCGGCGCAGGGAATGATGGTGGGAGTTTACAGCAACCTGAGCGATACGGCCATCACTACCCTGCCGATGGAAAGAATCACCAAGACGAACCAACTGGGTCAGTTCACGCTGAGGAATCTGAAACCGGGCACATACAGGATTTATGCGGTAGATGATGTGAACCGCGACTATCACTGGGACAAGAGCGAGAACATAGCATTCTATGACGTGACTATAAGCCCGAGCAGCGAGCCGTATGAGCGCACCGACACGCTGCTTGACAGGAACGGCGAAGACTCGTTGGTGACGGTAGCGGCGACGAAGTTTCTGCCGAACGATGTGCTGCTGACGTGGTTCAATCTTAACTACAAGCCGCAGTATCTGGCTAAATATGAGCGCCAGGACAGACACAAAATATATCTGGAAACGGGAGCACCAAGCGACTCGATACCACAACTGAGAATCATCGGAGGTCCGGCAGACGGACGGAAAATGGAAAGCTGGGCNATAGTGAACTCAAGCGCCACGATGGACACAGTGGAGCTATGGATCACNGACAGCACCATCATAGCACTGGACTCGCTGAGGATAGAGACACGATATAAGAAGACCGACTCGCTGGAGCAGATAGTGTGGCAGACCGACACCCTGAACTTCAACATCAGAAAGAACAAGAAGGGAAAGGACGACAGCCAGGCATCGAACAAGCGGGAGAAGAAAAATAAAAAGGACAAGGAGGAGGAAAACGACAGTACCGAGAAGGCACCGAAAGTTGACTATCTGGATGTGACCTGGGGCGGAAGCAACGCACAGGAACTCAACAGACCTTACAGCATACAGTTCANGGAACCTGTTGCGGAATTCAACACCGGAATGATGGGTCTGGAAATGAAGACGAAGAAGGACACGGTATGGCGTAAAGTCAATGACTGGACGATAATGCAGCCCGACAGCCTGAAGCCTATGCAATGGGAGCTGACGACGGAATGGAAACCTGACGCCACATATAAACTGACGGGCGACTCCGCGGCCATAAAGGGCATATACGGGCGTCCATCGGAGAAGGTATCGAAAGAATTCACCACGAAGGCCCTGGAGGAATACTCGACAGTGTATTTCAACATCACAGGCACGGAGGGAAGGCCGGCCNTGGTAGAGCTGCTGTCGAAAGATGACAAGCCCGTGGCCACGGCTGCGGTCGACTCGACGGGAAGGGCCGAACTGAAGTATCTGGCACCGGGACAGTATTACGCCCGAATGTATATAGACAGCAACGGCAACGGGAAATATGACGTGGGCATAGTAGACTCAATACAGCCGGAAGAGACAGCNTATTTCACCAANAAGATNAANCTGAAGAAGAACTGGGACCTTGAGCAGAGCTGGAANATATATGACACGGCTCTCGACATGCAAAAGCACAAGGACATAAAGAAGAACAAGCCTAAACTGAAACCGGGCGAGACCGAGCAAAACAACGGCGACGAGGAAGAGGAGGACGAATTCAACACGGGATTCGGCAACCAACAGAATCAGAACCGNGGCTTCGGNAACACGCTGAACACGGGTCGGGGCGGAAGCCAGCGGCTGCAAAACAACAGAACCGGTAACGGCGGCAACGGACTCCTGAGATAACCTGACATCAAGACAACAAAAAATCAACCTACCAGCAGACCCACATAAGCAGATGAGCGAGCACAACACCTCACAGACATTTGATCCGCGCCAGTACAGTCTGCCGGAACCCACCATAAGGCGACTACCGTGGTATCTGGCCTATATATCCATGCTGAGAGACCGGGGCGAAGAATCGGTGTCGTCGACAGGGATAAGCAGCGGCACGGGCATCGACCAGTCGCTTGTAGCCAAAGACCTGTCGCTTCTGCGCACAAAGGGGAGGCCGCGTGTGGGCTACGTGATCGATGAACTCCTGCCAGAACTGAGCGGGCTTCTGGGATTCACGCGCAGCCACAGGGCCGTTATGATAGGCGTAGGGCAGCTCGGCGCGGCGCTGCTGGCAGATGCGGGCCTGTCGTCGTATGGACTGAATATCGTGGCGGGCTTCGACGTGAGCCCGACAGTGATCGGGAAGTGCATATCGGGCGTACCAGTCTACGACATGAAATCGTTAGCGGAGCGAAGACGACATCTCGATGCAGAGATAGCAGTGATAGCGGTGCCTGTCGACAAAGCTCAGCAGGCTGCCGACGACGCCGTGGCNGCNGGGATAAAGGCACTGTGGAACTTCACCCCCTACAGGATNAGGACNGCGCCCGATATAGTGGTTCAGAACACGAGTATCTACAGCCATCTGGCCGTGATGTATAACAAGCTATCCAACCGCAAGGAACGTAAGAAATAGAGAATTATGAAGCTGATGATACTGACCCGCAAGGCGGGTAGCTGCATGACCGAGCCGCCGGGGCTATGGACNGTGCCCGACTCGGCGATCGTATTACCGGGCAGGCCGCTGTTTCTGCCGGAGTTCAGNGCCAACTGGAAAGCAACAGTGGCCGTCGCCGTGAAAATATGCCGTCTCGGCAAGAGCATTCCCGAAAAGTTCGCGTCAAGATATTATGATGAGGTGTCGCTGACAGTCAGACTCGAACCGACCGAGATGCTCACTGCCCTGAGGATAAGCGGAGAGCCGGATTGCCTGGCATCGGCTTTCGACAACAGCGTGCAACTTGGCACATGGCTTCCGGCAGCCGAGGTGCTTGGAAAGGAGGAGATCAGCATTGAGTGCGGAGAACTGAGAATAGCCCTCACACGCGATGAGCTTGCGACCGACAGGGCCATTGCCGCGATCTCGAAATACATCACACTGAGGACGGGCGACATAGTGTGTCCGGCAGCGACGGGAATAGAAATACCGGTTGAGGTAGGCACAACCATAACGGCAGGAATCGACGGCAAGGAGTGTGTGTCGATGCGGGTGAAATGACACAATAAACTGAGGTAAATAGAGTTGATAGAGTAATGAAACCCTTCACACATCTGAGCCTAACACTCGCAGCCGCAATAGTGGCCGGGCCCTCCACCGCCCTGGCCGAGAATCCTAAAGAGCAGTTCAACCCGATACAGACGGGCGTGAACTCGCTCAACATAGCCCCGGATGCACGCGGCACAGCGCTCGGCGACATAGGAGCGGCGACCGATCCCGATGCAAACTCGCAGTTCTGGAATCCGTCGAAGTATGCGTTCGCCTACAGCCGGGCAGGAGTGTCGCTAAGCTACACTCCGTGGCTACGCAAACTCGTCAACGATATTTACCTGGCCAATCTGTCGGGTTACTGGAAACTCGGCTATGACGAGAATCAGGCCGTGAGCGCCTCGCTGAGATATTTCTCGCTGGGAGAGGTGACTACAAACCCTATCGACGGTCAGATAGGGCAAAGCCTGCATCCATACGAGATGGCTGTCGACGCAGGCTATTCGCGAAAACTATCGGANAGCTATTCGATGGGAGTGGTACTGAGATATATCTACTCCGATCTTGGATTTTCAGACAGCTATGCCGGTGACCAGTCGACAGGAGCGTCGGCATTTTCGGCGGATATAGCAGGATATTACACCAGTTACCCGATAATAGGAAGGAACGAGTGTCAGTGGTCGTTGGGATTCAATGTGTCGAACATCGGATCGAAAGTGAGCTACAACAACGGCGAGGATCCTGCCTTCCTGCCGGCCAATCTGAAAATCGGCACAGCCTTTACAATGCCGCTGGCCGACTATCACAACCTCACGTTCGCCCTTGACCTGAACAAACTGCTCGTTCCGACAAAACCGCTCGAAAGCGAGTATGACATGATNACGCCNGAAGGACAGAAGGAATATGCCGAAGCACTGGAGAAGTGGGAAAACATGTCGTCGATCACAGGAATCTTCAAATCTTTCAGCGACGCTCCGGGAGGAATGTCGGAGGAGATCAAAGAAATCAACTGGTCGCTCGGTGCAGAATATTCCTACAACAGCCAATTCTTTCTGCGTGCGGGATATTATCATGAAAGCGCTATGAAGGGCAACAGGCAGTATTTCGGAATGGGCGCGGGATTCTCGCTTAACGTGGTGAGACTCGACGCATCATATATGATCGCAACNGCACAGACCTCTCCACTGGACCAGACCCTGAGGTTCACACTGACCTTCGATATGGACGGACTGAAAGAAATTTTGGGGAAGAAATGAATTTCCCGGAAACGATAAAAGACTTATGACAGATATATTGATGTGGGCCGGTATCGGCCTGATAGTGATAGGTTGGCTTGCTCTCGGCTGGCAGGCGTCAAGGAGGCTGGCGATAAAAGCAGAGCTGGAGAAGTTTCCTGAGAAGAAACACGCCATGCAATTAAGACGGAATTACTGCTGGCTGATAATGGGNGCAGGAATGTGTCTGCTGGTAATAGCACTGGCGCTCTGAGGGTTGTAACCCACAATCACAATCACAATATTTGCGGAGAGGACAGATAAGAGACCCATGAACCGACATTCAAAAAAACTATACGCGAAAGTATGAGAAAGTATATAGCACTGCTTTTGTGCGTCCTGACCGGCTGTATTACCAATGCCCAGACCGGTATCTGGTCGGGAGAACTTGAGGTGAGGGGCAATAAGCTGCCTCTCGTTTTTCACTTTGATGAAAGCAATCCGACGATGGACTCTCCGGCGCAGGGCGCCAAGGGGATTCCAATTCAGATCAATAAGGGAGAAGGCGGAGAAATAGTAATCTCAGTTCCGTTTGCACTGGCATCTTTTAAAGGAAAAATGGAGAGCGACAAGATCGTGGGTACATTCCAGCAGAATGGTCTCTCACTGCCGCTGACACTTACNCCCGGAGTNGAAAAGGCGAAGCGACCTCAGACCCCACAGGGAAAAGGGCCATATACGGAAGAAGAGGTGAATTTCAAGAACGGAGACGCAGTGCTGAGAGGCACCCTGACAATGCCCGAAGGATATNACAGGANCACTCCGGTGGTGATCATGGTAACGGGAAGCGGATTACAGAACAGAGATGAGGAGATCTTGGAGCATAAGCCTTTTGCCGTGATCGCTGACGCGCTGGCAAGAGAAGGGATCGCCACATTGCGCTATGATGACCGCGGATTCGGCGAATCGACAGGCGACGNGGTCAACTGCACCACAGAAGACCTGATGCGGGATGCCCTGGCGGGGATAGACTTTCTGCGTGGTCGATTTGACAGAGTCGGAGTGCTCGGGCATAGCGAAGGCGGNACGATAGCGCTGATGCTTGCCGCCGATGGAAAAGCAGACTTCATTGTCAGTCTGGCGGGAATGGTTGTGTCGGGAAAAGAGGCTCTGCTTGAGCAAAACCGCCGAATACTCACAGAAAGCAGCATTCCGGAAAAGNCCGTGGACGACTATTGCCGACTTCTCTCAAAGATTCTGGATAAGGACGCTGACGCGCTGCANCNACTGGAATCGGCAGAGATTCCTCAGGCGCTCAAACAGAATCTGCCGGTAGTGGTGAGACAAATGCAGACGCCATATATGAGTTATATTGTGGCGCTGGATATGAGAAAAAGATTAGGAGAGATCAAATGTCCGGTTTTGGCGCTGAACGGAACCAAAGACTGTCAGGTTGATTATGAAGCGAATCTCAAGTCTCTCAGAGACGGACTCCCGGCAAACAGCCTTAACAGAATTGAGGCGGCAGAAGGACTGAACCACCTGTTTCAGCACTGNACCACAGGGTCGGTGATGGAATACGGAACNATCGAGGANACAATNTCGCCNGAGATACTGNGCNCCATCACNCAGTGGATCAATNGNTTATGAATNATATCAGCAAGGTCAACCGGGGAGNAGGTTGGAGAAGAAATGCCAGAGGGCAACTCCGGTAGAGACTGAGACATTAAGGGAATGTTTTGTNCCCCGCTGAGGTATTTCGAGGCAAAAATCGGCAGCATCGACCACCTGTTGGCTGACGCCGTTCACCTCATGGCCAGGAATAATGGCATAACGCTTGCCAGGCTCCACAGGAAAATCCTGCAACTCTATGCTACCGAAAGCCTGCTCAAGAGCGCAGANCANATAACCTCGACGGCGCAATTCCNACACACATTCAAGCGTGTCGGCATGATAGCTCCACTCCACCGAGTCTTCAGCACCNANNGCAGTCTTGTGAATCTCGACCGATGGAGGCGTAGCAGTTATTCCGCACAGAGCCAGATGCTCGACGGCAAAGGCATCGCANGTGCGGAAAATTGAACCGATATTNTTNAGCGAACGGATATTATCAAGTACTACCGTGACAGGCATCTTGGCCTGTTCACGGTAGTGCTCGATATCGGGACGGTCAAGGTCCCAGATAGTTTTTTTCTGCATCGATCAGTCGATGATATCAAAGCCGGTGTAGCGACGGAGCACTTCGGGCACGACAATACCCTGCGGCGTCTGATAGTTTTCGAGGATTGCAGCCATGATGCGTGGAAGGGCGAGTGCCGAACCGTTGAGGGTNTGGCAGAGACGGATCTTCTTGTCGGCATCGCGGAAGCGGCATTTGAGGCGGTTGGCCTGGTAGGTCTCGAAATTGCTTACGGACGATACCTCGAGCCAACGCTTCTGAGCNGCNCTGAACACTTCGAAATCAAAAGTAATGGCCGAAGTGAAGCTCATATCGCCGCCACAAAGACGGAGGATATGCCAGGGAAGTCCGAGTTTGTCAAGCAGACCCTGAACGTGATCTTTCATCTCCTCAAGAGCTTTGTAGCTGTCTTCGGGACGCTCTATGCGTACGATCTCAACTTTGTCGAATTGGTGGAGACGGTTGAGGCCGCGAACATCCTTTCCGTAGCTGCCGGCTTCACGACGGAAGCATGCGCTGTAAGCACAATTCTTGCGGGGAAGAGAATCTCCGGCCAGAATCTCGTCGCGATATATGTTGGTGACAGGTACCTCGGCCGTGGGGATGAGATAGAGGTTGTCGAGCTGACACTGGTACATCTGAGCCTCCTTGTCGGGCAACTGGCCAGTGCCGTAGGCCGAAGCCTCGTTGACTACATAGGGCGGCTCGATCTCTACATATCCGGCCTTGCCGGCTTCGTCGAGGAAGAACTGAATCAGAGCACGCTGCAACCGCGCACCTTTACCGATATAAACCGGGAATCCTGCACCGGTGATCTTCACACCGAGATCGAAATCNATAATGTTGTATTTCCTGGCAAGATCCCAGTGTGGAAGGGCATCGTCGCCAAGTTCAGGCATGGGACCACCGGTCTTCTCAACCACATTATCCTCGGCAGTACGTCCTTCCGGAACCATATCGCAAGGAATGTTGGGCACGTTGAGAAGAATGTCGCGGATCGCAGTCTCGGTCTCGGTCAATTCTGCAGCAATCTGTTTCTGACGCTCCTTGAGGTCAGCAACACGGCTCTTGGCCTCCTGGGCCTCATCTTTCAGGCCCTGCTTCATCAGGGCTCCGATCTTGTTGGCAAGCTGTTTCTGTTCGGCTGCGAGTGTATCGTTGTTGAGCTGCAGGGCGCGGCGCTGATCGTCGAGTGTAAGGATCTTATTTATAGATTCCTTACCATCGAAACCTTTCACAGCGAGCCGGGCTATGATATGCTCGGGATTTTCTTTTATCTGCTGAAGCGTAAGCATTAGGAATCAACTTATTAGAAAGTGAACAATCATGTGAGGGATAATGCCGGATCACTGAGCGAGCAGCTGCTTGACCTTCTCGGAAATAGCTTTGCCGTCGGCACGTCCGGCAAGTGCCTTCGAAGCGACACCCATCACCTTGCCCATTTCCTTGGGGGATGTCGCACCTACCTGACTGATGATGGCCTTAAGTTCGGCTGTCAGTTCTTCATCAGTGAGTGCTTTGGGCAGATATTCCTCGATAACGGTTGCTTCGGCAAGCTCGTTTTCGCACAATTCGGGACGATTCTGCTGAGCGTAGATCTCGGCAGTCTCACGACGCTGTTTTGCCATCTTGGCAAGAATTTTGGTAGCAGCGGCATCAGAAAGAGAGCCGTCAGAGCCCTTGGCTGTCTTTGCTTCGAGGAACTCCTTTTTAATACCACGAAGAGTTTCGAGGCGCACTTTATCACGTGCAAGCATAGCGGCCTTAATGTCGGCGCTGATCTTATCGAATAAATCCATTGGAATATATTTTTTCTTTATTGCAAAATTACACAGATTTCATCAAATAGCAATCATCCGCCGACCGTAATCACACGGTTATGGCGNGTAAAACAGAATTAAATGTGTATATCGGCAGATTTGAGGTATGAATCTCCGCCTCGCCGAACACCGGACAACTCAGCGTAAAACAGGCCAACGGTAGTGATGTAGCTCCCGGGAGAGAGCCGTGGCTCCGGGAAGGTATGACTCCAGAACCTGATGGAAGCGTGGACCATGATTCATTTCAGACAGATGGGCGAGTTCGTGGCACACCACATAGTCGCGCAATCTTGAAGGCAGGAAAAGCAGANCACGCGACAGAGTGATGACACGCGACGACGAGCATGTGCCGAGAATACGCATTCCCCGCCCGATGCGCCATGAAACCGGGAAGCGCCCTACACGTTCGGCATGTAGGCGACCGAGCGGAATAAGCAGAGATTCGGCAACCGGCGTCAGAGCATTGGCAACGACCTTGCTCATCATGGCTGGATAGGTACCGGCCGCAGGATCGACCGACGAGCCGGGAATAAGAGTCAGAATATAGGGCACATTTTCGGACGAGGAGAACGAATAGCGGATACCCGAGTTAAAAGATGCGGAAGGAGGAAGAATGCGCACCTCGACCGAATCAAGCGACAGGACTGTGCCGGGAGCAAGTATATCCAGACGGGGTCTGACGGCCAAAATGCGCGGTGCGAGCGAATCGAGGGCCTCACTCACCACACGCGCTGAAGCGCCAAGAGGCACGGATAGATGAACCACGCCCTGCTTCCAGCGAGCTTTTATATTGCGGGAAGCGGCGCGTGGAGTGATTACAACCGGGCCGAGAAGACGGTGAGAAACTGTTACAGGATTCACGGGCGAGCATTAGGATCGACACCCCAGAGCAACTTTGCGCGAAGTGTATCGGCGAAATTGAGTCCCTTGCGATGGACAACCTTGGTCACAAATGGGGCTTTACGGATAATTAGCGGTGTTGAGATTGCGAGAGCCATACTGTTGCCGTCGACACTAAGCAGAAACGAATCTGCNCGCGAATGGGTAATAACCTGAATCTCGGCGGAATCACTGACGACCAGAGGACGCATGCTAAGCGAATGTGCAGCTACGGGCGAAATAATCCAGTTGGGAGCCGATGGAGCCACGATGGGTCCTCCGACTGAAAGGTTGTAGCCCGTTGAGCCTGTCGGGGTACTTATCAGCAACCCATCGGCCTGATAGTTGGCCAGGAACCGGCCGTTGACAGTTGTACAAGCCGAGATCATCGAAGCAGTGTCTTTCTTGAGAATGGCCACCTCGTTGAGAGCACATAGAGTCAGGGCGCCGAACGAGTCGGGAGTTGACACGCTAAGCATGGATCGGGATTCGGTGACAAGATTACCGGTCACGATATCATCGATCACCCTGTCGACATCCGATATACTCGCGGCTGCAAGATAGCCGAGATGGCCGGAATTGATACCCATTATCGGGATCTGTGACGGAACAACTACAGCAGCAGTACGAAGAAAAGTGCCGTCGCCGCCAATGCTCAGCACAAGATCGCAGGCAGGAAGGGCATTGACGGGAAAACGTTCTATATTTTCGGGAAGCCGGATATGATTGGAAAGATAGGCCGCGAACTTGCTCTCGACGGCAAGTGCGGCACCGGTGAGGCTGTCGAGAGCGTCGAACAGACGCTGCAGATCGGCAAAGTGAAGAGTCTGAAACTCATTGCCGAAGATAGCGATAAGCATGTATCTTAACTAAATAGGTGAAGTGACTGCTGCCGGAAAGCTCAGACATCAATCTGAGCGAGAAGACTTCTGACCCTATCGACAGCCGGCTCGACAAGTTCGGATGTAAAATGGTCGTCGCGCGTGGCACGGCCATGACGGGTAAGAAGTACGCGGAAACCATAGCGCTCAAGCGAGCGGGCCACACCCATCGCATTACGGTGGCCGATGCGGAGTTCCACCACCAGATCGTCGGAACCGTCGGGTGCCGGATCGGCAGTGATATTAAGATTAATGAGGTGAGCGTCGCAGTCCTCCACCGCTCTGGCTATAGCCGAAGCGGAGTAATCCGACCTGCGACAAGCCACCATTATCTCGCTGGCCTCGTCGGAAGGGGGAAACAAACGTGACGGGGCGTGGTGATCTAAATGCTTTCTGTCGGGCTTGGAATGACGTTTTTGCGTGCTCATGTTTTCTTTTACCAATAAATTCTTTCGATTTAAAGAATTTCTCGCTATTTTTGTAGTCAATTTTGCGGAGTACAAAATTACAACTTTTTCTTCAAATAAGTAACACTTCGCATTAACATGAAGTTTTTCAACCGGCAAACTAAAATATTGCCGAGACTATAAGATAAGAATGACAAACTTAAGTGTGAACATCAACAAGGTTGCAACGCTGAGAAACGCCCGCGGCGAAGATCGACCCAACGTGCAACAGTTTGCAATCGACTGCGAGAAACTCGGCGCCAACGGCATTACCGTTCATCCCAGGCCCGACGAGCGACATATAAAGCACAGCGATGTCTTCATGCTCAGGCCTCTGATCAAAACGGAATTCAACATAGAGGGATATCCATCGAAAGAATTCATGGATCTGGTGCTGAAGGTCAAACCGGCACAGGTGACACTGGTACCTGACGCCCCAGACGCCCTGACCTCCAACGCCGGATGGGAGGTAGAGCCTAACGCCGCCTTCCTGACCGATATATGCGAGCGTCTGAGAGAGGCCGGCATCCGAACCTCGATCTTTGTAGGTACCGATCCCGACAATATTAAGGCGGCCGCACGTGTAGGAGCCGATCGCGTGGAGCTTTANACCAAGCCTTACGCCGACGGCTACAAAGCTGACCGCGAAGCTGCCGTAGCGCCGTTTGTCGAAGCATCGAGAGTAGCCCACAATGCCGGACTGGGTGTGAACGCCGGGCATGACTTGAGCCTTGAGAATCTGAGGTTTTTCAACGAAAAGGTGCCTTATCTNAACGAAGTCTCCATAGGNCACATGCTCATTTCCGACGCCCTCTATCTGGGCCTTGCGGAGACAATCAAGAAATATAAAGAGTGCCTTCAGTAAGCACCGGAAACCGACTTATCACACATTCCTGCCATGATACAAAACGAATTTCTCACCGAGTCGAGCGACACTATCCTCAACATAGTAAATCAGGTTAATCAGGCTGTCACCGCCCTGCCAGAAGCCGAGGCAGCTCAGGTGAAAGAACTTTCGGTGTGGGAACTCTGCCTTGAGGGCGGATTCATAATGTTGCCGCTCGCGCTGCTGTCGCTCATATGCATATACATTTTCGTTGAGCGCTGCATAGTGCTTCACCGTGCCGGCCGCGAAGACCGCTCGTTCATGGATCGGATCAGAGACTATATTCACGAAGGTGAGCTTAAGAGCGCCTCGAAACTATGCGAGCGCACTGACACACCCTCGGCCCGCCTGATAGCCAAAGGAATCAGCCGCATAGGACGTCCGATGAACGATGTGCTCGTAGCGATCGAAAACTCAGGCAACCTTGAGATAGCGGCTCTNGGCAAAGGACTGCCCTGGCTCGCCACCACTGCTGCAGGCGCCCCGATGCTCGGCTTCCTGGGCACGGTGATAGGCATGGTGCAGGCCTTCTACAGCCTTGCGAGCGCCGGATCTTCGGCCAACATCGATGTGCTGGCAGGCGGCATATACGAGGCTCTGGTGACTACCGTGGCCGGTCTTATAGTCGGTATCATCGCCCTGTTCGCCTACAACTATCTCGTGGCACGTATCAACAGCATCATGACGCGCCTTGAAGGCCGTACGATGGAATTCATGGACCTCCTCAACGAACCGGCATAATACTGAGTCATGGCACTGAAACGACAATTCGACATGACGTCGCTCTTCAGCATGGCTTCGATGACCGACGTGATATTCCTGCTGCTGATATTCTTCATGGTGACGAGCACATTTGTCTTCCCAACCGCGCTTGAGATCAATCTGCCCCAGAGCTCCGAGCAGACGGCCATAAAGCCCACAACAAGGGTCTATATCGACAAAGACACGGTGATGTATGTGTCGTATGGCGAGATGGAACCTCAGGCTGTTGCTATGGATCAGCTCGAAAAGGTGCTCAACGGTATTCATCAGCAGGACACTACGATTTTTGTTGCCATATATGCCGACGAGTCGATAAACTATGGTAAGCTTGTCGAGGTACTCAATCTCGGAGCCAACAGCGGCATGAAGATGGTGCTTGCCACAAAACCCGCTCCGGCTTCGGCTAAACCCCAAAATTAAAAATTCCGCGCCGTGAACAAGCCACGCATCATAGCCCTCGGAACCACAGTGGTGTTTCATGCTCTGGTGGTTTTGCTGCTTCTGCTGCTATATCTCAGATATAGCGGCGAAGAGAAACGCGTGTGGCCTCCGGAAGACNCCTCTGAACTTCTGCTCGAGGGAGAATACGTTAAACTCGGCGATGTGCCNCAGCCAAGCCAACCGCAGTCTAACCCTGCANCGGCTGCATCCGATCCGAAGCCACAGCAGGAAACGGAAGACCTGAAAGATGCCGGCGAACCGGCCGAGACAGCACCTCCTACTGTCACTACTACAAAGGAGTCGCCGATGAAGATCGAGAAAAAGCCGGAGCCCGAAAAGCCCGGTCCGACCAAGGAAGAACTTGAGGAGCAGGCAAAAGCAAAACGCGAGGCCGAAACCGCCAAGCAGATCAGCAACAGGGTGAAATTCGGAGGTCAGCAATCTGGCTCGTCGGAGAGCGGAACATCGGGTTCGCCAAACGGCAATTCAACAAGCGGAGCACTGAACGGAAGTCCGGGTTACTCACTGCGCGGACGTTCGCTCGAATCATGGTCAAGTCCCTCAGGCACTAATACCGGCACTATAATAATCAGCGTACGTGTCAACCGACAGGGCCAGGTGACCTCGGCATCCTATTCGGGCGGTTCAGGAGCAGTTTCGTCCGATCCTGCAGCCCGNAAAAGCTGTGAGCAGGCGGCCCGCCAGTCGAAATTCTCGGTAAGCACAAGCGCCCCCGCCGAGCAGGTCGGAACAATAACCTACCGATTCAAGTGAGACGGAGAGTCACACAGCGATTCACAGGTATTGGCCNCAGCATTGCCGGATGCGTNCTGACATCAGTGATTCTGATGNGTATGGTGGCCTGCGGACCGGAGATCGGGGAGCCGCAGCCGGAAGAGGAAGCCGTCAGTCACAGATTTTCCGATCTGCGTGAAATGGTTCTGACCGACACAGTAGGCATCTATTCGGCCGATCTGCCGATGCCCGACAGNCCNGTAGTGCGCCTTAAAGTAAACCATTTCGGCAGCTATGCACATGCGTTTGCCGACAGCAATTACGTTCACATGGAGGCCGCGCTACAGACCGGAATCGATCCGCTGACCGACACCCGCTCCCACTGGAATCTGCGCCGCCCTATTGTAAAAATTGTATCCTGTCAGGACTACTNTGTTGAAGATCTCACCCACTCTGTGCCATTCTTAGTGCCGGAAGCAGCTCACATGCTCCACGANATCGGCAGTCGCTTCAATGATACACTAATGGCTCGCGGAGGAGGAAAATACCGTATACGCGTGAGCAGCATCCTGCGTACACCCGAAGGCGTGAAACGGCTACGCCGACGCAACGTGAATGCAGTCGACTCGTCGGTTCACCAGATGGGTACTACCGTCGATATCAGCTATGCTCGGTTTGTGCCATCGGCCGATAACGATGTGGTCAGATCAATCGACGATCTCAAGGGTGTGCTGGCCGAAATTCTGCATGACATGCGAGCGGAAAACAAGTGTTACGTGAAGTTCGAGCGCAAGCAACCCTGTTTCCACATCACGGTGCGCCCCGGAGTATATCCTCAGGAATAGCCTGAACAATGATAAAGCATTGATCACTCAAACTCGGAATAATGTCGGAAGACACCATAAACGATACAGCTGGACACCCGCGCAAAAGACGTAGCCTGATATCTCGCTTATTTAGAATAGCGGCTATATGTGTGGCTNTGATAGCGGTACTCGCTATAGCGTTAGTGAGCACCGTCCTACTGTATATGCAGCCGTCACGACTCACACCTCTGGTTTCACGCTATGCCTCGGAATATCTTGATGCCGATCTGACGGCTTCAAAAATCGAACTCCATTTCTGGTCGACCTTCCCGCGGCTTGAAATCGAAGTCGACTCTCTGATGGTTGAAAGCCGCACCCTTGATTCACTGACCGACGAGCAACTNGCCCGACTGCCTGAGAATCCGAGTCGGCTGCTGACAATAGAGAAACTCAGAGGCGGGATAAATCTATCCGCACTCATGGCGGGAAAAATACGCCTTCACGACATCGTTATCACCGCGCCTGAAATCAATCTGGTAACGGTCAACGACTCTGTAGCCAACTTCCTGATTTTCCCGTCGGACAACGACAGCAGTGCCACCACTATCCCCGATATCACAGTCGACCGCTTCGANATNGGNAAAGGAGCAAGCGCGAGCTATTTCGACGCCACTACAGGCACAACAGCATCAGGCTCGCTCGAAACACTGCTGACCAGAGGCAAGCAGACCGCAGCCTACCAGCTGAAACTTGACGGGGCTGCTCAAGCGAGATTGCCACGCGAGATAAACATCGGAGATATGAAATTCNGCATTGACGGCCGTGTGGACTGGACGGCCGAAAATCCATATCAGCTCGCCCTCGACNACTTCATAGTGAAACTCGACGATATAGCCTTGCGTATTGACAGCCGACTTGACATGGAGAATGATTTCACCGTCNAGGAACTGAAGGTTCAGNCCGNCAAGCTNCCGCTTGACAAGATTATCCGTATGATACCCGAAGATATGCGCGGCGAGCTTGAAAAGGTCAGCACCGATGTGATCACCGAGATAACAGCCGAGATCAATGAGCCGTATGTCGTGNATGCGGGACGTGTCCCGAGTGCTACCGTCACATTGAAAACGCGCGGAAGTCTGAAATATGACAGAATCCGCATGCAGCGGATTGAAAGCGACATCACTGCTGTGATCGATCAAAACTCACCCGACAAGAGCATCATCAGGATCGACCTGCTGAGACTCACGGGCAATGCCATCAATGCGGAAATAAAAGGCACTATCTTCTCGCCCGTTGGAAATGCCTTGATCGACTGCACTTTCCGTGGGGGTGCCGATCTGTCGAAGCTGCCCCGGAAGCTTGTCGACAAGATCGGCTTTGAAGCGAGCGGCATGGTGACAGCNGATGCCGGAATGAGATTCCATCTGTCTGATCTTTCAGGCCAGAACTATCATAAGATCCATATCAATGGCAAAGCCAAGATCACTGATTTCAATGGATCTACAACCAGAGGATCAATTGTTGAGATATTTGTGAAGACTACCGATCTCAGATTCGGCACATCGTCGAGCGTGACTGGTGTCAACGGCCTTGTCGATTCACTCCTTATGGCCACAGCCATTGTCGATACAGCTTCGGTAGGTGTGAGCGGCAACATGCTCTTCTCAGGTGCCGACATTAAGATGGGTGCCGGCATGAAGAACATTTCCACCACCAAGGACTCCACAATAATAAACCCGGTAGGAGCGCGNCTGACTGCAAGACTGCTTAAGATGACCTCGTCGATCGACAGTATGACAATAAGTCTGCACCGCACTACTGCCGGATGGGCGCTGAAACGTTATAACGACAGTCTGCATCAGAAACAGATGCTGATCGATTTTTCGTCGAGAATGCTCCGCTTCACTGATCCTCACAACCGCATTGGTCTGACCGGTACGACATTCGACCTTGATTTCCACCCTCGTAAAAAGCCAAAATACACGCTAAGGCTAATGCATTGGATCGACTCACTGCGTAGAGTCTATCCCAATCTGCCCGACGATTCGATATCTCACATGGCCAAAAGGATAGGCCGGCGCAATCCTCGCCATACTACGGTGATGGAAGACGACGGTCAGTCAAACCTCGACCTGACGCTCGATCCCTCGATCATGGGCTGGCTCAACACGCTCGACGCGAAGGTGAGCGTGAGTGCACGCGGTGGCAGGATCATTAGTTCGTATTTCCCGATCGAGGGAAAAGTAAGGAAACTCGGACTGCACTTCAACACCGACACCGTGTCGATCGATACAATGAAGGTGAGAGTCGGCGAATCGGTCATGCAGATATCCGGAGGTATAGGTAATCTGCGCCGCGCTTTCAGAANGCAAAGCAGCAAGATCCGAGCATCTTTCAATATAAAGGCCGATACCCTCAACATCAACGAAATTGCCGACGGTATTTTCAAAGGCTCGGCATACTCCAACCTGCATCGCTCGGGAAAACACCGTATCATNAGTTTTTCTGATGAAATGTCAGATTCCGCAGCCGAGAAAATTGTGGTAAATCATGCCGACAGCACCCCCTCCCTGGCTCTGATAGTGCCGTCAAACATTGATGCGAGTCTTGATCTTCGCGCCGACAATGTGCTTTACAGCGATATATGGTTCCAGAGGCTCGACGGAAAAGTAGGCATCTACGACGGCGCTATAAATCTTGACCGCTTCGCAGCCTACACGCCCATAGGTTCGATCGATCTCACGGCGCTCTATTCCGCCCCCGATATGAATAATCTGCGCTTTGCTGCCGGACTGGTGGTAAGAAAACTGCAGATAGGCCGCTTCCTGAAAATGATGCCCGATATCGAGAAACTGATGCCGCTGCTCAAGGACGTAAACGGAGTTATGACCGCTGAAATGGCTATGACAACCGATCTCGACTCACTGCTCAACATGCAGTTTCACACGCTCAACGCCGTGATGAGGCTTTCAGGTGACAGCCTTGTGCTGGTCGACACAAAGACATTCGAGACTATAGGCAAATGGCTCATGTTCAAGCATAAGGATCGCAACATGATCGACCACATGGACGTCGAGCTTCAGGTTGCCGACAGCCGTCTGGAGCTGTATCCTTTCCTTATAGATTTCGACCGCTACCGTATAGGCGTGAGCGGCGGCAATGACATGGATCTCAATCTTGACTATCATATCGCGGTGCTCCGCTCCCCCATCCCCTTTAAATTCGGCATCACGATAAAGGGTCGTCCGGGAAAACTGAAATTCAAGCTTGGCGGTGCCCACTTCAACGAAAATGTGGCCTACGAGCGACGTACTCTCACCGACACGGCCCGAATAAATCTTGTCAGGGAGATCGAAAAGGTGTTCCACTTCGGAGTAAACAGCGGCAAGCGCAACGCGCGGCTCCAGCAGCTTGAACACCCGAGTAGCGGAGAATTCAGCGTGGCCGACACTCTGACCCACGCCGACTCGCTGTTCATGATACGCAATGGTGTTATCCCTCGTCCTGAAAGCTTCATCATGAGTCCCGACGAGCAGTCCGGCATCGGCTACATAGTCGGAGGCGAAGACCCCGAGCCTGCCCCGAAACATACCGACAAAAAGAAAGAAAAGAAAAAACGGCGCGGAAAAGACAAGGATAAAGGGCGCCGTGAAGACAACTAAACCTATCTTATAGAATGGACATTAGAATTGGCAACGGATTCGACGTGCACAGGCTCGTGCCCGACAGACGCCTGATATTGTGCGGAGTAGAAATCCCCTATCATCTCGGTCTTCTCGGTCATAGCGATGCCGACGTGGCGATCCATGCCCTTGCCGACGCACTNCTGGGCGCTACCGCATCGGGCGACATAGGACACCTTTTCCCCGACACCGATCCCGCATACGAGGGAGCTGACTCACGCATACTGCTCCGCAAGGTGATGGAGCTGCTCGCATCGAAAGGCTATCGCGTCGGCAACGCCGACATCACCATTATGGCCCAGGCCCCCAAGATGGCCCCGCATATCGGACTGATGCGCCGCAATATGGCCGAGGATATGAACATCGACATTGATCGGGTGGCCGTTAAAGCCACCACAACCGAACGACTCGGCTTCACCGGCCGCGGCGAGGGAATCGCCGCAATGGCGAGTGTGATTGTCTGCCGGGAATAATTCTGCTTGCCGCACAATAATTCAGCCGCTCACAATCGTCGGTACTTGGCGATTGTGAGCGGCTGAATTAGATTTCCTGAATTTGGTTATTTCTTATCCGAAATCTTGTTGTAGCGGGCGTTGAGACCTTCAATCACTTCATTTGTGATATCNAGAGCCGGGCTGAAATATACGCCGGCGGCACGATAAAGAATGGCATCATAACCACGCGACTTATTGTAGTCGTTGATGAACGAATTAATCGAATCGTTGATAGCCTGCTGCATCTGCATCAGTTCCTCCTCCGTAGAGCGCTGCATCGATGCGAGAGCCTTCTGAGCGTCCTGCTGCATACGGTTTAGCTTGGTCATATCGGCGTTATAGCTGGTCTCGCTGAGATAACCGTTATTGCGGGCTTTTTCCTCAATCTGGGCGGCGAAACGCTGAATCTCGGCAGCACGGCTCTGCTGGGCGTTCTCAAGCTTATTGAAAGCCCGGAGCTGCACATCCTGATAGTCTTTTGCAAGATTGTAGTGAGCGGAGATTGAATCACCGTCTATATAACGGATATTGATACCGGGTTTTGAATCGGTAGAGTCTGCGACAGGAGCCGGAGTGACAGTAGTGCTTGCCTTGTCGTTTGAACAGGATACGGTGGCTACGGAGGCCGCCAGCATCAGGAGGGTTGCAGCTAAAGCTGGTTTCTTCATTTCGATGGTTGAATAAGGAAAAATGTGACAATGTGGCCGCGAACTTCTCCCGATCAAGGAGGCCCTAAAGCCGTTTTGCGATGCAAATATAGGAAAGTTAGCGAAATTATTTGCCATTTCCCGAATTTAATTTGTAACTTAGTGTCGCCGAACGGTATTTTTTTAACATCTATATACATTCCGGCCTTATTATGGCCGATGTTAGTCACACTTTTTGACTTATCATACAACTAAAATATATTTAGAACTAACCATGAACATCAAAGACCTCGAGCCTAAGCGCGTTTTCGAGATTTTCGACCAGATCACTAAAGTTCCCCGTCCTTCAAAGAAGGAGGAGAAAATCCGCAAGTTCATCCTTGACTTCGCTGCCGAACACGGTCTTGCCGCTAAGACCGACAAAGTTGGCAACGTCGTTATCGAGAAACCGGCCACTCCCGGCCATGAAGACGCTCCCAAAGTGATTCTCCAGGGCCATATGGATATGGTGTGCGAATCCAACGACAAGAATTTCGACTTCGAAAACTCGCCAATACCTGCCTATATCGACGGCGAATGGATCAAGACCAAAGGAACTACCCTTGGCGCTGACAATGGTATCGGTGTNGCCGCTTCGCTGGCTCTGCTGACCGATCCCACCGTAGTACATGGCCCTCTGGAGGCTCTCTTCACTATGGACGAGGAGACAGGTATGACAGGTGCTTTCGGTCTGGGCGACGACATGATCAGCGGCGATATCCTGATCAACCTCGACTCAGAAGACGACGCCGAGCTCTTTGTGGGCTGCGCCGGCGGTGTCGACACCGTTGCTACATTTAGCTACAACCGCTCTTTTGCTCCCAAGGATTTCAAATATTTCAAGGTGAGCGTTGCCAAGGGTCAGGGTGGCCACTCGGGTGGTGATATCCACCTGGGTCGCGCTAATGCCAACCAGCTTATGGCCCGCTTCCTCTTCACCGTGTCGAGCACGCACGAAGTGCAGCTCTCCGAGATGGACGGCGGCAACCTGCGCAACGCCATACCCCGCGCCGCTCACGCCGTGTTCGGTGTCCACACATCCAAGAAAGAGGAAATCGTAGCCATGTTCAATCAGTATGTGGCAGCGATCGAGAACGAATACAAGGGTCTTGAGCCCACTCTCGAGCTTACTCTCGAAAGCATGGAGCAGCCCGAATTCTGCATCGACCAGCAGACATCCACCAACATTATCCGCGCCCTATACAGCGCTCCTCACGGAGTTATCTCTATGAGCCGCGAACTCGAAGGTCTTGTCGAGACTTCCACCAACCTCGCATCTGTCAAGATGAAAGACGACGACAAGATCGTTGTGACAACCTCTCAGCGTAGCTCTGTCGAGAGCCGCAAATGGGATATAGCATATCGCGTTGAGGCTCTGTTCCTGCTCGCCGGTGCCAAGGTTGAGCATGGCGAGGGTTATCCCGGATGGCAGCCCAATCTCGACTCTCCTATCATGAAGATGGCCGGCGAGGCTTACGAAGAGCTCTACGGCATCAAGCCCGCGATCAAGGCTATCCACGCCGGTCTGGAGTGCGGTCTCTTCCTGACCAAATATCCACACCTCGACATGGTTTCGTTCGGCCCCACACTGCGCAACGTTCACTCGCCCAGCGAAATGATGAACATTCCCGCTGTCGAGCGCTTCTACGAGCAGCTCAAACTGACCCTCAAAAAGGTTGCCGACACCAAGAAGTAATTTCTCACTGAGAAAACATTCGTCACCATAACGCAGGCATGGCGGCGTGGACTCCGGTTTCAGCCGCCATGCCTTCTTCTTTCCCTCATTTAACCAATCTTTCCTTCCATGCAATGAAGCCTCTTTTAATTTTTGCAGGCGCTTGTATCGGTCTTGCCGGTTGTTCCGGCAGAGCCCAGACTCCTCCCGGGTCGACCGACAACATCCCTTCTCTTCCACAGGTAGTCGATACGACCGCTGTCGCTGCGCCAAGCGTTACCATCGCTCCACCGCCTGATCCGGTAGAACCCGCCCGCCTGACCGATCATGATTATACCGAAGTAGCCAAAGAACTCGGCATCGAAGTGGCTGCGATGAAAGCTATCGTCGAAATCGAAGCCGGCAGGGAACACAAAGGCTTCATGGCTCCGGGCAAACCTATCATCAACTTCGACCTCACCATGTTCCGCCGCTTTGCGAGCAAAAACGGTGTGAAGCTTGAGGGTCAGCTTGCCAAGCATCCCGAAGTGTTCAGTCAACCAAACACGCGTCGCTACGGCAGCTATCAGAAAGCTCAGTATGCCAGGCTTGACGGCGCGAGCCAGATCGACCGAAAAACCGCTATCTATGCCACATTCTGGGGCCTCTTCCAGATCGGTGGTTTCAACTGGAAGCTCTGCGGTACAAAAGACCACGAGGACTTCGTGACACGAATGTCGACAAGCGAGCGCGAGCAGCTCGAGCTATTCGCCGAGTTTATTAAAGAGTGCGGTTATCTCAAACACCTGAAAGACAAAAATTGGGAAGCCTTCGCCAGATGCTACAACGGTCCCGGATATGCAAAAAAAGGCTACCACACCAAAATGGCGGCAGCCTATGCCCGCTACAAGCGGGATAAAAATACCATTCCCGACGTATAAGTCAGAGTCCCATCAGATCACGATAGATATCGAGCGCGGCGCATATCTCCTTTTCGTCGACTATGCAGTCTATCCTCACCTCGCCCGGGGCGCTGAGAAGAGTGAAATTGATGTGATCGGCACTGGCGTTTTTCTTGTCATGCTTCATGAACTCAACCAGCGCCGGATAGTCGGCGCAACTTATCGGCAGAACGTCATAATGGGTGCGCACATACTCGGCCACACGCCTCAACAGGGCCACGTCGAAACCGAAGCGCATGTGGGATAGGATCAGATCCACTACCAGACCCCATGCCACAGCATAGCCGTGAGCCACAGGCCTCTCTCGCTTCATCGACCACGATTCAAAGGCATGCCCGGCGGTATGGCCCAGATTCAGGGCGCGTCTTATACCCTGTTCTCGCGGATCTTCTTCCACAACCTTTTTCTTGACCATCACGCTCTCCTCCACCAACGGTAGGAGCAGNTCGGTGTCGGCCGTCGAAATGTCGTAATTGAGCAAACGCTTGGTTGCCTCCGGGCCGCTTATAAGTCCATGCTTTATCATCTCGGCATAACCCGAGCGTATCTCTTCAGCAGGCAAGGTGCGGAGCCATTCGGTCGAAATCAGCACCGCCTCAGCTTCACAGAACACTCCGATCTCATTTTTGAAGCCCTCGAAGTTTATTCCAGTCTTTCCGCCGACCGCGGCATCGACTGATGCCAGAAGTGTCGTCGGGACGTTTATGAATCTGATACCGCGCTTGAAAGTTCCGCCGGCGAAGCCACCTATATCGGTTATCACTCCACCGCCTACATTCACCAGCAGCGACTTGCGTGTAGCCCCNAGACGGCCGAGCTCGGCCCATATATGTGTGAGCGAAGCTACGTCCTTGTGCACGTCGCCCGGCTCTATGACGATCATCGGAGCCTTTTCGAGAGTCTTGCACCCTGCTTTTAGCGGGAGTGCCGCGGCCGGAGCCACATTGCTGTCGGTGAGAATGAATACCTGCGGTNCTCCTGTGGCCTCGATCATAGCGTCGAGCTCGGAGGCCGGAGTGTTGGAAAATATTAGTTTCTGTTGCATGATTTCTCAGTGTGAAGTAAGCATATCCAATNTCAGAACCGGAACAGCCTGAGCCGCCTCAGGCATAGAGCGGAATATCACGCCCGCACCGGCTTTCTCGAAATGGTCGGCCCCTATCGGTCCTGTCGTGACTGCCACNGGAAACACTCCGGCCCTGTTTGCCGATTCAACACCCAGCGGAGCATTCTCGATCGCTATTGCTGCCGACGGCGACACACCGGCCCGCTGCAGAGCCTTGATAAATGGCTCAGGATGTGGCTTGCCGTGGGTCACGTCTGCTCCGCACACCATCATGTCGGGTGTGAATATGCCNGGAAAATCCGCTTCGAGCCTGTCGATCAGCGAGCGCTGACCGGAACCGGTGACGAGCACGCGTTTCAGGCCCATATCTCTCAGCTCCTCCATCAGCTGCCTGGCCCCGGGCATCACCTCTACTGCCGGCAGTTCGCTGAAATACTTCGTTTTCAGGCGATACAGTTTTTCGACTTCATCGGCCGTGGCGTCGCGGCCATAGGCACGCTGAAATATGATGTTGATGGTCGAGGCCCCGGTGCGCCCCTCATACAGATAGAACTCGTCTTCGGTGGCATCTATGCCGAGACCGGTGATCATGCGGTGCCAGGCGCGCGCATGATTGCGCATAGAGTCATAGAGGGTTCCGTCCATGTCGATCAGTGCTGCCGAGGGCGTGATCCGCTTGTAGTGCTTCCGGGCGCAAAAAGCTTCAATCTGTGGTTCAAACATAGGCGTTGGAATATTAGACGACGCAAAGATACAACATCATTAGCCCAATTTCAACTTTTTTGCCTAACTTTGGGGGAAACATCGCTCCGCTATGAAGATTCTCAGAATATATCCCGGCAACATCAACGCCCGGTTCATCGACGAAGCCGTTGCGACACTGCGCGACGGCGGCCTGATTCTCTACCCGACCGACACGCTCTATGCCATAGGGTGTGACGCTACCAATGTCCGGGCCATCGAAAAAGTGTGTCGCCTGAAAGGAATCAACCCCGACAAGCAGACCCTATCGATAGTGTGTGCCGATCTCTCGCAGGCAGCCGAATATGCCCGTATCGACAATGTGGCATTCCGTCTGCTCAAGAAAAACCTGCCGGGCCCGTTCACATTTATCCTGCCGGCAACCACCCGCCTTCCAAAGCCCTTCAAAGGTAGAAAGACCGTTGGAATCCGCGTGCCCGACAACGGGATTGCCGTTGCGCTCGCCGATGCTCTCGGAACGCCGATGCTGTCGACATCGGTTGTGATCGACGAGGATAATCCCGAAGAATCGGTTTCGGCACAATCGCTCGCTCTCTCATATCAGGGTAAGGTGGATATGGCAGTCGACGGAGGCAGCGGTTCCCTGAAGCCATCGGCAATAGTCGATCTCACTGCCGACTCTGCTTCGCCGCAGATACTCAGGGAAGGTTCCAAAGAGCTTGAATTATGAATACAATGCCCCCGCGTATCGACGGTGCGCCCGCTGCTGCGCTCCCTCCCACCAGAAGAATGGTGATAGTTGGNGCTAACGGNGCCGGAAAAACGCGCTTTGCCGAACGTATGGCCGATGAGCTGACCGACCGCAAATCATTCAGGCTCTCAGCGCTCAAGGCTCTGTACGACAATGGTCCCTCGTGTGGACGCGCGGGGACCATCGACGAGCTTTATTCGCGTGTGCCTCAGCAAATCGCCGACCAACACAGCACTCAGCTCGACCGGCTCATAGCTCTGCTGCTTCACGACGAAATGGTCAATCTNCTCAGATACAAGGTCGCCATGTCGGCATCAGGTCAGCCTGCTACTTTGCCGTCGACCCGACTCGATAAGGTGATCGAACTCTGGCAGGAAGTTTTTCCAGGCAACAGGATTCTTATCGACAGCGGCCGGATGCTGTTCAGCCGCGACATCGACGAGGATTCCGACACGGGTTATTCCTCTTTNAAATTGTCTGCCGGCGAAAAAGCGGTGTTTTATCATGTTGCCGCCACTCTCTATGCTCCCGAGNGNGCCCGGATATTTGTCGACAGTCCTGAGATGTTTCTTCATCCTCAGCTCATGCAGGCTCTATGGAACAGGATAGAGATGCTCAGGCCCGACTGTACGTTTGTCTACACCACCCACGATCTTGAGTTTGCCTCTTCGCGGACCGACGCCGGCCTAATATGGGTCAGGCAGTTCGACCCTGAGGCCAAGGCCTGGGACTATGACCTGCTACCCCCGGGATCGCGTCTTTCCGACGAACTCTATCTTGCCATCATTGGTTCGCGAAAGCCGGTACTGTTCATCGAAGGCGACGGCATTCACTCGATCGATGCCCGCNTGTATCCGCTTGTATTCAAAGACTACAGCGTCAAGTCTCTNGGCAGCTGCAACAAAGTGATAGAAGCTACGCGCACATTCAACGATCTGAATTCATTTCATCATCTCGACAGCCGCGGCATTGTCGACCGCGACCGACGCGACGAGAAGGAGGTGGANTACCTACGCGGCAAACGCATTATGGTGCCCGAGGTTGCTGAAATCGAGAATATNCTTATGCTTGAGGAAGTTGTGCGTGCCGTAGCCGCATTCTGCCGCAAGGATGAGCAGAGGGTTTTCGAGCATGTCAAAGCATCGGTAATCAGCCAGTTTCGTCAGGAACTGAAGCAACAGGCCCTGCTCCACACCCGCCATCGGGTCAAGCGCATGATGGAATATCGCGTCGACGGCAGGTTTGCCAACATCAACATGCTCGAGGATCATCTCAGCTCGCTTCTGACCGAAATAAACCCCCGAGGGTTTTACGAAAGTTTCTGCCGCGACTTCAGGCACTACATATCGCAGGGCGACTATGCTTCGATTCTGAAAGTCTACAATCAGAAGTCCATGTTGCCTTCGAGCAACGTAGCGGGATTGTGCGGACTCAAAAATAAAGATGAGTATATTAAAATGATACTCAGCATTCTCCGTCAGGAGGGACGCGGCGCGGCTCGCATCCGTCATGCAATCATGAGCTGCTTCGGGCTTGATAGCAGCCTGCCGGAAAAACCAGCCTGCACTACGTCGTCAGCACCAGCCGATATGAAAAAAGCCGCCCGACCGGAAAGGCATGTCAACCGCCCGCACCACAACGCTGCAGCCGCTCAGCCTTTCAATCCCAAAAAGGCTCACCGTAATAACCATACCCGGAAAAAATCAGACAGAAAATGAGTACGACCCATCCATCACGATTCAGATGCTGGATCGAGGCCATGCGCCTGCGCACTCTGCCGGTGTCGGTAGCCGGTGTCGTGCTGGGATGCGGACTTGCCGTGGCCGACGGCTCGTTCTGTCCCGTGCCCGCGGCTCTCTGCCTCGGCTTCGCTCTGCTGGCACAGATAGCCTCTAACTTCGGAAACGAATATTTCGATTACCGCGATGGTCTCGATGCCCCGGGACGCGACGGCCCTCGCCGTGGTGTGACCGAGGGCGACATCTCGCCCCGAGCCATGCTGATAGCCACATTCGCCACTCTCGCTGCAGCTGCTGCCATAGGCTGCTGTCTTATCCCGTTTGCAGGATGGTGGCTCCTTCCGCTCGGCATAGTGATAGCTCTGGCGGCCATGGCATATTCCACCGGCCCCTACCCTCTGTCGCGTCATTGTCTGGGGGAGGTTACGGTAGTAGCTTTCTTTGGCGTAATACCCGTGTGTCTCACCTACTTCCTACAGACCCGAGGCCTTCCCGGCTCGGTTGTGGCCGCATCTTTCGGGGCAGGATTATTAGGTGCCAACGTACTAATAATCAACAATGTCCGCGACCGTAAGAGCGATAAGGCCGTCGGCAAGATCACCCTTGCCGTGAAGCTCGGACGTCCGCTGACGTTGTTTCTTTATCTCATTGAGGGTGTGGCCGGTAGCTTGCTTCTGCTGCCTGCTTTGCTCGATCTTGGGGGCCTTTGGTGGCTTATCGCGGTGGGTTGTTGCTTTGATGTCATCCGACTGTGGCTCAAGATACTGCCGCTGAAAGGTCCTGCCTTCAACCCCATGCTCGGCCGCACGGCCATGCTACTGCTCACGGCCTCTGTACTCTTCACTTTTGCCGCGATAATATCCTGACATCCAATAGTCTGAATAAATATAGCAGAGCCGGCTCATCTGCTTCACGCAGCGGAGCCGGCTCTTAAATTTTACCAATCAATCTATCGTTCTATCAATCTATTATACCAATCATTACCGATCTTCGGTTTCAGTGTGTGTTTTTCATCATTTGTGTGTGCGGTGTTGAAACGTGAGGAACAATTTCNGAACTTTAAATAAGCCTTCCGTTGTTCTNTGATNCAAAGTTATGGCTAAATCGATAGATACGGAAGTTNGCAAGGTTAACGAATGTTAAATAGATTACATTCTTATTACATATATCATTAATGTTATGGNAATCAATTTATTACATCTTTTAAGAATTTTGCGAAATTCCATGCAAGATTTCCCGGTTACTGTGATTTATTAGATAGAAACAATCAAGAAAACCACTTCAATGAACATATCTGCCCAAATAACACGACTCTTACTTCTATTATGGCTGCTGATTCTCGGACAATCGTGCAGAGACTTTGATGATGATATCGCGTGTCTGCAGCCCGCCGGAGACGCTATTGTCGACATAGAAGCAATGACGATGATACCGCTTGCTGATGACGGATGTATCCTGATCAACAAAAACGCGGAGTGCTGTCTGCCTGAAAATCTCACTCAGAAAGATTTCGGAAATGTAGAGACAAGGATACTTTCCAAAAACAGTTATAACGGAACTGTTTTCGACGAAAATTACGGACTATTCAAAACAATCAGAATCTATTGGTTTGAGAAAGTCAGGACCCAGAAACCGATAATGTGGAATGGTGAAGATCTGGCCAAGTATGGAACATCGCCTATCGAAATTGCACGCTCATGGGTTCTCGACTGCTCCGACGGTTATCTGACTATTCCGGTCCAGTCGACATGGGGCGACATATCCGGCTCTCATTCCATTTCGCTGATCGGCGGCGTGAATCCCGACAATCACCTTGAGTTCGAGCTTCGTCATAACAGCTACGGGATAGAAGAGGGATCTAACGAAGAAATAATAATAGCCTTCGACCTCAACGATATATTGCGGAATGAGACTCCGGATAAAAACGGGGTTGTCTCCATCAGATTGCGATGGCAGTCGTTCTCGGGCGAGAAAACCGCACTGTTCGATATAAAACCCCGCGATAAGCAAACAAGTGACAGAATTTCAGTTTTAAAATAGCTTCACGCAGAGGCCGGCGGAATCCGGATAGACCGGATTCCGCCCATCCTCCCTTCCGGCAATCATGAGCCCTACCGACCTCGATAAAGAGGAGTTGCTTGCTAAACGCGCTGCCGCCGGCGACCGCAAGGCATACAGATCGATCTACGATCTGCATGTGAAATCCTTGTATGCCGTATGTGCCCGTTATATCGCGTGCGACGAGGATGCCAAAGATGTGATTCAGGATAGTTTCCTGAAAATCTTTGCATCGATAGGGAGTTTCGAATACCGCGGTGCCGGTTCGCTCCGGAGCTGGATGACGCGCATAGTTGTCAATGAGGCGCTAAAATCCATAAAACTGAAAGGCCGACTTGAGTTCACCGATCTCGACAGTGCCGGCGAGCAGGCCGACACATTCGAGTCGACCGGCGACATCAGCGCCGACATCATATTCCGTCTGATCAGGGAACTGCCTGACGGCTACAGAACGATTTTCAATCTATATGTGATAGAACACAGGACACACAAGGAGATCTCCTCCCTACTGGGAATCAAGGAGAGCACGTCGGCATCGCAGCTCCACAGAGCTAAAGCGATGCTGGCGGCAAAACTCCGCCAAACTATCAACTCTCAACGGTAAGAACGTTATGAAAGATCCATGGACTGACATACACGACCGGATGAACAATTTCGAGCTGCCCGAACCCGATGGCCTATGGGAGGGTATAGAAAACAGACTCGATTACATANCTCCCGCACCGCGTCGCCGCTGGCAGATGTTGAAGGTAGCGCGCAGGGTGCTCGACATAGCCGCCGCAATAGCGCTGCTGCTCATGCTGTTCAATCTGTCGCTACCCGAAGCCGATCTGACCGACTGCATCAGTGAGGCCACCGACACGCATACCGATCCCGACAATCCGGTACGGGTCAATGAAATAGCTGCGGCACCTGACTCAGTGTTTGTCACACAGGTTCCCGTTTCNTCAGGAAAGATNCTTGCCGCAACCTCTTCACTCCGCCGAGCATCTGCCGACAAATATAGCACTGCCGAGAATCTGGTNAACGCCCAGGTCGCAACAGTAGCGGACTCAACAGCTAAGCCCGAAATCGCGACTCCGGGCGAAGATACTCCCCCGCTTATTGTAAACCCCTCTTACCGTCAGGAGAACGCTCGTTCCGGCAGCCACCGAACTACGCATGATCGTGCTACAGGCAGAACCAAACAGAAAGTGGGCGGACTGAGATTCAACCTGTTTACGAACGGAACTCTTGCGGCGGCACAACAACCCGCAGGTAGCCGCGGTGGCAATATTTACGCTCCCATCGGTTCATCAAACGTCCCGGCGGGAAGCGGTGTCCGCCCAATGAACTTTCCCATTCCGGCCGACCCACTGGTTCCGAGTCAGTTGTATGGCCTCACCGACAGTGACAAAGATCATCTTTACAGGGATCTTCACCATCATCAGCCGGTAAGGGTCGGTCTCACAGTGAGCTATCCGATTTCGCAACATTTTGCTGTCGAGACAGGTCTGAGTTATTCATATCTCCGATCGGAAATGAAAGACGGCACAGATGTCAATTTNACAGCCGCCAAGCAGGAATTGCATTATCTCGGTATCCCCGTCAACCTCAAATGGAGAGCCATGAGCATCGACCGGGTACACCTGTATATGTCGGCCGGTGGTATGGGCGAGAAAAACATCAGCGGACGCATCAGTGAGCGTCTCGTGATCGAAAACAAGGAAAATCAAACTAATACTGAGAAAAGACACATTAAACAGTTGCAATGGTCGGCCAATGCCGCAGTGGGTGTAGAGTGCGAGCTGACACCTCTGGTGGGTCTCTACGCCGAGCCCGGGGTGAGCTACTTCTTCGACGACGGAAGCAAGGTGAGCACCATCTACAAAGATAAGCCCTGGAACTTCAATATCCAGATAGGCGTAAGGTTGAATTTAGGACAATGAAAAAATGAAGTTTGCATGACCATGTACGGTAGAACAACTACGAGGCATTGCAACNAAACCGGCGATTCTGCGAAGAGGCAGAGTCGCCGGTTTTCTTATAGTGCGTATCAAAGCCAGCACGGCAGATAGCCTTATTTGCGATTTTAAAGCGTCTNCTCGGNACTTTNTCCCGTCGGATATACATTTTATCATCTCAACATAAAAAGTCCGNAATACGAGCGTTAAAAGGGCGAGTTGAAAAAATACAAGGAAACCGGAGGAGCGGCTTCGATCGAAGCGGCGCTCCCCCGGTTTATGTTTAGCTGGCCGTAACTCTATCAATCAGAGCACTTAGCCTTGAGGTANTCGCGATTAAGACGGGCAATGTTGCTCAGAGGAACATTTTTNGGGCACTCAGCCGAGCAGGCACCTGTGTTGGTGCAGTTGCCGAATCCGAGTTCGTCCATCTTGGCAACCATTGCGCGGGCACGACGCTTGCGCTCTACCTGACCCTGGGGAAGGAGAGCGAACTGGCTCACCTTGGCGCTCACGAAGAGCATAGCCGAACCGTTCTTGCAGGCAGCCACACACGCACCGCAACCGATGCATGTTGCCGAGTCCATAGCAACGTCGGCCACCTCCTTGGAGATAGGCAGAGAGTTGGCATCCTGAGCACCGCCGCAGTTGAACGATACGTAGCCGCCGGCCTGCTGGATCTGGTCGAAAGCGTTGCGGTTCACCATCAGGTCGCGGATCACGGGGAAAGCGGCCGAGCGCCAGGGCTCGATAGTGATGGTGTCGCCGTCGTTGAACTTACGCATGTGGAGCTGGCAGGTAGTGATACCCTGTACCGGGCCGTGGGGATGACCGTTGATATATAGCGAGCACATGCCGCAGATACCCTCGCGGCAGTCGCTGTCGAACACCACGGGCTCCTCGTTCTTCTCGACGAGCTGCTGATTGAGCATATCGAGCATTTCGAGGAAAGACGAGCCGGTGGACACGTTGTCGAGGTGATAGTTGACGAACTGGCCTTTTTCCTTAGGACCACGCTGACGCCAAATTCTGAGATTTACGCTTATATTGTTTTCCATTGATAATGCACTTTGGATGTGGGGTTAGGGAAAAGGGTGTGGATCACGACTTGTAGTTACGGGTCTGAACCTTGATAGCCTCATATTTGAGGGGCTCCTTGAGCAGGACGGGCTTCTCATTGTCGCCGGTATACTTCCAGCAGCTCACATACATGTAGTGCTCGTCGTCGCGTGCAGCCTCGCCGTCGGCAGTCTGATACTCCTCACGGAAGTGAGCGCCGCAGCTCTCATTGCGGTGAAGGGCGTCGATAGCCATCATCTTGGCCATAACGAGGAAGTCTTCCAGACGCAGAGCCTTTTCGAGCTCGGTGTTGAGATCGTCGGCACGGCCTACGATGCGCAGGTCGGTATAGAATTCCTTCTTGACGGTCTCGAGTTCATCGATAGCCTTCACGAGACTCTGGAGTGTGCGGCCCATGCCCACCAGATTCCACATCACGTGGCCCAGCTTCTTATGGATCTCATCGGGGCTCTTGGTTCCCTTGATATCCATGAGCTTCTTGATGCGCTCGCGAACCTTCTTCTCAGCCTCGTCGAATTCAGGATGGTTGATATCGAATGTCTTGCGCGAAACCTTGATCTGGTCGCTCAGGTAGTTCTGCATGGTATAGGGCAGAACGAAGTAACCGTCGGCAAGACCCTGCATCAGAGCGCTGGCACCCAGACGGTTTGCACCGTGGTCAGAGAAGTTGCACTCACCGATGGCAAAGAGACCCTTGATCGAGGTCTGAAGCTCGTAGTCAACCCAGATACCACCCATCGTATAGTGGCTGGCGGGGAAGATCATCATGGGAGTCTCATAGGGATTGTCGTCGGAGATCATCTGATACATGTCGAAAAGGTTGCCATAGCGGTCGGCCACAGCATCCTTGCCCAGACGCTCGATAGCATATTTGAAATCAAGATATACGGCATTGCCTGTACCTACGCCGAAGCCAGCGTCGCAGCGCTCCTTGGCGGCACGGCTGGCGATGTCGCGGGGACAGAGGTTACCGAAGGCGGGATAGCGGCGCTCCAGATAGAAGTCGCGGTCCTCGTCGGGAATATCGGTAGGTTTCTTCTTGCCGGCGCGGATAGCCTCGGCATCCTCTTTCTTTTTGGGAACCCAGATGCGGCCGTCGTTACGGAGCGATTCGCTCATCAGGGTGAGCTTCGACTGATCCTCACCGTGAACGGGGATACATGTGGGGTGGATCTGTGTGAAGGCCAGGTTACTCAGATAAGCACCTTTCTTGAAAGCCTGTATTGCAGCCGAGCCGTTGCAGCCCATGGCGTTGGTCGAAAGGAAGAATGTGCGGCCATATCCGCCGGTTGCGAGAACCACAGCATGAGCGGCATAACGCTCAAGCTCGCCGGTGATCAGGTTGCGAACGATGATACCGCGTGCACGGCCGTCGACGATAACAAGGTCGAGCATTTCGCGGCGGTTGAAGCTGCGCACGGTGCCCTTCTTGATCTGACGGTTGAGCGAAGAGTATGCACCGAGCAGAAGCTGCTGACCGGTCTGACCCTTTGCATAGAAAGTACGGCTAACCTGTGCACCGCCAAACGAACGGTTGGCAAGCAGACCGCCGTATTCGCGTGCGAAAGGAACGCCCTGAGCCACACACTGGTCGATGATATTGTTCGACACCTCGGCAAGACGATAAACGTTTGCCTCGCGCGAGCGGAAGTCACCACCCTTCACGGTGTCGTAGAACAGACGGTAAACCGAGTCGCCGTCGTTCTGATAATCTTTTGCAGCATTGATACCACCCTGAGCAGCGATAGAGTGAGCGCGGCGGGGCGAATCCTGGATGCAGAAATTGTAAACGTTGAAACCGAGTTCACCGAGAGTCGAGGCAGCCGAAGCACCTGCAAGACCTGTACCGACTACGATAACGTCGAGGTTACGCTTATTGGCGGGGTTAACGAGCTTCTGGTGAGCTTTGTAGTTGGTCCACTTCTCTGCGATGGGACCTTCGGGTATCTTGGAGTCTATCTGAAATTCGGGAAGTTTAGCTGATTCGATGTCGGCATAATCCTTCATGATGGGGGTAGAGTCGATCATGCCCTCGAGCTTTTTGTAGTCTGCCATAACAGTATATGGGGAGTTAAGATAGTTACTTGAAAAAGGATGATGTCCGATCACTGTTCTTCGACCACCTCAACAACTTCAACACATGCCTGATCGCATGCGCCCTGGTTGCAGGCAGCGTCATTGCTTACACAATCGTTGCAGTCGCTGTTCTGGCAGTCGACACCGGGATAAGAAGGCTGCTCGAAACCGGCAACCATGTGAGCGTTGAATTCCTGATACTGTTCGATGAGCTGAGGATCGGTGAGATAAGCACCGCGGTGAGCCTGAACGGTAAATACGATAGCCTGCGCGATGAAAAGACCTACAACGATGGTTGTCCACCAGCAGGAGATAGTCTTCAGGCGGGGCAGCCATGTGTCGTTATCCCAGCCGGCCGACTGGAACATCGACCAGAAACCGTGGGTCATGTGGAACCAGAGAGCGATGAAGCCGATGATGTAGACGATGGGGGTGAACACCTGGCTGAAAGCGAGCTGCAGGAAGAGTGTTCCGCTCTGGGGAGCAATCATCACGCCATCTACATGAACGGGATCATGGCAGATCTCCGCCCACTGCATCTTGGCCCAGAACTGAATAAGGTGGATCACCAGGAATGCGATGATCACGATACCCAGCACGAGCATGTTCTGAGAAGACCATTCAACCTGTTTGGGCTTGCAATAGACTGCATAACGGTCGTTGCCGCGAGCCTTACGGTTCTGGATGGTGAGCCACACTGCATAAATGATGTGGATGATGAACAGGGCTGCCAGACCGATCGAAGCGATCAAGGCATACCAGTTGGCGCCCAGGAAAGCGCAGACGGCGTTGTAAGCCGACGGCCAGAAGAGCGCGACACCGTTCATCAACGCATGGAACGTTACGAATAGGACAAGACACGCGCCGGTGATGGCCATCACGAGCTTACGTCCTACAGATGAGCTTGTTAACCACATAAGATTTGTGAAATTTAGGTTTATTGTTCTTGGAAAAGATTTTACGGTAACGAATGCTTTCGGCAAAATTAATTATATTTAACCATCCCTCCAACCTTTTTACTGAAAATTTACCGAAAAAAATTTACTCCCTTTCAATCACCAACGGTTGTAGTGTATCCGGTCGGGATTCCATTTATCCATGATGTGAGGTGCCCGGTCGGGAACACCTATCGGGATCAGACTGAACGGTATCAAACCATCGGGCAGACCGAGGATCTCAGAAACGGGTTTCTCACGCTCGACATGAGGATATACGCATGTCCATACCCCTCCGTAACCCAGCGCATGGGAGGCCAGCAGAATATTCTCGCTCACGGCGGAAAGATCCTGAATCCAGAGAGTGTTGTCGATACCGTCGAGGAAACGTTCCGGATCGCCGCAAACAATTATTGCTGCCGATGCCTTGGCTGTCATCTTGGCATAAGGGAGAGCATCGGCCAGAGCCTTGAGCAGTGCATGGTCGGTAACAACCACAAAACTCCATGGCTGTCGGTTTACGGCCGATGGCGCAGCCATGCCTGCCTTGAGTATTGATGTGAGATCGGATTGAGGAATTACAACGCCCGGCTTGAAAAGCCTGACGCTCGAACGGGTGAGGATATTGTCAAGTGCCTGATTTTCCATATCAAATATTATTCGGGTTATTATTAGACAACAATCGGGCCGGCTGTTTTGACTACAACCGGCCCGATATTTTGGGAAAACTTCGGCAAATAAATGGTCAGATACGCGGCAGGAATGAATCGAGCCTCGACGCACCGAGAGGATGTCGGGCAGCATATTCAGCACGCTGATCGTCGCCGATCGGACCGACAGATGTGTAACGTGCCTGCGGGTGGGCAATGACAAGACCGGTCGTAGTGGCCTGAGGGGTCAATGCTCCGTTTTCGGTCACCTCGATGCCGAGTTCACCGTAATGAAGCAGAGCGTCGGCAAGGAACACAAGGCTCTGATCGGGCAACGATGGATAGCCGAAGGCCGGGCGGATACCGATCGCACCGTAGTGTGCTGCATATCCCCATACCTCATGAGCAAGACGCCGGTGCATCAACTCGGTCGTAGCCTCCACAAGACGATCGGCAAGACTCTGCATCAGCAGACTGCGGTAGGTGTCGCCCGCAGCATTTGCCTCATCGATCAATGCTTTTACTTTTCTGCCGACTGTAGCTGTAAAGATACCGCAGTAATCTGTCAGATTGTCGCCATCGGCCGGGGCGATAAAATCGCTGACGGCCACGCACGACGTTGCTAAGGCATCGCCATCAGCTACGGGAGCACTCTGCCGGCGCAGTATCGGCAGAACAACCGTTTCACCACTTTCCGATCTGAGCATCAGGTCGCCGGCGGCATTGCGTCCGGCAGGGAGCACCACTGCCCTCGCATGAGTCGTTATGCCCGCGTCGCTCAACTCACGGAGCAAACTCAAGGCATCGCCCCATAGCTTCCGGCTCTCGTCATGCCGCGGTGAGTGACACCCACAGTCGCAATCGGCATGATCGAGCGAATCGGCAAGCGCGGGATCAAGGTCCCAGGCACTGAGAAAGGCCCTGCGGTTTAGCACAGGTATTAGTTCGGCGATGGTGAAGCTCATGTCGGCTCTGCCCGGAATAAGCGGGGCTACAGGGGCATATTCAAGCCGAGGAGCTCTGCTCACGGCGTCGGCGTAAGAAAGCAGCTGCGGCGCTCCACTGTGAGATCTGCGTATGGCATCCTGCTCCCGGCGTATGCGTTCTTCTGCGGCAGGATCGCTCTTCAGACTCTGCGCCACACCAGGCAGAGCGGCAGCATCGCGGGTGTAGACCACCGGACCGCCATAGCACGGAGCGATTTTCACCGCTGTATGCACAGCCGAGGTCGTCGCTCCACCAATCAGCAGCGGGATGCGCAATCCTTTAGCTTCCATCAACCGGGCCACGCGACACATCTCTTCAAGCGATGGAGTGATCAGTCCGCTCAACCCTATGAAATCGGCATTTTCAGCGATAGCACGGTCAACAATCTCCTCGCCAGGCACCATGACCCCCAGATCGATCATCTCGAAACCATTGCAGTTCATTATCACATCAACGATATTCTTGCCGATGTCGTGAACATCGCCTTTCACTGTTGCTATCACAACCTTGCCGACAGCTTTTCTGTCGGCTTTCTCCTTCTCGATCTGCGGAGTGAGCACGGCTACGGCAGCTTTCATCGTGCGGGCGCTCTTGACAACCTGTGGTAGAAACATCCGGCCCTTTCCAAAAAGGTCGCCAACACGGTTCATGCCCTCCATGAGAGGACCGTCGATCACCGCCATCGCGCTTCCAAGCCTGCTTACAGCCGAATCGAGCAACGGCTCAAGGCCTTCGGTCTTGCCCTTGACAACCATCTCGGCAAGCAACCCGAGGGCATCAGTAATGGGGGCAGCCTTCTGAACAGGGGCATTTCTGGCGGCTTTGGCTGCTGCGGTTTCTTCGGCTATACGGGCCGCAAGTTCGATCAGGCGGTCGGTAGCGTCAGCATCACGCCGCCCGACAAGCACATCCTCGACTGCCTCGCGCAGCTCGGGCTCGATCGTGTCAACATTCATCATGGTCGACGGATTGACTATCGCCATATCGAGACCGGCCCTGACAGCATGGTCGAGGAACACGGCATGCATGGCCTCGCGCACCTTGTTGTTGCCACGGAAAGAGAACGAGAGATTGCTCAGACCGCCGCTAACCCTTGCTCCCGGCAGATTCTGCTTGATCCAACTTGTAGCCCGGATAAAGTCAATGGCATAGTCGGCATGCTCATCCATACCTGTAGCCACAGCAAGGATATTCGGATCGAATATTATATCGTCGGCCGGAATGCCGGCATCGGTAAGCAGACGGTAGGCACGGCCACATACCTCCACCCGGCGCTCGAATGTGTCGGCCTGGCCTTTCTCGTCGAAGGCCATGACAACCATGGCGGCGCCGAGGTCGTGAATTATGCAGGCACGGGACAGAAATTTCTCGGGGCCTTCCTTCAGGCTTATGCTGTTGACCACAGGTTTGCCCTGGACGGTCTTAAGTGCTCTGACAATCACGTCGAAATCGGAAGAATCGATCATCACCGGCACCGCGGCCACCTCTGGCTCAACGGCTATGCGCCGCAGGAAAGCGGTCATACACTCCCCCGCGTCGAGCATCGCATCGTCCATATTTATATCTATGGCGGCCGCTCCGGCTGCGATCTGCGAGGCCGCTATGTCGACAGCCTCGTCGCTGGCCCCTTCTTTGATAAGGCGCAGGAATTTCCGGCTGCCGGCTACGTTGCAGCGCTCGCCTATGACGATAAAATCGCTATGGTCGCGACCGAACACGGCGGCATCGAGACCTGACAGGCGAAGCGCGTGGCGCGTTGCCGGGATATGGCGAGGCGGATATTCCGCTACTACTTCGGCTATAGCCTTTATATGTTCGGGCGTGGTGCCGCAACATCCACCCACTATGTTGACAAGACCGTCGGCAAGCATCGGACGAATATGGGCAGCCATCTTTTCGGGCGACTCGTCATACTGTCCGAGTTCGTTGGGCAGACCTGCGTTGGGATACACGCTGACCGCAACATCAACTTCGCGTAATTTTTCGAGAAACGGCTTCATCGACTCGGCTCCGAAACCACAGTTAAGGCCTATGGCCAGTGGCGAAGCATGGCGTACGGATTCTACAAAACCTTCAAGCGTCTGTCCGGCAAGCGTGCGTCCGCTCTCGGTCAGCGTCACCGAAATTATCATTTCAACATTTCTGCCAGCCTCATTCATGGCCCGGAGCGAAGCAGCCACGGCAGCCTTGGCATTAAGAGCATCAAACACCGTCTCGATGAGCAGCAGATCCACTCCCCCGCGTATCAACGCAAGGGCCTGATCGAAGTAGGTGGCCTCCATGACGTCGAAATCCACTGCCGAGCCGTCGTCGAGCGCTCCCGCCATAGTGAGCGATTTTCCCGTGGGCCCCATACTGCCGGCCACCCAAACGCGGCGCCCTGTCTCGGCCATAAAGCTGTCGGCGGCGGTGCGCGCAACCCGGGCGGCGGCGAGATTGATCTCGCCTACCATGGCGCTCAGGCCGTAGTCGGCCAGGGATATAGCGTTGGCATTGAACGAGTCGGTCTCAATTATCCTCGCGCCGGCATGAAGATACCGGCTATGGATATCCCCGATAAGCTCCGGGCGGGTAATGGTGAGAATATCATTGCACCCTTTCAGGATCAGGTCGGCGGGAATGTCGGGAGTATGGTAATCGGCTTCAGTGAGACCCAGGCGCTGGATCATGGTGCCCATGGCACCGTCGAGCACGATAATCTCACGGCTCAGAGCAGTTCGCAGATCACTGCTGAGGTCAAAGTCGGTATGTTGTGCGGTCATTGCTTATTGCTGCTATCGGAAACTGGCGCGGAGCCGGGACGCTCCTGCGCTAAATTAACTACAAATGTAGTGATTTTCCCGCGATAAATCTAACAAAACGGAAAAATCCGGCCGGCGACGCTTACAGGAAGCAATCACCGGCCGGAATTACGGATAGTCACAGATTAAGTTACTTTCCCCAGTAATACCATTTACCGTTGGCATTTTTGACGATTATACTCATATGTCTGTTATCTTTAGCAGTAAGAGATACACTTTTCATAACGCCATCTGCTGTGTAGTCGTTGACATTCTCAGCCTTATAGATCACATCTTCTTTTATCACAAATAGATCTTTCGCATCTTCTCCCTCTTTCTCCCAGCGGTTAAGAGTATTTATGATTCCCTCATCGTTTGGATCGGTAAGGTTTCGAAGGGTTTCATAGTCAAGATGGTAAAAGGCATTCGCTGCTGCCTCGGCAACTCCCTCGGGAGTGTTGGGTACGCTGCGGCCACATGAGGTCATTGCGACTACTCCAATGACAAGCAGCATTACCGAATAAATAAAACTTTTCATTTCAGTTGGTTGGATTTATAGTGTTGATTTTTTGACAATTATCTTATAGATGGATTTCAGATTGAAGAAACGTGGCAGAAGTGTCACTTGAAAAACATTTTTTACAGCTTTATAAACCAACAGACTGCTCGTCCTTAGTTTAACTCACTGCCATACACGCGAGTTATACTATCTGAGAATATTCACGGCTTAACGATTACTCGCCTCAGTGCCTCTTTTTTTCCAATATGCAGCTTTCTTCAAGTCTTGCTCGCAGCCCCGGCCTTTCTCATAGCAATTCCCGAGATTGCGCATTGCTGTAGAATCACCTCCTTCAGCTCCCTTTTTGTACCAATAGACTGCTTTCTTGTAGTCTTGCCCACAACCGTGACCTTTCTCATAGCAACACCCGAGATTATTCATCGCCAGAGGATTACCGGCGTCGGCGCTCTTTCTATACCAATACACGGCTTTATTGTAGTCTTGTTCGCCACCGTGGCCTTCCTCATAGCAGTATCCAAGATTACACATGGCCGTATGATTACCAGCTTCGGCACTCTTTCTGTACCAATACACGGCTTTCCTATAGTCTTGTTCGCAACCTTGACCATTTTGGTAACAATACCCAAGATGTGCCATTGCCATAGGATCCCCAGATTCGGCTCCCTTTCTGTACCAATATACAGCATTCTCAAAGTCTTGCTCGCAACCAAGGCCATTCTCGTAACAATACCCGAGATTACACATGGCGGTAGGATCACTGGCTTCGGCGCTCTTTCTGTACCAATACACTGCTTTCCTATAGTCTTGTTCGCAACCGTGGCCTTTCTCATAGCAGTATCCAAGACCAAACATAGCAGCAGAATCTCCCATTTCGGCACCGTTTCTGTACCAATAGACAGCTTTTTCATTGTTTTGTTCGCAGCCTTGACCATTAGCATAACAGAATGCGAGATTAGACATTGACCTTGCATTACCGGCCTCAGCACCCTGTCTAAACCAGTAGACCGCCTTCTCGGAGTTTTTTTCACACCCTTGGCCATCGGCATAGCATACCCCAAGACGAGTCATGGCTCTCGGGTCACCCGATTCTACTCCCTTCCTATACAAAGAAACAGCCATCTCGGAGTTTTTCTCACAGCCTAAGCCATCAGCATAGCATGCCCCAAGATTTACAAACGCCTCAACAAAACCGTTTTCTGCTGATTTTGAGTACCAAAAAAAAGCCTTTTCAAGATTTCTTCCCACACCTTTACCTATAGAGTACATAACCCCAACGTTATATTGAGCAGGAGGAAAGCCTTGATCCGCAGATGATTTTTCCCAAAAGAAACCTTTACTATCATCATTAGGTACACCAATACCGTTGAGATAATATATACCAAGATGGTGCTGAGCTTCTTTATCCCCAGCTTCGGCGGCCTTAGTAAGCAAAGTGAGACCAGTCGAATAGTCACCTCTCTCCATTGCATCATACCCTTGGCGACCGACTTTGTTAGCCTCACTTGTCTGCGCGCACAAAATGGCAACACCTAAGAGTACTGCCACAGCAATAATTGTAATTCTTCGGAAGGCCATCTCAGTTTCCCCAGTAATACCATTTACCGTTGGCATTTTTGACGATAATACTCATGTGTCTACCCTCTTGATCTGTGAGAGATACACTTTTCATAACGCCGTCTGCTGTGTAGTCGTTTACTTTTTCAGCCTTATACACAACACTTTCATCTATCACAAAATATTCTTTAGCCTTTTCTGCCTCCCTCTCCCAGCGGTTAAGAGTATTTATGATTCCCTCATCGTTTGGATCGGTAAGGTTTCGAAGGGTTTCATAGTCAAGATGGTAAAAGGCATTAGCTGCTGCCTCGGCAACTCCCTCGGGAGTGTTGGGTACGCTACGGCCACAGGAGACCATTGCGACTAATCCCATGACAAGCAACATTACCGAATAAATAAAATTTTTCATTTCAGATAGTTGGATTTTTAGTGTTGATTTTGTTGGCTATTATCTTGTAGATGGTTTTCAGATTAAAGAAACGTGGCAGAAGTGTCAGCCGAAAGGATACGCTCTCTGAGAATATTCACAGATTAATGTTTATTTGGATTCGGCAGCTTTTTTCTTCCAATATGCTGCTTTCTCTAAGTCTTGCTGACAACCCTGGCCCTTCTCGTAGCAATTCCCGAGATTTCGCATTGCCAGAGGCTCACCTGCTTCGGCTCCCTTTTTGTACCAATACACGGCTTTCTCTAAGTCTTGCTCGCAACCATGGCCTTTTTCATAACAGTAACCGAGATTACTCATTGCCAAAGAATTGCCAGCTTCGATACTCTTCCTGTACCAATACACGGCTTTTTCATAATCTTGCTCACAACCCTGACCTTTATGGTAGCAATACCCGAGATTGCACATGGCTCTTGAATTCCCGGCGTCGGCTCCCTTTTTGTACCAATCCACAGCTTTCTCGGAGTCTTTTTCGCAACCGCGCCCTGTCTCGTAGCAGTAACCGAGATTGCACATAGCTGTAGGATTCCCTCCTTCAGCGCTTATTCTATAACAATAGACAGCATTCTCAAGGTTTTGCTCGCAACCCTCGCCATTCTCATAACACAAGCCAAGAGAATTGTACGCAGGGATATAGCCTCCTTGAGCTGACTTTTTGTACCAAAAGAAGGCTTTAGCAAGATTTTTATCAACACCTCTACCATCTTTATATAAAATTGCCACGCCATATTGAGCCTGTTCATTCCCTTGGTCAGCTGCTTTTTTGAACCAGTAGAAAGCTTTATTGTGATCAGCTGCTACCCCTTTGCCTTTTTCGTAACAGACTCCGAGATTTTTTTGAGCTTCATCGTCACCAGCTTCTGCAGCCTTTGTTAACAATTGAATACCAGTTTTATAATCGCCGTTCATCATGGCATAATACCCTTGGCGACCAATTTTACGTGCCTCTGTTGTCTGAGCGCACACCGAGATGACGGCCCAAACTATTGCCGCCGCCATAAGAATGATTTTCCGATAGTTCATTTCGCTTTCTTAAGGGTTATGTTTGGTGCCAGACAATCACTCCAATCCTCGTTCCGTGGTACTTCCAGCACGGTGAATTTCATGGAACCGTCCGAAGGGTTATAGACAAGTTGTGCTTTTCCCTTTGCATCTGTACGATCGCATCTGAAAATCACTACAGCCGTGTTGCCATCGATTGTGGCAGATTCAATCTGATCCATATCCATACGGAAACCGATGGGGTATACGGTTGAAAGATACCCGTAGGAAGGCGTCTGTTCGTCATCTTCCACTTCTGGAATAGTCACGGTTTTTTCATAGAGGTTCAGACACAACTCTACGTCTCCATTAGAACCTACCCATTTGCCTTTGAACACTTTTTGCGCCGACCCTGTATAGCAGCCTGCAATAATGAGGATCAGAGCAATTATTGCCGTTTTCATAAGTAACTATGATTTAAGATTTCAGATTATTAATTTCATATTCGTCAAACCGGTTTTGTGTGCGATTGCCGGTGTAGGTCTTTTCTCCCAGCAAACCGATTTCCTCCACGGCCTCCTCTTCCGTGCCGTCAGAGTACCGAATTTTGAACTTCTTTGAACCAGAGGATTTCGGAGAACTGAAGAAAGCTTTAGCCACGCCATAGACTACGAGAACAAGTATAGCCAACACCGTTGTCCAGAGCGCAAGATAAAAGGCTAGCGCGGTCAAAACTATTGAGTAGGCAAGATAGGCGACGGCAAGCCCCCACCCGTTGAAAGACTTTGCCGCAGGAAGACACACATACACAACCCATGCAACGATCGCAACAAGACCGATTGCCGCAATAACATTGGTCGCTTGGCCGCTGACGCCAAAGATCTGACATCCGAAAATTGTGATGCTCAGCACCATTGATGCGATGAAGGCTACCAGTATTGCGGACCCTGTAGCCGGAACATGATCAGGATTGAAACGGCCAAAAATGGCCTTGTCGAGTCTGTCGAGAAAAGACAGAGAAGATTTGATTTTTGCCATAGCAAAGATGAATCTGTCATTCCTCCAACAGAATTTAGACAACAAAGAAAGGTGTGAGGAATGGATCTTGTATTATCCTGCATTCAGGCCTTGGCGTGCCCCACAAGTCAGATAATACAACAGCCCCCACACCTGTAGCAATATGCGTAGCCGCACGGTTAACCGGCAGCGGTGAATAAGCTACTGATGCAGGTGCTATTGTCGTCTCATCCTCAACTTGTTTTCGAACCGCCAAGTTTGAATGCTGAAGATAAAATTTCAATAACACCTTTTTGACCTACGGCTGAATTCCAGCCAATGGTCGTAGTAAAATTTGGAGTATCGGGTGGTGCCTCCGCACTCTTATCCCGACGCATGGGCAAAGGTAATTATTTATTACTAAAAATCAAATTTTTTTAGAAGAAACTTACAAAAGCCACGAATATTTTGAGTATTTAGAATGTTAGAAACGGAAAAATCCGGCCGGCGACGCTTACAGGAAGCAATCACCGGCCGGACCATCAGTGTTAAACCCTATGAGTTTAAAAAACGAGAAGTTTTATTCTTTTGTCTCTTCCTGAGCGGGCAGCGGGGGAACGCCGTCTTTGTCAGCACGCTGGTTCACTCTCTTGATGCGCGCCTCGGTCTCGGGGTGTGAGGAGAACATCTTGTCGACGTAGCTGCGCTTGGCGCCGTCGCCCTCAAGCTTGAGGAAGCGCTCGAAAGCGGCTGCCATAGCGCGGGGATTCTTGCCGTGGGCCTTGAGGAACTCATAGCCGTATTCGTCGGCCTCATTCTCCTGCTTCTGCGAGAACTTGGAGTTGATAACGGCGTTGCTCAGGGTGCCGAGCTGCGAATCGCTCAGGGCAGCAGCAACACCACCGGTCGAAGAGATGCCGTCTTTCAGGGCGTCGGTGAGAAGGGCTGTCTTGAAGGCCTTTTTGGAGTGGTGCTTGGCCACGTGGCCGATCTCGTGGCCGATCACGCCGAGAAGCTCGTCGTCGGTCATGATATCCATGAGCGACGAGAACACGCGCACACTGCCGTCGGCACATGCGAAGGCGTTGACGTCGATCACGTTATAGACCTTGAAGTTGAGGGGCATGCCGTCGACATCGGTGATACCGTCGACAAGCTTCATCAGACGGATAGTATAGGGATCGTCGTCGGGCAGCACGGGGTTGTGCTTGTCCATCCAGTCGACGGATTCTTTGACGTATGCGGCCATCTGCGCATCGGTAAGGGTCACAGCCTGAGCGGCTTTTGCCGCACCACCAACAGCCTTTTTAAGATTGAACTGAGCGACTGCCGGAACTACACTCACTGACATACAGATGAATACGCCAGCAAGAAGCTTTAAAACACTATTCATGATCAAAAAATTGGATTGGTTTCTATTGTTTCTATTGCAAAATTACTGATTTTTTGTCAATTCTCGCTATATTTGCAGAACTTATGAGCAAAAAATCTACAATACTGTTAATTCTGTCTGTTCTGGCAGTGATGGTGCTTGCCGGCACGACGCTGTTTTTCTATTCCCACACGTTTGTTTCGCTGAAACTCCTTCTCGGACTGGCGGCTACAGGTGGAGCTATCGGGGCCGGTATCGGCTTCTACGTCAGGCAGAACAGAAAATGGATCGGACTGCTCACCGGCTTCGGCTTCGGGGGACTTATACTTGCATGCGCACTGCTGACAGCTAACAGCGTATGGAAAGATGCCGGCTCGGAGCATGAGGAGATGGCCACCGTAGCCCGGAAGTATACCGAACGGCGGTCGAAGACGCGGCGCGTAGGCCGCAGATATGTAGCGACAGGCGAGAAATACACAGTGTATTATGTCACGTTGCAGTTTGAAAACGGCATGACAAAGGATGTTCAGGTCAACGTGAAGGAGTATTCGCGCACACGCACCGGCAGCTGCCAGAAGGTGACGATGACGCGCGGATTCCTGGGCTGGCCGATATACGACCGCGTCAAAAAGCAGCCCGATGAGAAGCAAAAGTGACCATAGAGGGGATGGTTTATAATCTTTTAATGACTTTTTTTGCAGTTATGGGCCGTTGATTGCCGATTTGGTTTGTTTTTCTTCATGAAAAGACTTATATTTGCAGAGTAGCAAATACAACGAATAATCAAAATTCTAAAATATATGGAAGAAAACAACCAGCAACTGATTGACAGCGTAGTAGCCAAGGCAAAGACCTGGCTTACCGACGCATACGACGCCGAGACCCGCGCCGAGGTTACCAAAATGCTCGAGGCCGACGACAAGACTCCCCTGATCGACGCTTTTTATCGCGATCTGGAGTTCGGCACAGGCGGACTGCGCGGCATCATGGGCGCAGGCACCAACCGCATGAACATCTACACCGTGGGCGCCGCTACCCAGGGCCTGGCCAACTATCTGAAGAAAGCATTCCCCGGTCTGCCCCAGATATCGGTGGCTGTAGGTCATGACGTGCGCAACAACTCGCGCAAGTTTGCCGAGATCGTTGCCGACATCTTCTCGGCCAACGGCATCAAGGTGTATCTTTTCGATTCGTTCCGCCCCACTCCCGAGCTTTCGTTCGCAATACGTCATCTGGGCTGTCAGAGCGGCGTGAACATCACCGCCAGCCACAATCCCAAGGAATATAACGGCTACAAGGCATACTGGGAGGACGGCGCCCAGATCATCGCCCCCCACGATACCAACATCATCAGCGAGGTTGAAGCCATAGGCGGCGTCGACGATATCAAGTTTAACGGCAACAAAGACCTTATCCAGATCATAGGCAAGGATGTTGACGACGCATTCCTGGGCGCTATCAAGGGTCTGTCGCTGAGCCCCGACGCCATCGAGCGTCACCACGACATGAAGATCGTCTACACCCCGATTCACGGTACAGGCATGTCGCTGATACCCGAGTCGCTCAAGATGTGGGGATTCACCGACATTATCCACGTTCCGGAACAGGATGTTGCCGACGGTAATTTCCCGACCGTAGAGTCGCCCAACCCCGAGGTACCCTCGGCTATGGCAATGGCTATCGCCAAGGCCAAGGAGGTAGGCGCCGATCTGGTGATGGCCAGCGACCCCGACGCCGACCGCGTGGGTGCTGTGATCCGCAACGCTCAGGGCGAATACGTGCTGCTCAACGGCAACCAGATCTGCATGATCCTGCTCTACTACATCCTGACCCGCAATGCTGAGCTGAAACGCCTGACCGGCAGCGAGTATATTGTGAAGACCATCGTAACGACAGAGACCATCAAGTCGATCGCCGACAAGTGGGGCGTGAAGATGTTTGACTGCTACACCGGCTTCAAGTGGATCGCAGCCGTGATCCGCGACCATGAGGGCACAGCCCGCTATCTGGGTGGCGGTGAGGAGAGCTACGGATTCCTCGCCGAGGATTTCTGCCGCGACAAAGACGCTGTGAGCGCCGTGAGCCTCCTGGCCGAGGCTGCCGCTTGGGCACGCGACAAGGGCCTCGACTTCATGGCTATGCTCCAGGAAATATATATGAAGTATGGTTTCTCGCGCGAGAAAGGTATCTCGGTAGTGCGCACCGGCAAGAGCGGCGCCGAAGAGATCCAGGCCATGATGAAACGTTTCCGCGAGAATCCTCCCAAGCAGCTCGGCGGAAGCCCCGTGACCATCGTGAAAGACTATGCCACCCTGCGCGTTACGGAGAACGGCGAGAGCAAGGAGATGGATATGCCCACGACGAGCAACGTTCTGCAGTGGTTCACGGCCGACGGCTCGAAAGTGAGCGTACGTCCCTCGGGCACAGAGCCTAAGATCAAGTTCTATATCGAGGTGAAGGGCACTCTTGAGAGCCCTGCCGGATATGACAAGGCTATCGCCGACGCCGAAACAAAGATCGAGGCTATCCGTCAGGATATAGGCGAATAAACGAAATAATTCATAAATACGAAAACAGCCGGAGCGTTTGCCCCGGCTGTTTTCGTATTTATACCTGAATGATAAATTAACGTGAGGTCACCAAGAAAATCAGCCACTTAGTTTAATGCTAAATGGCTGATTATTTTATCTTTGAACGTGGGATTCATTATATCGAACTCACGTTAACATAAAGTGCGAATTCTGTTATTCCTAACCTCACCCCTCCGAAATTTTAAAAAGAAGTTTCGGAATGGCAAAAAATAGATTCCGCGCACACCCGGCTATGAACCGGGAATGCGCGTAAAAGGTGGTATCTCAATCTGACAGCCAACAGCTCAAAGAGCCTTTTTCAGCTCCTCAGAGACAGTGATCTTGCCCTTCACGAGTTCAGGAACGTTGAACGAAAGCAGGGTCTGCATATACCAGTCGGGGTCTTCCTGAGGCAGAAGCGCGGGACGCCCCGCCCTGCCCGTAGCGGGGTCGAAAGCTGCGATATACGGCCGTGCCCACAAGCCGTCGATACGTTTGGAGCTGAACACAAACCAGCGGCCATCCGACGACCACGTGTGGTAACTGTCGACGGCATCGCTGCTGTTTACCTCTGTAAGAGGCCGGATGCTCAGATCGCTGAGGTCCATGAGCCAAAGGTCGCTCTCGGCGTGCCAGATGGAGAAGTTGCCATAATCTGAAAGCGTGAACAGGAGCCAGCGGCCATCGGGCGAGACACGGGGAAAGCTGACCGATTTCGACGAATCAGACGCACAGAAAATCTTCTCGACCGTCCCGAACGAGCGTGTGGCCGGATCAAAGTCTATCCGGCACAGATCATAGCGGATACTGTCAAGGCTCAGAGAGTCGCTGTAGTCAGCACGGCAGAAATATATGGTGCGTCCGTCGGGGCTCCATGACGGAAATGTTTCCAGAAACTCCGGCCTACAGACGGCCGAGTCGGTAAGAGCTTCACCGGTCGTGGTGTCATACACCATCAGGTCGGCGGCAAGATCGACAACCTCTATTGTCTTCTGACCCGAACGGTGAAAAAACTGCTGGATATCGTTTGCAGCGAAAGCGATATATCTTCCTTCAGGATTCCAGGCCGGATAAGCCGCGCCGTGAGGCATCACATCGCCCGAAGGTTTTTTCACCTTGCATGTCTTTCCAAGGGCATGAATCAGAGTACCTCCGTTAGGACCTCTCACATGAAGCATCATAGTGTTGGGATCGCCTGCAGCAAAGTTGTGGCAGTTAAGGCACTGCTTATCGATTTCCTTATTCTCGATCACGGGTATCTGTTCGAACGATGAAAGATTACGCTGATAAATACCCATTTCATTCCAAAGTTCATAGCCGGGATAAAGCAAGCGATAAGCCAGCCAGCCGTCAATAGAATCGGGTGCTATATATATTGTCAGAGGATCATACGCTGTCCATTTCCCGTTGTTTTCAAGTGATATATTTATCTCAATCGAGTCGCCGCGATGCGCCTCGGCAAGACGTTTCCACTTGTCGAGCGGAAAACTGATAAGTCCGTCCGAAGAGCTAATAACAATGTCAGGTTCGGCTCCATGCAATCCGGCTGTAGCCTGATAGCCATCGGCCTCGGTCATTATCCTGAAATTGGGTGCGGCGATGTTGGGTGGAAGCGTGACACCCGAATAATCAGGGAAAAGATTAGGCAGTCCCTCTGCGGTAGCATCCGGTCGATGATACCCGCCACATGAAAAGAGCAGCAGGGATAGCACGGAAATTACCGCTATTTTTATGTAATTGTTCATAATCAGTGTGTCAGTCGTTAACTTTGTGTCCGTGAGGACTTATATAGTTTATATAAAACCAATATGTGTCGCCAAACTGCCTTGCCAGTTCTGCAGGGGCAACCCGAGATGAGCGCTCGGCATAGCGCGAGAAGCGCTCCACTGTCTCCTGACTGATGGCATAGCGCAGCGAATCAAACCCGGCCTGATTATCGTCTTTAAGTCTGTAGACGAGCAGAGCCTGCTGCGACGCCGGAGCGAGGGGCCTGTTGTCGCATGGGAGTTCAGCTACAAACGATCCGACTCTGTTTGTCAGCAGATACGCGGCAAGAAGATACTGGCGGGCGATCGCATTGCGCTGATCAGAGTTGCACACAGCCTGAAGCTCCGGTATAATGTTCATCACGTTGGTAAACTGAGATGCACCCTCCTTTCCGATCGAATAACGTATGCCGTCGGCCATACCATTTTCAAGTTGCTCGTTGAGCGACTTGGCTTCATCGCGATAGAAAAGTGTATGCTCAAGTGGCCGGATGAAGCGCCGTGCTACCTCAGGACGTCCCATAGCGATATTATAGTGGGCGAGATTAATAAGGTGTGGTGCTGTCGGACCCCAGGCCACCAGTGCCTCACTCTCCCAGTGGTGCGCCTCATTGATATGGCCGATCGCCTCATATACAAGATAGCCGTATTCACTCTCGCGCACATCGCTGTTCCATGGAAGGAACAGACCGTTGATACCGAAGTTTTGAGGCACATCAAAAAGGTTATCGAGCAGACGCCCCTGATTGGCGAGGGCAAGAGAACGGAACATGAGCATCAGTTTGTTGCTGTGTCCTGCATCCGCATAGGCTTCGGCACGCTTCACGACGTCGCTCCACCGCCCTTCTTTCACTGCCTTCTCTGTCAGAATCATAGTGCGTTCCGAGCGGTTGATGTGACCAAGTAGCCACCAGTAGCCCGCACCGCCATATATCAGCGCAAGGACCGCACTGCCGAATACGAAGTTGCCCTTGAACGTCCGTCGGGGCAGCAGGCACGAGAGCAGCAGGAGCACGCACAGACACAGCGGTACAAGCCATGCGCAGACGAGCGAACTGTCGATACCGGTGGTCGACAGGAACACGACTACCGACGCAGCCGGTGCGACACCGAGATAGTCGGGACGCCGCAATACCTTACGGATCAGCAGATCGCCGAGAAAATAAACCGAACTGCACAGCAGCGACAGTATCAAAGCCCCGAGCCATGGAATATAAAAGAACTGGGCAATGAAATCATTTACAAGCTCGATGACTCCGGCCGAGGAAATTCGCCGCGAGACAGCGTCGGCTGTGTAGACCATCAGGCGGTGCTGCTCCTGATAAAACAGCACGTAGTCAAGCCACCGGGTGTATGCAAGCCAGAAGCAAAGCGCGAGGCCAATAGTTATGACCACACGTATAAGGATTGGTTTCTTCATTTAGAAAAATAGATGGATTGTGTAATTCTCATCTAAATTATTACAAAGTTAGGCATCAATCATGAATTATCCCGAAATAATTATGATTTTTTTAGGAATTCACGATTGCAGAGTTGGCCATCTCCGACTAAATGCGTACCTTTGCGCCCAGTGGAAAAATTTGGCTGCTTGCAACCACTGAGGGCCGGGTCGCCGATCCTGCTCTGAAACAAATGCTAAAACTGCAACCGGGCGCTCCTCTGACGGGTTGACCGGTTACAAATTCTCAGAAAATATCACAACGGAACCGCAGCCCCGGCTACATGCCTGCACTGCGGTTCTGTTTATCGTTTATGACCCACATAAAAAATTGTAATGAACTATCTATTCACATCTGAATCGGTCGGCGAGGGACATCCCGACAAAGTGGCTGATGCCATCAGCGATGCCATTCTTGACGCATTTCTGGCTCACGACCCTAATTCAAAGGTAGCTTGCGAGACACTTGTCACAACCGGCCAGGTTGTGGTTGCGGGCGAGGTCAAGAGCAATGCTTATATAGATATCCCCAAGGTAGTCAGAGGCGTGATCAAGCGCATAGGTTATGACCGCAGCGAGCTTCAGTTTGACGCGGCATCGTGTGGTATTCTCTCGGCTATCCACGAACAGAGCCCCGACATTAACCGCGGTGTTGACCGCACAGAGCCCGATGCCGAACAAGGTGCCGGCGACCAGGGCATGATGTTCGGCTACGCCTGCCGCGAGACCGAAAGCTACATGCCCCTCCCCCTTCATCTGAGCCATCTGCTGATGCGGACGCTCGCCGACATTCGCCGCGAAGGCAAGGATATGACTTACACCGATGCTCACGGCCACGTGAGGAGCTACCTGCGTCCCGATTCCAAAAGCCAGGTTACGGTTGAATATACCGCCTGCGGAAAACCGGTTGCCGTAAAAACGATCGTGGTTTCCACTCAGCACGATGAATTTATCACTCCTATCGGATCGTTAGACCAGAACAGCGCCGACAGGATAATGCAGCAGACTATAGAGACCGATGTCAGAAAAGTATTGTTGCCCCGCGTGAAGGCGCAGCTCGATCCGGCTGTAGCATCTCTGATTGCCGACGATGTTGATCTACTTGTGAATCCTACGGGTAAATTCGTGATCGGTGGCCCACACGGCGACACCGGCCTAACAGGCCGAAAGATAATCGTCGACACCTATGGCGGTCGCGGCGCTCACGGAGGCGGCGCTTTTTCGGGCAAGGATCCGTCGAAGGTTGACCGTTCGGCTGCCTATGCCGCACGCCACATTGCCAAGAATCTTGTGGCCGCAGGCGTGGCCGACGAAGTGCTTGTGCAGGTTGCCTACGCTATCGGCAAGGCTGCTCCCGTGAGTCTGACGGTTGACACACGCGGAACCTCTCATGTGGATATGACCGACGGTGAGATCTCGCGCAAGATCGCCGGAATATTTCCCATGAAGCCTGCCGAAATTGTAGAGCGCTTCAAGCTCCGCACTCCCATCTATCAGGAGACAGCAGCCTACGGACATGTTGGCCGCACTCCCGAGACCATTGTGAAGAAGTTTACCTCGCGCTATGAGGGCGCAAAGGAAATCGAGGTGAAACTCTTCCCCTGGGAGGAACTCGACAAAGTGGATGAAGTCAGAGAGGTGTTTGGTTTGTGAAAATTTGGCACATACAACGGAAATCATTATCTTTGTGCGCTAAAACTGCGGTGTCGTCCCGACGGGGGCGGCATCCGGCATGAACAGCCGATCAATCAGCAACAAAAAACGCAACCAAAATATCACAATGGCAACATTAGAGAAAATCAGAAGCCACTCAGTGCTTCTGCTTATGATCATCGGCCTGGCCCTTTTGGCCTTCGTAGTCGGTGACTTCTTCAATTCTGGCCATACACTTTTCGGCACAGGCACAACAGTGGCGAAAGTCGACGGCGAATCAATAGATATCCAGCAGTTCCAGCAGCGTCTCGAGCAGGCCAGCCAGCAGCTTCAGCAGACCGGACAGAAGGTTGACGGAGCTGTTCTTCAGGAGCAGGTGCTCAGCCAGATGGTAAGCGAGGCTCTGATGAACAAAGAGATATCGAAACTGGGTCTGACAGTTACAACCGAAGAGCTCACAAACGCTCTGATGGGTCCCGGAGCGCAGTATGTGAATATGTTCGTTCAGCAGCAGTATGGCCTTGAAAGCGCCCAGCAGCTCTGTGACATAGCCACCAACCCTGCCAAATACAACCTTGACGCAGCTACATCGGCACAGTTCCGTCAGCTCTGGAAATCACTCGAGGATCAGATGGAACAGTCGCTCCTCCAGCAGAAATTCGCTACACTCTTCAACGGTGCCATCACCGCCAACGATCTTGATGCAAAAGCAATCTACGAGGAAAACGCAACCACCTCGAAGGTTACCTACGCCAAGAAAGACTACAGCAGCCTGGCCGACGACGAGTTCAAACCCACCGACGCTCAGATCGAATCCGTCTGGGCATCGCAGAAAGAGCTTTACCGTCTGCCCGAGGAACAGCGTGCGATCAGCTATATAGCTGTGAGCATCGCACCCTCTAAGCAAGATCTTGCAGAGGCCGAAAGCCGTGTCGGCGACGCCAAGATCGCCCTGCTCAATCAGCCAAGCACCGACGGTCTGGCCGAAATGACCGACTTCGTTGTTAACCGCAACCGTATTCCTGCATCAGCCCTGACCGACAAGGGTCTGCGCTCGTTTGCCGATTCCGCAAAAATCGGTTCGGCCGAGATCATAAGCCACATCGGCAATGAATATACCCTGGCCAAACTTCTTGACCGCAGCATTGAGACCGACTCTGTATGCATGGACTTCGCAATGGTAGCCGGCACCAAAGCACACGCCGACTCAGTGATCGCCGCCCTCAACGCCGGACGCATGACGATAGCCGAGGCAACCGGCGAGATGCAGTCGCAGGACAGCATCTGGGTTCAGCTCAGCAATCCCCAGATGGCCGAACTCCGCAGCCACCTTATCGGTAGCTCGATCGGCACATGGTTCACTCCCGATACATCGGCAGTTGCACAGGGTGCCCGCGTGTTCCGCGTCCGCAGCCGCAAGCAGCCGGTAAGCGTTGTCGACATGGCAGTTGTCAGCTACAGCGCCGAACCGAGCAATGCAACCATCAATAAGATTGAAAGCGAACTTCGCGATTTTGTCCGCACCAACAACACAGCGGCCCTCTTTGAAGAGAACGCAGCCAAGTCGGGCTACACTTCGGTTCCCGCATATGTGAGCGTATCAACTCCTCAGATCGGCAGAATGGAAGACACCCGCAGTGCCATCCGCTGGGCTCTTGAAGCCAAGAAGGGACAGGTAAGCCCTGTGTTCGGCGACATTCAGAGCGGTCAGTTCGTAGCTGTCGCACTCAACGATATCTACAAAAACTATCTGCCCGCTACCGATCCTCAGATCCGTCAGAACCTCGTTCTTGAGGCCATGAACAACAACAAGGCTGCCAAGCTTATTGAGGAATATAAAGGTAAAGCAAACGACGTGGCCGGCTACTCGCAACTTATGGATGCATCGATCGACACGACCAACGTGACATTCGGGCAGCCCATGATCGTCGGTCTCGGTTACAACGACAGCGAGGTTCTTGGTAATGTAGCAGTAGCACAGAAGGGTCAGACCGTCGGTCCCCTTCAGGGCAACAACTCGGTAATCGTGCTTCAGGTGATCGACGTTGATTCTGAGGGTCGCCCCTACAGCTACGCTGAAAGCGCCCAGAATTACAACCGCACACGTGGAGCAGCAATGCTCGGAAATGCACTGACAATGATCCTTCAGGGCAACAAGAAAGTTGACAACCGTCTGATGAAGTTCTTCCGCGACTAATCGGGCCCATCACCACTCATAACGGCCCGGCCAGCGAGCGAAAGTCGCCGCAGGCCGGGCCGTTTCAAATATCAGTTTTCAGATAAGCCATATTGCCAATCCAACCATGAAATCAATCAAAGAACTCTACAGAATAGGCACAGGCCCCTCGTCAAGCCACACTATGGGTCCTCGTCGGGCTGCTAAAGATTTTGCCGAAAGCCATAAGGATGCAGCATCATTCAGAGTGACGCTCTACGGTTCGCTTGCCGCAACAGGCAGAGGCCACCTTACCGACCAGGCCATTCTTGAAAGTATGACTCCCGTTTCGCCTACCGAAATAGTATGGGAACCCACAATATTCCTGCCGTTTCATCCCAATGGTATGAAATATGAAGCTCTCGACAGCAAGGGCAATGTCACCGACACCCGTACAATCTATAGTGTAGGCGGCGGTCAGCTTGCCGAAGAAGGTGTTTCCGATCTTGAGTCACCAGATGTCTACGATATGTCGAAACTCAGTGAGATACTTGAGTGGTGTAAAAAGACCGGCAAGACCTATTGGGAATACGTAGAACAGTGCGAAGGTCCGGAGATTTGGGACTATCTGAGCGAAGTATGGCGCGTGATGCGTGCCGCTGTAGAGCGGGGTCTCGACAGTGAAGGCGTGTTGCCCGGTCCGCTCGGTCTCACCCGCCGTGCAGCCACCTACAATGTTCGTGCTTCCGGTTATAAGACCAACCTTCAGAGCCGCGGCCTCGTGTTCAGCTATGCCCTTGCCGTGAGTGAGGAAAATGCTTCGGGCGGCGAGATAGTCACCGCGCCCACATGCGGATCTTGCGGTGTTGTACCGGCTGTGCTCTATCACCTCTGGAAAAGCCGTGACTTCAGCGAGGCACGCATAACCCGCGCGCTGGCCACTGCCGGCCTCATAGGCAATGTTGTCAAACACAATGCCTCGATAGCCGGTGCCGAAGTCGGATGTCAGGGTGAGGTAGGTGTGGCCTGCGCTATGGCTGCCGCCGCAGCCAACCAACTTTTCGGCGGATCGCCCGCCCAGATCGAATATGCAGCCGAAATGGGTCTGGAACATCATCTGGGAATGACCTGCGACCCCGTATGTGGCCTTGTGCAGATTCCGTGTATCGAGCGCAACGCCTACGCAGCCGCACGTGCCCTCGACTCCAACATCTATTCTACATTTACCGACGGAACCCACCGTGTTTCGTTCGACAGAGTGGTTGAGGTAATGAAACAGACCGGCCACGACCTCCCCTCGATTTACAAGGAAACCGGTGAGGGCGGTCTTGCCCGCACTTGGGAACCCACCTGATCCAAACCAATCCCCGTAATAAGAGTGATCCCCGGAGTCTGTACTTGTTAAGAACTCCGGGGATCACTCTTATTACGATAGCTATTTCAGCGTTTTTCATCGGGCCACGGGAAAGGTTGGCCGGTGGTGGCATCAACCGGACGCTGGGCATTCATCTCCCTCAGTCTTTCGCCAAGACGCTGCGACATAAACGCAGTGACCTCAGGCAATTCAGCCGCAAGATTTTTCGTCTCGGAGATATCCGCCGGTATATCATACAGTTCCTTATCTCCGGTCACATAATTGTATATCAGCTTATAGCTTCCGCGCCGCAAAGCGGTGTTGAGGTTTATGCCCGGGCCTTCGTTTCCCCAGATATTTGGGAAATTCCACACAATCTCACGCTCGGGATCAGCCATGGGCTCACCCTTAAGCATATTGACAAACGAAAAACCGTCGATCGGTTTATCCTCCTCGGGGGTGAACTCCACTCCCGCCATCTCAAGAATCGTCGGATAGAAATCCTCGATCATAAGGTAATCGCCACACTCGCTTCCAGGCTCCGTCACTCCGGGCCATTTCACTATCATGGGCTCACGGATACCACCTTCGAGCAGTGAGCCCTTACCGCTACGCAAAGGTGAGTTCTGAGTATATATCTCACCGTCGCGCCATTCGGGCTGCGAGGCAAGCCCACCGTTGTCGCTCATAAATATCACGATAGTGCGGTCAGCACGTCCCGACTGCTCCACCTTGTCAAGAATATCACCGAGACTCTTGTCCATTCCCTCGACAAGCGAGGCATAGGCAGCCTCTTTCGGAGTATATCCCCGGGCTATATAGTCGTCGTAGAAACGCATATCGCGGTCAATCGGTATATGCACGGCATAATGCGACATGTAGAGGAAATACGGCTGTTCGTAGGCCACCGCCCTGTCGATCTCCTTAAGAGCTTCGCGCGTCAGAGCTTCGGTTGCGAATATTCCGGTGCCCCAATACTTCTCCAGTCCCGGTATAGCCAGCAGCGAATAGGCGGTGCCGTCAGGCCTATGGCCGAAATTGTTTTCACTCAGGTATGTAGCCAGACCTCCACCGGCGTGTCCGGCAATGTTTGTCTCGAAACCCCAGTGTGCGGGATTCTCGCCGGGAGTATTGATTGCACCGAAGTGGGCCTTGCCAACATGGATAGTATGATAACCTGACTGTCGCAGAAGATCGACAAACGACTGCCCAAGGTAGGTGTGATCCACACCCCCCGATTGAGCTACTCCGTTCCAGTTCCAGTCGGGAAGTATCACTCCCGGTATAGAATCGTCGGTCGACTTGTCACGCTGCAGCGTCCAGTTCGTGACACGGTGACGGGCATTATTGGCTCCGGTGATAAGACTGCATCTGGTAGGCGAACTTATTGCGCATGCATAAGCCTGCGTGAACTTCATGCCCTGGCGGGCAAGGCGTTCCATATTTGGCGTGCTAAACATGCGGTTGTAGGCAGTTGTGTCGCTTGCAAAAGGGAGCGATGTATCCTGCCATCCCATATCGTCGACCATAAACAGAATTATGTCGGGCCTTGTGTCGGTAGTGTCAACGCTTTCAGCCGCGGAAGCAGTTGTGGCAGTAACGGCGCTCATCGCCGCTAATGATAGGTATTGTAAGCGCATTTTATACGTAGAAAAACAGGTTTGGATTGCAAAGATAGCTAATCCAAACCTGTTTCAAAGATTTTTTTTTACCCTTTTCGGACTGTGTGATCAGTTTCCGGTATCAGGAGCTTTATCGATAAGATCCATAAACTGGGTCAGTGTCGGAGTTATGATGATCTGAGTGCGGCGGTTCTGCTGACGGCCGTCGGCAGTCGAATTGGTTGCGATAGGATTGTATTCACCGCGACCACCGGCGGTAAGCCGTGCCGGATCAACATCAAACTTGTTCTGAAGCACCTGAACGACCGAACTTGCACGCAGTGCCGAGAGGTCCCAGTTGTTGCGGATGTTAGGCTTCGAGATAGGAACATTGTCGGTGTTACCCTCTACGAGCACATCATAATTATTGTAGTCCTTAATGATCTTTGCGATTTTGCTAAGGATATCCATAGCCGCAGGATTGATATCGTAACTGCCCGACTTAAACAGCATATTGTCGGCCAACGAGATATAAACCACACCCTTCAGAACCTTTACATCAACATCCTGAAGTTCGGAAGTGCTGAGCGATCGGGTGAGGCGGTTGGTCAGAACCATATTGAGAGAGTCGCTCTTCGACTTGGCGTCCACAAGTTGCTGAATATACTTGTTGGATGAATTGATTTCATCTACGAGTTTCGAGATATTGGCGTTGCCCTGACTATTCTGGTCCATCGCTCTACTCAGTGCCTCTTTAAGCTGCTCATTCTGCTTGCGGGCCTGATCGAGCTGCTCCTGAAGGCTTTTGCCTCCTGTACGGCTCTCGGCAAGCGAAACCTGCTGCGAATTGTAATCGGACTGCAGTGCATCATAACGGCTCTGAAGCGCCGCATACTTTTTGTTGCTTACGCAACCTGAGGCGGCCACAAGAAGTGTGCCGCTCAGAATCAATGCTGAGAATAATGACTTTTTCATAAGTTTCAATCGGGAGGAGGTTGTATATGGATTAATAACATCCGCGGCGCCCGAATTGTTTGAAAAAAAAGTTTCCGGAAGCGAAAGCCTCCGGAAACGGGATTGATTATATCAGATTGATGATGTTACTATCACTGGGGCTGGGTGAAGAGCACGATACGGTTCCAGTTGTTGGTCTCATAGGGCTGAACATCCGAGCCGTTGGCCTTCATAACCAGACGCTGGGGATTGATACCGTACTTACCTGTCAGAGCATCGACAACTGCCTGGCAACGACGCTGCGAGAGCTGCATGTTGTAGGAAGATGTACCGGTATCCTTATCGGCGAAGCCCTGAACTACAACCACTGCTTCGGGATTAGCCTGCATCCACTGAGCTGTGTTATAGATGTTGACCATCTCTTCCTGAGAGATAACGGCCGAATTGATGCGGAAACGAACGCTTGACATCAGAGGAGCCTGCTCTACGACAACTGCTTCTGTAACTTCGGGGCAGGGAAGCTGAGCCTCGGCGGCTGCAAGAGCGGCTGCGGTTGTGGCGAGTTCGCCGCGCAGATTGTTGACCTGATTGTTGAGGCCGTCGATATACGACAGATAGTCGCAGGGATTATATTTCTGGAACTGACGTCCGCCAAATGTGAAGCTAAGACCGCCTATCACGCTGAAATCGCACTCGATAGGATCGCCTACGGCTACTGAGTTGAAGTTGTCGGCAACCCACATGCTGCGTGCTTCGGCGAAGAAGTCTACATACTTGCAGAGGCGCAGACGCAACTGAACACCTGCCGATACGGGAAGCATCACGTTGTGAGTCTTGATGTGACCGTCGCCGTCACTAATGTTGCCTGGATAACCCTTATGATCCCATGTGTACATACCGCCTACACCTACGTAGGGAATGATACTGAACACGCGGTTGGCGTTTACACCTCCGAGACTGTTGAGCATATCCCACTGCAGATCGAAGTTCACGTTGCCCATCTGCATCGAATTAAAGCCTTTGTAGTCGTAGTGAACCTTGCCATAGTTTCCGCTCAGACGGAATCCGAGATAGGGAGAGAACCAGTGGCCGACGCCCACATTATATACGGGGGTGATATGATGCTTTGTACCTGTCCCGCCGCTCTTGTCGGTATAGGGGATCTGCATGCCTGCGCCGAGCTGGAGATACCAGTTGTCGCGCCATGAGGAAGAGTAGTGATCCTTACACTCTACTTCCTGAGTGATAACGGTCTCGTCGACAACCACAGTTTCCTGTGCGTTTGCGAAAGCTGAAGGGAGGAGTACTCCTGCGGCTGCCAGAGCAGCGGTGATGGTCTTTTTCATTTGTGGCGTTATTTAGGGGGTTTGTTTGTATTAGTGGAGTTTGTTTTAGTGGGTTTTGTTTGTTTTCGAAATTATAACATTCTTTCAACCTAAAGTGTTTTTGCAATTGTGTTATTTTAGACGATTTTCAAATTATCAGACGGGGTAAAGAGCATGTCGCAGCATCTGACTGATAAGGCGGAAAGCCCAAAAACAAGGGATCTAAGGAAATTCGCATAAAAAGTCGTATATTTGCAAAAAATATTCTCCGATCACAATGAAGAAGCGCTTCAACGAATATAACCGTTTCGATCTTTCAGAGATCAATAAGCAGATGCTCGAGCAATGGCGCGCCCAGGGGCTCTTTGAGCAGAGTATGAAAGTGCGCGAGGGCAACCCCTCGTTCGTATTCTATGAAGGCCCCCCTTCGGCAAACGGTATGCCGGGTATTCACCACGTTCTTGCACGTACTATCAAGGATATCTTCTGTCGTTACAAGACCATGAAAGGCTTCCACGTGAAGCGTAAGGCCGGGTGGGACACTCACGGTCTGCCCGTTGAGCTCGGCGTGGAAAAAAGTCTTGGTATAACCAAGGAAGATATCGGCAAGAAAATATCTGTCGACGACTACAATGCCGCCTGCCGCAGCGAGGTGATGAAATATACCCGCGAGTGGGAAACCCTGACCGAGAATATGGGTTACTGGGTTGACATGACCGATCCATATATCACTTACGACAACCGCTACATCGAGTCTGTGTGGTGGCTGCTGGCTCAGCTATATAAGAAAGGATACCTATATAAGGGATATACCATTCAGCCCTATTCACCCGCCGCAGGCACGGGTCTGAGCTCGCACGAGCTGAACCAGCCAGGCTGCTACCGCGACGTGAAAGACACTACCTGTATAGCCGAATTCACAGCTATCGATCCGATAGAGCCGATGAAAGGCTGGGGCACACCCATGTTCCTTGCATGGACAACCACACCCTGGACCCTTCCCAGTAATACTGCGCTGGCTGTAGGACCTCAGATAGATTATTCGATCGTCCGCACATATAATCCCTATTCCGGCAACAAGATCACGGTAGTCATAGCTACCGATCTGCTTGGTTCGGTTCTCAATCCTAAAGGCGCCGATCTGCCCCTCGATGAATATCAGAAGGGCGACAAGGTGATCCCTTATGAGGTAGTTGCGACTCTTAAAGGCTCTGAGCTGGCAGGTATGCGCTACGAGCAGCTGTTGCCCTGGGTGAATCCGGGCGAAGGTGCGTTCCGCGTGATCCCGGGCGACTATGTGACCACCGCCGACGGTACCGGCATAGTCCACATAGCAGGCACATTCGGTGCCGACGACCTCAGGGTTTCACGTCAGAACGGCATACCACCGCTCCACCTGACCGACCGCGACGGCAATATCCGCCCGATGGTAGATCCGACAGGACGCTTCTATCGCCTTGAAGATCTTGATCCGGCTTTCGTCGAGGCCAACGTCGATATCGAAGCTTATACTCCGTGGGCCGGCAAATTTGTGAAAAACGCCTATAATCCCGAGGCCGACGAGAAGACCGAGACTCTCGACGTTGAGATCTGCATGACCCTCAAGAAGATGGACCATGTGTTCAAGATCGAGAAACACGTGCACAGCTATCCCCACTGCTGGCGCACTGACAAACCCGTGCTCTACTATCCCCTTGACAGTTGGTTTATCCGTTCGACCGCTGCCCGCGAGCCGATGATCGAACTCAACAACACCATCAAATGGAAACCTCAGTCGACCGGCTCGGGCCGTTTCGGCAAATGGCTTGAGAATCTTCAGGACTGGAATCTGTCGCGCTCACGTTATTGGGGTACTCCCCTGCCTATCTGGCGCACCGATGATGCCTCGGAGGAAATTTGCATCGACAGCGTCGAGACCCTTTTCAACGAAATCGACCGTGCCGTAGAGGCGGGTGTGATGAAGACCAATCCTTATAGGGATCGTGGATTCGTGCCCGGCGACTACTCGAAAGAAAACTACGAAAAGATCGACCTTCACCGTCCGTATGTCGATGATATAGTACTTGTTTCGGCAAGCGGTAAACCCATGCACAGAGAAGCCGACCTTATCGACGTATGGTTCGACTCAGGTTCGATGCCCTATGCTCAGATTCACTATCCGTTTGAAAATAAGGAGGCTTTTGATGCAGGCGAGCTTTTCCCCGCCGACTTTATAGCCGAGGGAGTTGACCAGACACGCGGATGGTTCTTCACACTCCATGCCATTGCCACCATGGTATTTGGCCAGAAGGCATATAAGGCTGTGGTTTCCAATGGACTGGTTCTCGATAAAGACGGCAACAAGATGTCGAAGCGTCTGGGCAATGCAGTCAATCCTTTCGAGGCCATTGATCAGTTTGGTTCCGATCCCCTGAGATGGTATATGATTGCCAACTCTTCGCCGTGGGACAACCTGAAGTTTGACAAGGCTGGAGTTCAGGAGATTTCGCGCAAGTTCTTCTCGACTCTCTATAACACTTACAGTTTCTTTGCCCTTTATGCAAACGTCGACGGCTTCGACAACAGCGAGCCTCAGGTGCCTCTGTCCGAGCGTCCGGAAATCGACCGTTGGATTCTGTCGCTGCTCAACTCATTGATCCAGGACGTAGAAAGCGATCTGGAAGACTACGAGCCGACCCGCGCAGCCCGCGCCATATCCGACTTCGTTACCGACAATCTTTCCAACTGGTATGTGCGTCTGAACCGCAAACGCTTCTGGGGTGGAGAGATGGATCGCGACAAGCTGGCCGCTTACCAGACCCTCTACACTTGTCTTGAGACTGTTGCCAAGCTCATCGCTCCGATAGCACCATTCTTTGCCGACCGCCTGTTTACCGATCTCACCTCGGCTACAACCGGCGAGACATCATCGGTTCATCTGGCTCTGTTCCCCGAAGCCGATCTCACGGCTATCGACAAGCAACTTGAACGCAGGATGCAGCTTGCTCAGGATATTACCTCGATGGTATTGTCGCTACGCAGAAAAGCAAACCTGAAAGTGCGCCAGCCGCTGCAGAAGATCATGGTTCCGGCTGACAACGACGCCCGCCGCGAGGATATAGCCGCTATAGCCCAACTGGTTCTGACCGAAGTAAACGTGAAGGAACTCGACTGTGTGGATCCCGATGCCGGAATACTCGTGAAGCGTGTGAAACCCGACTTCAAGAAGCTTGGCCCGAAACACGGTAAGGCAATGAAGGCTGTGGCCGAAGCCATCAAGTCGATGAGCCAGCCCGAAATTGCCGAGATGGAACGCAACGGCAAGGTCGAGATAAAGGTCGGCGACACGACTGCAACGGTTGATCTGGCCGATGTCGAGGTGATCAGCGAGGATATTCCCGGCTGGCTCGTAGCCAACGATGGCAATCTCACCATCGCCCTCGATATCGAAGTGACGCCCGAGCTTAAGGCCGAAGGCATTGCACGCGATATCGTGAACCGCATCCAGAACATCAGAAAAGACCGCGGATACAGCATCACCGACAGAATAACCCTCAGATTCGCTCCCGAATCAGGCGAAACAGGCGAGGCCATTGCAAAATGGAAAGAATATATTGCCACTCAGGTACTCGCCAACGACGTAGAACTGTGCGAATCGCTTTCTGAAAGCAGCGATGGTGTCGAGATTCTTGATCTCGACGAGACACGTCTGCCTGTCGAAGTGAGCCTGGTAGACTAACTCTCCCCAAATCAATTTTATGACCGAAAAGACACGTTATTCCGACGAAGAACTTCTGGAATTCAAGGAACTGATTCTTGCCAAACTCGAAAAAGCCAAGCGCGACTACGACCTTCTGCGCGCCGACCTGACCAACAGCGGTGGCAACGATATCAGTGACACCTCGCCCACCTTCAAAGTATTGGAGGAGGGCGCAGGTACCCTCAGCAAAGAGGAGACCGGACGTCTGGCAGAACGTCAGATGAAATTCATCTCGCATCTTCAGGCTGCCCTTGTCAGAATCGAGAACAAGACCTATGGCATCTGCCGAGAGACGGGACGACTGATTCCGAAAGCTCGTCTGCGCGCTGTTCCTCATGCCACACTGTCGGTTGACGCAAAACGCAAATCATGAACGAGCACCCTACTGCTGACCGTAAAACGATAATTCGGCGTGGCCTTCTGGCCACGTCGATAATTCTGATCGTACTTCTGCTCGATCAGGCCCTCAAGATCTGGATAAAAACCCACTTCTATCTCGGCGAGGAATACAGAATCCTGCCATGGTTCCGCCTCTTGTTTATCGAAAACAACGGCATGGCCTTCGGCATGGAAATGGGTAGCAAGCTTTTTCTCACCATTTTCCGTATATTTGCCGTGATAGCCCTGATATGGGGGCTCACCGTATTGTGCCGACGCCGCAATCCGGTCCGCACAGGCTTTCTGGTGTGTATAGCCCTAATCACAGCAGGTGCGACAGGCAACATTATCGACTGCGTGTTCTACGGACGGATCTTCAACAATCCCATGCCTCCAGAAGTGGCTCAACTATTCCCGGAATCGGGAGGATATGCTCCTCTTTTTTTCGGGCGTGTAGTCGATATGCTCTACTTCCCTCTTTTCAGTTTCAACTGGCCTGAGTGGATGCCATTTGTAGGTGGCCAGGAATTTCTGTTCTTTCAGCCGGTGTTCAACCTTGCCGATGCAGCCATATCGGTGGGCGTTATAGTCATGATTCTGTTCTACTCCAAATACCTGTCGCGTTCCGAAGAGTGGCGCGACAGCGACACGGAGTCTGCCGGAAGCGACAGCGAAGTCCAACTGACCGAAGATGAAGATTAACGCAGCGGCTGTCATACTGCTCACGGCTCTGAGCGCCGTTGCCGGAGGGTGTAACCCCGCTCCAGACGGCGTGCTGTCGCCCGACGAAATGGCAGAGGTGCTTGCCGACATTCACATAGGCGAGAGCGTGAGCGAAACGGAGCGGCGTGTTTTCAACAACGACTCCATACGCCGGGTGCTCAAACAGTCGATTCTTATGAAGCACGGACTCAATTCAGAAACGTTTGACTCGTCGCTGATGTGGTACGGTCAGCACATAGACCTCTACACGAAAGTCTACGAACACGTGACAGAGATTCTTGAAGACCGGATCACCCGACTGGAGAGCGAAGGCGTGTATAATGCTCTGGAAAACAGCCGCGAGACGAATTTAGCGAGTATTGAGTTTGATGGCGACTCGGTCGATGTCTGGACCATGGCAAGATCATATATGCTCACCGACCGTGGCCCCGTTACGCAGATACCGTTTCACCTGACAAACGACAATAACTGGGAAAAGGGTGACCGGTATATCATGAATCTTACAACCCACGGACTCAAAGGCCAACTTGGGGTGACTATGGCGGTGGAATATTTCGACGGCTCGGTAGATTACTTCAACAGCCTGATAGCTGGCAATGGCAAGCGAAATATCAAGTTGGCGCTTGACTCTGCCAAAAACGCCCACTACGTTTACGGCGTGATATCGTCGCAACCGGTCAAAGACAGCCGGCTATTCATCGACTCGCTGTCGCTCTATCGTGTTCGTAAGGCGCCACATAATGCCGGCGAACGTTTCATCGTGAAACATCTGGAGCACTCACGTCCATGAACAGCGCGGATATTCAGCGGATCATGGCTCACGAGATTGAATTCGAAGGGAAAATCTACCGGAATCATATACTCCACCTGAACCGTACTGACGGAAAAACAGAGCTCACCCCATTCAGGAGTGAGCTTCCGTTTACGATATTTGTCAACGGCCGCATCAGAGCGGCGATCACCGCTCATCACTCAGCCGACGGCAAACTCAAGTATGAACTAAGTTATGAGGCTTACTGACGTACGTTTCCACCAGGACGCAACTGCCCTGCCGGAATCACCGGGCCAGGTTCGCCACCCTGATTGATCACCGGCGGACGCGAAGCACCCGGAAGCTGTGCCGGACGCAAAGTGATACCGCCGTTCTGCGGAGGGATCCAGTTGCCCGGATTCTGAGGCCGCGTTGTAACCGGCCTTGACACTACCGGAGGCGGAACAATAGTAGGCACAGGCCTATAGACGGGTCGCGGAGGAATGTAACCCGGCCCATAATACGGAAGATTCAGCGAGCCTGAGCCAAGCGGGCCGCCGACATTAACACCAACGTTGACACCGCCGGTGGAATCAAGTCCTAAATCGGTACCCCAGAAAAGGGACTCGCAACCCGATGTGAGGGCTGCGCCGAATAAAGCCACTGCAAGCGCTATGCCGCTCAGCAGCCGGCGACGAAGTTTTTTGTGTGTCCGATGTGTCATGGCCTGTAATATATGCTGAGTAAAAACATGTTGTCCGGTTCGCAACCGGGTAAATGTAGAACACTGTAACCATAGGACAAAGTTCGGTTGAAATTTTTTTTGACAGTGATTAAACCTTGCCCCACAAAAAGGGTCAATTAATACGTGTGACAGTGAATTCACTAAACAAATACTAATTTGAGCTAACAGTCATAAATACCATTTCATTCATCATGAACTCCCATCGCAAACGCGCAATTATCTCATTGCTGACAGTGATGCTCACGGCCATAGCAACAATGGCCTACAACATCACCGGCTGGGTGAAAGATCCTGAAGGCGAACTTCTTGCACAAGCCTCAGTAAGACTTCTGAAGCCCGATTCAACATTCGTCAAGGCGGTTGTGACCGACAACGACGGAAAATTCAGCCTGAAGGGAATCAACAGTGGCAACTATATCGTTGAAGCCACATATATCGGCTATCGGCCAACAGGTAAGGATGTAAGCGTAAAGTCATCCAACGTATCGGTCGACACACTTGTGCTCAACGAGGCTTCCATAGCACTGCGCGAAGTAGTGGTAAAAGGTGTCAGAACCGAAATGAAGGTTAAGGAAGATACCGTCGAATTCAATGCCGAAGCCTATAAGACCCAGCCGAATGCCGTAGTCGAAGATCTTCTGAAACGACTGCCAGGCGTAGAGGTCGGTACCGACGGAAGCATCACATCCAACGGTAAGACTGTGACAAAGATCCTTATCGAAGGCAAGGAATTTTTCGCTGACGACCCCAAGGTAGCATCAAAAAATCTGCCTGTGGATATGATCGAGAAACTGCAGGTTGTTGACCGCAAGAGCGATCTCGCGCGCATGACCGGTGTGGACGACGGCGAAGATGAAACCGTGATCAATCTGGTAGTGAAGAAGAACATGAAAAACGGTTGGTTTGGCAGCGCCGAAGGCGGTTACGGCACCGACGAGCGCTACAAGGGCGGTTTTAACATTAACCGTATGGCTAACGACAACCAGTTCACACTTCTCGGCAACTTCAACAACATCAACGAAGAAGGCTTCACCGACAGCAACGGCAACCGTTTCCGTCGTTTCGGAGGAACTAATGGCATAAATACCAATCAGGCTATCGGTGCTAACTTCAACGTTGGTAAAGGCGAGATATTACGCGTGGGCGGCAACGTGCTCTACAGCCACACCAACCGACTGAGCATAAGCGACATCGAGCGTCAGAACCTGATGAAAGACTCTACATCCTACCGCACACAGCACACCGATGCCCGCGACAGAGGCCACAATTTCAGGATTGACCTGAGAGTGCAATGGAAGCCCGACTCATTCAACACTCTTGACTTCAGACCCAACATATCGCTCAACTACAACGATTCAGAGCAGAGCGACAGCACCCTGTTGCGCGACGGTCTTCTGCGCAACGTGAACCGCAGCATCAACATGTCGCAAAGCGACGGACATTCGTTTGAAGGCGGCGCTGCCCTGATTTTCAATCACAATTTCCGCCGACACAGGGGAAGAAGCTTCTCCGTGCATGCACGTTACTCCCACAGTAACGTTCATGAAACCGAGAACAGTTATAGCCATGCATATTTCTGGCAGCGTCTGCCGTTCGTTCTGTCCGATTCGATCGACCTCGACGATCAGGTGATGAAAAATCACACATGGAATCACACGGCAATGACACGTCTCACCTGGACCGAACCACTCGGCAATGTGAAAAACGGCCGCTTCCTGACATTCAGCTATCGCCTGCAGTATCGCTGGAATGATGCCGACAGGCTGACTTACGAGCACCCTGTTCTATGGCCTGACGGTTTCTCGGGCGAACCGGTAATCAAGGATCAGCTTGTGCTAAACGATACCCTTTCCAACCGCTTCCGCAACGATTACTTCAATCAGAATATCAGCGTAGGCTTCAAACAGGTAAAATCAGCTTATACACTCGACGCCGGTATCGGTGTGACACCTCAGATGTCTAAATCAGAAGACCTCATCATAGCCGAGCGCAGTATTCCGGCTCACTGGGTGTGGAATCTGGCACCATATCTGCGCTACCGTCACAAATTCTCAAAAACACGCTCGTTCAACGCCAACTATAACGGCCGCTCATCGCAGCCCAGCATGTCGCAACTGCAGCCCGTGCCCGATATGAGCAATCCCCTCAACATTATCGTAGGTAATCCCTCGCTTGATCCCTCGTTCAATCACAACGTGATGATGAGGTTCCAGGACTTCAACACGAATGCCCAAAGATCGATAATGGCCATGGCATTTATCGATCTCACCCAGAACAGCATTGTGTCGAAAACCACCAATACTTCCAACGGCGGACAGATTACGACTTATGAGAATGTGAACGGCGTATGGTCGGGGCGCGCTATGCTTATGATCAGTCAGCCCCTCGGACGCAAAGGCTGGAGCATAAGCAATAACATCTTTGCCAACTACAGCCAGCGCATAGGCTTCGTCGACGGTAGCCGTAACCGCAGCGGTCAGCTCGGTCTAAACGAAATGTTTACCATTGCATTCCGTCCTGAGAATTTCGAGTTTGAGCTGCGTCCCTACTACCGTTACTCTGTCACCAAAAACACCATTCAGAGCAATCGCAACGGAACTACCGAAATCCATACCTATGGCGGTAACTTCAACGTGACCGGCTATCTGCCTTTAGGCTTCGTGATCGGCACGGACGTGACATACACCGGTTCGAAGGGTTATTCAACCGGATTCGATCAGAACGAATGGATATGGAACGCTACACTGAGCTACCAGACGCTTGCAGATAAATCTCTCACGATATCTATTAAAGGATACGACCTGCTTAACAAACGCTCTAACGTTCGCCAGACAGTATCCGACACATATATTGAGGATACCCGCTCCAACACCCTTTCACGCTATTTCATGGCGACCGTTGCCTGGAAATTCAATACATTCGGCGGCAAACGCCCGCAATCCCGCAATGACTTCAACGGCCCCGGCGGCCCTGGTGGTCCCGGTCGCTTTGGCCCTCCCGGAGGAGGTGGCGGCGGACGCCGAATGTGATCCCATTGCCTTTATCAAACATCTAATAATCCTGTATTAGTCGTTTGAAATCGGGCTGCAGTAGTGACGTGAGTCAACCACTGCAGCCCGTAAACTATCTAGCTATTATCTACTTTTTGTGAGGAAGATAGTGTTTTTTCGAGGAAAAAATGGCATCTTTGTAGTTGATGACCAACAGATAAATCAATTGTACCATGACAAAGACGACAATATTTGCACTGCTCGCGGCTACCGGGCTGGCAATAGCCACGCGGGCCGAAGTGAAAACCGACATTATACCGCGCCCCTCAGAACTATCGCTTAAATCGCAGGAGACCATAACGATCGCTGCCAATCCAACAATAAAAATCGAGGCCGATACAGCTACGACCGGTAGGTTGAGTGCGTATATGAATCAAGTGAGACCAAGCTGGATGGTGACACAGAGTGCAACCCCAGCAGTGACCTTCAAACTGAGCGAGAATGTGGAAGGAATAGGATCGCCCGAGGGCTACCGCCTCACCTCAGACCCTGACGCAGGATGCCTGATCGAGGCAACCGGTGAGGCCGGACTCTTCTACGGTCTTCAGAGCCTGCTGCAGCTACTTGATGCCAACGGAGACACTGCACTGCCACAGGTTGAGATTACCGACAATCCACGTTTCGGCTACAGAGGCATGATGATCGACGTTAGTCGTAATTTCTTCGACAAAGAATTCATCAAGAAGCAACTCGACGTGATGGCAAGGCTTAAACTCAACACTTTTCATTTCCATCTGACCGACGGTGCCGGCTGGCGACTGGAGATAGACAGCTATCCGCGGCTCACCGAATATGCCGCCTGGCGCAAAGGCACGTCATGGAAAGACTGGGTAGCCGAAGGAAAGAAGTATGCAGAAAGCGCTGATCCCGAGGCCAAGGGAGGCTACTATACCAAAGATGATATACGCGAGATACTCGCCTATGCTGCAGAACGGCACATCAATGTGATACCGGAGATCGAAATGCCGTCGCACTCGGAAGAGGTGACATCGGCCTATCCGGAACTGTCGTGCACTCACAATCCGGCAGGAGAATTCGACTACTGCCCCGGCAATGAGAAAACTTTCGAATTCCTGCAGAACGTGCTCGACGAAGTGACCGATCTTTTCCCTTCGGAATACATCAACATAGGAGGTGATGAAGCTCCCAAGACACACTGGCATACCTGCGAACTCTGTGCCAAGCGCATGAAGGAAGAGGGTCTTGACAACGTAGATCAGCTTCAGAGTTATCTCGTTCACAGAATAGAACAGTACCTCAATTCGAAAGGCAGAAAGCTGATAGGCTGGGACGAGATTATGGAAGGCGGACTGGCACCGAACGCGGCAGTTGTGTCATGGCGCGGTATTGATGGCGGAGTGAGAGCCGCCACCGCCGGTCATAAGGCTGTGATGGCTCCGGGCCGATATTGTTACTTCGACGGCTATCAGGACGCACCCGCCTCACAGCCTGAGGCCATAGGAGGATATCTGCCCCTTGAGCTGGTATACAGTTTCGACCCGGCTCCCTCAACGCTGGCCGATTCGGTTGCCGCCAACATAGCCGGTCTTGAGGCGACTCTGTTCACCGAGTACATTCCGACACCCGAACATGCGGAATACATGCTTTATCCACGCATGACGGCACTGGCCGAAGTAGCATGGACTCCGCAGGAACTACGCGGCGACTATACGGATTTCCGCCGACGTGCCAAGTCGATGAGCGAGTGGCTGAGAAGCAAAGGTTACAATGTGTTTGATCTCGACAAAGAGATAGGCAACCGCAGCGAGGCTTTGGCCGAGAAAGATCATCTCGGCAAGGGCAAGAAGGTGGAATATGTGATCGACTGGTGGGGCAACTATCCCGCCGCAGGCTCAGCCACACTGACCGACGGAATAAGAGGCGGATGGAACTATAACGACCAACGCTGGCAGGGTTTCGTGAGCAATACAGACGAACGCATAGACGTGATAATAGATCTTGAAAAGAACGAAACGATAAGGAGTGTCGGAGCCGATTTCATGCAGATAATCGGACCGGACGTGTGGTTTCCATCCAAGGTAGTTATCTCGGTTTCGGCCGACGGCAAGGAATTCACGCCGCTCCGCACCATCGACACCCCGCAGAAGCCCGACGAGGGAGTGTTGTTCCGCAACTACGGCTGGACAGGCGAGACCAATGCCCGATACGTGCGTTATCAGGCTTACGCTCAGAAAGGAGTGATATTTATCGATGAAATAATCATCGAATAGGCAGCGGAACGGAGTGGTCGTGCTTCAGGCGCGCCATCACAAAGGTGCTCTCGATAGATGCTATATTCTCGAGAGCACCTAATTCGTTCAACACAAAGTCTCTGTAACATCCCATATCGGCGGCATAGACCTTCAGCAGATAATCGAATGAGCCGCTGACGTTGTAACATTCCGTGACATGCGGAATTGCAAGCATCCGCGATGCAAAAGCCTCGCCCATAGCACGATTGATAGAAGCCAGCTTGACCATGCAGAACACCTCGAAACCCAGGCCAAGCTTCTCGGCGTCGAGCAGAGCCACATAGCGGCGTATAAAACCCTGCTGCTCAAGGCGACGCACCCGCTCATAGACAGGTGTGGGACTCAGGTGAACCTTACCGGCCAGCTCTTTGGTGGTCAGGCGGGAGTCGGACTGAAGTTCTCGGAGTATCGCAATATCCGTAGAATCAAGCGAATCGGTTATCATTTAGGATGAAAAGATTTTTTATCTGAATGGAGTGGGAAAAGGGGATGGATGTTGGATGAAAACACCACAACACTATGCAAATTTAGAAAGTTTATCTGATATTTTCATAATGATTGGTAAATACCTCCAAGATTATCTAACTTTGCAGTACAACAAACCTATACATCAACAAAACCAAACCCATATTCCCATGCGATTCGAAACACTCCAACTCCATGTAGGTCAGGAAAATGCAGATCCGACAACCGATGCCCGAGCTGTCCCTATCTACCAGACAACCTCCTATGTTTTCCGTAATTCAGCCCATGCTTCCGACAGGTTTGCACTGAAGGATCCTGGCAACATATACGGCCGTCTGACCAATCCGACTCAGGATGTACTTGAACAGCGCGTAGCAGCCCTTGAAGGCGGTGTTGCAGCGCTCGCACTGGCCTCGGGAGCGGCAGCTGTTACATACAGCATCATAAACATAGCCACCCAGGGCGACCACATCGTAGCAGCCAACAATATCTATGGCGGTACCTACAACCTCCTGGCCAATACATTGCCGACCTTCGGCGTTACGACCACATTCGTCGATCCCGAGAACCTTGAGAACTTCGAGAAGGCCATACAACCCAATACCAAGGCCATATATGTAGAAACCCTCGGTAATCCCAACAGTCAGGTGACCGACATCGAGGCCATAGCCGAAATAGCCCACAGCCACGGACTACCCCTGATAATCGACAATACATTCGGCACACCCTATCTGATACGCCCGATAGAGCATGGCGCGGATATAGTTGTCCACTCGGCAACGAAATTCCTGGGCGGCCACGGGTCATCGCTCGGCGGCATCATAGTCGACAGCGGAAAGTTTGATTGGAAAGCAAACGACAAGTTCCCCACTCTGGCGAAACCCGATCCGAGCTATCACGGAGCCGTGTTTGCCGACATCGCCGGTCCGGCCGCGTTTGTAACAAGAATACGCGCCGTGATACTGCGCGACACCGGCGCAGCAATAAGCCCCTTCAACGCCTGGATCATACTTCAGGGCGTAGAGACACTGTCGCTCAGAGTAGAGCGACACGTGGCCAATGCCGTCAAGATAGCCAAATGGCTGTCGGAACAGCCTAAGGTGAAGGTGGTGAACCATCCTTCGCTCGAAAGCCATCCCGACCATGAGCTTTACAAAAGACTATATCCCAACGGCGCAGGATCGATATTCACCTTCGAGATAGAAGGAGGCGAGGAGGCAGCCCACCGTTTCATCGACAACCTGAAAATTTTCTCGCTGCTGGCCAACGTAGCCGATGTGAAGAGTCTCGTGATTCACCCCGGATCGACAACCCACAGTCAGCTAACAGAAGAAGAGAAGATAGAGCAGCACATATATCCCGGCACTATCCGCCTCTCGATCGGCACAGAGCACGTAGACGACCTGATCGAAGATCTGAGCCAGGCGATGGATAAAGCCTGACCAGAGTAACTGTAACAGTCAACTCACCGCATCCGACCCGCCGCAACCATGCAGCAGGCCGGATGCGAACTTTTGTCAAGATCCTGCCGTTGCATATTCAGAAACTGACCGCGAACTAACATTCTTCAACATTCATAGCGCATGAACCGTCAGTTTTAAAGAAATATTAATTATCTTTGCCGACGGTGCGAAATCACCGTTTATTCAGATTCAACCGAAATGATGAACGAAAACCTCCTCAAGATATACGAATCAAGTTTCCGCGACAATTGGGAACTACCCGCCATCAGCGATTTTTTTGGCGGCAAATCGCTCACATACGGTGATCTCGCCCGCAAGATAGCCCGCTATCACATTCTGTTCAGTGAAACCGGAGTGAAACCGGGCGATAAGATCGGCCTGATGGGCAAGTCGTCGGGATCGTGGATCACGGTCTACATGGCCACCATAACCTACGGGGCCATAATTGTGCCGATCCTTCAGGACTTCAATCCGTCGGACGCGCAGCATATCATCAACCACTCGGAGGCGCGGATGCTGTTTATCGACAAGGCCATATACGAAAATTTTGAGTTTGAAGGACTACACAGCGTAAAGGCCGTGATATCGCTCGACGGCTCCAACCTGCTTGAGGAGCACCCGACAAATTCCAACCTCGTGAAGCGCAAACTGGCCAAGCTCCCCGATCTGTTTGACAAACGCTACCCCAATGGATTTAATTCGGCTTATGTGAAGTATCCTGCCATCGACCCTGACACTGTAGCTGAAATCAATTATACATCGGGCACAACCGGATTCTCGAAGGGTGTGATGCTGACATTCAACAATCTCTGCGGCAACGTTGTGTTCGGCATCAGATCGCAACTACATTTCCGCACCTCGCGCTGCCTGGCCTTCCTGCCGCTTGCCCATGCCTACGGCTGTGCTTTCGACATGCTCACACCGCTTGCCACAGGCTCACATATCACCGTGTTCGAGAAACTGCCCACTCCCAAACTGCTTCTTAAGGCTCTGGCACAGGTGAAACCAAACCTGATAGTATGCGTGCCGCTGATACTCGAAAAGATCTACCGCAAACAGATTCTGCCTCAGATAAGCCGTCCGGCAATCAGACGCTTGCTCTCGATACCGATACTGAACCGCCGTATATACAACCGTATCCGCAACACACTGACCGAGGCTTTCGGTGGAGAATTCAGTCAGGTGATAATAGGCGGAGCCGCGCTTAACCCCGAAGTCGAGAGTTTTCTCAGGAAGATAGGATTCCGCTTTACCGTAGGGTATGGAATGACGGAGTGCGGCCCACTGATAAGTTACACCTACTGGGATAAATTCGTGCCTACTTCATGCGGCAGAACCTTGCCCGGCATCATGCAATCGTGCATCAAGAATGTGGAAGGAATGACCGCACGCACAATCACGATAGGCAATATGGAGCTACCGATGGGAGAGATATGCGTGAAAGGCGAAAACGTGATGAAAGGCTATTACAAGAATCCCGAAGCGACAGCCCAGACTATTGACGAGGAGGGCTGGCTGCACACCGGCGATATGGGCTGCATAGCTCCCGACGGGACAATATTTATCCGTGGACGCTATAAGACAATGATTCTCGGACCGTCGGGCCAGAACATATATCCCGAGGGCATAGAGTCGAAGCTAAACAACATGCCCTATATAGCCGAAAGCCTCGTCGTGGAGCGCGGTCATAAGCTCGTAGCCCTTGTATATCCTGATTTCGAAGCGATGGACCGTGACAAACTGCTGTCGACCGACCTGCCTGAGATAATGGAGAAGATAAGGGCCGATGTCAACAAGATGGTTGCTCCATTCGAGCAAATAAGCCATATTCAATTGATGGCCAATGAGTTTGAGAAGACGCCCAAGAAATCAATAAAACGCTATCTATATTCGTAACCGATCATAAGAACCTATCAATCAACAATAACCATGACAATCAGAACCAAGACACTGATGATGATTCTCTCCCTCGGAATGAGCGGCAGCGCAATCCAGGCCTCAGGGATCGACCCCAAGGGCGGCATCAGTACCGAAGATCTGAAAACGATCTCGGCAGCCTATGCTGACACTCCTGCCGACCGCGCGATCCACAACGCCATCTCTAACAATTCGATCGACAAGCTGGCAATAAACACCCGCAACCGTCGCTCCACTCCCGACATGCACTTCACCTACCGTGTACCTCAGAAGGGTATCACCAATCAGAAGTCGTCGGGCCGCTGCTGGCTTTTCACGGGCCTGAACGTGCTCCGCGCCCAGATGATGGCACAGCACAACCTGCCGGAACTAATCCTGTCGCAGAACTACAACTTCTTCTACGATCAGCTTGAGAAATCGAACCTTTTCCTGCAGTCGATCATCGACAATGCCAACGAGCCACTTGACTCGCGCAAGAACGAGTGGCTGATACAGCACCCGCTGAGCGACGGCGGTACATATACCGGCGTAGCCAACATCATCACGAAATACGGTGTTGTGCCCAGCGAGGTCATGCCCGAAACAGCCAGTAGCAACGGCACAGCCACAATGCGCCGCCTGATTAGCCTGAAACTGAAAGAAGACGCTCTGGAACTCCGCAAGATGATTGCCGACGGCGCATCGAAGGATGCCGTAGAACAGCGCAAGATAGCCATGCTCGGCGAAGTTTACAGGATGCTTGCCCTGAATCTGGGTGAACCCCCGACAGAATTCGAATGGACACGCCGCGACGCCAAGGGCAATGCCATAGACACCCGCACCTATACCCCGCAGGAATTCTACCGCACATTTGCCGGCAACGACCTGGAAGGTGGCTACGTGATGCTGATGAACGATCCCTCTCGTCCATACTACGAGATGTATGAGATCGACATGGACCGCCACACCTACGACGGTCAGAACTGGACCTACATCAACCTGCCCATCGAAGAGATCAAGGAGATGGCTATCGCATCGCTCAAAGACTCAACAGCCATGTATTTCAGCTGTGACGTCGGCAAATTCCTTGACAGAGAGCTCGGACTGCTCGATCCGGAGGCTTTCGACTATGACTCGCTTCTGGGCACCACCTTCGGCATGGACAAGGCACAGCGCATACAGACAGGCGCAAGTGCATCGAGCCACGCCATGACACTGGTCGGCGTAAACATCGACAAGAACGGTCAGCCTGACAAATGGCTCGTAGAGAACAGCTGGGGCAACGGCGCCAACGGCGGCCACCTGATCATGACCGATCCATGGTTCAACGAATATATGTTCCGCCTGGTAGTAGACCGTAAATATCTTACAGATAAAGCCAAGAAGACACTGTCGAAGAAACCGGTACTGCTGCCCGCCTGGGATCCGATGTTCAGCGCCGAAGATTAATTACAGGCTGCTAAATTTGTCAGGACAGCAAAAAATCCGTACCTTTGCAGCGCTTTTTAGCAGACCACCATTGAAACCGCCCCGCGCGGCATACCGGTGTGATGGGAAATTAAGAAGCCAACTCCTTAATTTTTAGTAACACAACAATCAAACAACAAACAATGAAGACATTCCAGCTCACAGCCGAGCCCCGTACCGTTCTGGGCAAGAAGGCCGCAAAGACCCTGCGTGCAGAAAACAAGATCCCCGTTGTTCTGAACGGCGGCGAGATCATCGACCTGCCCTATAACGGCACCCTTCGCGAAGGCGAGAAGATCGTAGAGATCGGCAATGGCAAGGGCCTTATCACTACCGACCTGGTAGTAACCAACGAGGCAGTACGCAAGCTCATCTATACCCCCGAGATCTTCGCAATCGAACTCGAAGTTAACGGCGAAAAGCGCATGGCTGTGCTCAAGGATATCCAGTTCCACCCCGTAAAAGACAACATCCTTCACATCGACCTGCTTGAAGTGAACGACAAGAAGCCCGTAACCATTCTGGTTCCCGTTCAGCTCGAAGGTCACGCCGAGGGTGTAAAGGCCGGTGGTAAACTCCAGCTCTCGATGAAGAAGCTCAAAGTGAAAGCTCCCTACACCTCAATCCCCGAGCGTCTGGTGATCAACGTTGACCACCTCGGCCTTGGCAAGACCCTGCAGGTAGGCGATCTGCACTTCGAAGGTCTGGAGCTGATGAACGCCAAGAACGCAGTTGTCTGCGCAGTGCAGCTCACCCGTGCTGCCCGCGGCGCACAGGCTGCTGCCGGCAAGTAATCGCCCGCCAACCGCATATCCGCATCTACCGGAGGGACATCGGCATCAAGCTTGTCCCTCCGGTAATGTTTTACCCCCTCCATGATTTTCTATGAAATTTCTCATTGTAGGTCTCGGAAACATCGGCGATGAATACCGCCACACACGCCACAACATTGGTTTCGACATAGTCGACGCCCTTGCCGACGAAGCCGGAGCGACATGGTCGACAGGCCGCTACGGCGACACGGCCCGCTTCCGCATCAAAAATCAGCAGGTGGTGGCACTCAAGCCCTCGACATATATGAACCTGTCGGGCAATGCCGTGCGCTATTGGAAAGAGCAGGAACAGATCGACCTGGACCATATACTGGTGTGTGTCGACGACATCGCACTGCCTTTCGGCGCCATCCGCCTGAAAGGGAGCGGCAGTGACGCCGGTCACAACGGACTGAAACATATAGCCGCTATGCTCGCTACCCAGGCATATCCACGTCTGCGCTTCGGCGTGGGCAATGATTTTCCACGCGGCTGCCAGATAGACTACGTGCTTGGCAACTTCCCCCCGGAGCAACGCAAAGAGCTCCCCGAGAGAATCAAGGTAGCGTGCGAAGCCATACGCACCTTCTGCCTCGAAGGGATAGGGAGCGCCATGTGTAAGTTCAACAACAAATAATTCAGCCCACATGAACGAAGTAAGAATCGACAAGTGGCTCTGGGCCGTCAGGATATTCAAGACCCGCACCATAGCCACCGAAGCATGCAAGAAAGGGCGCGTCACCATGGGTGGCGTGGCTGTGAAGCCCTCGCGCACCGTCAAGCCGGGTGACACCGTGTGTGTCCGCAAGCCGCCGGTGACTTACTCCTTTCTCGTCAAGGCCGTGACCGAAAACCGCCTGGGTGCCAAACTCGTGCCCGAATATATGGAAAATGTCACCCCGAAATCGGAGCTCGACCTACTCGAGGTAGTGAAAATATCGGGATTCGTTGACCGCCGCAAAGGTCTGGGCCGTCCAACCAAACGCGAAGGCCGCGAACTGAGCCGCTTCACCGAGGAGGCTTATTTCGGTTCCGACGACGGCTGGGACTTCGATTTCGACGATCAGGAGGACGAAGAATAAACCACAAACCATTGACAAACAATCACAATCCATGAAAGCACTTATCTATGCAGCCTGCGCGGCAATGATAGCCTCGGCTGCTGTATCATGCACCGGCACCAAGACAGCCGATACCTCGGCCACCGGAGGTGAATATACCCTCACACTTCCCACCGGCCCTGCCGACGATGGAATGATGGCATACATGACCGACTTCGACAGCGATCGCAAGCTCGACTCGGTGATCATAGCCAACGGCGCGGCTGCTTTTTCAGGCACCATGGACACCATGAGAGTGGTGAGAGTGCTGATCGACGGCAAGCGCCGCGGTCTGGCATTCCTCGAAGCCGGTGATATCACCATCGACTCCGTGACCCGCACCGCGACCGGCACTCCCATGAACAATGATTACGTAATTCTGGCGGCTACTCAGGACTCGCTGATGGAAATCTACCGTCAGGCCAAGACCGGCGAAATTACACCCGATTCCGTGGCTCTGGCGACACGTATGGGAGCGCTGAAGGCTTACCGTGACCTGACCTCGAAGGCTATCGCCGCAAACCAGCACAATCCCCTTGGCGAATATCTCCTGCTTCAGGAAGGATATGAGCAGACACCCGCGGGCCTCGACTCGCTCATGGCCGCCTATCCCGCCATCAAACCCGGCATACGCCTGAGCCGTCTGCGCGACGCCATGCGTCTCAAAGCCGAGACTATGCCCGGTAAGAAGTTCAAGGACTTTGAGGTGACGACCGACGGAGTAACCAGCCGCCTGAGCGACCACGTTGGCAAAGGCCACTACACGCTGGTTGACTTCTGGGCAAGCTGGTGCGGCCCCTGCATCCGCGAGACCGAAACCCTGAAGCGTATCTACAACGCCTATGCCGACAAGGGCCTGGAGATTCTGGGCGTGGCCGTATGGGACGAGAACGATGCTACCCGCAAAGCTATCGAGACCCACAAGCTGCCCTGGAATCAGATAATCGGCACCCAGCGCATAGCCACCGACGTCTACGGCATCTCGTCGATTCCATGCATAATCCTGTTTGATCCCGAAGGCACGATAGTAGCCCGCGACCTGACCGGCGCCCAGCTTGAGGATGCCGTGGCAAAAGCCATGTACCGTCCTGTCACCCGTCCGGCCGAAACCACCGAAATCGCCGCCGAGTCAAAATAAAATTCTGAATAATTGAGGCAGATAACACAATTTTTTAATAAATTTGCCATCACTTACCTCAAACAGACCTATCATGATAGAACAGACATCCATCGAATCGCCTAAAGGCGTCATCACTCTATATACCCTCACCAACAAGAGCGGTGCGAGCGTAACCCTCTCGACCCTCGGCGCCGGCATCGTCAAGGTGATAGTGCCCGATCGCAATGGCAAGCTTGACGACGTAGTGCTGGGCTACGCGGATCCGAAAGATTACTTCTACGACGGTCCATGCGCCGGCAAGGTGCCCGGACGCTACGCCAACCGCATAGCCCGGGGCCACTTCTCGATCGACGGCGAAGAATATACCCTTGCGATCAACAACGGGCCCAACGCCCTTCACGGTGGTCCGGAGGGATTTCAGAACAGAATATGGACCGGCCACACCGACGGCAACAGCGTAGTGATGGAATATCGCTCGGCCGACGGCGAGGAAGGCTATCCCGGCGACCTGCTGGCACGCGCCACCTACACATGGAGCGACGACAACAAACTCACACTGAAGCTACACGCCGAAGTAGAAGGCAAGCCCACCGTTGTCAACCTCACCAACCACGCTTACTGGAACCTTGACGGCGAGGGTGCCGGCAGTGCGCTCGACCACGTTCTCAAGATAAAAGCCTCTCACTACCTTCCTACCGACGAGACCCTGATACCGACCGGCGAGATAGCTCCCGTGGGCGGCACACCCATGGACTTCACCGAGCCGAAACCCTTCGGAAAGGATATGGGCGAGGATTTCCCTGCCCTGCGCTACGGCAAGGGTTATGACAACTGCTGGATGGTAGACGACTACGAAAAGGGTAAACTTCAGGAGGTGGCCGTGCTGACAAGCCCGAAATCGGGCCGCGTGCTGACCGTTGAAACCACACAGCCCGCCGCACAGGTGTATGGCGGTAACTGGCTCGCCGGATCGCCCGAAAACAAGAGCGGCCGTTCGATGAACGACTACGACGGCATAGCCATCGAGTGTCAGCACACCCCAGACGCTCCAAACCAGCCGCAGCTGCCCTCCACCCTGCTCCGCCCCGGCGAGAGCCTTGACGAGACCATCGTGTTCGGATTCTCGACAATCGCCTGACTCAACCGAAATCTACAATCAAACATACCCTTCTTATGAAACCTACACTTTTCGTACTTGCTGCCGGCATGGGTAGCCGTTATGGCGGCCTGAAGCAGCTCGACACTCTCGGCCCCCACGGAGAGACTATCATGGACTACTCAATCTACGACGCCATGAAAGCCGGCTTCGGCAAGGTTGTATTCGTTATCCGCAAAGACTTCGAGGACGACTTCCGCAAGATCGTTCTCAGCAAATATGAAGGTCACATCCCCACCGAGGTAGTTTTCCAGTCGATCGACGCACTGCCCGAAGGATACACCTGTCCTGCCGACCGTACCAAACCCTGGGGCACCAACCACGCCGTGCTGATGGGTAAAGATGCCATCAAGGAGCCTTTCGCCGTGATCAACGCCGATGACTTCTATGGCCGCAATGCTTTCGAGGTTATCGCAAAAGAGCTTTCACGTCCCCACGAAGGTAAAGGCGACTACTGCATGGTTGGTTTCCGTGTAGGCAACACCATGACTGAAAACGGATCTGTAGCCCGTGGCGTTTGCTCTACCGAAGACGGCAAACTGACCGGCGTCGTTGAACGCACCGCCATCAGCTACGACGACAAAGGCAACATCACCTTCACCGACGAAAACGGCGAGGTACAGACGCTCGATCCGATGACTCCCGTGTCGATGAACCTCTGGGGATTCACTCCCGACTATTTCGACTTTAGCGAGCGTGAGTTCAAGAAATTCCTCGACAAGGATATCAACACTCCGAAGAGCGAATTCTTTATTCCTCTTGCAATCGACACCCTGATCCACTCGGGCGAGGCAAGCGTAAAAGTGCTCGACACTGACTCAAAATGGTTTGGCGTGACTTATGCTGCCGATCGCCCCGGTGTGGTAGCCAAATTCGCCGAACTCCACGAAAACGGAGAATATCCCGAAAAGCTCTTTTAAATAGGGTCAAAAAATTCTAAAAGCGTGGCACCTTGCAACAAAGGTGTCACGCTTTTTCATTTTATAGTTAAAAAAATTTGCAAAATGCAATAAAGTGTCTACCTTTGTAAATATCTAACCATGCAAATTAATCAATCTACCAATCATTAACTAAAACACTTTTAAATGAAGAGAAAGTATCTCTCGGTCTTTTCGGCCGCCGCTCTTCTTGCAGTCGGTGCTCCAGCAGCGCAAGCCGCTGAGGGGGGGGGAGTTACGAAGCCGTAGCTCCCGCAGATCCGCAGACAACCTGCACAGGTATAGTGCTCGACGAACAAGGCGAACCGCTTGCAGGAGCGACTGTTAAAGTGGCTGAAAATCCGACTAAAGCTACTTCAACCGATATTGACGGACGTTTCAAACTCGACGGCGTGAAGCCCGGTCAGAAGCTTATAGTCACCTTCATCGGCTACAACGATGTGAGCGCCGTGTGGAACGGTCAGCCCGTCACAATCAAGCTCGATACCAACGCAACTAAGCTCGACGAGGTCGTTGTGCTCGGCTATACAGTGCAGTCAAAGGAAAGTCTCACGGGTGCTCTCACCAGCATCAAGGATGAGAAACTGAAAGACGTCACCACTCCCAACCTTGCCAACATGCTTAACGGTAAGGTTTCCGGTGTTTATGTAGCTCCCGGTTCGGGTCAGCCCGGCTCAGGCGCTGCCGTAGTGATCCGTGGTCAGGCCTCTCTGTCGGGCACCACCGCTCCTATCTGGGTTATCGACGGTGTTATCGTCGGCACAGGCTCAGGCGACCTGAACCCCGACGACGTTGAGTCGATGACTATTCTTAAGGATGCAGCCTCGACAGCCATCTACGGTTCTGACGGTGCCAACGGAGTTGTTGTCGTTACAACCAAAAAGGGTAAATCGGGCGACATGAAAGCCAGCGCATCGATCAAACTCGGTATCTCGAACCTCGACAACGGTAACCTCGAGGTGATGAACGGTGCCGAGCTCTACGACTACTACGCTTCATTCCAGAATGCCGACGCCATCCGCTTCACCCGTTGGACTCCCGAACTGCGTAACGACAACTTCGACTGGTGGAAGCTCGCCTCCCACACCGGTTTCTCGCAGGACTACCACGTGAGCATCTCGGGTGGCAGCGACAAGCTCAGCTCATACTTCTCGCTGGGTTACTATGATGAGGACGGTGCTGTGAAAGGCTACAAGTTCGAGAAATACTCGTTCCGCGCCAACACCGACTTCAAGCCTTACCGCTTCCTCTCGATCCGTCCTACTGTCTACGGTTCGCGCCGCGACATCAAGGACCGCCAGTACTCTGTATCGGCCATGTACTCGATGCTTCCCTGGGACTCCCCCTACGACGCAGACGGCAATCTGGTACCCAACCGTTACAGCGGATGGGTTAACTCACAGGCCAACAACTATCTCAACGACCTGGAGGCCGGCAACGAAGGCACTTCTGTAAACTACGAGTTCAACGGCAGCTTCGACTTCGACGTTCAGTTCACCTCGTGGCTGAAATGGCAGAGCGTAAACTCCTACCGCTTCAACCAGTATAAGACACACTCCTACACCGACCCGCGTTCGGTGGGCGGTCAGAACGTAGACGGCCGTATCTACGAGTGGAGCTCAGACGTTGTCCGCAAGTCGACCAACCAGAAGATATTCATCAACCACATTTTCGGCGGCAAGCACCGTGTTGACGGTATGCTCGCTTACGAGTATAAGGACTATAAGTACACCTACATGAGCGCAACCGGTACAGGTTTCGTTCCCGGATTCCAGGTGATCGACGTTACCGCCGTTCCCGAGGCTGTCAGCGGCGGTATCAGCGAATGGGCCGTAGAGTCGTACTTCACCAAGTGGAACTACGGATACGACAACAAGTACCTCCTCGAGGCCGGCTTCCGTCGCGACGGTGCCTCCAACCTCGGTAAGCGCTGGGGCAACCTCTACAGCGTCAGCGGTGGCTGGATCATCAACCGCGAGAGCTGGTTCAACGCTCCATGGGTAAGCTTCCTGAAGCTCCGTGCATCATACGGTAGCGTAGGTAACCGTCCCAACTCGCTCTATCCCCAGTATGACCTCTATAACGTAGGTGTCAACTATCAGGGCCAGGCCGGTGCACTTATCGCTCAGATCGGTAACAAAGACCTCACGTGGGAGCGCACCTTCACCGCCGGTGTAGGTGTCGACGCCAACTTCTTCAACGACCGTCTGCGCATCAACGCCGACTGGTATAACAAGTCGACCGACAACGTGATCTACGCCGTGCCCGTGACCGGTCTGGTAGGTGTGACATCGATCTACCGCAACATCGGCAAGATGCGCAACCGTGGTTTCGAGTTTACCATCGGCGGCGACATTATCGCTACCCGCGACTGGACCTGGACCGTGGAGACCAACTTCACCACCAACAAGAACGAACTTCGCGACCTCTACGCCCAGAAGAACGCCGACGGAACTTACGAGGTTAAGCCCGTGATCATCGGCGACGGCTCGGGCATCGCAGGCTCTGCAAACCGCATCCTCGAGGTGGGCGAACCCGTCGACACCTACTACCTGAAGGAGTGGGCCGGCGTTAACCCCGAAAACGGTGCTCCCCAGTGGTATATGGACGATGAGGACGGCAACAAGGTCATCACCGAAAACTATGCCAAGGCATCTTACTACAAGATCGGCAACGTAGCTCCCGACTTCTACGGAGGCTTCAATACCTCGCTGCGCTGGAAACAGCTCGACCTCAACGCCAACTTCGGCTTCTCGGTAGGCGGCAAGATCTTCAACTACTCGCGTATCGAATATGACTCGGACGGCGCATACTGCGACCGCAACCAGATGAAGCTGCAGAAGGGCTGGAGCCGTTGGGAGAAACCCGGCGACGTAGCTACCCACCCCGTTGCAAAATACAACAACTCCGACAAAGGTAACAACGCTTCGTCGCGCTTCCTTGAGGACGCCGACTTCCTGAAACTCCGCAGCCTCTCGATCGGCTACACCATCAATCAGGTGCGCCAGTATGGCATCTCCAACCTGCGCGTTTCGCTCAGCGCCGAGAACCTCTTCACCGTTACCAAGTATTCTGGCGTGGATCCCGAACTCCCCGCATCTAATGGTTCTGTAGTGGGCACAACCGGCGCTTCGGTTTATCCCTCGGTTCGCCGCTTCTCGCTCGGTATCAACATCACTCTCTAATCTTTAAGAAATCAATCACATGAAAAAGATATTGACTGCAACCCTGGCAGCAGCCGCTCTGCTTGCTACATCGTCGTGCGATGTTGAGCGTCTGCCCTACGGCTCCATGTCGGCCGAGCAGATCACTGCCAATCCCGAGGGTTCGCTCGACGCCCTGATGAACGGCGTCTATGCCCAGCTCAAAGCATGGTCTGACCCCATGCACCGCTGCGGCGAGTATGCCGGTGACAACATGATGATCCGCGGTAACTCGACCGACGCGTTCTTCGAATTCATCTCGTTTGCCCGCACCCCCAACAACTACCGTCTGCAGAACTTCTGGGACTACGGCTACAAGGGTATCGCCCAGGCTTCGAACATCATCAACATGCTTGAGGAAGGCAAGTCGGCCACCATCGACAATGCTATAGGCGAGTGCTACTATGTTCGCGGCATGCTCTACTTCTACTTCGTGCGCGCTTACGGCCGTCCCTACTATCAGGCTCCGGAAAAGAACCTCGGCGTGCCTATCGTCAACGGTACGCCCGAAAACGTGACCGACATGGCTTTCGAGGACCGCGCAACCGTTGCCGAGACCTATCAGCAGGTGATCAACGACCTGAAGAAAGCCGAGTCGCTCATGACCATCGATAAAGGTCCCGGCTATGCATCGAAGGGCGCTGCCCAGGCTATGCTGTCGCGCGTTTACCTTTACATGAGCGGTACCTACGAGCAGCCCAACACCGAGTATGCCAAGCTCGCCGTTGAATATTCCGACAAGGTTATCAACTCGGGCAACTACTCACTGGTGAGCCGCGATCAGCTCATGGTTTATCCCACCATCCTGCCTGAAAACAACCCCGAGGCTATTTTCGTAGTAAAGCGCATCGCTTCGGAATATTCAGGCTACGACCACTACTATGGTGTAGGCGGTATGTATGCCAACATCGGCGGCATGGGCTGGGGCGAGATGTTTGCTTCGGCAAAATATATCGACCTTCTCAACGAGACCGGCCGTAACGACTGGCGCGAGGATCACTACTATCTGAGCGACGCCCGCGCTGCCTTCATCGAGCCTACCTATGAGCCGGGCCGCGAGGTTATCCGTTTCGTAGTATGGGACACCCCGACAATCCAGAATTACGTTCAGCTCGACATCCGTCGCAACAGCAACGGTGTTCCTGTCGAGGCTGTCGAGGGCGACAAGACCTATCCTCTGACCCCCGTAAACGCTGATCAGGATATCTACTCGATCACCTATACTCCTAATGGCGGTACAACTCAGACCGTAAACGGTTTCATCGACGACTATATCACCCTCAACCGCGTATATCCGCAGTTCTACATCACCAAGTGCTCGCGCGAGGGTGAGGATTCACACCTCCATTCGCCGGTTATCTCGCGTCTGGCCGAGGTATATCTGAACCGTGCAGAGGCTTACGCCAAGCTCGGTCAGTATGGCAACGCTCTTCAGGACCTCAACATAATCCGCAACCGCGCCATCATCAACGGCGGTTATGAGAGCCTCAACGCCGGTAACGCAGCCGAGCGCATCGACAAGGAGCGTACCCTCGAGCTGGCTTATCAGGCTGAAAGAAGTTACGACGTGTTCCGCAACGGCGGCACTCTGACCCGTCACTTCCCCGGCCCGCACAACCAGGCTGAGGAGATCCCCGCTACGGAGTATCGCGTGGTTTACTACATCCCGCAGAACGCTATCAACGCATATCCCGGCACCCTGACCCAGAATCCCACCGACAACTCGGGCGTCATCACCCACTGATGGACCAGCTCGTAAGGGATAATCCATAAAACGTTCCCGGACGGAAACTCGAAATCGAGAAACCGTCCGGGAACTCTTGTTTATAGGGTTGAATCTTTTTGCTCCGCATCATAAGATCTGTCGCAAAATCTGATTACATCTGCCGCTAAATCTGACTTGAATGCTAATCAGTGTTTCAGATCCGAGAATTTCCTTACACCTTTCAGATAGTATTCCACAAGTATGTCGGGCCGGTCGCGGGTATCGGAACCTGTGCCGTCGGCGGCCGGGCGGGGATTAATGTCGCGTGACATTCGAGAGAAATCTCTGTGGGCTCTGACTATCGCCGATGCACTCCCCCACTGACCCGAGGCTAAGAACCGGGCCCAGGCTGCGGTGTCGAGTATGCGGCGCCAGATCAGTCGGCGCGTTCGTCCGCGGGCCGGAAGATTCTTGTAGAGCATCAGCAGATTGTTGCGGAAGTTGAGATAGGTCTTCCGCGGATCAGACGGAGGCAGACTGCCGCCCCCGAGATGATATACCACCGCCGACGGAACCACAGCTATCTTGTAGCCCATGCGCCTGATGCGCCAGCAAAGGTCAATTTCTTCCATGTGGGCGAAAAACGAGCTGTCAAGTCCACCAGCTTTCTGATATAGCTCGGTCCTGACAAGCAACGCAGCGCCCGATGCCCAGTCTACCGTCATGGGTTCGTCATACTGACCTGTGTCAGTCTCACATGTGTCGAATATCCTTCCCCGGCAATATGGATAACCGTTGCGGTCGATGAATCCGCCCGAAGCACCCGCATACTCAAAGCTGGTCTTGTCGCGGTAAGCACGCAGCTTGGGCTGACAGGCACCTACGTCGGGGTGAGTCTGCATGAAGTCGTAAAGCGTGTCGATCCATCCCGGAGTGACGGCCACATCGCTGTTGAGTAGCAGCAAATAGGGAAATCCCGCTCCGGCAACTATATCGGCCACATGGTTATATCCCCCTGCAAAGCCGTGGTTCTCTGCAAAACGTATTCTGCCCACGTCAGGATAATTGGCAGCGAGCCACTCCAGAGAGTCATCGGTCGAGCCGTTGTCGGCCACGGCTATACAGGCCCGTGGCGAAGATGCAGCCACTACCGAGGGCAGAAACTCCTCAAGCAGCCGTCGGCCGTTCCAGTTCAGGATCACAACGGCAATGTCGGCGCCCGCCGGTCGCAGCAAGGTCTGGTTTTCAGTGTCGGTTTTCATCTGATTCAGTTTTTTCGGCCGGCATGACCACAGGATTCTTCCAGCGTTTATGGCTCCATAGCCATATCGAAGGATTGCGGCGTATGGTGGTCTCAAGCAGACGTGCATAACGCTCTGTCAGTTCCATGGGGGGGAGAGAAGCAGGATTCTCGTCGATCAGCCTCACGGTGACTTTATAACGTCCGCGAGCCAGCTTCTCGATGTCGAAATAGATGGCTGCCATATCGAGGCGGCGTGTCAGGGTCTCGGTTCCGGTGATCATTGCCGTCGGATGGTTCAGGAATTTCACTACGTGGGTCGGATCGCCGTGGCTCGGCTTCTGATCGCTCATGAATCCGGTGATCGAGGGCATTTTGTCGCGCCGCAGATACAGCAGATCGCGAAGCACCGTCTGCTTCGGAAAACTCAGCGGACGGAAACGGGAGCGGAGACGGAGAAACAGACTGTCGAACCAGCCGTTTTTCAGCGGACGGTAAACCTGACAGAACGCGGCATCCCGACCGGGTTCGAGAGCGCTCCAAAGAGTGATCGACGGCACCCATTCCCAGTTGCCGCTATGCGAGAAATAAGCGGTTATCGATCGGCCGCTGCGCAGTATCTCGTCAACCTTGTCAACGCCCTCAAATGTCATGCGTTTCTTCATCTCGTCGTCGGAAATATGGAGCAGCTTTATAGTCTCTACTACATAGTCGGCAAGTTGGCGGTAAAACTTACGCTCAATATCGCGCCGTTCGGCCTCTGTCATTTCCGGAAACGATTCCGCGAGATTCTTGCGGACGGTGGCCTTGCGGTAGCCCACCACCCTGTATGCAACGAAATAAAGGCCGTCGGCCACTCCGTAAAGCACTCCCAGCGGCAGTCGGGCCAGGCCCTTGAGCAGCCAACCCAGCGGTGCGTAGGCCGAATATTTGTTCAGTCCCATTGTCAGAGCTTTAGATTGATACGCGCATTCATTACCCCGTCGGAACCAGTGCCCGGGGTACCGTCAAGCGTCAGGCGGCATTCAGTTATGGTGTTGGCAAGCGACCGGTCAAATGGTATCTCCACGCGAAGATAATTGTCGGTATGGCCCGACATCAGGTCGTACTCACCATCACGACGTCGGGTGTGTTCGATCAGCACGGGCCTTGTCTGGCCTGTGAACCGGGCGGCAAAGTTGTCGAGCTTGCGTTCGGACAGGGCTATCATCACGGCGGCACGGCGGTGACGCACGGCAGGATCTACCATGCCGTCGATACTCAATGCCTTTGTGCCCGGACGCTCGCTGTATGGAAATACGTGCAGTCGCGATATGTCGAGACTCTCGACGAAGGCTTTGCTTCGTTCGAAAAGTTCGTCTGTCTCACCTCTGGCACCTACGATGAGGTCGACGCCTATAAAGGCATCGGGAATAGCACGGCGTATGTGCTCCATGCGCTCGCGGAACAGAGCGGTGTCATAATGCCGGTGCATCAGGCGTAGCACCTCGTCGCTGCCCGACTGGAGGGGGACATGGAAATGAGGCATGAACCGGCGCGACGCGGCTACGAAGTCGATGGTCTCGTCGGTGAGCAGGTTGGGTTCTATCGATGAAATGCGGTAGCGCTCTATGCCCTCCACCTTGTCGAGCTGCTCTATGAGTTGCAGGAAAGTCTGACCGTTGCGGCGGCCGAAATCACCGATATTCACACCCGTGAGCACAATCTCGACGGCTCCGTTCGCAGCAGCGTGACGGGCCTGATCGACAAGGTCGCCGATCATGGGCGAGCGACTGCGGCCGCGGGCAAAAGGAATCGTGCAGTAGGTGCAGTAATAGTCACAGCCATCCTGCACTTTAAGAAGCCACCGTGTGCGATCGCCCCGTTCGCAGCTCGGTGTGAACGATCGGATCTCGGCCGTAGGATTGACTTCGAGCATTGGCTTGCGCTCGTCAAGAAAGCGGTCGATAAAGTCGGCGAGCTGACCTTTCATATCGCTGCCGGCAACTATGGCCACTCCCGGTAGTGACGCTACCTCCGAACTCTTGAGCTGAGCGTAGCAGCCTGTCACGGCGATAGGCACTCCGGGCCAGCGGCGCGCCATGCTCCGTATGGCCTGACGGCACTTCTTGTCGGCGAGCTCGGTGACGCTACAGGTGTTGACCACTACCAGATCGGGACGGTCGCCCCGCTGGGCACGCACTATCCCGCGCTCGGCCAGCATACGCGCTACCGACGAGGTCTCTGCAAAATTGAGCTTGCAGCCGAAAGTATGAAAGTGGGCTGTGAGGCCTCTGAATGTTGAGCGGTCGATCATCTGAATGATTTCTGAATTATTTTTGTGAGTGCAAAATTAACCATTTCAAGCCACAATTCCGAATCGTCAGAGCGGCTCCGGCGGCTTTTTGCCGATCAGCTTTTGAATATCTCGGGAATGTGCGTAAATTTGCACTCTCATAGTCATCAATCAAGGTCACCAATCAAGCCTGCTATGTTCTTGCAATCATTTTTCAAGACGCTGGGTGTTATTGCCTGCACACTTCTGAGTTCCATAACTGTTTCAGCCGCTTCAATGAGGGTTTCTGCGGAGACTCCCGATGCCGGCGGCGACACGATATCCTACGGTCAGCCGATTCCACCGCTGATCAGCCCCGTCAAAATGAGTTACAACGGCTTTGACCGCGCCTTGAGGCGCCTTGAGCTCCGGAAGCTGCGCAAGGATCTGTTACGCAACGACTCGCTGCCGCAGCGGCATGTGGCGGGCACGATCGATTCTATCCGTATCACCGACAATCTGGCAATTCACCCCGCCGATACACTCAACCTCATTCCCGAACGCCATTACAGCATAATGAAATCGGGTATGTATCTTCCGCTGATCTATGATTCCTATCAGTTTCTGCCGCTACCGACGGTTGCGGCACCCGATCCGCTGGAAATTTATACCGCCGATACCGAAGATATTTACGAGCGCGCTGTAAATTCATTGCCGAAAAGCGGGTATCAGACTATTATCGACGACCTTGGATTGAGTATGCTGTTGTCGGCTCGCGCGCGCCAGCAGTTGATGATCGACAATCCGCTGAAGGTGGAATATGTGCTCTCGGAGATGGCTGTAGCACCCGAAGGCTTCAAGTCGGCTGTGGCACCAGGTGCCACTCAGATGACCCTGGAGGAGATCGTTCTGGTCCCTGCCTCCAACAACTATCTGGTGGGAGTAGAGACCCGGCCCATACACTGGCTCAGGACTTTCCAGGCTTCGCTACAGTTCTCGCAGGCCTATATCTCGCCCAACTGGTATCAGGGTGGATCAAACAACCTGAATGCCATTCTCAACATATACTACAACATCAAGCTCAACGAGAAATTCCATCCCAACCTGCTGTTTGACACCACTGTGCAATATAAACTCGGCCTGAATTCGGCTCCCGACGACACACTGCACTCCTACAACGTGACCGAAGACCTGTTTCAGGTTTATTCGAAGTTCGGTCTGAAGGCATCGAACAACTGGTATTATACTTTAAACACCACATTCAAGACGCAGCTCACCAATTCCTATGTGACCAACCAGAATGTAAAGAAATCGGCATTCATGTCGCCCGGCGAACTCAACATAGGTCTCGGTATGACCTATTCAAAGACCACTCCCCGCTTGCAGTTCAATGCCTCGATCGCACCTTTGAGCTACAATCTGAAGACATGTCTCTCCGACGAGCTGGATCCCGAGAACTTCGGTATAGACGCCGGCAAGAAGGCAAAGAGCGAGTTTGGTTCGAGCTCTGAGCTGACCTTTAAATGGAAATGGTCGTACAACATCAACTACAGCTCACGCCTGTTCCTGTTTACAGACTACGAGTATGCCCAGGGCGACTGGGAAAACACCATCAGCTTCGATGTGAACCGTTTCCTTTCCACTCAGTTCTATTTCCATCTGCGCTTCGACACTCAGAGCCCGCGACTGCCCGACACGGACTGGCACCGTTTCCAGTTCAAAGAGATATTCTCGTTCGGCTTCGCATATAAATTTTCGACGATCTGATGAGAGCTTCCGCGACGACGGGACGATATGCCGCCTTAGTGCTGTGTCTGCTTCTGACGCTGCAGTGTGCGGCAGAGATTCTGTCGCCCGATGACTATCGTCGCGATGTGGTCGAGGCAAGATTGCGGCGCAGCGGCCCGAGACCTGTCGAGGGAGTCTGGCTACTGACAGCGGGTAATTCCACCCGGGCACTGATTGCCATAGAGCGCACTGATTCCACCCGGTTTGATGCCGGAAGCTACCGGCTGGTGGTAGTCGAGGCCGAAGACCGCGCTATTGTCCCCGGAACAGTGATCGGAACAGCGGTGGCCGCAGCCCGCGAAAACACTTTCGACGCGCGGATCGCCTCAGAAATACGCGGCGGACATACCCTGCGCCATAAATCCTATACGCTGACACTGAGTGACAACTCTGACAGACTTGAGATAGCTCCCCGCGCCGGAAAGCTGAGAGTCAGCTTCTATGCCGCGATTCCCTACCTGTTCGTCAGACCGAGCGTTTCGACACGCGACGGCAGCCACACACAGCCACCCGTACCGGGAGCGGTGAAGGTGTTTCCCCGGCCCTCCAAGCCGCATAGCCCGGTATACCTATGAAGCGGAATATCCGAATAGCCCTCACGGCGATTTTAACAGTCCTCTCATCGACTTTCTCCCATCCGATGGAGGATCTCACCAGAACCGACCGTGGTCGGCTCAGAACAGACGTGAGACGTTTTCAGAAAGATGTCACGTTAGATACCCTCCGCGGCGCAATGATCGACTCGCTTACTGTGGCCGGTTACGATAAACCGCTCCGCTCGCGCAACGAATCGCTATTTATCGTCAACCACACTCCGGCCGATCTGCAGATGGTGGTGATCCAGATAACCTATACCGATTCGAAGGGACGACAGCTTCACAAAGCCGTGAACCGGATCAGTGAGAACATTCCCGCCGGAGAGACCAGGCTGGTAAAATTCCCGTCGTGGGATGTGCAGCAGGCATTCTATTACCGGCGCTCACCACGACCGTCAAGAGCCGTACAGGCAACCCCCTACGATGTAGAAATCAAAGTGATCGAGGCAATAGCCCGAACCGACAACGACAAATGAGCAACAACGACAACAACAAAACAAAAAAGGAACTCTCAGCCACCCGTGGCGACGTAGCGCGCCTCGCTACAGGCAACATCGGCAGACTGCTCTGGGACTACAGCGTCCCGGCCGTGGTAGGCATAGTGGTTATGTCGCTCTACAATGTAGTCGACCGTATATTCATCGGTCAGGGCGTAGGTCCCTCGGCGATCGCCGGACTGGCGATCACATTTCCGGTGATAAATGTAGCCACGGCCCTCGGCGTTCTGATAGGAGCCGGCGCTTCGGCGCGCATAAGCATCATGCTCGGCGCCAACGATAAAGACGGCGCACAGCGGGTGCTCGGAACTTCGCTCGTGCTGTCGATACTGATAGGCGTGACCTATCTGACCCTGTTCGCCATCTATCTCGACCCCCTGCTCAGGGCATTCGGAGCAAGCGATCAGACGCTACCCTACGCCCACAGTTTCATCTCCTACCTGCTGCCCGGACTGCTGCTGACCAACATAACCTATAATTTCAACAACATCATGCGCTCGTCGGGATATCCGGTCAAGGCTATGGTCACGATGTTTCTCGGCGCAGGCCTCAACGTGATTCTCGACCCGATATTCATTTTTGTATTTGACTGGGGTATACGGGGTGCGGCGATCGCCACCGATATTTCGATGGCATGCACGGCTGTCTTCGTGATGGCTCACTTCACCAGCAAGAAGACAGAACTCAGGTTCAGGAAGGGAATCTACGGCCTGTCATGGCGCATCATCGGGGCCATCGTGTCGATAGGTGCTGCACCTGCGCTGGTCAACCTTGCCGGTAGCGCTATCAACGTGATAGTCAATCTGTCACTCCTGAACTACGGTAATGACATGGCAATAGCCGCGACCGGCATATTCACCACATATACGTCTCTATTAGTGATGGTTGTGATCGGTATCTGCCAAGGTATGCAACCCATAGTGGGTTACAACTATGGTGCAGGGAAGCATCACAGGTTGTTCAGGGCCTATGGCCTGGCCACTTTATGGTCCTCTGTCATAGTTACTTTAGGGTGTCTGGCAGGAGAATTCTGTCCCAATATCATCGCTCGCGCATTTACTACAGATCAGGAACTTATCGACATCACCGCACGTACTTTCCGCAATTCGCTCTGGGCATTCTGGATGGTCGGGTTTCAGATAGTGTCTACAAACTTCTTCCAATCGATAGGCAAAGCATTCAAATCCATCATTTTAAGCCTATGCCGGCAAGTGATTTTCCTGATTCCGCTGCTATGGATCCTACCGAGCCGGATGGGACTTCACGGTGTATGGAACTCATTTCCTGTCAGCGACATAATGGCTACCGTAGTGACTCTGATCCTAATAATCGCCGAATACCGCTACCTCCGCAACCACACATCCCCTCAACCCGCCATACAGTGAATCAATGAGTCACATTGATACAGAAACTGTTATGGAGCAATTCGATATTTTTACTACGGGGAGATAAGACAATAAAATCCATTTATCAGCATCGCAACTACCATAAAGAGAAACACCCGCGAAGGCTTCGCGGGTGTTTCTCTTTATGGTATTTAGGGGAATTATTCAGCAGGGGTATCGGTAGCTGCTTTCTTAGGCTTGCGGCCGGGTTTCTTGGCTGCAGGAGCCTTCTCGGCTTTAGCTTTCTTCTCGCGCAGGAGATGCTCCTCATTGTAGTGCTCAATGTTCTTGCGCATGGAGGCTACTTCCTTGTTGAGAGTCTCGATTTCGGTAGCCTGGTTGCGGATAGTGGTGAGCAGCGAATTGAGCTCTTCATTCTCGATCGAGAGAGGATACTGCTCCTCAACACGCACGATGAAGTCGGCAAGCACGTTCATATAGTTGGTGAAAGCCTGGAAAGGAGTCTCGTAAGGCGAGAAGTGAGAATGAACATCGCCGTCGGCCATGTGCTTGGTCGACATGTAGAACAGATGGTCGCTTGCCTGGAGATAGTTCCAGTCCTGCTTCAGACGGCGGTCGTCGCAGAGACGCACACGCTCGGCCACGCTATAGAGCTTGTCGAACGCCTCGCGCTGGAGCTTGTTGCCGAGCCAGGCTGAGGTATCGCGGGCTTCGTCGGCCCATGAGATGGGATGAACAACGGTGAGCTCGCCAACGGGCTTGAGCTTTGCGATAGCATCGGAAGGAGTGATGAACTCGATACCGCGATCCTGAGCGAAACGTGGCAGAGCCTCGAGGAACTGGAAGATACCGGTGTCGCGGTGCTGAAGCTCGCCGAAGGTCTCAAGGTTCATGAACAGGTTGACGATCTGTTCTTCGGGAGGAGTCGATGCGATCCAGTCGATATATTTGTCGGCGGTCAGAGGATAAGCGTCCCACTCGGGATTACTGAAGCGGAAAGAGATATCGTCGCTGAGTTTGGAGTTCTTGAGCAGGAGTTTCAGCTTGGGAGCGCCGGCGGCTGAGTAAACATAGTTTGGCGATTTCCAGCCCAGAATATGCTTGGCACCTTCGGTGATCACGCCCTTGTAGCCGAGAGCCTGAATCTGGGGCGCCATTTCATCGCAATAGATCAGCTCGGTGTTGCGGAGCACCTTGGGGTGCTGACCGAAGAGCTGGAATATCTTTTCGTCGTGAGCCTTGACCTGAGCGGCAAACTCCTCGGGATCGGTGAGCGATGCGAGCGAGTGAGCATAGGTTTCGGCAAGGAATTCCACATGGCCGGTAGAGGCGAGCTTCTTGAGCAGGTCGATGAACTCGGGTACATACTGCTCGCACTGCTCAAGAGCGGAACCGGTGATAGAGAGAGCGCAGCAGAATTTACCGTTGCTCTGCTCGATCATGCGCAGCAGGCTTTCGGCGGCAGGGATATAGCTGTTGTGAGCGATACGGGTCACGATGTCGTCGTTGGCGAAGTCATCGTAGTAGTAGTGATCGTTGCCTATGTCGAAGAAACGATAGCGCTTCAGGCGGAACGGCTGATGAATCTGGAAGTAAAAGCAGATTGCCTTCATATCTTATAGTGTGATATTGTTTGTCGGGTTATTATAGAAAAGAAATTACTCGCGGCCCAGGACCTTGTTGTAGATGTTGATCACTTTCTGGCCGGCCTTGTCCCAGGTGATGCGGTTCACCTCGTCAAGTCCGTCTTCACGAAGCTGATTGTACATCGCGGGATAAGTGATTATCGAATTGATCGCGTCGGCCATGGCGTCGATATCCCAGTAGTCGGTCTTGATCACGTTGCTGAGGATTTCGGCGCATCCGCTCTGCTTGGAGATGATCGAGGGCACACCCATCTGCATAGCCTCGAGGGGAGAGATACCGAAGGGCTCGCTCACACTCGGCATAACGTAGACATCGCTTGCCTTGAGCATTTCATAAACCTGTTTGCCTTTCTGGAAGCCGGGGAAGTGGAAACGGTCGGCGATGCCACGTTCGGCGGCAAGGTTGATCATCTTGTCCATCATATCGCCGCTGCCCGCCATTACAAAACGAACGTTGTGATTGTTCTTAAGAACCTTAGCAGCAGCCTCAACGAAGTATTCGGGACCCTTCTGCATCGTGATACGTCCCAGGAATGTCACTACTTTCTCCTTAGGTTTGGGCGGATCGACAGCCAGAAGTTCGGGGCTGAGCGGAGTAACGGCATTATGGACAGTGGTAACCTTTGCGGGATCCTGACCGTATTTCTCGATAACGGTGCGACGGGTGAGTTCGCTCACAGTCATGATATGATCGGCGTGGTCCATACCGTCTTTCTCGATTCCGAACACGGTGGGATTCACATTTCCGCGCGAACGGTCGAAGTCGGTAGCGTGAACATGGATCACGAGGGGTTTGCCAGTCACCTGCTTGGCATGGATACCGGCGGGATATGTGAGCCAGTCATGGCTGTGGATGATATCGAAGTCAATCGTGCGGGCTATCACACCGGCACAGATGCTGTAGTTGTTGATCTCTTCAAGAAGATTGTCGGGATAGCGGCCGCTGAACTCGATGCAACCCAGATCGTTGGTGCGGAGATAATTGAAATCGGCATAGATATGATCGCGGAGTCTGAAATAAAGATCCGGACTCATCACGTTTCCAATCCTGCTCTCGACGTATTCACGCGAATTGTCGCGCCACACCACGGGCACCTGCGAAGTGCCGATGATGTTAGCGAAAGAGCGGTCTTCATCGCCAAAGGGTTTCGGGATGACGAAAGTGATATCCATGTCGCCACACTCCCACATGCCTTTGGTCAGACCATAGCTGGCCGTTCCGAGGCCTCCGAGGATATGAGGTGGGAACTCCCACCCGAACATTAATGCTTTCATGGTTATGTGTGAGGGATACGATTACATATTGAATTTCTTGAGAGTCGTGAGGGCACGGAGAATCTCGGCCACATTAACGGCATGGCTGATGGCGCCGCGACCCGTGAAGGGAGGATTACCGTCGTAGAGCTGAGAAAGCGAGCCAATGCAACCCTGTGTCATCTCGTCTTCATAGCCTATGAGCATTCTGTCGAGATAGCCGACACCGCTCATACCGAACACGCGGAGGTAGGCATCGGTATAGAAACCAAAGAGCCACGGGCGTGAAGGACCATTGTGAAGAGCCATCTCGCGCTCCTCGGGCGAACCGAGATAGAACGGACGGTAGCCGAAGCTCTTGGGAGAAAGAGTGCGGAGGCCTTTAGGCGTCAGAAGCTCGCGGGTGATTACGTCGAGCACCGACTTACGCTGTCGGCGGTCGAGAGGCGAATAGTCGAGCCCTATGGCTATAGCCATGTTGGGACGGACTGACGGATCGGCATAGTTGCCGTTGACATAGTCGAAGAGATAGCCGTAGTCGTTGAGGAAAGTGTCGACGAAAGCAGGTTTAAGAAGCTCGGCAGTTTCAGTCCAGCGGGCAGAAGCAGAAGCATATTCGGCAATACCATCGGCCAGCGATGCGGCAAACATGAGGGCGTTATACCACATAGCGTTGAACTCTACCAGATAACCGGTGCGGGGGACAACGGGACGACCGTTGAGGGTGGAGTTCATCCATGAAGCGGGAGTACCTGTACCGTTTGTATAAACCATTCCGTTTGGCTCGACGCGCAGGTTGGGATGACGGTTGTCAAGATAGTAGTCGACAATACCGGCGATGAGGTTCATATAGCGCTCACGGGTATCATTGGCGCCGTAGGCCTTGGCATACTGCTGCAGAGCCCAGAGAGTCCAGAGGCCGACATCGGGAAGGTCGATACCATGGATGCGGCTGTCGAGTTCGCCGGTATCCATATAGTGGCGAAGAGCCTCGGAAGCTGTATCCATTATTTCTTCGTAATCGTCGCGGTGGCCGATAGCGATAGTGCTTCCGGGCAGAGCCATGAAAGTGTCGCGCGCTCTAACCTTGCCCCAGGGATAGCTCGAGATGATGAACTCACCATCGCGATCCTTCAGATAGCACTGCTTGGCAGCGTTCTTGAGGCAGTTGAAGAAGCTGGTGCGACAAGTGCGGGTAGCGATTTCGCCTTCCCACATTTTGGCGAGCGAACGGGGCGGAATCTCGCTCAGACCGGCTGAGAAGATTATCGACTCGCCCTTCTTGATAGGAATTTCGAAAGTGCCGGGCACCCAGAGGTCTTCGGTATAGGGCACTCCCCTCTCCATATCCTTGACATATTCGAAGCCTTTATACCAGTTGGGATCATAGATCCACTCGGGCTTCCGCGAGAACTGCATGAACAAGGTGGGATAGCCGGGATATAGGCAACATTTCACGCCATTGGGAACCTCCGGACAATCGCCGTTGAGCTGATCGTTTTCAAGACAGAGCGCGTTTGCCTCACGGAAAGCGAGCATCGGCTTGAAACGGAGAGTGGTAGCGGAATGGGCATCAACCAGAGTGTATCGGATCAGCAAGCGATTCTCATGAGAAATAAACATTTTCTCTTTTGTGAGAATCACGCCACCCACGCGATAAGTTGTGCGGGGAACACTCTCGCAGTCGAATTCGCGGATGTATTTGTGACCATTCGGACTATAAACACCGCCCTGATACCTGTGCAAACCAAGATTAAACGGCGCACCATGCTGAACCACAGTAACATCCATTGCTGACAGGAGAACATGGGGCGCATTGTTGAAACCCGGAATCGGAATCACCAAAAGTCCGTGCTGCTTGCGGGTATTGCAGTCAACCACAGTAGTGCAGTGATAGGCACCGGACTGATTGGTTCGGAGCATTTCCTTTGACAAGGACTGCTCCAGATTGATCATGAGATTTTTGTCGAATTTAAGGTAACTCATGCTTTGACTTGTATTGTAGTATAATTTCTTATCGAAAGAAGTAAGATTATGAGGATAGATAGAGGCAAAAATATCTCTTAGGGTGCGAATGTACGATTTTTTGTCAATATTTTCAAACGTAGCGAAATAAAAAATCAAGAATATGTTGCAAAACATAAAAAGAAGTGGCAACAATGATGAAAATCATAATTATTGCACCTCATATTCTTATACCCGGTAAGGCCAGTGAAGAGGATTGGCACAGGACGCCGGCAGCAAATGGCTAAACTTTAATGATATCTTGCGCGTTATGAAGAAAAACAATTCAACACCACAACAACTATGAACATCCAGGAGATCCTCAGCCAGCTCACCGCCAAATTCGGCAACTCGTTTGACATCGCAAAGGTCACAGACGCGCTCAAGTCGTTTGACCTCAAAAATCTGTCGCTCCCCGACATCATTTCGAAACTCACCGCGTCGGGCCTTCTGAACAACGCAGGGCTTGACGGCGTGAAAGACAGCGTGATCAGCGGACTGAAAGATAAGGCCGGCAGTATGCTGGGCGGTATGTTTGGCAAATAAGTTCATGGCAAGCAACAAGATAGACGGCATGCTGACAAGTGCCGAGAATGTGATTCTGGTGATAGACATGGAGAACGATTTCGTTCTTCCAGATTCACCTATGCGTATACCCGGTGCCTACGCCACCCTGCCTGCAATAAAGAAATTCCTTGACTTCGGGCGCGCCAACGACTGGGCCGTGATCTACATTTACCGTATACACCGCCCGTCGGGTGTAGATGCGGAGCTATTCCGCCGCCACTTCTTCGAGGATGGGCATCCTTTCTGCATAGAAGGAACCAAAGGTGCAGCAATTCCCGACGAAATAGCACCTCAACCGGGCGACTACACCGTCAAGAAGCAGCGTTTCAGCGCTTTCTTCGGCACAGACCTCGACATAATACTGCGGGGTCTGGGTGCTAAGAATGTGTATCTGACCGGCACACAATATCCCAACTGCGTGCGCTCGACCGCTGTCGACTCAATGGGCCTTGACTACAACACAATCGTAGTGACTGACTGCTGCTCGGCTGCATCAGAAGATGTAGCGAATGCCAATATCTTCGACCTCAAGAATATGGGCATAGCATGCATACCGTCGGCCCAGATCATGGAAAAGAAATAATTATCATCCCACTGGAAATCATAAAGAGGAAGAGCTATCCGAATGCTCTTCCTCTTATTTTGTATAATTTGCTAATGTATATATAACTTTACCAATCAAACTCAGCAGCACCATGGTTGACTTGTCAACCATTTTTTGCGTCTGTGCTGTTATAATATCAGAATATGAAAAACGAGATCACGACATACCGGATGCCCTGTGTGGGCTGCCTGATCGGCACTGCATTTCAAAGGCTGACAACACAACTCGAAACTGCCCTGAAAGCCGCCGGACTGAAGATCACCTCGGCCGAATATATGATCCTGCGAGCGCTGTATTCGCAAGACGGATTGCAGCAATGCGAGATAGCCGGGATGGTAGGCAAAGACAAGGCGTCAGTAAGCCGCTCGGTGACGGCGCTCGCAGGCAAGGAGCTTGTGAGGAGCGAACAGATAAGCCATAAATGCTGCCGGGTGTGGCTCACGGCAAAAGGCCGCGAGATAGAAACCAGGATAATGACGATAGCCGACGAGCGTCATAAAGCATTGACCGACCTTGTGAGCCGTGAAGATCTCGAAGCATTCCAAAGAGTGCTCAACTCGATTATAAAATAGAGACTTACACAACAGCTAAACTTAACAACGAAAGGAAAGAGAACTATGATCAACATCACAATCTGGAGCGATTTCGCATGCCCTTACTGCTACATCGGTGAGACACGCCTTGAAAAGGCCATCGAAGAACTCGGTATGACCGACAGCGTAAAAATAGACTACCGTGCATTCGAACTGGATCCTACCACACCGAAAGAGGTAACCACCACAACACCCGAGCGCTTTGCCAAGAAGTACCGTCTGAGCCTGGCCGACGCCGAAAAGCAGATAGAACAGATCTCGGAACTGGGCCGCGAAGTGGGTATCGATTTCCGCTATGCCACAACACGATACAGCAATACATTCGATGCCCACCGCCTGATGAAGCTTGCGGAAGCAAAGTATGACTATGCAACGGTCACGAAGCTGAATCATCTGCTGTTCGATGCCTACTTCACCAAGAATCTGGTGCTTGCCGACCATGATGTACTGATGGCGGTAGCCAAAGAGGCAGGGATGAAGGAAGATGAAGTAAAGGCCGTGCTCGACAGCGACATGTATGGCGACGATGTTCGTTTTGACGAGCGTGAGGCACAGATGCACGGGGTTCACGGAGTTCCGTATATGGTGTTTAACGGCGAATTTGCCGTGCCAGGAGCCATGAGCACCGAAGGAATGAAGTCGGCACTGGAACGCGCCGACCGCCGCATAAAGGAGGCAGAGAAAGTCGCGAAAGAAACCGGTGAACGTGCACATGTGTGCGGACCTGACGGATGTCAGCTTCTGTAACACTGAAAAATAACTGAAAAGTCTTCTGCCCGGCAACTATCCGGGAGAAGACTTATTTTTCACACCAGAAAATACACAATCATGGTAAAAGGACTTGAAGTAGAAGGTGTTTTTACAGAGAACACATACTTTTATATAGACAATCACACAAGAACAGGCTTTCTGATCGATCCGGGAGCGCAAGCCGGACTCATATATGACACAATCAGGAGCAATGACTGGAAGATAGAGAAAATACTCCTGACACATGGCCACTTCGATCATATAGGGGCGGCAGAACTTCTGCGTGAGAAACTTGTCGCTCCAATCTATATTTATCCGAGTGACGCGAAGTATCTGACAGATCCATATCTGAACCTGAGCGGCAACTCAGGCCAGCCGATCAGAGTGGCCCACTACGAGGAACTGACAGACGGAGAGATAATCAGACTGAAGGCCAACTCGGGCTTTTATCTGAAAGTGATCCACACGCCGGGCCACACACCGGGATCGGTGACATATTATTCGCCGGAAGAGCGAGTGGCATTCGTGGGCGACACGCTGTATCAACACGGCCCGGGGCTCACGAACTTTCCCGGAGGAAACCGCGTCGAACTCGAGAACTCTATCATCAACAAAATACTGACCCTGCCGGCCGACACCGTGCTTCTGTCGGGACACTCCTCGCCCATAACGGTAGAACAGGAACGCCGCATGCTGTTAGGATAAACCAGAATTCCGCAATATGAAGACCACTGACAAATTCACGCCTTTCACAATCAAAGGCGTGACGGCAAAAAACAGATTCATCAGAAGTGCCACCAACAGCCATCTTGACAATACAGACGGCACAATAAGCGATGCTGAAATAGAAATGTATGATGCCCTTGGCAAAGGCGATGTCGGCACGATCATCACAGGTCATTTCAGCGTCTCGCCAGATCTGAAATACCGGGCAGACATAGCTCAGCCTTCGATAGGGAGCGACGACAAGCTGTCGGGACTGAAGCGCGTGGCCGACAAAATTCATGAATACGGAGCCATAGCTATAGCTCAGATATCAATGGCCGGACCGAAAGGACTGACGCCATTCGACTTCAACGAACTAACCACTAATGAGATGGAGGATACAGGCAAACTGTTTGTCGAGGCAGCCCACCGAGCTAAAGAGGCAGGCTTTGACGGCGTGCAGGTGCACATAGCACACTGGTATCTGCTTCAGGCCGTGGTCAACAGAGATATGAATCACCGCACTGACCGCTACGGCGGAACAGACGAGAACCGAATCCGTCTGCCTAAAGAGATAGTGGAAAATATCAGAAAAGAATGCGGACCAGACTTCCTGATATACGTAAAACTCAATGCCCACAATACCGCGGAAGGTATAGACGACTATGACCTGCTCGCGTATTATGCCGACACCCTGGTGAAGAGCGGCACGGATCTTGTGGAAATAAGCGGATCGGACTTCACACGAAAGGATCGAAAAGCGGAATGCTACTATCTCGAGGCAACAGAATATCTGCGTAAACGGTTCCCGAACATGACGCTTTCGCTGGTAGGCGGTATCTTCACAGAAGAATCAATCGACAAGGTTTTGGAGACCACCGACTTTGTGTCGCTTTCACGCACACTCCTCACACAGCCGGATTTCATCGTTAGACTGAAGACGAGTGAGGCATTAAAATCAAGATGCGTGCATTGCAACAAGTGTTTCGAGATCTTTGCGACAAAATATGAACGATGTGTTTTCGGACCCATCATTCCGAAACTGGAAGTGACGTTCGGCAGCTGAAATACGAAAGGTCAGCAGCTTCCCGGGAGTCTCACCCTGGACCATTAAAGGAAAACAGGATGAAAATTTCCGGGAGGCTGAATGATTTTGTAATTTTGCGCTATGTTACGATCTGAATTTGAGATAATGGCTCCCGTGGGGAGCTACGAGTCGCTCCACGCGGCGATCAACGCGGGAGCCGATGCCGTGTATTTCGGAGTCGAGGGGCTGAACATGCGCGCCGGTTCGGCCGCAAATTTCACTATCGACGACCTAAGACGGATTGCCGGGATATGCGGAGAACATGGTGTGAAATCATATCTCACCGTCAATACGATAGTCTATAATCCGGAACTACCGCTTATGCGGTCGATAATCGACGCTGCGAAAGAAGCGGGAATATCGGCGATAATAGCAAGCGATATGGCTGCCATAAGCTATGCCCGCCGGCAGGGAGTTGAGGTGCATATATCCACACAGCTCAATCTGAGCAATATAGAAGCCGTGGAATTTTATGCAGCTTTTGCCGATGTGGTTGTGCTGGCCCGCGAACTCGATATGGAACAGGTGGGCGAAATACATCGCCAGATCATAGAACGGGATATCAGAGGACCGAAAGGCGAACTCATAAGAATAGAAATGTTCTGTCACGGGGCTCTCTGCATGGCCGTTAGCGGCAAATGCTATCTGAGTCTTCACGAGATGAACAGGAGCGCAAACCGCGGTACCTGCGGTCAGATATGCCGCAGGGGCTATCGCGTGACGGACCTTGAGACCGGCGACGAACTTAACATAGAGAACAAATATATCATGTCGCCGAAGGACCTGAAAACAATAGGATTTCTCGACAAGATGGCCAAGGCCGGCGTGAGAGTGCTGAAGATAGAGGGCCGCGCGAGAGGGCCGGAATATGTCGACACAGTTGTGAGAGCCTATGATGAAGCACTGAGAGCGGTGTGTGACGGAACAGCAACTGAAGAGGTGCTATCATCGTTCGACGACAAGCTGGCAAAGGTGTTCAACCGAGGTTTCTGGAACGGCTACTATATGGGCGAACGGCTCGGACAATGGTCGGAGAAATACGGGTCGTCGGCAACAAGAGTGAAACGCTATGCCGCAAAGAGCATACGCTATTTCTCAAAGCAGAAAGTGGCTGAATTCCTGATGGAAGCGGGTGAACTGTCGGTTGGTGATGAAATAATTATCACCGGCCCGACAACTGGTGCTATCATCATGACTGTGAACGAGCTGAGAGTTGACGGACTACCTGTGGCCAAAGCCTTCAAGGGCGACAGTATCAGCATAAAGGTTGACGAAAAGACACGCCCGTCAGACAGGCTGTATGTGTGGGATAAGAAGTAGATAAAGCCTATCACAAACGAAACTGAAACGGAGGCTCCGGCAAATGCCGGGGTCTCCGTTTCAGTTTCGTCGGGCTGCTGACTTATTTCTTACGAGCAGGGTCGCAGGTGAGACCAACGCCAAGTTTCTGGAAAATCTTGTGATCGACCTCGCCAAGCATCACCGTAGAGTGCATCTGACAGCCGCGCAACTCCGGAAGCATACGCAGAGCATCACGGCAACGCTCGTCGTGCGGGCTGAGAACGGAGAGAGCTACAAGAACCTCGTCGGAATGCAGGCGCGGATTGTGACCGCTGAGGTAGTTGATCTTGGTGTGCTGTATAGGTTCGATAAGTTCCTGAGGAATAAGCTTGACATTGTGATCGATACCGGCAAGATACTTTACAGCATTGAGAATCAACGCCGAACTCGGACCGAGGAGCTCGCTGGTCTCGCCAGTGATTATGGTGCCGTCGGCAAGCTCGATAGCCGCACATGGAAGACCACTTTTTGCGGCACGGTCGCGCGCGGCCTGAACCGTCTTGCGATATGAGATATCAATTTTGGCCTGTTTGAACAGAAGAGCTATCTTATTGACCTCGTCATCATTGCCATCGCCCTGAGCGAGATGGTTGAGCGCCGTGAAGTAGCGGCGGATAATCTCGTTTTTCGAAGCATCGCAGCAAACCGCATCATTGCTGATACAGAAACCCACCATGTTGACGCCCATATCGGTAGGCGACTTATAAGGATTCTCACCATATATGCCCTCGAAAAGAGCATTAAGCACAGGGAAGATCTCTATATCACGATTATAATTGATAGCGGTCTTTCCGTAGGCCTCAAGATGGAAAGGATCGATCATATTGACATCGTTGAGGTCGGCGGTAGCAGCCTCGTAGGCGATGTTGACAGGATGCTTGAGCGGGAGACTCCATACGGGAAAGGTCTCGAACTTGGCATAACCGGCTTCAACCCCGCGCTTGTTCTCGTTGTAAAGCTGACTGAGGCAAACGGCCATCTTGCCGCTGCCGGGACCAGGAGCGGTGACGATAACCAGCGGACGGGTGGTCTCGATGTAGTCGTTATTACCGAAGCCCTCGTCGGAAGCTATGAGGCCAACATTATTGGGATAACCCTCGATGGTATAGTGATAGTAGACCTTGATGTCCATTCGCTCGAGGCGACGACGAAAAGCATCGGCGCTGATCTGGCCATTATAGTGGGTCACTACCACCGAACTAACAAGGAATCCCCGCTTCTGAAACTCGTTGCGCAGACGCAGGACATCCATATCGTAGGTGATGCCGAGGTCGTTGCGAACCTTGTTTTTCTCAATGTCGAGGGCACTTATGACAATCACAATCTCCGCCTGGTCCTTAAGCTGCTGAAGCATACGGAGCTTACTGTCGGGTTGAAAACCGGGGAGGACCCTGCTTGCGTGATGGTCGTCGAAGAGTTTTCCACCAAGCTCAAGATAGAGCTTATTTCCGAACTGAGCGATGCGCTCACGAATATGTTCGGACTGTATTTTCAAATACTTGTCGTTGTCGAATCCGTGTATCATAACGGACTGCAAAGGTAGAAAAAATCCTGAATCCGCACAAAAAAATTCTTGACACCGGGATACGGGTCAAAAGTAACAAACAGGTAAGGGTCAGGATTATCAGCCCAATTTAGACCACGTGAAATTTTCACGCTTCTGACGGGCACCGGCAATGCGATAGCGCAGATTGAAAAGCGGGTGCCAGAGCATAAGGAACGGTACCGAGACAAAAGCCACATGGGGCGCCATGAGCGAGTTGGCAAGATTGCGCCAGGCAAACATGAGAGGGAGCCACAGTCCTACGGCAAGAAGCACCACGAAAATGACGGGGATGAGGGAAGGCAGACCGAACACAACCGCAGCGGCCGAACCTGCAAGCCATGACCAGGCCATGGTGCAGAAAAGACCCATCATAAGACGAGGACCCTTAGGCAGGAAATGGGCCGTGAAGTCGTGGCGCAGTTTTTCAAGCTCGTAGACGACACCGGGACGCGACTCACGAGCCTCAACAATCGACTGACGGGAGATCTCGACAGCAGCGTTAGTACTGTTGGCAATCTCGCTGATAAGGATATCATCGTCGCCATAGTTGAGATTGAGTGAGCGTGCAAATCCCTTGTTCTCGAAGAAAAGATGCTTGCGATAGACAAGGTTGTTGCCATTGCCGCGGACGGGATGGCCCGAAATGGCTGACGAGAGATAGCGCAGAGCATCCCAAACGCAGTCGAAACTACGCAGACGGGCATTCATGCCGCCGGTAGGCTCGCCCTCGCTGTCGCGCAAGGTGGCGTAGCCGATCACCACCTCCTTACCCTCGACAACATGACGCATCATGCGTCGCAGCCAATCGGGCGAATCAATGCGGCAGTTGCCGCAGGTGAGCATCACAACGTCGTTGCTGGCGGCTTTCAGGCCGATAGTCACGGCGAGCTTCTTGCGGCTGAGATTACGCGAACGCTCGGGCATGAAGGTGAGATAGAGAGAGGGATAGGTATTCTGAAGTTCGAGAACCACCTCGTGGGTATTGTCGACAGCGACATCGTTTACGACCACCACTTCGATCGGGGCGGGATAGTCTTGATTGAATAGATCGTGGATAAGGGTCGGAAGATTCCAGGCATCATTGTGAGCATACACAAGAATGGTCACCGGAGGATAGTCAACAGCATCGAGGAGCGGACAATCGGTCTGATTGGCGGCGAGAACAAAGACGCGACGCATCACAGGCAGGAAAGACCACAACAGAACCAACGCCGCCACCAGGGCAACGCCAGCGCCGCAATATGAAAAAACAGAAAGGTCAATACTCCACATCTGACAAAATATTAAAACAAAAAGTTACAGCCCGCAAAAAAATACGAAGCCGCGACGCAAAGGTAGTCAAATCGGCAGACGTGACCAAAGAAAAATATGATTTAGGGGCAGGTAGTACTAAAAGAATGTAGATGGCGTTGTATCTTTGCAAACAATAACGAAACAAAGAAGCATGATAAGAATCGACCGTATAGCCCTGGCCATATTTGCCGCGAGCTTCGCGTTGCTGATACCATCGGTAACAGTGGCGGGGTATGCCGATGAAATAGCTGCGATGCTTCTGTTTCTGCTTGCCACCGGCGACGCAATAGTTAACGGCAACTGGCGAAAGTACAGACTGCTATGGGTAGCAGTTGCGATAATGGGCTGCTATGCAGTATATTCTGTTATAGCAAAGAACTATAACACAGCAAGTGCCATACTGGCTGACAGCGTGATACAGATAAAGTCGGTCGTATGTCTGGCGGTGTTCATGGGGATCAAGCCACGGCTGACAGAGACTGACCGCGCGGTTTTAAAGTGGATAGCAATAGCAAACTGCCTGATATGCACCGGGATCCTGATGATGTCGCCGATGTTGGTGAAACTTTTGCTGGGCCATGTGTCGTATGGCGGAATCAATATCTTTCTGAGTGTGGCTGTATATCTGCTATGTTCGACCAACAGGCTTGGAGAGATTTCCACAAAAGACAAACTGACAGCCACACTGATGCTGACGGGAGGAGTGCTCTGCACACGAGCAAAATTTTACGGAGAGTATGTGATATTCATAGCCTTCATGGTGAGCGGTGACGTGAACCTGACAAGCCGGTTGAAACCGAAATACATACTGACCGCAGCCGTGACACTGATACTGACCGTAGCGGCAGGCTGGGACAAACTGACCTACTACTTTCTGAGCAACGCACAGGGCCGATTCGATCCGGAAGCGATGGAATCGTTCGCACGCCCGGTGCTTTATGCAACCGGAGCAATGATAATGATAGACCAATTTCCTTTCGGTTCGGGACTGGCTTCATTCGCAAGCTACAAGTCGAGTACGCCATATTCGGGACTATATGCAGAATACGGAATCGATAAGGTGTATGGACTTTCGGAAGCGTATCCGTCGTTTATCTGCGACGCTTACTATCCGTCGCTGGCACAGATGGGAGTAGCCGGAGTGGCACTGTTCACGGCGCTGATAGTGTATGTGATGAAACAACTGCTGAAACTAATAAGACGCACCCCCGCCCTGCCGGGATATTTCACAACAGGATGTCTGTGTGTGTGCTTTCTTCTGATAGAGTCGATAGCCAACACGACAATGGTTCAGGCTGCCGGAGTGACGGCGATGTCGGTAATAGGAATATGCTGCGGTGAAACAACTAACGAAAACGAAAATGGCTGACAACAACACAATAGACCTGAGAAGACTGATAAGAAGCATGAAAAAGCTGAAATATGCTTATGCGGCTTCTATAATACTATTTGCGGCGGCAGCCACACTGTATTGCGTGATAAAGCAACCGCAGTATGAAATAAAGGCAACCCTGCTGATAGAGAGTCAGGATGACAACACCACGATTCCGGGAGGCACAATGGGAATGATGTTGCGCACATTCTCGGCAGGTGGATTCGGATCGGCATCGGTCGACAACGAGCTTCAGATAATCAACAGCCACAATGTGCTCGTGGCTGCAGCCAAAGAAGCCGGTCTGAATATCACATATACCGAACGCGACGGAATGAGGAAACGGATGCTATATGACGACAGCCCGATCAACGTAACCGGAAGCGAAGGAGTATTCGACACTCTCAGAACAGGGATGAAAATGAGAGTGGAACTGAAAGGTGACAAGGCTGACATAAGAGTCACACGCGGAATGCTACGTAAAGTTATCGCCGAGCTCACTCAAACGGAACTGCCTGCGACAGTGAAGACTCCCTATGGAGATTTTCAGGTAGCGATGACCGAACCCATCACCGACAATGAACAAACGATCGAGGTGAGCATCTGCGGATATGCCGCAGCAGCCGATTATCTTGACAAAGAAATCAGAGTGGACAAAGCCGACAAGATGTCGGACGCAGTGAGCTTCGAAATGCTCTATCCCAACCGCGAGCGTGGAATGGCGATACTGAATGCCGTGATGAACGCCTACAATGACCGTCGCCTTGAACGGAAGCACACAGCTGCCGCTGAAGAAGCGGCTTTCCTTGACGAAAGAATAGCGGCAATATTCGGTCAACTGAGTGAGGCCGAGGGACGGATAAAAGATCTGAAAAGCCGCAACAAAACAGTGAATATGGCGGCGGAAGCACCACTATTGGTAGAACAGGCACTGACAGCAAAAACCGAACTGGTGAAAGCCGAGGCCGAAAGCATGTATCTGGAGGAGGTGATGGAATCGCTCAGCGATCAAAGCAAAGCCGACGAGCTGCTGCCGGTGTTCGATCAGGAGGCGTATCCGATGATAAAAGATTACAATAACCTGTTGATGGAAAAACGGAGGCTGATGCAGTCGGGCAGTGAGAAAAATCCGGCTGTGAGCGCGGTTATTGAAAACCTGAAAGAGATGAGGGAGTCGGTTATCAAGAACGTTGAGAGCATGCTGCGATCAACAAGATCAGTATTACGGTCGCAACAGTCGATCGTAGGAAAGGCTGACAAAAGCATGTCGACTCTGCCGGAAGTAGAACGAGACTATATCGTGCTTGAACGCGAACGAAGCCTGAAAAACGCACTGTATCTATATCTGGCAGACAAGAGAGAAAGCGCACTGCTGCAACAGGCAAGCCGCACAAAACCGGGATTCATAGTGGATGAAGCATTCTGCTCGATAAAGCCGAGCAAAAGGAAAGCGATGGTAGTGTGCGGTCTATGCTCGATAATGGCTCTGCTGATCCCTACCATACCGGCAATATGGCTTACCAACAGAAACAAAAGAATCACCGACAGCAGCGATCTTGCGTTCTGCAATATGGAGAAGAACTGCTGTGACTCAGTAAAAGCATTGAGAAGCAGATTGATGAGGGATCCTCAGATCAGCAAGGTGTATCTTGCAGGAGATGCGTCAGAGAGCGTAGGGGAAATGCTGTGCGAATCGCTTGCGAAAATAGGGCGAACGACAGTGATTATAGCTAAGAATACTGTGCCGGATTTTCTGTTGAGTGAGAATTTCAGGAAGCAGGCCAATGACATGCAGGAAAAGGGAGTAACCGTCCTGACAACTATCCGCACACTGGGTGAAGCCGAGGAGATTGCGCCGCTTATCGACAGCAGGAGTATGCTGATACTGGCCGTGATATCTGGCAAAGCCGACCGAAAGAATGCAAAACGGATCTCTGAGGTGATTGATCCGTCAAGAATATCGGTGATTATCAGAAATGAGGCTTGATTGAACCGATAGGCGGCAACGTCAGATAGTCGCCGTAAAGCCTGCGCAGAAAAGCATCGGGCGCTGCGGGTGCCCTGAAGGAATGACCTTCGAAAATGATCTCGCCAAGGGGTAGAATATCGCTAAGCAGACGCGGACCCACAAAGGTGCTCGGCGAGAGATGACGAAGGCGCTCCCCCGCTCCGATCTTCTGCAGAGGAGCCGATACAGCCGAAAGCATCTTCATGAGTCCACGATGGAGGCCGAGAGCAGCAGGGCCAAGCGCAGTAGGCCACAAACGGTTGACACTCAAGATACCATAATAGGCAATCTTTCCATGCAGATGATGAAGAATCGCGGAGCCGGACGGAACAACGGGGAAAACGTCGATGAAGTAGCCCTTGTAACGATAATAGGACGAAATAACCGGACCGGTTTCGACAATCGTAGAACGCGTATCGCGCACTTTGGTGAAAGAGAGCAGAAACATAGGATCGGTCGCCGAGTTTTGCAGACAAAGATGAGGAGGAAGCTGATCAGGGGCTATGCTGAGAAAGCGCCGGTAATCGTCGATGGTCATCTCAATGTCGATATCGTCGTCCCACGGAATGAAGCCCCCATGCCTGACAGCACCGAGCAGAGTGCCGGAACCAATCCAGTAGGAGATAGAATTACGGCGGCAGACGGCATCGACCTCAAGCAAAATATCGAGCAGACGCATCTGCACCTGCCTCAGTGGCGAGCCGTCGGGGTTGAAGAGCCGGCGCAACCGGTTCTGAACTTCGGGTGAAATCATAGGCGCGAGAGAATGGAAGTGACTTCATCAAGAGCACGGAACTGCAACAACCGAGCTATAAGCAGATAGATAGCGAGCAGAATAACTGCCAGCACCCATAACGAAACAGAGTCACAGAACCACTTGATAATGATGATCAATGTGAATGAGAAAACAGCAGCGCCAAGAGCCGGCAGCACAGCACGGAGCTGATGACTGAACCGAAAACCGACATAGCGCGACACAAGCAGCGCATTGACAAGCCAGATATTTAAACTGCTTATCACCATACCCCAGCAAATGCCGACAGCACCCCAACGGCTTCCAAAAAGAATCAATACCAGCAACACCGACCATTTGTATATGCTCCACCAGAACAATTGCCGGCTAAATCCGGCCGACGCAACGGCATAGAAATTGATATTCTGCAGGCATACAAAACAACCGGCTATGCAGAAAATACGGAAATATGGCACAGCGGGAAGCCACTTGGTTCCGTAAAGGAAATGGATCAGAGGTTCGGAAACAACAAACAGAGCCGTCAAAAGAGGTATTACCGCGAAAGCGACCAGACGGACGTTGGATTCAACCGCAGAGGCAAGCCGGTTGAGATCGGAGGCCATAGATGAATAGACGGGAAACAGAACCTGGACCAATATATTAGGAAGGGTGTACGACGTGATCTGATTGAGCTTCTCGGCCTGGTTGAAGAATCCGACCTGAAGCGGAGAGATACGTCCTATCACCACACCCTGAATGTTATTGCATATCTCCTGAAGCATAGAAGCGGCAAACATGAAGCCGCCATAACTGAAAAGCGTCCGGAGCGCACCGGCCGAAAAGCGGGCAGATGGAAGCCAGCGGGCAAAAACCCAAAGAAGAGCAGCCTTGACGAAAGACGTGACAACCTGGAGAACAACCAACGCCCACACACCAAAGTGCATATAAGCGGCGCCGACCGCTGCCCCACCACCCACAGCAAGGGAAGCAAGATTGACAATAGCCAGAGTACGGAAAGCAAGCAACTTGCGGAGACGATTTGCGGGTATGAGGCATAAAGCATCGGCAATCAGTCCAAACGACAATCCGCGCATGACGGATGAGAGAGACGGAATCGACATCCACGAGCCTACAGCAGGGGCTATGAGCCACAGGAGCAGACACATTATCACGGCCACAGAGAGATTCCAGTAGAAGACCGAGGAATAATCTGTCTGAGATGGATCGGACTCTCGAATCAAGGCTGCCCCGAAACCACTGTCGAGCAATGTAGTGCTCACCGCTACAAACACAGCCAGGATTCCCACACACGCAAAATCGGCCGGCGAAAGAAGCCATGCGAGCACCAGTGTCACGACGAAGCGAACGGCGAGGGTGAGCAGACGATCGACCGTTACCCAGGCCGTACCTATAAAGGCACGCTTCAATAGCGAACGATCACCGGCAACCACCATCACAATATCAGTTTGAGGCTACCAGAAGACCTTCGGATGCAAGCTGGCGCAGGACGGAGACCAGGCGTTCGTTGTCGGATGGAGTGCGAACCGCCACTCTGACATAATATTCGCCGGGAAGGAATCCACGCTTGCCCCGACAATCTTTCACAAGGATATTGTCAGCGGCAAGACGGCATACAACATCGACATCCGTACTGACCGGATTAAGGCGCAGAAGAATGAAATTGCCCTGAGAGGGAACGGGATGAACACCCGAGACGGAAGAAAGCGCATCGAAGAAACTGCGGCGATAACAGCGAAAGATACCGAGCGATTCACGATAGGTATCCTCATACCGACTGAAAGTCTGATAAAAATATTCGGCAAATGAGTTGATATTCCAGATTGAGACCTCACTGCGCACAGACGTGAGCATAGACTCACAGGATGTGGCGAGGACGCCGAGGCGCATTCCGGGGACACCGTAACACTTTGAAAGGCTCTTGACAATAACGAGGTTAGGAAACCGTTGCAATATGTCGTCGGTGAAAAGTGACAGTGATGAGGGATCATCGGCAAAATCGATGAAAGATTCATCGACCACCAGAATCACACCTTGATTTTTCCAGACTTCGAGCATCGCCAGAAGATCGGAACGCAGAAAAGTATGTCCGGTAGGGTTGACGGGATTCTGCAGGACAACAGCGCTGAAACGGCCTGAAGCGAGAGCCGGAATGTCAGAGAGCCGACACGGGACCTCAACACTGACAGGAATTTCCACAACTTTCCCGGGCGAACGATTGATATATTCCTCAAAAGTCGGAGTGAGGACGGCAATCCGGCCCGGCAACCGATCCATCAGCACTTTGATCAACTCGGAAGCGCCATTACCGGGACAGACAAATGAGGGATCCACATGCATAGCCTCGGCGACAAGCCGTGTGAGCGGTTTAAGCCCCGAAGGATAGGAAACCAGCAGCTCAGGAAGAGCAGTTTTGATAGACTCGATGAGAGCGGAAGGCGGGAAACAAGGGTTGACAAGGTAGCAGAAATCGAGCAGACCGGGAAACCGCCAGAAACCGCCATAGTTTCCGGTGATCATAGCGCAAGCAGCCTCCGGTGAACTGAAAATCACCCGGGCAACCCTGAGATCTTCGGGCGAGTCAATCTCATACCAACGTGCAGAGCCGACATCAAGAGCAGCAACCTCAACTGTTCCTAACGACAACACGGCAGAAAGCACCTGTTCGTAGTAGGCCTGTGGACCGACCTTCTCCATATAAGCGCTCAGGCAGGGCAGATACCAACGTTCGGAAAATTCGCGGCTGAAACGGTAGATGTTCACCGTCTTGAAATAGAACGGAGCATCGGCAGCCATGAAGCGGTCGGGAGAAATCAGTGAGGTAATGTTGTGATCCGGACCGACAGTGAGCATCGTGCCATACATCCATGGGCGATAAGGCGCAACCACAGCCAGATCTGGGCGAGAGTCGGAGACAGCAGCCTGAATCACGGAACCGTCGACAATCACATCGCTATCGAGAATAAGCGAATCATCGGCACACAGATAACCGGCAGCCAGACTGAGAGAGTAGATATTGTTGGTGGATTCATAGAGTTCGTTTTCAACGAATATGAATTCCAGATCGGGAAAAGCTGAAAGAAGATGCGCCCTGAGAGTTGAAGCCTTGTATCCGACAATCACAACGAAGCGCTTAACGGCACACGACACAAGCTGACGGATGATACGGTCGATCAGCCTCTCACCATTAACGCTGATCATGCACTTGGGAAGGCCATCGTTGCTTCCGAGCAACCGCCGTCCCATTCCAGCCGCGAGAATCACTGCCTGCATAACATGTGATAGATTTTGTAAGCGAAAACGACATCGTGAAGCCCGAGGCCGATGTTGTAGGAGATAATCCGCTCTTCATCGTCAAGACGCCCATGTTTGTGGCCGGAAAGGACATCGGCCAATTCGACGAAACTGCGGAACCTGGAGAAATTGGCGAAATGACGCACATGGCCCTCATCGTCGGCAACCACGCGGTCGAAAACCGTATCACAGTTCTGAAAGCCGCGCGTATGGACCGGCATCAGCAACACGCCGGGGCGAAACCACGAAAGATCGGAGACCAAAAGGGTATCGGCTTCGGTGACACAAGACACAACCAGATCGGCATCACCGACGAGTGAACGCATCGAGCCGCAGACCTCGAAAGTGATACCCGGCAATGACGAAAACTCACTGATGAACCGAGAGGCATGATCCTTATAGTCGAGCAGACGCACTGTCAGCTGACGATCGGAGAAACGTGCGGCCAGACAGCGCATTACTGAGCGGGCAGTCACTCCAAGGCCAAGAATCGAAAATACAGAAGCACCGGAACGGAGAAGAGCACCGGCGGCAACGGCTGCAACAGCTCCCGTGCGCATAGCCGTGATCCAATCGGCCTCGAAAAGCGCAAGCATACGGCCGTCGGTAGAATCGAATATAGTGATATGACTTTTGAGTGACGGGGAACTGCAACGATGACGCGACACGATCTTACATCCGAACACTCCATACCCTGGCGGGAGCAGACAGGGCATGGTGTTGATGAAATCGGAGGCCGATGGGTGAACCGAAAGTTTAACAGGCAGCTGTGACTTTTCCTTGATAGAAAACGATTCCGTGACCCAATCGATGCACTGCAGCGGGGTGATGTCGAGGCTTCGGATTACGGGATCGGTAATTATCTCCATACAGGCCGGTTAAACTGGGTTAAGACGTAAATATATACTGATATCTGCGGAGGGAGCACAGATTTGGATTGGCAAAAATACTAAAATGATACGGAATAACGTTTGTATCGAGAGGAAAAAATGAAACCACGTATCCTGACAGTAAGCAAATTTCTGTATCGCCGCGGCGGAGCCGAGATAATGGCCCTTGAAACCCGCGACCAGCTCGCGGCGCGCGGATATGAGTCGGCGGAGTGGGGAATGAGTCACAGAATGAACCGCGATTCGGCCTACAGCCATCTTTATGCACCGGAAGTAGTGATGAGCGGAACATTAGCCAACAAAGTGACAGGTGCCGCCAGATCGCTGGGCTATTCCAGTGTGAAGATGAGATTCAAAAGAATGCTCGACGTATTCAGACCGGATGTAGTGCATTTCCATAACATACATTCCTATCTGTCGCCGGTAGTTGTCGGAATGGCCAAGGATGCGGGATGCAGAACGGTGTGGACACTTCACGACTACAAGCTGATATGTCCGGCCTATACATGCCTGAGAGAGGGTAAAGTATGCAGTGACTGCAGGTCGGACCGCCGGGCCGTAGTCAAGTCGAGATGCATGAAGGGTTCGGTAGCGGCAAGTCTCGCGGCATACATGGAAGCCCGGAAATGGAATATTCGGCTACTGAGCCGTCAGACAGATATGTTTATCTGCCCCAGCCGATTTATGGCCGAAATGATGACAGCGGCGGGAATACCGGAGGTGAAAACGTCGGTGCTATGTAACTTCACCGGAAATATCGGAATGGAGCCCGATAGCAGAAAAGGGGACTATTACGCCTACTTCGGGCGCTTATCGGAAGAGAAAGGCGTGGCGACCCTGCTAAAAGCCGCATCGGCACTCCCCTACCGGCTCAAGATATTCGGCGATGGCCCTGTCAAAGAGGAGATGAGGCAGAAATATGCCGGATACAAACAGATAGAATTCCATGGTCATGCAGATCCGGCAACAGTCGCGGCAGAGATGGCCGGGGCAAAACTGACAGTGGTACCCTCGGAATGGTATGAAAACAATCCGCTGAGCGTGATCGAGTCGCTGTGTGCAGGCACACCGGTCGCAGGGAGCAGAATCGGAGGTATTCCGGAACTGATAGACGAAGGTTGGAACGGGATGCTGTCGGAACCAGGCGATGCCGAGGCCCTTAGGAGGAACATAGAAATGATGATCACGGCTCCCCATATTTATGACTATCGGGAAATAGCCCGCAAAGCTCGCACGAGATTCAGCGCAGACAACCATATCAGGCAACTTGAAAAGATATACAACGGTGGTCAGGTGTCGGGATAAATGCGTATATTTGCGGACAAACCAATCTAGACATGGCGACAACACTACCTAAGGAAGCCAGCATAATACTCACCTACCGCTGCCCTATGCGGTGTGAAATGTGCAATATATGGAAATATCCCACCGACAGGAATAAAGAAATCAAGGTGGAGGAGCTAAAATCGCTCCCTAAGCTGAGATTCATAAACCTGACAGGAGGGGAACCTTTCGTACGTGAAGATCTGATAGAAATCGTCGAAGAATGCTACCGGCACACGGACAGAATAGTCATTTCGACATCGGGATGGTTTGAGGACCGCATAATCGAACTTTGCCGGAAATATCCGAAGATAGGAATCAGGATCTCGATAGAGGGACTGAGCGGGAAAAATGACGAACTGCGCGGGCGCTATGGCGGCTTCGACAAGGCCCTGCGCACACTGCTAATGCTGAAAGAGATGGGAGTGAAAGATATAGGATTCGGTTGCACCGTCAGCAACCACAATTCGGAAGACATGCTGGCGCTATACAGGCTGAGCCAGGCGCTGGGGCTTGAATTTGCCACCGCCGCATTCCACAACAGTTTTTATTTCCACAAGACAGACAACACGATAACAAACCGCGAGAAAGTGTGCGGCGACTTCTGCAAGCTCATTGAGATGCAACTGAAAGAGCGGCATCCGAAATCTTGGTTCAGAGCCTATTTCAACATGGGCCTGATAAACTATATCGAGGGAAACAGACGTCTGCTGCCCTGCGAGGCCGGAAGCACCAACTTTTTTATCGATCCTGAAGGTGAGGTGTATCCGTGCAACGGCATGGAGGAACGCTACTGGCTTGAATCGATGGGCAACCTGAGGACAGCGAGTTTCGTGGAGATATGGAACAGCGATCAGGCCGAGCGGGTGAGAGCGCGGGTGAGAAACTGCGAAAAAAATTGCTGGATGGTCGGCACAGCAGCTCCGGTGATGAAAAAGTATATTGCCAAGCCGCTGGGATGGGTTGTCAAGAACAAACTCAGGATAGCTCGCGGAGAGACACCCGAAATAATTAAGGAAGAATGAGGATAGCTGTAGTCGGGACAAGAGGAATACCTGATATACAGGGAGGTATCGAAACCCACTGTCAGGAGCTGTATCCGCGACTGGCAGCTATGGGGCATGAGGTGACCGTGTACCGGAGGAGAGCTTACACCCATGGTAAGCAGGAGAGCTTCCGTGGCGTAAGGCTAAAAGACCTGCCGTCGCCCAGAATCAAGAGCCTTGAGGCAATAACCCATACCCTACTGGCAATTCTGGCGGCACGGCGCGACAAAGCGGAGATAGTGCATATCCACGGAATAGGGCCTTCGCTGCTGGCACCGCTCGCAAGGATAGCGGGGATGAAGGTTGTGGTCACAAATCACGGAGCCGACTACAAACGCAAGAAATGGGGAGCCGTAGCGAAAGCGGTGCTCAAAGCGGGTGAGAGTATAGGCTCGAAGAGTGCGAACGCGATCATAGCGGTGTCGGCTGAGGCGGGTAGACAGCTTGCCGCCAAATATAGACGAACGGATGTGAAAGTGATATTCAACGGAGTGGTACCCCCCCGCAGAAGCGAAAGCACCGCGGCCATTGACACATTGGGGCTCACGAAAGAACAATACGTCGTAGCTCTGGGGCGTTTCGTGGTTGAAAAGGGCTTTCATGAACTTATCGAAGCATGGAGCGGTATAAGCGACAAAAAGGGATATCGCCTCGTGATAGCCGGAGATGCCGACCATCCCGACAGCTATTCAAGGATGCTGAAAACCCGGGCCGCGGAGGCCGGAGTGATATTGCCGGGATTTATCAAGGGTGAAAAGCTGAACGAACTGATGAGCCACGCACGGCTATTCGTGATGCCATCGTCGCACGAAGGACTGCCTATCGCACTACTCGAAGCGATGAGCTACGGACTGGACGTAGTAGCAAGCGATATAGAGGCCTGCAGACTGCCGCAACTGACGCCAGGCGATCATTATCCACTCGGCGACATTGAAGCGCTCAGAGAGCTTCTGAGAACCAAATTAAACCAACCCCGACGACAGCGCGAATATGACCTGGCGGATTACGACTGGGACAGAATCGCAGCGGAGACGGATCGGGTGTATGTCGCAGCCATGGGGCATGGAGACACGCGACTTGGGGGATAGAAATATATTTAGTATCTTTGCAATAGAATTAACCAACCGAGTGCTTGAAACCTCGTCAGCCTGCAGGGAAACCACCCGCAGACTCAATCAAAACAAGAAAATGACAGAAAACAACAACCAACTGTCCCGAAACAGCGCAAGCTGCGGGATCACACCGCTGTTTATGGTTCTTACAGTGGTGTTCTGTGTGTGTCTGATAGTGAGCAATCTGATGGAGATCAAGATTGTAGACCTCGGGCCGCTCACTATTACAGCCGGAGTAATAGTATTTCCGATCTCCTATATTATAAACGACTGTATTGTAGAGGTGTATGGCTTCAGGAAAGCACGGTTCGTGATATGGCTGGGCTTCGGAGCCAACCTGCTCGTGTCGCTGCTGCTGCAGATAGGACTCTGGCTGCCGGGCTCGGCAGAGTGGGCCCATCAGGATGCGATGAGCACAATATTCGGCGCCGTTCCAAGAATACTGGCGGCCAGTTTCGCGGCTTTTCTATGCGGCTCGATGGTCAACGCCTATGTGATGAGCAGGATGAAACTGGCTACAGGTAGTAAAGGTTTTTCGGCAAGAGCCATATTATCGACCCTGCTCGGCGAAAGCGTGGATTCGGCGATATTCTTTCCGATAGCATTCGCAGGAAACGTGTCATGGCAGGTGATAATCACGCTGATGATAACACAGGCTCTGCTTAAAACGTCCTATGAGATAATAGTTCTGCCAGTGACGCTCGGAGTGGTCAAGCGCCTGAGAGCCATAGAGCAGACAGATCCGGATATAGACCGCGGAATATCATATAAATGGTGGAAAATAAATGAAATATAAGGGAAAAGATATAACCTGGGTCTGGCTCGATCTTGACGACACCCTGATAGACTTCACCATCAACTCACGGGCAGCTCTGAGGAAGACCTTCGAGGCAGCCGGACTCGAGAGATGGTTTGACAACGCTGAAAGCTGGACCAGATGTTACGAGAAATACAACTACCCGCTATGGGATGAGCTGGCTCGAGGTGAGATATCGACCGAATATCTGAGGATGGAACGCTTCAGGCGCCCGCTCGCAGAAGGTGGGGCGGATGACGCCACCGCCCGTGCGGAATCGGTAAAGCTCGACAAAGTGTATCTGGACCTACTGGCACAGGAGACGGCGCTCGTAGACGGTGCAACCGACTTACTGAAGTCGCTCAGGAAGGCAGGTGTGAAAATCGGGATACTGAGCAACGGGTTTGCCGACGTTCAGTACCGGAAGATAACCAATGCCGGCCTGGCCGACCTGATAGATCTGACAGTGCTTTCAGACGACATCGGAGTGCCCAAACCCGACATACGGCTGTATGAACACTCGATGGAAAAGAGCGGCGACATGAACGCTGACCATCACGTGATGATCGGCGACAATCCGGAAACCGATATCAGCGGAGCGCTTAACGCCGGATGGAGCGCGATATTGCTGCAGCCGCAGCATGAGGACAAAAAGCGGAAAACGATTCCCGAAGGAGCGGATTCAGCTGAGACACTGAAGGAGGTGGCCGGTATGCTTGGAATAGCAGACAGCCATTAAAACTGAAGAATCCACTTAGAAATGCACAGTTTTAGTTCTAAATTCGCATGCCAGAGGTATTCCTCTCTCCTCGCAGGGGGATGCCCGAGCGGCGGGGGCGGGCGAGTCCGCCCCCAAGAGCA
>JAAVDO010000003.1 GCA_014801735.1 Bacteroides sp. | reverse complement strand
CAGCAATGGCACGGCATTGAATACACGAGAGTTGAGTCCGTCGTACGGATCCCATCCCTTGAAATCCTCCGCCTCGCAGTATTTTTGAAGCTTTGAAAGCGACTCGACTACTCGGTTCATAAGATTCTTAATAATTTTCGATAAAAAGAAATCACCGATGCTTGTGAATAGCTAGTCTCTACCTCCCGCCGTGGAGTATAGGACTCAATATTATTTATCGCTTTTACAACCGCAGCGAGAAACGCCTGATGATTTTGCTCCCTCTCCGTGTCATTCAGTTCTGCGAGTTCGCCTGACACACCGGGCTTTATATATTCGGGAAACGCACAAATATTGTGAGCCACGACCGGGACTCCGCAGCTCATAGCCTCAAGAGCCACTAATCCAAGACTTTCGCTTGGCGAAGGAAACACGAGCAGATCGATTGTCTGATAGAAANAGGGCATCTGACTCTTATCCATNCGGTCGAAAACTTTGCAACAGNNCATGTCCGTTTGTTGTATCCGATCGGTATAATATTCGGCCTCTTTACCGTAATTGATGANATGNAAATTNATTCTGCGTCCCGTGGCAGTTTCAATNTTATGCTTATGTTCAATGAGATATATAAGCATGTCAGCGCTTTTTTCAGCGGAAAGATTAGAAGCAAAACCTATCGTAAAGTCTTTGTGAGGATTTCGTTCAGCGGAAAATAACTCTGTGTCGACACCTCCACTCGGAGAAATGTGAACTTTGTGCTTCACGTGGGGATATTCTTTTTCAAGTAGAGTTGAAAAATATTGAGAGGGGACAATGTTTATCGACTTATTGATAAATCTTTTGAGAAAGGGCGATGTAACTTTTGAAAGAATACTTTTCGAGATTAAGTCATTCCCATGCCAGTGGACTATCATTCTCTTCTTTCTTATTATAAAGGGATTGAGGATTAAGGGCCACGCAAAAGGAAGGTGGTTAATATAAACTGTATCGCATGCGGTTTGGATAGTCAGACATTTCAACCAGAACAGAATATATTTATAGAGTTTATAAATAGGCGTAATAGGACGGTCAAACCGGATTATAAGCCTGTCTACTCCCTGGCCTGAGGCTATGATACACTCCTCTATACTTCTAATGTAAGATGCATATTCAGGGTAACGCTGTGATGGATAGCCGTTATTTATCAAGAGAACGTTTTTTTTCATAATACATTAACGAGACCATGTAGCCATAGATCGGGGCAACCATAGTATTACGAATGCAATGCCCCGCCGAGTAGGCAACNGCNAGAAACGAGGCNGTAACGAATAATACAGTAAACAGTGTGAAGTCAGGATGTGTGAAATATCTTTTTATAGCCTTAANCATGAAGTANAAAAAAGGGAAGATTAGCACAAGAAAGCCTACGAGACCATAACCACCCAGCAGTTCGTGAAAATCCGCTTCAATCATGCGGTANGTTGAATAAGTTCCCAATGATTGCGCTACATGATAATAAATGGATGATACGCCTCTTCCGAAGGCAAATTCAAACCAATCAAGATTACTTATATATTCCTCAGCTGGAGCCGTCAGTAAGCTACGTGCTGACATCATGGCATCTGCTGTATATTTTGCCCACATATAGTTGTCAAATACGGATAATAGAAACTTAATTGCGCCTACCACACAGAGGATGTAACCTGAGATAATCACCGGTTTATAAAACCTGAGTCTTTTTCGCATCGAACTATCCGATGGACGATATATGAACACAATATAATACAACAATATAGTCACCCATAAAGCTATGCCTATCAATGCTACCCGACTTCCTACTAAAATTGCACTCAGCGATATAGTCAGTGCGATCAACACTCGTTTCCATCCAAAATGAGAGAATATATACAGGCTGCTCGCCACTGAAGTATATAATATTGTTAGTCCCAAATCATTGCCTGCCTTGAAATAGCTTTTGGTGCCGAAGCCATGATCTACACCATAGGTATAGTTTCCGTATCCTGTCACGAACGATATAATTACTGCCACGGCTATAACAAATCCATAATGTGAAATGACCTTTAACGGTTTAAATTGTCCAATCTCTTTTGCATATATAATAAAGAAAGTTACAATGATAAAAAAATACAGTATTTTGCTTAAACTCTCAATTTCCACACCGAGACTATAGCCCCCACCCGGCTCAATTCCAGATATTATAATCCATAATGGGAAAGCAAGAATGAAAAACAAAAAAGGAACGAGTGCCATCCAAACAGGGCTGAGGTTCACTCTTTTTGTGAGTAGATATAATGCACCCGCCATTATGATAATTCTAAGAAATTGACTGATGGGGATGTACGTATGGAGCTGAACTGTGCAAAATCCCGAGATTAAGTCTACAAATATACTGACCGGAAAAATCAATATCAGTAGCCGCCTTATTCGCATCAATATGTGACTTTCCACCGAATTCATATCAGAGTGTGCAATATCGATAAATAGTTCGGAATTTAAGGATTATTGTTTTAATCACGTTGAATGTCCGCAAGTTACCATTAAATCCTAATTTTAATGGAAATCTCCAATACCACGTCAACCCATATCTATATTTATGATATGCCAATAGAGGATAATAAGACAGAATTTGACGTTGATATTTGTGAGGTGAATAAATCAAAGCCATAGCTTTGATTTGGAAACGATGTTGATTGGTAGCCTCCTTTATTTCAATTGAGTTTTCTCCAAAAAAATCAGAAAGGAAATCGCAGACAACGAAACGGTTTAATACTTCCCGATATGACGGATTTGAAGTGTAAGTGTTAAGATTACTTCTATTATAGTGAACAAACGCCCGTTCTATCTTGCTTATGGAAGCAGAATGAAATAAGAGTTGCGATGTTACTATCATGTCTTCTCCGATATTTATACCCGGTAATGGTTTTACAGAGTATTTTTCGTAAAGGTCGCGTTTTATCAACTTATTCCAAACAATCCGTCCGACACCCCCTTTATCACATATAATATTACTGATAAGACGACTTTTTTCACTATCTATGGGACATGAAATATAAATTTCCCGATTTTTATATGATAGATAGTAATCAGCTACAGCGATATCGGCATTATTTTTTTTTGCTGTTGCATACATACATTCCAGCATATCCGTTTCGAAGTGATCATCGCTGTCAAGATTTATCACATATTCACCTTTGGCAAGATTGAGTGCAGTAATTCTTGCAGCTGCCAGCCCCCTATTCTTTTTATGATTGACCAATTTAACTTGTGACTGACGGGAGGGATATTGATTGAGCATATCCCTGAGAATATCTATGCTGCTATCTTTCGTACAGTCATTCACAAAGATGAATTCCACATCCTCTGTCATTGTTTGCTCGAACAGAGTGCGGACGCACCTGCTGATATACCTCTCTACCCCATAGATGGGTACCAAGACTGAAATTTTGGGATCAGTGACCATGTATGAATCGATATATTTTTCGGATGGGATAAATCATATTACGTAGGAAAACAAACATCCCCGTCTTTCCTTGCAATGCAAATTTATAAGGAAGTCTCCAGTAAGGGGCTACGAGATGCTTATGTTTTTCATAATTAAGCCAAGATCGGGTGAGTAAGTTTATTTTTCGCTGAAACTATAGATTCCGGTATTCTTGAATATTTTATTCATTCCGAGCATAACCCTTAACACCGGATAATGCCAATAGATACTATTTATTTTGAAAAATAATCTGATTGACTTGTTGACCATCCTCTCTCTCTCTTTCATAGACCAGATACTGGCACAGGACACTCCTCCTGCGTGATAAATCACTGATGGCAGAATTTCAACCACAACATTTTTCTGATAACACTTGTAGAACAGGTCCAAATCTTCGGCGAACATCCAATACGACTCGTTCCACTTTCCGATGAGTTCGAATGTTCTTTTGTGAACCAATACCGACGCGCCGAGATACCACTTGGGGTACTTACCGGAATATAATGACTTAATTATTACGCCTGCAAGTGGCAGTCTGTGACCTCGATTGACTATACNCCCGTCAGGATTCTCAAGAAGATGGACNTATATTNTTCCGATGTCTTGGAAAGCCTTAAGATATGATTCATCAATATCGTATCGGAGTAAGGTGTCGGGATTCAAAAAATGTAGAAAGTCGCCGGTAGCATACTCTGTACCTATATTGTTAGCTTTTGCAAAACCTAGATTCTCCTTTAATTGGACAAAAATATAGTTCTGCAATCCTTCAAACTTTTTTCGGCTCTCTGAAAAAGAATTATCGGTTGAGGAATTGTCCACGATAATAACCTCATAATCAACTTTCACATTCTTTAGAATACTTTTCAGGCAATTATTCAAAAACGTCCCTGAATTATAGTTGACGATTATAATACTGACATTCATTGTATAATAGAATTCAATGTCTTATATATGTATCCGCCAGCTTTTATACCAAGACGTATACAGTTAAACAGTCTAACATGTCCGCGAAGGGCCATCATGTAAGGAAGCCTCCAGAGCCGCGGTACGAGATGCCTGTGCTTCTCGTAATCAAGCCAAGGGTAGAGCTGAAGAAAATGTCTCTGATCCTTTAGGTTGCAGTTTGATATCGCTATTAGAAGTTCGTAAGATCTTCTCTCATCAAATACGTCATTGTATACTGTAGAATCCACTGATAGGAAATCTGCTATCACGTTTGTCGACTTAAGCCGCTGGCGCATATTTGATGCCGACTTATTGTGAGTATACGAGCGGATGTTTTGCTGATTATAATGCACGAATGCCCTGTCTACTTTTGTGATTCCTACCGCATAATACAAAATTTGTGAGATAACGATGAAGTCCTCGCCATAATTTATTCCCTCAATGGAGTTGATGTTATGTTCCATGCAGATGCTTCTCTTAATAAGCTTGTTCCACACACTCGATCCTACTGTTTTGTTTCCATATCTCCAAGGAGCTATAATACTCTTGAACATAGATTCCTTGCTGTCATACAGTGGACACTCTTGATATACATCACCATCTTTAAAAGACATGAAAAAATCTGACACCACAACGTCCGCTTCTTTATCCAAGGCAACTCCATACATCACTTCGAGCATGTCAGACTCAAAATAGTCATCGCTATCCAGATGAAGNATATATTCACCCTGGGCAGCTGTAAGACCTGTCTGCCGAGCAGCTGCAAGACCTCGGTTGCGGAGATGATTTATTATCTTTACCCGGGACCTGACTTGCGGATATTCACCAATAATGGATGTCAATAGTTCGATACTGCGGTCTTTTGTGCAGTCATTTATAAAAATGAATTCTACCCCCTCGGTCATGGTTTGTCCGAAAAGAGATCTCACACACCGTTCGATGTATCGTTCCACTCCATACACCGGAACAATCACAGATATTGCCACTTCTTTCATTTTAATTCTGTTTTCTATTGGAGGTAGGGTCTTTCAGTATAATCCGCAAAATAAAATCCAATTTCAATCGCGCCATTGTCACCAATACTTTGGATCGAAAGTTTCTACAATCCTTAAGTTTCAGTTCAGGCCATAAATTTCGCCACCGTTTCATATCGTAAATCTCATTGTGCCTCAGCATTTTGTTTCTGACACGTGAAAGCTGGCTGTTGAGGGCAGACCTCATCTCTTTATCCACAGGCAAAGAGTAGACAAAGTCTCTAATATAGCTCCACGACTCTACGGCGTCATCATAATCCTTCCGGGTGGGATGCAGAGTCATTGATTCTTGATTTGTACGGTTGTAATGATAGAGCGGCAGGTTGACATAGCCCACGTTTGAACTCAGCGCATGCGCTAAAAATGAAACCGGATAATCTTCACCGCGGTTGACATTCGGGGTATCCATTCCGAATGTCTCATAAAATGAGCGGCGGAACATTCTCAGCCATACCATACAATGCAGTCGCCAATTAAGTAAATCAATCAGTTGATTCCGCTTGACAGGGTTAAAATCCTGAATTACCGTCTCTGAAGAGTTTTCATATTCATTTATATAGTTGCAAACCACCATATCTGCATCCGAGCGTTTCGCCTCCTCATATATTAGACGGTACATATCCGGCTCTACCCAATCATCACTGTCGCAATGGATTATATACTCTCCGCGAGCGGCACGCACTCNCGTTTTGCGTGTGGCAGCCAATCCCTTGTTGACGTAATGTGTCAGTATCGTTACCTGCTCATATCGTTCNGGATATTCTTTAAGAGTATCACGCAGTATTCCGATACTCCGGTCAGGTGAGCAGTCATCAACGAAAATAAATTCGATACCGCTGAGCATGGTTTGCCCGAAAAGGGAGCGTGCGCACCTCTCTATATACTGCTCTACTCCGTAGATGGGAACAATTACCGATACTTTAATTTCTTCCATAGGCTTTTACCTCTGGTAAATCATGAAACCAAGTCTCTGCAAAGGCTGATAGCTTGCCATAGGTGTTGTCAATGTATTCCACGGGCTTGTGGAGCAGTACTGATAGAATCATCGTGTGAAGGCGAGTGGTGACGATGCGCGAAAATGATTCCAGGAATTCAAATCCTTTTCTCGTCAAAGAATCGCGGATGAATCTGTTTCCACAGATTTCTATTACATTCTCTACCGATTTTAAGCGGATACCGTATTGTCTTAAAACTCCTAAAATTCTCCTTACTCTCTTGAGATTGCATATGATTTGCTCAGTCGTTTCGGGTGTTGGCCAGTCAGATGTCACGTCTGCCTCCTGCAGAGCGGTCGGTGCATCCTGATGAAGTTCTTTATCAGAACGGAGCNGATAAAGGGTTTTGCCATCATCACGATTCCTATGACGCTCTAATAGCCGGGATTCAATGCAGAATGCCATATCCGGAGCAAGATAGATATGATTATGGGTGAAGTGACTTGACAGAATGTCATAGCTCGCTTGATCACGGGCAAAGAGGTGTAGATCGGAGTGACGCGCCATCAAATCGGAATCTTTCTCAATTAAGCCTTTATCCTGATAAAAGATTGACTGTGGAAGCATCACAATTCTATTTTCGGGATAGTGAGCAATGATTTCCAGTCGGCACTTCTGAAGCCCTCGCCATAAATCTCCGAAATTGCCTCCGCCAGTCAGTATGATCGTGACATCCTTATCAAGTGGAGGAAAAGGAAAGAAGCCCGCACCGTAACTGTGCAACAGTTTAAAGCCGTTTTCTTGGAGAAAATATGTTGTTCCACGCCAGATCATCAAGTCTCCGATATTCTCATAATATGGTGCATCGGCAATGACAACCCTATCACTTAAAAGTGGCTTTATAGAATCGGAAATAATATGCCGGAGTTGCTCTATTTTCTCATCNTGACTCATCACCATATATGGATCAGACCGGAAATATGTTTTTTAAGTGAATAAAACGCGTTATTGAAACAGTTCTTAGTTCTACTATACCGTTTGGCACGAGCTGTCAGCTGATCGTTATTATCCGCTAATTTCTGACCGAGAAACTGACGCATCTCTTCTCCAACCCAATGGTGTCCGTCGGCGGTGACACGGTCGCGCATCTCCAGATATGTGGGTGTTACAAGTTCAGGAATCATCCCCAACGTAAGCCACGAATGTCCGTTATAGCAATGAGCCTTTTCACATTTCCCCATCGGGCAGAAATCAATGGGAGCAGAAGTATTATCAAAAATTCTTGTGGGTCTTAAACGGTAACATTGCGAAATAGATCCGGTCTCCAGATTTATACATCCACCCCAGAGCCCGTTATAACAAAACTCCTTACGTGGTTCTCCAAATATCTGCATCTTGAAGTCAAACAGAGGAGAGTCAAACTTCCCCCACACCTTGACATACTCCTCGCTCGAGAGTGCGGAAAGTATAGGAATCCCGGGGGTACTTTCATCTCGTGCCACCGTTATATGGCAAAGTGCCCCAAGATTTTTGAGGCATAACCCCTTAATCTCGTCAATGTATGGAATTGCGTCATCTGAGGGAGTCAGTTCCACCGTAAACGAAATGCCACTGCGTTCTACGAGACGGATATTGGCAAAATATTCATCAAGGAGACCTTTCGACTTTAACTCCATAAAGTGAAACGAAATCTTGAGAATCAGGTGCTTTCGCAGCTCAACNGGNATATCCTCTGTCANCTCTTNGATACGCTTTGTCGGCAATCCGTTTGTCACAAGCATGACATAATGCCCCTCCTCGAGCAATTCACGCGTCAGATCCACTATATATGGAGCCAAAAGAGTTTCCCCCGCCCCGCATAAGTTGAGCAGGCACGTTCCTCCCAAGCGCTCACGTGAGAGCGCTTTACGTATATGAGAAAGACTATATGGAAGCGGCTTCAACTTTGCCGGAGTGATGCGAAGTTGAGTTATGTAACAATAACTGCATCGAAGATTGCACGTGGTTACCGGCACAAAAACGTCGAAATATCTTTTTAATCTGTCTTTATTCAAGGAATGAAAATTTNTATCCGGCTTCTTTGAGCCATTTAACCGTTTCTTTAAATAATTTCTGATTGACATTTTCAGAAGCCCGGGTCTTGATTTTCCCGGTTATACTTCGTGTACTATCGGTTTCGGGAATATGCCATAACTTCCACTCATGAGTGAACACCACGAGGGTATCAACATTCTTAAGATGTTTCAAATCACTAAGTNCCCGAAAATTATCATCTATCCTCAAGTCGGTTCTTCTGTAGGAGATTTCGTTTTTTTTAATCATCTCACCTTTCGCTACGGTCATTGCTTCAGAAGNCGCGAGATTATATGATAGGCGGTTGTAATCGTCGGCGCAAAGAAGAGTTCTTACACCGGTCAAGGCNTTTAAAAGCGAATCTGGCGCAAAGAAATAGTGAAATCTTAGCGTAGAAGTGACAATTGACGAATCAGCAAATTGAGCAATGGCNGAATTGACGTTGTAATATGAATTTTTGAAATCAGCCACTGTGACGAGACTGTCAAACTTGGCCCGCGGGCTGTGGAACCCGATTCTTAGCCAGTCAGCGGATTTTCGGAAGTCATCGCGGAATTTCAGCGGCATCTCATCAATGCCGACATATATGTCGCCGTCGCCAAAATATTCGTAGGTGTAGAGTGTGATGCGAATACCATGTTCGCGGTGTAATTCCAGCAGGAAAGCTATCAGCGGGTGCTGAAAAAGGGAGTCATAATCCTGCTGATACCTTATTAGATCGCCAAATACCTCAACATCGTCGAGGCTAAGATGAACAACTTTGTTGCCTCCCTTGACCTCACCCCGATGGCCTCTGCTGCAAGAGTACATGACGGAGGTCATTAACACAATAACAAGGATGATTAAATCTCGGCGCATGTCAATTATAACGAACTTCGGCCTCCCGATAGGAGTCGGAGAAAACGTGGACAAACTTTCTGCATCGCTATATATGTTACAATAATAATTGCCACAAGGAGTAAGAATGACAAGATGTAGAATCCTAAGGTTTGTAGATTAGTGTTTGGATATAGAAATTTCCATAAGAACTCCATGAAATACCTCTGGATTAAGGCATGCCCGACGTAGANAAAGAATGCGATCTTAGACAGAAATTTAGATGGATTTATAATTTTTGATATCACAATTTGATCGGCTACTGATAAAAAACACAAAATCCCGATAGGCGTCATTAGTTTATATATGTAGCCGGCAACACCGGTGAATGAATGTCCCACTGTGTAGAGAGAATTAATATAAGGAAGCAGATGCAGGAATAAGTATATTGAACAGGAAATATAAATCGAATAAAGTAAGTATTTCTGTTTTCTGAAAAAGAGAATAATATTTACTTTTTCAATGCAGACAAATCCACCAAGACTGAAAAAGAAATAAGCGACAGTTAATCCGTATCCAAACACATTGGAAGAGTCAGGATAGAAAAACCATAATATCCCCAAAGCCACAAGGAACAGTTTGCCNNTATATTTTAAACAAATATAGAGGAGTGGAGTGGTTACAACAACAATAATCAGATCCCTTACAAACCATAGAGGTGTAACAAGCGGGTAACCATGTTTAGTAATCGGCTTTCCTATCAGCGAGCCATCATAATTCCAAAAGCAATTTAGTATGGAGCTAATGGAAATATTAAGATTGTGGAAATCGCGATTATTGTGAATGTGACCTATGGGCTGAATAAATGTGATGACAACTATGACTATGGCGATACTAATCCAAAGAATATATGGAATCAAGAGAGAGTGAATACGATTTCGCAGTTTTTGGATATAGACGTTTTTACTGAATGTGCGGCTCTTGAAAAAGAAATATCCAGCCATGAAGAAATAGAATGGTACGCGTGTGTCTGCGAGAGTAGCCTTAATAATGCACCTTGCATAATTGACCATACGAAAAGTATCAAGATGCTCCCAACCCGTTTCAACATTTGACCTCCAGGAAAAAACATGCACCACTACCACCATTAATGCTAGTGGAAATCGAAGTAAATCAAGNGATTGTGAAAATTCATTACCTTTCATCATTACTTATTGATTAGGAGCCTACGCAAATCGGTAATCCTTTTGACCACAGTTTGATAGATGATTTTACGCTCCTTGGCGTTCAGCCCGATTACNATCTCCAAAATGAATACAATCANAATACTTCCNACTATGGTAATTATCGGATTGATGGTTTGGGTCAATTCCCGATGNCTATAGCCGGCGTAAAGCAGGGCACATATTATTGCAAGCAATNCGGATGGTATAAAGACCGATTGTAAAATTCTGAAAATGGAAATTTCAGGTATATATATTTTAAGAATCCACAATCTGACAAGTAACGCTACGATTGAAAGCAGAGCAATCACGACAAAGACCGATTGAGGAGCCATCCCATAGCTCAAAAGNATATAAGAAATGGGTAGANTGAGCAATTGAATGCCTCCNACCGCTATCTCATAAATCTTCACCTTGCCGGTTGCTCTAACTCCGGCNCCTATACAGTAGGTGAAACTTTCAACCTGTGAGATTATCAGCACTAATTGAACGAATGCCGGGGTATAGGCCGGATAGTNGCCAAGCCAAAATTTGAGGATAGGTTCGGTGGCCATCAAAATNGGAAATGACAATATCAGCAGCAGGTAAAATGAAAATTTACACCCATATATAATGAGNCGTTCGGTTTGCTTGAAATCGTTGACTGAATAGGTTTTGGTTATCTGAGGATTGATTGCAGTAGTGAAGTTCTGCACAAAACCGTTGATGGCTGTGTTTACCTGAGATGAAATCCCGTAGGCGGCATTGACCACAGGCCCGAAGAAGATATTCAGCAAAATGTTGCAACCCTGANTTTTTCCGACCCATGAGAATGAACCGAACGAGCTCCAAGACATGAATTTCGCCATAGGGAGAAACAACTCTTTATCAAATGTCGCACGGATTGACNGACACTCAGGGAAGCAGCGCCGACAGTAGAGCAGATTGGCCACAGTCATAATGACGACCGTTGCCAAATTAAGAAGAGCATACACCTCAAGTTTATTTGCCAATAAGAAAGTCAAGGATAGCGCAACCATCAGTTTCATCACAACTTCCAAAACGCTCAGGATNGCAAATACCTCCATCCTTTCACGAGCTATAACTACGGCNNTGAGCGGAGTCCTGAGAATTGAAAATACAAAAGAAACAGTAGCACATTGAAACACCCAGTTGGCCGCAGTAAACTNATCTGNAGGAATCTTCATNTAATGGTGCAGAAACCNCAGNCCAAGCNTTTCCGNTAATAGCACCACTATCAGTGACAATATAATATGGATGGCAATTGCCGTACGGAANATCCGGCCTGCGCATGCAGCGTCATCCCGCCCAAGAGCGAACGATAGAAATCGGACTGTTGAGAGCGACATCGCACCATTGAGGAACGACAGCATCACAATTATGCCCCCGACGACGCCGTATATACCATAATCAACCGCGCCAAGTTGCCCCAGAACTATTCGCGAAGTATAAAGCGAAACACCCATTACCAAAAACATTCTGAAATAAAGCATCAGAGCNTTTTTGGCAATGAGTGATGTTGACGTATTATTTCGGATATGGAGCAATTAAGACACCATCAGAAGATGACNCCGGCCTTAAGACCGATGAAGTTCAAACCACCTACGTGACGGTATACATTGTATCCGTCGGGTGTGCAATTCAGTTTGGATTTATAGAAGACACCTATACGTATGAGGGTGTTCTGAAAGGGAATATTGCCGCCGGCCTCAATCGTCGGTGAGATAAGACACCCTGATTTTTTCTCGTCATTCTCTGATGTACCGGTTGCGAAATTCCAAGTCTTAGCACTCAAAGTAGAATAGAAAACCGGCGAGAATCCTACGAGTCCATAGAATGAGCTTTTGCCAAATGAGAGCCGGCCCCATTCTAACTGAACGGGAACCCCGACCTCAAACATATTGCGGGTATTGGTNTANTTGNTGATTTTNTTGGTATAGTCCANTCCGANAGANAGACCNCAGTTGATGAAGAGGTCTGGATGGATGTTCTTCTTCCATACGCCCTCGACACCAAAATCCTTAGATGTCTGACTATTGGCTCCTGCAAAAGCAGATATCTGGAAAGCATGACCGGGATTCTCAATTCCGGCTGTCTGGGAGTGAGCCTTAACCCCGAATAGGCAGAGGACAGCAATTAGCATTAAAAACNGATGTTTCATTGTTATTGATTGATTTATATAGTTGACTAATGTGTTATATATATATATATATCTAATGTTAAAACATTTCAACATTAATAATTTCAATATTTAACCTGGCGGCTCCTCTGATACCAATGGGGACAGCGAGCTCTAAATATTTGTCATCACAGTTNACAATCTCTCCTGTCAAACCCATCAAAGGTCCTCTGACNATCCGAACCNTATCATTAACCTTAAAAATCGTTGAATCGAAAGTTACAGGATAGTCTGACTGCCCCAGAATAAACTTGAGTCGCTCTATTTGGCTATCAGGAATGAGTGCAGGTTTTTTACCCCCCCCCATTTGATATAATGGATTAAGTATTAATNNGTTNGNTGGNATATTAAAGGTTCCGGGCCTCTCAATGGCCACAAAAATTACCATAGGAATGACCACNACCTCTACCAACTTCTTTCTATCTGACCACTGTCTTAATTGATATTGGACCGGGAGGTAATTTTCTATACCGACGCTGTTAAGGTAATCCCTGACTTTTTTCTCACTCCTGGGTCGAGTATATAGAGCTATCCAAGATTTTGTGCACGCTTCGCGGTCGTCAGTCCCATTAACTGACGAACCATTTTGAGGCTCTGTTGACTTTGTCATGGTCATGCCCTATCGGAATATCGAACTTAATTATCTCCTAATATGAAGACAATGATTCCAATGCAAATATAATATTTTTTTCACAAACAGAAAAAGCAAAGCGGAAAAATCATCCCTACTCTCAATTGTGTTTGTAGAGTCCAACAGCAAATGCAAAGTTAAGCGATATTAGCGAAAAATCGTCTTAACGGCGAGTCAAAGTTCAGTTTTTCCCGCGGTCTACGGTTGATTTTCTTTTGGATCTCCCTAA
>JAAVDO010000002.1 GCA_014801735.1 Bacteroides sp. | reverse complement strand
AAGGCAGTAGATTGCAGATAGTGTCATTCCATATTTGCTCTGAATATCCTCCACCGAATACCACTCGGTGATTTCCGGATTTTCCTTTCTCGTCGAGAAAAGGCGGTCAATGTGCGACTTGCTGAAATATGCCTTTCCTCTGATTATAGTCTTAGGCACATTGTTTTCGGCGACCACCTTATAGATCCATGAATCTTTAACCCCATATTTCTCCCGGATGTCGGCACGGGTATAAAGTTCGGTGATTACAGTCTGCTCCTTTGGTTGTCTCTTTGTATATGGCGAATCATCAAGCATAGCCTCTATACTCGTCCTTTTTATCAAAGTTAGACGGGAACTAAGTTTTGACGCCGTTAAGGAACCTCGGTGTATCAACTTGTACACACCTTGTCTTGTCATGCCGAGAATCTGCCCGGCTTCGGCTACGGTCAGATAATCTTTCTCTTTAAGTTCAGAATTCTTAGGAGAAGGCACAGCCTTTGCCAATTGGATTTTTTGCTGCCTCAGCCTTTCCTTGTAGGCGTGTTCTGAGCACCGCTTTGAACAGAAGCGGGTAACGGTGGTCTGAGCGGTAAATTGTTTTCCGCACCACTCGCAAATTTTCTCAATTCTAATATTGCTACTCATTTCTTTTTGTGGAGATTTCTCCGTTGTTTGTAAATGTTCGTAAACCATTGACAACTATTGTCAACTTTCTCCACCACCTTGCTGACGCGAGGGGTGAAATGAGTCGCTGTCGTACAGAATCCGTACAAAATGGTGCATAAAAACGCCTAACACTGACAGTTATCAGCATTAGGCGTTCTCGAATGTATTAAGTTTTATCGCTCAGTAACAGTCAATTATCATCAATATAAATCATTGATAGTCAACTAATTACTTGCCGATGCAGAAGCGGGAGAAAATAGTTGCGAGGAGGTCTGGGGTGGTGATCTGGCCAGTGATTTCGCCGAGATGGTGGAGTGCGCTACGGAGATCCTGAGCGACGAAGTCGCCGCTAAGTCCGGTTGTCAATCCGTCGATTACTCTATGCATATCGTCAATGGCCATTGTAACTGATTGGTGATGACGTGTGTCGGTCAGCATCACTTCATGAGCGGCAGGGGTAAGTTCTGCACCGATTGTTACAATCTTGTTGCGCAATGTATCGATACCCTTACCTGTCAGAGCGGAGATTTCAATTGCCTCCTCGTTTCCCGAGAGTTTCCGAGAGCTGTCAAGGTCAGCATCCTGACGGTCGATTTTGGTGATAACTCGGATTACTGCGGTATCAGGCGCAGTCGGAATATCGGTTCCGACGGGTTGGCTTGCGTCTGTAAGCTGCAGCAGAATTGCAGCTTCGCCGGCAAGACGCCTGGCACGGTCTATTCCGAGTGATTCTATGGGGTCTTCAGTAGCACGTATGCCTGCGGTGTCGGCGATGCGGAAAGCCATTCCATCGATTTCCAATGTGTCTTCGATGGTGTCGCGTGTTGTGCCCGGAATGTCACTCACGATAGCTCTATCGGTTTCAAGTAGGGCGTTGAGGAGAGTGGATTTACCTACATTCGGAGCGCCAGCGATCACTATCGGGATCCCTCGCTTCATACTGTTGCCAATCGAGTAGCTTTTTTCGAGCTTCACCAGAATTTCTTCTACAGCCCGTGCTTTTTCCATGAGCTGGTTGCGGGATGCAAATTCGACTTCTTCCTCTGAAAAATCAAGTTCAAGTTCAAGAAGTGCCGCGAGGTCTGTCAGCGACTCCCGGAGGCCGGCCAAGCATTTCGAAAGTTCGCCTCTCATCTGACTTACCGCGAGTCGGTGAGCATTGGCCGACGTGGCAGCTATGAGGTCGGCAACTGCCTCGGCCTCGGCAAGGTCCATCTTGCCTGCTGCGAATGCACGACGGGTAAACTCACCTGGTTCGGCAAGTCGGCAACCTTGATCCAACAGTATTCTGACAAGTTGTTGCTGAACATACCGCGAACCATGAACTGAAAACTCCACGACATCTTCGCCAGTGAAAGAGTGCGGAGTGCGGAATACTGTCGCCAGTCCTTCATCAAGGACACTCCCGTCGGCCGGATTGAAGATCTCGCCAAAATGAGCGGTGTGCGACGGCGTGTCGGTCAGCGGTTTTCCCCTCCATACTTTCTGTGCGATGTTTAGGGCCTGCTTTCCGCTGACCCTAATTATTGCGATCCCACCGACGCCGGGCGCTGTGGAAATAGCGCAGATAGTGTCATTAAACAGATCCATCATTTTCTGACTTTGATGTTTGACCATAGATTAAAGTCGCATCTCGCTTCGATCATGTCCTCAACTGAATCGGGCAGAGCCGAGAAGAAGTCGAAACCTGTGATTCGCTCTACTTCGTCGACGCTTACCGCCGTCTGTTGCAGACCACCCGATACGCTTCCGTTGTTCATCACAAATCCTATTGCTCGTGGCGGATTTGCATAAGGTGAGAGTATCACTTTAAAAAATCGTTTCGGAACTGCAACGCGGTTATCCCCGAGATAATCACGGATATTGTCGGTCAATACAGGCCCGCATACAATTATTATTGCGCTGTCGGCTTTTGCCCACGTGCGGCACTTTTCTTCGAGTCTCTTCCATGCGCCTGAGTTCAGCGAATGTGCCTGCGGACAGATGTTAGTCAGATAGAAAGTCTGTTCCATCGCTTTGCTGCTCCATTTCATGTCGCCGGCTGGAGCCATGTGGCCTCGGTCGTAGCCTGAGTAAAGATAATCGTAATCTTCGGCACAACCGGCAACATTCGGATCAGCCTGAAACTTATCCTTTCTTGAAACTGTTCCTACAGTTTCGTCTGCTGTCAGTTCCCATGCAACCCAGTTGGGCACGTGCTTCACAGGATTGAATGAAAGACTCATACCATCATATACCACCGGCGTATTAGGAACATTTTCCGGGATAATTACCTCCATCAGTCGGGTAGATTCTGGCAGGGTGGTGGTAAGCCGACCACTTCCATCAGCACCATCACATCTGTCATATGCCACCGCACTCAGTGCTACGATTACGCACAGAATGATTCCCAATGGAGAAAGCTGACTTTTATTCTTTTTCCGGTTATTTCGTTTAGATTTTTTAGTTGCCATTACTGAATATTTATTGCAAAAGTAATCAAAAATCCATGAAATACCTTTCTCAAACTGTCGGCGAGAAGGTGTTTATAATCTCTGCTATCTCTTTGATGTCGTAAGTTGAGGTCGATGAACTTATGGGAAGACTCACCAATTCATCTGCCAGCCTCATTGCCAGTTTGGATTGACCGATGACGAATTCATGCATGCATGGTTCTCTGTCGAGGGGAGTAGGATAATGAATGGCAGTCTCCACACGGTTGCTTTCAAGGTATTCTATGAATTGGTCACGATAGAATGGAACCCTGATCTCGAACTGATGATATATCATGCCCGGATCATCCGGTGGGAGGATAATGTATTCGCTGCGGATTGTCTCACGATATAAAGCTGCATTTCTTCTTCGGGTCTTGTTTTCAAAATTCATACCATCGAGCTTCACACACAGCATTGCTGCCTGAAGAGGGTCCATCCGGCAGTTATAACCCCTGAGCCGGTAATTCAGATCATATGGTTTCTTTCCATAATTAGCCATGCTACCGATTATGTCGGCCACCTCATCATCTGAAGTCACGACCGCACCTCCGTCGCCGAGAGCACCAACATTTTTTGTAGGATAGAAGCTGAAGATTCCACACTCTCCCACGCTTCCCGCCGGTATTCCGTCGTCGGTAGTTGCGCCAAGAGCTTGCGCTGCATCCTCGATAAGGACAATACCAAGCTCACTGACTCTATTGATCAGATCGCTGTCCGCCCATACCCGCCCATACAGATCAACAGACATCAGGGCGCCGGTGCGTTCACTCAACAGATCTTCCGCCTTGCGACTATCAAGCAGCAAGGTCATTTCGTCGGGCTCAACAAATATGGGTCTTAATCCGGCATCTACAATCGCAAGTGCCGATGCTATGAAAGAATTTACCGGAACAATAACTTCACTGCCCTTTTTTATACGTCCGGCCACAATAAAAGCCCGTAGTGCCAGTCTGAGTCCGTCAAGGCCATTGCTGACAGGTATGCAGTGTTTCCGTCCGGTAATTCCCTTTAACCGTTCGCTAAGAAGCTCAATCTCTTCTCCTCCAATATATCGGCCACTGTCGATCACTCGGTTGGCAGCTTCTTTGAGCTCAGAAGCATAAGTGGAGTTAATCTTTTGCAAATCCAGAAAAGGATACCTATATCTTTTCATTCCTGCGGCAGGCAACTTTGGATAAAAACAGATCATGGTCTCTCACATAGTCCAGTTCGGAAAATTCTGCAGAACACAGTCCGAGAACAACGGATCCCGATGAAAATCCATACAATGTACGCCATATCCCGGGTGGTATATACAATCCTTCAAAGGGGGTTCGGAGGGTGAAAACTTTTGTATGCTCTCCGTCGTCGACCTCCACATCAAAACATCCAGTGATAGCTGCAATCAGTCTGTGCTCTGTACAATGGGAGTGTCCACCCCGATGGCTTCCAGTTGGTATGTCATACAGATAATACGCTCTGCGAACCTCGAATGGCAGCAACCGGTTCTCGGCCACTGTCAGTGTGCCATAGTCACCCTCCATACTGTTCATTGTGATGATGCGACAGTTGTTGATGGAATAATGTCCGTGGAGATCATTCTCTGCCATACATTATAGTATTAAAAGTTTTGCGGTCGCGTATATAGTCGTTCTCATCGAAATCGGCGGAAGCTATGACCAGCACAGCAGTGTTGGTTGCGAAATCTGTCATGGTTCTCCACGTCATTGGCGGAAGAATCACTGCCACATCGGGCGACGAGAGCATGAAACATTTTTCTCCGGTCGCAGTGACGGTGTTAAGTCGAAATGATCCGGCCAGTGCTACCACAACCTCCCACTGACTCCGCAGTGCACGTCCGTATCTGCCCCTGCCTCCAGGAACATCATTCACCCAATAAACCCTTTTCATGGCAAACGGCAGGGGAACGCCCTCTTCCATGAACGAAAGGTTGCCACGGCTGTCTGCCTTACGGTCAAGCCTTACCATTGTCGGTTCATTATAGCAGTTTTCCATATCCGGAACGTGATATGATTTTGAATTTATTGATAAAAAACAAAAGGGTGGTCTCACGACAGCCCTTTTGCAGCAAAAATACACAATTATCTATTTTACAACTTAAATCTTCATAGATGGTTGCAGGATTCTTATGGAATCCAGTGCAAAGATAATATTATTTATTGAAACGACAAAAACATTAGGGCAAAACTCTGTGAAAACTCTTGATTTAGCACTGTTTTCGGTTTTGTTTGGCTGGACTGGCGTTTGTGTTTAGGATTCGTATGAAATACTTGTTAAGATGGGGCAGCCTCTTTGTTTCCAAAAATGATATTATACAACATATTTTTAAATTTGCATCATAAGATTCTTGCCACTATCTTTGCATCACAAAATCAGAACAATCTTTTTTACCTTAGAAATCATACCTATTAGAAACCAATAAGAGAGGCTCCGTGACGGTAGCCTCTCTTGTAGTTATGACTCTTTTAGTGTGTATGTCAGATTGCCGGATCAGCGAAGATTTCCTGCAGACGTTGGCGTGCGGTGAAGATACGGCTCTTTACTGTGCCGACAGGTAGTTCCATTTGTTCAGCGATCTCCGTATATTTATATCCGGCTATGTGCATCTTGAAGGGATGACGATATTTTTCGTCGAACGATTCGATCATTCTTGAGATCTCGTTTGCGTTGAAAGTTCCTTCGGGTGTGTCACCTTTGGCTTCTTCTGACAGATTCAGGTGATAGCAGTCGTCGGTAGTATCAATCACCGTAGCCATCCTTGCCGTGCGTCGGTAATTGTTGATAAAGATGTTGCGCATGATGGTGAAAACCCAACCTTTGAAGTTGGTGTCATCGGCATATTTCTCGCTGCTCATCAATGCTTTGATCGTAGTATCCTGAAGCAGATCATAGGCATCGTCGCGGTTGTTGGTGAGGGTGTAGGCGAAACTCAGCAGATTCGACTGCAGGTTGATGAGTTTGTCTTGAAATTCGGCGGTCTTCATAGTTGTAGCGTGTGTGGTGGTGTTTTGATGTTGCAAATTTACGATCCCGATTACATATAAAACGGATTAAACGCTTAAAGAGTGTTAAAGATGTTTCGTTTATGTTACGATTGTGTGACTTTTAAATCATAATTGCCTGATATATTGTAGATAATCCTGTAACAGAATCTGAGAAACGTGAAATTTCACTACAATTACTGCCTATTTTCCAATATCTGGATGTTTTGTCCGTTAAATTTATGATGAATGCATGCAGATATCTAGTAAGGACACTTTCGGCCTATGCCACTATCATATTGATGGCGGGGTGTGGTCCGTCAGCTGTCGACGTAGCTGATTCGCAATGGAGGCGTGGCGAGTATTTTGCTGCCTCGAGAAATTATCGAAAGGTCTACAACAAGCTGAAAAAGCCCTCTCAGCGCCATTTTAAAGGTGAGATTGCCTTTCGGATGGCTGAGTGCCATCGTAGTCTCGGCGAGACGGCAAAGGCTGCCGTAGCCTATCAGAATGCCTTGCGTTACGGCTGCACCGATTCCGTTGCTCAGCTTCGTCTGGCATCCATGCTCCACGCGCAGGGAAAATATAAAGATGCTTCCGAGGCCTACCGTCTGGTGTTGGAAGCCGATCCTGATAATGCTGAGGCAATCACAGGATTGAAGGGGGCGTTGAAGGGTCAGAAGGCAAAGAGTTTCGACACACGATATCATGTGGGAAATATCAGAATCCTCAATTCCCGGCGTTCTTCCTTCTCTCCATATTATTCTGATGGGAAATTATATTTCAGCTCCACTGATGATCGTGCGTCGGGTGCAACCAAAAGCGAGGTTACAGGCATGAAGCGGGGCGACATATATATGTCGTCGCAAAATGAAGCCGGAGTTTGGGAGAGCCCAGGCCCTGTAAAGGGTGATCTAAATACGGAGCATGATGAGGGTGTCATATCCTTGACTGCAGATGGGTCGCTGATGTATCTTACGCGCAGTGTCCGGCATGCCGATGCCGACAGCCGGGTTGAGATATATACGAGTTCAAGACTCGACGGACGCTGGAGTGCTCCGGTTTTGTTCGAGATTGTACCCGGCGATTCTCTTCATATCTTCGCCCATCCTTCGGTGAGTCCTGACGGTGAGTGGCTTTATTTCTGCAGTGATATGCCCGGGGTAGGCGCGAAAGACATCTGGCGGCTTAATCTCGCCCGCCGTGGTGCGGTTCCGGTGAATCTCGGTGCAGCGATCAATACTGCCGGAAACGAAATGTTTCCTTGCGCGGTTTCCGACAGCATTCTGTATTTTTCGAGCGACGGTCATCCGGGTTTCGGTGGGCTCGATCTCTTTCAGGCAACTCTTATGCCTACCGGCGAATGGAATGTTGAGAACATGGGCCGTCCGCTCAATTCCTCTGCCGATGATTTCGGAATAACCTTCATCACACAACAGCCCCCAACGGGTTTTTTCAGCAGTAACAGGGGCGATGTGCGAGGCTATGATCACATATACTCATTTGAGTTGCCTGACCTCCGGATACTGATATCCGGTGTGGTAGTCGACAAAGATGAGGAGCCTGTCAGCAACGCTGTCATACGCATTGTCGGTGATGATGGCACGAACCGAAAGACCATTGCGCGCAACGATGGTTCTTTCTCTTTTCCCCTGAAGCGAGGTGTCAGATATGCTATGCTTGCCGGTGCAAAAGGATATCTTAATGCGAGGCAGGAGTTCACAAGTGATGAAAGCGAGGAAGATGCCGAGTATACCGTCAATTTCTCCCTTGCCTCGCTCACAAAGCCAAATATTGTTGAAAACATCTTCTATGATTTCGACAAGGCTACGCTCCGACCCGAATCTAAAGGAGCTCTCGACGGATTGGTTGCCATGTTGCGCGAAAATCCAAATATCACCATAGCCATGGCTTCTCACACCGATCGTGTCGGCTCAGACAGCTATAATGAGCAACTATCACTACGAAGAGCCAAAGCGGTAGTCGAATATCTCATTGATTCCGGAATCGAGCCTGACCGGCTTGAGGCACGTGGCTATGGCAAGAGCCATCCTAAAAGAGTCACGCCGAGAATTGCCCGGGAGTTTCCGCAATTTGAGGAAGGTACGGTGCTCAGCGATGAATTTGTATCCGGTCTCAGCGATGACGACAAAACTGTGGCCGATCAGATCAACAGGCGAACGGAGTTTGAGATCACGTCGCTCGACTACGGTCTATATTGACTGGGCGTCCGTGGATCATTCCTTCATATGAATGGCCTCCATGAATCGTTTTATGACCTCTGGCTTGCCAGTGTGTTTGCCGTTGTCTTCGCTGAGTTTGCATGTGTCGTTGTAGAATGACCACGATTCGGTTATCCTTACGGCCGTCAGCTTGATTACGATGTTCAATGGGCGTATACCGGGAATGTCGTTTGTGAAATGGGTGCCGATACCAAACGATGGCTGGCACTTTCCTTCCGCATACCGCTGTATTTCGATAGCTGTGTCGGTATTCAGGGCGTTGCTGAACACTACCTGTTTCGAGGCCGGATCAATGCCCAGCGACCTATATTTGGACACTATGCGGTCAAGTTCATGATAGTTGTCGCCACTGTCCACTCTCAGCCCTTTGAACATGTTGGCATAATCCTCCGAGAAGTTGAGACTGAATATATTCCATCCGTATGTGTCATACAGGAAAGTTCCAAGTGCACCCCTATATGTAGTGGCCCACGCTTTCATGGCAAGATGGTTGGCCATCTGCGGACCAAACATCCCGGCAATAGCACAGATCAGTTCGTGGGCCATTGTCCCGATAGGAATCAGATCGTATTTCATAGCCAGATACACATTGCTTGTGCCTACAAAATGCCCGGGACCCGAGATCTCGCTGTCACATTGCTTCATTGCAGCCACGACAGCTTCCTGAGCTGCAAACGAGGCCCTTCTGCGTGTTCCGAACTCGCTGAATTTGCACCCCGCTTCAATCAGTCTCATGGCCTTGCCATAAGCGGCCTCATGGCTCGCGGCGTGATCGAAAGAATTGATCGCGCCCGTCATTTCATTATAAAGCTCTGACACTATTGCAAGCACTTTAACCTCAAGCAGAATCGTATCGCTCCAGTAGCCTTCGAATTCTATATGCAGATGTCCCTCGCTGTCCTGACTCACATGCGCACTTTTTCGGTCGTAGCGGAAGCCGCGCAGATAGTTGTAAAACCACAGAGGAATATACGGACACTTCTTGATCATGAAATCGATCTCCTCTTCTGTGATTCTTACGTTCTCGAGGAGTACAATCTGATGCTCGACCTCTTTTGCGAATCCTTCCGGATACACTGTGTTGTCGCGGTCGATAAATGCATATTTCACCTGGGCACGAGGAAAGTTGTCGATCACCGCGCAACACATGGTGAATTTGTATAGATCGTCGTCAGTGAAGTGGTTAATTATCTGTCGCATTTTATGTTATATCTTTCTATGAAGTCATTTAGCTTTTTGCCGCCGTCGATTGATGGCGAGAATTGAGTCAGGACATTGAATTCGCACTCCGGAAAGAGTTTCAGAGCATCGGAGAGTGTTGATAGCACACATACATCTCCGGCCAGTCCGCAGATATCAATGTCAGTTATTCCACACTCTTTGATGGTGTTCTTTATCTTTTCTGAAGCTTCCGGATTGCCGAATATTGAATATTCCTCCTTACCGGTCGTTTCGCCTTTGTGGAGCACAAGAGTTTTACCAATTGTGTCGTATGTTGCGTTAAACAGTTGCGGCACGATCGCGGCTCCAACTGTGTCATGAACGCAATGTCGCGGCCATGATCCGCCGTTATCTCTGAACGAGCAGTGGTCATAGGGATGTCTGTCGGCTGTGATGATTTTCACCGCATAGCGGCCATCGTTTGTTGTGATATATTCGGCGAGTTTGGTCATGGCCTCACTGCCGCCTTCTACGGTCAGTGAGCCATCGGTGAAGTCGATCTGCGGATCTACGATCAATAGGAGTCTCCTTTTCATGGCCTATCTTGTTATTTCACGCTAATTTCGCAAGAATTGTCAATATAACCAAACTTCCGGCCAAAAAATAATAGAAAAAAGTTGCAGGGTTTTTATGGTGGTGTGGATAGATTTTTCTATTTTTGTATAAATAGGCTTAAACATCTAATGATGCAGTTTCGTACAATAGTCCGGCCGATTTCCACCGACATCAGAATAGATCATCGCACAGCGGTGATCATGCTTGGCTCGTGCTTTTCCGATAATATCGGTCGTAAGCTGGCTGAAAGGATGTTTCATGTAGTGATCAATCCTTTGGGAACGGTCTATAATCCGGCCTCGATTGCCGAGGTCATCAGGATCATGACTGGAGAGCGACAGATTTCACTGTCTGAGTTTTTTTTGCATGAAGGGTTATGGCGCCATTTCCTTTGTCACTCATCTCTTGCCCGACCTGACCGAGGAGATGCCGAGCAGGCTCTGAACATGGCGTTGGCTGCTGCCCGGCACACGGTCGAACACCGCAATGCCGTGGCCGTGCTGACTCTCGGTACCGCGAGAGTGTTTGAGCGCGAGGGGAAGATTGTATCGAACTGTCACAAACTTCCAGGCACAGGTTTTAACCGCCGTCTGCTCTCTGTTGACGAGGCGACCATGCATATTGACACGGCTGTTTCCCTGCTCGCTCAATGGTTGCCTGGCATCAGAGTTATCCTTACCGTGAGCCCGATACGCCACATGGAGTGTGGCCTTGAGGGTAATTCGCTCAGCAAGGCTGTGTTGCGCATAGCGTGTCAGAACATAGCCGATACAAATACTTCCGTGGTCTATTTCCCAGCCTTTGAGGCACTGACCGACGACCTTCGCGATTATCGCTTTTACGATGCCGATATGAAGCATCCGTCGGCGGTTGCTGTTGATTACGTTTATGAACTTTTCGAGCAGAGCGTGATGTCGGAAACTACCCGTAGGCTTGCTGCCGAGGCGTTGTCGCTCACCCGTCGCCTGGCTCATCGGCCTATGTCGCCCGATCCGGATGCTGTCAGGCAGTTTGCTGCAAAAACAGAATTGCTGAAAGAATCGTTTTTCAGAGAGCATCCTGAATTAACTTGAACTATCAGATGAAGAAAAAATATACCGTTGCCGAAATCGGCACAATGATTGATTGTGTAAGCTCGCTGGCCGATCCCGACCGTCAGGTAGTGCATCTGCTGACCGACAGCCGGTCGCTTACATACCCCGATGATACTCTATTTTTTGCCCTGACTACAAAAGGTGGCGACGGACACCGCTACGTGAAGCATCTGTATGAGATGGGGGTACGGTCGTTTGTGGTCGAAAGAATACCTGACGAAATATCCGGACTGCCGGATATCAACCTGCTGGTGGTTCCTAATGCCTTGAAAGCATTGCAGACTATTGCGACACGTCACCGCAACTCATGCCCCGATGTCCCTGTTGTTGCTGTTACAGGCTCGAGTGGCAAGACGACCGTAAAGGAATGGCTTTACCGCATACTCTCGCCCGATTATAGGATAGTTCGCTCCCCGCGTAGCTATAATTCTCGCATCGGCGTGCCGCTGTCGCTTTGGGAGATTGAAAAAGATACTACACTCGCAATAGTTGAGGCTGGTATAAGCCGCTCGGGTGAAATGCATGTGCTTGTCGATATGATTCGTCCCGAGATCGGTATTCTGACTAATATTGGCGAAGAACATGCCGACGGTTTTACATCGCGCAAGGCCAAGTGTGCCGAGAAGCTCACGCTGTTTCGCACGTGCGATTGCATAATTTATTGTGGCGATGACCCGCTTGTTGCCGAGTGTGTGGTCGAGGCATGTCTGCCGGCGAAAGAGATCGCATGGTCAAAGACCGATCCCGATTCTCCTCTTTTCATCTCGTCCATAATACGCCATGACAGTGATGCCGTCACCATTTCCTACAGTTGGCTCCGTACCGACGGTGAAGTGACGATTCCCTTTGGCTCGGACAGCGATATCGAGAATGCTATTCATTGTCTGGCGCTTGCGCTTTACCTTAACCGGCCGCCGCGTGATGTTGTTGCGGCCCGTATGTCCGAACTCACCCCTGTCGGAACCCGTCTGGATGTGCTTGAGGGAGTGAACGACTGCCTGTTGGTTTATGACAGTTATACGAGCGATTTCTCTTCTCTTGCTCCGGCCCTTGATTTCATGGGCCGGCGTCTCACTGCTTCTCACCGTCCGGCAGTGATTCTCTCCGATCTGATGCATGAGTCGCTCGATGCCGACAGTCTGTACCCCGAGGTCGCACGCCTTTTAGAGAAAAGGGGAGTGGAGATGGTCATTGGTATCGGGCCTGAAATATCGGCTCATGCTGCTGATTTCGGTGTGGATGCGCGTTTTTTTGCATCTACAGCCGAGTTCCTGAGCAAAATGAGTCCCGGCGATTTTTCGCATGAATTCATTTTGATAAAAGGTGCCCCCGGATTTCATTTCGAAGAAATATGTGATATGCTCGAGGCACGCCAGCATGAGACGGTGCTTGAAGTCAATCTCGATGCCGTTGTGCACAACTACAACTGGTTCCGTTCGCAACTCAAGCCAACCACCGGAATAATCTGTATGGTCAAGGCGTCGGGTTACGGAGCCGGAGCCTACGAACTTGCAAAGACACTTCAGACCCACGGTGCCGCATACGTGGCTGTGGCAGTTTGCGATGAGGGTGTGGCTCTTCGCAAGGCCGGTATCACCATGCCGGTAATGGTGATGAATCCCAAGATCGCCAATTACCGCACTATGTTCACCCACCGCCTTGAGCCCGAAATATACAGCTTCGAACTGCTTGATGATATACTAAGCGCCGCGCGGCGTTGCGGCGAACATCATTTCCCGATCCATATCAAGATCGACAGCGGTATGCACCGGCTCGGATTCCGCCTTGAGGAGATACCCCGCCTGATCGAGATTCTGCATCGTGAGAGCGCGGTGGAGGTCAGTTCGGTATTCAGCCATCTGTCGGTGGCCGACTGTCCGGAAGAAGATGAATACACCCGTATGCAGTTTGAGTACTTCGATAAATGCTGTGATGCCCTTCAGAGCGGTTTTCCGGATCATCATATTCTGCGGCATATTCTGAATTCCACTGGTATTGTCCGCTTTCCCGAACAGCAGCACGATATGGTGCGTCTTGGCATTGGACTTTATGGCATTCAGACCGTCTTCGATGGGTCCGAACGCGAGCTTAGGCCTGTTTCCGCTCTCTACACATCAGTGATATCCGTGAGGGAGTGGCCTGCAGGAACGACTATCGGCTATGGACGTCGTGGTGTTTTGACACGCCCCTCAAAAATTGCCACAATACCTGTGGGCTATGCCGACGGTATTGATCGTCATCTCGGCAACGGCAATATGAAAGTATGGCTCCATGGACAGCGTTGTCCTACCGTCGGAACGATATGCATGGACGCATGCATGATAGATGTTACCGGGATTGAATGTCGTCCCGGCGACCGAGTCGAGATCTTCGGACCTCATGTAGCAGCCTCCGAGCTTGCCGACACTCTCGGAACCATACCCTACGAAATACTCACCTCAGTAAGCGACCGCACAAAGCGTATATATTACCGCGAGTAGAGTTGGGATAATATACAGACGAAACCGGCGAAGTGACTGGAAAAACACTTTGCCGGTTTCGTTTGGTTCTTGTCCGATCTTCTTAACGAAGGCGGTTGTAGCTCCTCAACAGATTCTGATCGTGGCTTATACCTCTGATAGCCATTATCTCTACTATGAGGGCACCTATCAGCATCAGGCCTCCGCCACCCCATGTCGTGGTCGATTTTACAACCGGATCAGTGTCTACGCTACCCGACACGATCACATAGACCACCATCACAGCCTCGGCCAGTGTGATCAGCATGGATAGAACGACAAATAGCTTCTGGGTGGGCATGTTTTTATACATGAATATACCCATTGCCATCAGCAGGATAGCAACTGCCGTCGGAATGATGAAGCCGAGGATGTCGATTGCCTTGAGAGGGGTGAGGCTTAGGGCGCCTGTTGACTCGTCTACCAGTTTTTCGTAGCCGAACGGTACGAAAAAGAATGCCACCATAAGGCCTATGCCGAGTATGAGGCAAAGAGTTTGAATGCGTTGAATTACCATTGTAGTAAGTTTTGGAATTTTGGTTATGTAATCTTGTTTTCAGGCAATACTGTACTGATCTTAATACTCTAACACCGCAGGACGCCGTTAGGTTTCCGTTTGTCAGCTCGACAAAGTTAGTCATTATGTTGTTCAAACGGAAAGAAAACTGTATTTTTGTAACTACAACCTAAATTATCATACCAAGATTTTATGTCACGACCACTGATTCTTCTCGGAAACGATGACGGAATTGCAGCTCCCGGTGTCCATAGACTGATTGATTTTCTTGTCGACAGTATTGATGCCGAGATCGTAGCCGTTTGTCCGGATTCACCGCAGAGCGGCAAATCGTCGGCTATCACATGCGACTCTCCTCTCTACATCGACGATTGCGGCTCATACCGCGGTGCGAAGCTCTGGAGCGTTTCCGGAACGCCCGTCGACTGCGTCAAACTCGCTCTCCACGAGATTCTCGCCGGGCGGGAGATTGATCTGTTTGTGTCGGGCATCAATCATGGCAGCAACTCCGCAACCTCGGTCATATATTCCGGAACTATGGGTTGCGCTCAGGAAGCATACCTTCATGGAATCAATGCTGTTGGTTTTTCATTGCTCGATCATTCGCTCGATGCCGACTTCAGCGGCTGTCGCGACACGGTCACATCTGTCGTCGCTAACTTTTTTTCCACCATGCTACCTCACAAGATATGCGTCAATGTCAACATACCTGCCGGTTGTGTGCCACATGGTTTGAAAGTTGTTCGTGCCGCTCAGGGCTACTGGCGCGAGGAATACAAAAAATATCTCACACCTCAGGGGAAGCCTTTCTACTGGCTGACCGGCCATTTCCATAATCTTGAGCCCGACAGTACGGATACTGATGAATACTGGCTGTCGCGCGGGTGGGCTACCGCCGTCCCGATTCAGGTTGATCGCACGGATAATGGAGACAGGAGTTTCCTTGATATGGTAATCGGCGAATTTCAGTAGTTGCGGCATTCCCGGCGCGCAGCGTCGAGCCTGAGCATTATAAACAGCAGTATGGTGAATCCCCACAGCGACGATCCTCCGTAGCTGAAGAAGGGGAGTGGTATGCCTATCACCGGGCATAGTCCTATCACCATCCCGACATTGATTGCCAGATGGAATATGAGCAGCGACGCCACGCAATATCCGTACACGCGTCCGAAGGTGCGGGGTTGTCGCTCGGCAATGACGATCACGCGTAGTATCAGGGCAAGAAACAGCATCAGCGTCACCGTAGCTCCGGCAAAACCTTCTTCTTCGCCTATTGTGCAGAATATGAAATCGGTGTGTTGCTCGGGCACGTATTTAAGCTTGGTCTGGGTGCCGTTCAGAAATCCTTTGCCGAACATGCCTCCCGAACCTATGGCTATTTTCGACTGATTGACGTTGTAGCCTGCTCCTCGCAGATCCTCCTCCATGCCGAGTGTCACCTTGATGCGTTGTCTCTGGTGAGGCTGGAGCACATCGTTGAAGGCATAGTTCACCGAGAACAGGAACGCTACCGACAGCACTGCCACGAGAGCTGTATGCAGCATTCTGTGTGTCTTTTCGTGGAGCTGAACAATCAGCAGATAGCCCACTGCTACAATTATTGCACCCGGCAGTATGTAGGTACCTGGAACGGCCACTCCGAGCAGTTCAAGGCCCCACGACAGCAGAAACACTCCCAGAAACCAGATCAGGACATTTCTTGCCGCAAGCGGATGACGGCAATACATGGCCGTCATGGCAACCATCATCAGCATTACCATGATATACACTGTCAGCTCGCCTACAGGCAGCCCGAGTATTGCGATCGCTGTATACTTGATTGCGACAACGAAGAACACGACTGCCGACAGTGCCGACAATAGCACGAGTCCGCTCATTCCCTCACGGTAGAGCACGAAAAAGAGCGATATATATGCCAGAGCCGAGCCTGTTTCTTTTTGGGCAAGAATCAGGCAGATGGGTATGAAGATGATCGCCAGTGCGCGGATATAGCTGTGTTTGGTGACTCCGAGTTTGAACCCGTAGCCCGATAGGTATTTGGCAAGAGCCAGCGATGTCGCGAACTTTGCGAACTCGGCCGGCTGCAGGCTCATCGGGCCAAGCACCAGCCATGACCGCGAGCCTTTGATGTCGGGCGCTATGAATACTGTTATAAGCAATAGACAAAGCATCCCTATATAAATCGGGAAAGCGTACGTCTCATACACTCTTGAATCGACAAGCACTATTATCAGGCCAAGAACAAGTGCCATGCCTATCCACCTGATCTGTTTGCCGGAGAATTCGTCGAACGAGAATATCGAGGCGTTGTCATAGTCATAGCTGGCGGCATAGATACAGACCACACCGGCCGCTACAAGCAGCAGATAGAGTATCACTGTCGGCCAGTCGAGATATCTGAACACCGACGATACGCTGTTCTCGTCCTTGTCGGCGCGAAAAAATCGGTCACTTAGCATATTCACTCAGTTGAACGGTTGAAGCGTTGAGCATGGCGGTTTCAAGGGGCTTTCTGCCCTCCGAGATATAGCCTCTCAGATACCTCTCGATAACGAGAGCACCGATAGGCACACCGTAGGTTGCACCCCAGCCGCCGTTTTCCACATACACGGCCACCGCTATCTGCGGATCATCGTAAGGTGCGAAACCCATGAATGCCGAGTGGTCTTTGCCGTGCGGGTTCTGTGCCGTACCGGTTTTGCCGGCAACGGGGATGTCAGGTATGTTGGCTCTGGTACACGTACCGCCAAGCACAGCCATCCTCATTCCCTCGGCTACAGGAGGATAATATTTAGCGTCGATCGTCGGATAACGGCGGGTGGAATAGAGAGGATCGATCACTGTATCCTCTACCTCTTTCACTACATGAGGTGTGATAAACCAGCCTCTGTTGGCTATCGTGGCGCAAAGGTTGGCTATCTGCAGGGGGGTTGCTGTCACCTCACCCTGTCCGATACTTACCGAGATGATTGTGTTGGCACTCCAATGACCTTCCCCGTAAGCCTTCGAATAATACTTGGCATTCGGCAGGAAGCCTCGCTTTTCGCCGGGCAAGTCGATACCGAGTTTATAGCCGTAGCCCATCGAGACAACATGATTTTTCCACACCTCGAATGCATCGGCCGACGACCCGTATTTCGATCTTCTGTCGATCATGTTTTTGAATCCCCAGCAGAAATATGCGTTACACGACGTCTGGAGCGCCGGCAGCAGGGGCAGGGGAGACCCATGTCCGTGGCAACCCACTCTCAGGCTACCGTTGATATAACCGTGCGAACATGGATAGCGGGTGTCGGGGGTGATGATACCCTCCTGCATGAACGTAAGCGCCTGTGTGGGCTTGAAGGTCGAGCCTGGAGGATAGAAGCCTGTGATCGCACGGTCGTTGAGTGGCTTGTGAGGCGTCTGCATTAGCAGGTTGTAGTTTTTGCCTCGGTCGCGGCCTACCAACATCGACGGGTCGTAATTGGGCGATGTGACCAGTGCCAGTACCTCTCCCGTTTTCGGCTCGATAGCTACGATTGCACCAAGTTTGTTCACCATCAGGCTTTCGGCATACTGCTGCAGCTCGATATCGATGGCAAGTTTCAGGTTGCGTCCCGACGAAGCCGGCTGGTCAAAACGGCCGTCCTCATATCGGCCCTGGATCTGGCCTCGTGCGTCACGTATCAGGATTTCCACACCCTTCACTCCGCGCAGGTGCTCCTCATAGCTTTTTTCTACGCCGGTATCGCCGGTGTAGTCGCCCGGGGCATAATAGTTGTCTTTCTCCAGATCGGTTTTCGACACTTCGCGGATATTGCCGAGCACATTGGCTGCGCAGTGATAATTATAGTCACGCAATATTCGCTTCTGTATATAGAATCCCGGGAAACGGTACATTTTTTCCTGCAGTCGTCCGTAGTCCTCGGTGGTCAGATTGGTCAGAAACGTCTGTGGCGAGTAGCGCGAATAGCTCGGGTTGACCGAGCGGTCGTGAAGATTATTCCAGCGTCTCACGAATTCATCCTTCTCCATGCCGAGCGTCATACACAGATCAAGCGTGTCGAAAGGTTCTACGTCGCGCGGAATTATCATCATGTCGTAGGCAGGCTGATTGAACACAACTACCTTTCCAGTTCTGTCATAGATCGTGCCGCGCGATGGATATATTGTTTTTTTCAGAAACGCATTACTGTCGGCGTAAGCCTTGTATTTGTCGTCCGAAACCTGTAGATTGAATAGTCGGGCAATATATATCAGACAAATAACGACAATAAATCCGCCTATAACGTATTTGCGTTTTTCAAGTTTATAGTCTTTTCTCACTTTTTGAAATCAGATAGTCGAGAGCGATGAGGAGAGATGTGGTGAGCAGGGTGCTCGATGCTATGCCTATCAGCAATCTGACTGGATTGAAAAATGTAAAGCAGTCGGCTATTAATACTACCGAACAATATAGAAGTGAAAGCGTCAGTGCGTATCTCACATACACGCCGATTCCGAGTGTCTGTATTGATGGGCGAGTGTCGGTCATATCTTCCTCGCGCGGGAAATACAGTTTTATGATGCCGTGGCGCGCTCCGGCGATTATTGTCGAACCGAGTGCGTTCAGGCCTTGTGTGTCCGAGAAAATATCAACGCTCAGTCCCAGCAGGAATCCTGCTGTTAGTGCCCAGTTTTGGTTCAGCGTGAGCGGCAGCGAGCAGATCACGTAGATGAACACAAACGGCACTGCCACGCCGAAGAGGCTGACGTGGTTGAACACTATCACTTGTGCCAGAACAAGTATAACCGACAGAAACAGATAGCTCAGTGCTGTGCGCGTCATTGTGAGGGCAGGGTGGTCTTGGGGATAGTTTTTGAATCGTCTTCTACTTGCTTCACCTCCTCGCTCATGCTGTCGAGCACGATTCTGACGGTCGACAACGTGTTGAAGTCGGTGTTGAGTCTCACTCTCAGGGTGCGGAAATTCTCCTCGGGCGCTGTTACCCGCTCAACTACTATTCCAACCGGCACTCCTTCCGGGAAAACAGTCGAATAGCCCGATGTCACCACCGTATCGCCGAGATTGAACTGGGCGTGGCGGGGCAGTTCTTCCAGCACCGCTTCCATCGGATTCTTGCCGTCCCACACCAGTGAGCCTACTACGTCCTGTCCCTTGATCTTGCATGATATGCGCAGATACGGGTTCAGCAGCGAGATGATGCGGGCACTGTGGTCGCCGACGATATTCACTATGCCGACTACTCCGTTCTGATCCACTACTCCCATTTCCGGTCTGATACCGTCAAGGGCGCCACGGTCAATGGTTATGTAGTTGTTTGTCCGGTTCACCGAGTTGTTAATCACGTGGGCCAGGGCGAAGCTGTAACGTGTCAGCGACGAATCTATTTTCATCGTGTCGGCATATTCCTGAAGCTTGTATTGGGCTATCTGGTCTTTCAGATGCAGGATTTCCATCTCAAGAGCAGTGTTTCTCATCTGAAGATCTTCGTTGATCTCTCTCAGATAGAAGTACGACGTCACAGTGTTGGCCGCTCCATACACCGTCCTTCCCAACGCGCTTGCCGATGTGAGGTAAACGTGATGTTGGTAAGGATTTTTGGTAAAGAGCAGCCAGCACGACGCCACTACGTAGATCAGAAACAGAATCCACGCACTGAAGCGCACTAAAAAGCGTAGCAGGTTGCGCACCTATTCCGGCTCTTTTAGTCGGTTTAGCGAATCAGGAAGTTGAAGCGGTCGATGTTGCGTAGAGCCACACCGGTACCCTTGGCAACGGCCAGCAGCGGATCTTCGGCCACGTGGAATTGGATTCCTATCTTGTTGGTCAGTCGCTTGTCAAGGCCGCGCAGGAGTGCGCCGCCGCCTGCCAGATAGATACCGTTTCTCACGATGTCGGCATAAAGTTCCGGGGGGGTCTGCTCGAGGGCGTTCAGAACGGCAGCCTCGATTTTCGAGATCGACTTCTCGATGCTGTGGCTTATCTCCTGATAGCTCACAGGCACCTCCATAGGCAAGGCTGTCATCTGGTTCGGGCCGTGAACGATGTAATCTTCTGGCGGCTCCTCCAGCTCGGTCAGCGCCGAGCCTACGTTTATCTTGATCTCTTCGGCAGTGCGCTCGCCCACTCTCACGTTGTGTACTCTGCGCATGTGCTCCTTGATATCGTCGGTCAGGTCGTCGCCGGCAATGGCGATACTCTTGTTGCTCACTATACCTCCCAGCGATATCACGGCTATCTCTGTTGTTCCGCCGCCTATATCTACGATCATGTTGCCCTCCGGCGCTACTACGTCAAGGCCAATACCGAGTGCGGCTGCCATAGGCTCATATATCATATAGGTGTCGCGGCCGCCGGCGTGTTCCGAAGAGTCGCGCACGGCGCGGATCTCTACTTCGGTCGATCCCGATGGGATACCGACAACCATGCGCATCGACGGGCTGAACCAGCGGCTTTTGGTCGAAGCTTTCTCGACCAGACCGCGGATCATCATCTCGGCCGCGTTGAAGTCGGCTATCACGCCCTTGCGCAGCGGACGTATTGTCAGGATGCCTGCAGGCTCCTTGCCGCGCATCTGCTGGGCCTCTTTACCTACGGCTATGAGCTTGCCCGTGCGCACTTCTATTGCTACGATCGACGGCTCGTCAATCACTATCTTGTCGTTGTGTATGATGATAGTGTTGGCTGTGCCGAGGTCAATTGCTATCTCTTTTGTCAGTGAAAAAATTCCCATTATTCAGTGAGGATATGGATGTGGATGTGGGAAATTGATTGTTCGCGTTTTAGTGTTTGAAGTGGCGTATGCCGGTCATTACCATAGCTATGTCGTGAGCATTGCAATAGTCTATGGTCTCCTGATCGCGCACTGATCCGCCGGGCTGTATCACGGCGTCTATACCTGCCTCGTGGGCTATTTCCACGCAGTCGGCGAAGGGGAAGAACGCGTCGCTGGCCATCACGGCTCCGTTCAGGTCGAAACCGAACGAGCGTGCTTTTGCTATGGCCTGACGCAGGGAATCTACTCGCGATGTCTGGCCTACTCCGCTGGCAAGAAGCTGCTGTCCCTTAGCAAGCACTATGGCGTTGCTCTTGGAGTGCTTCACTATCTTGTTGGCAAACAGCAGATCGGCCACCTGAGCCTCGTCAACGGCCTTGACGGTTGCTTGAGTCAGGTCGGCGGGGGTTTCGCGGCGAAGGTCGCGGTCCTGCACGAGTGCGCCGTTAAGCACAGTGCGCACCTGACGCTTCGTTGTGAGCTCCTCGCGCTGTATCAGTATTATGCGGTTCTTCTTCTGTTTCAGCACGTCCAGCGCCTCATCACTGTAGCCCGGAGCGATTATCACCTCAAAGAATATCTTGTTGATCTCCTCGGCAGTGGCTGCGTCGATATCGCGGTTAGCTATCAGGACACCTCCGAATGCGCTCACGGGATCACCGGCCAGTGCCTCTTTCCACGCTTCAAGCATGGTTGGGCGTGTAGCGATACCGCATGCGTTGTTATGCTTCAGAATGGCAAATGTAGGCTCGCTGAACTCTTCGATCAGGCTCACTGCCGCGTCAATGTCAAGCAGATTGTTGTAGCTTATCTCTTTGCCGTGTATCTGATGGAACAGAGCCTCGAAATCGCCGTAGAATCTGCCCTGCTGGTGAGGGTTCTCGCCGTAGCGCAGGTGCTTTGTACCATCAAGTGCCATGCGCAGGGCGTCGGGTGTGGTCTCTGTTGTCGTGTCAAAGTAGTTGAAGATTGCCGAGTCATAGCCCGACGATACTGCGAATGCCGAGCGGGCGAAAGCGCGGCGCTCGTCAAGGGTGGTCTCCGGACCGGCGGCTTTCAGAATGTCGCGCAGGGGAGCGTACTGGGCTTTCGAGGCCACGATCACCACGTCGTTGAAGTTTTTCGCGGCTGCGCGTATCAGCGATATACCGCCTATATCGATCTTTTCGATTATGTCGGCTTCGGGAGCGCCGGATGCCACTGTAGCCTCAAAAGGATACAGATCCACGATCACAAGGTCGATCTCCGGTATCTCATACTGGCTCATCTGGCTGTGGTCGCCTTCGTTGTCGCGACGGCCCAGAATGCCGCCGAACACTTTTGGGTGAAGTGTCTTCACTCTGCCGCCGAGTATCGACGGATAGCCCGTCAGATCTTCTACGGCATCACAGGGGATACCCAGGCTTTCTATAAATGATTTGGTTCCTCCGGTCGAGAGAAGGCGGACACCTCCGTCGTGGAGAAGTTTTATTATTTCGTCTAATCCGTCTTTATGAAAAACGGATATAAGGGCTGTCTTGATTCGTTTGGTTTCTGACATATAAGGATTCTTTGAATGCTTTTGAAACGATTTGCAAATTTACAAATTATTTTTGAATAACCGTGAGTTGCGCATCTGCGTGCAGTAAAAATTTGATCGATTTTCTTATTGTAGCCATAGTTGCCCTTATAATTTTACTCAGTTTGCATATTTTCTTTCATCTTCCCGATCCGATGTTATGCGGAAAGCCCGTACCGGTTGTCAGTGGTACGGGCTTTCCCTATCGGTTGGTTACCTTCTGTCAAATTATTTTGTGCTGTTGCTGAGTCTCAGTGTGATCGACCCGGTTACGGGTGTCGCGGGGACTGCCTTACAGTAATTGCCCCAGGCTATTTCGGGATAGTCCCATGTGTTGTCTATATAGAGTCGGTCTCCCGATGGTGTTCTTGAAAGCCGGCAGGCTGTCTTTGCAAGTGGATCGATCACCGATAGTCTACCGCTGTTGCCTTTCAGGGTGTAGTGATAGATATTTTCTTTGAGTGATTTGGCCGACATGCGTAGCGGATTTTCCACGTCGCTTCCCTTATCCGCCCAGTAATAGTAGTCATGGGTGTCGTCGGCCCAGGCCTGTTGAGGCTTTTCGCCATATAGGGGTCGGCTGCTGTTTGTCAGCTTCACCTCACCTTGGTTGCCCGACATTGCGTCTTCCGGATACATGTCCAGCAATCCTTCACGTTCCCAAGTCAGGGTTTCATAACCTTCCGGGAGCTTGAATATTAGTCCGGTTGCCCTGGCATATCCTTCCGGCAGTCCCTCCGAGGTGTAGTCAATATTCATTTCGCCGCCTGGTGTGACAATAATATTGAATTCCGCGCGTATTCCTTCCCCATACCGACCTTTAAGGGCCACGTTCACATTCCCGTTGCTGTCCGGGTCGCTCACTGTCGAGCTCTCTGCTTCCCACATCTCCGGATCAAGGTTCAGATGATCGGCTGTTTTCCTTACCTCGGCACCCGTCAGATGGTTGTAGTTTATGTAGGCATGCAGATAGGGGCCATATCCCGTGAGTTCGCCCGTGCTTGTTGCCGTGTGGCTTATCAGTCCTTTTTCATGATCTACTGTGATGGTCCACCCGTCACCTTCTATCGTTGTGGTCTTGCCATGTCGGGTCGTGACAAGGGGCCTCGCGTTCTGCTTAGTTTCCGGAATATCTATTTTCCTTTCGCCGATTGTCAGCAGATAGCTGTCGATCACGTTACCTTCCCGGTTTACGAAATCAATCTCTATTTCCTCTCCTTTCTGCCAGTGCTCGGCCGGAATGGTGAGCTGTCCTCTTTGCCCAGGAGCAGCCGCCGTCAGGCTTAGCTCTCCCGTTTTGTCGTTATAGCGGTAACGTGCCGTAATCTCCGACAGATCTGTGTGGTCAAATCTGTTTGCAACGCTTAGTCTTATCGGTGCGCCTGGATATGGGTTGATGACTCTGTCCCATTCTCCTCTCACCGGCGAATATGCTCGCTTTGTTGCTGCGAACTCCGGTTTTTTTCTTCGCCAGATGTCCACTATTCCCCAGTCGCCGTAGCCTACGCACTTGCCCCTGTATCCGTCTGGTTTGGCCGTATGGGCGAATTCACGCCAGTAGTCGTCGCCGGCTTTTGGTTCGGGAAGCATGAAGCGTTCGTCGATATATCCCCATATTGCGCCTCCGAGGGCACCCTGGTGGTTTATCACTCCGTCCCATAGCTTTTCTATCGATGCGCCCCAGAACTCCCTTATGCCTGGATCTTCCTGAAGTGTCTCATATGTGTAGCATGCAGGATGGGCCCATTCGTCATAAAGCGACGGCTTTCCTTCGTCGGCATTGAACGCCGTGGTGCGCTTGCCCCACTGGTTCATGTTTCCGCTTATTCCGGGATAATGGAAACTCATTATATCGTAAACGTCTGTCGAGTCTGTTAGCACCGTGCCGGGATAGCTGAATATCACCGGGCGCGTATGGTCAAGACTTCTCAGCAGTTTCACGCTTTTGTCAAAGTTTTTGCCATATACACTTTCGTTGCCTATGCTCCAGAAAAGTACCGATGGATGACTTGAGAATGTCGATGCCATTTCTTCGATTTGCGACAGATACTGTGCTTCATGCTTTTCGTCGTTTTGTGAGGCTCCGGGGGCGTAATTCTTCTGTCGGTATGTGTCTACGAAGCATACTGCTGTCTCACATTCCATGTATATGCCGTATTTGTCACACATCTCTGCGAATTTCTCGCTCGGCGGATAATGGCTGGTCCTCACGAAGTTCATGTTTGCCTCTTTGAAAAGAAGGGCATCGATGCTGTCGAGCTCGGCGTTGGTCGATCGTCCGAGTGTCGGATGCATGTCGTGGCGGCAGGCACCTCTGAGTTTCACTTTTTTGCCATTCACCAGCAGTCTGTTGCCATCGGTCTTCACCTCTTTCACTCCGAATTTTCTGCCGGTCTTTTCCGATAGCTTACCGTCGCTTCCTGTTATGTTGAGTTCCAGATGATATAGTCTCGGATGCTCTGCGTCCCATAGCTGGGCATCTTCTATTGGCAGTTCTATCATGTTCAGCCCTTCTTTGACGGCCGTGCAGCTTGTGGGCAGTGGAGTGCCATCGGGAGCCGTGAGCTTGATTTCGGCCATGCTTCCCGCAGATTTGCCCGAATACTCGAATGCGATTTTTGCAGTCGCGTTTCTGTAGTCCTTGTCCGGCAGCGCTTCTATGGTTAGATTCGTCAGGTGATCCTTAGGCAGGGCAAACAGCGTCACATCTCTCAGTATTCCTGCTACGGGGTGGTGCGCGTAGCCCGATGCATACGATATTTCATCGATCGGATCGGTGAGTGTCAGCTCTATTGTGTTGGTCTTGCGGGGGCGTATTTGTTTCGTCACGTCTGTTTCCCAGCGTGTGAATCCTCCCTTGTGCTCTCTTATCTTTTCCCCGTTTATGCTCAGCGTGCAGTCGCTGTATGTTCCGTCGAATCTCAGCACTATTGTTTTTCCGGCGAAATCGGCTGGTACCTTCACGGAGCGTCTATACGTCACTGGAGTGTCATGCTTCACTCCGAATCCTTGCATGGCAAGTTCTCCGGGAACTTTCACTCTCTCCCATTTGGAGTCGCGGCTGAATTTTAGCTGCCATTCTCCGTTTAGGTCCACTACGTGCGATTTCACGCCGGCTGTGATCGATGGTATCTGATAGCTTTTCGCTGCGCTTTCTGCTGCCGGTACGGCCAGAGTGAGTCCGGCGGCCAGAATGATAATTGTGCTTTTCTGTCTGAGACGGTTTCTTAATGGTTGCAGCATAATTGTGTTTTTTGGTATTGCACGACAAAGTTAACCAATAATATCCACAACTTATGTATCACCTGCCCCTAAACTAATATGCGCCCTGTGTTGTTTCTTCAATAAACTAAAACAACACACGAATTATGGATAAGAAAATCGGAATATTCTACGGTTCCACTACCGGAACTACTGCCGCTGTTGCGAAGAAAATAGCTAAAGCTCTTGCTGTCCCCGAAACTGATGTCTACGATGTCGCTGCTGTCGGTCCGACCACCGTCGGCGACTATGATGTGCTTCTGCTTGGATCATCGACATGGGGCTCTGGTGACCTGCAGGACGATTGGTATGATTTCGCCGATGGTCTGCAGGCTCTCGATCTCAAGGGCAAGAAGATTGCTCTGTTCGGCTGCGGCGATGAAACCATGACCGATACTTTCTGTGGCGCGGTTGGCGATCTTTTCCATCGCCTCGTTCCTACCCGTGCCGACTTTATCGGCTACTTTAATGCCGACGGTTATACTTTTGGTCACACTCCGGCCGAAATCGATGGTAATATCGTTGGGTTACTGATAGATGAGGTTAATCACCCCGATCTCACCGATGGCCGTATCGCCGAATGGACAGAAAAAATTAAGAAAGAAATTTGAAAAAAAATCCCAAAACACTTGCATAATCCAAAAAAGCTCCCTACCTTTGCACTCGCAATCCGATACAGGACGGCGGGATAGCTCAGTTGGTTAGAGCGTCGGATTCATAACCCGGAGGTCCCGAGTTCAATTCTCGGTCCCGAAAAAAAAAAAAAAAGACTCTGATTCATTCGAATCAGAGTCTTTTTGTTAACTGGTCTTTCTGTTTTCAGCGCAGTTCGTAATATTTCACCCAGTCCACCTCCATCTCTGTAGGTAGTTCGGCGGGATCAACTTCTCCGACCCATGAGCCTCCGAGTTGCTGGTCGATCAGCAGATGCCACTTCTGATTGAAAGGAAACTGCAAATCGGCACCATCATTGACTATCGGATATGTGAAAGTCTTCACATGGTCGATGTAATATTCCACTCTGTCGGGCCACACCTGTGCCTCATAGATGTGATAAGTTGCCGGGTCAATCTTCGTTACCTTCGAGTTGGGCGGTGTAGTGATATTCCCGAGCGTGTGAGTATAGTGTGAATGCACGGTCTGATACACGTGCTTGTCATGATTAAGCCGCTCCATGATATCGATCTCTCCGCAGTCAGGCCACACCTCTGTCTGGTTGAAGGGCATTAGCCATATTGCCGGCCACGCTCCCTTGGCTCCTTCGCCAAGACGTGCCTTCACCTGAATCGAGAATGGCCCCGGTCCGAAACTCTTTTTGTTCTTGGTCCATATTCCGCCTGTCAGATAGGGCGCCGGATCGCTCGCGGTGTCGTTATTCACTATGCCGATCAGGCGTACCGTTCCGTTGCTGATTTCAATGCATCGCGGATCGTCAGACTGAGTGTTGGCCCAGTCCGGCGTGCCTCGTTCTGTCCGGCTCCAGTAGTTCGGGTTGAGTATACTGTCGTTGAAATTCTCCTCCCACACTAATTGCCAGTGCGGTTCTTTTCCGGTTTCGCCGTCAGCACATAGATTTGTGGCATTAACTGTCTGCCATGCCGATAATATCAGTGCTGCGGCTGCTGTTAAATTTATAAGTCTCATGATAGCTTAAAGTTATTTTTCCCAAAGATACCTTTTTCTCCCGACTCCTGCAATTATTTTACCGCCGCGGTCCGTTGCTTCCGGCTTTGCGCCCCGGATTACTCTGCTGCAGCCTTTGGCTAATGATGCTGACCATAACGGATTATTTCTCGAATATTTCAACTCGGTAATGGGTCTCTACTTGTCTTCTGTTTGTCAGATGCTCGGGCTCACCGGTCTGTCACCGATTTTGTTGAAATATTGTTAAACAATCCGACGGCCGAAGTCTTTTTATTTATATACATCTAATCACCGACTATTTATGAAGACGACAATCTTTGCTGCTGCCACAGGGCTGCTGCTTATGTCCTGCTCGGGCGACAAAGGAAGTGTGACCATACACCTTCCGTCCGACTATCAGGAAAAGAACATCGTAGTAAACCATGTTATGCTCGACAACATGTTCAGCGCCCGTCAGGCCGACGACGTAATTATGACCTACGACACTCTCGAAGTGAAGAACGGCATAGCTACGATGAAGCTTGATCCTGCAGGCGCTGCCCGCTACAATATAGAGCCGCCTAAGCTTACCAGAAGTCAGCCTGAATTCTATGCGATCCCCGATGAATCGCTCGACATAGACATCCGTAGTTTTGAACCTCTCGACTACTCTATGACAGGGTCCGAGCTGATGGAAGACTATACGGCTTTCAGATCGGCGACCCAGCCTATTCGGCAGGAATATGTGGATCTGGTTAGCAGTAATGACTATCCTGATATGGAACAGATAAAGGCTATAATGGACCGTTATGAAGCAGCCGTGAAGAAATTCGTAGCCGATAGGCCCGAAAGTCCGATGGTGCCCTTTGCTATTACCGAGCTTGCTGGCGACGACTTTAAAACCATCTTCGACAATATGACTCCCCAGGCTAAGAAATCAATCCTGATGCCGTTTGCCGAAGCCTACAACGAACAAGTTGAGCAGGCCAGGTCCGAGTTCGCCCAGGAGGAGGCCCGTAAGGCTGAAGTGGCTTCTGGCACGATTGAGGCACCCGGATTTACCCTCCCCGATATGGCTGGAAAAAATGTAAGCCTTTCTGATTTTCGGGGCAAATGGGTTGTGCTCGATTTCTGGGGCAGTTGGTGCGGATGGTGTGTGAAAGGATTCCCCGCACTTAAGGAAGCCTATAGCAAATACGGTGACAAAATTGTTGTGATCGGTATTGACTGCAACGAAACAGATGACGCCTGGCGTGCGGGTGTGAAAAACCACGATCTGCCTTGGATCAATGTCTACAACGGTCTTGACCGTGCTATCTATGATGCCTATGGTATTACCGCCTTCCCGACTAAGGCCATCATCAATCCGGAGGGTAAGCTCGTTGACCTTACCACTGGCGAGGATCCCACGTTCTTCACACGTCTTGACAACTTCCTGAAGTGATTGACAAGGGCGAAAACCCTCAACTGGGACAGATGCCGCCGTGTCGGTTGGCTGAGAATTTAGCTTCACTATCTCAACACTCGCAATGCTGTCTTCTTTCTTCGCTACTGACTCGGCACATCCTACCTCCTCAGGCATCAAAGGTGAACCTCTATTAGCATGCGCTATACATTGAATGCAGCGAAATAGGGGTAAAGTGTCTCGTCAGGATGAAATATTTAATCTTTGGCCGTGTCAAAATAGGCACGGCCTCTTTTTTCGACAGCCTCGTAGTCAAATCCCGCCGGTAGCTTCACCTCGATGGATATACCCGTAGCATAAGAAAAGCGGACCAATCTGTTGATTGATCCGCTTTGAAAGGGTGAGTAGCGAATTCGGGAATCGAACCCGAGTCTCCACCTTGAGAGGGTGGCGTGCTAGGCCACTACACTAAATCGCCCTTTCTTTTGTCAGTGATTAAGGATCTCTTTCCTTTTGACTTTGCAAAGTTAATGCTTTTTTCGCACTCAATCCAAATTTTTGGACAATTATTTTTCAAGATAAATTCACTTTTTCCTTTATGCCTTGAAAATCAGCACTGCTTTTGTTGCGTATTTTCTGCCGGTTCGAGCACGATTTCTTTAAAGAACTCCGGGCGGTGGAAGTCCGGCTCGGGTGTATCGATAGGAGCCCAGCTCAGGAAGTGTGGATCTGCTGTCAGATCTGCACACTTATAGAAATTGCCCATCATCTCTATCGGCTTGCCTTCCCACGTCAGGCCGAGGAGCTCGAGAGGAATGGCATATATGAGGCTCCACGAGAACAGTCCCTCCATCTCCCTGAATGGACGTGTGCCGCACGATGCATAGCGCTCTACTTTTGCCAACTCTTCGTCGGTCAGGGGAGTGCCCGAATGACGGTCCTGTCGGCGGGCGGCATGAAGGGTACCTATGCAGTTGAATTCAAAGTTGAAATATGGGGTGCGTCCTTTCGGTGCCAGGAAAAACTCCACGCATGAATCCTGATGCACGGGTGAGTTGTTTTCCGTGTTTACCGCGCGCAGATAGTTACATCTCACGAAGAATTCTACGAAGATGCGCTTGCCGTCGTGAGCCAGCGACACCACTGTCAGTGGATGATATGGAAACTGGTTTGGCCAGTTCAAGGTATCAACGGTGATTCTTTCGCCCTTTACCTCCAGAATAGGGCTGGCATCGGCTATGGCCTTGCATTTCGAAAGTTCTTCTACGAAAGGTATTTTCAGAGGGGAGTCGGTTGCTGGTTTTGTCATGGATCTTTTAGAATTGGAGAATTTGACGTAGTGATGTGATCAGACCTATGGCCGCCATAAGCAGAATCAGCACCGCTATTACACGGTTTAACTTCTTCATTGTATTCATGGTAAACTTATGGCGCACTTTGTCAATGAGATATGTGACGAACAGCCACCATGCTACTGCACCGGCAGCTATACATGTGTATCCGATAATGTGGTGGATTGGCCACTGCGGCAGATCAAGGAAATTGAAGCGCGTGAACAGGCCTACTATAAAGAACAGTATCAGCGGATTGCTGAATGTTAGTAGAAAGCCGGTCAGGAAATCGCGCCAGTAGGTGGTGTTCGTCCGCAGATTCACATGCGGTGGCTGTACTCTTTTTACCGGTTTGGTCCTGAACAGATAGATGCCGTAGATCAGCAGTACTAACGATCCCAGGAGCTGAAGCAGCGTTTGATGGGTGCTGATGAAATCGGAGACAAACGACAGACCGAAGCCGGTCAGCAGACAGTAGATCATGTCCGACAGACTTGCGCCCAGTCCCGTAAACAGTCCTTGACGGCGTCCTTTGGTGAGAGTGCGGTGTATCACAAGCACACCTATCGGTCCCATCGGGGCCGAGATAAGTATGCCGACCATAAGTCCTCGGTATATGATATGAAGCGCAGTCTCCATTAATCGACAAAGTTATGAAAAATAGCTTGCAGTGCAAAATAAATTTAGCGCTCCATATCGATCAGTGCTCTCAGTGGATCGCTTGCTATGCGCGTTTCTTTAAATCCGTAAACGGTCGCCTTTTGTCTTACTGTCTCCTGAAAGGTCGCTGCCACGCCGCCCGTGAACCCCATCAGAGTTCCTGCCGGCTGATTGTAGGGCTTGATATTACGATTGAAAAAGTTCTCGATTTCGCTTTCGGCTGTGGCAAGCAGTTCCTTATTCTCTTTGTTGGCCGAAATAAACGGTACGAATCCGGCGAGCCATCTGTTGGCCCCCGTCGAACGATAAACGCGTTCGATGGCCGTATCCACGGTCAGTTCCGGAAATGCATCTCTGATCAGTCTGCTCGTCGGGGTCGAATAGAGTCCCTTCAGATAGTTGGAAACGAGTCTCTTTCCGATAGAGGCTCCCGACCCTTCATCGCCAAGCACGTAGCCTAACGAGGGAGTCTGCCCTGTTATTCCATGTCCGTTCCAAAGGCAACTGTTCGATCCTGTTCCCAGAATGCACGCTATTCCGCTCTGTTCTCCGAGAGAAGCCCGGGCGCTGAGCGTCATATCGCTTCCCGTCGTGATTGAGCTATCTTTCGGAAATATCCTTCTTAGTATTTCCGTAAATCTTTCAGCGCATTCGCCTCTTGCTCCGGCTGCATAGACTTCAGCTTTCACTCCTCTGAGTTTTCCGAATCGGTTTTCGGCCTGTTGCAGAGCGTCGGCCACGGCCTTTACCATCTCATCAGCGCTCATGGTGGCTGCATTGAGCGGAAGTGAGTTTATGATAGATACCTCACCTCCGCACACTGCTCCCCAGCGGCTTCCGGTAGCACCGCAGTCCGCTATAAGTTTCATTCTGTAGGTAATATCGCTTGGGGCTGGGGCGGATTGTCACCTATCGGCACCTGTCTTGAAAATTCTTCCTTGAATGAGATGAGTGTCTCTGTTCTTCCGGCTCCTATCGGCGAGATCTTGTCGTGGATGATGTTTAGCAGATGGGCATTGTTGCGTGCATATATCTTAATCAGAAGGTCATGCCGACCTGTTGTGTAATGACATTCCACAACTTCCGGTATTTCTCGCAGTTTTGCTGCAACAATATCTGTCTCGTTGGGGTTATTAAGATAAAAACCGACATAGGCGCAGGTGTCGTAGCCAAGTATCTCCGGATTGATCATGGTCTGAAAGCCACGTATCGCTCCAAGGACATAAAGTTTCTGGATACGTTGGTGAATTGCGGCGCCGCTGACCCCGCATTCGCGTGCGATTTCAAGAAAAGGGACGCGTGAATTGGCCGCGAGCATCTTAAGGATGCGGCAATCAAGCGAATCAAGTTGAAGTCGTGACATAGTCTGCAATAATCTAATTATTGAGTTGCAAAATTAGTGAAAAATGTCGGTTATACATGCGTCATTCAGCGTTACTATATAAAATTTATGAGGAGTTTTCATCTGTTTGCATTTCTGTTCGCGCTTGTCTTCGGAGTAGCTCAGGGCCGTTCTGAGAGGTTTTTTAACCCCGACGTCGTTGATTCTCTGAAATTTTCTCCTGGTAGGCCGCAGTCGGTCGGTCTTGTTCTCAGTGGCGGTGGTGCCAAGGGCATCGCCCACATCGGAGTGATCCAGGCTCTGGAGGATCATAACATTCCTATCGATTATATCGCCGGCACTTCGATGGGGGCCATTGTTGGTGGTCTTTATGCTGCCGGCTACACCCCGGCCGAAATGATGGAGCTGATCGAGAGCGAAGGTTTCGCCCATTGGTCGACAGGCGAGATCGACAAGAGTCTTACGTACTATTACGCGCAGCCTGAGCCTACACCCGCATTCATCAATGTGAACTTTGGCGACAGCACTTCTTCGTTCAAATCCATTCTTCCCACCAGTTTCATCAGTCCTCTGCCGATGAATTTCGCGTTCATGGCTCTGTTCAGCGCCTATACTGCTCAGTGCGATGAGAACTTCGACAATCTTTTCGTTCCTTTCCGTTGCGTGACTTCCGATGTCTATACTAAGCGCAAGGTGGTCTGCAGCAAAGGTTCGCTTGGCGACGCTATCCGTGCCTCGATGACATTCCCGATAGTGTTCCGCCCTATCGAGATGGATGGAACCCTTATGTACGATGGTGGAATCTACGATAATTTCCCGGTCGATGTGATGCGCACCGAGTTCGCTCCCGATATTATGATCGGTGTAAATGTCAGCGGTGCCGACGGCAAACCGGAATCAAACGACCTCTTTCAGCAGATCGAGGATATGATTATTCAGAACAACGATTATTCCCTGCCCGCTGAAGAGGGTATAAAGATAAAGGTCGATGTCTCCAACTTCGGTCTTCTCGATTTCGGCAAGGCACGTGAAATCTACAAAGTCGGCTACGACCGCGCCATGCAATTTATGGATTCCGTCTGTGGACGCGTCACTTCGAGGGTAGCTCCCGTCACTCGGTCTACACGTCGTCAAGTCTTCAAAGATAATTCACCCTATGTACACTTCGATTCTGTTGTGGCTCGCGGTGGCACAAAGGCTCAGAACGATTATCTCCGCTACCTGTTCACATACAATTCGCCCGATACTTTCGGCATTGCACGTGCCCGCGACAGCTACTACCGGGCCATTACTTCAGGCCAGCTTCAGAACCTCGTTCCACATGCCATTGTTCAGCCCGGCGACAGTATGTTCACCCTCGACCTCAAGGCCACCGTGAACAACAGTTATCGCCTGGGGGTTGGAGGTTACATATCTTCCTCTACCTCAAGTATGTTGTTCTTTTCGGGAGGCTACAACGCTATGAACTTCAATAGCCTTGACGCATCCGTAAATGCTTGGGTAGGACAGAATTACATGGCTGCTATGGGGGATCTGAACTTCACTATGCTCACTCACATACCTTCGTATATTGATCTTAAGGCCGTGATTTCCAGACAGAAATACCATGAAAACGACGTTATGTTCTATAGTAGCAATGTGCCTACCTTTGTGACCTCTTCAGAAGCCTTTGTCAGAGGTAGTTACGGTATCGCTGCTGGCCGTCGCGGCAAGATCGCCCTATCACTTGGCTATGGTCATCTCACCGACCATTATTTCCAAAGCTCGGTTTACGATTTCCGCGATCAGTCGCGCGACGAGACAGTGCGTGATTATGCTGAGGTAGTGGCCAGTTACGAGCGTTCCACTCTTAACGATCGATTTTATCCAACCGATGGAAGTTTCTGTAATGTAAGTGCTTACGGAGTTTATGGAAACTACAGTTACCGTCCTGCCGATCCTGCCAGTTTTGCACCCGATCACAGGCATCCGTTGTTCACACAAGTCGAGGTAACAGCCAAAGGTTTCATGCCTGTTTCACGCCATTTTGGGCTCGGTGGTGAGCTTGATATGTTGCTCTCTACCCGTAAGTTGCTTTCCAACTACACAGCTACCATTATCGATGCACCCTCATTCCGTCCTACACCTTCATGCTACAACTCGTTTAACACAGGTTTCCGTGCCAACTCATGGGTAGCGCCTGGTATTGTACCGGTATGGAAAATCAGCCAGATGTTCCAGGTGCGCGGAAATTTCCATGCTTTCGTGCCTTTAAGAAAGATCGAGGAGGGCGAGAACCACTCGGCACATTATGGCCGCTGGTTTGCCAATCCGGAATTCTTCGGTGAGGTCGCAGCTGTCCTGTCGCTGCCATTCGCGTCAGTCACGGCCTATGGCAACTATCAGACCAGCCCCGCCCACACTTGGAACTGCGGTATCAGTTTCGGAATATTCCTGCAGGCACCAAAGTTCCTGCGCTGATTATTCCTTCAGCTTTTCAGCAAGATATTTCGACGTATAACCTACGCCCGAGGATGCCACCTCTTCGGGCGTTCCTGTTGTTACGACCGTTCCGCCATCTTTTCCTCCTTCGGGGCCTATATCGATAATATGATCGGCACATTTCACCACGTCGAGATTATGCTCGATTATCACTACCGAGTGTCCGTGATCTATCAGGCGCCTAAACGAATCCATCAGCGTGTTTATATCGTGAAAGTGAAGTCCGGTAGTCGGTTCGTCGAAGATAAACATAGTCGGGGTGGGATTTTCCATCGCAAGGAAATATGCCAGCTTCACTCGCTGGTTCTCGCCACCGCTCAGTGTCGATGAACTCTGACCCAGTTTTATGTATCCCAGACCTACATCTTTGAGCGGCATCAGCCGTTTCACGATTTTCTGCTCAGTAGAACCGTTCTGCTCCTTGAAAAAATCGATAGCTTCGTCAACGGTCATATCAAGAATATCGGCGATATTTTTCCCACGGTAGCGGATATCGAGAACTGTCGGTTTGAATCGTTTTCCCTTGCAGGCATCACAGGTTATTGTGATGTCGGCCATGAACTGCATTTCGATCGTGATGGTTCCTTCACCTTTACACGTCTCACATCGGCCGCCTTCGGTGTTGAATGAAAAGTATCCTGCATTGTACCCGAGCTGTTGAGCCGCCTGNTGNNTGCTGANGANTTTTNGGNTCTNGTNGTANGCTTTCAGATATGTCGCCGGATTGCTTCGCGATGACTTGCCGATAGGGTTCTGGTCTACGAACTCCACAGCGCTGATGCGCTTAAGATCTCCCTCCAGTCCGCTGTGCAGACCGGGTGCATCGCCGGGTTCTCCGAGATGGCGNACGAGAGCTTTNTAGAAGATGTCGCGCACAAGGGTCGATTTTCCGCTTCCGCTCACGCCCGTGACCACTGTCATCACGCCGAGCGGAAACTTCACATCGATGTTCTTCAGGTTATTTTCACGCGCTCCCTTCACCTCGATATAGTCGCGCCATTTTCTGCGCTGTTCCGGCACCGGAATCTTCTTCGTGTGGTCAAGATATGCAAGCGTGAGCGATTCCGGATGCTCGCTTGCCGGTGCTATCGGTCCGGCATAGATTATCTCGCCGCCCAGACGCCCGGCCAGTGGTCCGACGTCGATTATCTCGTCGCTCGCTTTCATGATTTCCTCATCATGCTCCACNACTACGACCGTGTTACCTATCGACTGCAGACGTNGCAACACGCCTATAAGCTTCGAAGTGTCGCGTGAGTGGAGTCCGATACTGGGCTCGTCGAGAATATACAGCGATCCTACCAGACTGCTTCCCAGCGATGTGGCGAGATTTATGCGCTGGCTCTCTCCTCCCGACAGTGTGTTCGACAGTCTGTCAAGNGTGAGATAACCGAGACCAACGTCGTTCAAAAACCTGATGCGCGCTCTGATCTCAACCAGAAGGCGCTGTGCTATTTTCGCATCATTGCCNTCAAGCTGGAGCCCGTCAAACCAATTGCCGAGTTCATTAACCGGCAACGCAACCAGATCACTTATTGTCTTTCCGGCTATCTTTACATACTGAGCATCGGGGCGCAGACGTGTGCCTCCGCATTCCGGGCAGATGGTTTTGCCGCGATAGCGCGACAGCATCACCCGGTATTGGATTTTGGCATACTGGNCGGCTTCAAGNATCNTGAAAAATCCGTCGATACCNTCNNAATAGNCTTTGNCGTGCCANAGTGTCTTGAGTTCATCTTTGGTCAGTTCNCCATAAGGGCGGTGGATTGGAAAGTCAAGGGCCTCAGCCATCCCTATGAAACGGCGCTTCCATTCGCTCATCTTCTCACCGCGCCAGCATGCTACAGCGTCGTCATATACCGACTTAGATTTGTCGGGCACCACGAGGCGCTCATCAATTCCAACAGTCTTTCCGAAGCCTTCACATTTCTTGCAGGCACCATAAGGATTGTTAAAGTTGAACATCTGATCGGTGGGCTCGACAAACGTTATGCCATCAGCTTCGAAGCGTGTCGAGAAGTCATGTGCCTCTACGGTGCGGTCGGGATTCCACACAAGAATTGTGCAGCTTCCGTTTCCTTCGAAAAACGCTGTCTCAACCGAATCGGCAAGGCGGCTCATCTCGTCGTCTGACACACCTGTGGCGAGGCGGTCGATCAGTAGCCGGTAGTCGGCCGGACTATATTCATCCGGATTTTTATCTTCAAGCAGCGAGTTTATTTCCACAAATTCGTTATTGCGGTTCATCAGGCGGCTGTAACCTTCCTGACGGTATATCTCGAGCTGATTTGCGAAACTCCTTTTCCCGTCGGGAATCACTACCGGAGCCGTGACTGCTATCCTTGTCCCTTCTGGAAGTGACTTNGCAAAATCGGTCACGTCGTCGGCCGAATGTTTTTTCACCTCCTCACCGCTCACGGGAGAGTAGGTTCGACCGATCCGGCCGAACAGAAGTCTCAGATAATCGTATATCTCTGTCGATGTGCCTACTGTGCTTCGGGGGTTGCGTGTATTCACTTTCTGTTCGATGGCTATAGCCGGCGGAATACCTTTTATCATGTCACATTCCGGTTTGGCCATTTTGCCCATAAACTGACGGGCGTAAGCACTCAGGCTCTCCACATATCGCCGCTGACCCTCGGCATACAGAGTGTCGAAGGCGAGTGATGATTTTCCGCTTCCGCTCACTCCTGTCACTGTGATGAGTTTATTGCGCGGAATATCCACGCTCACGTTTTTCAGATTGTTGACGCGGGCGCGGGAAATACGTATATCGTTGCGTGTTTCTGTCGATGTCTTTTTTACCATAACTTACAAAGTTACCAGTTTTTCTCCACTTATGCAATCCTCTTTTCTCTATCTTTGCCTTTATTCAGCTTATTTAAAGATATATCCCGCCGTGAAGAGCGGGATATATCTTGTTGCGCTATGTGATTCGTCTGAAGTCTTGCTTAGGGCCTTATTCGCTGATTTTCTTGTTGACGCATTTCACCACGCGACCCGGAAAACGGTTCACCATTTCCATGTTGTGGGTAGCCATAATGACAGTTGTACCCTTTTCGGCAATGTCGCGCAGACGTTTGACGATCTGTATTCCCGTCTCGGGGTCAAGATTACCTGTCGGCTCGTCGGCAAGTATCAGCGGCGGCTTGTTCAGAAGGGCGCGGGCAATCACTATGCGTTGCTGCTCGCCACCCGAAAGCTCATGTGGCATCTTGTAGTGTTTGCCTGTCATTCCTACTTCGTCAAGCACTTCCTCTATACGTCTCCCTATCTCGGCACCGTTGCGCCAGCCCGTTGCACCGAGCACGAATCTCAGGTTCTCGTCCACATTCCGGTCGGTCAAGAGCTGGAAGTCCTGGAACACTATGCCTATCCTGCGCCTGAGATACGGAATATCTCGTCGGCGCATGTTCATGAGATCATATTCGAATACGCGAGCCTTTCCATCGGCAAGCGGAAGTTCGGCATACATCGACTTTAGCAGACTGCTCTTGCCGCTTCCTACCTTGCCGATGAGATAGACGAACTCGCCCGCGTCGACCGAAAAATCAACACTGCTTAGCACGGTGTGTTCCTTTCTCTGCAGTTCCACGCCGCGGTAGTCAACTATCTTGCCTTCCCTTTCCATTGTCGTCCGGTTTCGATCAGTTACCCATTTCCGAAAGGAAATATATTCGCATGAGTCTTATTTCCTCTTCGCTGTACACGTCGCCATATTCGTCATAGGCGTCCTCGAGTGAACCGTTTTCGCTTTTCTTGAAATAGTCGATAAGCTCCAGTCGGTCGTCATCGTCAAGACGCTGCGCTATGTCATACGAGATATTGATGCGTGTTCCGGCATAGACTATCGCTTCGAGTTCGTCGAGCAGTTCCTCCATTTCAAGGCCCTTGCTGATAGCTATGTCCTCCAGGGGCACCTTGCGGTCGATAGCTTGTATGATAGAGATCTTCACCTTGCTCTTATTGGCCACGGTGCGAACCACCATGTCTTCTGGTCGCTCTATCTCATTTTCTTCCACATGGCGGCGTATCACCTTGATGAAATCCTCACCGTAACGCTTTGCCTTGCCCATGCCTACACCCGAGATGCCGGCGAGCTCCTCTATGGTGATAGGATAGGTAGTTGCCATCGCTTCAAGCGAAGGATCCTGGAATATGACGTACGGGGGTAGGGAATGGCGAGAAGCAATCTTCTTGCGTAAATCTTTCAAAATTGAATAGAGCTCGGGGTCGGCCGCACAGCCGGCTCCTCCTTTCACCGACAACGATTCCTCGTCGTCTTCATTGTAAACGGTATCCTCCACTATTTTAAACGATTGAGGTTTACTTAAGAATTGATGTCCTTTTTGAGTCACTTTCAGAACTCCGTATGTCTCGATATCGCGCTCTATATATCCGGCCAAGCAGCCCTGACGGATCACGGATCCGAGCATCCTGGCGTCTTTGTCGTCGCAGCAGCCGAAATCCTCAAGTCTGTCGTGTCTGTAGCCTTTCACATCGTCGGTAGCCGTACCTCTAAGCACGTCTACCACGTGGTCGGCCCTGAATTTCTCTTTCATGGCAAGAATCACGCTGAGCACCGCCAGCAGCTCTTCTTTGGCCTCGACCTTTTTCCTCGGGTGGCGGCAGTTGTCACAGTTGTTGCAGTTTTCCTCGGGATATTCCTCTCCAAAGTAATGCAGCAACGACCTGCGGCGACATACACTCGACTCCGCATAGCTCGATGTCTCGATCAGAAGCTGTTTGCCTATCTCCTGTTCGGCCACGGGCTTGCCGTGCATGAATTTCTCCATCTTTCTCAGGTCTTTGGCTGAGTAGAAGGTTATGCACTGGCCTTCGCCGCCGTCGCGTCCTGCGCGTCCGGTTTCCTGATAGTAGCCTTCGAGCGACTTCGGCATGTCATAGTGAATCACGAACCTGACGTCGGGTTTGTCTATTCCCATGCCGAATGCTATTGTAGCCACTATCACGTCGACCTTCTCGAGCAGATAAGCATCCTGATTTGCCGAGCGGGTTGCCGAATCCATACCGGCGTGATAGGGGAGTGCCTTGATGTCGTTTACAATCAGTTTCTCGGCAAGCTCCTCCACCTTCTTCCTGCTCAGACAATAGATTATGCCGCTTTTGCCCGGATTCGACTTTATGAAGCGTATTATGTCTTTATCGGTATTGGCCGTTTTGGGCCTCACCTCGTAATACAGATTCTCGCGGTTGAACGACGATTTGAAAACCTTGGCGTCGAGCATTCCGAGATTCTTCTGTATGTCGTGCTGTACCTTGGGGGTTGCCGTTGCTGTCAGGGCTATCACCGGACGTTTGCCGATAATATTGATTATCGGGCGTATACGGCGGTATTCCGGACGGAAATCATGACCCCACTCCGATATGCAGTGAGCTTCGTCAACGGCATAGAAAGATATGGCTACCGAACGCAGGAACTCGATATTGTCTTCTTTCGTAAGACTCTCGGGCGCTACATACAGCAGTTTGGTCTTTCCCTCTACAATATCGCTCTTCACGCGGTCGATCGATGCCTTATTGAGCGACGAATTGAGAAAATGGGCTATCGCATCAGCTTCCGAAAAGTTGCGCATGGCATCGACCTGATTTTTCATCAGGGCTATCAGAGGCGAGATGACGATGGCTGTTCCTTCCATGAGCAACGCCGGCAACTGGTAGCACAGGCTCTTGCCTCCGCCGGTAGGCATTAACACGAAAGTGTCGTTGCCTTCCAGAAGGCTGGTCATGATGGCTTCCTGATTGCCCTTGAATTTGTCGAAACCGAAATGATGTTTTAAGGCGGCCGACAGGTTGGTGACAGTGCTCATGGATGAAAGTGATTGATTGGCGAGGGGGGATTATTTGATGAGAGATTATGCGAAAGCCCGGCATTCACAGGCGAGACTGATATTTGGTCATGATTCTCGTTCTGTTTCGTGTCGGGTTTTCTCGGTTATTTGAAGACGGCTGTTTCGAAGTTGGCGCGGCGCAGCTTCTCGAGAGCATAGTCGCGTGTCACTTCAAATGTCTTCACATCTTTTTTGCCAGGCAGCTCATACATCGGATCAATCATGATCGATTCGACTATCGAGCGCAGTCCTCTGGCTCCAAGTTTATACTCTATGGCCTTGTCCACTATCAGGTCGAGTGCGTCTTCCGTGAACGTCAGTTTCACTCCGTCCATTGCAAACAGTGTGATATACTGCTTGATGATAGCGTTTTTGGGCTCTGTGAGCACACGGCGCAGGGCGTCGCGGTCAAGTGGCTCGAGGTTAGTCAGTATCGGCAGACGGCCAATGATCTCAGGGATGAGTCCGAAGGCTTTCAGGTCTTGTGGGGCAACATATTGCAACAGGTTGTCGCGGTCAACGCCGTGACGCTCCTGGTTGTTGCTGTAACCAACCACGTGAGTGTTAAGTCTCTGGGCTATCTTGCGTTCAATACCGTCGAAAGCGCCACCGCATATAAACAGGATATTTTTCGTGTCTACCGGAATCATCTTCTGTTCCGGATGCTTGCGGCCACCCTGCGGCGGAACGTTCACAATCGAACCTTCCAGAAGCTTGAGCAGTCCCTGCTGCACGCCTTCGCCGCTTACGTCTCTTGTGATCGACGGATTGTCGCTCTTGCGGGCTATCTTATCGATTTCGTCGATAAACACAATGCCGCGCTCTGCACGCTCCACGTCGTAGTCGGCTGCCTGGAGCAGACGGGTCAGAAGACTCTCGACATCCTCGCCTACATAGCCGGCCTCGGTGAGCACCGTAGCATCGACTATTGTGAACGGTACGTCGAGTAGTCGGGCGATGGTTCTGGCCAGCAGAGTCTTGCCGGTTCCGGTAGGACCAACCATTATGATGTTGCTCTTTTCGACCTCTACATCTTCGTCGGGCTTAGTGTCGGCCGTACCCTCGTGAAGGGCAAGACGTTTGTAGTGGTTATACACAGCTACCGAAAGATACTTCTTGGCCGATTCCTGTCCTATAACGTATTTGTCCAGAAAATCAGCGATCTCTTTCGGAGTCGGTATGTCGTTCTTGGACTTTGTTGTGGCTGCTTTCTTCTTTCCCGTGTTCATACCGTTCTGTTCACGGTAGAGCGAGATGGCGCCTGTGAGCTGTTCCACACAATCCGAGCAGATGAACGCGTCGCCCGAAGCGTTCGGCACCATGATGGTGTCAAACGAAGGCGGATTGCCGCAGAATGAACAACGGACGTCCTGGTCGGAAGGCGTTTTCTTTTTTGCCATTACTGATTTTTATAAGTCAGATTGCGTTTAGTGCTTGGCTTTGATCAGCACATCGTCGATCATGCCGTATTCCTTAGCCTCCTCGGCTGTCATCCAGTAGTCGCGGTCGCTGTCGCGTTCCACCTTTTCAAATGGCTGACCCGAATGATCGGCGATTATGGTATAGAGTTCCTTTTTCAGTTTCTGGATCTCACGGGCAGTGATTTCGATATCGCTGGCCTGACCCTGTGCACCTCCCATCGGCTGGTGAATCATCACGCGCGAGTGGCGCAGGGCGAAGCGCTTGCCCTGTGTGCCCGATACGAGCAGAACCGCTGCCATAGATGCTGCTATGCCGGTGCAGATAGTTGCTACGTCGCTCGAGATATACTGCATGGTGTCATATATGCCAAGGCCGGCATATACCGATCCACCGGGCGAATTGATATAGATGCTCACATCTTTTCCGGGATCGGCCGAGTCGAGATAAAGCAACTGTGCCTGGATCACGTTGGCGGTGTAGTCGTTTACCTCGGTGCCGAGAAAGATGATGCGGTCCATCATCAGACGCGAGAACACGTCCATCTGGGCAACATTGAGCTGCCTTTCTTCAATAATGGTGGGTGATATATAGCTTGCACTGATCGGAGCTACCTTGCTCACATACTGATCGAGTGCCAGCCCGTTCATGCCGAGATGTTTCACGGCATAGTTTCTGAAGTCTTGATTCATATTTTTTTCAGTGACGGCTGTGATGGCCGCCGTTGGTTTATGTAGTCAAAGTTACGAAAATATCACGATTCATGCAAGAGCAGGACGGTTATTTAACCTCAATACTAACCATAGATTGCAATGAAAGAGCGTCGGGTCACTTCCGATGATGTGCCCCCGACGCTCTCTTATCGTTCAGTTTCCTATGGATTATTCTGCTGCTTCAGCCGACTGTTTTGCAACCATATCCTTGAATGCGTCTACCGACAGGGGGTGCTCGTCGAGTGTCACGGCCTCCTTGATGGCTGTGAAGAGCTTACCGTCGCCTACAGCCTGAATGATGCGCGGACGCCATTCTTTGTCGGCAAGAATATTGCGGGCGAAACCGGTGATGGTGTCCATGTCCATATTGGTCATGCCATACTGGGCAAGCTGCTGAGCTGCCATGCCTTTGGCAAACTCAAGAAGATCGTTCTCCTCGATTTTGACACCGGCGTTTGCTGCGATACGCTCTCTGATGAGCTGCCACTTCAGGTCGTCGCGCATGGCATCGAATTCCTTGTCGATGTTTTCGTCGTTAAGACCCTCATTGCGGCTGATGAGCCATTTCTTGAGAGTGGTTTCGGGAAGTTCCATGTCGCCGTATTTGGCAAGAAGCTCCTTGCGGGCATCCTCGCGGAACACAGTCTCGCTGTTGCCGGAAAGCTGTCCTTCGATCATTTTCTTGAGCTCAGCGCGGTATTCCTCTTCATTATGAACCTTGTCGGCTCCGAATACATTTGCATAGAACTCCTCGTTATGCTCGGCGGGACGAACAACGATTATCTCGCTGATAGCGAGCTCGAAGTCGCCGTTGGCTTCTCCGATACGCTCCTTGTCGATCTGGAGCATCGAGGTGAGTTCGGCAGGATTGCCGTTGCAGCTCATCCAGGGGTTGAACACAACCTTGTCTCCCGGCTTTTTGCCTGCAAACTTCTCGGCCTCGGCCTTGTCGGTGAAATACATGGGAGCAACGATGCCCGAAACAACCTGAATGGCGTCTTCGCCAACCTTGATATTGCCGTCGGCATCAAGCTGCATGATCGAACCCTTGACCAGTGCGTCAGGCTCGAATTCCTCGCCGGGCACCTGAGCGCCGAAACGCTTGGTGAAGGCCTTGTCCTGCTCGTCGACCATGGCGTCAGTAACTTCGATGGGGTAGTAGGGGATATGGATATCCTTGTTGAGCTCTATATTGAGTTCGGGAGCCAGAGCCAGGTCATATTCGAATGTGAAGTCTTTCTGATTTTTCAGATCGAGCTCTTTCACTTCAACGGGAATCGGCTGGCCAAGAACCTCCAGCTTATTTTCTTCTATATAGTCGGTAACGGCTTTGAACACAACTTCGTTGATAACGTCGCTGGTCACCTGGCGGCCAAAACGGCGCTCAAGTTCACCCATAGCCACGTGGCCCTTGCGGAATCCGGGTATCTGGTGCTCACGGCCGATTTTCTTAAGGTCTTCCTTTACTTTTGCCTCATAGTCGGCGGCGGTTACTTCTACCGTCAGGCGGGCGCTGACCGCATCCGACTTCTGCATGCTTACATTCATATTCGATGTTTAGGATCTATAGTTGTTACTGTGATTTTCTCCTTTATGCCCGGCGTGGGAGCCGGAGCGAACGGGACAGCTTGCGCTGCTACATTCAAGAGTGCAAATTTAATACAATTTTTTCATCCCGAATCCCGTTGCCTGCAAAAATGCCTGTTTTGTCACCGTTTCCGGCCTTTAGTTAACATTTTTTGAGGGCTGCTCCGGTCTGACGCATGGTTAGAGAAGCTCTACGCTGCGGCGGATGAACTCATTCAGTTCCTGACCGCGAAGAAGGCCGTTGGCAAGAAGCGCCAGATCGATCGACTGTTTCACGAGTTTGTGGCTCACAGCATATTCGCGTACAGCCTTGTCATACTGATGGCGCTGATGAGTGATCTCCTCGTTCAGGGTAGTGATCTCCTTGTTCTGTTCGTCACTCGGTTTATCGCCGGCAGCTTTACGGATATCTGAGATCTTGGTGTTGCGGCTTTCAATCTCCTCGTTGATCGGGCGCAGCATCGGCATCAGCGATTCGTTGGCTTCTTTGCGGATCTTGTCGACCACGCTGCTCTTCACGTTCACAACCATATTGTAGCTGTCGGGCAGTTCGCCGTAGAATGCCATACCGGGATTCATCGCCGACATCTCTTTCATTCGGCGCATGTATTCGTTCTGGGTCAGAAGCACGGGATTTGCCTCCGGATTCAGTGCCTCGAACGAAACGATGAACTCGGCCTTCTCAACCTTTGGCGTCTGCTCGCGGAACAGTGCCGTGAGCATATCGCGTTCCTGAGGTGTCAGATCTACGTTTTCGCTTGTCTTGTCAGCCTTCGGTATCAGGTTGTCGAGCGAACCCGAGTCGACTCTCACGAATCTTACCTTTTCGAGCTTCGATTCGAGCAGACCTATGAAGTGGCTGTCAAGCTGACCATCCATCAGCAGCACATCATAGCCGTGGTCGTTGGCGCTCTTGATGTATGAGTACTGACCTACGGGGTCGTTGGTATACAGATATACTGTAGTGCCATCCTTGTCGGTCTGCGATCCTTCAACCAGCGATTTGTATTCGTCCAGTGTGAAATACTTACCTTCGGTATCCTTCAGCAGTGTGAACTTCATGGCTGCGTCACAGAACTTCGGATCAGTCAGCATACCATACTCGATGAAGATCTTGATGTCGTCCCACTTTTTCTCGAAATCAGCTCTGTCGGCCTTAAAAATATCCTCCAGGCGCGAGGCAACTTTCTTGGTTATATAGCCCGAGATCTTCTTCACGGCGCTGTCAGCCTGAAGGTAGCTGCGGCTCACGTTAAGAGGTATGTCGGGCGAGTCAATTACACCCTGCAGAAGCATCATGAACTCCGGAACCACTCCCTCTACCGAGTCGGTCACATACACCTGATTGCAGTATAGCTGAATGCGGTTTTTTGTGACTTCAAAGTTGTTTCTGATCTTGGGGAAGAACAGAACGCCGGTCAGTGTGAAGGGATAGTCTACATTCAGATGAATCCAGAACAGGGGATCTTCCTGACCGGGATACAGTTCATGGTAGAAGTTCAGATAGTCGGTATCGGTGAGCTCCGAGGGTTTCTTGGTCCAGGTGGGCTCAGTGTTGTTGACCACGTTGTCGCGGTCGGTGTCTACCATCTTACCGTCTTTCCATTCTTGCTCCTTACCGCTGATAACGGGCACCGGCAGGAATCGGCAATACTTCTTCAGAAGCATATCGATCTCACCCTGCTCCAGGAACTTGCGGTTTTCGTCGTCGATGTAGAGTACGATGTCTGTACCGCGCTCCTTCTTGTCGGTCTCCTCCATTGTATAGGCGGGGCTGCCGTCGCATTCCCATTTCACGGCCGTAGCGCCATCCTTGTAGCTCAGCGAGCGGATCTCAACCTTCTTGGCTACCATGAAGGCTGAGTAAAAGCCAAGACCGAAGTGGCCTATGATGCTGTTGGCGGTATCCTTGTATTTTGCAAGGAACTCTTCAGCGCCTGAAAATGCTATCTGGTTGATGTATTTATCGATATCTTCGGCTGTCATACCTATACCGTGGTCGCTCACGGTCAGGGTGCCTGCATCCTTGTCGATAGTGACTCTCACGCGCATGTCGCCGAGTTCGCCTTTGAATTCGCCGAACGAGCTGAGAGTTTTGAGTTTCTGTGTTGCATCAACCGCATTGCTCACAAGCTCACGCAGAAAGATTTCATGGTCGCTGTAAAGAAATTTCTTGATAACCGGAAAAATGTTTTCGGTGGTTACGCCGATTGTTCCTTGTTGTTTGCTCATATATTTATGATTTATTTTTTTGTTTCTGGTTTTATTGATGACAGAATTCGTCGGTGTTTCTGTCTATATAACAATTAAGCAAAAAAAATGCCACACCTCAGGCGTGACATTTTTTTATTAACGACTGACAAATCGTCAGTATTTTCATTGCTGCTCTTCGCCCGGACTGTCAGTCTTGCTGTCGTCAGGCTCGTTTTTTGCCTTGTCGGAGCTCTCTACATTGATCACAATCTTCTTTCCGTCGGCATCGTAATCAACAAAAAGCGCTGCTTTGTCAGGCAGATCACCACCGATTATCATCTCGGCCAGTTCATCTTCCAGATATTTCTGGATCGCGCGTTTCAGCGGGCGGGCGCCGTATTGGGCGTCATATCCGCGTTCTGCTATGAAGTCTTTGGCCTGATCGCTTATGCGCAGTTTATAGCCCAGCGACTCAATGCGCTCGTAGAACCCTGCCAGTTCGATATCGATAATCCTGAAAATCGCCTCTCGGTTGAGCTGATCGAACATCACGATATCATCTATACGGTTCAGGAACTCAGGAGAGAAAGCTCTGTTCAGGGCTTTCTGCAGCACGCCGTGGCTATATTCCTTGTCTACGCTGCGGGTGGTGAATCCCACTCCGCTGCCGAAGTCTTTGAGCTGTCTGGTTCCGATGTTGCTCGTCATGATGATGATGGTGTTCTTGAAATCCACCTTGCGGCCGAGACTGTCGGTCAGACGACCCTCGTCCATCACCTGGAGAAGCAGATTGAACACATCGGGATGCGCTTTCTCGATCTCGTCGAGTAGTACCACTGAATATGGTCTGCGTCTCACTTTCTCGGTGAGCTGTCCGCCCTCTTCGTAACCCACGTATCCCGGAGGCGCTCCTACAAGGCGCGACACTGTGAACTTCTCCATATATTCGCTCATGTCCACACGGATCAGCGTGTCGGCTGAATCAAACAGATATTCAGCTAATTTTTTTGCCAGGTGAGTTTTTCCTACGCCCGTCGGGCCGAGAAACATGAAAGTGCCGATCGGTTTGTTGGGATCTTTCAGGCCGATTCGGTTTCGCTGAATAGCCTTCACTATCTTGTCGATGGCTGTATCCTGGCCGATAATGGCATTCTTAAGTGCGGGCGCCATAGCCTTCAGTCGCTTTCCTTCGGCCTGGGCTATACGCTGCACCGGTACTCCGGTCATCATCGCAACTACTTCGGCCACCTGTTCTTCGTCTACGTGCTCGCGGTTGCTGTTTATCTGCTCTTCCCAGCGGGTTTTGGCCTGCTCGAGATCCGATTTCAGTTTCTGCTCCTTGTCGCGGAACGATGCTGCGCGCTCGAAGTCCTGATTCTGGGCGGCCGAGAGCTTGCTTGCGCCTGCTTCTCTGATAGCCTCCTCAAGGGCCTCGATCTCTTTCGGAACATTGATGTTCTTGATGTGGACTCTTGATCCGGCTTCGTCCATTGCGTCGATGGCCTTGTCGGGGAAATTACGGTCGCTCAGGTAGCGGTCGGTGAGTTTCACACATGCCTCCAGTGCCTCTTCCGAATATTCCACGTTGTGGTGATTCTCATACTTATTCTTAATGTTGTGCAAGATAGTGAGAGTCTCTTCGGGAGTGGTGGGCTCTACCATCACCTTTTGGAATCTACGCTCCAGTGCGCCGTCTTTCTCGATGTTTTTGCGATATTCGTCAAGGGTTGTTGCGCCTATACACTGGATCTCGCCCCTGGCAAGAGCCGGCTTGAGCATATTGGCTGCGTCCATCGATCCCGACGTATTACCTGCTCCTACTATAGTGTGGAGTTCATCGATAAACAGGATCACATCTTTGTTCTTGGCAAGTTCGTTCAGAATAGCCTTGATGCGTTCTTCAAACTGGCCGCGGTATTTCGTGCCAGCCACGATCGATGCCATATCGAGCGAGATCACACGCTTGTTGAACAACACTCGCGACACCTTGCGCTGTACTATTCGCAGCGCGAGGCCCTCGACTATCGCCGATTTACCTACACCGGGTTCGCCGATAAGCACCGGGTTGTTTTTCTTGCGTCGGCTTAATATCTGGGCCAGGCGCTCAATCTCGGTCTCGCGGCCGACCACAGGGTCCAGACGTCCCTGTTCGGCAGCAAGTGTCATATCGTTACCGAATTTGTCGAGCACGGGCGTGTCGCCTCCGCTTTTTGCGGTCTGACCGGCAGAGCGGGGCGGTGTGTTTTGGCTGCTGTTGCTTCTCGAATCTGGCATATCGTCGTCATCGTCGTCCGTGTCGTCGGCGTAACCCGATCCGGCTGTCGGGGTGTCTGATGGTTTGCCAAGCAGACGCATGATCGACTGATAGTCGACGCCTGCCTGATTGAAGCGGCTCATGAAATCCATGTTGCGTGTCTCATTGTTGTGAAATATTGCGAGAAGAAGATGCTCCACGTCTACCGTCTCGCTCTTCATCATTCTTGCTTCGAGGGCCGCAAGCTTGATAATGCGGTAGCTGATGTCGTCTATCTTAACTCCCTCCTGGGCCGATAAGTCCTGACCATGACGGTCGGTCGCACCCGGATGCTCGTAGAGATATTCGTCAAGAGCTTGCTGAAGCTGATAGGCCGAACTGCCGGTAGCCGCCTGCTCGATCAGCCGGAATCCTTTGCCAGAAGGGTCCCGGAGAAGTGACATCAGCAGGTGGGCGGGTCCAACAATGCTTCCGTTGTGGCCTGCGGCCTCGCGAGAGCTGTTGTTAAGAACCTCCTGTAATTCGGCTGAAAAATTGATATTTATCATAATGTCTCAGTTACTACTCGTTGATGGATATACTGCGTGTATATGCTTGTTTAATGTTTAACACCGCAATAATTGTGCCAAACTCTGTTTTTGGCATTTTATCCATAGAAATAACAAGAAAAAAAGATGTTTGCCCCTGCGGATGTCAGTTTTTTATGAAAAAGTTTCTATCTTTGTAGGATAATTTCCGACAGGTAGGCTGGTGAGCCGGGTTTTTACCGTTCTCTCTTTGCCGCTTAGCCTCGTCTGTCATGACAGCATTTCGACAATTCATTTTACTTTATGGTAGAAGAAGACCGCATCCTCAAAATAAATATCGAGAACGAAATGAAATCTGCCTACATCGACTATTCGATGTCGGTGATCGTTTCTCGCGCTCTTCCTGACGTCCGCGATGGCCTGAAGCCTGTTCATCGCCGTGTGCTTTATGGCATGAACGAGATGGGAAACACGTCAAATCATCCTCACAAGAAGTCAGCAAACTGCGTGGGCGAGGTCATGGGTAAATATCATCCTCATGGCGACTCGTCGATCTACGGCACTGTTGTCCGTCTTGCTCAGGACTGGGCACTACGCTACACTTTGGTCGATGGCCACGGAAACTTCGGCTCGGTCGATGGCGACGGTGCGGCAGCTATGCGTTACACCGAGGTGCGCCTTTCCAAGATGGGCGAGGAGATGCTTGCTGATATCGATGAGGATACGGTTGATTTCCAGCCTAACTACGATAGCTCGCGTGTTGAGCCTACCGTTCTTCCGACCCGCTTCCCTAATCTTCTTGTCAACGGAGCCAGCGGTATTGCCGTCGGTATGGCTACTAATATTCCGCCCCATAATCTCACCGAGTCGATCAACGCCAGCATAGCTCTGATGCGTAATCCCGAGATGTCTGTCAGCGATCTGATGGAATACATCAAGGCCCCTGATTTCCCCACCGGAGGTACCATCTACGGCTATCAGGGTGTCAAAGACGCTTTTGAGACCGGCCGTGGCCGTATCATTATTCGTGCCAAGGCTGAGATTGAGCAGGAAGCGAACCACGAGAATATCATCGTGACCGAGATCCCTTACAATGTCAATAAGGCCGAGCTTATCAAGTATATTGCCGATCTGGTCAATGAAAAGAAGCTCGATGGTATTGCCGATCTCAACGATGAGTCCAACTACAAGGGCATGCGTATAGTCATCAAGCTTAAGAGCGATGCCAACAGCAATGTTGTGCTCAACAAGCTTTACAAGATGACACAGATGCAGGCTTCGTTCTCCGTTAATAATGTGGCGCTTGTGAATGGACGTCCGAAGACTCTTAATCTCAAGGAGATACTTCAGTCGTTCATCGACCATCGCCATGAGGTAGTTGTGCGTCGGACCAAGTTTGAACTTCGCAAGGCAGAGGAGCGTGCGCATATTCTCGAGGGTCTGATCATTGCGTCACAGAATATCGACGAGGTTATTGCAATAATCAAGCAATCGGCCAATCAGGATGTTGCCCGTGCTGCTTTGTCAGAGCGTTTCGATCTTACCGATGCCCAGACTGCTGCTATTGTGGCTATGCGCCTCGGTCAGCTCACGGGCCTGGAGCAGGACAAGCTTCACCACGATTATGAAGAAATCATGGCTGAGATCGCACGTCTGCGTGAAATACTCGAGAATCCGGAGGTCTGCATGCAGGTGATGGAAGACGAGATGGTTGAGGTTCGTGACAAGTATGGCGATGGCCGTCGTACCGATATCGACTATACTGCAGGCGACTTCAATGCTGAAGATTTCTATGCCGACGATGATATGATCATCACCATCAGCCATATGGGCTACATCAAGCGCACGGCTCTCAGCGAGTTCCGCGCTCAAAACCGTGGTGGTGTTGGTGTGAAAGGCAGCGATACCCGTCAGGAGGATTTCCTTGAGCATATCTATACCGCCTCAATGCACAGCTATATGCTTTTCTTCACTCAGAAAGGTAAGTGCTACTGGCTTAAAGTTTATGATATCCCGGAAGGCGCCAAGAACGCCAAGGGCCGTGCTATCCAGAACCTTCTAAACATCGATCCCGATGATGCTGTTAAAGCGTTTATCCGTGTGAAAGGTCTTGATGACAAGGAATTTGTCGAGAATCATAATTTGGTGTTCTGTACTCGTCTGGGTGTGATCAAGAAAACAAGTCTTGAGGCGTATTCGCGACCGCGTCAGGCAGGTGTCAACGCAATTATCATCCGCGACGACGACGAGTTGATTGCTGTTGAGCTTACAGACGGTAATTCCGACATCCTTATGGCCAACCGAAATGGTCGAGCTATCCGTTTCCATGAGAGCAAAGTCCGCCAGATGGGCCGTGTTAGCACGGGTGTGCGCGGTATGACTCTTGACGGTCCGGATGATGCGGTCGTCGGCATGATATGCATGCAACTTCAGTCGCCAAACAATGTAATGGTCCTGAGCGAGAACGGCTATGGTAAGCGGTCCGATCTCGATGGCTACAGAATCACCAATCGTGGTGGCAAGGGCGTGAAGACTATGAATGTCACCGACAAAACCGGTCTTCTCGTTGCTATCGAGAGCGTGAACGACGACAACGACCTTGTGATCATCAACAAGAGCGGCATCACACTCCGCATCCGTGTTGCCGATATACGAGTGATGGGTCGCTACACCCAGGGAGTACGTCTCATCAATCTGGAGAAGCGACAGGATCAGATAGCAAGTGTATGCTGTGTTGACACCGATCCGGAAGAAGAGGTTGAAACCGAACTTGTCGAGCTTCAGGATCAGCAGATTGCCGAGGAATCGGCAGAGATTGTCGACGACGAGGTTATCGATGATCCCGAACCTGCAGATGACGACGAATCCGAAACTGAATCATAACAATAACCCAATCAAGTATCTAAGCTTGAATAAATTTTTTTCAGCATGAAAAAACTCTGCCTCCTGAGTCTTTGCGTAGCCGCAGGACTCTCCCTCTCGGCACAGACCTCTCTCGTAAAAGAGGCTGAACACATGTTCAAGACCAACAGCGCGGATGCTAAGGCTGCTCTCACCAAGATCCAGCCCGCGCTCACCAATCCTGAGACTGCCGATAAAGCCGAAACATGGTTCACTGCCGCAAAAATCGGTATCGGCGGTTACGATCACCTGTTTGCTACCAGCCAGCTTTCACCCGACGGCCTGAGCAGTGACCAGAAAAAAGAAGCCGGATATGACATGATTCAGGCTTATGACTATCTCTTTAAGGCACTGCCCCTCGACAGCGTGGCTGATGCCAAAGGCAAAATCAAAGCCAAGTATTCGAAGGACATCCTCAAGACTATGGCTCAGAACTATCAGTCGCTCAAGCAGGCTGGTATTTTCCTCTACGAGGCTCAGGACTATCCCGGCGCTGTTCAGGCATGGGAGATTTATGCACAGCTTCCTAAAAATCCCGTCGTTGCCAAGTCGGGTCTGAATGCTGATCCCGACTCAATCAGCGGTCAGATCCTCAGCTATCAGGCTCTCGCCATGATTCTCGGCAACCAATATGAGCAGGCTGTCAGCAAGGTACGCGAGATTCTCGGCACCGGTTACAAGAGCATGGATCTTCTCCGCTACGGTGTAGCTGCCGCTCAGTCTGCCAAGGATTCTATTGCTACTCTCGAGTTCGCGCAGATCGGCTATGATAACTATGGTACTGAAGAACTGAGCTTTATTGGTCAGCTCATCAACAACAACCTTCAGAATAGTGAGTATGATGCGGCCAAAACTCTTGTTAATGCTGCTATCAACGCTCAACCCCAGCCCGAAGCTAACATTCTGGCACAGCTCTATGATATTCTGGGCACCATCCTCGAACGTCAGGAGGATATAGACGGTGCGTTCACCAACTACAAGAAATCTACCGAGATCAATCCTGATTTCGCAAGAGGTTACTACGACATGGCCCGCATGATCTATAACAAGGCTATCCAGCTCGATGAGGATGCGGACGAGGCAACCCGTCAGTCAACCATCAATCCTCAGTTCCTTGAGGCAGCCGCTCTCTTCGAGAAGGCCTACGACATGGATAATCAGGGTATGTCTGATGTTCCCGGTATCCTCTACCGCCTCTTCTATCGTCTTGAGGGCGAAGAAGGCACCAATACCAAAATTTGGGAAGCTCGTAGATAATCCTTTCACGGCATAATTATAAACCGGTTATTCGTCACACGACGGATAACCGGTTTTTTATCTAGTCATGGCCTGTAAGATGCTTGTCGCAATATATCTGGATCAAGATATTTTTTTGAAGCAAGGAATTGATGCACTGTCTCCGTCGGGTGGCTTTTGAAATAGCTTTCCACGATTTTGTAGCCGAGAAACCTGGCTACTCCTCCGGGTACCTCAACCGACAACTGTGGTACAGATGGCGCAGGTTCGAGCAGCTGAGCAGGGACGGAATATGTGTCGGCGTAGAGCCAGTTTCTTTCAATTATTTCCTGCCATATAGATCGTTCGTTGTCAGTAACCTTATTCATTTGTTCGCTGCTCCAGCCCAATGCATTGGCAAGATCGGCATCTGCCACAGATTGCATAGCGTTGAGCAATATAACTCCCTGATACACCATTCTGCTGGCAAAAGAGGTCTCACTTTCCGGATAGGGGAATGTTGCCGATATCAGGGCCTCAGAAACATCGTAGGCAATACGGCCGGGGATTTTGGTTGCCCGGATGTATCGGGGGAAAGCCTCGTATGGAGGATAATCCTCACCCATATAATGGTTCAGAGCTATGAAAAGGGCTGTAGAGTCTACGGTCATTATTCTCTGCCGGTAGGGGGAGACGACTGTAAAGATCTTCTGCGGGAAGGAAGAGACTGACCAGTTGGATTTGAGGTAGGCAAGTTGTCGGGCTAAGGTATCGACGGATTCAAAATGAGTCAGAACATCGTGCAAAAAATAGCTGAAGCCGGCTGACTGACTGTAACTGACAACTGCTTCTGTCAGGTCTGTCATGTCAGTGCCCGTGTTGATGCCGGTCATGGACAGAAACATGCTCAGCCCCTCATAATTATTGCTGATGGCCTCAGAGTCGGCATCGGCGATGACTTTCTCAAGGCGGATGATCTCAGGGCATGGGTATTCGATCGGCTCAACCGACCTGTTCCGGGTGCTGCATAGACCGGAGAGGATACAGATTCCGGTAGAAAAGGAAAGTGGGATGATGTGCTTGGCTGTCATAGTAGCAAAGATAAATAATTCTCGGCGAAATGGCGCAACGTTTGGCATAAAGAGCCAAAAAGCAAAGAAAATATGAAGTGACAAAGCTTATTTTTCGTAACTTTGCAGGGTATGGCTTTATTGCACGGAGCCTTTGTCGTTTATATGACGTTATTTCGAAAATTTCTTCCATCAATATACACATGTCTGCTCCTGGGCTTTGCCTCCGGACAGCCTGTCTTAGCTGGGGCAGAGACCTTCAAGGTTATAATCGACCCCGGTCACGGCGGTCACGATACAGGTGCCCCAGGGGCAAAAACGAATGAAAAGACTATTAACCTTGCAGTTGCCAGGGCACTTGCCGCAGAGCTGAAAGATGACGACGAGATAAAGATCATAATGACCCGCGACAAAGATGTTTTTGTCACCCTTATAGGGCGGGCTAACATTGCCAATAAGGCGAATGGTGACCTTTTCGTTTCGATCCACACTAATTCGCTTGACCGCAAGAATCCCAAGGCACAGACAATTTCGGGAGCTTCTGTTTATACCCTCGGTCTGAGCCGAAGCGACGATAACCTTGCGGTTGCTATGCGCGAGAACTCCGTTATGACTCTTGAGCCTGATTATACAACCACATATCAGGGATTTGATCCTAAGAGCGCCGAGAGCTACATTATCTTCGAGATGGACCAGAATCTTCATCTTGACCAAAGCATCAGTGCGGCAAAGTATATTCAGGGCGAATTGGTCAGGAATGCCGGAAGAAGAGACAGGGGAGTGCGCCAGGGTCCTTTCAGCGTTCTGCGTAACACCAGTATGCCGGCGGTCCTGATCGAACTTGACTTTATTTGTAATCCGGAGCAGGAAAAATATATGGCCTCCGAGGCTGGATGTAATAAACTGGCCCTTGCGATAGCCGAAGGTATCAGATCTTATAAAGATGATATCATAAAAGCGCGCATGAAGGCCAACGGTACGGCTACTGCCGAAAAGGGCAAGAATGCTAAAAAGCAGGATAAGAAGACGAAGCAAGAGGAAAATTCGCAATCGACTGCAATGGTGATAGCTGAGGATGAGGTCTATAAAATCCAGTTCATGACATCTCCAAAGAAGGTTAATGCGAATGCTTACGAAGGTCTGAAAAATGTGGAATATTATTCTCACAACGGTTCGCTGAAATACACAACCGGTACCTATAAGACCCGTAAGGAAGCAGAGGCCGATCTTCCACGTGTCAAGAAGAAATTCAAGGATGCGTTCATCATCAAAATGAAAGGCTCGGAACGTTTGGAATAAGTCCTAAAGGACAATCAATTTGTTTACAATATCGAACAGATAACTGTCATTAAACAATATACATGAAAAAGAGATTCTCGAAAGAATGGGCGATCGGCCTGTCGGTGCTCGTTGCCCTGTTCATAATGGTTTTCGGCATCAACTACCTTAAAGGAATCAACATTTTTAAGGCTGCCAACTACTATTATGCCTCATACACTGATGTTGCCGGTCTGACGCAGAGCGCTCCCGTCACGGTGAACGGTTTTCAGGTTGGTCTGGTAAAGTCGATAGAATATGAGTATGACAATCCGGGCCATGTGCTGGTTGAACTCAGTCTTGACAAGCATCTTCGTGTCCCGCAGGGTACGGAAGCCGTAATTTCGGTAGATATGCTTGGAACGGCATCTGTCGTTCTCCGTATGAGCGACTCCAAGGATTATTATAGCGTTGGTGATAAGCTTGTGGCCGTGACCGATGGCGGACTAATGGAAAACGTTAGCCAAAACATCATGCCGGCTGTAAGTTCTCTCTTCCCGAAGTTGGATTCAATCCTGACGGCCGCAGCTAATCTTGCATCTGATCCGGCACTCGCACAGTCGGTGAAACGTCTTGATGCAATTACCGCCAATCTCGAGACCTCGACACGTCTTCTCAGCAAGACTATGGTACCTATGCCGAGAATCACAGGTTCGGCTGCAACCACGATTTCACGCGTAGACAGTATCGCTGCCAATCTTGAAGCATTGTCGGCTGAGCTCAATAATCTCCCGCTCAATGCAACTCTCGACAATGTGAATCAGGTTACCTCTACGCTTGCTTCAATGCTCAAGTCGATGGAGAGCGACGAATCGACACTTGGTCTGTTGATGCACGACAGACGTCTGTATGAGAACCTCAATGCTACTGTTTCGAGTATGGATTCACTGCTCATCGACATTAAGAAGAACCCGAAGAGATATATCAGCATCAAGTTACTTTAGTTAGATTTAGTATAAATAAGATTTTTTCACACCGCAGGCCCTCAGACTTGATACTGACGGCCTGCGGGCATTTTTTATGACTTCGATGGAACAACAACAGTAATTGATATGAGCCTGTAATACATTGAAATGAAGATATTTACAATCAAATATTTAGATTTAAGAAATCATAAATTTTGCTTTTTGCTTAATTTGCTGAAAGTCAGTGTGGTTGTAACGGGTCTTAAATTTCCAAATAAAATGACATTTGTTTTTGTGGAAAAATCTTTAGAATTTTGCAGTAGAAAGTATAGCCAATCATGAATAAAGATCGTCTCCAAATGTGGGATGATTGTCTGAAAATCTTCAAGGACAATCTCTCACCTGAGCAATATCAAGCGTGGTTCGAACCTATCTCATGCGTAAGCTGCGATAAGGACGAAATCGTGCTTCATGTTCCTTCTGAGTTCTTTATAGAACAGTTAGAAGCGCAATATTATAACCTTATAGGCCGGACACTTTACCGTGTGTTCGGTTCAGGTATGCAGTTGCGTTATCAGTTCAATCAGGTACATAACGATCCTACGACATCCGTGACCATGGCCGACAGCAATCCAAGTCCTGCTGTTACCCCGCGTCCCGGAGCTACTTCAAATCCGTTTGCTCGCACTGAGGAAACGGAAATAGATCCGCAACTCAATCCACGCTATACTTTCGAAAACTATTGCGGGTCGATGAGCAATCAGGTTCCCAGAGCTATCGGTGAAGCCATAGCCAGCGATGAACACTGCAAGACATTCAACCCTCTGTTTGTGTTCGGACCTCCCGGAGTAGGCAAGACCCATCTTATTCAGGCTATAGGCATCAAGATCAAAGAAAAGAGACCTCAGACGAGGGTGCTCTACTTAACCGCCCGACTGTTTGAGAGTCAGTATACTACGGCTGTCAGGCAGGGCAAGATAAACGACTTCATCAGTTTCTATCAGAGCATTGATGTTCTGATTATCGATGACATTCAGGATCTGATCGGCAAGCAGAAGACTCAAAATGCGTTCTTTCATATTTTCAATCATCTGATTCAGAACCAGAAGCAGCTTATCATGTCGAGCGATTGTGCACCTGCACAGATGGAGGGCATGGAGGGACGACTGCTGTCGCGCTTCAAATGGGGAGCAACCGCACAGCTCGAACGACCTGATTTTGAGCTGAGAATGGATGTACTCACACAGAGGGCCGCTCAGGACGGCCTCACAATTCCTACTGAGGTGCTTGGTTACATTGCCGAGAATGTTACCGACAGCATCCGTGAACTTGAGGGAATCGTGGTATCGCTGCTTGCGCATGCAACTGTGCTGAACCGTGAAATTGATGTGGATCTGGCACGAAAGGTGATGGCCAATGCCGTGAAGATCAGTCGGAAACAGATCAATTTCGAGATGATAGCCCAACAGGTCAGTGCATACTATAGCATCACTCCAGATCAGCTATTTACAAAAACAAGAAAGCGTGAGGTATCTGATGCTCGTCAGATTGTGATGTATCTTGCGAAGAAACATGCCAATATGTCCCTAATTGCCATAGGAACACGCCTTGCAAGAACCCATGCCACAGTGCTTTACGGTTGCAATACCATAGAGCAGAGACTGGGACTCGAAAAGAAACTCAGAGAAGAGGTTGACGCTATCGAGAAGGCTATAATGGCTTGAAAATAAAGATATAGTTTGTGAAAATCCGGGGTTCGGACCAATCTCTGAACCCCGGATATATTTTTGTTAGTCGGCTCACTGCTGTCGTGATGAGTTCCGGACCAGTGTTCTGATCTCATTGTTCAAGTGGTCGGCTGCCAACAGGTGCTCGATAGTGAGGTGCATACGGTAGCGCCAGTAGTGGCGGGAGTTCGCCGGGAAGTTGATCTGCTCCTCGCTCGGATCTCTACGGCGCAGGTCTGCCGATATTGACAGCCAGTCCTGAAGTGGCAGTATGCAGAGCATGGAGGGAGACGCAAGATGGAGTTCGATAATGCGCTTGCATATCCATGTGTCGGCTACAGCGGGAGCCTCGCCTTCGCAGTGAAGCACACGGTTGAAATAGTCCTGAGCCAGCCGACGATCGGACTCCCACCACTGCCGGATGCCTGGCATGTCGTGGGTAGAGGTGGTACATACCGACATGTAGGGATATTGGTAAGTATTGCCGAATTCCTCGCCGAGGTCTTTTGGCATACGCTGGATCTCGAGGGTGAGGATCTGGAGCTGGCGGAGAACGTCGGGAACACAAGCTGGAATCATGCCAAGATCCTCGGCGCAGGTGAGCATATCGGTAGCTTCGATCACAGGCGGCAGTTTCCATAGGCCCTGCTCACGCCAATAGGCATCGTTACGACGATAGAAGAAATCATCGTGGATACGCGAGAAAAGCCATTTGTCGTAGTCGCAGAGGTTGCGGTAGGCATAAGTATTCATGCCTGAGATACGAGGGTGATAGAGGCCTTTACGGTAGGGATCCTCTATGAATAGCACCTGGTCGCAAAGGTCAATCAGGCCGCGACAGATAAGAGAATTTTCGTCGGTGAGTGGCTGTTTGCCGAAATAGTCGGCGATCTTGCACTGATCTGAAAACTCCGGTCGCAGTGCAAAGTGGTGATCATCAATTGGTGTGAGATATTCGCATATCACGTGATCCGTGAGGCCGCCAAAGAAGTCGGGCAACATCCAGTCGGCGATGAAGGGGACGGCAAGTGCGGCCGGATCGGGACGGAAGTCGTAGTCTCTCACAAGTTCCTCGTGAGAGTAGGGTAGGGCGGAATTGAAGACACCAAGCAGGCCGTGGAGAGCGGAACTGCTTATCTGCCAGATCCGGAAGAATCCGAGAACATGGTCGATACGGTAAGCATCGAAATATTCCGACATTTTGCGGAAACGTGCTTTCCACCAGGCGAATCCGTCGCGCGACATGGCATCCCAGTTGTAAGTTGGGAAACCCCAGTTCTGGCCGAGTGTCGAAAAAGCATCTGGAGGAGCTCCTGCGGAGGCATTGAGATTGAATAGGTTAGGTTCTTTCCAAGCATCCACACTGGTGCGACTTATTCCGATAGGGATGTCACCTTTGAGGGCCACACCGCGGCTATGGGCATAGTCGCGGGCTTTACAAAGCTGACGATCAAGCACATACTGCTGGAAATAGACGAAATTGATTTCACTGTGATTTTCAGCAACAAACGCATTTATCGCCCGAGGTTCATAATTCTTATAAACGCCCCATAATGAGTGATTTGGAGTGCCATACTTGTCACGTAGGACGCAATATGCGGCATAGGGAACAAGCCATGAGGAATTCGCGGCGATAAAATTTTGGAAATCAGGAAGAACGATCAGTTCGGAACCTATCAGAGCGAAAAGTTCACGCATGTATTCATTCTTGAGCCGATTAACCTGTTCATAATCAACATCCTTTAGCTTACGCAAACCTGCTTTACGAGCCTCATAATACCCCATGCGATCCCCGGGAAGAAGTCCTGCTTCCTCGGGACGTATGTACATGGGGTGGAGAGCGAACGTAGAATTGGCATTATAGGGGTAGCTGTCGGTCCATGTGCCGGTCATTGTGGTGTCGTTGACTGGCAGGAGCTGAATGAAGCACTGACCTGTGGCGACGGTCCAGTCGACAAACGGGATGAGGTCGATGAAATCGCCAACTCCCCAGTCGTTCTCAGAGCGGAGCGAGAATACCGGGATACTCACACCGGCGCCGTGCCATGGCATTTCGGGGAGAGCCATGGTGAGTCCTTCGAGAGAAACGGCAGATCCAGGCTCGCGATGTCCGAGATAGACAGTGCGGTTTTCGCGCGGTTCCCATGAGACAAATTCGCCCGAGCGTCGGTCAACGAGCATAAGTTTATAGTCGAAACCATCAACAGAGGGATCGACCGGTATGACGGCTTTCCAAACGGGATAAGAGGCATCGCTGAGAATAACAGCCTTTGCCGGATTCCAACTACCAAGTTCGGGAATGCTTCCACAAACCGCAACTGCCATGCCCGGGGGCACGAGAGGTGCCGTTACTGAGAAACCTACAGACGAGTGGATCAGTCTGGGAGCCTTGCGGGCCCGATTCGTGCGACGGCAGAAGCAGTCGAGGAATGGAGCTGTGAGGTAAGCACGCTCAGCGGGGCGGTCAATCCACAGATCTCGGATGGTCAGAGAAGTGAGATCGGCCACAAAGTCGGGCAAAACATGGCGGCGCCATTCAGAGCGAAGCAGCTTCTCGCCTGTGTCGCGAAGAGAGAACGAGTATTCGCATCCGGGAAGGAGCGAAGGATCGTCGAGACTGATCGACCAAATATTTCCGGGGAGAGGATTCATAACCACCGGCGGTCGGCCGGCAAACTCAATGAACACGGATTCCCCCCATCTGGTGAAATACTCTAGAGTGATAGTAAGTTTCATGGGAGTGAAAGATGTAGGTAGAAGTGAAAGAGGAATATGGTTATCCGCATTTTGAAGTGCCACAAGAGGTGCATATCAAGCAACCTTCCTGATACACAAGAGATTCATTGCCACAGTTGGGACAACGCTGGCCGGTGGCTTTCATGCCGTTGGGCAGATATTTCTTAAGAGCTCTCTCGACACCCATCTTCCATGTGTTGATCGACTGAGAGTCAAGCTGAAGGCTGTCGACCATCTTAAGGACCTGATCGATAGGCATACCATAGCGAAGTACACCGGAAATGAGCTTGGCATAGTTCCAGTATTCGGGATTGAACTTGTCGCTAAGACCTTCGATTGTAGTCTTGTAGCCGCGTTTGTTGATAAACTGGAAATCGTAGCGCTTGACGCCGTCGGCTCCGACAGCCTTGATGATCTTGCCACGGGTGACCGACTTGGGACAAAAGATGCCATCCTCGTCGTCGGCCAGACCGGTGAAAATCTCGTAGGGACGACCATCGACAAGACCAATGAAAGCGATCCATTTTTCCTTGTTGTTCTGGAAACGGACGACATCGGCCTCAAGTTCAATGGGACGCTTCAACACACCGGTGGGATTCGGTATCCTTGCAGGCTCATTTTTCTTTTTCTCGGCTGCAACGAGCACACCGGCACGGGAACCGTCGCGATATACGGTGCAACCTTTGCAGCCGGATCGCCAAGCCTCGACATAGAGAGCGTTTACAAGAGCCTCGTCGACGGAATTTGGGAGATTGATGGTAACAGAGATCGAATGATCGACCCATTTCTGTACCCGGCCCTGCATACGCACTTTCTCAAGCCAGTCGACATCGTTGGCAGTAGCTTTGTAGTAGGGTGATCGGGCAACGAGAGCATCGATCTCGTCCTGAGTGTAGTCCTGACGGCAGTCGATACCGTTGACCCGCATCCATGTGAGGAATTTGGGATGGTAAACGATGTATTCCTCGAAGGCATCACCAGAGTCGTCGACAAAATCAACATGCACTTCGGTATCGTTGGGATTTACCTTGCGGCGCCGTTTGTAGACCGGCATGAACACAGGCTCGATACCAGAAGTGGTACGGGTCATGAGACTGGTTGTGCCGGTAGGAGCGATTGTCAGACAAGCAATATTGCGGCGTCCGTATTTGCGGATATCCTCAGCAAGCTTCGGATCGGCCTCGGCAATGCGCTGCAGGAACGGATTGCCAACTTCGCGAGCTGCATCGAATATCTCGAAAGCACCGCGCTCCTTGGCCATATCCACACTCGAACGATAGGCTGCAAGAGCGATGGTGCGGTGCACTTTCTCGGACATGTCGGTAGCTTCGGGAGTTCCGTATCGCAGACCTAGAGCTGCGAGCATATCGCCTTCGCCGGTGGTACCCACGCCTGTGCGGCGTCCCATAAGGGTCTTTGTGCGGATTTTCTGCCACAGGTGAAGCTCTGTCTGCTTTACTTCGGCTGTCTCGGGATCAGACTTGATCTTTTCGAGAATCATGTCGATTTTTTCCATCTCGAGATCGATGATATCGTCCATGATGCGCTGAGCTTTCATGGTGTGTTCGCGAAGCAGGGAGAAATCGAAACGAGCTTTGTCGGTGAACGGATCGATCACATAGCTGTAGAGATTGATGGCAAGCAGACGACAACTGTCGTAGGGGCAGAGTGGAATCTCACCGCAAGGATTGGTTGAGATTGTCTGGAAACCGAGATCGGCATAACAATCGGGCACCGACTCGCGCAGAATCGTGTCCCAGAACAGAACACCGGGTTCAGCCGACTTCCAAGCATTGTGGATGATCTTGGCCCAGAGTTTGGGGGCGTCGACCGGCTTGACCACGTCGGGTTTCTCGGCATTGACGGGGAACTGCTGGAGATATGTGCCACCGGTAGTAGCAGCCTGCATGAAATCGTCGTCGATTCGCACAGAGACGTTGGCACCGGTGACTTTGCCCTCTTCCATTTTGGCATCAATAAATTTCTCGGCGTCGGGGTGCTTGATCGAAACCGTGAGCATAAGGGCTCCACGACGTCCATCCTGGGCGACCTCGCGGGTCGAGTTGCTGTAACGCTCCATGAAGGGCACGAGACCGGTAGAAGTGAGGGCTGAATTCTTGACCGGAGTACCCTTGGGGCGGATATGAGAGAGGTCGTGACCCACACCACCGCGGCGCTTCATGAGCTGCACCTGTTCTTCGTCGATTTTTATCACACCACCGTAGCTGTCGGGCTTTCCGTCGAGACCGATAACGAAGCAATTACTCAGGGAAGCTACCTGATGATTGTTTCCGATTCCGGTCATGGGGCTGCCCTGAGGGATTATATAGCGGAATTTGTCGAGTAGGGAAAAAATCTCGGACTCGGACATAGGGACCGGATATTTTGCCTCGATACGGGCAAGCTCGCGGGCAATACGGCCATGCATGTCGGCAGGAGATTTCTCAAAGATGTTTCCGAAAGAATCTTTGAGCGCGTATTTGCTGACCCAGACGCGAGCCGCAAGCTCGTCGCCGTCGAAATAGTCGAGAGAGGCCCTGTAGGCCTCGTCGTAGGTATAGACTGGCTGTTCCACTATCTTAGAATTGATGTTTAACGACTGGTAAAACAGGTGTAGAAAGAGTTGTAGAAAGTATAGCGGTGCAAAGGTGGGATAAATTTTCGGGTTGGCCTAATCTGCAGGGTTAAAAATACGGATTTGTAGATAAGTTTTCCGATTTGTGATAACTTAATGCTGAAAATCAATAATATACGAAAATGGGGAGATGATAAAGTTGTCGAAAACCTGAAGCCGACACAAAATAAGGGGTAGAAAATGGAACGTTAGGGTCAGGTGCGCACTGAATGTATAGGGATAATTACTACTTTTGCAAAAACAATCAACACAAATATGAGCGAAGATTATTTCAAAAACAGAAGAAGCATACGACGCTACAGCGACCAGGCCGTAGACGACAAAACCGTTAAAGAACTGCTGGCCCTGGCTGCCAATGCACCGACTACCGGAAACATGCAACTTTACAGCGTAGTGATCACACGCGATGATGAGAAGAAGGCCACTCTTGCCCCGGCTCATTTCAACCAGCCAGCTATCATGAATGCAAAGGTAGTGCTGACATTCTGTGCCGACTTCAACAGATTCAGCCGCTGGTGCACGCTGAGCAACGCCGAGCCATGTTATGACAACCTGCAATCACTGGTGACTGCGATATTGGATACGACTATTGTGGCGCAACAATTCGTCACGCTCGCTGAAATGAGGGGACTCGGCACCTGCTATTTAGGGACAACGACCTATAACGCTCCGATGATTGCCGAGAAGCTCAATCTGCCGACACTGGTTGTGCCAGTGATAACGGTCACATTGGGTTGGCCCGAGGAAAAGGCCGAGGATCCGGGCAGACTTCCGTCGGAAGCATTCATCCATGAGGAGACGTATGATGACGTGAGCGATGAGAAACTGAAAGAACTGTATGCAGAAAAAGAGGATAGAGAAGACAGCAAGAAGTTCGTTGCTGAAAACGGCATGGAGACGCTCGCACAGGTGTTCACGGACGTGAGATATCCGCGTGGCAACAACGAGCACTTCTCAAAAGTGCTGATGGAGTTTATCAAGTCAGCGGGCTACAAGATGCCTGAATAAACTCACTGCAGAGAATCGAGGTCGAGCTGAGCGAGTTCCCAAAGGCTCATGGCATTGTCGAGCTTTTTCTGAGAATCAGCGTGGCGGGCAGCTATCTCAGGAGTGTATTCGCCCGCCGCCATCTCGGCTTCGACAGCAGCGACCTCGGCCTCAAGTCTGCTAACCTCAGCCTCAGCATCCTCGACTTTCTTACGGGCACGGCGAACGAGTTTATCGTGCTCGCGCTGCTCGGCATAGGAACGGCCGGAACGAGCGGGGACAGCATTAGCTGAGTCGGGTGAAGGAGCTGAGTCGGCATGTCGCTCCTTAGAGGGGGCAGGCGAAGCAGCCGAAGGGCTCTTGGAGAGCTCGAGCTCCTGAAGACTCGAGAGTTTTTTCTTTTCAAGAAACTCATAGATTCCACCCAGACACTCGCGCACCTTGCCGCCTCCAAATTCGTAGACTTTCTCTACGAGACCATCGAGGAAATCGCGGTCGTGGCTCACGACGATTACCGTGCCGTTGAAATCCTTGATCGCCTGCTTCAGGATATCCTTAGTCTTAATGTCGAGATGATTGGTGGGCTCGTCGAGAATGAGCAGATTGACGGGTTCGAGAAGCAACCGGATCATGGCAAGGCGAGTTTTCTCGCCACCGGAAAGAACTTTGACCTTCTTGTCGGAAGCCTCACCACCGAACATGAAAGCACCGAGAATATCGCGGATCTTAGTGCGGATATCGCCGGTAGCCACGCGGTCGATGGTATCGAAGACGGTAATATCGCCATCGAGCAACTGCGCCTGGTTCTGGGCGAAATATCCGATGCGGACGTTGTGGCCGATTTTCAGGGTGCCAGTGTAGGGGATCTCGTTCATGATACACTTGACGAGCGTAGACTTTCCCTCGCCATTCTTGCCGACAAAAGCAACCTTTTCACCGCGCTTGATGGTGAAAGTGGCGTGATCGAAGACCTGATGGTCGCCATAGGCTTTACCGAGATCGTCGGCGATGACTGGGTAGTCGCCAGAGCGGGGAGCCGGGGGGAAGCGGAGATTAAGATGGGAGGTATCGACCTCGTCGACCTCGATGCGCTCGATCTTGGCGAGCTGCTTGATGCGGCTCTGGACCTGAACACTCTTGGTGGCCTTGTAGCGGAAACGCTCAATGAAATCCTCAGTCTCCTGGATCTGCTTCTGCTGATTGCGATAGGCACGCATCTGCTGTTCGAGACGTTCGGCACGGAGCTGAACATATCGGGAATAGTTGACAGAATAGTCATAGATCTTGCCAAGAGAAATCTCGATAGTGCGGTTGGTGACGTTGTCGATGAAAGCACGGTCGTGGCTCACGAGGACAACGGCTCTGGCTTTCGTGATGAGGAAATTCTCGAGCCACTGGATCGACTCGATGTCGAGGTGGTTGGTCGGCTCGTCGAGCAACAGGAGATCGGGGCGAGCAAGCAGAATCTTTGCAAGCTCGATACGCATACGCCAGCCGCCACTGAATTCGGAAGTGGGACGCGAGAAATCGCTGCGCGAGAACCCGAGTCCGAGCAGGGTCTTTTCGATCTCCGCCTCACTGCTATCGGTCTCCTCCATAGCGATGCGCTCGGAAAGTGAGGTCATCGCGTCGATGAGCTGCTGGTAAGACTCTGATTCGAAATCGGTGCGTTCGGCCAGTTCGCGGTTGAGCTCGTCGAGGCGCGTGCGCATTCTGTCGAGGTGAGCAAACGCTTTGCGTGCCTCCTCGATAGCAGTAGAATCGTCGGAGAGAACCATCTGCTGGGGGAGGTAGCCGACAGTCATATCGCGAGCAACCGCTACCGTTCCGGACGTAGGATTCTGCAGACCGGCAATAATCTTCAGCATCGTGGATTTGCCTGCACCATTCTTGCCGACAAGGGCAATCCTGTCGCGTTTGTTGATAGTGAAGCTGACATTGTCGAAGAGCGATTTGGCGCTGAACTCAACGCTTAGATTCTGAATATTGACCATTACTGTCGGATAGCTGCTAAATGAGTGAAAACTAAACCGGGAACCGGCTTAAAAAAGCAATCCCGCCGACTAAGAGCTGGCGAGACTGCAAAATTACTAAAAATATTCCTAAAGATGGGGATGATTTGAAAAGCGCGGGCCCTCTACCGAGTGAGGAGGGACAGGCTCAGCGACGATGTATGGTGATTGTCGCACCGGGAGTGATCACAATGTCGACACCTACATCGTGTGGTTCAGTCTCGATTTCGTCGACAAGCTGGAAATCGTAGGCAACGCCGACTTTCAATGCACGTGTGTCGCGCAACAGACGGTCGTAATAGCCTTTGCCGCGTCCTACGCGATTGCCATTGCGATCGTAGGCTATTGCGGGAACCACAACCATCTCGATGTGGTCGATGCCAACGGTGTCGTCGCCCTCGGGTTCTTCAATCTGGAATGCACCGAGACTCAGACGGGAGCGGTCGTAGGGCAGAATGTCGAGATCAACGCCGTTGACTCTCGGCAGGAAAAAGCGCTTGCGGGAAGCCCATCTGTCGATGAAACGGTGAGTAGAGAGTTCATCAGGCAGAGAGTGATACATCAGGATGGTATCGGCAAGAGTGAAAGCAGCAAGCTGCTGCAGACGTTCGAAAACCGAATCGGCCGCGGCGGCGCGGTCGGCGTCGTCGAGAAGGGCCTTGCAGGCACGAATCTGCCGACGGATATCTTCTTTTTTCATCGAGTAAAATTAATGTGCTCATCAGAGACGCTTGCGCCTACAGACGCAGGGAGAGATGAGACCAATGGAACACTAAGTTACAAAAACGCGGACACATCTGCCTGAATATGCAACAATACTCAGTAGTCGGCTTCGCCGGTGTCTTTCCGGTCGAGATCAAGATAGGTAGTGACGGGGAATGCGGCTGTGCCGGCAGCAATCTCGTCGAGAGCCTTAATCACAGTTGGATCTTCGGGATTGACAACAGAGAAGTAACCATTGACACCGTATATGTCGCGGGCAATGAGTGCCTTCAGAAGATTAACGATCAGGTTGCGGGAAATGTTTATGTAGTACCACTGTACGGGAATCTTGGCTTCGGAATGGGCGTATTGCACAAACGAATAGAGCAGATCGCTGTCGGCGGGGAGAGTCGACAGCAGTTCGCTGACGTCTTTGGTGTTTTCGAGCACAGAACGGTTGGCATCGACATAGTCGAAAGCGTATTTCTGAAGCAGACCGGCATTGGCTACGTTGAAGTAGTATTTGGATAAGCCGCTTGTGTCGGTGGGCACAAAGATATCGGGCAGAATACCACCGCCGCCGTAGACGGTACGGCCTCCCATGGTGGAATAGACCTGAGAACGGTCGACCTTGATCGAGTCGACGCTCATAGTCTCGCCATGCGACATACGGTTGAGCAGGTCGAGCTCATACTCAGAGTCGCCACCGAGAGTGTAGCGTTTTTGGATGCAACGGCCGGAGGGGGTGTAGTAGCGGGCAGTGGTGAGGCGCAGGGCGCTGCTGTCGGGCAGATCGATCTGACGCTGCACAAGACCCTTGCCGAAAGAGCGGCGACCGATAACAAGACCGCGGTCGTTGTCCTGAATAGCTCCGGCAAAAATCTCGCTTGAACTTGCCGAATATTCGTCGATGAGCACGACGAGTTCGGAATCGAGGAAAGTGCCGTGGCCATCGGCATAGATCACACTCTCATCGCCATCATTGCGTCCGCGCATGGAGACGATCCGCGCGCCACGGGGCAGAAACTCGTTGGCCATGAGATTGGCGATCTCCATGAAGCCGCCGGTGTTGCTGCGCAGATCGACAATGAATTTCTTTGCGCCCTGAGCGGAGAGCTGAACGAGCGAAGTGAAAAATTCGTCGTAGGTGGTTCGTCCGAATTTGTTGACACGAACATAACCGACTTCAGGTTCGATCATATAGGAAGCGTCGATCGAGGTGACGGGGATATCGCCGCGTTCGATAGTGTAGGGGAGGAGCTTGTCGCCGGAAGTGGAACGGCGGATGCCGAGACGCACTTCGGTGCCCTTCTCACCCCGGAGAGTTCGGAGAATACGTGCCTGATCCCATCCGGGACCGGAGGCAATACTATCGTCGATGGTGACAATACGGTCGCCAGGCATCAGGCCGACCCTCTCGCTGGGGCCACCGGAAACTACTTCGTTGACAACGATGGTGTCGTGAAGGATTGTGAAGACAACTCCGATACCGCTGAAAGAACCGTCGAGTTCCTCGTTGACGGCCTGAAGGTCGCTTGCCGGGATATAGACAGAGTGTGGATCAAGCTTGGCCATGAAATCGGATAGTGACATCTCGATGAGAGAATCGGTATCGACTTTGTCGACATAAAGGGAATTGACCAGATCGAGTATGCCTGAGAGTTTCCTGATACCGGCTGACTGCCGATTGGAAGGATTGCTGAAAGCGTTTCCGATCCAGATTCCGAGAGCAACCGAAAGAGCTACCGTCACGGGCAGCCATACGGCAGTCTTCTTTGTGTTTGGTTTCATTATTGAGTTGTGTTTGCAGCTAATCCTGCTAATCGTAGTGTGAATTGAATGGTATCGAAATGATAAATCGAGGCGAGCGCGAAGATCAGATGTCGGAAAGCTGACGGCACTCGATTCCGGCACGGCGCAGAAGGGTAACACCATCGTCGAGCCGATAGCTGTCGGCGTAAACCACGCGCCTGATGCCTGCCTGAATGATCAGTTTGGCACACTCGAGACAGGGCGAAGCCGTGACGTATAGTGTCGCACCCTGACTGGAGTTATTGCTCTGAGCAACTTTGGTGATTGCGTTAGCCTCGGCATGGAGCACGTAGGGCTTGGTCAGACCGTCGGCATCCTCGCAAACATTCTCGAATCCTACGGGTGTGCCATTGAAGCCGTCGGAGATAATCATTCGGTCTTTGACCATCAGCGCACCGACCTGCCGCCTGACACAATAGGAATTTTCGGCCCAGATGCGAGCCATGCGCAGGTAACGGCGGTCGAGGGTATCCTGCTTTATGCGTGTATCCATTGCACGAGTGAAATTGTAATTTTTGCCGTAGCTTCTTGATCGGTTAAAGTCGGGATCACCGGAGAGGGGTGATTATCGGTGGCAAAATTAGTAAATATATGGATAACAGTGGCAGATTATGGCAAAAAAAGTTGTGGAACGTGCCGTGTTGGAATTATAGGCGGGAAGAGACTGAAACGACGTCGCGGATCACCAGTGAGGCAAGAGTCATACCGAAAATGGCGGTGATATGGCAGACGGCACCGTTGGTGGCTACTTTGCCGAAGGACATAGCCGGATCGGGACCGTAATCATCTTGGAGGGGGTGATTGGTGAGAAGCTCATCGCTGAACACGCATTTGAATTTCCGGCGTGGAAGAATGGCGGACTTGCGGAATCGGCGGCGTAGTGCTGCGGCGAGAGGGTCGCCGGTGACTTTCCAAAATTCGTTAACCTGAATGCGCGAGGGATCCATCTTGAGTGCGGCACCCATCGAGGAAAAAAGGCGAGGACGGTGGCAAGAGGTTGCTCGGAGAATCAGGAGTTGTTTGTCGGCCAGGGAATCGATTGCGTCAATAATATAATCGTATGATTCGAGGGGGAAGGTATCGGCGTTTTCGGCTGAATAACGCACGGGGTGGACCGTGACTTCACAGTCGGGATTGATGTCGGCGATGCGTCGGGCAAGCAATTCGGCTTTGGAAATGCCAACAGTCGATGAAAGTGCGGGAAGCTGGCGATTGATATTGGAGAGAGCTACAGAATCGGCATCAACAAGGGATATATGTCCAACGGCGGAACGGGCAAGTGCTTCGGCCGTCCAGCTTCCTACGCCACCGAGACCGAAAACTATTACGCGAGTGGAGCGGAGAGCGGAGAGCGCGGGTGCGCCGGTGAGGAGTTCGAGGCGATTGAATCGCTGATCCATTTTTTTAATAACAGGGAGGAGAGGGTTTGGATTGGGTATTATATTGGGAAAAATGTGTGGAGAGATGAAGAAATCAGTCGGGATGAGAAAATTTGTAGCGGATCTTGTCGATAAGCGAGGGTGCATCCATTTTAATATGGATATTGACAGCCTGACTGTTTTTCTGTAGGAAGATTATAGAAGCCGGGAGAACAATAGCAATCACACGGTCGAACTGAATGATGGCATGAATGCGATCGAGGGCGATAGTGTGGAATGGGGAATCGGGACTAATGCTACCGATGATAATATTGTCGCCGTCGATATTAATGCAATGCTTATCCATCTCGGGAGAGAAGAGCAGACCGATTTCCAGATCAAAAGGAGAATCAGGCTTCTTCTTGTATTGCTTATAGATTGACTCTATGACTTTTTTGGTGATCATTATTGAGTTCTGGGGGAAATTCGTGATTGATAAATAATCTATGGACTTGGAGGTTCGCGATAAAAGTGTAAATTAAGGAAGACTTCTACCTTAAAACAAGGTATAGAAAGGGATGGTTCGGGAGTATGGAAAAAAAACAGTCCCGGCCGGTATGGTCGGGACTGAAAAAAAGGAGTTGAACCGCGGATTATGCGAGGAAGCCGAGGAGTACGCCGGCAGCCACAGCAGAACCGATCACACCGGCAACGTTGGGACCCATGGCGTGCATGAGCAGGTAGTTGCTGGGATCGTATTCGAGACCGAGGTTGTTGGAGATACGTGCGGACATAGGCACAGCCGAAACGCCGGCGTTGCCGATGAGCGGGTTGATCTTCTTGTCTTTCGGAAGCACGAGGTTGAAGAGCTTGACGAAGAGAACACCCGACGACGAAGCGATAATGAAAGCCATGAAGCCGAGGAAGAAGATGAACACTGTCTGAGGTGTGAGGAACTCAGAAGCCTGAGTCGACGCACCTACAGTCATGCCGAGAAGTATAGTCACGATATCGGTGAGGGCATTAGAGGCAGTCTTGGCAAGACGTGTGGTTACACCGCACTCGCGGAGAAGATTGCCGAAGAAAAGCATGCCGAGCAGAGGAATACCGGAGGGAACCACGAAGCAGGTGAGGATCATGCCCACGATGGGGAAGATGATCTTCTCGCTCTGAGCGACGGCACGAGCGGGACGCATCTTGATCAGGCGCTCGTTCTTGGTGGTGAAGAGGCGCATGATAGGGGGCTGGATCACGGGCACGAGAGCCATGTAGCTATAAGCCGAAACGGCGATGGCACCCATGAGGTTGGGGGCGAGCTTCGACGAAAGGAAGATAGCTGTAGGACCGTCGGCACCGCCGATGATGGCGATAGCGCCAGCCTGGTCGGGTGCGAAACCAAGAGCGAGAGCTACGATGTAGGCACCAAAGATACCGAACTGTGCGGCAGCACCGATGAGCATCAGCTTGGGATTGGCGATGAGGGCAGAGAAGTCGGTCATGGCACCGATGCCAAGGAAGATCAGCGGGGGATACCAGCCGGCGCTCACGCCATTGTAAAGGATATTGAGTACGGAACCCTGTTCGTAGATACCGATTTCAAGACCGGCTTCGGTGTTGAAAGGTATGTTGCCGATGAGCATACCGAAGCCGATGGGCACGAGAAGCATAGGCTCGAAGTTCTTCTTGATGGCAAGCCAGATGAAGAACAAGCCTACCGCCAGCATAACAAAGTGCTGCCATGTGGCGTTGTAGAATCCTGTCAGATGCCAGAATTGCGTGAGGTTGCTTATAAGGAAATCACCGAATGACATAGTAGTCGGATCAAAAAGTCAATAAAAAGTTAACAGGAACCGATATGTTATTCGATAGTAACCAGCAGAGCACCCTCGAGAACGGCATCACCCGGATTGGCCGAGATAGAAGCAATACGTCCGTCCTTACCGGCGTGGATTGCATTTTCCATCTTCATGGCCTCAAGCACCATCACGGTGTCGGCAGCCTTGACGGTATCGCCGACTTTCACGGGAATGCTGAGGACTGTGCCGGGTAGGGGAGCCTTGACCTGATAGCCGCCGGTAGAAGCAGCGGGCTTGCTGATAACCTTAGCGCCGGAATCGGTGCGGGGTGCAGCAGAGGGACGGGGTGTGTTAATCACCTTGACGGGTGTCTTCTGCTCGTCGAGCTCAACGCGATATGGAGTGCCGTTGACTTCCACCTGAGCTATGTTGTTGTCGATGTCGCCGACAGACACTTTGTAAGTGTTGCCGTTGATCTTATACTTATATTCTTTCATGTCTGTGAAATGATTGCTTGGTATTAATGAGTGAAAATCAGCGGCGGGGCAGTTCGCGGAGGCTGTAGATCTTGGAGCTCCACGGCGAGTATGCGCGCTTTACTTTGCTGATGGTGAGGAGAGTGCTCTCCATATCGTGAACATTGAGATGCTCATGAAGAGCCATTGCTATAGCCGCAATCTCCTCGCCGGAGTCGTGCTGAGGTTTCTCGTCGACAGAGGTGTCGAGGCCCTGAGCCTTAGCCTTGCTCTGCTGCATCTTGCGTGCGCCGATCTTACTGATACCGAGGAAGCAGAGTGCGAGAACGAGCAGAGCGCTGAACACGATGGCCATAGCCATGATCGTCATTGCAACGCCGTTTTCGTCGTTGTTCTTGAACATCTCGACCTTGTTGTTTGTCTCGCGAACGACGTTGGCCGAAGAAGGGGTGGTATTGGCGATGGCGGTGTTGGCGTCGTCGCGTATCTCCCAGTTGTCCTTGCCGTCGGGAGTGCGGGCGTAGCTCTGGTTGGCGGCAAGCGAGGCCGGCACGGTGATTGAGTCGATCAGAGTCTGACCGTCGGCCTCGTAAATGCCGATCCAGTTATCCTGGCCGGGCTTGAGAGTGAACGAGGTATGGAAAGTTCCGCGAGTGGGCATACCGTCGGTCCAGAAAAGTACGTGCTGACGCTTGGGCATCTTGGTATTGACATCGCCCAGAGGAACAGCATACATTTTAGGATTAGCCGGGTCTGTAGTTATATACACGCTCGAAATCTCGAGGGGTGCATGGGCGGAATTGAAGAGCTCGATCCAGCCATGACGCTCGCCGTAATCGTCAACGAAGTTGTCGGTATTTGTGACCATAACCTCGTTGATCTTCAGCGCACGACGTGCCTGAGCCGAGAGCGACACCGAGCCTCCTATAAGCACCGCCATGAGCAGAATGAATGATTTTTTCATGCTTGCGGTGGAATTAGAGGGGTATATTGCCGTGTTTCTTGGCGGGATTAACAACTTTCTTGGTGGCAAGCTGCTGGAGGGCGCGGATCACGCGGAAGCGAGTGTTGCGGGGCTCGATGACGTCATCGATATAGCCGTAGCGGGCAGCGTTGTAGGGGTTGCAGAAGAGTTTGTTGTATTCTTCCTCTTTCTCCTTGAGAACCTTGGCGGGATCTTCGCTGGCTTTTGCTTCCTTGGCATAGAGCACCTCGACGGCACCGGCACCACCCATAACGGCGATCTCGGCGGTAGGCCATGCGTAGTTCATGTCGCCGCGGAGCTGCTTGCAGCTCATCACGATATGGCTGCCGCCGTAGCTCTTACGCAGTGTGACGGTAACTTTGGGCACTGTGGCTTCGCCATAGGCGTAGAGGAGCTTGGCGCCGTGGAGGATCACACCGTTGTATTCCTGACCTGTGCCGGGAAGGAATCCGGGAACGTCGACCAGGGTTACCAGAGGAATATTGAAGGCGTCGCAGAAACGAACGAAGCGTGCACCCTTGCGCGAAGCGTTGCTGTCGAGCACACCGGCGAGGAACTTGGGCTGGTTTGCCACGACACCTACCGACTGACCGTTCATGCGGGCGAAGCCTACGATGAGGTTCTTGGCATAGTCGCGCTGAACTTCGAGGAACTCGCCGTTGTCGACGATAGCACCGATCACCTCATACATGTCGTAGGGCTTTGTCGGGCTGTCGGGGATTATTTCGTTGAGTGAGTCTTCCAGACGATCGATGGGGTCGGTGCATTCAACCAGCGGAGCCTCTTCGAGGTTGTTCTGGGGAATGTAGCTGAAAAGCTTACGGATTATGCTGAGGGTCTCCTCGCCGTCTTCGGCTGCGAAGTGAGCCACGCCGCTCTTTGTTGAGTGAACCTGAGCACCGCCGAGAGCCTCCTGGGTAACATCTTCACCGGTAACAGTCTTTACAACCTTCGGGCCTGTGAGGAACATGTAGCTGATGCCCTTGGTCATGATGGTGAAGTCGGTGAGGGCTGGTGAATATACCGCGCCACCGGCACACGGACCGAGGATAGCTGAGATCTGAGGAATTACACCTGAAGCGAGGATATTGCGCTGGAAAATCTCGGCATAGCCTGCGAGAGCGTTGATGCCCTCCTGAATACGTGCGCCGCCCGAGTCGTTAAGACCGATAACGGGAGCACCCATCTTCATGGCCATATCCATGATCTTGCATATCTTGAGGGCCATAGTCTCGGACAGCGAGCCACCGAATACAGTGAAGTCCTGGGCGAAAACATAGACGAGACGGCCTTCGATCGTGCCGTAGCCGGTAACTACGCCGTCGCCGAGGTAGCTCTTCTTTTCCTGTCCGAAGTTGTGGCAACGGTGGCGCACGAACATGTCGATTTCTTCGAAGGAGCCTTCGTCGAGGAGCTGTGCGATGCGCTCACGGGCGGTGTATTTACCGCGTTCGTGCTGCTTCTGGATGGCTTTTTCGCCGCCACCGAGTCGGGCCTCATTGCGCAGGGCTATGAGTTCCTGTACTTTTGCAAGTTGATTGCTCATATCTTAATAGTTGTGGATAAAAGTCAGAAAAGGTGGAGTATTATTTCTTTTTGGGATCCTCGCAGAGTTCGATCAGGCTGCCACAGGTCGATTTGGGGTGAAGGAAAGCGATGTTGAGGCCCTCGGCACCGGGACGGGGAGCCTTGTCGATGAGCTTGCATCCTTTTTCCTCGGCCTCAGCCAAAGCGTTTGCAACACCGTCTTCGATGGCGAAAGCAAAGTGCTGAATACCGCCGCGGCCACCGTTTTTCTCGATGAACTTAGAGATGGCGCTGTCGGGAGAAGTGCCTTCGAGGAGCTCTATCTTGGTCTGGCCGACCTTGAAGAATGCGGTGCGCACTTTCTGATCAGCAACTTCTTCGATGGCGAAACACTTGAGGCCCAGAACGTTCTCGTAGAACGGGATTGCCTCTTCGAGCGACGGCACTGCAATGCCGATATGCTCAATGTGGGTAATGTTCATGGTAGGAACTATGATTGGTTTTTAGATTGTTGACTTGAATTGCGAGGGGTGTACTGGTAAGGATACAACCGTCCAAAATTCAGTGCAAAATTAGCAATTTTTTGATAACAAGAATATTTTTATTAAAAAAAGGAGGACAACCCTGCTATAAAACATATTCTCAGGACCCGAAACAGAAAAAAAGCAAAAAAACAGATGAAACAGGTGATGAAACAGGTGTCGAAGTCGTAAATTAGACAGACAATCCTCAGAAAAGGACGATGAATAGAAAAAACGAGTTCGAGAAAATATATCACCGGCACTTCCGGCGTCTGTATGAGATGGCCTACAGGGTCCTCCTTGACAAGAACGACGCTCTCGATAGCGTGCATGATGTCATGGTGCGTCTCTACGATCATCTCGGAGACATGACCGAGGAGCCATCGGCCTATCTCACGGCTTCTATGCGCAATGAGCTTTCCGGGCGTTTGCGTCGCATGGATATCGAGACGCGTCATGCCCGCTGGATAGCCGAGGACAATGACGAAGCGCTCGACAGCGGTGTGACGGAGATGGCCGACCGTCAGGAGCGCCTTGCTATAATCAATAATGTGGCGGCGCGCGAGTTTACTCCGGCGGTAGAAAAAGTTTTCGATGCTGTGTTCCGGCACGGACGAAGCTATGCCGAGACGGCCGACGATCTGTCGATATCTCAGTCGACCGTGAACAAGCATGTGGTGACAGCCCTGAAAATACTACGAAATTATTTTAAAAACAACAGAATATGAAAGTGAGCAATCAGCTTTCCCGCGATGAGCGCGAAGAGATCCGTGAGCTTTACGACACGGGCGTCAATGTGCGCCGCAGTCTTGTCGAGATTCCCGAGGTCGACGCAGACGAAGAGTTCGAGCGTGTGATGCAGAGTGTAGGGCGGCGCAAGCGCCATTTCCTGACCTTCGGTTGGCGGCAGGCTGCCGCGGCCGCAGCAGTGATTCTTGTAGTTGGCACCGTTGCCGCAACCGCTATAATCGGTAGCTCCCCCCTCAACCTGAGCGCTGAAAAAACCACCGAGGTCGAAGCCGAGCCGGTGGTAGAGATGCCAACTATGATGGTATATCTGCCCGACGACAGTGTGGCGCAAGGCAAGGACGTGTTCTTCGACAGCTGCAAGGTGTATGAGGATATGACCCTCGACTATATCCTGCGCGACGTAGCCACGCTATTTGATGTGGCAGTGGAGTGCGCCCCCGAGAAGGTGGATATCCGCTTTTATCTATCCATTCCGGCAGGCTGCACTCTGGACGAGCTTGTGACGATTCTCAATGCTTTCGACAGCATTGAAGCCGAGATAGTGACCGATGATTCCGACTCACAAAAACTCGTGGTGAAATGAAGATCAGAACTATCCTAACTCTACTGGCTCTGCTTGCAGCCGTTGTTCCGGCCGCCGGTAAGACAATCCGCGCCGACCGCACACCTCTCTCCGAAGTATTGAAGCAGATCGATCAGGCCTCCGACAGCGTTGCCGTGAGCTTTGTTTATTCTACTCTCGAGGACTATCCCGTGACGGAGACAATCAATACAGACAATGTCGTCAATGCCGTGTTCAAAGCCGTGGGTCTGTATCCCGTCAAGGTCTCTATGCTCGAAGGCGGAAAGATTATCGTCGTGGAGCCTCGCATCTCATCGGGCAGAAAGGTGACAGGCAGGGTTGTTGATGAAAGCGGCCAGCCGCTTGAATATGCTACGGTAAGATTTTTCTCTACCACCGATTCAACGTTTCTGGGCAGTGGAGTGACAAATAAGGTGGGTGATTTCGTGGTGCCTATCAACTCCTCTTCGGCCCGCATGACTGTCACGGCTTTGGGCTACCTGCCGCTTACCCAGACCGTCAGTCCCGGAAACATCGGCAGTATTCGTGTGCGCTCCAATCCCATAGAGCTTAAGGCTGTAACTATAAGTGCTCAATATGTGATGAGCGAGGGAGGCAAGCTGACCGCACGTCCGACCCCGACACAGGTGAAGCATTCCCACGATATATACACGCTTTTGGGACAGATGCCTCTGCCGGGTCTTTATGTTGACCCTGTCATGCGTTCGATCCAGGCTTATCGAGAAAGTCCGATAATTCTCATCGACGGAGTGGAGCGCGACAGCAACGATCTGCTCAGTATCCGGCCCGGCAATGTGAGCCGCGTAGAATATATCACTGACATCCCGGCCAAATACATTTCGCGTCGTCCGCCGGTAGTGATCAACATTATTCTGAAGGAACCGCAGGAGGGCGGTAACGCCTGGGCTAATGCGCGTTCAGCTGTCAATACCGGTTTCGTCGATGCCGGAGGCGGCATAAGCTACAATCAGGGAAAATCCGAGTTCTCGGCCAACTACAATTACAGCTACCGCGACTATAACGAGCGCATAATCGACGACCGCACCAGTTATATCGCTCCCGACACACGTATCGACATCGAGAGCAAGGGCCGCAAGTCGCCGTTCGACTATAATACCAATGGCGGTCAGGTGAAATACACTTACCGGGACTCGGAAACCTCCTATCTTTCGACTCGTGTCAATTTCAGTAAATATATAGGTCATGCCAACGAGAATGCCGATGTGCATGATTCATACAAGGGCGACTATGCACGCCACAGTCAGATCCGCAACTCCGACTTCTCAGTTCAGCCTGATATCTATTTCCAGAAAGACTGGAAAGAGAACGGGAAGCTCGAGATACAGACAGCAGGCAACATCAGCGACATGGATTATACCCGCAATCTTACCGATACCGTCAATGGTGTTCCCGTAGCGAGCTATCCATCTAACCTCCGCACATCGGTGAGATCTATAAAGGTGGAATCGAGCTATGAAAGGTCGTTCGGAAAGTTCAATCTGAATCTCGGCTACCGTTTCAATTATTCCCGTTCGAAGAATAATTACACACTTGATCATTACGTGCAGTATCTACGCACTTCGACCAATTCGGTCTATGGCGGAGTCAACACAAACATTGCCGGTGTATATACCAGCTTCAGCGGTTCTGTCGGCTTTGTGAATTATCCCGGCGAGGAAAAATATTCACAGATCAAGAAGCCTACCGTTAATCTGGGTATCTATCTGTGGAAAAAACTGACTAACACCGTCGACGCAAATATCAGTGGAAGCTACTGGACCATCCGGCCATCGCTTTCTCAGGTTACCGATTTTCAGCAGCGTTATGACGGATATCTTCTCTCTGCCGGAAATCCGGACCTCAGGATTCAGAAGTCCTATAATTTTTCGCCATCTGTCCGCTGGCAGATTCCCGGCTTTTGGACTCGCCTGAGTGTCAACTGGCAGCAGAACTGGAGGCCGATCTACACAACGGTCATCTATCTGGGCAATGGTGAGTTTATGACCAAGCCTGTGAACGGCGACCACAATTACGAGCTTACACCAAATATAAGCGCCGGGGTGAATCAGATTCTTAACGGTCATCTCTCGGCTCAGATTAATTATTCATACAGGCATTACAGATATGTGTGTCAGGACGGCGTCTATACCCTCAATGCTCCCGACTGGTTCTTCTCAATGACAGGCTATCTCAACGACTGGCAGTGTCAGTTCTCCGTCAGCCATCCCGGCCGCTATCTGTATGGTCCTTCTGTGTCGAGAGGGGAAAATCACAATTCCTTCACGATTTCCAGAACCTTCAGCTCTCACTGGCATGCGTATGCCGCTATCATGTTTTTCCTGAAAAACGAGGGAACGGTGTATCCCTCGAGCGAGAAACTGGCCCACAGAGTGAAGCAGAATGTGGTAAATATCCGCGACAACCATGCCATGATAGTTCTTGGCGTCAGCTACAGCGGGTCGTTCGGACGAATCTTCAAGACCGGAAGCCGTTCGCTTAACGGTGGAGCAAGCGGTGGTGACTACAAAGTAGTGCAATAATGACTTATAGATAACTTTTTCATAGGTTTACACAATCCGGAGAGGTGCAGTGAATGCATCTCTCCGGTTCTTTATAATGGTGTGCCAATGGGCCTGGCAGTGGGTGAATATGACATATTGTCAGTGTCGGCAGACGGAGATGTCAGATGCGCCGTAGAGCTAAACAGTTGATAAATATTAAAATAATTTTACGTCAACTTTTTTGGCATAGTATTTGTTTCTATAATGTCGAGAGGCAAGAAAGGGAGTCCCGAAAGAGATCGGAACCAGCTCCCGGTTGCCTCCGGCAAAGGTAACCGAAAATTCAAGAAACAATATTAAAAACAAACTTATTTATTATGGGAAAGATAATTGGCATTGACCTTGGAACCACTAACTCATGTGTTTCCGTACTCGAAGGTAAGGATCCTGTAGTGATCCCCAACAGCGAGGGTCGCAATACGACCCCCTCTATCGTAGCATTCGTCGATGGTGGCGAGCGCAAGGTAGGCGATCCCGCCAAGCGTCAGGCCATCACTAACCCGAAGCGCACCATCTACTCGATCAAGCGTTTCATGGGCGAGACATTCAACGAGGTTAAGAAAGAGATAGAGCGCGTTCCCTACAAGGTGAACGACGTAAACGGCACCCCGCGTGTAGACATTGATGGCCGTGAATATACTCCGCAGGAGATTTCGGCTATGATTCTTCAGAAGATGAAGAAGACCGCCGAGGATTACCTCGGACAGCCTGTCACCGAGGCTGTGATCACCGTTCCGGCCTACTTCAACGACTCTCAGCGTCAGGCTACCAAGGAGGCTGGTGAGATTGCCGGCCTGACTGTAAAGCGTATTGTGAACGAACCTACCGCAGCAGCCCTTGCATACGGTCTTGACAAGGCTAACAAGGACCAGAAGATCGCTGTGTTCGACCTTGGCGGTGGTACATTCGATATCTCGATCCTTGAACTCGGCGACGGTGTGTTCGAGGTTAAGTCGACCAATGGTGATACACACCTTGGCGGTGATGACTTCGACCACGTGATCATCGACTGGCTCGCTGACGAGTTCCAGAAAGAGAAAGGCGTGGATCTGCGTAAGGATCCTATGGCTATGCAGCGTCTGAAAGAGGCTGCCGAGAAGGCTAAGATCGAACTTTCGAGCACCACTTCGACCGAGATCAACCTTCCTTATATTATGCCTATCGACGGCATACCCGCTCACTTGGTAAAGACTCTTACCCGCGCCAAGTTTGAGCAGCTCGCCGACAAGCTGATTCAGGCAACCATTCCGCCGTGTGAACAGGCTCTTAAGGATGCCGGCCTCACTGCAAAGGATATTGACGAGGTTATTCTGGTAGGTGGTTCTACCCGTATCCCTGCAATTCAGGAAATCGTGTCGAAATTCTTCGGCAAGACTCCTAACAAGGGCGTTAACCCCGATGAGGTTGTTGCAGTCGGTGCAGCCATTCAGGGTGGCGTATTGAGTGGCGACGTGAAAGACGTGCTTCTGCTTGATGTAGTTCCTCTGTCGGTAGGTATCGAGACCCTCGGCGGTGTGATGACCAAGCTTATCGAGGCCAACACCACCATTCCTACCCGTAAGAGCGAGACATTTTCGACCGCAGCCGACAATCAGCCCTCTGTTGAGATCCATGTCCTGCAGGGTGAGCGCCCGATGGCCAAGGACGACAAGACCCTCGGCAAGTTCCATCTCGATGGCATCGCACCCGCACCCCGCGGTATACCTCAGATCGAGGTTACTTTCGAGGTCGATGCAAACGGTATTCTTAACGTATCGGCCAAGGATAAGGCAACCGGTAAGGAGCAGAGCATCCGTATCGAGGCTTCGAGCGGCCTGACCGACGCAGAGATCCAGCGAATGAAGGATGAGGCTGCAAGCAATGCTGCTGCCGATGCCAAGGAGAAGGAGCGCGTTGACAAGCTCAACCATGCCGACGCTATGATCTTCCAGACCGAGAAGCAGCTCAATGAGCTTGGCGATAAGATTCCCGCCGACAAGAAGGCTCCTATCGAGACCGCTCTTCAGCAGCTCAAGGAGGCTCACAAGGCTCAGGACATCGCCGGAATCGACTCGGCTATGAAGGCTATCGAGACCGCTTTCGGAGCTGCCCAGCAGGATATTCTGAATGCACAGGCACAGGCTCAGCAGGCTCAGGGTGGCGCTCAGCCGGGAGCACAGTCGCAGAGCGGCGCAGGTGACGACCACGTGACCGACGTCGACTTTGAGGAAGTGAAGTAAAGATCGGTATCAACCGTAAATGTATAACTGAATGATTGAGCGGCGTGCCTGTCGGTAACAACTGAGGGCGTGTCGCTCAATCACTTTTAACCCCATTATGTTATGATCAGACTCAATGTTTTTTTCCTGATAGAGGAAAGTGAAAAGAAGCAGAAACTTATCGAAACGGCAACCGAACTCGTAGAATTGTCATTGCACGACAAAGGTTGTGTGGCCTACGACGTATTCGGATCTCTTACCAACGATAATCACCTGATGATTTGCGAGACCTGGCGTTCGCGCGAGGATCTTGAGGCTCACATGGCCAGCGATCACTTCAAGCGTCTTGTGCCTGAGATGCAGAAACTGGCGACTATGACTCTGGAGGAATTCACATTCTGATTCCTGTTCCGGCATGACATTCGGAAGAAAATCTCTCATAGCTATGGCTTTTATGGGGAGTATGACGCTCGGTAGTTGCAGTGGTGCCGGAAGCACGGATAGTGGTGAGGGCGACCGCACCGGAGAGTTGCTTACAGTGCTTGTAGGCAGCTATTCGGAGCCGGGAGACACGGCCCTGAGGGCATACTCTTTTGATCCGGCCAGTGGCGAGATGAAATATCTGAGCTCAGTTCCTGTTGCAAACGCCTCCTATTTCACTCAGGCGCCTTCAGGAATTATCTATACCGTGTGTGAGAGCGACGATGCATCTGCGAGCATAAGCGCGTTGCGGCCGGCCGGAGTTTCAGATGCCCCGGTTCTTCTCAATACTGAGCCCGTAGGTTCGCAGGCACCATGCTACATTAACATCAGTCCTGACGGACGTTTTGTTGTTACCGCCAATTACAACGGCTCGACGGCCGCAGTGTTTCCGGTTTCTACGGACGGATCGGTGGGGCAGCGCAGTGCATTGATAGAGTTTTCCGGATCCGGACCGGTGGAAGGTCGACAGGAAAAGTCGCATCCTCATTGCATCGCTTTCACCCCCGACGGCAGGTATATGCTTGTCAACGATCTCGGTGCTGACAGAATCCGTCAGTTCGCCGTTTCAAACGGCACTGACAGTCTCGTGGTATCAGAGCCCGTCAGGGAGATTGAGATAAGAGAGGGCTCGGGCCCGCGTCATATTGTTTTCAATGATAAGGGTGACAGGGCATATCTTATCAATGAGATTGGCGACAATGTGACAGTGCTCAGCTATGATGGCACCGAGCTTCGACCGATACAGTATATCGCTGCCGACACTATCGGTGCCCAAGGTGCCGGCGACATCCATTTGTCGCCCGACGGTAAGCATCTTTATGCTTCTTTGAGACTGAAAAACGATGGAGTAGTGACGTTCGATGTTGATTCCGTAAGCGGTATGCTGTCATATAAGGCGCATACGCCTACTGTGAGACATCCGCGCAATTTCACCCTTTCGCCCGACGGAAAGATGATGCTTGTGGCCGGTCGCGATGACAATGCCGTTCAACTGTTGGCTATCGATGCCGAGTCCGGTATTCCTGCCGACACTGGGAAGAAGATCGAGGTTTCCCGTCCGGTTTGCGTGAAATTCGTTGATCTGTCGTCCAGATAATAGTTCCGACACAAATTATAACTTAAGCGGGAAACCCGGATCACTCCGAAGTTTCCCGCTTAAGTTATATTGCTGTCTGAATATGGATCAGGTCAGCGTTCGGTTGGCGAGGCAGTGCCCAATTCTACTATTGCACCGGTCGATGGATCGAATCGTGCGTATGCCGGAGCTTTTTTATCGGTGAAAAGTCCGGGTTCCAGACCGAAAACCACACCGAATTGCGATAGATCGAAGGAATCGCTGAATATCTGCCGTCCGTTATAAGAGACGTCTATCAGACCGCGCCCCGGAACACAGTATGCAAGTCCGCCTTTAGGAAACTGCTTCGGCTGACCTTTCTCGTTCATGGGTAGTTGTCCTATGCTCTCGGCGCTGATCGTGAGTTCGATCGGAGCACCAGAAAGATCTGTTGAGTCTACAATACCCTCGATAGCTGACAGACGGGCAACGGTGATATTCTCGGTCTCTCCTTTGGTATCGAGACGGGCGGGTACCACCGAGAACGTGCGCACCGCTGTCGACTTGCTTTCGGTTCCCGTAAACATTGCCGTCAGGGCTGCTTCCTGACTGTCGAGATTATCAAGGGCAAGTTTCATGGCAGCACCGTCAGACGGCATACCCTCAGCCTGTCCGGAAATGATATCGTTGCGTGTCTGACGGATTTCATAAATTTTTGCCGCCGCTATTTCGGCTTTCTTGGCAATAGAGCGCGCCTGAAGCATCTCCTCGGTCACGGCCTGACGCGCTGCCGGAACTTCGAGCGGAGTCGGGGCTGCCTTAACAGGCTCTGGAACCGGATTCTGAAGTGTTTTTTCAGGAACTTCGGCAGAATTGATGCTCAGCGGAAAGCTCTCTTCCGTCAGCATCATGAATGGCTGTGTGCCGTTCTTGAACTGCACGAGATATCGGCGGTCATCCTCGCCGTCGGTCTCTGCTGCTATGGATGTGGGATTAACTGTAACTGATTTCAGGGTCCACACGGTTTCATCTTCCAGAATCGGATCGATGTTCAGATACTTGCGCGAATACTTATAGAATTCGCCGCGGGTGCGGACATTTCGTTCGGCTTCTACAGTCACGTCGAGTGCCGTGAGCGGAAGTGAATACACGAGGCCGAATTCATTGGCCTTGCTCGCGGTGAGTTTTTTGGTGGTCTGGGCTGCCGCAGGCATGGCTGCAAGGGCTATCGCCGCAGCGATAATCAGGTCACGCTTCAACATTATCAGAACGGAGATTGAGTTTTTTGATTCATATGCCCATTGTGTGGCGTATGGCCTTGCCGACACATGCAGCTATGTCGGAGGCAGTCACGCCGTATTCGCCGTGTGTCTCGGCTGCGATCTCGCCGGCCAGGCCGTGGATATAAGCACCGGCCACAGGGGCGATTTCGGGCTTGTAGCCCTGAGCCAGAAACGAAGCGATGATGCCAGTCAGCACATCGCCGCTGCCCGGAGTAGCGAGGGCTGGCGTCCCTGTAGAGTTGAAATATATCTTTCCGTCGGGACGCACCAGGGCAGTGTAGCGGCCTTTCAGCAAAATCAGTAAGTCATAGTCTTCGGCCACCTTGATCGCTGTCAGCAGACGCTCCTCGTCGGTAGCATGCGATCCGAACAGTCGGTCGAATTCTCCGGCATGCGGGGTGAGGATGGTGCGTGGAGGTAGCATGTTGAGCAGGGTTCGGCGCAGCGAAATGCAGTTCAGTGCATCGGCGTCGAGCACAAGCGGCACGGTCGCGGATTTCAGAAAAGAGTCGAGCGCATTCACCGTTGGATCGGCTGTTCCGATACCCGGACCTATAGCTACTGCCGAATATGTATGGACGGGTTTGATCTCGGTGATCACCGAGTCGTTGCGGTCTGCCTCGAACAGAGCTTCGGGTACCTGGCTCTGAATCACTTCGTAGCCCCAGCCTGCTGTGTGGACAGTAACTTTGCCTACACCCGAACGCACGGATGCACGCGCCGACAGTACTGCCGCACCCATCATGCCGTATTGGCCAGTGACAAGGAGCAAATTGCCGAAATCGGCTTTAGAGCAGAACGGTTGTCGAGGTTTCAGCAGCATTTTCATCCCCGCTGCGTCAACGATCTGGAAATTCGTGTGAGTGTTGCGAATTGCTTCACTGCTCAGCCCTATGTCGATAACTTTCCATTCGCCCACCAGATCGGCATTCTCTTTCATCATGAATGCGAGTCGTGGGAACTGGACGGTGAGCGTCAGTGCTGCGTGTATTATGTTGCGGTTGATCGATCCCCGGTTCCAGTCGCTGAACATGCCCGATGGAATGTCGATCGACACCACTTTAGCACCCGACTCGTTGATGTATCTTACGAGCGCCATGAAGCCGCTCACGAGCGGCTCGCGGAGACCTGAACCGAACAGGCCGTCGATCACCAGATACGAGCTGTTGAGCTCAGGAAGCGTAAATGTGCCTGTCACTTCGGTGAAATTTACACTGTCGAGCTTCAGCAGATCTTCGCGACATGCCTTGCATTCGTGCGAAAGCTTGTCGCCGCCTATGTTGAAGAGGAATACCTCTGGGGCAAATCCCTGTTCTATCAGTCGTCGGGCCACAGCGAGGGCATCTGCACCGTTATTGCCCGGACCGGCAAAGACCATTGTGCGCTTGTTCGGTCGCCACCGGCTGACAATTTCAGAAACAACGCTATCAGCCACCCTCTCTATAAGGTCGCGCGCGGTGACACCCTCGGTCTCGATAGTTGCTCTGTCGATGGCACGTATATCCTCAGTGGTGAATATTTTCATGCGTAAGAAATTTTGGAGTACAAAAGTAACAAAAAACTTTGTCTATTTGACGGAAGATTTAGTAATTTTGCGATTAAGATTTAAAAGAAATTTATTGACATATGTTGATAAGATTTCAACAATTGTCCGTCAAGGTCGCCGCAACTGCCGCAACGCATACTGGACATAATTTGAATATGTGACACAATAAATATGTCAGATTTCTGAGAATCAGGAATTCAACAAATCATATAAACCTGCCTCCTCCGAGACTAAATCATGAATAAAGTTACTTATAAAGGACTTACATTCGTACCCTATATCGACAGCGCCCGGATTGAAAAAAGAATCAGTGAACTTGCCGCGCAGATATCCGACGACTGTCGTGGTCGCGTTCCTTTGATTATCTGTGTGCTCAACGGAGCCGCTCCTTTCGCTACAAATCTGTTTATGAATCTTGATATCGATGCCGAGATCACCTTCGTCAGACTGAAAAGCTACGATGGAATGGATTCAACGGGCAGCGTGAAAGAGATAGTGGGACTGAGCGAGGATGTTAAGGGACGCACTGTGGTCGTGGTCGAAGATATCGTCGACACAGGCCGCACAATGTCGAAAATGCTTGCCGATCTGAAACAGCGTGGAGTCGGCGAGGTGAAACTTGCAACTCTGCTTTACAAACCCGAGGCACTCTTATGCAAGGATGTAAGGCCCGACTACACAGGGTTTGAGATCGACAACAAATTCATAATAGGCTACGGACTCGATCTGGACGGGCTTGCGCGTAATCTCAAAGATATCTACGTGCTGTCAGATCAGGCTTGAAATTTTAATTTACTCATAATCATAATAATCCCAGGATTTAATTCGTTTTATGAAAATTGCTGTTGCCGGTTGTCGGAATCGTTCCGACGCCTGCTGGCAATGAGACTAAGAACTTTTCAACGAAAAACCAACAATCATGTTTAACCTTGTAATATTCGGGGCACCCGGCAGCGGAAAGGGCACACAGAGCGCGCGCCTGATCGATGCCTATGGGTTGCATCATATCTCTACGGGAGAAGTATTGAGAGATCATATCAAGCGAGGCACTGAGCTCGGAAAGATCGCTGAGTCATATATCTCGAAAGGGCAGCTGATACCCGACGATCTTATGGTGAAAATCCTTGCCGATGTGCTCGACAAAGAAGCTACCGGAAAAGGTGGAGTGATTTTCGACGGCTTTCCCCGCACAATCCCTCAGGCCGAGGCTCTCGAGAAGATGCTGGCCGAGCGCGGATCGAAAATTCATGGAGTGATCGGCCTTGAGGTTGATGACGATGAGCTTGTCGACCGACTGCTCAAGCGTGGTCAGGAAACTGGACGTGCCGACGACAATCTCGACACAATAAAGAATCGTCTGAACGTGTATCATACGCAGACCGTGCCCCTGCGCGATTATTATAAGAACAGGGACCAGTATTATCATATAGAAGGTTCAGGTCATCCCGACGAGATCTTCAAGAATATTTGTGAGAAGCTCGAGGGCATTAAGGACTGACAGTTCTAACCGACAGATATTTGTTCCCGTTTTGGTGTTTTCATGCACCGGAACGGGATTTTTTATCGGTAGGCCGTGGTTTTTGCATTAATTTGACGTATATTTGCAGAATACAACCGATAGCCGGCAGCCTGCGATATGGCGGATCGGGATCGTGTTTTTAACCTCAACATGAAATCAATAACATGAAATCTACCCTAATCACATTTTTGCTTGCCGCCGGGGCCGTTCTGCCGTCGGGCGCACAGCAGGTGACGGTGTCGCCCGTTCCGCGCCAGATAGAATGGGGCACTAAAGCATTTGACCGACCCGCCGGTCTCAACATTAAAGGAGAAAAGGATGCTGACCAGATTTCGGTAGCAGCTCTTCGTAAGGCTTTTCCGGGCAAAAAAGGAATAAAAGTGACTATCGGCGAGCGCGGTGACAAGGCTGTGGCAAACTACGTGTCGAAGATTCCGGCTCAGGCTGAGGGCTACTATCTGAAAGTATCACCCGACGGTGTTGTGATTGCCGGTAACGATGAGACAGGCACGTTCTATGGCGTCCAGACTTTCCTGCAACTGGCATCGGTGCCTGAAGTGATGTCGGTCGAGATAGCCGACAGTCCCATGACCGAAGTACGCGGTGTGATCGAGGGTTTCTACGGTAACCCCTGGAGTTTCGACGATCGTGTGAGTCAGTTTGATTTTTATGGCCGCAATAAGATGAACATTTACATCTACGGTCCTAAGGACGATCCCTATCATCACAGCCGCTGGTTCGAGCCTTATCCCGAGGCTGAGAGTGCCAAGATGAAAAAACTGATAAAGCATGCCGCCGACAACAAAGTGAAATTCGTGTGGGCCATGCACCCGAGCAACTCCATCACCAGCGCCGAAGACAAGAGTAAGGCTCTCGAGAAATTCAACCAGATGTATGATCTCGGCGTGAGGGCTTTCGCAATTTTCTTTGACGATATCAGTGCCAAGAGTGTCGACGACCAGATAGCATATCTGAATTTCCTGACCGATGAGTTCGTGAACAAGCACGGTGATGTGGAGCAGTTGATCGTGTGTCCCACTCAGTACAACAAATTATGGTCGGGTGGTGATTACCTGCCAAAGATGGGCAAGGGACTTTATCCCGGCATAAGAATTATGTGGACCGGCAATTCCGTGGTCGATATGATCGACAAGGAAGACTGCACATGGTTTGAGGAGCAGACGGGACGTGCACCGTTCATATGGCTTAACTATCCCGTCAACGACTATGGTCTGCATCATCTGCTGATGGGGCCGGCAACAGGTAATGGTACGGATATCTACGATTCGGTGAGCGCGTTCTGCTCCAACCCGATGCAGTATGCAGAGGCTTCGAAAATAGCTCTCTACGGTCTTGCCGATTTTGCATGGAACCCAACTGACTATAATGCCGAGGAGGCATGGAAGCGTTCGATGAAGGAGCTTGCTCCCGGCCATGAGGAAGCTTTCGGGTTCTTCTGTATCAACAATGTCGATATAGGCGAGAGCACTCACCGTCTGCGTATGGAAGGAGAGTCGCCTGAATTCAAGGCCATACTCGACAAGTATCCTACGCTGACACCTCAGGCTGCAGCCGAATATTCTGCTTATTTCAAGCGCATGATAAGCACTGCCAACGAACTTCTTGCCGATACGGCGGTGTCGCCTATGATGAGCGAGATCAAGGAGTTCATCGAATATTTCGGTATGCAGGGTGAGCGTGGTGAGGCAGTGCTGGCTATGAGCGAGGCTCTCGGCAAGAAGGATCTCGCCGGTTTCCAGAATGCTTATAAGAATTATGCAGCTCTGACCGACAAGGCCGAACAGATAGTCAGCCGTGATTTCGAGGGCTCGATACAGTCGGTGGAGGCCCGTACGGCGACAACATACGTCGAGCCTTTCATCAAGTCTTCGGTCGATCAGATGATCAACGACTATAAGGATGCCGGCTATGAGTATCCCGAAGGGCTGTTCCCGACTCAGGTAGTGGCCAATGGTATATATTATATACTGGTCAACGGCGAGTATCTCGGTAATCCTATCGGCGATGACGCAGCCGCGGCTCCCGTACTTCAGGCAGAGAGAGATGTGATAAACCCCGGCCGACAGTTGTGGATCGTGCGCAAGGATCCGATGACCGAGCGCTACAAGATCGTAAACGAGTGGGACAAGCGCTATCTCACCAATAACGCCACATTCGGAACTGAAGGTTCAAGCTTCGAATCAGACCGCTATACATACCAGATTTTCAAGACCGGCGACAAATATGCCATTCAGAACGACGGTCTAGGTGGCAAGGGTTACTGGAACGTGGAGGACGGCCACATCTACATTGACAAGGCACGTCGTCTGCTCGGAAGCGATGATTTCATATTCGAACTCGTGCGTGTGAACTGAATATACTGACATCATAACCTGACAATACCGGCGGCATCTGCATCCAATCGTTGGGGCAGGTGCCGTCATTGCGTATAGGTGATTTTGCAGAATTGTGAGAAAAATGCTAATTTTGCAAAAATTGATTAAGAATGAAAAATATCCGCAATTTCTGCATAATAGCTCATATTGATCACGGCAAAAGCACCCTTGCCGACCGTTTGCTGGAATATACAGGCACAGTTGGCGGAAAGGATCTTCAGGATCAGGTGCTCGACGATATGGATCTTGAGCGTGAGCGTGGTATCACAATCAAGAGCCATGCTATTCAAATGGATTACACTCTTGACGGGGGGCATTATGTGCTCAATCTCATCGATACTCCCGGACACGTTGACTTCTCCTACGAGGTGTCGCGTTCGATAGCGGCGTGCGAGGGTGCGCTGCTGATAGTGGATGCCTCTCAGGGTATTCAGGCCCAGACCATCTCAAACCTATACATGGCTATTGAGAATGATCTTGAGATCATACCGGTGATAAACAAATGCGATCTGGATAGCGCTAATCCCGACGAGGTTGAAGACCAGATAGTAGAGCTGCTCGGCTGCAAGCACGAGGATATCATCAGGGCCAGCGGCAAGACCGGTCTGGGTGTCGAGGAAATCCTTCAGGCGATAGTACAACGCATTCCCGCTCCGCAGGGTGATCCGGAGGCGCCTCTGCAGGCGCTGATCTTCGACTCGGTGTTCAATCCCTTCCGTGGCATAATCGCCTATTTCAAGATCGTGAACGGCACCATCCATACCGGCGACTTCGTGAAATTCGTGTCGACAGGAAAGGAGTATCATGCCGATGAAATCGGAGTGCTGAAACTCGAGATGTCGCCACGAAAAGAACTTTCAGCCGGAAATGTTGGATATATCATTTCGGGTATCAAGACCAGCAGGGAGGTGAAGGTGGGCGATACGATCACCCACGTCGACCGTCCGTGTGACAGTGCAATCGACGGTTTCCAGGAGGTGAAGCCGATGGTGTTTGCCGGAGTATATCCTATCGAGACGGAGGATTTCGAGAATCTGAGGGCATCGCTCGAGAAACTTCAGCTCAACGATGCGTCGCTCACATTCCAGCCGGAATCTTCGATGGCGCTCGGCTTCGGTTTCCGCTGCGGTTTCCTGGGTCTGCTGCACATGGAGATCATCCAGGAGCGACTTGGCAGGGAATTCGATATGGATGTCATCACGACGGTGCCCAACGTGAGCTACCGTGTGTATGACAAGAAGGGCAACATGACCGAGGTTCACAATCCCTCTGGGCTGCCTGATGCCACTCTCATCGATCATATCGAGGAACCGTATATCAGGGCATCGGTGATCACCACTGCCGATTTCATCGGCCCGATCATGACGCTGTGTCTGTCGAAGCGCGGTGAGCTTGTGAAGCAGGAATACATTCACGGCAACCGTATGGAGATGATCTTCGACATGCCTCTGGGGGAGATCGTGATAGATTTCTACGATAAACTGAAATCGATATCGAAAGGCTATGCCAGTTTCGACTATCATCTGCATGACTTCAGGGAATCTAAACTCGTGAAGCTCGACATACTGCTCAATGGCGAGAGCGTCGACGCGCTGTCGACACTGACTCACGTTGATAATGCCGTGAGCTTCGGCCGCAGGATGTGTGAGAAGCTGAAGGAGCTGATACCGCGCCAGCAGTTTGACATAGCTATCCAGGCTGCCATAGGAGCCAAGATAATAGCCCGCGAAACAATCAAGGCCGTGAGAAAAGATGTGACGGCCAAATGTTACGGTGGCGACATATCGCGCAAACGCAAACTTCTGGAGAAACAGAAGAAGGGCAAGAAGCGCATGAAGCAGATCGGCTCGGTAGAGGTGCCACAGAAGGCTTTCCTCGCCGTGCTGAAGCTTGACTGAAAGTCTTACCAATCTAACTATAAAAACTATGGGCAACCAAGAAACATGTCAGGATCCCGGGCTCAGGGAGCGGGGAGTAATGTATGCCATGGTGCAGAGTATAAAGCGCCACGCCTCGGGTGGCAATATGCTCATACTCGCGACCATACTGGCACTTATCGTGGCCAATATCCCGGCCATAAACGGCTACTATGCAGACTTCTGGAATCAGCATGTGAGACTGCAGGTAGGCGATTTCAACGTGTTCAGCCATGGCGGAACACCAATGACCATGCTCGAGTTCATCAACGATGCTCTGATGGCGATCTTCTTCTTCTCAATAGGTCTTGAGATCAAGCGAGAAGTTCTTGTAGGCGAACTTTCGTCGTTCAAACAGGCACTTCTGCCTATCATGGGAGCTTGTGGCGGTATGCTGTTTCCCGTATTGATTTATTTCTTTTTTGCCCGCGGAACAGACTATGCCGGCGGCTGTGCAATCCCGATGGCGACTGATATCGCCTTCTCACTGGGTGTGCTCACCATGCTGGGCAAACGTGTTCCGGTCTCACTGAAGATATTCCTTACAACGCTCGCCGTAGCCGATGATATAGGGGGCATCGTGGTAATCGCTACCTTCTATTCCACTCATCTGGCTCTGATGTATCTGGTATATGCAGCAATCCTGCTGGGCGTGCTGCTACTTGGCTCACGTTTCCACATCAAGAGCAAGCTGTTCTATCTGAGCATCGGTGCTGTGGTGTGGTTCCTGTTCCTTAATTCGGGTATCCACCCGACCATCGCGGGTGTTCTCGTAGCATTCTGTGTTCCCGCCACTCCGGTTTATCCCCCGAAGAAGTATGTGCAGATGATCAAGAAGGTAGTGGGTGAATTCAACCCGAGCGATGACGAGGCCATGGCCGAGCGTTGCACCATTCTCGACAAGGAGCGCATGAACAAGCTGAAAGAGATAGAGAGCGCCAGCGACAAGGTGATCTCACCTCTCCAGGACCTGGAAGACTCGCTTTATCCCATCGTAAACTACGTGATCATACCGATCTTCGCGTTTGCCAATGCCGGCATTTATCTGCTTGATCTCGATCCGATGACGATATTCGAGGGAATCAGCCTCGCTATCATCGCAGGTCTGTTTATCGGAAAGTTTGTCGGTATCTTTATCTTCTCGTGGCTCACGATCAAGCTCAAACTTGCTCCGATGCCGGATCATTCCAACTGGAAGATGATGGGAAGCGTATCGATGCTGGGCGGCATAGGTTTCACTGTATCGCTGTTTATCGCTACTCTGTCGTTCCCCGGTGCGGATGTCCATTCGGCCGATCTGCTCGATCATGCTAAGCTCGGTATCGTTGTCGGTTCGCTGATCTCGGGTATCGTAGGTTATATCATGCTTGACCGCACACTGCCGAAGGAGCCTTACGCTCCCACCGAGGCAGAGAAACTTGCCGACGCACAGGTGTAAGCATCAATTAATATCTTGACAACCAATAACGGAGGTTGTGCCCCACCGGTGGCATGACCTCCGATTTTTTATTGCCGAAAGCAGGATGCAAATTTGCGCTTTTCACATTTAAGTGTTAAATTTGCCCTGAAATGTTAATTGATTAAGATGTAGAATGAAATTTTCACAACATTTAGACGTCTTAATTGTTAACATAATAAAGATTAAACCGTTAAAAACCTGGCTCGCAAGAGACGGCTATAACCGACTGAAAACTAAATGAAAAAATCAATAATCTGGTTCCTGACCATCATAATGGCACTGACGTTCGCAGGCTTGCTCTACGTGCAGATTACCTATATGAGAAATATGGTGAAGATGCGCGACGATCAGTTTGCCGAAGGTGTGAAGCGCAGTCTTTATGCCGTGACGATGGCTCTCGAACAAGATGAGGCCAAATATTACTTACAAGAAGACGTGGCACAGATCGAATCATCGCTTCTTCCCAAACTCAATAATGACGATAAGAATGTAGATGCCATAAAATACAGCTTCACCACGGGCGAGGGACTCGAAGGAGACATAACACTGAAAGGTGATCTGTCGTCGCTCGGTCCGCAGCTCGACAATCTTTCGATACAGGATCGACAGCGCAGTATGCAGGAGACCTTGAGAGGGCAGTACCTGTATCAGCGAAGTCTGCTCAACGAGGTGATTCTAAATATCATAAATCAGGCAAATATACGTCCGATCCAGGAACGTGCTGATTCGGCCGTAGTTGCATCATATCTCCGCACAGAGCTGAACAACAATGGACTGACACTGCCGTTTGAATTTGCGGTGGTCAATCGCATGGGTGCAGTGGTGTATAAGTCGGCGGGGTACAGCGCCAAGAAATCGTCGGGTGCCGAAACGTTCGGACAGACTCTGTTCCCCAACGATTCGCGGAACAGGATGTATTATCTGCGGGTTGAATTCCCGACCATGCGCGACTATATCTTCTCTTCGATAAAGTTTATGATACCGTCGTTCGTGTTCACATTCATTCTCCTTGTCACATTCCTCTATACAATAGTAGTGGCTTTCAAGCAGAAGAAGCTGACCGAGATGAAAAACGACTTCATCAACAACATGACCCACGAATTCAAGACGCCTATCTCGACGATATCGCTCGCAGCCCAGATGTTAAACGACAAATCGGTATTGAAGTCACCAAAGATGCTGGAGCATATAAGCAATGTGATCAACGACGAGACCAAACGCCTGAGATTTCAGGTAGAAAAGGTGCTTCAGATGTCGATGTTCGACCGTCAGCGTGCAACCTTAAAACTACAGACAGTAGATGCCAACGAGGTGATAGACAACGTTGTGCATACGTTCAAGCTGAAAGTTGAGAAGTATGGTGGCAGGATCGAGGCGATTCTTGGCGCAGAAAAAGCCGAGGTGAATGTAGACGAGATGCACTTCACAAACGTGATCTTCAACTTGCTCGACAATGCCGTGAAATACCGTCGCGAAGACACTCCGCTGATGCTTAACGTGACGACGCGCGATATATCGGACAACCGACTACAGATCACCGTGGCCGACAACGGTATCGGTATCCGCAAGGAGGATCTAAAAAAGATATTTGAAAAATTTTATCGCGTTTCGACGGGCAACCGTCACGACGTGAAAGGGTTCGGTCTCGGACTGGCCTACGTGCAGCGAATATTGCGCGAGCTCAACGGACACATAAGCGTCGAGAGCGAACTGAACCACGGAACGAAATTTATAATAACTCTACCCTTAACTAAAACAAACTGATTATGGAAGAACGTGTGCACATCTTATTGTGCGAGGACGATGAAAACCTGGGCATGCTGCTGCGCGAATATCTCCAGGCCAAGGGCTACAGCGCCGATCTCTTCGCAGACGGAGAAGCGGGCTACAAAGCTTTTCTGAAAGGTAAATACGACCTGTGTGTGCTCGATGTGATGATGCCGAAGAAAGACGGTTTCGCTCTTGCACAGGAAATCAGAACTGTGAATTCGGAGGTTCCGATAATATTTCTGACAGCAAAATCTCTTAAAGAAGATATCCTGGAGGGCTTCAAGATCGGAGCCGACGATTATATCACCAAGCCATTCTCGATGGAAGAACTCGTGCTCCGAATCGAGGCAATCCTTCGCCGCGTGAAAGGCAAGAAGGGCAAGGAGATTACGATGTATAAGATCGGAAAATTCACCTTCGACACCCAGAAGCAGGTGCTGATGATCGATGACAAGATCACCAAACTCACCACAAAAGAGAGTGAGTTGCTGAGTCTACTCTGCTCGCATGTGAACGATATTCTTGAGCGTAATTTCGCTCTGAAGACTATCTGGATCGATGACAACTATTTCAATGCCCGAAGCATGGACGTGTATATCACCAAGCTGCGCAAGCATCTGAGAGAAGATCCGTCGATCGAGATCATCAACATACACGGCCGCGGATACAAACTTATCGCGCCTACCGGCGATCAGAAGTAAGGCATAAAATAAGAAAACACTCCCAGTCAAGAGCGCTGTCCCCGTGCGGGCGGCGCTCTTGTCGCAGATATCAGTGTGTGAAAACCAAAATGTCAATGTACGCTTGCCGCGCTTATGGCTTCAGGCCGCGGGGCCGGCACCCGCAAAAGTGAGAAAGACGCGTCGGGCCACCGCAGGGGGCTTGCGCAACGGGATTCCCAAAGTCACGGGCCGGTGGGGAATCCTGCCGGGCCAAAGCGTTGCGGCGTTGCGGCTGAGGAGTGGCGGACGTGGCAGCGGCGCGATGGTGCCGGGGTCGTGGACGATCCAGGGAGAGTCGACGCGCGACGTCATCGGGAGTCGCCGGCGCATGGCCCTGCCGAAAGGACGGCGGGGATGGACGTCGGTCTTGCCTACGACGAGGGCTACTGAATCGTTACGCACCGGGAGCACCGAAATGAGCGCGCTCAGCTGCGCGTTGAAGCTGCCTGCGGCTCGGGGTCCGACGAATCGGGTAGAGCGCTGGCAGTGGGCGTCGAGCAGCAGGAGAGAGTGGAAAGTGGTTCCACGCAGATAGTCGACGCGCGATGAGGCACCGGTAAGGGTTCGCCGCGGGTGGATTATCGCGGCCAGGGCGCGGGCGTCGCGTCGCGAACGGGCTACGACGGCTGTGCGGTGGCCGGGATGGATGCGGCAACCGAGCCAGCGCAGATAGTGTGCGAGCAAAGCAGACAGCGGCAGCCACGGGGTGGATAATGCCGGGCTGTCGCTGATGAATGCGCGCACGCAGTGTCTGGACTGGCGCTGATGCTCAAGGTCGCGGATAAGGCGGGTCTGCGCCCCGCTAAGAGGGAGGCGCAGGAACCGCGCGAAGTCGCGCGCATAGTTGAGCTGTGGTAACCGGATAAGTCTCATCAATATTTTGTTCAGCGGCAAAGATAACGGATCTTGCGGCTGAGGGGGTGGGCAGATGACCCTAACGGTGCGGCCTTTCGGGGACGCTATACACTATCAGCCAAAATATGGGATAATGCAATTACCAGATAACCTATTACTATAATTATCACATAACGTGTCTATGAAGAAAGAAATAAATACCAAAGTTGATATGACTCTACACAAACAGATGATTGAAAAAGGAAATGCCTACTTCAATGGTTATCTCAAAGTGCCGATCCGGTGTACCTCCTAGAATATTCATAGGATGCTTCGACGTCAGAACCATCGGAAATGTATCCTATGAAGGACGGCATGGGGAATGAGCATGCCAATACAAAATCATTGTTATAATGGAGATCCCATTAACCATATTCAGAAAACTATCAATAGCATAAAACAGGATAATGATGTCACAAATCGTGACAATTTCGTAATAACGTCAACTATGTGGAATAACGCTTGTTTATCAATAAAAATAATTATGAATACAGAAGAATTAAGGGATTACTGTCTCTCACTGCCGAATGCAGTGGAGAATCAGCCTTGGACTGAACCTCAATACCAGATGTTGGTTACATTTAAGGTCGGAGGAAAATGGTTTTGTCTCCTTGCCCCCGATAAAAGGTTTATCAATGTAAAATGTTCACCTGAAGTAATCGCAGAGATGCAATCGAAATATGATGGGTATTTCCCGCATGGCATATGAACAAGGAGCATTGGTTCGGCTTCAGACTTGAATCTGACATACTTGACAGCTAAATTAAAGACCTTGTTCGACAAGGATATAGACCGATTATTGACCACTTTACCGCAAAAGAAGGGGAAAAGCTCGGAATCTGAGCACATTCGGTGCCGTAATATTATCCATACAAAAAACAATTCAACCAAAGAAAAACAAATTTATTTCGCTTTACAACAAATCATTTATCGCACTATAAATAAGCGCTATTCTAAAAAATCGGCTCGAGATTGTGTCTTATCAACAGTTAGAATCCGTTTTCGATGGACCATCAGAGCGCTCGCCGGGCATGGAGATCCGGCGAGCGCTTATGCGGTCGGGTGGAGGTTGATGGGGAAGGGGCGGGTGCTGATCGCAATGCGATGGAGGAGAGCCTCGATGTCACGAGATTATTTCGGCGGGATTTTCAATCAGGATAGGTTCGCGTCCCAGCAAGCGGAAGAGATCATTGTTTGAAATTGCAATGAATCCACAGGGGTCGCCGTCGGTAATGACAATTTTTTCTCTGGCAGCGACGTCGCGGTCCATGACAAATGTTACGTCGGATGCCTGGGAACGCAAAAGACCAAATGGTGTGGCCGCTCCATGTTTTGTTCCAAGCAACTGCATCATCAGGTCTTCGTCGGCAAACGAGACGCGGGGTATTTGCAGAGATGCTCCGAATTCCTTGGTGATAAAAGGTTTGCGGGCATGTGTCACGTACAGCCAGAATTTGTTTTTCTGTCGGTTGGTCAACAGGATTGTCTTGACGGTAAGGATTCCGAAAGCTTTGTCAATATTCAGACAATCGTCCATTGATATGCCGGGATCACTCTCGATTCTTGTATATGCAATACCGGACTCATCAAGACGTGTGTAAATCATTTTCTGAGTCTCGGTCCGGAACTCCTTCGGAGCTCCAGTCATAATTTCGCTGGTGTAGAATGTCTTGTCGCTCATTAAAGTTATATGTTTGAAGCTGGTTCAAAAGCAGGAAAACCAACTGGACTCAGGAACGAATAGAGATCTATAGGATCAATGTAAAAAGAAGGTTGTTAAAATCAAGACAAAGTTAATTAACTTTGCTTTATGAAACAATGGCAAGTACTTAAAACTATATTTCCGGAGGTTATCACGGAAAATTTTGAGTT
>JAAVDO010000001.1:18522-56763 GCA_014801735.1 Bacteroides sp. | reverse complement strand
TACGGTATATGCGATTTTTCAGACAATTATATCGTTGTCTCGCAATTTGGTGAAGCATCGAAGCTATTCCGGCGTGACGGCAAATATGTCAAGCAATTGGGCGCCATAGGCCAAGGCCCCGGAGAATACATTTCTTATCCGGACGGAGTCCAGATAGATGAGATTCATGAAAGGGTGTGGTTCTTTCCTCATAATAATTCGAGTATTATGGAATATGATTTGCTGGGAAACTATGTACGTAGTATTCCGTTGGCATTTACAAGAACCGGCGGCCATATTCTGGCGGATCTTGATAATGGAAGAATACTTGTTGTGCAAAGATGCTTCTCCAACAAAAGCTTTGTGAGCGGTCCTCCCGTATGGATTCAGGACTTTGAGGGGAATGCCATATGGCACACATATGAACCTATCAAAGAAATGATTGCGGCTTTCTCCAATATACCGCACCTTCATAACCGCAGTCAGGACGGTATGGAACTTTCGTTTACCCGCTATGAACCTATCCCTGATTCCATATTCTATTTCGACATGCGGAACATGAGGGTAACGCCGCGTTTCACCGCCACATTCGACGGGGAGACACCCAGACACCTTTATTACAAGGCCGGAGATTACTATCTGATCGGTCCGATGCATTACACGGACGGCAAGCCTAACCCCTGGGAGAATGACCCGGCCAGAATGGTTATTGTTGACACAAAGACATTGAGAGGAGGATACTGTAAGATCTACAATGACCTGCTCGGAGGGATGGAACTGGATATAAAACCCGCTCCGATAGCGTCGATGGAAAGCTTCAATATGCTCATGGACCCGGGCGACCTTCTGGAGAGAATCGACGCACGTCTCGCAATGGACGACGTACCGGCATCGGATATTGAAATTCTGACGCATCTCAGGGAAAGCATTTCAGAGGATGACAACAGCTATATCCTGCATGGAAATTATAAAGAGAGATAACTACCAACCAAAATAGAAGTGACAGATATGAAAAGTCTAAACAAAATCAAACTGAGTTCCTTCGCCGGCAAGGAACTCCAGAGCCGGGAGCTTGGTAAGATTCTCGGCGGCGAGAATTGCTGCATTTGCAGTTGCTCACCAGATAAACTATGGGACAATGTAAGGGGTACAGGTCAAGATAGCTATAATAACAATGATGAAAACGGAGCCGGCTACGGCTCCGGAGAACTGGGGGCACCCAAAACCCGCTAAATAATAGCATTACCCGGTTCTTAATCTTAAGTATGAGGATGCCTCAGACCTCAGTTCTGCTCATCCTCATATTTAAGATTTTCTATAGCCAAGCCATGAGGGGCGATGTATCTTCCTTGAAAATTTACATGAGAGTGCTCTCACAAATGAGACGTCCCAATATTCAGGGACGACAGGCAGCCCTGTAATTACAGCACCACCACAATACCGTGAAAAACTGAAGTTAACAACTCAAATCATATCAGATATACTGGAGGGATGGGGAATCTCCGTTAAATAATCATAAAATAGGTGCAAATGAAGTATTTGTGTCATATATTTGCATATGATTAATCTTTTGCCTCAAAACATAAATAAATTCCTGACTCTGACTGCTGTCGGTCTTTGTCTGTTGTCCTCATGCCATTCCGAGTCCGGCGACAATTCGGAGGAGAATCCTCTGTCTCAGTGTGAAGTTATAGCTACACGGGAGATAATCCACGGCGACACGGTGATAAACTGCCATATAGGGAAAGCCGATCGCGACAGGACCATGATGATTCCACTCAGCATGCTGATCGATTCACTCGAAATCGTCAGACTAGACTCAACTGACGATGCACTGGTGGGAGGTTACGGTATATGCGATTTTTCAGACAATTATATCGTTGTCTCGCAATTTGGTGAAGCATCGAAGCTATTCCGGCGTGACGGCAAATATGTCAAGCAATTGGGCGCTATAGGCCAAGGTCCTGGGGAATACCATGCGGATCCAGACGGTGTACAGATAGAGGAAGCACATAATCGGATTATTTTTTTTCCTGCAAATAATTCATATATTTTGGAATATGACCTGCTGGGGAATTATATCCGTAGTATTCCGTTGGCATTTACCAGATCCGGTGGCCACATACTGGCGGATTATGATAATGGGAAAATACTTGTTGTGCAGATCTGCTTCTCCAACAAAAGCTTTGTGAGCGGTCCTCCCGTCTGGATTCAGGACTTTGAGGGTAATGCAATATGGCACACATATGATCCTATCAAAAAGATGATTGCAGGTTTCTCCAATAAACCACTCCTTCACAACCGCCGTCAGGGCGGTATGGAACTTTCGTTTGCCCGTTATGAACCTATTCCTGATTCCATATTCTATTTCGACATGCGGAACATGAGGGTAGCGCCGCGTTTCACCGCCACATTCGACGGGGAGACACCCAGACACGTTTATTACAAGGCTGGAGATTACTATTTGATTGGTCCGATGGTTTACTCGGACGGCAGGCCTAACCCATGGGAGGATGATCCTACCCGGATGGTTATTGTTGATACGAAGACCTTGAGAGGAGGATATTGTAAGATCTACAATGACCTGCTCGGAGGCATGGAACTGGATGTAAAGCCCTATCTGATGAGGTCTATGGAAAGATTCAATATGCTCATGGACCCAGGCGACCTTCTGGAGCGAATCGACGCACGTCTCGCAATGGATGACGTATCGGCATCAGATATTGAAATCCTGACACATCTCAGGGAAAGCATTTCAGAGGATGACAACAGCTATATCCTGCATGGAAATTATAAAGAGAGATAACTATCAACTAAAATAGAAGTGACAGATATGAAAAGTCTAAACAAAATTAAACTGAGTTCCTTCGCCGGCAAGGAACTCCAGAGCCGGGAGCTTGGTAAGATTCTCGGCGGTGAGAATTGCTGCATTTGCAGTTGCGATCCAGACACGTCATGGGACAATGTAAAAGGCATGGGCCAAAGAAATTACGATAACAATGATGAAAACGGTGCCGGCTACGGTTCCGGAGAGCTGGGCGCACCCAAGACCCGCTAAATAATAGCATTACCCGGTCCTTAATCTTAAATATGTGGATGCCTCAGACCTCAGTTCTGCTCATCCTCATATTTAAGATTTTCTATAGCCAAGCCATGAGGGGTGATGTATTTTCCTTGAAAATTTACATGAGAGTGCTCTCACAAATGAGACGCCCCAATGTTCAGGGACGACAGGCAGCCCTGTTGGTACAGCACCACCACAATACCGTGAAAAACTGAAGTTAACAACTCAAATCATATCAGTAGGCAAGCCGGAGAGAGTAAATTCGTGTTAAATTATTATAATGCGCGTGTGAATAAAATTTTAATGCTTATATTTGTGTCATGGACAATAAAACAGCCACATTTTTAGTAAGATCACATAACGGTAATACATATCTGTATCTTGGTGAATTACGAGAGTTTGTCTATCTCCCAAACGATAAAGATCTCTCAGATATAAAGATAAGATATTATGAGGAACTCGGTTTAATTAAAGACCAGGATCCCAGCTTTATTACGCATTATTCACCTGAATTACTTAAAGAGAATCTTGCAAATTTGCGTCATTTAGTCATAGAAGTAACCGATGGTTGCAATCTTAGATGTAAATATTGCGGATACGGAGAACTGTATTCTAATTATGATGCTCGTCAAAACCAGAAGATGTCTTTTGATGATTTCAAAGCCATATTTGAATATTTGAAACAACTTTGGGATTCTCCTCTCAATGCATCTCACGAAAATACAATTGCTATCGGATTCTATGGTGGTGAGCCTCTGTTAAACTTTAATTTGATTCACAATGTAATCTCATACATTGAGTCGTTAAACATAACTAATGTGTCTTTTATTTATACAATGACAACAAATGCTATGTTATTAGACCGTTACATGGACTATATTGTAGAAAAAGATTTTCAAATGCTCATTAGTCTAGATGGAAATGAGTATAATGACAGTTATAGAGTAACTTCAGATGGTAGACCTTCTTTTTCGACTGTTGAAAGGAATGTTTTAGCGTTAAAAAATCGCTATCCCGACTATTTCGATTCTAGTGTTGAATTTAATGCAGTCCTTCATAACAGAAACTCTGTAGAGTCTATCGCTACATATATTTGGGATACGTTTGGAAAAGTTCCTAGAATTAGTGATTTAAATACTAATGGTGTCGCTCCGGCTAAAAAAGATGAGTTTTATGCAATGTTTAAGAATTTTTATCAAAGTTATGATGAGGCAAAAAATTGTGAAGTTCTAGAGAGAGGAGGAAAACTAAAGCCGGATGATCGAAACATGAGCTCTTTTTTAGACGCGTCAGTCTCAAATACATATCAATCATATCGCGATCTTTTCTTCTCAAATGACATTTCATATATACCTACCGGTACATGTGTACCGTTTGATCGAAAGATATTTCTTACTGTAAACGGGAAAATATTACCATGTGAAAAAATCGGACAGGAAATCTCATTGGGATCAGTAAAAGATGGGAAAGTTGAGATTGACTTCGAAGAGGTGTCCTCACTATATGAGGAAAGCTATAATCAAGTCGTAGAAAGATGCCCGTCTTGCTTTCAATGGAAGAATTGTAGTCTCTGCATGCATTACATACCGAGAATAAATGGTAAAAAGAGTTGCGATAGATATCTAAACAAAGATCGGTATCGGTCATCCTACCATTCTCAATATCTTTCACTTCTAGAGAACAACCCCAAGAGTTTTATTAGCGCATTCATTGATATTTATAAGGATTAAAATATGGAAAAATTTTTATATCTGGAACCACATACTTTCATATTTAGAGATGATGCAGAAGTCGTGGTTTATAATTCCTTAAATGGGTTATATAACGCCATTATAAAACCGTCTTACATAATCAAACAGGCCTTTGAGTATCTTGAAAAGCCTGAGAATGGTTATTGCATTGAACTTGATTCAAATTATTCTTCAGACCCCTCACTATTAGCCTTTATAGACAGAATTATAGACTCGAATTCAGGCGGAATTTGTTTTGCTGAAACGAAACCGTTTATTATAGCTCCAGCTTGTAAGATATATGATTCCATAGACCGGTTGCGCAAAGAAAATGGGGTCTATAATGGAAGAAAAGTAATAAGAAATTTGAACGAGGTAGAAATCTATTTGTCGCCCAAAGACAATAAATACGGTTGCGAGTATTCTTCATATAAGCAATTCTTGTCAAATCATTCATTTGACACATATTCGTATATGACGGCGGAAACTTATTTGAGACTCTTAATGCACCTTTCCATATTTAGAATTCCTAAAGTTAATTTCCTTAATTCAGCAACATGTACTTTTCTTCCAGATGTTCTAAATTTGTTGAATAAGTATTCCTTCAAGAAGACATTTTATTTATCTGATATAGATGAATTAGTATTGTTTGACGGATATGATATTTCTGATACAAGTTTTATCATTAATATCACCGACAAACACACATCTATGGATTATAAAAATGCAATTCAGTCAAATAATGGAGAAAGAATCACCTTTCGAAAGATGATTTCATCTATTGATGATTTTGAAATTGCAGAATCATTATTAGAGACGTTATCCGGTCACATAGAACTTGTCCCACTATATACAGGTTCGAATTTAGACTTCTTCAAAGAATATGTGTTTAATTCACTGGATGATATTTTGAGGCAGAAAAGTACGAAGCTGGATATACATCGACGTCAGAATATTAATGAGCATTTCTTTGGGAAATTATATATATTACCTAATGGAGACACATATTCCAACCTGAATTATTCTTTAATTGGTAATATCATGACTAATTCTATGACCGAATTGGTGTATACGCAGATGGATCATTCCTCTTGTTGGTTCCTGACAAGAGATAAAGTTATGGCATGTAGACAATGCGTTAATAAAACTATTTGTCCATCAATTTCCAATTACGAACTGATTACTTGTATTCCCAATATGTGCTATAAGTATGAGTCATAATTTGACTGGAAAACTTTCTTTAGAGGATGTAATAGAGCATCTAATCCTATATTGCGAATCAATAGATGACATAGGACTATATTATGGGAAATCGGGAATTGCCTTAGCTTTATATGCCTATTCTCAATATACATCTACCTCCGTATATCAAGATTTGGCTTGTGAAATTCTCCAGGAATGCCTTGATAGCATTTCATTAAAAACAGAGAATAGCTTCGACACTGGAGTGTCAGGGATTGGCTGGATTATTTGGCACCTTCATAACAGAGGCATTTTGAATATTAACCCAGACGATATTCTCGTTGAACTAGATACTAAGATTATGGATTCTGATATACATCGAATGCAAGACTTTAGTTTTGATAGTGGTTTACGGGGAGTTTCTTTCTATGTTTGGTGCCGGATTAGCTCCTCAACAAATATCTTTTTTGATATTAGATACTTGAATAGATGGAAACAATTCCTTTACGAATTCGGTGGGAGCTACGATAGAAATATTGATATAACTGATTTCTCGTTATGGAGACCTTTGCTTGGAGAGAGTTTAGTATTTGGGAAGAATCAAGAATTAGTTCCGTCAAGCTTATATTTTCCCGCTGATACTATTTTAAAGAATCAAATTATGAGATATCCAATAGGGATTAAATCAGGGATAGCCGGCTTAGGACTTAAATTAATGAATTATTTATGAGCAAACATGTTTATATTTTTACAGAGGATAGTTTGGCCGCAAAATTTGGAGTAGGTAGATACATTCAAACTATTTTAGATATAATTCAGAAATATACGTCATATAGCATAACGATTGTAAATCTTTTGCAAAACCGTCCCGATGTAATAATTTATCAGTCTAATAATGTTAGATATATTAATATTCCGGCTGTTAAGAAAGGGAAAAGTACATATTACAGAAATGTAGCCTATCTTTTGGTTCGATACATTGATACAAATGAGGATATCATATTTCATTATAACTTTATGGGATGTTATCAATTGGCAAAATACCTCCGTATCTTGTTTATTAGATCAGCTTCACTCCTAACCTTACATTATTCCGATTGCGATATATATAACATAGAATCTAAGGAATTAAGACTTGCGGAATCGAATCTAGTTTCTATTTGCGATAAAATTATCGTTATGTCATCGTATCGCAGGTATTATATCGAGAATAACTACTCTATTCCTCATGAGAGAGTAGTCCTTTTAAAACATCAACTTCCACCACAGTCAAACAAAATGAGAAATACTAATAAAGCAGCAATATCTAAACCCTTTATTCTTTTTGTAGGGAGACTTGATGATAATAAAGGAATAAGTATCCTTTTAGACGCTTTTAAAAGAGTAATATCTAATTTTGAGAAACTATCACTAGTTATTGTTGGTGATGGACCGTTATTGTCCTCTCTATTGAGGAGTAGCATCAGTGTATCTCAAAGGGTAATCTTTACAGGATACTTGGATAATAATGATGTTCAGAGTTTGTATAAAGATGCATTATTGGGAGTTATACCTTCTAGATATGAAGAATACGGGTTGGTGGCTACCGAAATGAAAGATGCTGGTCTACCAATAATTGCAAATTGTAACTGGGGACTCTCTTCATCATTAGCTGGATATGATAAGACTGAGTTTGTAAGCCTAAATAGTACACATTCGAAAGAAGGAAAGGTTGAGATACTAGCAGAGGCACTTCTCAAGAATGTCGAAAAACTTATTGGAGGAGCTATTACGGCTAAGGAATCACGAGAGCTGTCTCCAGGAAATAAACCTTTTGAGGATTATTCTTATAAAATGATTGCTCTTTATAATGAAATATCCCGATGTGAATCAATTGTATTTTGATAGGGTTTATGTTATCCTTAGTATATGGATTCAACGAGTGTGAAGACACGTGATCCTTGCAACTTAAGCAAGCTGAGCTTCAAGTATCCACGCTTAAGTATCAATTAAAGCGAGTTGATTCCCCTGCACAAGTCCCGTCCTTCCTGACACAGGGAAAGCAGACCATCCAAATGACCGGTCCGAACAAGTTTCACTTTTGTCTATTATGTTATGTGTGATGCTCACCCGTATCCCGATAGAATGTATCCGTCCGAAAAAAGGCTGACCATTACATGGTCTTTTAGACAGTTAACTTTTCAGTCAAACAACACTGTGTAAATTTCAATGAAAGCAACCGTATAGTTATGGCTCAACATCCGACGGACATGTAAATGGGATTCAACTGACTGAGCGGACATGTGAGGATGGTCAGTCTGATCCTGCCAATGGATATGTGTACATATTCGTTGGCAAGACGCTTTAGGTTATGAAAATTTGATGTGGTTCTCCTGCTATACTGCTATCGGTGGTTTGACATTACAGATTTTCAAGAATAATTCGTATCTTTGTACCCAAAATTTGAACAATCAATTTCGTATGATCCTCTCCATAAACAACATCAATAAGGTTCAAGAAGCTCTAATCAAGCTAAATGGACTTACAGTAATCGCTGGTGAAAATGGATCTGGGAAAAGCACAGTGGGCAAAATGCTTTTCTCTGTTGTCCAGGTACTGAAATCGACTCAAGATAAATCTTTTAGCAGATCCGATAATTTACTTGACAAACATATTCGGGCATTGTATACAAGAATCAGGAGTATACGAGCTCTCCGTTCTCAAAATCTTTATAATGCTATTCCTCGTGAATATCAACTAAAAAAGATGCTAATAGAGAGTGAGATCACAATTCCTCAATTACGTGAATACGTTGTTTCAATTATTAGTCAGATTGAAAATGTTACTCCGCGGACCAAAGCGAATATTGAGAATGACCTGAAAAATCTTGAGTTAATAATTGAGAAGAGAAGCAATCCCGCTGCAGTTCAAGCGTCTTCAATACAGAGCCTTATTGAATCTGAGTTTATGAATTCAGTATGTTCTGTAGGAACAGATATATCTAAGGTCTTTTTTGATATCTCAGATGCTGAGGAATCCAACATCTCTTTTTCTATTGAGAATAATATAGTTAAAGAAGTTAAATGCAAAGGACAGGAATATCTTGAAGATGCAACGTATGTTGAATCACCTCTCTATCTGCATATGATTGATACTTTGAGTTATTCTATGCAATATGTCGAGGTAGAAGGACCGCGAGCTTTCTTTCGTATTGGTATGATTCCAACTCACATTAAGGACTTTATAAATAAGATGGCCTATGCAAAAGATATCTCGGTTGGTATGTTCAATGAAAATAAAGAGCTCATTACTCACGTAGAAGATATAATGAAAGGCTCATTCCGATTCAATAAAGATACCAACCGTCTAAATTTTGTTAGTGACGGTAACTCTTTCTCTCCTATTAATACTGCCTCTGGAACAAAAACTTTTGGAGTTCTCCAGCTTTTACTTCAAAGCGAAATAATAGGTCCAAATAAAGTATTGATTTGGGACGAACCTGAAAATCATTTACATCCTGAGTGGCAAGTTCATTTTGCAAATGTTATACTTCAGTTGGTTCAAGCTGGCATCCCTATTGTCATTAGTACTCATAGCCCATATTTCATTCAAGCTATAAGATTTTATTCTGCAAAATATAATGCAGAGAAAGATGTTAACTATTATTTTGCCGATACTATTAAGCACGGTCTTTCAAGGATTTTTGAAGTTACAGATAATCTAAATCTCGTTTTTTCAAAATTAGCAGAGCCCTTACGTCATATCATGAACATTCCTAATCCGAAATCTGCAGAATGATCAATGCACAAGATACATATATGGCAATCGCGTCCTATGCAGGAGTTAATGTTTCAACAATATGTGATATCAAAGCATGTTGTTTGCAATATAATAGCTGTTCTAATAAATCTACGTCTGAGATTCTAGATTTTGACGGAGCAGCACGAACATATCAACAAGATATGGGCACAGGAATAGGAACTCCTCAGTCTGTTGATGCTATTGCAGTTGATAGTAGTGGAAGCCAACTGATATTAATTGAGAAGAAAACCTGGGAGAATTTTCTAATTCATCTGAAAGATGGGGATAAAGCCGACCCAGCAGGAGCTGCGTTAGCAAAGATTAAGGAATATAATTTGAAAGGTAAATACGAATCAACTCGTAAAATATGTGAACATATCACTCATGAAAAAGATTTATTTTTAAGTCTGCCTCATATGTTTGTATTCTTAACAGAATTCAGAGATACTGACCCTACTTCTGGATTTGCAACGATGATGTGGGCTTTAGCTAAAACCTCATCAACAGTGGATTATGCTATCCAGCAACCCATTGTTGATGGGATGAAAAAACATCTATCAACGGTTTCATGCAGTAAAAGTAGGTACTTAAATTGTATGGAGTTGGATATCTTTCTCAAAGACCCATCTTCATTTTGACAGCATTGTAGATAATTGAATTTGTTTCATCGAAAAGGAACTAAAGTAGAACAGCTAATTCAAGTATGCTACTATATGTCATCTGTGTAATCACGAAAACGTTACCTTGAGACCCTCGTCGAAGCAGCCGAAGAACTCCACTGGGATAATCTTCTCGTCATTACAAAACACCAACAAAAAGTATTATTATATTAAGTCAACCCAGTAAGACTCAATTGCCTATCAAGTGTGTTTTCAAATAAATCCATATGATTTATTTAAACAGTAAAGGCAATTACCAACGTTTTACACTCCCTACTATTGATTGAAGCAAAGTGTTCTCCGAGACAATAAACTGAATATTTCCATAGAAAATTGAATCAACAGTTACCTTATTGTGATCCAGAACGACTGTCAGAGTAGTATTATATTGATCGTTTGAATAACTTAAAATTGATATATTTTTTATTTTTGCATTTATTCCATCTTCTGAATACTTTTGTTGAAACATAGGGGAATATACACGGATACTTTTTTCGTCCCCATGCAACAGATAATTCATTGCTTTTGGAGACAATGCAGTTTTCAAAACTACAATATTCCCAACTTGATGACCTTCAAAAGAACATTCTATAATTTGGGGCCACCTAATATATGCAGATGCTATAAGTATTCCACCCAAAATTACTGCCATCACAGTCATTCCCCAACGAATAATCGCTGAGGGAATACGGTTCATGACATCCTGAACTTCTTCACTTAGAAGCTCTACATCTTTATTTGATGCCATATTTTTCAATTCCTCCATCATTTGCCAAGTTCAAGCTGGTTTTTAATAAGTGTATAATATTTGCCTTTGCGCTCAACAAGTTCTTGATGAGATCCTTGTTCTGCAATCTTACCATTGTCAATGACAATAATATTATCAGCGTCGCGGACAGTACTTAATCTATGAGCGACAACAACTACTGTCTTACCTTTATAAAACTGATGAAGATTAGCCATAATCTTACGTTCATTATTTGCATCAAGAGCGTTAGTAGCCTCGTCAAAGAAAATGTAGTGTGGGTTCTTATAAACGGTACGTGCTATTAGAATCCGTTGTCTCTGTCCTTGGCTAATACCATTACCCTCCATACCGATCTTTGTATTATATCCCAATGGCAACGAGTCTATAAAATCACGAATATTAGCAGTTTCCACAGCTTCTATCAGGCGTTCATGGTCGATATTATCGGTAGCTATTGCTATATTATTTGCAATCGTATCAGAAAAAATGAATCCATCCTGCATTACTGCGCCAGTATTGTTTCGCCACAAATGGGGATTAATACTATTGAGTGATATATTACCTATCAAGATGGATCCCTTGACGGGTTGATAGAAACCCAGGAGAAGTTTTACAAGCGTTGTCTTACCTCCTCCGCTCGGCCCAACAATAGCCGTTACTTTTCCCGCCGGAATTCGTAGGTAAATATTATTCAGAACATAATCACGCTCCGCTCCATCATAACTAAATGAGAGATTCTCTATGAAGATATCTTTATTCTCCGGCAAAGAATTACTTTTATCAGTGATATTCAGTTCTTCGTCATCCTTATTATGAATTTCGTTAAGGCGTTCAAGACTGATCTTCGCATCTTGAAACTGACGAATGAAACCAATAAAGGAATTAACTGGGCCATTAAGTGCCCCAACTATATATGTGAGTGAAACCATCATACCCAAGGTCATCGTTCCTTCAACCACGCATTTAGCAGCGATAAAAGAAATTATGATATTGGTCATTTGATTAAAAAAGACCGAACCTACTTGTTGAAACTGACCTAAAGCCTGTCCTTTCACACTTAATTTGAACAACTTAACCTGAATACGTTCCCATTGCCATCTTTTTTGTCGTTCGCAGTTATTAAGTTTAATTTCTTGCATTCCGGTGATCATCTGGATGATACTACTCTGCTCACCTGCAGACTGCTCAAACCTTCGAATATCTAGTTCTCTTCGGTATTTCATAAAAGCTGACACCCAGCCAATATATAAGCCATTCCCAATAAGGAAAATTAGCAGAATTACAGGATTGTAGATTGCTAACACGAAAGCAAATATAAAGAAATTGACAAAAGAAAACAATGTAGAGATCGAAGATCCCATCAAGAAAGACTCGATACGCCCATGATCTCCTATACGTTGCATGATATCTCCGACATTCTTGGAATCAAAATAGCTTAACGGTAATTTCATCAGCTTTATTAGAAAATCTGAGATGAGTGAAATATTAACCCGTGCATTTATATGTAATAATAGCCAGCTCCGAATAAACTCAACACCAACTTGTGAAACTGATATGAATAACTGAGCAGCTAAAATCAGCACTATAAAATTTATACTATGCCCCTTAATGCCAATATCTACTAATCCTTGCGTAAGGAACGGGAATATCAATTGAAGAATACTTGCGACAATCATTCCAACAAATAATTGGATGATTTCTAGCCTATAAGGACGAAGGTATTTTAAGAAAAATGATAGAGACCGTTGCGAAACTCCACTCTCATCTCTCCCGGAATAAAAACCAGGCGTTGGCTCCAATGCAAGAGCCGCGCCGCAATCTTTCCCATCTGTCCGTGTAGAAATCCAGCACTTCTTCATCTCAGATTCAGAGTATGACAATTTTTTTGATGCCGGATCAGCTATAAAAAATCTATGACCATCCCTTGTTTTTTTAATTTTATAACAGACAACAAAATGACGCTGATTCCAATGGAGAATGCATGGCAAGGGCATATCATTAATGAGTTGATTCATGGATATCCGAACCCCCATGGTCTTGAATCCGATAGATTCCGCGGCATCACTGATCCCAAGCATAGATACACCTGCCCTAGTAATAAACGAGCGTTTGCGCAAAGTTTCTATAGAAAAGTCCTTACCATAATACTTTGCGATCATACGTAGACATGTTGGCCCACAGTCCATTGCATCAAGTTGTCTGAAATGCGGAAAAGTCTTCATGAGTGTAATTTATTGAACTGAGAATTATTAAAGTAATTAATAAATTCTGAAGAACCAATTATATCTAAAATTCTAAGTCTACCAATAAGTTGTTCTATTAATATTGTGCATGAAAAATCTAATGACAACAATATTTGTAATAAGACATGAATACGCCACCTTATAAAGAGAATAACCTCCTCCCTTTTATCACTAGATTTTTCTTTTATTAAAAGAGATACAAGATGATGTATGATTTGAATTAAGGAGAAGAATCTCACTTCGTCTTTAGAAGTGGACATAATTGATGCGCTATTAATTCTGTATTCATAATGACTTTTTGATATCATCTTTATATTGTTTGCAACAGACAATACCTGAGGAGTCCATAATTCGTCCTCATGAATAATGTTTGGCAAGAACTCAATATTGCTATGTTTAAGAAACTTTCTATTATAAAGATAATTAAAAACCATAGGAACATATCCCTCTGTGACCATTCTCCCAAGTAAACCATTTCCCGACATATTATGAATACCTAAATCAGGAAAACGCCAAAGTTTTTCATCCCCATTTGGATAAACAGAAATAACGCGCCCGACAACAATGTCTGGTCGATAAATCTTAGCTAAATCTACCATCTCCCTCAATCCATCTTTTAGAAGCTTATCATCACTGTCTACAAACAAAATGTATTGGCCCCTGGCCAATGACATGCCATTATTTCTAGCTGTTGATAGTCCTTGATTAGTTTGAGAAATATAACGAGAATGAGAATGTCTCATACAGAACTCAGCAATAATCGATGAGGAATTGTCCGTTGAGCCATCGTTAATGATGATAATTTCAAAAGAGTGTTCATCCATAACAATAGAATTCAGACATTCCAGGACGTACCTGCCAGTATTATAAACTGGGACTATAAATGAAATAAAAGGGGGAGGGAGATTCGTCATATGAGTGATTCTGCTAACAATTCTAAGATCTTTTCAGCTATAGTATCGTTACCTATAGAAAGTACTCGAACTGGCTTAATAATGTGTAGAAGCCACGCAAATGTATTTGCATACAAATATATTAAGGGAAAATTTTTCTGAATAAATAAATTTGAATCAAAAGCAATATCCGTCCACTCTCTTTGGATGGCAATATAGTTGTCTGGGAATTCTATACTTTCAGGTACATCAAACTCAGTAAGTAATATTACAAAAGAAGTTTCTTGCAGTTGAAGGCTCTTCATCCATTCAATATCACTAGTTGTTTGTAAATAAATCAAAGACGCTCCTTGATAATCATAGAGAACAGAATCCCAGGGATGTTTTTGAGAAAATTTGCACCAATCACTCGGTATTTTTCTGCTTTCTGACATAAAAAGATCCAAGCACTGATCTAAGCGCTTATAGGATTGCTCAATACTTTCACCCTTACTCCTGCTTTGACAATAATGATCCTGTTCACCTATCATATGATAAAACAAAAATGCAGTGATGGGATCACTCAGATCTTTGCCTCCAAACCACATCAAATTCTTAAAAGCTATAACATAGTTAACGATAGACATCTTAATCTTTTGATAGAATTCATTGTGATAAGAATTGTCATACGAAGATATCTGATTGCATTTCTTGTCACTGGATATCAACTGCTCTATCTGAGCAGCTACTAAATCTTTAGTCCGGCGAGGCGGCTCATATACCCCATTAGCAATTTCTCTTTCATTCATAATAGTTGCTACTGATTACATTACAAAATTACAAAAAATTCCTCATATTTAAGGTATCTCATTTTCTTATTATTTCGTCTTACATATAACAGTATGTGTGATTCCACTAATTATTTTGGCCAATCAATGAGGAAGATGTCTTCTACATAGTATCTAGAGGTTATCTCACTATCAATTGTACGCCTGCGGCAGTGGAGCAACGTGCAAAAGAAAGCATCTCTCGTGTTGGAAAGAATCGTGCCGAATGGCGTAAAGGCATAAAGAATTTTATCAAACTTGAGAGTCAGTATCGAGATAGATCTTATAAGAAATATAAAGATCTATTTTTCATGCTTGACGACACTGCAAATAAGAATAGATTTGACATACCGGATAACCTCCCTGAATTCAATTCGGCTTTCAAAAAATTCCGTGATGAATATTCTTGGTCTTACAAAAATTCAAATGAAGAGTAAGGCATTTATGGCCTTTTGATTCTGTAGCTGTTATAATAAATGACAAGATATCCTAAGCGCTGAAATTCAAGGCTCCAGTCTCTAGATAATTTAGTTCTCAGTCAAGAAGGTGCTCCGAGGCTAAGGAATCTCTACCGAAGACTAAGCCCTTGTCGCATCTTTCGACTGTTCCAAAGGCATATCTTACTTTGGAGTTGCACCGATATTCACTACGTTACGTGTATCTGATGAATTTATCCGCGACCTTCTGAGGAAGATCGCAAATAAAAAATAATTATTAAATGTGTTAAAATGAACCCTCGGACTTGTAAGTGTGTCCAAAATTCATTAACTTCGCATTATGATTGGTCATAGGGTTGTAGAGACAGCCCTCACTTTAGAGTCGAAGCAGACATTGATACTTTGGCACTAAAATGGCACACATATAATTAACGAGATTGTTAACTAATTGATATACGCGGTTTTACAGTGGAGCGACGCGTTCCCTGTCTTTCCGCTGATAAAACGCTGCAAGTCAACGACTTGCAGCGTTTTTCGTAGAAAGGCAGGGATGAGAACCCGTGGGTTCGCCACCACCCTGGCGGTACTTTTTCTCCACGAGTCGCCTCCCGACGCCACAGCGCTATCGGATGACGACGTCCGCATCCTCTACCCCGAGGATGTAATATTGCTTCTCTCCTGATCGCCTAATATTCAATTGTATCTCCTCTCCCGGACCTCAATCCTTTCCCTGTTTCCGATTATTCGTTATCTTTGCACTGACAATTAATCTATACAGCCATGAATGTTCCCCTCACCATCTTTCTCCCCCTCGTAGGTACCATCATCGGAACCATTGTCGGTGCACGCCTTCACAAAAAATACAACAGCAGCCACAGAAAATAGTCCTACTGCTTATCCCTCCGGATAAGTCTTTTTCCTACACCTCATAAACGGCGAGAAATACTCAGGAATTTTTCGCTGTATTATATTACTGCATCCTGACTAATTACGGGTGATTGATGTTTCTGCCTTGCATCGCTTGAAACACATGTGCATTGTTATTCTTTCCCCCGACTGCCTAATCTATCCGGTATCTCATCTCCCTACCATAGCATCGAGCACATAAAATTTGTTAAAAAGAGGGTATTGTGGACTTTTTTGCCTTTAGCTTCGTCTTTGTCTGTGAATGGAAACTAATAATTTCACCCAACGGCTGACGCGATTGATGGAGAAGCACAAACAGAGGCTTTTCCGCTATGCATGCTATCGCACCGGTTCAATCACCGAGGCTGAAGATGTTCTGCAGGACGTTTATCTGAAGACTTTAGAGAAAAGGTCCGAAAGTGAGGGCATCAGGAATTTGGAGGCATATATTGTGCGCTCAGTTATAAACGAGTGCGCCTCACGTTGCCGTATGCCGGAAATGATTGGTCTTGATGAGATGGCGCCATCCATAGCACATTGCGAGCCGGCCGATTTTCAGGAGGAATACCAACTCATTAATTCGTTACTGAGGGAGTTACCTCCGGATGCCCGTGAGATTGTGCGCCTCCGCATCTATGCCTCTATGACATTCGACGACATTGCTGCAGTCATGATGTTATCGAAGTCAACGGCTAAACGGCGTTATTATGCTGCGCTCGACACTTTACGTTCCAAATACCACAATAACAACGATCAGCCATGAAGCCATCCTATAACGATCCCGATTACGGAGACATTCTCCGGCTCCTGAAACCCCGCCATGCTCCCCGCACCTCGATGCGCTTCGTGCCGCCCGATGCTTTTCCGACTCACCAAAATCCCTTCCGTAATCTTGCGAAACGGGTTCTCCGGGTCGCGGCCTTGCTCATAGTGGGAATAGGAATAGGTATAGGCCTGCTCCTGATACATCCCGACAACACTCTGGCTGCCTCAAAAGTGGTTGAGTTAGGTATTTCCCGAATGATGGCTTCTCAGGAGTGCCGTATCGACTTCTCGGCACGCATTCTTCCGCCTACGCCCCGGCGTCCTTTCCGCATATCCCCTTCAGGCGAGATGCATGCCGCTACTTTGGTCTACCGCTCTGACGATCCGCGGCAGATGATCTCTCTCGTCTGGAGCGATGCAGCAGGAAATCACACTCTTATCTCCGACTCCGATGGCAATGTGACTTTCGATGGCTTTCTCCGCGGTCGCGAATTCTCTACCGAGGACCTGTCCATCCTGAAAGACATCCTCTACAAGGGCGCGAAGGCTTTCACCGGTCTAAACGACAGTAGCTATGACATAGCCATGAATAGAAAGGGCGATGATATTACCGTGATTCTTAAAGGCAAAAATGCGCGCTTCATTCTTAATCTTTCCGACGACTCAGGCCGGATCCTGTCGCTTAAGGCCTACGACGAATCCAAAGGCCCGTTACTAATGTTTGAAACCAATTCCATTTCTTATTTATGAGACTTACTTTTATCCCGCTTCTTCTGCCGCTGCTTTACTCCTGTTCCGGCAAGCCGCTAAACGTTAGGGTGGTAGATTCCGACGCATCTGAACTCATGATAGTCGACGAAAGCAAGGTCAACGAAACCCGCGACATAAAGCTCAGCGATATTGCCTCCGATTTCCGCATTGTCAGGTTTGACAACCGCGACGAGGCTCTCTTCAAACCCGGCATGATCTCCTTTTCCGACAACTATATCGCGGCGGGCAAGAAACCCGTGAAGTTGTTCGACCGCAACGGAAAGTACCTGTGCGACGTTGGTGCGGTCGGTAACGGCCCCGGCGAATACAGTGTCGGAGCCTACGATGTCCTGATCGACGAACCTGCAGGAAAGATCTACGTCGCCGGTTTCAACAACAAGATCAACAGTTACGACCTTCAGGGCAACTTCACCGGCGAAATAAAGATTGGCCGTAGGCTCAACAAAGCCAAGCTCTTCAGAAATGCCGATGAAACTCTCTCGGCTGTTCAGCTCTGCTTCAGGGAGGAGGACGACAATCAATTTGTAGCGGCGACATTCCCGGTCTCGATGACCGACAGCGACACCGTCAGATACGCCTTCGCACCCCAGCTGTTGTCCGCTATGGTGGATGGTGAGGGTAAAACCGTAGGGTTTAACAACGAGATATTCTCCTTCCGATGCAACGATCGGCCGACATTCCACACTACTTACAACGACACTTTGTATCACTACGATACCGAAATCAACCGTCTGCACGCCATATTCACCCTCGACATGGAGAGCGAGCGCAAGGATGGAGCGTTCTTCGTTTACTATGATCTTCCTCATCATATCATGGCCAACATTGTGGGTGGTGACCTCAATGGTACAATCATGCTCGATAAAAACACCCTTGAAGCCTGGCGCGTCGGCAAAAAGATCAACGACTATTTCTTCGACCTCGACGGATGTGGTTGGAGTGTACATGATGGACATGTCTACGGATGTTTTGAGCCCTCCGAGCTGCAAGCAGGGCTTGAAAAGGCCATTGATGAAGGTAAGATTTCAGCCCAACACCTTGATGCCGTACGTAGTTTTATGGCCACTCTCCATGAAAACGACAACGACATCATGATCGTTGCTCGTCTCAACCGTTAACTCTTCACACTGCTTTGCGACAATCTTCGGCCTATCACCGGTCTGGTGGTAGCCCGTTTTTTCATATCATGTTCTTGATTTTTTTGCCGGAAAATTTGGTTTATATTATAAACCTTATTACCTTTGCTGCCGGAATAAGAGCGGAATCGCGCGACCGCTCTTTTTTCAAAGCTAAATGGTTTATAAAATAAACCAAGCGTAAAACCCTCAAAAACCTGTGAAATGGAAGATAAAAAACTAACTGAAAAAGAGAGCATGGAGCTGATAGCGGCCATGATCTCTAACACGAAGCGACACCTCACCCTCGGCGCAGGAAATATGCTTCTGTTTTGGGGCTACCTCAGTGTATCCGTGGCTGTCGTCGCCAGCATACTGTCCTATCTCAATGGCGTCGCGGGGCTACGCATACCGGTGTCCGCAAACCTGGTCTGGTGGCTGATCCCGCTCATAGGAATTCCCTGCACTCTTGTACGGAACAAAAAAAATATGGGTCGACGCAAAGTGTTGACCTACACCGACAAGCTGACTGTTTCCTTGTGGAACTATGTGCTCTGGCTCGCCATGGCTACTATCCTTCTCGGTGCAATCTTCTTCATATCAGGCCTGAGCGTATGGTATGTGATGCTCATATTCACCTATTTCGTCGTAGGCATGGCGGTTTCCGTCCAAGGCATGATAATCAAGGAGAAGTCAATGATATGGGGCGGTGCTTTCAGCGTTCTCTGCGGTGGCTTCATAGTCGTTGGGATGATCACCGGCACCCATTGGCTGGGCGGATTCAATGGTCTGCTGTTCATCATCTCGTTCATTGTGATGATGATCATACCCGGACACATTCTTAACCGTAAAGCCTCGCTGGAATGAAAGAACTTAATCCGCTTCTGCATTCGCAACTCCGGCTTGCAATAATGTCCATTCTGATGAATGTAGAGGAAGCTGATTTCGTTTATCTCAAGGAGAAAACCGAATCCACTGCCGGAAACCTCAGCGTGCAGCTCGACAAACTCTCTTCAGCCGGATACATCTCGGTCATCAAAGGCATGTCGGGCAAACGTCCCCGCACTACCTGCTCCGTCACTCCCGTAGGCCGCGACGCCTTCATCGAATATGTCGAGGCTCTCCGCACCTACCTCAACCTCTGAACCCTGATACCCGCACCTCGTCTGAAAAGCAAGGTGCGGGTATCCGGCCTTCCTCACTGCACCGTGCCGAAGCGCGAGGTGTCTATCTCCCGTTCCTTAGGCTTAAACCCGTTGAACCTCCATACCATCGTCAGCTTCACATTTCTGCTCATATCCCTCACCTTCATCCTGTAGTGCTGACCTGCATTATTGATTGTCAGTGTAGGCGAGCTGCTGTTGAATATGTCGTCGGCTTTCAGATTCAGTTCCAGGCAACGTTCCTTTCCGAACTGCCATTTGGCCCCGGCGTCTACCCACCACAGTCCCGACAGATCGCCCGCACCCTGCAGCGACGGCGAGATATAGCTCACATCTATTGTCAGCGACACGGCGCTCCCTCGCCCTGGCCTGAAAGTGTTGCTCACTCCGCCATAGAAAATCCATTTCCGGTTGTCAAAGCTTATGTCGTGAAATCTGTCGGCTTTCTCCCGCTGGTTAAACACGTTGGCCGTCACATCCGCCTCCCAAACATCTCCCGCGCTGAAAGGCGCATACAGATTCAGGCCCGCGGTCCGTTTGTAGTCCATGTTTATCGTCTGAAACACCAGCCTGAGCGCGTCGGCCGACTGATACGGCAACTGCACTGTCGCTTTATCCGCATAGTTGAAATAGAGCGTCACCACATATTTCTGCCCCAGAATGTAATTAAGCTGCGCATCATACTTCATATAAGGCTGTAGCTCAGGATTGCCGATCACTGTCGAATAATCGTTTATATAGTTCGCGCCTCCGTGTAGTTGCCAGTATTGCGGATAAACTCGCCGGCTGCTCAGGTTTAGCTGAAAGATGCTCTTGGGAGTCGTGTAGTATGTGGCTCCTATCTGCGGTATGCAATTCCAGTTGTGCTGATACCTGTTATGGAAATACTCACCCTTTACCGAAACATTTAACGATAATCCCCCCTCTGACGACCGTTGCGTTCCGGCATAAACGCTCACCACCTCCTCGCTCAGAATATCATCGAAATCCGGTTTGTCAGAGAAAACTCCATAGTGTTGTGAACTGTGGTCTTTTGAGTGTTGATATTCCGCGCCATAGTTCATTTGCCACTTGCCCGTCTGATGTTGTCGGTCGATATATATATGCCCGCGGTTAATGTCCTGCTTGTTTTCAGAACCAAGCAGATACTCATCCTCCTTGAACAACGACTGTGAACGATTCTCGGAATAACGTGTATAGTCACCGCCTATAGTCATACCGTACGGAGCTGTGTAACGTATGGCTATATTATGATACCCGACAGGCGACAGCATATTATGTGCATTCACATAGTTTCCGAGCGTCCCCGTCGACATCCCCCAGCTCTTTGAATCCGAGGTTATCTGCCCGTTATATGTCAGCTTCAGTGTTTTCCATGCGGCAGAGGCATATATGATATTATTCCAGTCCCGGCTTATGTGGCGCATCCGGTCCTCGATCATGATGCGCCGCCCGTCGTATAGATGATTCGACCATGTCTGCTCCTGGCTCCGCGATTTGCTCCGCGAGAGTCCGTAGTTCAGGTCAAAACTCCACTCCCTTATGGCGTATGTGTCCGCAAAGGCGCCCCCCGCCGACCCGTAGTGTGCCTGATTGAAACCAGCTCTTACCTGACCCTGCAGGCCGTCGATAGGTCTGGGCGTTTTCAGCACCACGTTTATCACCGCACCGTTCGCGTGATACTTCGCCGGAGCCGAATACATAATCTCGACTTTCCTGAGCCTGTCGACCGGTGTGTTGTTGAGCAGCTGATACAGATTCTCTGTCGGTATATTCGTCACCTCGCCGTTGATTATTATGGTTACGTCCGATGCCCCTGCCAGCCCGATCGATCCGTCGGCGTTCTTCACCCCCGACAGATACCCCAGAGCCTCAAGTATGTTGCTCACCGGTTTATCCTTCACAATCTCGGGAAGATCAACAATCATCACGCCATCTTCCGCTCTCACCGCCGGTTTTGTTCCTTTGACTACGACTTCCTCCAGTTGCCGCTCTTTGATGGTATCGGCCGTTTCAGTCTGGGCATAGACGCCTACGCTGTGCATTAATGCGATTATCAGTACTATCCGTTTCATTGCTTTTACAGATTTCTTCCGCAAAATTACCGTCACACGGTGGTCTGCGCCCCCTGCCTTCCCTTATTTAGTCTTGAATGCTCCCTTATTTAGTCTTAAATCTTCTATTCCCCTGCCTCGGTGATTCATTTTATCCGTAATTTTGTATCATGACTCGCTTTAAGACCATATCAATCATCTTCATTCTCGTCACCGTCCTGATTTTCGGCTGCAATATCTTCTATCTTGTCAGTCTGTATAGGTCGATCAGGGCCGGTGTGGAGCGCGATGTGATGACCGCTCTTGCCGATGCCGACATCGACGACATGTGGGAGCGGGCCGACATCGCCAATCGCCTCGCAACTGCCCGCCGGCAGGCTTACGATGAAAACGGTGATTCTGTTGTCAATGATTCATTTTATGTGTCAGGCGTCACTGACAATGAGGGCAACTTCGTCACAACCACCGATCAGGATGGCAAGAAAGAAGTCAACAAAAAGCCGCTGCGTCGCGACAGGTCATACACCAACCAGATGGTCAACGAAATGAGCCGGCAGATGCACGCGGCCATGGATACCTACGTCGATTTCAATGTTGCCATTATGGATAGCATTCTGATCGAGCGACTCGCCGACCGTCATATCTATCCCGGTTTCGTTGCGGTCGATGTCGTCGGTCCCGACGGTGAGATCCGTAGGGGCAACAGCCACACTCCGCGCGATCCTTCCGGCTACGACATGTTCTCATTATGCTTCAATTCCGACACCGGGATGCAATATCGGGTATTTATGACGCCGCTCACGCGCCATATTCTTTCAGAGATGGCCGGAGTGATCGTCACCATCTTCCTGCTGATACTCTCTTTCTCGCTGGCTTTCGTCTATCTCTTCCGCTCGGTTTCGCGCCTGCGCACCATCGAGGAGATGAAAGACGATTTCGTCAGCAACATGACCCACGAGCTGAAAACCCCCATCGCCATCGCCTATTCCGCCAATGATGCCCTGCTCAACTACGGCGCCGCTGTCGACCACGCTAAGACCGAATCCTACCTCCGCATAGCCAACAAGCAGCTGCGCCGCCTGGGCGAGCTCGTCGAAAACATCCTCGCCATGAGCATGGAGCGCCGTAAGGCCATGCAGCTTCACCCTGAGCCGATACAGCTCCTGACCTTCCTCGAGGAGATTGCCGCCTCACAGCGCATGCGCGGCGAGAAGCCCGTCATCATCTCGGTCACTCCTTCCGGCGGCGATGTGACTGTCATGGCCGACCGCACCCACCTCGCCAACGTCGTCGGCAATCTTATCGACAACGCCATCAAATATTCCGGCGAAAGCGTCCGCATTGCCGTCAACTTCGACTCACGCACTCTCTCGGTGGCCGACAACGGCATCGGCATACCCTCCTCATCCCTTCCCTATATCTTCAACCGGTTCTACCGCGTGCCCCACGGGTCGCGTCACGACGTCCGCGGCTACGGCATCGGCCTCTACTACGTCCGCAGCATCCTCGCCCGTATGGGATGGACCGTCAGCGTCAGCAGCCGCGAGGGCGTCGGCTCTGTATTCACCATCAATTTCGCCAGCGATGAGCAGAATCCTCTTTGTTGAAGACGAGGCCGATCTCACTCTGATCGTGTCCGACACCCTCCGCTCCCAGGGCTATGAAGTGATCACCGCTTCCAATGGTCTCGAAGGTCTGGAGAAGTTCCGCACCGGCGGAGCCGACTTGGTCGTGGCCGACGTCATGATGCCACTGTTAGATGGTTTTTCCATGGTCTCGCATATTCGCCGGCTCTCTCCTGCTGTTCCGATTCTTTTTCTCACCGCTCGGAGCACCGTCGACGATGTTGAGCGCGGATTTGACATCGGCGCCAACGACTATCTCCGCAAGCCCTTCGAACTGCGCGAGCTGCTTGTGCGCATCCGGGCCCTCCTCCGCCGTAACTGTCCCGTACCCACCGACGATATTATCTTACCGATAGGTGAATACACTTTCAATGTCACTACCCAGACTCTTGTCTTCCGCGACAGGCAGACTGTCCTCTCCTATTTCGAAGCCCGTATCCTCCGTGCTCTTGCCGAGGCTGTCGGCCACACCGTCGATGCCTCCCGACTCATGATCGCTGTCTGGCAGCGTGACGATCCTTCCAACCGCAACTCTCTCCACGGCTACATCCACAAACTGCGCCGCGCGCTCCGCCACGACCCATCCATCGCTATAATCAATCAGCGTGGCTTTGGCTATATGCTGACCCTTACACACTGAATCCATGCCTAATCGTTTCATCTCTTTTATCCTCATCTCCCTGTTTTCATCTTTGGCTGTCCGGGCCCAGACAGAAGCCGCCGATTCTCTGTGGCTGCATCCCGATAGCTCGCTGACCGTCAATGCACCCCGCTCCGTCCACATTCCCGTTGGCTCCCGGTCCGCGCTCCTGTCGCCCCCACCCTTTAGCCCCCTTTCGTCAGCAGCGTCCGTCCCTGTTCTCTCCCTTTCCGATCCGTCGTTCACTCCGGCGATGGCTCTCCCCGTGGCATGGTCAGGCGGATATATGGCCGCAACCGGCACTGTCTCCGTTTTTCCCGGCCTTATGCTCATGAATTCCGGCGATCTCTCTCTACATCAGCAAATTGGCAGTTTCATGATTTCTGCGGGCGCATCCGCCAACAAATACGGCTACTTTATGGGAGTCCATACCCAATATGGCATCCACGGTGACATCACCTACCGTTTGTCACCCTTTGTCTCGATATCCGCCTTCGCGTCCCATTATTTCGGCGCTCCACCTCTCGTCTCGGGTGGGCTCCCTATGCCTCCCGCTATGCTCGGCTATTATGCTGTTCCTACAATCGGCGCCGTTGTCAACTATCAGCCTGCCGACAGATTTGGTGTTGAGTTAGGCGTTCAGGCCGTTCAGCATGTCGGTTCTGTCCGCTATGAACCCGAACCGGTCATCACACCCTACTTCACCACCGGCCGTGGCAAAAACCGTGTGCAGATCGGTCTTCCTGTCGGTCAGATCCTTTATGGTATCATCCGCCGCCGTCACCGATAACGGCAATCCCGCCGCTCCGTTTCAACACTGATTGGCGGGATTGAGCCATAATTGCAGGGACTTTGTTCCGAACTGGCCGGTGGCGTTCAGATATTATGCTTCCGACCGCATTAACATCCCGTAAGCGGCCACATAGGCATCCTGTTCCTGCTTGTTCAGTGTCCGGCCGTCGGGCTGGTCGGTCTCCGTTTGGTCTGATTATCCTGACATTTCAAACATTCCGCTGCGTTTTTTTGATTAGTACTCCGACCGTTATGTTTACCCCTGTTGTGTTTCATACCTTATCCTCTCTGCCCGCATTTTTTTCGCCTCGCGTTATGTAATTTTGCACCGCGATACGATTTCCGCTCATTACCCGCATAACAATCTTCAATAGAAACATGAAAAGAAAATTTCTTGTCATCCTCACCTGTCTCGCTGGCTTCACCGTTGTCCTCATTCTGACCTGCTACCTCCTTGTTGTCGCAAACGCCTCCGGACGCACCTTCTATAGCGTTACCGATATTCCACGCAACCGTGTGGCTCTGCTGTTGGCAACATCTCCCGTCACTCCCCGGGGTGCTCACAATTTCTATTTTGACAACCGCATCATCGCCGCCGACAGTCTCTATAAAGCCGGAAAGATCGACTGCATCATCTCCAGCGGAGGCGACTACACCCGCTCTCACCGCTACGGTTGCGACGAGCCGGCTGCTATTCGCGATTCTCTTGTTGCCCGCGGTGTTCCAGCAAAAAAAATTATCCTCGACTACGAAGGCACTCGCACCCTCAATTCCATAGCCAAGGTCGCTCAGGTCTATGGCGTCGACAGCATAACCCTGATCTCACAGAAATATCACAATGAGCGCGCTATATGGCTCGCCGATCGCTACGGCATCCATACCGTCGGCTACAACGCCCCTCATTCTCCCATTCTGAGAAACCGCGTCAAAAACATCTTGCGCGAATTTCTGGCCCGCGTCAAGATGTTTCTCGACATCGCAACCGGCTGTCAGCCCGACATCGCCCCTCAGTAACCACCACCCTTCAACGCCGGTCCACCGCCAAATCTACAGTGAACCCGATTTCTCCATCATGTCAAAGATCGCCTGCAGCATGCCCGCTCTCACACTGCAGTGCAAAATTACCACACCGTTTCCCCTCCCCCCTGCGAACCTGCCCCTAACGTAACACTCACCCTCCCGAAATTGAAAGAGGCGGATGCCATGTGCATCCGCCTCTTCAGCGTCGTAAGTTTCTATAGTTCTGTCTGATTGCTCCTGAGATCTCTTATTACCAACCCGGATTCTGCGCCCACAGACCCTCGGTCAGCGAGATCATGCGTTCCTGCAGCGGCAGCAGATAGTCGCGGTTCGGATTAAACTGCCAGCCGCTCTCATAGCCTGCTGGATTGGTCGGGATGATATAGCGCAGGGCATCGCCCGGATTTCCTGTCAGGAATATCGTGTTGTTGCTCGGCTGATCATATTTGAGTGTGGCGTAAGCAGGCTCTGTTTCAAGCGAGCTGCCGGTGAAGAGGGCGCCTCTGTGCCATTTGCCTACGAATATCTCCTCGGCGGCGGCCCAGCGCAGTATGTCTTCGAAGCGACGGCCCTCGCACGCTTTTTCTATGCGGCGTTCGCGGCGAACGGCCTGAATATACTTGTTGAGACCTCTGAAGGGATATTCCGGATCATTGTTGAACTCGCGGTCGAAATCCACGTCGGGCATACCGACACGGGCACGCAGCGGATGCAGCGCCTCCTTGATGGCGTTGGCGTTGGCCGATCCGTTGAGCTCGGCAAGTGCTTCGGCATAGTTCAGGAGCACGTCAGCATAGCGGAACTGGATTGCCGGTGTAGCGCCCTTATACTCGGCGTCAAGGCTGCCTGTATAGTCGATCTGCACATGCTTCAGCAGCGAATAACCGCTGATATTGTTGTTATACGCCGACGTACCGATCAGCGGCGGTATGGTGTAAGGATCCATATCCGGACGCATTATCTGGCCGGGGGTCGCTACGGTCTGGGACAGACGCGGGTCGCGAACGGTCGGAAGCAGCTCGTTGCCCCACACCTTCTTTGCCTGGAGCTTCTCTTCTCCTACAAACGGACGGCCGTCTATCGTCAGATAGTCGTCTACCAGCGAGGCGGTCACGCCCAGGCTGCCGCCGCCCTGATTCAGATAGCGGTCTACGTTGTTGCCTATCTCGTCACCGTCATACTTCTTATACCACAGTATCTCGGGATTGCTGCCCAGATCAGTCGTCTGGAAGATGACACGGTAGTCGTTGGTGGGATTGCCGGTCGAATAGATCTTCCACACATTCCGGTCCATCACCTGCTTGGCGGCGGCTGCGGCCTGATTCAGATAGTCGGTGATCTTGGCGTCGGTCACGGTCGGATCAAAGAATGGATCGTTCTTTGCCTTGTGATATTTCTCCCATGTGCCTTCAAACAGTGCTACTTCGCTCTTCAGTGCGCGGGCAACGTCGCGGTGCACTCTCATCGTCGAACTGTTCGAACGCTCGTTCAGGTTCTGGATCGCCATATCGAGATCCGCCAGTATGTGATCGGCTATCACGGTGCGGTTCTCTCTCGGAAGCTTCATCTGCTCCATATCCGGATCGAGCGGTGTCTCTACCCACGCTACCGGACCGTAATTCAGCAACAGGCTGTAGTAGTACCAGGCTCGGAAATAATAACCCTCGCCCACTGCCTGCTGATAGGCGGCTGTGGTCTGCTGGTCACAGTTGTCCAGGTTGTTCAGGAAAAAGTTGATGCGGCGTATGTAGGTATACGCGCTCAGCGAACTCGCTCCCGACACCGATGAGCGGCCGGCTATTCGCTGGTTCACCGAAGGCGAGGCCATGTTGTCGCTGTTGCAGTCACCACCGGCTATACCCGAGCCGCCGCCGGCCTGCAGATCCTGTGTACGCACGGCGGTCTGGTAAAACTGGTCGAGATAACTGCTCATCTCACCCGTGGTGGTGAAAGGATTTGAAGAGGACAGCACGCCCTCCGGATCGCGGTCAAGGTCGTAGCACGAGGTCATCGTGAGCCCCAGGCCGATCGCCGCTGCTATGATATATTTATTCATTGTTTCAGGGATGTTAAGATTAGAGAGTTATGTTGAGACCGAACGACACTACCTTGTTCATCGGGTAGTTCTTGCCGGCTTCGCCGCCATACGATGCTCCGGTGAACACGCCTTCCGGATCATACATCTTGGCAAGTTTGGTTGAGGTCCAGAGGTTTTCGCCGGTGAAGAACACCTGTATCTTCTGCAGTCCGATCTGACCAAGCACCTGCTTCGGAAGATCATAGCTCAGGGTGATGTTTTTCAGACGGATATAAGCTGCGTTCTGGATATATCTCGAGCTGGTCTGCATATTGCGGTTCTGATATACACCTATGCCGCCTGCGGTGTGCAGATAGGGTTTCGGATAGTAAGCGCCGGGATTATCCTCGGTCCAGTAGTCCAGATGCTCCTTGAAGAAGGTTGCCTGTGCATACGAGCCCCAGCCCCAGAAGTATGGCTGTGTGCCCGGATTCCAGTCGCGCTTGCCTACGCCCTGCATCATCACGCTCAGGTTCAGTCCTTTCCAGCCGATCGAGCCGTTGATGGTATACTGATAGCGCGGAGTAGTGTTACCGATGATGGTATAGTCGCCGGTATCACCAAGCACGTTGCTGCCCCTGTCGATCTTGCCGTCGCCGTTCAGGTCCTCATACATCACGTCGCCCGGGGTCCATACGCCGCCGTTCAGGTATTTCAGGTCGAGCTTGTTATACTCGTCGGCCTGAGCCTGGGTCTGGATAAGGCCCGACGATTTCAGACCCCAGATCTCGCCTACCATGCGGCCCTCATACCAGTTGCCGGCCGGATTGGTGAAAGTCGGATTCTCATATTTGGTGACCTTGGCTGTTGCGTCGGCTATCTGACCGCCTATGCTGTAGTTGATGTCACGGCCTATGCGTCCGTTCCAGTTCAGGGTCAGCTCCCAGCCGCGGTTGCGCATGTTGGCGTTGTTGGCCTGGGGTGCCGATGCGCCGAAGAAGTCCGGGAAGTCATAGCCCGGGCCGAGCATATCCTTCGTGTCGCGCTGGAAAATCTCGAATGTACCTGTGATAGCGTTGTTGAGCAGTGCGAAGTCCAGACCCAGGTTCTTGCTCTCAACCTTTTCCCATGTCACGGTCGGGTCGATCACGCCCGGCGCGTTGATATAGCCGTGGCGCCCGTCCGAGAAGATATAGTTGCCCTTGGCGGTCACGCCCATTGTCGATGCGAAGGTATAGAGTCCGGCACCGGCCTGGTTACCGAGCTTACCGTACGACAGACGCAGTTTCAGCAGATTCAGTGTCGGTTGGATCGACTCCATGAATTTCTCGCGGGCGATGTTCCAGCCTGCCGATACCGAGGGGAAGAAGCCCCAGCGGTTGTCTTTCGAGAAGCGCGATGTGCCGTCGTAGCGCATGTCAACCTCAAGCAGATACCTGCCGTCATAGTCGTAATTGATACGGCCGTAGAAGCCGCGGGTGCTCCAGCTGTTGCGGGTATCCACGGCGGTTATGTCGCTTGTGCCCAGATTCAGACCCGGATTGGTGGTCGAATACAGACCCGTCACGTAGTTCGACAGATAGCTGTAGCGGCTCTCTTCCGACTGATAGCCGGCCATCACCGTGAAGTTGTTCACGTCGTCTATGGTGATTGTATAGTTGGTATAGGCGCTGAAGTTCTGATAGCGGGTGTTGGCGTTATAGCGGGTATATTTGCCGTCGCTCTGTATGCCCAGCTCCGATCTTACGCCCTTCGAGGTTGTCACGCCGTCTGCCGCATAGATATCGGGGGCCACGTTGAGTGCCTCATACTGACGGCCGAGATACCGGTAAGTATAGTCGCCGAAAACCTTCCAGTTCTTGACCGGCTCGACCTCTACTCCGAATGTCACATTCATTCTGTCGAGCTTCGTGTTCGTATATGTCCCGCTCTGCAGATAGGGTATCATCGTCAGCTCCGTGAAGTGTCCGTTTGGATCCAGATAGTGAACCGTCGGGCGGAAACGTGCCAGCGAGTGATAGAAGCCCTCGCTCAGACCGCCGTCACCGAAAGGTGTGTCCGTGTCCGAGTGCATGAACTTCGTGTTGGCATGTATGCGGAGCCAGTCGGTGATCTGCGACGAGATCGTCGAGGCGAAGTTATAGCGCTTGTAGCCCATATCGGCATAACGCAGAATGCCGTCTTCGCCATAGTAACCCAGCGACACGTAATACTGTGCACGCTTGCCGCCGCCGCTGGCGCTTATGTTGTGGTTCTGTTTGAATGCCCAGTCCTTATAGTGCAGATCGAAATAGTCCGTGTTGCCTATACCCGATTCCGAGTTCTCGAAAGCAGGGTTCATGTTGGCATTGGGCGAGAGCTCCTGCCACGGATCCACACTCGAAGGATTGTCGCGGAACTGGCGCAGCAGCTCCAGCTTCTCGTCAGAGTAGAAACGCGACACTCCCGCGTTGCCTACAGCATGGTTCCACATCTTCGCAAACTCATAGCCGTCGAGCATGTCGGGCAGACGGGTGGGGGCGTTCCAGCCTACCGTACCCTGATAGCTCACGCGCATCTTGCCCTCCTGGCCGCGCTTCGTGGTCACCAGCACTACGCCGTAGGCCGCACGCGCACCGTAGATAGCGCTGGCGCCGGCATCCTTCAGCACCGAGATGCTCTCGATATCCGTGGGATTGACCTCAGAGAGATCCATCTCCACACCGTCAACCAGCACGTAAGGTGTGCCTGTGCCCGACAGGTTGCCCTGACCGCGAAGCTGCAGCGTCGCGCTGCCGCCGGGACGGCCCGAATTTCCGTTCGTCACCGTCAGGCCCGGTATCATGCCCTGAAGCATCTGGGCGGCGTCGCCTACAGGTCGCTTCGCGAGCTCCTCGCCCTTCACCTGCGACACGGCGCCCGTCAGGTTCACCTTCTTCTGAACACCGTAGCCCACTACTACGACCTCATCCAGAGCGTTTGTCTGGTCGGCCATCACGATCTGGAGCGGTTTCCCGTTCCACACCACATTCATAGGATTATAACCTATATAGGTGACAATTAGAGTCGCTCCTTTCTTCACCCCTGCAAGGCTGAATTTACCGTCAAGGTCAGTCGATGTGGCAAGCGAGGTGCCCTCCACTCTCACGGTAGCGCCGAGCATTGGTTCGCCGTCATTGTCGACGATCGTGCCGGTGCACATAATTGCCTGCTGGGCTTGGGGCGCTACGCTTGCGTAACTACCCCTCACCTCGGTTGGTTGCGCAGCAACCACACCCGAGGCGGCCAGAACGGCAGCCGCCGTTGCGACTGAAATATACGTTCTTTTCATGGTAGATTATGGTTAGATAGATTGATAGATTAATTCGGTAATGATTGGTAGATTCGCCATCGGAGGGCCTCGCCCCTTAGGGAAAAAAGCCGGATTATCAGTCCGACGGCTTACAAAGATACAACCTTAATTCCTTTTTTCAAAATTTTTAAACATTCTTTCTAAAATTTCTTAAATTCCACTCTTGTTAATATGGAGCTTAGCCTCCGGGCGCCCGAAAGTGCTCACATTCTACCAGAGATTACACTCATAGCTTTATACCCTGCAACTTGGTGCATATTTGATTATCATCTCTAAGTGATGTATTAATTATCGTGAGCGACGCAGGACGGTTAAATCGCCCATAAGTTATATTTTTCCCACCGATTGCAACAATAGTTTTTTCAGGAATGGTTGATATTTGTTTAGCAAATTTCCTTTCTGTTAAATTTTTGGCAGTGAGAGATGAGAAAATATTAGGAAAAATGTTAATGATTGGTTGATTTAGCGAAAAATCTGGCAATTTGCGTAACTTTGTATCTGAACTGTTATGTTTACCGACAATTTCAATAGCTTGTTGCGTCTTGTGCGCGGATTTTTAGCCCTGGTCCTGGTGTTTATCGTGGCCAAATGCCTTTTTGTGGCCTGCTATCCGGCGGTCTACGGTCCTCTCGGCGGCATTGATGCGCTCCCGGCTGTGATAGCCCACGGTCTGGCAATGGATTGCTCTATGTCGGCCTATCTCTGTGGGCTGCCCGCACTGCTGTTTCTTGTCGGGATATGGGTGAGATGGCAGAAATTCGCCCTTATTCTGCGCGTCTATACCGTAATAATTTCCATCATAATCTCGGCTGCACTGATCGCCGACGTGGCTCTTTACGGCTACTGGCACTTCAAGCTCGACACTACCGCTCTGTTCTATCTCTCAACTTCTCCCTCGGCGGCCATGGCCTCGGTCGACTGGTGGATGCCTCTGGCCGGTTTAGTAGCTGTGGGACTCCTTGCTTGGGGGATTTTCTCGCTGCTCTGGCGTATGTGGCGACCCAGATCGGCTGACGCCACTATCTGCAGGCGGCGCGGCGCCGCAACCACCCTGATGGTCATCGCTATCGCCGCTATGGTTATAGCAATCCGTGGCGGACTGACCGTCAGCACCATGAACCTCAGCTCGGCCTATTTCAGCCATCATGCCGAGCTCAACCACGCCGCAGTCAATCCACTCTTCTCATTCATGTATTCGGCTACCCATCAGAGCCGTTTCTCCGATCAGTTCCGTTTCTTCGATGAAAACGGGGCGACCGGTCGCTACCTGTCGCTGCTCACGCCCGATGCTGCCATGACCGACACCACTGCGACCGCCATGCGCCCGCAGCTCGCCACACAGCGTCCCGATATCTACCTCATCATCCTCGAAAGCTTCTCGAGCTACCTGATGCCCTCGCTCGGAGGCGACAGCGTGGCAACCTCGCTCGACTCGATAGCCGGTACCGGCATACTCTTCACCGATTTCTATGCCTCGAGCTTCCGCACCGACCGCTCGCTTCCGGCCATTCTGAGCGGTTATCCGGCCCAGCCCACAACGTCGATCATGAAGTATGCCGACAAGACCGACCATCTTCCCTCGCTGCCCCGCACTCTCCGCGACAACGGCTATGAGCTGGAGTACTACTATGGCGGCGATGCCAACTTCACCAATATGAAGGCATTTCTGGTGTCGGCAGGCTTCGGCACGATAATCTCCGATGTCGACTTTCCCGTGTCCGAGCGTCTGAGCAAATGGGGTGTTCACGACGACCGCCTTTTCACCTTTGCTGCCGACCGCTTCACCTCGCGCCCCGACTCCCTCGCGCCGCTTTTCGCCGTGATACAGACCTCAAGCTCTCACGAGCCTTTCGAAGTACCCTATAATTCAGGGTTCGACGATCCGCGCCTCAACGCGTTTGCCTACACTGACCATTGGCTCGGCCGCTTCACCGACACGCTGCGCGCCGATTCGGCCCGGTGGGCCCGCTCGCTTGTGCTGATGGTACCCGACCACTGGGCCGTGTGGCCTGATGGAACGGAGCCGGGGCCGGACCGCCACAGAATACCGCTCGTCATGACCGGCGGCGCCATATCGTCACCGCTCCCTGCACGTATTCCGCTCATAGCCTCGCAGACCGATATTGCCGCAACGTTGCTCGCCATGCTCGGAATAAATTCCGGCAACATGACTTTCAGCCACGACATATTCGATCCGACCGTTCCACGCCACGCCTGGTTCAGCGAGCCCGATGTTGCCGGTATTGTCACTCCACAGGCAACCTCGGTGATCAGCATAGCCACCGGCGAGACCCTTTCAGGCCCTGAAGAACTCGCCTCGCAGGTGCGCGCCTATCTTCAGACCCTATACTCCGACTTAGACAACCGATAAATCAATCTCTCGACTCAATCCAGCCATGCTACAGTTTCTCTCTGACCTCGACACACAAATATTTTTGGCCATCAACGGATTCCACACCGCCGCCATCGACCAGTTCATGTGGCTCATCTCAAACAAGCTCATCTGGGTGCCGCTATATGCCGTGACCCTCGCTTTGCTGATCCACCGCTACGGCTGGCGGGCCGGACTGATGGTCACCGCCGGAGCGATAGTAGCCGTTACCATCGCCGATCAGACCTGCGCGTCGCTCATCCGTCCCGTTGTGGAGCGCATGCGTCCTTCCAACACCGACAATCCTCTGTCAGCCTTAGTCCATATAGTCAACGATTACCACGGAGGCCGATACGGCTTCCCGTCGTGTCACGCCGCCAACACCTTCGCCTTCGCCACATTCATGTCGCGACTTTTCCGCATGCGTGGCATCGTGTTTGTCACACTCTTCGGCTGGGCTCTGATCAACTGCTGGTCGCGCATGTATCTCGGAGTGCACTATCCCGGCGACCTGATCGTAGGTGCCATCATAGGCTCCGCTTCGGGCTATGCCACCTACCGCATGTTCATCATTCTGGTCAACCGCATGGTGCGTACCCGCATGCGCCGCGACATGGTCAAGTTCCGATTCAACTTCTCGTCGCTTCCCGAAATCCGCATCGAGAGCACCTTGATTCTGGCAACGGTCGGGCTCGGGACCTCTGTCATAGCCCTTGTCGTATCTGTGGTCACCTATGCCCTCTCCTAACCGTCGGGCTTCCCTTGTCATAACGGCAATCCGCCCCAATTTTATCGGGATCTATTACGAATAAGGCCGCAACCTTTGGCCGTTTGAAAATTTGTCGTACCTTTGCGGCACGTTAGGGTTCGCGTCAACGCGATCAAAAGGGAATCCGGTGTGAATCCGGAACAGACCCGCTACTGTAATTCCTACTAAATTCACCGGCATTGCGCCACTGTCGGCCTGACCGATGGGAAGGCGCCGGTGAAAGGATAAGTCAGGAGACCTGCCCCGACAACATATTGTTTTGTAGTTTTCGGGTTATATTACCACAAAACGGCTCATCGGCCTGTGCCCCAGGCGCTTTCCGTATGGGTTTGCTGTGTAGAATATATCCTGTGCTATCCACCAGTAACAGCAAACCGCGATGAGGTCAAGCATGCTCTTTCTAATGATTCTTATATGCCACCTTCTGCCGAAGGCGGCAGAGCCTATTTACAGCCTCTCTGGCGCAATCACCGACCTTTCCGGCACTCCCATACCCTACGCGACAATAAGTCTCGACAAGGGCCGTTTCCGTGCGTCTGGCGACGTGTCCGGCTGCTTCGTCCTGAATCTACCCGCCGGAACCCACCGCGGCAAGGTCACGGCCACGGGCTACAGAAGCTCGGACTTCACCGTCGATCTACGCCGCGACACAACCATAACCCTGACCCTGAAGCCCGAGGCCGTGAAGCTCGGCGATGTCAGCGTCTATGCGAAGACAGGTGCCGGAAAAGTGCGCGACGGGGAGTTCGCCGTCAATGCCATCGACATTTCCAAGAGTCTCAACAAGATGGTCACGCTGACCGACCTTGTCGACCGCACCGCCGGAGTCAGAGTGAGACGTGAGGGAGGCGTAGGATCCGATTTCGACCTCACGATCAACGGCATGTCGGGCAACTCGATCCGTTATTTCATCGACGGCATTCCGCTTGAGACCAAAGGTTCAGGTCTTACTCTCGACAATCTGCCCCTCAACACCGTGGAGCGAGTGGAACTCTACAAAGGTGTGGTTCCCGCATCATTCAGCTCCGACGCTCTGGGCGGAGCTGTCAATATCGTCACCCGCCGCAAACAGCGGAATTATCTCGATGCATCCTATGGTGTGGCCTCATTCCATACCCAGTCGGGCGACCTGACCGGACAATACATAATCCCCGGCACGGCACTGGCAATCAGACCCACCTTCAGCATCAGTCATTCGAAAAACGACTACATAATGAAAGGGGTTGAAGTGTGGAGCGAAGAAGACGACCGTTATATCTTCACCGACAAACGCCGTTTCCACGACGATTATTTCTCGATCTTCACTCAGCTTGAGGCTGGTGTGAACGATGTGAGCTGGGCCGACCGCTTTTTCGTCGGAATATCTTACAACAAGCTCAACAAAGACATACAGACCGGCGCTATGCAGAATAAGGTCTACGGCGAGGCCGCACGCCATTCCAACTCGCTCAATCTATCGGCCCGCTACAACAAACGCTTCGGCGCTTTCGACACCCGCCTCTCGCTGTCGCACACACACGACCGCAGCGAGACTGTCGACACCGCCTACCGAAAGTATTCGTGGGACGGCACTTTCCTTCCGTCATCAGGCAACGAGATGACCAACAAAGCCCGAACTATCCGCGTTTACCGCCGCCCGCTCACNGTTGTCAGCGCNGGAACAGACTACACCCTGAATCCCGATCACATCTTTTCGCTCAACTACATGCTGAACCGGCGCGGCAACGACCGCAGCGACGAGATCGATAAATATTTCGAGCCGTCCAACGACGTAGTGACAAAACAGATCCTCTCGGCCACATACACCCAGTCGTTTTTNGGGCGACGCTGGCAGACTTCATATTTCGTCAAGGACTACATCAACACCCTGTCGATAAAGCAGACCGATAATTCGACTGTTACCGGTNCCGACCGTATCGAGGGCAAGTCGACCAAAAGCTACTGGGGAGCCGGCCTGGGCACCCGCTACACCGTGACAGGCGCCCTGGCCCTGAAGGGCTCCTACGAGCATAGCGTGCGCCTNCCGCTGTCGCGCGAGCTTCTCGGCAACGGAACAACTGTATATCCCAATCTGACCCTGANTCCCGAGAAGAGCAACAACTATAACATCGGAATCTTCGGCAACTGGNATCCGGCTGACGAAAGTCAGTTCAGCTACGAACTCAACGGATTCCTGCGCCACGTGCAGAACTACATACGCGCCACCATATCGGAGCGCGACGGAATGATGCAATACGTCAACGAACCCGCCATCGACATAAAGGGTCTCGACTTCCAGATCTCGTATTTCTGGGACAACCGCCTGCAGCTGTCGCTCAACGGCAGCTGGAACGACGCCCGCGACCTGAAGCAATTCAAGACCGACGGCAATCCTTCGGCAACCTACAAGAACCGCGTGCCCAACCGGCCCTGGATGTTCGGCAACGCCGAGGCCTACTACACCTTCCGCAACGTCATAGCACAGGCCGATCGCCTGCGCATCGGCGCAGCCCTGCAATACATACACTGGTACTACCTCAACTGGGAAGCCTACGGCGCCGCGTCGTCCAAGGCCCGCATCCCCACCCAGAACATCACCTCGCTTTCCCTCACCTACTCCTGGAAAAAAGATCGCTACAATATCTCCCTCGACTGCGACAATCTGTTCGACCGTCTGGCCTACGACAACTATATGCTCCAGAAGCCGGGACGCAGCTTTGCCGCAAAGTTCAGATTATCANTCTACTAACCAATCACTTTACCAATTATGAAAACATTCAAGTTCCTTCTTTCAGCATTTATGGCCCTGTTTCTGGCCTTCGGCATGGCAGGGTGCTCGGGCAACGACGAACCCGACGAGCCCGACGATCCGACGCTGATCCAGGACTACCACTTCGACCTGTGGGTGGCTCTCGACCGCCACGGAGGCATGGGCCGCGACGTGCAGACCCTTGTCAAGAGCGTAAGCTCGCTCGAGGCCGACCAGCCCGAGATCACCTTCCAGGGCACCGGCACTGAGGTCAACTCACTGCTATCGCTCGAGACCATCCTGAAAGGCGCCTACTACTATCAGGTGCCCGTGTCGGGCGACCGTTTCGCNAAATANNTNATCNNNGACAANAANGTNACNGTAGTNAAGGAGCGCCGCTTCCAGACCAACACNTNCGCNACCCGCAAATACACCCACGCCTGGATNNANGACNANACNCTNGTNATCNTGGCNNCNAACGGNGACGNCGACAAGATNGTNTGGACNAANCTNAACNCCGACGACATGANNATNATANNCGAAGGCACNCTCGACATNAAGATGCCNGCAGGGCGGNGANNNNTNCACAACCTCNGGNATNCTCACCTNNCGNGCCTCCGACAANAAGCTNTTCTATTTNTACTANGCNAAGA
>JAAVDO010000001.1:0-18510 GCA_014801735.1 Bacteroides sp. | reverse complement strand
GNGGCNNNCGCGTNACNCCNATGATGACNGCCGTNATCAATCCNNCNACGATGGCNGTNGANAGCGNNANTCANCTGNTTCATTGANTGCGAGATGGTAGGCANNGCCTATGGCGANCTGCTNCAGACNACTACCTTNNTCGACNGNNANAACAACCTCTANATNGCNTGCNNNNCCNNCGACGCCGCCGGCAACGAACACAGCCACCTGCTGAAGATTCCCGCCGGCTCTACCGAGTTCGACCGCAGCTATGACGGCTTCACCGCCCCGGGCAAACTGATCTCGGTGATGTATATCGGCGACGACAAGGTAATGGCNTACGCCCGCGAAGACCAGCTCGGAACGGGCATCGACGCCTTCAGCCACTACTACACCGTGCTCGATGTAGTGAGCCGCACGAGCACCCCGGTAGCATTCGGCGGACAGCGCCTGCCATACAGCAGTGGCCGCTTCTCGTCGCGTATGGCCTACGTCAANCACAAGGCATATATCGGGGTCGACGCCGAGGGCCGCAAGCCTCAGATCTACATCTACGACGTAGCNACCGGCCAGACCACGCAGGGCGCCACCATGGCGTCGGGCTACTATTTCGAACAGATCCGAGTGGTTGAAGACACGAAATAATCTCAAATACCGACTTTTTTAATCGACTCTTTTTTTATTCTGCCAGTTCTCCCGAAGCAGGGATTGCTTCGGGGGAATTTTTAAGAAACGATCATGAGATACCTGTTACCCCTGATTCTGTTGCTCCTGTCGGCACTCCCGGCCGGGGCCACCGGCTTCGGCGACCGCCCGGGCGAAAAGACCGCGATCCTGATGGTGCATTTCGGCACCACCTACGACGACACGCGAGCTACCACTATCGACGCCCTCAACGACCGCGTCCGCACCGCCTTCCCCGACACCGATGTATTCGAGGCCTATACCTCGCGCATCATAATCAGCCGCCTCCGCAAGAGGGGCATCTCCAAGCCTACACCCCAGGAAGCTCTGCTCCGCCTGGCCGCCGACGGCTATACCCACGTTGTTGTTCAGGGTTCTAACGTGATCGACGGCATCGAGGCTGAAGTGCTCCGCGGCGAGGCTTCACTGATGGCACCGTTCTTCAAGGAGATCCGCGTAGGCCGCCCGCTGCTTTATTCCGTCGACGACTGCCAGAACGTGGTTTCCATTCTGCGCGACCGCTTTGCGCCACGCACAGCCCGCAACGGTGCGGTGGTATTGATCGGTCACGGTACCTCGACCCCTGCCACGGCCATCTACTCGCAGATCGACTATATGTTCACGGCCGCTGGAGCGCCTGCATTCCATGTCGCTACCGTCGAGGGCTATCCCGACTACGAAACCACCCTGGCCAAGCTCAAGGCATCGCGGGCTAAGAATGTGACACTGGTTCCGTTCATGCTCGTTGCCGGCGACCATGCCCGCAACGACATCGGCGGCGAGTGGCGCGAGAACCTCGAGAGCGAAGGTTTCAGCGTGACGCCCCTGCTCGAGAGCCTCGGCAGCATCCCCGGAATACGCGAGATCTATATCGACCACATCCGCGCCGCCCTCCAGGCCCCGGTGCTCGACGCCGCAGCCACCAAGGCAGCCACCATCAACGCAACCCTCTGAGCCATGTCGGGAGTCAGGCAAATCAGTCTTATCATCGCCGTGGCAATCTGTATCGGATTTGCCACGCTGGCCATCTATGACACATGGTTCCGTCCCACACGCATCCTCGTCGTGAATCCACTGCCGGCCCAGGCGGCCGAGATCGTGCTCAACAACGACAGCCGCCATATCAAAGTGGAGTGCAGGGAAATGGCGGAGGCATCCGGATTCGACGACTATGACGCCGTGGTGATGTTTGGCCGTGGGCTGTATCTTGACTCCATGCAGATGGTCTCGCTCGACAAAGCCATCCGCAAGGGCGTGCCGGTGTTTACTAACACCCTCCGCAATTTCAGTTACGTGGTGACCGGCAACCTCGACTCGCTCCAGTGCGCCCGCATGCAGGAATACTTTTCCAATCCCTGCAGCGCTAACTACCGCAATATGCTGCGCTATATCAGCGCCATAGCCACACCCAACCGCATAGGCGAACGCTCCTTCGCCCCTCCGGTCGTGCTGCCATCCGACATGTTTTATCATCTCGAGGCCGGTCGCTACTTCGGGAAAGCCGAGGAGCTTACTGAGCATCTGCGCGAAAGCTCCCTCTACAACCCCGGCGGAAAAAACATCGCTTTCGTCTCGGGAGTAAATTTCCCGGTCGAAAACAACCGCGCCCATATCGACACACTCGTCAGCCGGCTGACCCGCGCCGGCTACAATGTCTATCCCATCACAGCCACCGGCAAGCGGCGCGCCGATATGATACTCTCGACCGATCCCGACGCGATAGTCTATCTGCCTATGGGGCGTCTGGGCAACGATTCGCTTATCAACCGTCTGTATGACCTGAACGTGCCCCTGTTCATGCCATTTCCGCTTATCCAGTCGCGCCAGGATTGGCTCGACGTAAGCAATCCCCTTGGCGGAGGCACCCTCAATGCCCGTATCGTAGTGCCCGAGATCGACGGCGCCATGACCCCCCTGTGCATCTCCACCCAGAATCCGTCGCCCGACGGCTATCTGCTCTACACTCCCGAGCAGGAACGGGTCGATGCGTTTATGGAACAGTTCACCAGGTTCATGGCTCTGCGCGACAAACCCAATTCCCGGAAGAAGATTGCCATAGGATATTTCAAATCGCTAGGCAAGGATGCGCTTCTCGCCTCGGGTATGGAAGTAGTGCCTTCGCTCTACAACTTCCTTAAGCGTCTGCGCAGCGAAGGCTATGATGTATCCGGACTTCCCCCGACACTCAGCGAGTTTCGCAGCGAGATCATGGCTAAAGGAAGCGTGATGGGTTCCTATGCACCCGCCGCTCAGGAGAAATTCATGGCCGACGGCGACCCCGTCTGGATATCCGCCACGGAATATGAGAAATGGGCCCGCGAGGTGTTGTTGCCCGAAAAGTATGCCCAGGTCGAAGAGCGTTATGGCAAGGCTCCCGGAAGTCTGCTGGCGCGTGGCGACAGTATGGCTGTTGCAGCAATCCGCTACGGCAATATCCTTCTCTTTCCGCAACCACGTCCGGCGCTGGGCGACGACGATTTCAAGCTCGTTCATGGTGCCGAAGTCGCCCCTCCCCACAGCTATCTCGCCCCATATCTCTACATGCAGAAAGCCTTCGATGCCGATGCCCTGATTCATTTCGGCACCCACGGCAACCTCGAATTCACGCCCGGCAAGAACGCCGGACTTTCGCAGGCCGACTGGGCGGAGGTGCTTACGGGTAATCGTCCTCACTTCTATTTCTACACCACGGGCAATGTAGGCGAGGCGATAATTGCCAAACGACGCAGTCACGCCGTGATCGTCACCCACCTCACCCCGCCCTATGTGGAGAGCGGAATGAGGCAGAAATATAGCGCTCTGATCGAGGAGCTGCATCAGGCTATAGCCGATCCCTCGGCAAATACTCCTGAGCTGAAAAAGAAGATTATCGGGTTCGGTCTCCACAGGGATCTGTCGCTCGACTCGCTCGCGGCAGGAGCCTATACGGCCGACGAGCTGAAAAAAGTTGATTCATTTGTCGAGGAGCTGTCAAACGAAAAGATTACCGGTGCATATTATGTGATGGGCGTGCCCTATTCCGACAAGGATATGACCTCCACCGTTTTGGCAATCGCGGCCGACCCTCTCGCCTATACCCGCGCCAGGGCCGACTTCGAGAAGGGAAAGATCGCCGAATCTCAACTCAAGGATTTCAACTATATCACCCACCATTATCTTCCTGCCGCCCGTAGGGATATTGCAGCTGTGCTTTCGTCAGGCAATCAGGCGTCAGGGCATACGGATGCCGGTGATGCCATCGAATACCGCCGGCTGCTGACCGAATCGGCCGGAGCCGAGGTCAATGCTATGGTCAGCGCGCTCAGCGGCAAGCCGGTCCGACCCGCTCCCGGGGGCGACCCTGTGCTCAACCCCAATGTGCTCCCTATGGGACGCAACATGTATAGTGTCAATGCCGAGGCCACTCCCGGCACTAAGGCCTGGACCGACGGCGTGGCTCTGGCCGAGAAAACCCTCACCGACTATTATGAGCATCACGGCGAGTATCCCCGCAAAGTCAGCTACACCTTCTGGGCCGGAGAGTTCATATCATCGCAGGGTGCCACGGTTGCCCAGGCGATGAGGATGCTCGGAGTGGAGCCTGTCAGAGATGAGCAGGGACGCGTGATGGATCTCAGGCTTACCCCCTCCGAAGAGCTCGGGCGCCCGCGCATCAACATTCTCGTGCAGGTATCCGGACAGTTGCGCGACATCGCCTCATCGCGCCTCAAGATGCTTACCGACGCTGTCCGTCTGGCCGCCGGCGCCACCGACGATATCTATCCCAACTACGTTGCAGAGGGGTCGCTTGCCCAGGAAAAGGAGCTCATGGAGAAAGGCGAATCGCCTGTCAGGGCGCGTGAACTGTCGGCAATGAGGATCTTCGGTCCCGTCAACTCCGGCTACAGCACCGGGATGTTGCGTTTCACCGAAAATTCAGGCGAATGGGATTCTTCCGCCGAACTTGCCGAGGGCTACCTCAACAACATGTGCGCCGCCTATGGCGACGACGACAACTGGGGTGTGGCCGACCGCAATCTCTTCACTTCGGCCATAAACAATACAGACATAATTGTGCAGCCGCGTCAGAGCAACACGTGGGGTCCTGTCTCGCTCGACCATGTGTATGAATTCACCGGAGCTCTTTCGCTCGCTGCCACCGCGATCACCGGCAAGGAACCCGACGCCGTATTGGCCGACTACCGCAACGCTTATCTGCCCCGGCTGCAGGATACCCGCGAGGCTATAGCCATCGAGACCAGAGCCACCATCCTGAATCCACAATACATCAGCGAGCGCATGAAGGGTGACGCTACTACCGCACAGATGTTCGGCGAGATTTTCCGCAATATCTTCGGCTGGAGCGCTACAAGGCCGGGAGCGTTGTCGCCTACTGTCTACGACGACCTCTATGCTATATACATCTCTGACGTCAATGGCCTTGGCATAGAAGACTATTTCGACCGTATCAACCCTGCCGCTATGCAGGAAATGACCGCCACGATGCTCGAGAGCGCGCGTAAAGGCTATTGGAAGGCTTCTGAAGAACAACTGACAGCCACCGCGCGGCTCCACTCGCGCATGACCGAGAAACATGGAGCGCCATGCACCGAGTTTGTATGTGCAAACCGAAAGCTGCAGCAGTTTGTCGCTTCTCACCTCGATGCCGACGGCGCTGATGCATATACAGCCCGGATCAACGAGGCGATAACCGAAAATCCGCAGGCAAAGGTGCTGAAAGAACAGCAGCGCACTGTACTTTCCAATCTGTCGGCTGACTCCCCGTCAGCCTTCCTACTGCCTGTTGTCATAATTTTGCTTATCGCCGCCGGAGTGATCATAGCTCTGCGCAGAAAGCCTAAAGACAAATCATGATGCTGATTCTGCTGCTTATTGTCCTGACCGCTGCCGATATGACGCGTCTTGCCATGATACCTGTGCGTGTCGCCCTTCTCATCGACCTCCTTTGGGGAGTGGTAGCTGGTCTGGCCGCCATCACATTGTCAGGCATGTCGCAGGACCAGGTAGCCGCTCTGACCGACCTTCAGTCAATTCTCATCCTCGCTGTCATCGAGAGTCTGCTCTTCATCGCCTCCCTCCTCGTCCGTCGGCCGGTGGCGTCTGTCCTGAGATTCTATCCGGGTGTCATGCTCGCTGTTCCGGTGGTCATGCTCGCTTCTGTAGCCGTCAGATCGTTTCCCGGAATCAGTTTCTCGCTCATAGCGCTCCTTACCGGTATTATCGTCGCCCTATCGCTGATCGCTCTCCTGTTCTTTTTCCGTCGTATCGGTCCTGACGCCAACACTCTCTGGGTTGTATCTCTGATCAGTCTTTCTATCAGTATCATAATATTTGGAATGACATGAAAACCCTTTCCGACATTCTTTTTATCATATCCAATGGGCTGCTGATTCCGGTAGTTCTGCTGCTGCTCTGCCTGCTCATGCGGGCACTCTGCATCGCTCTGCGCTTCTACAGCGTCTACCGCACTCAGAAACGCATTTCTGCCGCTTTCCGCAAAGTGATAGCCGGATATTCAGAGGAAGCTCTCTGCGATTCGCTGGCTACTCTTGCCGATATTGGTGGCGATCCTGTCGTAAGCTGTTTGACTGACATCGTGACCCACCGATCTGATTCCGCTTATTGCGAACATGCACTGGCCGACTTCCAGGTCGAGGTCAGCCGGCAGCTTGCTCCCGCCCGGATGTTGATCAGATTCGGGCCGATGCTCGGCCTGATGGGCACGCTCATACCGATGGGGCCCGCACTCGTCGGTCTCGCTACCGGCGACATCTCATCCATGGCCTACAACATGCAGGTTGCCTTTGCGACTACCGTCGTCGGTATGCTTGTTGCGGCTATCGGGCTCGCGACTCTTCAGGTGAGCCGCCGATTCTACGCCCGATCGCTCAATGATCTCGAGTTTTTCTACTCTAAACTGATCGGCAAATGAGACGCAATCCCCTACTCGACGAAGACGAAACCGACGACAACCCCATGAGTATGCTGACCAACCTCTTTGATGTGGCGATGGTGTTTGCTGTTGCTCTCATGGTTGCTTTTGTCGCCCACTTCAATATGAATGAGTTTTTTACCGACGAGGATTTCACCATCGTGAAAAATCCAGGCACCGACAATATGGAGATCATCACCAAAGAGGGCGATAAGATCAGGAAATACACCCCGGCCGACAACGATTCACCCACCTCGGGTAGCCGCGGCCGGCGTGTCGGCACAGCCTACCAGCTTGAAAACGGCGAGATTATCTACGTGCCCGAATGATTCGCCCGAGCCTTCAGCTCACTACCTTGCCGAAGGGAAACAGCGCGAGCCTCATCAGCTTGAAGTGCTGAAGCCCGAAGGGTATCCCGATTATCGTGATACAGAACAGCAACCCCCACCCCAGATGGGTCACGGCTATCACCAGTCCGCCAAGAAACCACCATATCACGTTCATGATACCCGCAAGGCATCCCGATGGCCAGCCGTCGCTGCTGATCTCCGTGCCAAACGGCCAGAGGGCCACCATCGCCAGTTTCATAGTCTGAAGCCCGAAAGGTATCCCGACTATCGTAACCATCATCAGCACACTCGAAATGGCATACTCGATCGCTACCATCAGTCCGCCGAACACTACCCAGATTATATTCAATATTGCATTCATACCGCAAATCTACAAACATTTTTCGAATCTGCCCGTTGGTTGAATCAAATTAGAGAATATTCTATCTGTCCAACCCGACGATAATCAGTGTAATTGGTTTCTGGATGCATGTCATAGCAGTATTTTTGGGCGCCAATGGAGTGAAAAACCTTGCTGATACCGAGGATTCTGACGATATTTGCCATGAAGTTGCGCTTATGTTGGCCAATGGTAGATTCTGGCGTAATCGCGCTTCAACCGACGAATATTTTCCGCATGAAACCTTCTCATATTCTTACGTCTGTCTACGCTTCGCCCTGCGGCGGTATGCTTCTTGGCGAGTTCGAAGGGTGTCTGTGCATGGCCGACTGGCTTGACTCGCGACGTCACGATGCCAACCTCCGGTCAATATCCACCCGCTTATCGGCCACTCCGCTGTCAGCATCCTCAGCGGTTCTTACCCAGGCCGCAGCATGGCTCGATGCCTATTTCATCGGCATTGATGACGCTGAGATGCCTCCCGTTCCGTCCCTGATGCCCGTTGGATCTCCGTTCAGGCTCGCGGTGTGGAGTCTACTGCTCACCGTTCCCTACGGCCATACATGTTCCTATGCGTCGCTGGCCTTGAAACTTGGGCGCCCGTCGGCCTCGCGCGCTGTTGCGTCTGCTGTTGGCGACAATCCTCTGTCAATATACATCCCGTGCCACAGAGTCATCGGTGCCGACGGGTCGCTGACCGGCTATGCCGGTGGCATAAGAGCCAAACGCTATCTGCTCGACCTCGAATCCGCCGCCGGCCGCTGATTTTCCCAGCCGTTTGAACGAACCGCTGCTGAAACGAGTGTGTTTCAGCAGAAATATTCACTCTTTCAACTCCACACACTCTCTTTAGCTATGAGCACACCCGCTACACCTTCACCCTCCCGGCTGAAACTTTTTTTCCATGTCGTTTCAAATATTCGTCCCATAGTCTGGATTGGATTCTACGTCTGTCTCGTACCTGTCTTCGCTCTGATCTATTGGGCTCTTCCCGACGGCCAATTCCGCATTCCCGATGGTGCCGGCACCGATTTCGGTTCCTGGCTGTATTACAGCATAGTGACCATCACAACCCTGGGATTCGGTGACTACACTCCGGCCCACGGTATCGCCCAGGCTGTTACGGCAATCGAAGTCATGTGCGGTCTGCTCTTCCTTGGCTTTTTCCTCAATGCTGTCGGTTCGATGAAATCGGAAATCGATGTGCAGTCTGAAATCGAAAAACAGCGGCTGGTCCACGATGCCGCCGAGAAGCAGAAACTCATAGCCGGCATTCCGTCCATCATCCACAATATCAATTTGTTTCTTGCCTATTGCTACGCGGTGACCACCCCTGTGACCCGACGTACGGGCGAAAGCACCTTCAATCCCGGTTTCACTCTTGCCGATATGGCCGACTTGTATCAACCCTCCGGTCTGCCATCCGACCGCACCAGTCGCCCGGCTGTCTCCGGATTGTTGTCGAGTGCTTCACGGCTCAGTCTATGCCTTGACTCTCTCCAGTCGCGCGTCGATCTGTCGATATGGCCCCAACTGATGGAAAACTGTTTTACATTCGTTGCCGACTCTCAGATATTCTCGGCCGACGATGTGATTGCCTCGGCTCATAGTTCCGACTCTTCGGCACGCAAGGAAATTGCTGCGCGTCTTGCCTCGGTAACCACAACCGACACCTCCGATCCTCAGCTTACACCCTACGTAGAACTCGCCAGTTTTATCCGCACCTCGGCCAAACTTGCCGAAAGCATCGAAACCGACCTCACCGCCATCAGCACCACCGCTCAGCAATAATCTCTGCCGATCCTGATAAATTTCCCGGACTATTATGAAGCTCGGGATATTTGTCTCATTTTCTCCCCTTGAGGAAATACCGTGGAGCTTCCGGTCCGTGGCAGAATATCAGGTCAAGCACGCTCAGGGCGCCGATAAACCCCAGTTCCCGCTCCCGGTGTTGAGGATACACGATCTCGGGCTCAGCCAGATTGTCGGTCTCACGACACTCAACGTCATACGTCACCTCGCTGTCAACGCCGAGTATATCTAATATCTCCTCGTCCATTTTCCGGCAAAGTTCCGTAAGTCGCATACCCGTTGCCGCACTGCCCAGATAGGGCAGAAATCTGTCGATATAAAACTCGAAATATGGTGTCCGCCCATAGGCCGATTCCAGAGCTGTGACTGTCATATTCCACCACTGCCCGTGCCCGCTTACGGTCAGATCACACACCGATGTCCCCGATATATGCTCCGGCTTGTTGATCGGCACGGTCAGTTGAAGCCGTCCGGTTGCATCTGCTATGTCAAGCCTTCTTATACTTTTGTCGCGCTTGTTCCACCGTGCCCCGCAGGCTATTCGCGTCTTCCCGTTTTCAGCTATAAGGGCGTAGCGCCCTGCATTTCCGCAAAGCGCTACACCGAGTCTTATCTCCCTGTCGGGATATTTCATCAAGGGTGAACCCATCGCCATTACCCCGTTTATTCGAATCCAGGATTGGCGTTTTTCAGCACTCGGTTCCACCTTATGCCGCCGTTAAGCAATCCCTTGTCCTTATCGAACGAGATCAGCACTCGCTCCGGTCTCCCCACGATATGATCTTCCGGAACGAATCCCCAGTAGCGCGAGTCCAGCGAATTATCTCGGTTGTCGCCCATCATGAAGTAATAGTCCATTTCAAATGTATAGGTCCGGGCCGGCTTCCCGTCGATATAAACCATTCCGGTTTTATCATCCATATATGCTTCCGGATGATGCTCATAGTTTCGGATAGCGCGGTTATATATCGTCCAGTTTTCGGGAGTCAGCTCTATGGTAGCTCCCTTTTTGGGAATCCACAGCGGCCCATATTCCGCACGGGTCCACTCGTCGGCTATACCCTTCGGAAACAGATATTCGCCGTTCGGAGCCTCGTCGGGCAATATCCTGCCTATCTCCGGATTCGAGCGCATCGCCGAGAGCATTGCCGATGTGAGCGGCGCATGATATATCGGAGGCACCTGTCCCTGCGGAGTCACCGTGAAGCCCAGGGCCAGCACACTCTCATGCTCCGTCAGCGATGGTTCCGGCAGCAGACGCAGGTCGTCGTATGCTATGCCGAGCGCTTCTCTTTCTTCTTCGGTCAGATAGCGCGTGTTTTTCATCTGGAAGAAATAATCATGCTGAGCTTCGGCCGGTGTGGGCTGCACCTTGCCGTTGATGAACACCTGTCCGGCCACTATCTTCAGGCTGTCGCCCGGCAGACCAACTGCGCGTTTCACATAGTTTTCGCGTCTGTCAACGGGGCGGTATATCACCTCACCGAATGTCTGCGGATTATTCAATATGGCGTCGCGGCCATAGTGCTCCACAAGCGTGTAATAATCCGGATTTTGCATTTTGGTGGCTACCGTATCGCCTGCCGGGAAGTTAAACACCACGATATCGCCGTATTTCACGTTGCCAAGACCTTTCAGACGATGATATTTCCATTCAGGCCACTCCAGATAGCTCTTTGTCTCGAGCACCGGCAGTGTGTTCTGAACCAGCGGAAAGTGAATTGGAGTCATTGGCACTCGCGGTCCGTATGCCATCTTGTTTACCCACAGATAGTCGCCCACCAGCAGCGACTTTTCGAGCGACGACGAGGGTATTTGATAATTCTGGCCTATGAAAGCGAATATGAAATATACCAGGATCAGTGCATATACTATAGCGTCGATCCAGCTCATTATCTGCCTCAGTACTGCGTTTTTGCTACGCTTCCACCACGTGAAGGGAATATATCCCGTGATGTATATATCGAATAGCAGGATCAGAAACAGGGCTACCCACCAGTTGCCGAGCCACGCCACCCACGCTATGAATATTATAGCCACGATGGCGAATCTTATCCAGCGGGTGGTTTTGGTAGCCTTGATGCGCTCCTTGAATGTATGTGGAACCGGTGTGGTATTCTCGTCGTTCGGTGTTGTGGTCGACATTGATTGTTTTGTGACTGGTTTTATGATTCTGTAAATAGAGCGCCCGGCGGAGTCTGCTTGTTGCTCTCCGCCCGGCGCTCTTATGTGCTTTTATTCTGCTTTATTAAGCAGATCGGCCATCAGCATATCCATGCTCAGCATGCCTTTGCGGCCCTGAGCCCATTCTGCGGCCACAACAGCTCCGAGTGCGAAACCCTCGCGGCTTTTGGCGCTGTGGGTTATTGAGATCGAATCTACAGGCGAGTCCCAGGTCACGGTGTGTATTCCCGCTACCTCACCGCGACGTTCGTGGCTCACTATCAGGGCATCATCCGCCGCCGGAACATCCTCGGTCCAGTTGCCGACTCTCGGCGAGTTCTCCACTATTCCCTCTGCGATCGTAACGGCCGTACCGCTCGGATGGTCCAGTTTGTGGATATGGTGGGTCTCCGTCAGATAAGGTCTGTACTGCGGAAATGGTGCCATCATGCGACTCAGTTGTTTCGACAATTCGAAGAATATGTTTACTCCGAGCGAGAAGTTGCTGCTCCACATCAGGCCGAGATCTCCGCTGTTTTCTACCAGTGCCTTTACCTCATTCATTCTTTCAGTCCAGCCGGTAGTGCCCGACACAACGCTCACTCCCTGCTCCAGGGCACGGCGATAATTGTCTACGGCTGTTGCCGGTGTTGTGAACTCTATGGCTATGTCAGCCGAGCGGAAGGCATCCGAATCGAAGTCCGCCTGATTGTCCATATCTATCACACTCACGATCTCATGGCCGCGTTCTTTGGCTATTCTCTCTATCGTGCGGCCCATTTTTCCGTGGCCTATCAGTGCTATTTTCATCGTCCTTCTGATCAGTCGTTACCTCTGCCGAAGAAGCGCAGCAGATACAGGAACAGGTTGATGAAATCAAGATACAGACTCAGTGCACCCAGTGTGGCGAGCTTGCCTGTGCTCTCTGCCGGAGCTGATTCTGCCCAGCGCTTGATGGTCTGCGTGTCCCATGCAGTCAGACCGATGAATATCAGCACACCTACGCCCGAGATGATCCATTCAAGCGAGCTGCTCTTGGCGAATATGTTGACTATCGACACTATGATCAGGCCGAAGAGTGCCATGATCAGATATGTTCCGAATTTGGTCAGGTCCTGCTTGGTGGTATAGCCGAATATACTCATCGCACCGAATGTTCCGGCGGTGATAAAGAATGTCTTCGCAATCGAAGTATGGGTATATCCCATGAAGATCGGGAAGAGCATCAGTCCATTGACCACGGCAAACAGATAGAAAAGACCGGTGGCCACCGACGAGCTCAGCTTGTTGATGCCGCCCGAGATACCGAACACCAGGCCGAACTCGACTATGATCAGGACCCACATCATGAAACTGTGGGTGGCGAAGAAGCTCATCACTGCCGGTGTGCTTGCACACCACAGGCTCACCAGAGCTGTTACTATCAGACCGAGCGTCATCTTCACATAGACGCGCTTCATCACGCTCGACACTCTCACGTCAAGCGACGTGGTGTTCATGCTGTCGGGGAGATTGTAAGGATTATATGCCATAATTTCAGTTGTTTTATACGTTTGGTGTAGTTATTATCTAATGCTTTTGCCCTCTCGTTTGTTTGCTTTCATTTACATCCGTTCGGGCATCTCTATACCGAGCAGTCCCATCGCTGTCTTCACGGTCCTTGCGGTAGCGTCGCTCAGCACCAGTCTCAGCGATCTCTGCGCCTCATTCTCCTCCTTCAGAATTGAGCAGTCGTGATAGAACTGATTGTATTCTTTCACCAGATCGTAGGCATAGTTGGCTATCAGCGCCGGGCTGTAGCTCCTGCCTGCCTCGGCCACAACCTGAGGGAAATCGGCCAGACGCTGTATGACGGTGATCTCTCTTTCGCCGGGCTCAGCCTCGCCATAGGCAGTGATCTTCATTCCTGTTTCCTCCGCCTTTCTCAGCAGCGACCGTATGCGTGCGTAGGTATACTGTATGAAGGGCCCTGTGTTGCCGTTGAAGTCTATCGACTCCTTCGGGTTGAAAGTCATGTTCTTGCGCGGATCCACTTTCAGCAGGAAATATTTCAGGGCGCCCAGACCTATCTTCTCGGTGATGGCATCTTTCTCGGCCTCGCTGCATCCGTCGAGCTTGCCAAGCTCCTCGCTCACGCTCTTGGCCGTGTTCACCATTTCATCCATCAGGTCGTCGGCATCTACCACTGTACCCTCACGGCTCTTCATCTTTCCTTCCGGAAGCTCGACCATACCATAGCTGAAGTGAACCAGATCCTTGCCCCACTTGAAGCCCAGACGGTCAAGTAGCAGCGACAGAACCTGGAAATGATAATTCTGCTCGTTGCCCACTACGTAGATCATCTTGTCGATCGGATAATCCTGATAGCGTAGCTTGGCCGTGCCGATATCCTGTGTCATATACACCGATGTGCCGTCGGAGCGCAGAAGCAGTTTCTCATCCAGTCCTGCATCGCTCAGGTCAGCCCACACCGAACCGTCTTCTCTGCGGTAGGTTACACCTTTTTCGAGTCCTTCCAGCACCTTTGCCTTACCTTCCAGATAAGTGTCGCTCTCATAGTAGATTTTGTCGAAACCTACTCCCATACGCTCGTATGTCGAGTCAAAACCGGCATAAACCCACTGGTTCATCATCTCCCAGAGCTTTCTCACTTCCGGATCCTTGGCTTCCCAGGCACGGAGCATCGCGCGGGCCTCCTGCATCAGCGGCGAAGCGGCCTCGGCCTCCTCCTTGCTCATACCCTGAGCCATCAGTGCCTTCACTTCCTCGGCATACTTCGAGCTGAACAGCACGTAGAAGTCGCCTATCAGGTGATCGCCTTTCTTACCGGCCTTCTCCGGCGTGATGCCTTCGCCCCACTTCTGCCAGGCCAGCATCGACTTGCATATATGGATACCGCGGTCATTCACGATGTTAGTCCTGACAACACGGTTGCCGCATGCTGCCAGTATGCGGCTCAGGCTGTTGCCCAGCAGTATGTTTCTCACGTGGCCAAGGTGCAGAGGCTTGTTGGTGTTGGGCGACGAGTATTCCACCATCACCAGGGGTGAATTTTCGTCGGCATTCTTTAAGCCCCAGTCCTCCTCGCGTTCTATGTGGCTCAGTACCGAGCTCCAGAACGACGGTTCGATCACTATGTTCAGGAATCCTTTCACGGCATTGAAGCGCGCTACGGCGGGCTCGTTATCCTCAAGCCATTTTCCGATCTCCGTGGCTACTGCCTCCGGACTTTTACGGGCTGTCTTTACCCAGGGGAATACCACGATGGTCAGATTACCCTCAAATTCCTTACGGGTGGCCTGAGGTACGATGCTCTCGGGGGTTGCTTCGATCCCGTAGAGCGCTTTCAGCGCTTTGGCTACTGCTTGCGATATGATGTTGTCAATCGACATGTGTTTGATTATTTCTGTTATGTTTCCGCAAATTTACTACTTTTTTTGCTTTCTGCACTGCGCACCTGCCCCTAACCTGCCCCCTTTTGAAATCTTTAAGAGATTTGACAACGGAAAAGCCTGTCGCCGCGACACAAACGCATCGCTGCGACAGGCTTTTGATCATATCCTGTTTCCGAAGAGATCTATCAGCGCAGTGCCATTGCGGGCATCACCTGCTCCTGATAGGCCATCACTCCGGCTTTCGATACTTCTACCAGCACGCTCTTGTCGCCTCCGGCGGGCAGCATCACGTGGGTGTCGTCAACGAAAGTCATCAGTCTGTAGGTCTCACCCTCGTTCACGGTGCAGTCCCACGAACGGGTCTCCTTGTCGAAGTCAAGTCTCACTACCTGCTTGTCGCTTTCGCCGGTGATGGTATAGCCGTTCTCGTCTACCTCTACCAGATACTTCTGGCCATCCTGACCCTTGATGGTACGGCTGCTGCTGGTCACGGGATTGTTGCCGCTCCAGAATTCTATGCTGTTCAGAACCAGTATGTCGGCAAGGGCCGATACCTCATATACGGGAAGGATCCAGAAGGCGAAGAACACGAGTTCGTTCACGAACTTGTTGTCGATCTGACGGTTCCACGACAGTAGGTTGTTGGTCAGCGAGAAAGTGCCGATACACGACGACTGGCTCAGAAGCAGGCCACTCAGTGCGAAAATGGTGGCCACTTTCATTACTCTCTTTTTCATTGCTTTGAATGATTATGGTGGTTGATTGTTTATTCTTCTCCGTCAAACTCGACCTTCTCAAGATCACTCGGCATATTCGGTTTCTCCAGACCGTAGTGATGTTTTCCGTCGAGTATTTTTAGCCAGATACCGAACACAAGCGCCAGACCACCCAGTCCGGCAAACATCAGCATCGGCCATGTGTAGTTGTAATCCATCGGATCTGCGACACCCTTGTTGGTGGCTGTCAGGACCTGACCGATCAGTATGGGGAACAGTGCCAGACCGATGTTCTGCACCCAGAATATCAGCGAGTAGGCCGATCCCAGGAATCTCTCGTCCATGATCTTGGGTACCGACGGCCACAGCGCTGCGGGCACCAGCGAGAAGCTCACGCCGAGTATCACGATGGCCGAGAATGCTATTGCCTCCGAAGGCACTGCAGGCAGTACAAGGGCGAATGTCAGATGACACACTATCATCAGTATCGCTCCGATTATCAACATCGTGGCTCCTTTACCTTTTCTGTCGAGATAATAGCCCAGCAGCGGGGTCAGCACCATTGCGCCCATCGGGAACCAGCGGAAAATGTCCGATGCCGTGGTTGCATCGATATGCAGCGTGCACTGAAGCATGTTGGCGGCATAACGCTGGAACGGGAAGATGGCCGAGTAATAGAGCACGCACAGCAGGGCCACGATCCAGAACAGATTGCTCTTGAATATGATACCCACGTCGCTCATCTTGAATTCCTCCTCGGGTTCTTCCGACTTGGCAGCGCGCTCTGCGGCCAATTCATGGTCGAGTTTTGTGTCGAATATACAGAAAACCAGGAAGTTCAGCAGACCGATTACGAGCAGTGCTCCGCAGAAACCCACGGGGATCACGACCGTCGGATCTACAGCACCGAACCATCCGCTCGTTGCCAGACGCGGCGACAGCGAGAATATCGCGAACACACCCAGACGGGCTATTGCCATCTCCAGACCCATCGCAAGCGCCATCTCTTTTCCGGCAAACCATTTGGCGATCGCCTTGCTCACGGTGATGCCGGCCATCTCACAGCCACAGCCGAATATCATGAAGCCCAGAGCCGCCAGCTTGGCCGAGCCGGGCATTGCCGTCCACCAGCTGCTCAACCATGCGTCCAGACCCGTGCCTTCAAACCATGTACTTACGGCATAGAATTTTATGGCTGCGCCTGCAACCATCAGGCTTGCGCTCAGCGTACCGGTGAATCTGACGCCCATTTTGTCCAGAATAATACCGGCAACTATCAGGAAACCAAACACATTCAATATATACTCCGCTCCGGCATAATAACCGAATGCGTCCGGCGACCAGCCTCGGGTCGTCTCGATAAGTGCCTGCAACGGCGACATTACGTCTACAAACATGTAGGCGAAAAACATCATTGACGCTATCAGCAATAGCGCCGTCCAGCGTGCCCAGAATTTGTCATTGAGCAACTGCCTCGTGGTGGTTACTAAAGTCATTTGGCAAGAAATGTGATTTTTTTAGACTGCAAATATACGGATTCTTTACGCATTTTTGTAACTTCGCACTATTCTATTTTTTATCTCATGCCATATCGTCCTTTCACATTCGACCGTGTGGTCCGGATTGTCTTCTCGTTTGCGGGTTTGGTGGCCTCAATCTGGCTAATCAACACGCTCAAAAGTGTGCTTCTGCCTTTTTGCGTCGCTTGCCTACTCGCATACATGATGGAGCCGTTTGTTCAATACAATCGCCACCTGCTCCACCTCAAGGGTCGTGTCATCGCAATCTTTGTAACACTCTTCGAGGCTCTGTTCTTTTTCTCCGTGCTCTGCTACTTCACCATCCCCACGCTGATCAGCGAACTCGACCGTATGGCCGGTGTGTTCCGTGAGTTCGCCGCCAACCGCGTCACCATACACTTCCTTCCCGATCAGGTGCAGGAGTTCATCCGCCGCCATATCGACTTTCAGAAGCTCGGCGATATGCTCACCTACGAACAGATCTCGCAACTCATCGAAACCACCGTCAGCGCCTCCTGGAGCATAATCACGGGTTCCATTGAATTGATGGTTGCTCTCGCAGGTTGGTGCATAGTGGCCCTCTATCTCGTCTTTATCATGATCGACTACGACCGCCTCAACAAGGGTTGCCGCCACATGGTTCCCCCGAAATACCGCGCCAGCGTCTTCTCGATTGCAAACGATATCAAGAACAGCATGAACCACTATTTCCGCGGTCAGGCGCTCATCGCCGCCTGTGTCGGTGTGCTCTTCGCTATCGGTTTCGCCATCATCGGCCTGCCTATGGCTGTGATCCTCGGCCTCTTCATCGGATTGCTCAACATGGTGCCCTATCTGCAGCTCATTTCTATAGTGCCCACTTTACTGCTTTGCCTCGTATATAGCCTGGGAGGCAACGGCGATTTCTGGACCATTTTCTGGCAGTGTGTCGCCGTCTATGCCATTGTACAGATCATTCAGGACCTCATCCTGACCCCTCGTATTATGGGCAAGGCTATGGGCCTGAATCCTGCCATAATTCTCCTCTCGCTCTCCGTGTGGGGTTCACTGCTCGGCCTCATAGGCCTTATTATAGCTCTGCCTCTCACCACATTGTTGCTTTCCTACTACGACCGCTACATAATTCGTCGCGACCGGTCTGACGGCGAAGATCCGGGCGAAATCGAATCCGACCTGAAAGCTATCGACAATGCCACCCGCTTCCCCTTCGACTGACTTTTATTACATTCTCTCCATATTTTTCGCAAATTCCTAAAATACTTGAATATTTCCATGTAAAATATTTTGCAGTTTATCATTTAACTGTTACCTTTGCAATACGAAGAAATCAACCTTTCTTCGTGTATGTAACTCAAACCCTCATTTTGAAAATTAAACATCCCTGTATACACTTTACAACAAGAATTATGGTTCTGTCGTGAGACAGGGCCATATTTTTTTATCCTCTATACCCTTTTTCGCGGGTCAGATGCAAAACCCGGTTGAATTGTTAAAACACTACCCGAGTGTGAAATATTTTTAGGCGCATAGCTTTGAAAGGCGGAATAGAAAGAATGGAATGTCGGTGACTCCTCTAAACT